>CAISYC010000020.1 GCA_903889565.1 uncultured beta proteobacterium
GAACTCCGGCGCCTGCATCGGCAGCGTCATCAGGCCGAGAAAGCGCGTCGGGTATTGCTGGTGCGCGGCAGCCAGCGAATCGTTGTAGACCTGCGAGAGCTTCAATCCGAAGGCCGGCGGCGCCCAGTAGACCATCGGGCTTGTTTCCGACAGCGCATGAATATCGACGCCGGTCGCATCCATCGCCTTCAAGCGCACTTCGAGGCTCATGTATTGTTCCTGAAACACCGTGCCCATGCCCGGCACATCGAGCACGACCTGGCCCTTCGCGTCGCGGCTGACCTTGCCGCCGTTGGCGCCGCCCTCTTTTTCAATCAACGCGACAAAATCCGGCGCATGCCAGTGCGCGTGCAGATCGATCGCCGGCACGTTGTAACCGCGCAGCGTCGGCGCCTTCGGCGTGGTGGTGGCGCAACCGGTGATGGCGGCGCCGCCTGCAGCGGCCATGCCAAGCAAAAATGTTCTTCGTTGTTGACGCATCTGTTCCTCCGTTGATTGTTCCGCATATGACGCGCCGGTAGGGCTCCGCCGTCGTCTCGAACTCTGCAATGCGGGCGCTAGAATAACCCGAGTTGACCATCGCGTCGCGGCGGCCGGAAAAGCGTGGTGTCGAGCGCCGATGCGCGCTGTCCCGAGTTGAGGCCGAACCGTTTGCACGCGATTTCGAAACGGCGGCGCAGGAGTTCGGCGAGTTCGCCGTCGCCGCGCATGCGCGCGCCGAACGCGGGATCGTTGTCGCGGCCGCCGCGCATCTGCTGCACGCGGCTCATCACATGCTCCGCCTTCAGCGGATAGTGGGTGGCGAGCCAGTCGCGGAACAGTTCTTTCAATTCCCACGGCAGGCGCATCAATACATAACCCGCGCTCCTCGCCCCGGCTGAGGCGGCGGCTTCGAGCACAGGTTCGATTTCGTGATCGGTGAGAAACGGGATCACCGGCGCGACCAGCACGCCGACCGGTATGCCTGCGGCGGCAAGGTTTTCGACCGCCTGCAGGCGCCGCGCCGGCGCCGAGCAGCGCGGTTCCAGACGGCGCGCCAATTCGTGATCGCGGTTGTTGATCGAGATATAAACGTTGACCAGATTTTTTGCCGCCATCGGTGCCAGCAAATCGATGTCGCGCTCAACCAGCGCGTTCTTGGTGACGATGCTGAGCGGTTGATTGCAGCCGGCGAGGACTTCGATGATGCTGCGCGTGATCCTGTAATCGCGCTCGATCGGCTGGTAGGGATCGGTGTTGGCGCCGAGCGCAATGTGTTCGCAGCGATACCCATGGCGTGCCAGTTCGTCCTGCAATAGTTCGGCGGCATTGACCTTGGCGAACAATCGCGTCTCGAAGTCGATGCCCGGCGACAAATTGAGATAAGCGTGACTCGGCCGCGCGTAGCAGTAAATGCAGCCGTTCTCGCAGCCACGGTAGGGGTTGATTGACTGCGTAAACGGGATATCGGGCGAGTTATTGCGCGCTATGATCGATTTCGCGCGTTCGATTGTCACCGTCGTCTTCAGCGCCGGCGCGTCATCTTCGTGACGATCCCAGCCGTCATCGATCGCTTCGCGGCTGTCGCGTTCGAAACGGCCTTCGGGATTGATGCCGGCACCGCGGCCTTTGCGCGGCGCGGCGGCTTGGTGATTGACGGTTTTCAGCGGCATCGGCCTACATTACCCGCGAAGAGCGCGCCGCGCAAAGCGCGCGGCGGTTTGCGCCGACAGCCCATGCACAACACCAAAATGACATGCATTTTGCCGCCCATCGGGCCGGCTTTTCCGCTCGTCCGCCGCGCGTCGCCGCGGCGCAATCGCCGGCCTAGAATTCACTTACCAGTTTGGAGGGCTGGCTCATCACGGATGACCAGTTGAATCAATTGAACAATCTTGCCGAAGCAAAACTGCTCAGGGCGATCGCCGACGCCACCGATCGCGCATTGCCGTGTCCGCCGATCCCGTTCGAAACGCTCGGACAATTCGCGGTCAATGGCTGGATCCAGAATGTCGGCGACGGCATCGATCAGTTCGTCATTACCAGCGCTGGTCGCAGCGCGCTGTCCGCATTCCGCAGCGGCAGCGCGTTTTGAACGCGCAGGCCACCCTATTCGCGCAGCAGATCCTCGATTGCGTTTAGGGCGGCGGCTTCCGCGCCGCCCGCCTTGCGCGCCAGTTCAACGGCGATCAAACCCAGACTGCGGTAAACCGCGGCAACGCGCGGCTCTGCCGATGACAACACGGCGAGTTGCCGTCGAACCACCTCGACATCGCCGCGCATGACCGGCCCGGTCAACGCCCGCGCCGTGCCCATGCTGAACACGTTATCGAGCGTTTCGCGCACCAGCGGCGCCATCAGGCTGAGCGCCGCTTCGGGCGCAATACCGGCGAGCGCATAGGCGCGCGTGCCGGCTTCAAGCAGTGCCGCGAGATCGTTGCAGACCAGTACCGAGGCGGCGTGGTAGACTGTTTTTCCCGCCGCATCGAGCGCAAACAAACGCGCGCCGATCGCCTCGAATGCCGGCGCCAGCACTGCGCGCGCTGCCGCGTCACCCTCGACGCCGCAGGACGTTCCGGCGAAGGTGGCGACCGCTATCGCAGGATCGGCAAAGGTCTTTAGCGGATGAATGCTCGCGACCGCGGCGCCACAGGCGACGGCCGCTGCCAGTTCGCCGGACCCCAGCGCGCCACTGCAGTGAAAAACGATGTTGCCTGCGGTGAGCCGCTTTGACGCCGCGAGCACGCGGCAACGTTCGGCGATACGGTCGTCAGGCAGCGCCAGCAACCAGAGTTCCGCCTCCGACGTGTCGTCGATACCGGTGCTGGCGCGACCGGCGCCGATGAAGGCGACGGCAGCGCGACTTTTGTCGAGGCCATGATCGTCCACATCGCCGATCGCGAACACCGCCCGCGTATGCCACAAGCGTGCCAGCGTGCGCCCGACGCGGCCGCAGCCGATGATGTTGAGTCTTTGCATGGGCGCACTTTATCAAACACAGGCGCGGCACGCCGGAACATCAGCTTTCGTAGTGCAGGCGACGCGCCTGCAAACATGACCGATGCAGGCGGGTCGCCTGCGCTGCAATGGCTGCGCATGGACGTCGTGTCAGCACTCGGCGCGCGTCGCCTCCAATTCGATCGCGGGAATTCACACTCCACTAATTTGCCATCGACTTTTGCACGCGCGCCTGGACGCGCCTCCCGCCCCGGCCGCTGCGCGGACGCCGTGTCGGCGCGACTACTGCCAGCCGATGACGTCGTAGCCGCGGTCGCGCAGGCAGCGCTGGACGTAATTGCGGTAAGTCGGGTTCGCATTGTTCTGGAACGCGCCGTGCACGGCGCCGGCAGTCCCACCGACGGCGGCGCCGACCGCGGCACCCTCGACCACACTGCCGCCGCGAATCAGGGTACCGACCGCCGCCGCGGCGCCGCCAACCGCTGCGCCTTCGGCGCCGCGATTGAGCACCTGATTGTTAGACTTCGACACCCCGGCATTGTCTGCGAGGCGCATGCAATCGTCGATATCGCGTTGTGCGGCAGCGTCGCCGACGTTATTAAGATGGCTATTGGGATAGAGCACCGGCTTCTGCGTGGTGGCGCAACCCGCCATGAGCAACATGACGGCTGCACACAGGACGCCGGAGCGGAACATGAATTTCATCTGTGACCTCCTTCAATGGGCATTCCTGTAACGTGCGGCGCCAGCGGCGCGATGACGCGACGCCTTCAACCGCGATTCAATTTGCGGCGCGGCGGCGCCTCTGGGAAAATCGATGCAAGATGAAAACTCACCAAACGTTCGCCAGCGTCGCCGTGCTGGCCGCATTCGCTTTTGCAATCCCGCCTTGCGGCGCCGACGCCATCGCCCAGAGCTATCCGTCCAAACCGATCCGTCTAATCCATGGTTTCGCCAGCGGCAGCGCGATCGACGTGTTTTCGCGACCGCTCGCGCAGAAAATGACCGAACAACTCGGCCAGCAGGTGGTAGTGGATAGCCGCCCCGGCGCGACCGGCACCATCGCCAACGAACTCGTCGCCAAAAGCGCGCCCGACGGTTACACGCTGCTCGCAGCGCCCGGCTCGGCGATGGCGGCAACACCGCATCTGTTCAAGGTTGCCTACAATTCGCTGCGCGATTTCGCGCCGGTCCACCAGATCAGCGATTTTTCCTATGTGCTGGTGGCGCATCCGGCGGTGCCGGCGAAATCTGCGCGCGAGCTGATTGCGATGGCGAAAGCGCGCCCCGGTTATCTGACCTACGGCTCGACCGGCATCGGCAGCGGATTCCATCTTGCCGGCGAGTTGTTCTGTGCGATGGCCGGTGTGCAGATGCTGCACGTGCCTTATCGCGGCGGCGGCACTGCGGCGATCACCGATCTCGTTGGCGGACGCGTCGATCTGATGTGGGACAGCCTTGCTGTCGTCAAACCCCAGTTGCTGGCGGGCCGCCTGCATGCGATCGGCGTCACCGGCACGCACCGCGCCGCGGCGCTGCCCGAGGTGGCCACCATTGCCGACAGCGGGCTGCCCGGCTATGAAATAGTGGGCTGGCACGGCATCTTCGCGCCGGCCGGCACGCCGCACGAAATCGTCGAACGCCTCAGCACGACCATTGCGAAAATTCTCTCCGCCCCGGACATGCGCGACCTGTGGAACACCCAAGCGATGGAAATCCACCCGTCGACGCCGGAACAATTCGCGGCGCGGCTGCGCGCCGATTACGACCGCTACGGCAAGCTCATCCGCGAGGCCGGCATCAAGCTCCAGTAAATTTCGGCGACAAGCGGCTTGAACTTGGCGCCGCCTGCCGTTATCTTTTGCCCTACAGCAAACAAGCGAGGAAACCATGGCCCTATCCCCCGGCGGCAAAGCACCTGAGATGTCGATGGACGCCGCAAACGTGTATCGCGAAGACGTTTATACCGACCGCAAGGTCGGCACCATCCGCTGCATGACGCCGGTGAAAAGCGACGGCTCGCCCGACCCGGCGCGCAGCATGCTGTTCGTCGGCGAGGCGCAGATTCTGACGCCGATGGGCGCGCTGCCGGTGAGCTTCGAAATCGAAGGGGCATCACTCGCTGAAGCGATCGCAAACTACGAAGCGGCGGCCAAAGAAGGCGTTGAACGCACGGTCAAGGAAATTCAGGAAATGCGCCGCCAGGCGGCCTCATCGATCGTGCTGCCGGGCGCCGGTGGTGGCGGCCTGCCGCCGGGTGCGCTCGGCGGCGGCGGCAAAATCCAGATTCCGTGATGCTCGCTGCCGTTCGCATCGGCGCAGTGCTCACGGCGCTTGGTCTTGCGACATTGCACGGCGCCAACGCGTTTGCCCAGCACGAAGGCCATGCCGATCATCGCTTCAACGATGCGAACAAATGGGCGCAGGTGTTCGACGATCCGGCGCGCGATGCCTGGCAGAAACCGCATGAAGTGATCATGGCGCTCAAACTGGCGCCGGATGCGGCAGTCGCGGATATCGGCGCGGGCACCGGTTATTTCGCGGCGCGGTTTTCGCACATGCTGTCCGCCGGCAAGGTCTATGCCGTCGATCTCGAACCGGACATG
Organism: uncultured beta proteobacterium; assembly: GCA_903889565.1. Classification (GTDB taxonomy): domain Bacteria; phylum Pseudomonadota; class Gammaproteobacteria; order Burkholderiales; family SG8-41; genus PALSA-1004. The sequence continues at coordinate 5,544 of CAISYC010000020.1, forward strand.
GTGACGTATCTCGGTGAACGCGCGCAGAAAGAGGGGCTCGCCAATCTGACGCCGGTACTCGGCGCGACCGACAGCCCGAAACTGCCGGCGCCGGTCGATCTGGTGATTCTGGTCGATGTCTATCACCACATCGGCGCGCGCGAACGCTACTTCGGCCAACTGCGTGAATCGCTGAAGCCCAATGGCCGGCTTGCGATCATCGACTTTCGCATGGACGCGACGATGGGGCCGTCGCAGGCGATGCGCATTACGCCGGAACAGGTCAGAATGGAACTGGCAAAGGCCGGCTACGTGCAGGCGGAAGAGCACGGCTTTCTGCCGCAGCAATACTTTCTGGTCTTCAGACGGAGCACGCAGTGACGCGGCGACCTGAGCCACCGCGCCCTGCTTAAATTGCAACTGCGTCAAACCTGCGGATTGACGCGCTCGAGCTTCGAGTGCAGCTTGTTCAGCGCGTTGATATAGGCCTTGGCCGAGGCGACCACGATATCGGTATCCGCACCCTGACCGTTGACGATGCGTCCCTCCTTCGACAGACGCACGGTCACCTCGCCCTGCGAATCGGTCCCGCTGGTGATGTTGTTGACCGAATACAGCAGCAATTCGGCGCCGCTGGCAATCAGCGTTTCGATCGCCTTAAACGCGGCATCGACCGGTCCGCTGCCCTGAGCCGCAGCAGGTTTCTCGGCGCCGGCGTCGGACACCACAATTTTCGCAAACGGCTGCTCGCCGGTTTCCGAATGCGCAGTCAGCGAGACAAGGCGGTAGCGCTCGTTCTCGACCTGCTCGAGGTTTTCTTCGGTGATCAGCGCCTGCAAATCCTCGTCGAAGATTTCGCGTTTCTTGTCGGCGAGATCCTTGAAGCGCTTGAACGCCTCGTTCAATTTTTCTTCCGACGGCAGATCGATGCCGAGTTCGTGCAAGCGCGTCTTGAACGCATTGCGCCCCGAGAGCTTGCCGAGCGTAAGCCGGTTGTTGCTCCAGCCGACCGATTCGGCGCTCATGATTTCATAGGTTTCGCGGTGCTTGAGCACGCCGTCCTGATGGATGCCTGATTCGTGCGCAAAGGCGTTGGCGCCGACAATGGCCTTGTTCGGCTGCACCGGATAGCCGGTGATACCGGAAACCAGTTTCGAAGCCGGCACGATTTGCGTGGCGTCGATACCGGTGTCGCATTTGAAGAAATCCTGCCGCGTGCGCACCGCCATCACCACTTCTTCGAGCGAGGCGTTGCCGGCGCGCTCGCCGAGCCCGTTGATCGTGCATTCGACCTGGCGTGCGCCGTTGGCGACGGCAGCCAGCGAATTGGCGACCGCGAGGCCGAGATCGTTATGGCAATGCACCGACCACACCGCCTTGTCCGCATTCGGAATGCGCTCGCGCAGGTTGCGGATCAAGCCGCCGAATTGCTCCGGCATCGTGTAGCCGACGGTATCCGGCACGTTGATGGTGGTCGCACCGGCTTTGATCACCTGCTCGAGGATGCGGCACAGAAAATCGAGATCCGAACGGCCGGCGTCCTCCGGAGAGAACTCGATGTTGTTGGTGTATTCGCTCGCCCATTTGATCGCGCGCACCGCCTGATCGATGACCTGCGTCGGCTCCATGCGCAGCTTCTTTTCCATGTGGATCGGGCTGGTTGCAATGAAGGTGTGAATGCGCGGCGAATTGGCGCCGCGCACCGCCTCGCCGCAACGGCGCACATCGCGCTCGTTGGCGCGCGCAAGTCCGCACACGGTGCTGTCCTTGATCGCCGCCGCGACTGCTTTCACCGATTCGAAATCGCCGTCGCTGGCGGCGGGGAAGCCCGCCTCGATGACATCGACGTGCATGCGCTCCAACTGGCGGCCGATGCGCAGTTTTTCCTCACGCGTCATCGAAGCGCCCGGGCTTTGCTCGCCGTCGCGCATGGTGGTATCGAATATGATCAACTTGTCTTTTTGCATGATGTTCTCCGCTATGCCTGTTCGCCCGGCGCCGTCATGCGACGCCAATCATGGGCCTACACCGGATCTCGTTGGATCCGACCGCAACAACCGAAATGTGGGATAGAGTATTTAGCGCGCGAGGCGCAGCAGCAGGCCAGCCAGCAGGGTGCCGGCACGGAGGCGAAACGCATTGGCCTGATTGGAACTCATGCGAACCAATATAAATGGTTTTCAGCCGGCATGCAAGTTCGGGCCCCGCGGTTATGCTGCCCCGCCGACGCAACTGCTGCGGCGGGCGGCGGACGGGGTTGCTAGAGCGCTTTGTTCGCGGACGGGGGGGCGACGTCCTTGCGACGGCCACGCCGCAGCAGTTCCCACGCCGCAATTACGTAGGCCGAAACGCCGTAGATCGCGAAAATCATGAACAGCATTTCCGGCAGCGTGCTGGCCGCCGCCGCGAGCGCGACCACTGCCAGCGCAATCGCCACCACCGCCGGAAACGACACGCTCTTGCGCGGATTGATATCTTTGCCGCTGTAGAACTTGAGATTGCTGACCATCGTAAAACCGGCGAACACCGTCACCAGCCAGGCCAGCCATTTCACCTCGGCGCCGCGGATCTGGTATTCATTAAGCGCCCACACCATGCCGGCAACGAGGCAGGCTGCCGCAGGACTCGGCATGCCCTGGAAGAATCGCTTGTCGGCGACTTCCAGCATGGTATTGAAACGCGCCAGACGCAACGCGGCGCAGGCGACGTAAATGAAGGCGGCGATCCAGCCGAGTTTGGTGGTCAGCCACGGTCCAAGCAGCGGCACGTTCTGCGCAGTCGAGAAATCATTCAGCGACCAGACGTAGATCACAAGCGCCGGCGCGACACCGAATGCCACCATGTCGGAGAGACTGTCGTACTCGGCGCCAAAGGCGCTCTGCGTATGCGTCATGCGCGCCACACGGCCGTCGAGGCCGTCGAACACCAGCGCGATAAAAATCCCCATCGCCGCCGCCTCGAAGCGGCCGTTCATCGCCTGCACGATGGAAAAGAAACCCGCGAACAGCGCGATCGTCGTCAGCAGATTCGGCAGCCAGTAGATGCCGCGGCGGCGGATTCGTCCGCCCTTGCCGAGCCATTTTTCGGGACGTTCGTACATGATCAGGCGAGATTCGCCAGCACGGTCGATGCAGCACTGACCTTGTCGCCGACACTGACCCGGGGCACTGCCGTCAACGGCAGATAGACATCAACCCGCGACCCGAAACGGATGAAGCCATAACGCTGGCCGCGAGACAGTTTGTCACCGCCCTTGACGTAACAGAGGATGCGCCGTGCAATCAGGCCAGCCACCTGCACGCAAGTGACGTCTGCGCCGCCGGCGGTACGGATCCACAATGCGTTGCGTTCGTTTTCGGTGGAGGCCTTGGACAAGGCGGCATTGACGAATTTGCCGGCGTGGTACCAGGCCTCTTTCACTTCGCCGTCAACCGGACTGCGGTTGGAGTGCACGTTGAAAACATTCATGAACACGCTCAACTTCAGCGCATCGCGCTTGAGGAAAGGATCCTCGGCGCGCTCAACCGTCACCACGCGGCCGTCAGCGGGCGACAGAATCGCCGATGCTTCAGTCGGAATTTCACGCGGCGGATCGCGGAAAAACTGCAGAACGAACAGCGCGATCACCCAGAACAGCAGCGACCATACCCAACCCGCAAACACTGTGACCAGCACGGCAGCGATCAGCGCCGCCGCCAGAAACGGCCAGCCTTCGCGCGCAATCAGGGGATGCGGATAATTTGACATCAGGAATCAGGAATGGGGGGCAGGAATACAGTTTACAGCCACCGGGGCGGCTGCGGCTGAATTCCCGCTCCGGATGCCTAGTTCTTGCTCTGATCAACCATTTTGTTTTTCTTGATCCACGGCATCATGTCGCGCAGCTTGTTGCCGACGATCTCGATCTGATGCTGGCGGCCGATGCGGCGCATCGCGTTCAACTTGGTCGCGCTGGTCTGGTTCTCGAGCAGGAATTCCTGGGCGTACACACCGGTCTGGATTTCCTTGAGAATCTTGCGCATTTCCTTCTTGGTTTCTTCAGTGATGATGCGCGGACCGCGCGTGAAGTCGCCGTATTCGGCGTTGTTCGAGATCGAATAACGCATGTTGGCGATGCCGCCCTCGTACATCAGATCGACGATCAGTTTGAGTTCATGCAGACATTCGAAGTAGGCCATCTCCGGCGCGTAACCCGCTTCGACCAAGGTTTCGAAGCCGGCTTGCACGAGCGCGGTGCAACCGCCGCACAGCACGGCCTGCTCACCGAAAAGGTCGGTTTCGGTTTCTTCGATGAAGGTGGTTTCGATCACGCCGGCCTTGCCGCCGCCAATCGCCGCCGCATACGACAATGCAACGTCGCGTGCTTTCTTCGAGGTGTTCTGATGCACTGCGATCAGCATCGGCACGCCGCCGCCCTGCGCGTAAGTCGCGCGCACGGTATGGCCCGGCGCCTTCGGCGCGACCATTACGACGTCAAGGTCGGCGCGCGGCGTAACCAGGCCGTAATGAATATTGAAGCCGTGCGCGAACGCCAGCGTCGCGCCTTTTTTCAAATTGGCTTCGACGTCGTTCTTGTAAACGCCGGCGATATGCTCGTCGGGCATCAGCATGACGATGAAATCGGCGCCGCGCACCGCTTCGCCGACTTCCTTCACGGGCAGACCGGCTTTTTTCGCCTTGTTCCAGGAGGCGCCGTCCTTGCGCAGGCCGACGGTGACCTTGACGCCGGACTCGTGCAGATTGAGCGCATGGGCGTGGCCCTGCGAACCATAGCCGACGATGCAAACTTTTTTCGCCTTGATCAGTGAAAGATCGGCGTCTTTGTCGTAATAGACTTTCATGTTTTCCTCTGTGAAGAACGTGAAGATCGGGAATTAAGCGGAAAGCGGCATTCACGCAAGCCGTTGCTTCCCGCCGGTGTCGGAATTGCTAGACTTTCAGTATGCGGTCGCCACGACCGATGCCCGAGGCCCCGGTGCGCACGGTCTCGAGTATCGCGGTGGCGTCGATCGCCTTCAAAAACGCATCGAGCTTGCTGCCGGTGCCGGTCAGCTCGATGGTGTAATCCTTGTCGGTGACATCGATGATGCGGCCGCGGAAGATGTCCACCATGCGTTTCATTTCCTCGCGATCCTTGCCGATCGCGCGCACCTTGACCAGCATCAGTTCGCGCTCGATGTGGTCGCCGTCGGACAGATCGACCACCTTGACCGCCTCGATCAGCTTGTTTAACTGCTTGGTAATCTGCTCGATCACCTCGTCGGAACCGGAAGTGACGATGGTCATGCGCGAAAGTGAAGCGTCCTCGGTCGGCGCCACCGTCAGCGATTCGATGTTGTAGCCGCGCGCCGAAAACAGGCCCGCCACGCGCGACAGCGCGCCCGCTTCGTTTTCCAGCAACACTGAAATGATATGTCTCATGCTCTACACCAGGATCATTTCGGACAGCCCCTTGCCGCCGGGCACCATCGGGAACACGTTCTCGGTCTGGTCGGTGATGAAATCAAGGAACACAAGATCCTTCTTGCGCGCAAACGCCTCCTTGATCGCGCCCTCGACGTCGTCCGGCTTGTCGACGCGGATGCCGGCGTGACCGTAGGCCTCCGCCAGCCGCACAAAATCGGGCAACGCATCCATGTAAGACTCGGCATAACGGTTGCCGTGGAAAAACTCCTGCCACTGGCGGACCATGCCCATGTAGCGGTTGTTCAGGCAGAGGATCTTGATCGGCAGACGGTACTGTTTGCAGGTCGACAATTCCTGGATGCACATCTGGATGCTGGCTTCACCGGTAATGCAGGCCACCGGCGCCTTCGGATGCGCCATCTGCACGCCCACCGCAGACGGCAGGCCGAAACCCATGGTGCCGAGACCGCCCGAGTTGATCCAGCGCCGGGGTTTGTTGAATTTGTAAAACTGCGCGGCCCACATCTGGTGCTGGCCGACGTCCGACGTGACGAAGGCGTCACCCTTGGTGATCTCCCACAGCTTTTCGATCACGAACTGCGGCTTGATGATTTTCGACGAGCGGTCGTATTTGAGGCAGTCGCGCTCGCGCCACAACTCGATCTGCGACCACCAGCTCTTCAGTGCCTCGGCATCGCGTTTTTCCTTGCCTGTCTGCAACTGCTTGAGAAATTCCTGCAGCACTTCGCGCACGTTGCCGACGATCGGCACGTCGACCTTGACGCGTTTTGAAATGGACGACGGGTCGATATCGATATGGATGATGGTGCGCGGCTGCTCGAAGAAATGCTTGGGGTCGCCGATCACGCGGTCGTCGAAACGCGCACCCACCGCCAGCAGCACGTCGCAGTTCTGCATTGCCATGTTGGCTTCGTAGGTGCCATGCATGCCGAGCATGCCGACGAACTGTTTGTCGGTTGCCGGGTAGGCGCCGAGCGCCATCAGCGTGTTGGTGCAGGGGTAGCCGAGCAGCCGCGTCAACTGCGTCAGTTCCGCGGATGCATTGCCGAGGATGGTGCCGCCGCCGACATAAATCATCGGCCGCTTCGCACGGGTCAGCAACTGCACCGCCTTCTTGATCTGGCCGGCGTGACCTTTGACCACCGGGTTGTAAGAACGCAGGCTGATCGTCTTCGGATAGATGAACTCGGTCGTATGCGTCGTGATGTCCTTGGGGATATCGACCACCACCGGTCCCGGGCGCCCGGTGCGCGCGATGTAAAAAGCCTTTTTGAAGGTGCTGGCGAGATCCCGGACGTCCTTGACCAGGAAATTGTGCTTCACACAGGGGCGCGTGATGCCGACCGTGTCGCATTCCTGGAACGCGTCCTGACCGATCGCATGCGTCGGCACCTGTCCCGTGATGATGACCAGCGGGATCGAGTCCATGTAGGCGGTGGCAATGCCGGTGACCGCATTCGTCACGCCCGGGCCCGAGGTTACCAGTGCAACGCCCACCTTGTCGGTGGAACGCGCATAGCCGTCGGCGGCATGCACGGCGCCCTGCTCATGACGCACCAGTACGTGCTTGACCTTGTCCTGCTTGGACAATTCATCGTAGATGTAGAGTACGGAGCCGCCAGGGTAGCCGAACACATGTTCGACGCCCTCTTCCTGCAGACACCGTATCGTAATCTCCGCGCCGCTGAGTTCCATATCAAACCTTGCCGTTTTCCAAGAAAAGCACAGAACCGGAGAAGATACCTGTGGCCAGCACTTTGGTCAAGCTAAGGGTCTGATTAAACAGCATGATAACCGCATGCCCGGGTCCCTATCCCTTTGGCGGCTTGCACCCCCGGGCTGATTTGTTAAGATGCCCCGGGGAAACTTGGCACCCGCAACAGCTGGTCAACGGCAGCAAGCCATCGCCGTTAATCGCGCAGCGCGGGCGGCGACGTTGCCTTTACTACAAACAACGGGCGTGCCCCGCGCACGAACCGGCAAACGAGGCGGAATTCACTGGCTACCCGTAAGGAAATTTCGGACTTTCTCGCGTCCGTCGAACGCCGTGCGTTCAAACAGATGGTATTTGCCGTGCGCGACGACCAATTTGCCCTCGACATCGTGCAAGACGCGATGATGAAGCTCGCCGAAAAATACGCGTCCCGCCCGGCCACTGAGCTGCCAATGTTGTTTCAGCGCATTTTGCAGAACACGATGCGCGATCATTTTCGCCGTCAGAAAGTGCGCAACCTGTGGACGATCCAAGTGTCTTCGCTCTCCAGCGCCGAGGATGGCGACGACCATGATCCGCTCGAAAGTCTGGCCGCAGCCGCCGATGCGCCCGCGCAGGAAGCTCCGTCCGATCAGCTTCAGCAGGCACAAACTCTTGAAATCATTGAAAAAGCAATTCGTCAGTTGCCTGAACGTCAACGCCAAGCCTTCCTCCTGCGTTACTGGGAGGAATTGGATGTTGCGGAGGCGGCGACTGCGATGGGTTGCTCGGAGGGTAGCGTTAAAACGCACTGCTCCAGAGCCGTCCACGCCCTTTCGGCGCTTTTGAAAGACAAAGGAATTTCGCTATGAATGAACAGGAACTGGCCAGGCAAATCGTCCAGCACCTGGATCGCGGGCTGGGACAGATCAAGCAAGGCACACTGTATCAGCTGCAGTCGGCGCGACAAGCCGCGCTGGACGGCTATCGTGAAGCCGCCCAACCCGCTTACGTTCCGGCGTGGGCCGGCGATATCGCGTTCCGCGTCAGCCACAACCGTTTTTTCAGCCTGCGCAATCTGCTCGCCGCCGGGCTCCTGGTCTTGGGAATGGTCGGCGTAACTTACTGGCAGGTCGTCGTGCAGGGCAATGACACCGCCGAAATCGATGCCAGCCTGCTGTCCGGCGAGTTGCCTATCGATGCCTACCTCGATAGCGGTTTTGACGCATGGCTAAAACGCTCCTCGCAATAATCCTTTTCTTTGGCGTGATCGGCGCGGTACCCGCCGCGACCGTGCCGCCCCAAAGCAAGGCCGCAAAACCTGAATGGACCGAATTAAAGCCGGCCCAGCAACAGGTGTTGGCGCCGCTCAAGGACCACTGGGCCGACCTCGATACCACGCGCCGCCAGAAATGGGTCCGGGTGGCGAATACCTATCCGAAATTGAAACCCGAAGAACAGCAACGGCTTCAGGAGCGCATGCGCGACTGGGTCAAGCTGTCGACTGCGCAGCGCCGCGCTGCGCGTGAAAAATATCTGGCCATCAAAAAACTGCCGCCGGAAAAACGCGAGGAAGTAAAACACCAGTGGCAGCAATACCAGCAGTCGCTGGCCAAATCCGACGCAGCCGGCAATGTGCCGGCGGACGCCAGCGCCGCTCCGGCGCAATAACCCCTCAGTCAACTTGAACGGCGCGCCTGCAACCGCGCCGGTCGTGCTGGCGGGTTTCGCCCGGCGCGCCGGCAGCATGCTCTACGAAGCGCTGTTGCTGACCGCGTTGCTGTTTGTCTTTACCTGGGTTTTCCTGTTCGTCGGCCGGCTGCTCGAACCGACCCTGGCGCGACACCTTTTGCAGGCTTGGCTGCTGGTCCTCACCGGCATCTATTTTGTCTATTGCTGGACGCGCAGCGGACAAACGCTGCCAATGAAAACCTGGCGCATCCGCGTAGTCACGCGCACAGGTCTGCCGCTGTCGAATGCGCTGGCGCTGCGACGTTATCTGCTTGCATTGCTCTCATTGGGCGCCTGCGGTCTCGGCTTCGTTTGGGTGCTGTTCGACCGCGAACGGCAATTTCTGCACGACCGGCTTGCCGGTACCCGTCTTGTTCTGCGCAACGACTGAGGCCGCCTCGCCTAGCGGCGTTCGCCCCACCACATCATGCCGGTGGCCAGCGCGAGAAACAGCAGTGTCGGCGCCGCCGCGCTCCAGAACGGCGGCCAGTCGCGCAGCAAACCGAGGTAGGTGAACAGGCGCCCGAGCGTAACATAGCCGATGCCAAGCATGATGCCGGCGAAAACCTTCGCGCCGACGCCGCCGGCGCGCTGCTGGGTGTAGGCAAACGGCAGCGCCAGCACCATCATGACCAGCACCGCAAACGGGTAGAGCAATTTGTTCCAGAACGCGATCTCGTGGCGCGAGGCCTGCTGATTGTTTTCGCGCAGATGCTGGACATAGGCGTAAAGATTCCACGCCGACATATGCTCCGGCACCACCAGCAGGACGTTCAGCAGATCGGGATCGATCACCGATTGCCATTCGGCCTCGGCGATACGGTTGACCTGCATGCGCCCCTCTTCGAAATCGGTCTGCACCACATCGCGCAGGCGCCAGCGGTTGTTGCGCAGGTATTCGCCGCTCTTGGCTAGGCTGATCTTACGCAGATGCAACTCACTGTCGAACTCGAAGATGCTCACGCCCAGCAGCACTGCGTCGGGCAGCACCTGCGAAACGTTGACGAAATTGCGCTCGTCCTTGACCCACAGGCCCGAGCGGAACTCCTGCGCGATCACACCGGTGATCGCCTTGGCGCGCAACTGCTGCGCAAATTGCTCGGCTGGGGGCGCGATGAATTCGCCGATCACGAAGGTCAATAAAGAAAACAGCAGGCCGACCTGCGCCAGCGTGAACGCCATGCGCGGCACCGACACACCGGACACTCGCATCACCGTGTACTCCGAACTCGCCACCAGTTGCGCCAGCGCAAACAAGGTGCCGATCAGCGCGGCGATCGGAAACAGCTCATAGACGTGACCCGGCAGACTCAGCAGCACGAAGGCGATGACATTCAGCAGACCGTACGTGCCCTTGCCGAGTTCGCCAAGCTCGTGAATCAGGTCGAGAAAGGCAAACAGCATCAGCAATGCCGCAAAAACCAGCAGCGTGGACGCCGTGATTTCCGCTGACAAATAACGCCGGATGACCTTCATCGGAACGAGATGAAACGGTTAAGCGAAAACAGCGTCAGCCGGCGCGCAAACAGGAGCGCCAGGATCGCCAGCATGATGAGATGCACGCCCCACAGGCCGGCGGCCAGACCGATGCGCTGCTGCGCAACCCAGGCCTGTGCGATGCTCAGCACGTTGTTGTAAACCATGTAGACGAGTATGGCCAGCACCAGATTGAGCGAACGGCCGGCACGCGGATTGACGAACGACAGCGGAATCGCCAGCAGGGCGAGCAACAGCGCCGACAACGGCAGCCCGATGCGCCAGACGAGCTCGCCGCGGTAGATCGGCCCCGGGTTATCCAGCAATTCCGGCGTGGACATCGACTTGGCCGACGGCAGCGCCGCCTTGATGCCGTGCGACTCGATGCGCATCGCATAGCGCTCGAACTCGCTGATTTTGTATTCGAGCGTGCCGGGCGTGCCCTCGTAGCGGCGACCGTTGAGCATCACCAGAAAGCGGTCGCCGTTTTCCAGCGTTTGCAGAAATCCGCGCCGGGCGACCATGATGCCGGTCTTCTGGTGTTGGGTCGAACTGACGAAAATGTTGGCGACGGTGTTTTCGCCCTCGTTCACGTTTTCGACGAAGAACACCCGCTCGTTCTGCTTCGATTCGCGGAATACGCCGGGCGTGACCTGCGACACATCGTCGCGGCTGTCCATGTAACTGCGGAACTCTTCGCTTTTGGTGATGGCCCACGGCGACAGCACGAGGCTCAGCAGCGCGATCAACAGCACCACCGGTCCGGCGAAAGTCATCACCGGACGGATCCACGCGGTGAGACTGAGACCCGAACTGAACCAGACTACCATCTCCGAATCGCGGTAGCTGCGCGTGAGCGTCATCAGCACCGCGATAAACAGCGTCAGCGACAGCAGCACCGGCAGATAATTAAAGGCAGTCAGTGCGAGCAGGGCGAAAACGCCGGAGAAGGTGATTGCGCCGCCCGCGGCAAGACCGAGAAAACGCACCAGTTGGGTCGCCACCGTAATACCGAGCAGCACGACGAAAGTCGCCATCGCGGTACCGGTGCATTCGCGCACCAGCGATTGGGAAAATATTTTCACTCGGTCGCGCTTTGATTTTCCGTGGGATAACGAAGATAATCAGCGCAGATAATCAGCAGCTTCTCAGCAAATTCTGATCATAAGCGACCACAGGAGAACGCCGTGGAATTTAGCATAAAAGTCGGCCGTCCGGAGCAGTTGCAGGCGGGCTGCATCGTCGTTGGCGTGTTCGAGCCGCGCAAGTTATCGGTCGCGGGCGCGGCGCTTGACCGCGCGTCGAAAGGTTACCTTGCGCGCATTCTCAAACGCGGCGACATGGAAGGCAAGGCGGGCAGCACGCTGCTGCTGCATGACGTGCCTGGCATCAAGGCGGAGCGCGTGCTTCTTCTCGGCCTTGGCAAACCGGAGTCGTTCCGCGACCGCCAGTACAGCGAGGCCATCGGCGCGGCGGTTCGCGCCCTGAACGCGACTGGCGCTGCGGATTCGGTGCTGCATCTCCCCGAGAGCAGCGCCGTCAAGCGCGATATCGGCTGGTGTGTCGCGCAGGCGACCATCGCCGCGCGCGGCGCCACCTACCGTTTCGACCGGATGAAAAGCCGGCCGGAAAAACCGTCATCTGTTCTGCGCAAGCTCGCCTTCGGCATCGGCGACAAGAAGGCGCAGCGCGCGGCGACCGCCGGACTTGAGCAGGGGCTTGCGATTGCGCACGGCGTGAGCCTGGCGCGCGATCTCGGCAATCTGCCCGGCAATGTCTGCACGCCGACTTATCTGGCGAACGCGGCGCGCGAACTGGCCAAACACTACCGGTTGAAAATCCAGGTGATCGAACGCGCCGAGATGGAAAAACTCGGCATGGGCGCGCTGCTGTCGGTCGCGCGCGGCAGCGTGCAACCGCCGAAACTGATTATCGTCGAATATCGCGGCGGCCCCGCCGGCCAGAAGCCGGTTGCACTGGTCGGCAAGGGCGTCACCTTCGACACCGGCGGCATTTCGATCAAGCCGTCGCCGGAAATGGACGAGATGAAGTTCGACATGTGCGGCGCCGCCAGCGTGCTCGGCACGCTGAAAGCCGTCGCCGAGATGAAGCTGCGCATCAACGTCGTCGGCGTCATCCCCGCCACCGAAAACATGCCCGGCGGCAACGCCACCAAGCCGGGCGACATCGTCACTACCATGTCGGGCCAGACGGTGGAAATCCTCAATACCGATGCCGAGGGCCGGCTGATACTGTGCGACGCGCTGACCTATGCGGAACGCTACAAGCCGCAAGCGGTGATCGACATCGCCACACTCACCGGTGCCTGCGTCATCGCGCTCGGCCATGTCGTCAGCGGCCTGTTTGCCAATGACGATGCTTTGGCGCACGAAGTGCTGGCCGCCGGCGAAGCCTCCGGCGACCGTGCCTGGCATCTGCCTCTGCATGAAGAGTATCAGGAGCAGCTGAACAGCAATTTTGCGGACTTTGCCAATATCGGCGGGCGCCCCGGCGGCGCCATCACCGCCGCCTGTTATCTCGCGCGCTTCACCAAAAAAATGAAATGGGCGCACCTCGATATCGCCGGCACCGCGTGGCTGAGCGGCAAGGCCAAGGGTTCGACCGGCCGGCCGGTGCCGCTGCTGGCGCAGTTCCTGATCAAACGCGCGGCCAAATCCTGATCACGGCATGACACAGGTCGATTTCTACTTCAACGTCGAAGACAGGCTGCGCACCGCCTGCATGGTGAGCGCCAAGGCCTATGCGCGCGGACTGCGCGTGCTCGCCTATTGCGCCGACCCTGAAGCCGGCCAGAAATTCAGCCGCCTGCTGTGGACCTCACCGGCCACCGGCTTCGTGCCGCACTGCACGGCCGGTGACCGGCTGGCTGCGGTGACACCGGTGATCATCGACCACGACGGCAGCAATCCGGCGCATGACGACGTGCTGCTCAATCTGCGCGCCGAACTGCCGTCGTTTTTCAGCCGCTTTAAACGGCTGGTTGAAATCGTCAGCATCGATGAAGAAGATTGCCGTCAGGCGCGCGAACGTTTCAAGTTTTATCGCGACCGCGGCTACGAAATCCTCCGCCACGATCTCAGTCAGCGCGCGCAGTAACCGTCGATGGCCGGCGACGAAGAGAACAACTGGTCGGGCGGCGACGAAATCCTGGGGCGTGCCGACGCCCTCTTCAACCGCCACCGGCTGAGCGCGCCCAAACCGCCTGCGGCTGAAGCGGTGCCGACACTGACCGACGCCGTCGGCGGAGTTGACGATGCGGCATCGATTCCAACCTTGACCGATATCGTCACGGCGCCCGCCGCCGCAACCTTGCCGCCGGTCGCGGCTGTTGCCCCCGAACAAACGCGTTTACAAGCGGCAGTGGCTGCGCCTGCCGCCCCGCTTGACCAGACGCTGCAGCAGATCAGCGGCAACCTCACCGCCGACATCGACGCACTGGTGCGCGCCGGCGTCGATCAGTCCTTGCGTGGACCGGATGCGCATCAGCAGGCGCCGCAGACACAGGCGGCCGGTATAATGCCGCTCCTTTCACGCAAACCACCCGCCGCTGCCGCCCCGATGGATCTCGCAAAAAGTTTCGAACCGCGCGCGATTGAAAACCGCTGGTATCCCGAATGGGAGAAGAACGGCTATTTCGCGCAGTCCGGCGATACCGCAGCACCGCCCTACTGCATACAACTGCCGCCACCCAATGTGACGGGCACGCTGCACATGGGGCACGCCTTCCAGCAGACGCTGATGGATGCGCTGATCCGCTACCACCGCATGCGCGGCTGCAATACCAACTGGGTGATCGGCACCGACCACGCCGGCATCGCGACACAGATCGTGGTCGAACGCCAGCTTGAGGCCGAAGGCAAATCGCGCCACGATCTGGGCCGCGACGACTTCATCAAGCGCGTGTGGGAATGGAAACAGCAATCGGGTTCGACCATCACGCGGCAAATGCGCCGGCTTGGCGCTTCGGGCAACTGGGACTACGCCAGCAGCGACGGCCAGCGCGCCGGCTATTTCACGATGGACGAACGGATGTCGCGTGCGGTGGCTGAAGTGTTCGTGCGTCTGCATGAAGAGGGCCTGATCTACCGCGGCAAGCGCCTCGTTAACTGGGACCCGCAGCTCGGCACCGCGGTCTCCGACCTTGAAGTCGACAGCGAAGAAGAAGACGGCAAGATCTGGGAAATCCGATATCCGTTTGCGGACGGCAGCGGCTCACTGGTGGTGGCGACGACACGCCCCGAAACCATGCTGGGCGACGTCGCGGTGGCGGTCAACCCCGGCGACGAACGTTACGCCCCGCTCGTCGGCAAACGCGTCGACCTGCCGCTCACAGGTCGCACCATCCCGGTGATCGCCGACGATTACGTCGACCGCGAATTCGGCACCGGCTGCGTCAAGATCACGCCGGCGCACGACTTCAACGACTACGCGGTCGGCCAGCGGCATCGGCTCGACCTGATTTCGGTGATGACGCTGGAAGCGAAGATCAACGACCGCGCGCCGGCCGCCTATCAGGGGCTCGACCGTTTCGTTGCGCGCAAACAGATTTTGGCCGATCTCGCAGCCGAGGGATTGCTGGTTTCCGAGAAGCCTTACAAGCTGCGCGTGCCGCGTTCCGGCCGCACCGGTGTCATCGTCGAGCCGATGCTGACCGACCAGTGGTTCGTGCGCATGGACGGCCTCGCGCTGAGCGGGCTCGCCGCGGTCGCCGACGGCCGCGTCAAATTTTTCCCGGAACACTGGACCTCGACCTACAACCAGTGGCTGGAGAACATTCAGGACTGGTGCATCTCGCGCCAGCTGTGGTGGGGCCACCAGATTCCCGCATGGTACGCCGATAACGGCAATATTTACGTCGCGCGCAATGAAGACGAAGCGCGCGCCAAGGCGGCCGCCGACGGCTATCAGGGCGCTCTCAAACGCGACGACGGCGTGCTCGACACCTGGTTCTCGTCGGCACTGGTGCCGTTCACCTCGCTCGGCTGGCCGCAGGACACGCCGGACCTTAAAACCTTTTTGCCGTCATCGGTGCTGGTGACCGGCTTCGACATCATTTTCTTCTGGGTCGCGCGGATGATCATGATGACGCTGCATTTCACCGGCGAGGTACCGTTCCGTCATGTCTATATCAATGCCCTCGTGCGAGATGCCGAGGGCCAGAAGATGTCGAAGTCGAAGGGCAATACGCTCGATCCGCTCGATCTCATTGACGGCATCGAACTCGACGCGCTGCTCGAAAAATCGACCGTCGGCCTGCTGCGCGCCGAACACAAGGACAAGATCGCCAGATACATCCGCAAAAACTATCCGCAGGGCATCCAGGCCTACGGCGTCGATGCGCTGCGCTTCACCTTTGCTTCGCAGGCGACCTTTGCGCGCACGCTCAATTTCGACTTGAGCCGCTGCGAAGGTTATCGTAATTTCTGCAACAAGCTGTGGAACGCGACGCGCTTCATGCTGATGAACTGCGACGGCAAGGATGTCGGCCTCGATGAATCGCTGCCGCTCGTATATTCGTCGGTCGATCGCTGGATCATCGGCCGGTTGCAGGATGCCGAACTCGCCGTCGAACAGGGCTTCGCCGAATACCGCTTCGATAATGCCGCGCGGGCGATTTACGAATTCGTCTGGGACGAATATTGCGACTGGTATCTGGAACTCGCCAAGGTGCAGATCGGCGCCGGCAATGAGGCCCAGCAACGCGCGACCCGCCGCACCCTGGTTCGCGTGCTCGAAGCAGTGCTGCGCCTTGCGCACCCGATCATTCCGTTCATCACGGAAGAACTGTGGCAGAAGGTCGCGCCGCTGGCCGGCAAAAGCGGCGCCAGCATCATGCTGCAACCGTACCCGGCGCCTGACGCCGGTAAACGCGATCCGGCGGCGATCGCACAAATCGAAACGCTCAAGTCACTGGTCATGGCCTGCCGCTCGCTGCGCAGCGAAATGGATCTGGGCCCAGACAAACGTCCGCCGCTGCTGGTGGCGGGCGCACGCAGCGTGCTCGAAGCGCTGGCGCCCTATCTGCAGTTTCTCGGCAAGCTCGAAAGCGTCTCGCTGGTGGATGAATTGCCGGCGACCGATGCGCCGGTTTCCATCGTCGGCGATTACAAGCTGATGCTGAAGGTCGAAATCGATGTCGCCGCCGAAATCGCGCGCATCAGCAAGGAAATCGCATCCCAGGAAGGCCAGGCTGAAAAAGCCCGGCAAAAACTCGCCAATGCGAATTTCGTCGATCGCGCGCCGCCGGCGGTGGTCGATCAGGAGCGCGGCCGCCTCGCCCAGTTCGACGACACGCTGGTCAAACTGAAGGCACAACTCGCCAAGCTCGGCACCGCGCGCTAGACCGGCCGCGGGGCAATCGCGCCGGTCATTTCTTCTTCATGAAGAAAATGAATTCGTCGTTGACCTGATCCGACGACAACAATACGTTGCCGGTCTGTTTCGCAAACGCCTGAAAATCCTTGACCGAGCCGGGATCGGTCGCCAGCACCTTCAACACCTGTCCCGACTGCAGATCGGACAGTGACTTCTTGGTGCGCAGGATCGGCAGCGGACAGTTCAATCCGCGGGTGTCGAGTTCTTTGTCGAAATCCATGATGCTCCTCCATTCGGGGCATGCCGCGACCGTGCTGGCTGCGGGGTCGGGCGTGCATGCGCATAAATATCCGCGGGCCGGACAAGCGCCGCGGGCAAAAATCAGAAAACGCTGATGTTCTTGTCGGCGAGCAGCTGCGACAGGCGGGTGTTCGCCATCGACAGGCGGTCGACCAGGATTTCGAGAAATGCGCCGTTGAAATGATGGCGCACGATTTCACTCGCCTGCGCCAGCGCCTCGGACTTGATTTCGATCACCGTCACATCCGTCGATGAGGTGACGCTGGCCGAGCGCTGGAACTGCTTTTTGCCTAGATAGGCCATTTCGCCGAAACAATCGCCGGCACGCAGTACATTGAGCAGCTTGTCCTGTTTGGTCACCTTGACCTCGCCGGCAGCGATCGTAAAGAACGACTTGCCGATGTCGCCTTCCTTGATCAGGACGTGGTTCGGCAGATGCTTGTGCCAGGTCGTGATGCGCAGCACTTCCCACAATTCGGTGTCAGCGAAGTTCTTGAAGAAGGTGAGTTGGCGCAGGACGTTGAATTTCTCGCTGTCCGGGATGTTTTTTTCGGGCTTCTGCAGATTGCCGAAAACGGCGACGAGGTCGCGCGAAAATTCCTCCCAGCTTTGATAGCGCTCAGTGATGTTTTTCTGCAGCGCGCGCTCGACGATGGCATCGAGCTGCCGCGGAATTTCCGGCCGCGCGTCGCTCGGTCGCGGCGCCGGCGTGTTGATGATCTGGTAGATCATCGTGTAGTTGTTGTTGGCCTGGAACGGCAGACGGCCGGTCAGCATCTGATAGAGCACGACGCCGAGCGAAAAGATGTCGGTCTGGTGGGACAGCGGCTGCTCCTTGACCTGCTCCGGCGACATATAGGCCGGCGAACCGATACCGGTGATCTGCGTGGTCTCGGTCGCCGAGGTCTGGGCCGCGCCGAAGTCGGTGATTTTGATATCGTTCTCGCCGCCCGACAACATGATGTTGGCGGGTTTGATGTCGCGGTGGATCACGCCCTGCTTGGCCGCGTAATCGAGCGCCTTGGTGCACTTGAAGACGATTTCGATGACCTTGTTGATCGGCAGCAGGTGCTCGGGGCGCGAATACTGTTCGAGCGTGCTGCCATCGACGTACTCCATGACGATGTAACTGGCTTCATCGTCGGCCACCGCGTCATAGATGCTGACGATGTGCGGGTGCGACAACTTGCCGGCCAGCGACGCCTCGGTCAGGAACAGCTTGCGATAGCGGCGGCCATGCTCCTTGTCCCCCAGTGCTTCCGCGAACACCACCTTCATGGCAACGTGGCGATTGACGAAGGGATCAAGCGCCTCGTAAACCACGCTGGTCGCCCCCTTGCCCAGCTCGCGAATGATTTCGTATTTGCCGATCTTTTTTAACATGGTTACAGCCAATTTCCCGCGAATCCACACCGCCAGTCCGGGCGGTGCGATAATCAAGTAAATACAATACCATATTGCGGGATTTGTGCGTGTCTGCTGAAGATCGTAGCCGCCAACACCGCGAAAGATCCCGATGCCAACAACTACATCCACGACCGTCGCGCCGCCGGCCGTGAGTCCGGGCGCCGCATTCCTCTACTGGCTGAAACTCGGCTGCATCAGCTTCGGCGGCCCGACCGGACAGATCGCAATCATGCATCACGACCTCGTCGAGAAGAAACGCTGGATCTCCGAGCAGCGTTTTCTGCACGCGCTGAATTACTGCATGGTGCTACCAGGACCGGAAGCGCAACAGCTCGCCACTTACATCGGCTGGCTCATGCACAAGACGGCCGGCGGCATCGTCGCCGGCACTCTGTTCGTGTTGCCTTCGCTGTTCGTGCTGATCGGCCTGTCGTGGATTTACCTCGCCTGGGGTGACGTGCCGGCGGTCAGCGGCGTACTCTACGGCATCAAACCGGCGGTGATCGCCATCGTGTTGTTTGCCGCCTGGCGCATTGGCACGCGGGCGCTCAGAAACAGCACGCTGTGGGCAATCGCAGCCGCTGCATTCATCGCAATATTCGTGTTCAAACTACCGTTTCCGTCGATCATACTTGGCGCCGGCCTCATCGGTTACGTCGGCGGCCGCCTGCAACCGGCGCGTTTTGCCACCGGCGGCGGTCATGCGTCCGGCGTCGCCGCAACGACGGGCGCCCTCATCGACGACGACACCCCGACGCCGGCGCACGCGGTGTTCACCTGGTCGCGCGTCACTCGCATCGCTGCCTGCGGCGCCGCTTTGTGGGCCCTGCCGATGGGCGCGCTGATCTACCGCTTCGGCTGGGAACACACGCTGTCGCAAATGGGCTGGTTTTTCACCAAGGCGGCGCTGCTGACCTTCGGCGGCGCCTATGCGGTTCTGCCCTACGTCTACCAGGGCGGCGTCGAGCAATACCACTGGCTCACGGCGACGCAAATGATCGACGGCCTGGCACTCGGCGAAACCACACCCGGGCCGCTGATCATGGTGGTTACCTTCATCGGCTTCGTCGGCGGCTGGACCAAGCAGCTGTTTGGCGCCGACAGTCTGGCCACCGCCGGCATCGTCGCCGGCGTGGTGGTCACCTATTTCACCTTTCTGCCCAGCTTCATCATGATTTTTTTGGGCGGGCCCTTGATTGAGACAACCCACGGCAATCTGAAATTCACCGCGCCGCTGACCGGCATCACTGCGGCAGTGGTCGGCGTGATTTTGAATCTGGCGGTGTTTTTCGCCTGGCACGTGCTGTGGCCGCAGGGCTTTGCCGGCAGGCCCGACTTTGCCGCGGCACTGATCTGCGTGGTCGCCGGCATTGCGTTGTGGCGCTGCAGGATCGGCATCATCCCGGTCATCGTCGGCTGCGGCGCGGCCGGGCTGGCGGTAACCCTGTTGCGCCCGTTCGCCGGCTGATCAGCGGCGACCTTCCTTTTTGCCATCGACGTCGAGCGCGCGCAACTCGCGCAGCCGCGCATCCACACTGGATTGCACGAAGAAATCACCATCGCCCGCCTTTTGCGCAAGTTGCAACTGCTCGATTGCGGTGCGCACATTGCCAAGACGGAAATAGGCCTCCGCCAGCGCGCGATGCTGCTGCATGCCCTTGTTGAGCGCAGCATAGCAGCGCGCCTGCAACTGGTAGAGCTTGTAATCCGAGACCACATACTGCATGCGGCTCTCAACGAGCTTGAGTGCCTCCTCCGCCTGATTGCTGCGCAGCAGCGCATCGGCATAGTTGTAGACCAGCGCGCGGTAACTCGGGAAATTGTGCAAGGCCTCGCGATAGGTGCGCAGCGTCGTCTGCACGTCGCCGGCAGCGCTGGCCAGTCGGGCCGACTGCGATTCGACAATCGGGCTTGATGGCAACAGCCTGCGCACAACGGCAATCTCCCTGGCCGCGCGGGCGTAGTCGCGCGCGCGAATCAGCGCTTCGACCAGCCCGTAACGGCCGGCCACCTCGCTCAGATATTTCTTTTCCTTCAGGCTTTCTTCGAAAAACCGCACGCTGTCCCGCGGCGTGTCCTCGCCGGCCTTGAGCTTGGCACGCATCAACTGGAATTCGATGCTGTCCGGAACCTGCCTATAGGGCAGATTCTGCGCACGATTCTGCATGTCGGAGATACGGTCGGTGGTCAGCGGGTGGGTGCGCAGATAGGCCGGCGCGGTTGTCTGGTAAAAACGCGTCGCTTGCAGCATGCGGCCGAAAAACACCGCCATCCCCGAGGTATCGAAGCCGGCTTTGTCGAGAATCTGGAAACCGACGCGGTCGGCCTCCTGCTCGTTGCCGCGGGTGAAATTGAGCGAGGACTGCACATTGCCCGCCTGGGAGCCGACGATGGCGGCCTGCGTGACCTGCGAATTTCCGCGTGAAGCAAGAATCGCCAGCGCCAGCCCCGCCAATGTGGCGAGCTGCGTATCCTTTTGCGCCGACAGCATGCGCGCAAAATGGCGCTGCACGACGTGGCCGATTTCGTGCGCCACCACACCGGCCAGTTCCGACTCGCTCTGCGCGGTCAAGATGGTGCCCGAGTTGATGCCGATGAATCCGCCCGGCAACGCAAAGGCGTTGACCTGCGGGTCGATGATGAGGAAGAAATTGAATTCCTGGCGCGCATCGGGACCGGCGCCAACCAGTTTGTAACCCAGGCTGTTGAGATAGTCGGTGATCTCGATGTCTTCCGAATAGCTGGGGTCGGCGCGAATCTCGAGCATGATGCTTTCGCCGAGCCGCCGCTCCTGTTGCGGCGACATCTCGACCTGCGACACATCGCCGAGATCGGGCAGGGTCTGGCCGGTCGCGGCGGGGACGGCCAGCAGGGCGCAGCACAGCAGGGTTGGCATCAGTTTCACAATGCTATGATAATCCGGACGGCGGGTAGTTCTGTAGCGCCGCGTTCAAGTTCGACCGATTAATTGCGAACCGCGGGTTCGCGCAAACGGAGTTGCCGGTGAAAAAGCTCACGCATTTCGACGCCCGCGGCCAGGCGCACATGGTTGACGTCGGTGCCAAGGCTGTCACGCAACGCGTCGCCGTCGCGCGCGGCAGCATCGTCATGCAAAAAGCCACTCTCGGCATGATTGCCGAAGGCCGCGCCAAAAAAGGCGACGTGCTGGGCATTGCGCGCATCGCCGCGATCCAGGCGGCCAAGCGTACTGCCGAGTTGATCCCGCTAGCACATCCGCTGGCGCTGACCAGCATCGCCGTCGAATTCGACATCGACCGCAAAGGCCCCGCCGTTCACTGCACGGTAACTGCGTCGACCACCGATCGTACCGGAGTGGAGATGGAGGCGCTGACCTCCGTCATGGCCGGCCTGTTGACCGTTTATGATATGTGCAAGGCCGTCGACCGCGGCATGTCCATTGGCGGGGTCGAATTGGTGGAAAAAAAGGGCGGCAAATCAGGCCACTGGAAGCGGGGATCGAAAACCTGAGCGCATTTCACCGGTCGCCCGGCGCAGCGATGTAACCGGCGGTTATTTCGATTGAAGCAATGCGTATTCGCGGCCGCGCCGTGATTTCGCATAAAATCATGCCCTCCCGATCCGGGTGACGCAATTTGCGAAGAGATGATGAAACCCCTGCGTAGATCAGTGCTGAAGTTATTTGCAGCAAGCGCAACGCTCGCTGCCGCCGGATTGCTCGGCGCCCGGACCGCGTTTGCCGCGGTCTGGAACAAGGTTGGTTTCGAATCAAAAACCGGTGCGGATGCGCTCAAATCGCTGGGCGTTGCCAATGCCGCCGCCAGCAAAGACATACAGATCACCGCGCCTGAAATCGCCGAAAACGGCGCCCAGGTGCCGGTCACCGTTCTGAGCAGGATTCCGAACACGCAAAGCATTTCGATTGTGATCGACAAAAACCCTTTCCCGTTAAACAGCACCTTCGAATTTTCGAATGGCGCCGACAGCTATATTTCGACACGCGTGAAAATGGGTCAGACCTCGAGCATCATGGCGCTGGTCAAGGCCGATGGAAAATTTTTTACGGCATCAAAAGAAGTCAAGGTCACCATCGGCGGCTGCGGAGGCTGAGCATGCGGACATTACAGTTGCGGGGGGCGTCTCATGGCTGAACCGATGAAAATTCGCGCCAAGATGGAAGGTGAATTCGCCGACGTCAAGGTGCTGATGAGTCACCCGATGGAAACCGGCCAGCGCAAAAATGAAAAGGGCGAACTGGTGCCGGTACATTTCATTCAAAGCGTGATTGCCAGCCATAACGGCAAGACCGTTCTCGACATCCAGTGGAGCCAGGCGATCGCGCGCAATCCGTTTCTTGGTTTCCGCGTCAAGGGTGCGAAAGCCGGCGACAAGATCGCCATCGACTGGACCGATACCGCCGGCGACAAGAGCAGCATCGAAACCACGGTCGGGGCTTAGCAGCCGTGCGCAACCCGCACGCAGCAACCCGGGCCGCGCCTGCCGCGACAATTTTCCTGCCGGATTGGCTCGCCGCGTTGCTGATGCTGGCGCTTGCCTGCCCCGCTCCGGTCGCCGCTGAAGCCACCCCAACCTCCGGCAAAATCGCGCCGCTCGAATTGCAGCGTTCCGCCGCGCCGGGATGGCAGCGCCAGAAGGTGGATTCACAGGGCTCAAGCTGGCCGCAAACCGACTGGACCGGTTACAGCACGGTTGCGGCTATCGCGACTCCGGGACCGAACGGGCCGCTGCACTTCGAGACGCCGGTCACCGGCGATGCGGCGCGCGGCCGCCAACTCGCCTTCGACCGCGCCCGCGGCGGCAGCTGCGTCGCCTGTCACGTCATGGGCAAAGACACGCCGCCGCAACCGGGCAACGTCGGTCCGGATTTATCGACCATCGGCGCAATGCGCGACGATGCCTGGCTGTTTAACTACGTTTACGATCCGCGCACACAGAACGCGAATTCGATCATGCCGCCATGGGGTGCGCATCGGCTGTTCAATGTCGCCGAGATCCGCGACATCGTGGCTTTTCTGAAAACGCTCAAGACGCCTTATCACAACAGCGACCCGCAGGACGATCCGGCAACCCGATCACCGCCGCGCGACACGCGCGACAATCTGGATCCGACCGAAAAC
Source organism: uncultured beta proteobacterium (assembly GCA_903889565.1). Classification (GTDB taxonomy): domain Bacteria; phylum Pseudomonadota; class Gammaproteobacteria; order Burkholderiales; family SG8-41; genus PALSA-1004. Next base: position 29,010 of record CAISYC010000020.1, read on the forward strand.
CCGGCGATGTTTGCGCTGGATCGCGGCAAGGAATTGTTCGACAAACCCGGCGCCGGCGGCAAATCCTGCGCGTCATGCCACCGCGCGCCGGAGTCCTCGTTCAAAATCTGGGCTGCACGCATGCCGCGATTCGAACCGCGGTTGAAGAGGGTGCTCGGCGTCGAAGAATTCATCACGCGCCACGCGCGTGTCACCACCGGCGAAGAACTGCCGATGCAAGGTGCGGACAACATTGCACTGTCCGTCTACCTGCACAACCTGGCCAACGGCGAAACGATACAGCCCGATCTGTCGAGCACCGGCGCGCGCAAGGCTGCGCAATCCGGAATGGCTTTAATGCAACGCAAGCTTGGCCAGCTCAATATGGCCTGCATCGACTGTCACACCAAAGAACGTCATGCCTTTAAATGGGCGCGCGGACAATATCTGGTCGAGTCGCGCGGCACGGTTGCGCATTTTCCGACCTGGCGCACCAGTCGCGGCGATATCTGGGACATACGCAAACGTTTCCAGTGGTGCAATGTATCGGTGCGTGCAAACGATCTGCCGCCCGATGCGCGCGAGTACGGCGAGATTGAAATGGCGCTGGCGACAATAAACAAAGGCGAGAAAATCAATTCGCCGGGCATACGCCACTAGCGAAAGCTTCTACGATCAATGGCGGCAATCGGTGGGCACATAGGCCCACATGCTGGCGTTACCGCCGGTGCTGCACACCCAGGACAGGCGCTCGCCGGTCGGCACCGGCGTCAGCACAATGGTCACCGCCGTACCTACCGTCGAGTTGTTACCGGCGATCGCGATTACACCGGTGTCGGTTACCGAGCCGCCTGAAATCCTGCCCGCCGGAGTCACGGTCAGGCCTACACCGGCGCTGCCCAGCGTGAAATCGCTCTGCCATTTCTCGGCAATCGTGACCTTGAACGCGGAAGCGGCAAGCACGAGTTCGGTGACGCGCGCGCGCACTGTGTACTGGGAATAGGACGTCAGCGCAACTGAAGCCAGAATACCGATGATGGCAACCACGATCATCAATTCGATCAACGTGAAACCACGTACGAGGCGCCGCATCGAATGCTCCCTTCAATCTGCGATCACTCTACAGCAAATGCCATACCACTCCTAAACCTTGTGCAGGATCAGCGAAGAAAAAAAAGCCCCTCTTGCGAGGGGCTTTTCATGATGCTTCGTACGGCCGAAGCTGACGAAAAATCAGTGACGGCATTCAGCCGGCACGTATTTCCACTGCGTCGTGTCACCGTTGGTGCTGCAGGCCCAGCCGACGCGACCGCCGCCGATCGAAGGCGTCAGCACGATGGTGACCGCGGTGCCCACCGAGGTGGCGCTGCCGCCGATCACGATCACGCCGCCATTCGACACCGAAC
>CAISYC010000021.1 GCA_903889565.1 uncultured beta proteobacterium
ACCCGCCTGCACGCGTGCACCGGGCAGGCGGGTCGCCTGCGCTACAAACCCCTACTTCATCGTTGCTGCGGGCGCTTGCCCGCGCGCAATATTGTTAGCGGTGTTGAAACACACCGGCTCCCGATAGACGCGCGATACCGTAACGAGTTGCGGATTCTCTTCCTTCATCGCCTGGAACAGCGGCTCGGTCGCACGCCACAGGTCGTTGTAGGGGCCGTCGTGATGCGCCGGCATGAACACATCGGGCCGATAGGCACGCATGTGTTCGAGCGCGCGCTCGACGGTCAGCGTATTGAGAAAGGCCGCCGACACCGCAACCAGTGCGAGATCGACGCGGCCGACGCGCGCCATCGCCGCTTTTTCGTAATCGGTGACGATGCCGCCGCTGTCGCGAAACAGAATGCGGAAGCCGTTGTCGAGCGTGATCAGATAAGCGATCGTGCCTTCGGCAACAACGCGTTTGTCCGAGGTGCCGCGCGCGCGGATTTCGGCGCGCTCCTTCGCCTGCTCTGCGGTGGCCGGCGCGGTGGTCGCTTTGAGCGCGCGATCAAATGCTTCGACCACATCATGCGGCGGCTCGCCGTGACGGCCGAGGATCGGCTCGACCGTGTAGCCCTTGAATCGCAGCAGCTCGCCGCCACGGCCGGTGACGGTGCGCACCTGTTTCATGTCGCTATTCTGCGTCGCCAGTTTTTCCGTCGTCACCGGCGCGCCGACTACGACCGCGCCGGTGCGCGCGCCGACCGAAGCTGCGTCCGACATGTGATCGACGTGGCCGTGACCGAGCAATATCACGTCGGCGCGTTTGACATCGGCCGCCTTGAAGCCGAGCGGCGGAAACATCGCGCCGCGATCGAAATAAGCGTCGAGCAGAATGATCTGGCCGTTGTAGACAAGTTCGAAATTGGCGTAACCGGTCCAGCGCACCGCCAAAGTCTGCGCGTCGTTCGGAAACGGTCCGCCGGTGGAAACCAGCGTGCGCGCGCTGCAACCGGGGTCGCCCGCTTCGCTGCGGCTGTCGGCTGCGCCGGTGCTGCGCGGATCGACAAACCCGCCGCCGAGGCCGCTGCAACCGGCGATAGCGATTGCACAGGTTGCTGCCAATAGCTTAAAAAAGTTTTTCATCCGTCCTCCCAATGAAATATCCCCTGCCCCTTCAAGGGGAGGATTTTTTTTCTGCCTCTCCTTGAAGGGCAGATTTTATTTTTCCGCTTTATTTGAATTGCGGGATCTTGTTCAGATACTGTTTGCGCATCTCGGGCCGCACGCGTTCCATCATCTCGCGATTCATCTCGAGCGGCGGCTTTGCCTCCGGCGGCATCAGCGACACGTAGTCGACGCCCTTGGTGTCTTCGCGAAACTGCGCTTTCACGCGCTCAAGCAGTTCCGGCGTCGTCAGCAGATCAAGGATACTGCCGGCCAGCACTTTGGCGCCGGCGACGGCGCCCTTGTGCGCAATCGAACCGGTCTTGCCGACCGCAGCCTGCCAGTTGTGCGGCGAGACGCCCGGAATACCAGCGGCGAAATCAAGCGTGCCGGTCGGCACGTTCCAGGTCACATCGCCGCTGTCGTTCGACGAATAGGATTGCTGCGCGGCGCCGAACTTGAGCGGCTGCATGGCCAGACCAACCGCCTTAACGCCCAGCGAAGTCTGGAAATCCTTCGCGAATTTGACCTCTTCGTCTGTCCATTGCGGCAGACCCACGGCGTCGATGTTCTGCTGGATCGCCTCCGCCATCGCCTTGTTCGCCAGTTGCGGCCACGCTGAGGCGACGAACTCCATGTCCATGGTGGTGCCCGTCATCAGCGCGGCGCCCTTGCCGATATTGACCAACTTGTCGAAATTTTCCTTCGCCGTCGGGCCGGTTGCATCGCGCACGTACCACCAGATCTGCGCAAGATCCGGAATGACATTCGGCTGGATGCCGCCGTTGGTGATGACGCGGTGGCCGCGGTAGGTCGGCTTCAGATGTTCGCGCAGCTTGTCGAAACCGATGCTCATCAACTCGACCGCATCGAGCGCATCACGCCCGTCCCACGGCGCCACCGCGCCGTGCGCGGTCTTGCCGTGAAAGGTGAACTTCGCACTGATCGCGGCGTAGTTGCGCAAACCGAAGGTGGTGCGCATGTTGTCGCCGATGTGAACCAGAATGGCGGCATCCGCATCCTTGAAGTAGCCGGCGCGCACCAGGAAAGGCCGGCTGATCAATTGTTCCTCGGCGGGACCGAAGGACAGCGCTACCGTACCCGGCAGTTTGTAACGCTCCATCGTCTGCTTCAGTGCAAACGCTGCCGCCACCGCCACTGAACCATGCACGTTGTGGCCTTCCATGTGGCCTGGCGCGCCGGCCACCAGCGGCTTTCTCGGAAAACTGTTCGGGTCCTGCGATCCTTCCGGCAGCGCGTCGATCTCGGTGACGATGACGATCTTCGGCTTGCCGCTGCCCCACTGCGCCCACACATTGGTCGGCATGCCGGCGCCGCCGACCTCGACCTTAAAGCCTATGCCTTCCAGCGTCTGCTTGAGGAATTTCGCGCTTTCGTATTCCTGCATGCCGAGTTCGCCGAAATAAAACAGCGAATCGCCGACGATGGCAGTGGCCGCGGCATTGCGGTCGATCACCTCATTGGCGTGTTTTTTGAGGTCGTCGCCGGCGGCGAAGCAGTTAAATGCAATTACCCCAAAAACAAATGACGCCACAAGGCACGCACGGCGCGTGCAATGGCCGCTGACTTTACGCATGATTTTCCTTGTTAGAATCGGGCCAATAGGCGGCCCACTTTCCTTGGCAATTCAAACTATATGGATTGCTTCGCCATAGCTGCTTTCCGAATTTCCTTGGCCAACTCCTCTTCGGCCAAAGGAACGTCTGCGTCGTCGCCTTTCCATTTGTGCTTCTCCATGGTTTCGGCATCAGCAACGATCGCGCGCGCCTCTAAATGTTTTCTATTTTTGTAATATTCGATTTGATCTTTGATGATCGTCTTGCAACAAAACAAGACGATCAGAACGCCAACCGAAATAACCGAAATAGAACCCCAAAACCAGAAATCATGACAAACCGGGATGTGAATGTCGTTTTCAGTACAGTATTGGGAATAAACAAAGAGCCTCTTCAGTTGCTCCCAATACTGCAATATTATTTTTATGCCTTCCATGCAGACCGCCTCCTTCTAAGGAACACATCTGCCAACATTTTTAAAGCCCGCGCCCGCTCAGAAAATCAGAGGGCAATAACAACACATCATTAAAACACCAATAACAAAATCTCCTGTATTGGTTTTTAGCTCATTCACCTCACAAACCGTTGCTACCACTACTGGATAAAAATGTCCTTCAGCGCCTAAGCATTACACAATAAACGAGCGTGGATTACGTGCAAATAAATACTAGCGCCTATGAACTGGGTTTAATACCTGATCATTAAAGTTGGCACCGGGTCATAGGTTGCCGCGCCCCCACCGGAAGTACAGGTCGGGATAGGCGCATCGGGGTTTGTCGTCGTCACGCCTGCCACGGTTGTAGATACCGAGCCGTGCGCGATTACAGCACCACCCAAGAACGGAGTATTGTCGGTTGTCGTACTATCGAATTTCCGGTCAATCTCAAGCGCAACATCGCACGGCAGATTGGAAATTTTTACAACATTTTCATTTGTCGCAGTGTTTACACTCAGAAAAACTCTGACACCATCGCCTACAGGCGATGCGATTATGTACTTGCCATTGGCGCTGTCGTAGTCCAGCTTGGTTAACAATCCGGCTTTAAGCAAATGCTCAAGGCCGCAGTCGCTCTCAGTTGAAGTATCGACAATTCCATTTCCAGCAGTTGCACTTGGGGCATATATACACCCTGCCGAAATACCGCCGTTTGAAGTGATATATGTTCCAGCGTTAGGGAGATCGCCCGGGAAATAAGCGTATCTTGTTTTGAAATCCCTTGAAGCAGTCGCAAGATCCTTTATGTTTGCCAACAGGTCTGCAAGCCGCGCCCTCGCCAGCACGCCACGCCCAGCAATCATTGCTCCAGTACCAATGATGGCTGCAATTAAAAGTACGATAGCCATCTCTACCAACGTAAAACCAAGAATACTCGACTTCTTTTTACTTATCTTTCGCATTATGGACACGCTGGCACAGCGTTAGTCGCTCTATTTCTATAGGTACCAATCGTGGCGGAACTAACCGCTCTGCAAATCGTTGGCGATGCACATGCACAAGCTGTCGTAGCAGGCCCACCAGCCGCTCCTGCGGTCGCGACCCCAGTCACGCCACCCGTTGTGTAGAAGCAAAAAGCTGGATCAATGCCCAGACCCAAAGTTGTAGAATTGGCATAGGTATAACCCCAAGGATCAGCACCAAGAGAAGGGGGATTTCCACAAGTCGCAGAGGCAGTATTTAGCGCAATAGCCTGTTCAACCAAAGTCTGTAGATCTACGTTTACTTGGGCGGTAGCCGAAAGAATTGTTCCCTGCTTGGTTAGCGGCTGGAGCAGATCTGTGGCTGTCAAATACGCAACGACATCATCGTTCGCCTGCGACTCCCCTTTGTAAAAAACATTAGCAGTGTACGCGGCCGCACAGGATGCTGGCCAAGTAATGCCAACTGCGTTTTGCGCTTCCTCACAAGTCAGCGGAGGCGCATTTCTCGTGCCTTGGGCTGCTACCCACGCGCCCAGCCCATTAACACCATGCGAAATGACGACCGCAACAACTGATGTAGCAAGATTTGTTGACGTAACAACCGTCCCATCCTTAACAGTTAAGCCACCAGTTTTGCCGGCGCCAAAACAAGTGCTATTTGCCCAATCAATACCAGCACCCGGACAACTGTTTAATACAGGAACGGAATACACACCATATGAAAATAGATTTCCCCAACCATCCTCACCCACTTCGCGCGCAAGACCCAATGTCGCGAACGGAACAGCTCCAAACACTTGCGGGCAAGCAGGCGGAGGACCGGCATTCTGATTCGGCGCTATACCCGTAACAGCAACTCCAGCGGGCACAAAGGGACAGGGAAGGCGTTTATTCGCGCCAAGATAAGCAATCAACGCCTCTTTAATGGCGTCCTGACGCTTTTTTGTAATGGAGTAGCTCGCAGAACTTAATTGCGAACTGATAGCGGTAAGTCCTAAGGAGATAATTATTAGAACAATCCCCAAGACAACCGCGATTTCAATTAATGTAAATCCGCGCGACCGGCGCATGGAGTTCTTTGGTTTTATGCGACAGCCCGCATTCTACCGTGCGGCGCGCGCGGCGGCCATGCCGTTTGACCGCGCCGCGACCCCCCGCATAGAATGCGCCACCCCCTAGGTTGGCAGCTTCTCATGATCCGCAATTTCCGTATCGCCTTCATATTGGTTGCGTCGCTCGGCGCCGTTGCCGCGCTGGCTCAGCCGTACCCCGCGCGCCCGATCCGGCTGGTGGTGTCGTTTGCCGCCGGCGGCGGCGTCGATCTGGTGGCACGCCTGCTCGGCCAGAAACTTTCCGAAGCATGGAATCAGCAGGTGGTGATCGACAACCGTCCGGGCGCCGGCGGCAATGTCAGCGCCGAACTCGTCGCCAAGTCGCCGGCCGACGGCTACACGCTGTATATGTCGAGTGCATCGGTGGTGGTCAACGCCAGTCTCTACAAATCACTGCCTTACGATCCGCTGCGCGATTTTGCGCCGGTCACGCTGCTGGTCAGCGCGCACAACGTGCTGGTTGCGCATCCGTCGTTGCCGGCAAAGAACATCCGCGAACTGATCGCGCTCGCCAAAAAAGCGCCGGGGCAGATCAATTACGCCTCGACCGGTAGCGGCAGTTCGGGCCACCTAGCGATGGAGTTGTTCCGCAGCATGGCCGGCATTGAACTCACGCACGTGCCGTTCAAAGTCATCGGCCAGGCCACCGCGGATCTGCTGTCTGGCCAGGTGTCATTGTGGTTTCCGACCATGCCCGGCGTGCTGCAACATATCAAAGGCGGCCGCATGATCGCGCTGGGCGTATCGGGCAGCCGTCGCGCCGCCGCGTTGCCGGCGGTGCCGACCATCGCCGAATCGGGCGTCGCCGGTTACGAAGCCTCGACCTGGTATCCGCTGCTTGCCCCCGCCGGCACGCCGCAGGCCGTGATCGACAAACTCAACGCGCAGATGATTGTGATCCTCGCCGGCGCCGAGCTGCGCGAGAAACTCGGCGCGCAGGGCATCGAGGCCATCGGCTCGACACCCGCGCAACTGGCGGCGCATCTGAAAAACGAAATGGCGAAATGGGAAAAGGTGGTGCGGTTGTCGGGGGCGAGGGTCGATTAAGATCAACCCTCCCATCCCTGCCTTCCCCCTCAAGGGGAGAAGGGGCAAACCATCTGATTTGAGCGCTCAGCGATTACGCGCGGCCGCCCTTTCCGTCTTGATCTCTTCCATCGCCTCAAGCATGCAGGTCACGCCGTAGGTCAGCACTTTCATGCCGCAGGGATTGACACACACCATCAACGCCTCGGCAATTTCCGCCGGCTTCCAGCCCATCAGCAGCGCTTTTTTCAGATGCTGCTTCAGATGCGGCTGGTTGGGCGGATTCGACATCTCGACCGCCAGAGCGATGATGTGAAACAGCTCGTGCATCTTCTCGTTGAAGCGCCGCGGCTTCTGGCGGATCACATAGTCGAGATCGAGCAGCACCTCCATGTAGTCGGGAAAGTGCTCGGCGATGAAGGCATGTGCCGGATAGCGCCGGCCGCGCCGTTTGGCGATTTCATCGGCGAGCTTTTTACCGGAACTTTTTTTGCGTGGAGCAACCATGTTTGGTTCCCTCATATGACGCAGAAGTCTCGACTGCGCAAATAATGCTCGCAGGCGGGGCGCCTGCGCCACAATACCCTGTTCCGGTGCGCAGCTTACCTGCCGCGCGTGGGCGAGCCGTCAATCTGGCCGAGCTGCACCGGCAGCGGCAGGATGGGATGCGGCCGTCCGTCAAGCAGCGGCGTGCGCGCGACGTTCATGATCATCGCCAGCGTCGCGTAATAGCCGACGATGCCGAGGATATCGACCACCCCCGATTCGCCGAACTTCGCCACCGTCGCCGCATAGGTGGTGTCGCTCGCACCTTTGGTGGCCAGCACCTCGGTGACGAAATCGTAGAGCACTGTTTCGTCTTCAGTCATTTTTGCCGGACGGCGGCCTTCGGCGATCGCGTTGGCGACTTCGGTGCTCATGCCTGCATCGAGCGCCTGCAGGATGTGCACGTCCCACTCGAACTGCTGGGTCCACAGGCGCGACGCCATCAGCGCCGCCATCTCGTTGAGTTTGCGATCGAGCGAACAGCGGTAGCGGTAATACTCGCCGACTTTCTGCAGGCCGTCCGCGAGACCGGGGCTGCGGATGATCGGCCAGTACGGGCCTTCGACCTTGCCGCGCGGGCCGGCGATGATGTCGGCGGCGATTTTCTTCTGCGCGTCCGTCATCTTTTCGGTCGGGATCGGCGGCATGCGGTCGGACAGGATCTTGAAACGGGCTTCCATCGTTTTCTCCATTGGGTTGATTCAAAACACCGGTTGATATGCAGGCACCGTCGATTTATTCCGCGCGCATGCCGCTGCGCTTGACCACCGCCGCCCATTTAGCAATTTCGGCCTTGACGAAGCCGGCGAACTGATCCGGCGTGCTGCCGACGGGCTCACTGCCCTCGCGCGCCAGGCGTTCGCTCAACCCCGGCGTGCGCAGCACGGCTGCAACTGCGCTCTGCAGCTTGAGCACGATAGTGCGCGGCGTCGCCACGGGCGCGAGCAAGCCGAACCACGACGTAAATTCGTAGCCGGGCAATCCCGCCTCGGCGATGGTCGGCAACTCGGGCGCCAGCGCCAGGCGCTGCGCGCTCGTCACCCCCAGCGCACTCAGGCGGCCATTGCGCTGGTACGGCAGACTCGCCACCACGCTGCCGAACACGAGCTGCAATTGACCGCCGAGCAGATCAACCAGCGCCGGCCCCGCGCCTTTGTACGGCACGTGGTTCATCTGCACGCCGGCCAGCGTACTGAACAGCTCGGCGGCAAGATGACCCGAACTGCCGAAACCGGCGGAACCGTAAACAATCTCCTTCGGTTTCGCTTTCGCCAGCGCGAGCAATTCACGCAACGATTTCACCGGCAGCGCCGGCTGCACCACCAGCACATAGGGCGCGGTCGCGATCAGCGTCACCGCGGCGAGATCCTTCTGCGGATCGAACGGTAGGTCTTTGTACAAACTGGGATTGATAGTAAAACTGCCGGGCACGATCAGCACGGTATAACCGTCGGGCGGGGCTTTCGCCACCAGCGCGGCGGCGATGCTGCCGGCGGCGCCGCCGCGATTGTCGACCACCACCGGCTGGCCGAGGCTTTCATTCAATTTCTGTCCGAGGGCGCGCGCGACAATATCGGTGGCGCCGCCCGCCGACTGCCCGACCAGCAGGCGAATCGGCCGCTCCGGATAGGCAGCGGCGGAATGAGCGGCGAACGCCTGCGCCGACGCCATCACCAGCACTAAACGAATTGCACCGAACATACAGCCTCTCGACTTATTGCTTCTTATCCAGATCAATTTCAGCTTCGCGCCCTCCCCCCTTCTCTCCAAGGGAGAAGAACGTTGCTTCCCTCGCCCTTGGGGATAGGGACCGAGAGGGAGGGCGCAACAGCAGCAATTTAAATAAGGCGAGCCACTACAACACCGTGTCAACGACGACTTCGTCGCCTTCAACGCGAAACTTGTGCGGCACCTGGTCTGACACCCACTCGGTGAACTCCAGAATCTCAGCAAATTTCGGATCATCCGCCTTCACCGCATACGGCTGCGCGCGCGGATTGATATAGGCGGGATAAAACGACACGCGCTCGACGCCCTTCTTGCTCATGATGATTTTCGGCACCATGGTCATGCGGCAATGCGTCGGAAAAAAGTAACGGCCGCCGGGCGCGAGACACTCCCTGTCGATGCGATGCCAGACGACGTTCCAGTCGTAGCTGTTCGGCGAGGTCTTCGGCGAGCCGGTGGTCATGAAATTGCCAATACTGTAGAAGCACACTTTGCCCTTGTAAACCTCGATCTGCTTGATCGAGTGCGCGTGGTGGCCGAGGATCAGGTCGGCGCCGGCGTCGATCGCCGCATGCGCGATCGGCGGCTGGTAGGTGCAGATCGTCTTGGCGACAATACGCATGCCCCAGTGGATGGTGACGATGACGACGTCGGCCTGCTGTTTTGCCTTCTTCACGTCTTCCTGCAATGCCGCCAGATCGTCTTCGTACGGCGTCGTAATCACGCGCGGCGGCGAACCGGGCTGGAATTCCTCGGCGGCGAAATGCGTATGCGCCCGCATCGGCGAAACGCCCGACTTGTTCTTGCCCGCGGCCTGGCCGTCGCGCAGCACCGAGCAATAGGCGAGGATGGCGATCTTGACACCGTTTTTTTCGATGATCGCGGGCTTTCTGGCCTCGTCGCCGTCGCGGCCGGCGCCGATGACAATCTTGCCCATATTGCGGAAAAGATCGATCGAATCGAGCAGCGCATCGGGCCCCCAATCCATCGCGTGATTGCTGGCCAGCGAAACAATGTCGATGCCGGCGGCGTTCCACACGCCGGCCATGTTCGGATGCAGCCGGCTGTGCTGACCGCCGGGGCCGTAGGCGTAATGCGGAATCTCGCCGCGCTCGGAATAAGTTCGTTCGCATTGGCCGAGCCGGAGGTCGGCCTGCCGCAACAGCGGCGCAATCAGGTCGGCGAATTCCTCGGTCGGCTCATACACCGGGCCGATGTCGCCGCCGGTCATCAGGGTTACGGTGCTGTTCTTGTTGTCTGCCATTGCCTTTCCGCTTTCGTTATCCGTTAAATATTATTCGACTTTCATTCCCGCTGCGCGCACCAGCTTCGCGTACTTCGCGGTCTGTTCGACCAGATATCTTTGCAGCGCCTCGGGACTGCCGCCAGCCGCATCGGCGCATTCCTCCTGCAGCCGCGCCTGCACCTCGTCGTTTTTCAGCAGGCGCACGATGCCCTGGTTGATGATATTGATTGCGGCCTCGGGCGTGCCGCGCGGCGCCAGCAAGCCGTATGCCGAGCTGAATTCAAAACCCCTCAGTCCGCCCTCCGCCACCGTCGGAATTTCCGGCAACGCCCGCGCGCGTTCCGCACTCGTCACCGCCAGCAGCCGCAGCCTGCCGCTGCGCGCCAGCGGCAATGCGCTCAGCGGAGAAACAATCATCATCTGCGCGCCACCGGCGGTGACGTCGATCATCGCCGGCGTGATGCCGCGATAGGGAATGTGCACGATATCGACGCCGGCGGTGATCTTGAAGAACTCCCCGGCGAAATGTGCCACCGTGCCGTTGCCCGACGACGCATAATTGATCTGGCCCGGTCGCGCCTTCGCCAGCCTGACCAGATCCTGCGTCGTCTTCACCGGCAGCGAGGGGTGCACAATCAGGGTGAATGGCGTCGACGCGATCAGCGTGATCGGCGCAAAGTCCTTGATCGGATCGTAAGGCAGTTTGCGAAACAGGCTGGCGTTGATCGCATGCGTGTCATTGATGATCAGGATCGTATATCCATCGGCCGGCGCCTTCGCGGCGAGATCGGTGCCGATGATGCTCCCCGCGCCGGCACGGTTGTCCACCACCACCTGCTGCTGCAGCGTGGCCGAAAGCTTCTGCCCGAAGTAACGCGCTACCGTATCGGCGCCGCCGCCCGCGGAGAACGGCGAGATAAGCCGGATCGGCTTCGCCGGATAGTCTTGCGCCGCCGTGGCGGCCACCAGCAGCGCACCAGGCAATAGCATGACGCCGCGCCATGCAACGCGCGCAATTCCTATCGGGTTCATGCAAGACGTCCTCCAGCCTTGATTGTAAACCAGGGACTATCCAAAAAGCCCTCTCTTCCCGCCGGCGCAGGGCGAGGGAGCATTTTTCGAAGTCGCTTCCAGTAGAATCGTAAACAAACGGAGAACCCATGACCGCATCGCAAACACTCGCTGCCTTCGCTGTTGGCCTCGAATACGAAGACATTCCCGCGGCGGTGATTGCGCGCGCGAAAGCCTGCATCGCCGACACCATCGCCGCCTGCAGCTTCGGCGCGCAACTGCCGTGGAGCCGCATCGTCATCGAACTCGCGTGCGCCAACAGCGCCCCGGGCGACGCCACCATATTCGGCACTCCGCACAGGCTGCGCGCATCGTTCGCTGCACTTGCCAATGGCGCCACTGCGCACGCTTTCGAACTCGACAGCATGTGCCAGCCGAGTGTGGGCGCGCATCCGGGCGCGGGGCTGGCGGTGCCCGGTCTCGCCGTCGCGCAGATGCAGCGCAACAGCGGCCGCGAGTTGATCACCGCTTTCGTCGCCGGCTGCGAACTGATGTACCGCATCGGCGACGCCGCCCATCACAGCAGCGAAAAAATCGGCTTTCACGCGCCGGGCCTGCTCGGCGTCTACGGTGGTGCCGTCACCGCAGGATTGTTGATGAAGCTCGATGCCGGCCGACTTTCGCAGGCGCTCGGCATCGCCGGCTCGCTGACCGCGGGAATTCTCGAATTTTCGAAATCGGGCGGCATGGTCAAGCGCCTGCATCTCGGCCGCGCCGCCGAAGCCGCAATCACCGCCGCGGCGCTGGCGCGTGACGGCTTTACGGGGCCTGCAGAGGTGATCGAAGGGAAATTCGGCTTTCTCAACGTCTATTGCCGCGACGCCGACCCCGGCAAACTCACCGCTGGCTTCGGCACAACGTGGCACACGCTGACGACGACGCTCAAGTGCTATGCCTGCCACAGTACCGCGCACGTGCCGGTGACCGCTGCGCTGGCGATCAAGGCGCAGGGCATACACGGCGACGATATCGAGTCGATCATGGTCGCGGGCAGCGAAAAAATGTTCAGCCACCATAACATCACCGAACCGCAGGACATGACCACCGCGCAATACAGCGCGCCCTTCAACGTGGCGATCTCGTTCTACCGTGATCCGCGCGATCCCGCAGCATTTACCGACGCGGCGGTCAACGATCCGGCAATCCGCGCGCTGACGCGCCGCGTCAAACTCGAAATACGCGCAAAACAACCGGGCGATACCACGCTCGCCTCGCGCGTCACCGTGCGCCTCAAAAACGGCCGCGAGATCGTGCAGGACTGTCAATTTTTCCCGGGCATGCCGCAGCAACCGCTGACGACAGATGAACTGCGCGCGAAATTCAATGCACTGAGCGGCGCCTTGCAACCGGTGCGCGCGGCGGCGTTGTTCGACCAATGTATGGCCCTGGAAACCATCGATGATGTCGGCGCGATTGAATTCGCGTAAACCATGCCGTCAGCATCGGATGGCACCGGGCGTTTTACGTCGCGCAGGCGACTCGCCTGCTCGTCTTTAAGCAGCCAGATTCGCAGCAGGGTTGAGTGCGGCGACACCTGTCGAATATGTGCGCCAATATGATGATGATGATACCGGCCTGTTCGACATCCACCCATTCTGCCACTCGTTGCTTTTTACGGATGCAGGCGAGTCGCCTGCGCTACGCAAGCGCAACCATACCCATCCAGAATAACTGGCCGTCGCCGGTATCGATGTCGTATTTGCGTACGAAACTGATCCGGCCTTCGTCGCCGATGGTGAACACCGTCAGGCCGGCCTCGACCCGCTTAACACCGTTGTCGCCGGCAATCAGCATCGGCATCAGATTGGCGGCTACCAGCAGGCGACCGCTGGCGTCGATGGCAAAGGTGCGCGGCGCGATGCCGCGGATGTCCGCATGCTGCAGCCACGTCGGCTGGCCGGTTTTTTCGTCGAGCGCGTAAACGGCGATGTTGTTCTCGCCGCCCGCAAACACGCACCGACCAGCGAGTTCGCGGCTGCCGCGCGCGCGATTGGCAACATAAACGTAGCGGCCGTTCGGATGCACATGCAGCGTGCCTGCGCCCTGCGCGGGGCCGTGATGACGGATGTCAGCCAATGTGCCGATCGTGTGCAGCGGCACTGCCCCCGGCATCTCGTTTGTGAAGTCGAAGACTGCCAGTGCGTTCTGTCGCTCCAGAGAAACGAACAGCCACGGCCGCGACGGATGAAAATCGACATGCCGCGGTCCGAAGCCGTAACCGCCGCCGGGTGCAACGCTCGCTGCGTTTTTGAGCTGGCCGTCGCGAAAATCGAGAATCTTCAGCGCGCCCGGATCTTCCGGCTTGTCGCCGGCTGCATTGTTGCCGCGCGTGACCAGTATCGCGCGCGCATTCGACGCGGCGAAACGCACTTGATGCGCATAGATGCCGCAATCCGGATGCGCCGGCTGCGCGACCTCGCCACCAAGCGTGCCGTCCGCATTTAGGCGATGCACCGTCACCAAACTCGGAATGTTGTAGCTGACGACGACATATTCCGATTTCAGATCGGTGGTGATATGCAAGGGCCGCCAGCGCAGCGGCACGGCGTTGCCAAGCATACGGAGCGCACCGCTCGCATCGATCGCCAGTGCGCAAACGAAATGGGTGCTGCCGCCGGAATCGGGATTGCCGTCGCTGCAGGCAACATAGAGCACACGGCCCGAGACATGCGGCCACGCGTACTGCACATCGGCCGGCAGCTCCACCGTCGCCCGCTCGTGCAAGGTGGCGCCTGCCGCATCGACCGCAAAGTGAATCAATCGTCTGCCGGCGCTGGCATAAAGCGCGCTGCGCGGCATGGCATTTCCTGGCACGGCTTGTTTCCTTTGCGCTGAATCCGATTGCCGCCGCAAATCTGCGGCGACGGCGCCATGGATTGTAGCGGCGAATCGCCGGCGCTTCGTCGTATACTGTTTCGCACAACAAGTGTCGCAGCGAACATCGGCTGCCCGCCCGAGGAGAAACCTGCATGAATGCAATCCGCATTGGCGTCTGCGCCGCCGTGCTGGCCCTGTTTTGCGGCGGCGTTGCCGCCCAGGGTTATCCGCTCAAGCCGCCGCGCATCGTTGTCGGCTTCGCCCCCGGCGGCAACACCGATCTGGTGACGCGCATCCTCGCGCAGAAACTCGGCGAACTGTGGTCGCAGACGGTGGTGGTCGATAACCGCCCCGGTGCCAGCGGCATGATCGCCGGCGAAATCGTCGCCAAAGCGGCGCCCGATGGCTACACGCTGTTGCTGACGCCGCAAACCAGCATCGCGGTGGCGCCGTCGCTCTACGGCAAGGCCCCCTATGATCCGGCGAAGGATTTTGCGCCGATCACGCTCGCCGGTTCCTCACCATTGTTGATGGTGGTGCATCCGTCGTTTCCGCCGAAGAGCTTTGCCGAATTCGTCGCGTTGGCGAAAAAAGGCAGCGCAGGTGCGCTCACCTTCGGCTCCGGCGGCATCGGCTCGTCGCCGCACATGGCCGGCGAACTCCTGAGCGCGGCGCTCGGCATCAAAATGAATCATGTGCCGTACAAGGGCGAGAACCCGGCGCTCACCGACACCATTGGCGGCCAGATCCCGATCATGTTCGGCAATTTGCCGGTCGCGCTGCCTTATGTGCAGGCGGGCAAGCTGCGCGCGCTCGCCAACACCGCCTCCACACGCTCACCGCTGGCGCCGTCGATTCCGACGGTGGCCGAATCGGGCATCAAGGGCTATGCGATCGCGACCTGGTCCGCGGTGCTCGGCCCGGCCGGACTGCCGGCTGAACTGGCCGCCCGTATTCAGCGCGACATCGTCCGCGTGATCAACCAGCCCGAGACGCGCGACCGCCTGATCGGCATGGGCGTCGATCTGATCGGCAACTCGCCGGAGGAATTCGGCGCTTTTCTGCGCGCCGAGATTCCGCGTTACGCAAAAGTCATCAAGGACGCCGGCATCAAGGCGGAATGACATGACGCAATCGATCGCCACCGGTGTGATCGGGCTCGGCGCGCTCGGCCGGCCGATCGCCGAACTGCTGTTGAAAGCGGGCCATGGCGTCGCGGTTTACGACCTGCGCAGCGAGCCGGCCGCCGCACTGAAACAACTCGGCGCCGCCGCCTGCGCCTCGCCCGCCGAAGTTGCGCAACAAAGCGATCTCATCATCAGTCTGGTATCGGATGAGGCGCAAACCAATGACATCGTATTCGGCGCCGACGGCATGCTGAATCATTTCCGCCGCCGCGCGGTGCTTGCGGTCGGCAGCACCCTGGGCCCGGCGCCGGTCAAACACATTGCCGCGGAACTGGCGAAGCATGGCGTCAAGGTTCTCGATATTCCGATTTCCGGCGGCATCCTCGCCGCGCGCGAGGGCACGCTGAGCCTGATGGTCGGCGGCAGCGAGCAAACGCTGGCGCGCGCGCTGCCGGTATTGCGCGTGTTCGCCAATCAGATCACGCGCACCGGCGAAGTCGGCGCCGGTCAGGCGGCGAAACTCGCGCACCAGCTGGTGTTCGGTCTTAACGTGATGGCGCTGCTCGAAGGCCTCTCGCTCGGCATCGCCGGCGGCGTCGAACCCGATGTAATGAAGAACGTGTTGAAACAGGGTCTCGCCAACAGCACTGTGCTGCAGGTCTGGCATGACCTCGGCCCGCGCTGGAAGGGCATGTTGCAGCCCACGGCGTCAGGGGTTACGCCGCCCAATCTGCGCAAGGATCTGCATCTGGTGCTGGAGTTTGCGCGCGAGCTTGGTGTGGAACTGCCGCTGGTAACCGAGGCTTCGCATACCGCGGACTCAGGTAACGCGGTCGGGCATGATGATCCGCGGACGTAGCATTTTCGTCACTGTTCAAAGGATCGCGTTAATGTAGCGCAGGCGACCCGCCTGCATTCGTAAAACAATGCAGGCGCATTTTCGAATATACGGCCTGCGCTACAAAAACC
Organism: uncultured beta proteobacterium; assembly: GCA_903889565.1. Classification (GTDB taxonomy): domain Bacteria; phylum Pseudomonadota; class Gammaproteobacteria; order Burkholderiales; family SG8-41; genus PALSA-1004. Next base: position 15,785 of record CAISYC010000021.1, read on the forward strand.
AGCTTATTAGCGGGAGAGTTCCGCGGATACTGACTGCGTATGTTCGCCGAGCTTGGGCGCCACGCCCTTGATTTCAGGTTGCATGTTCGAGAAGCGCGCCGGAAACGCACGCACTTTGCCCCTCGCACCGCCCGCTGCCGCGACTTCGCGCACCACACCGAGCGCCGTCGTTTGCGGATGCACCAGCGCCTGATCGGCGCGCTGATAACTGGCGGCATTGCCGGTGTGCTTGCGGATCAGCGCAACAAGTTCTTCGGCCGAATAGCGCGCGAACTCGCGTTCATATTCTGCGCGGAGCGCCTGCACATGAATGCCGTAGCCGGTGGAGTCGCGGCCGATCTTGTCGAAACGCGAATCGTCGAGCAGCCGGTTGAAGCCGGCCTCTTCGCAGAACTTCACCCAGCCCGGCCGCCCCTCGGCACCGACCGATCCGCCGAAGGCGAAGAAAATCGGTTCGTCGTTGGTCTTCCAGCCGCGTTCAGGCGGATAGTTGGCGCCACCGACGCGCGGCCCCGCATACACATCGGGATCGGACTGCGCGGCGAGATGGATGCTCTTCAGCGCCAGCAATGAATTCAGCAGCGACAGCGTCACGCGCTGGCCCACACCACTTTTCGCGCGCGCGATCAGTGCCGCGAGTGTTGCCTGCACCGCGAAAATGCCGGTGCCCGCGCAAGCCACGTCCGCACCGAGGCGACAGGCCGGCGCTTCGCGCGAGCCGAGATAACGCGTGTAGCCGGCCATCGCCTGCGCGGCAAGTTCAGAGCCCTTGTTCAGACGCAGAGGCCCGCGGTCTCCCCAGAAACTGATGCCGACGCGCACGAGTTTCGGGTTCGCCGCATACGGCTCGGCATCGATGCCGGTCACGCCGAGTGCCGCGAGTTGTTCCGGCGTGCGGTCGGTGATGAAGACGTCAGCAATTTTCAGCAATGCCGACAGCGTGAGTTTTTCATCAAGCACGACTGAACGCTTGCCGCGATTCAGTTCGAAAAAGGCCGCGCTCATCTCGCTGCCGGGCAACGCGGGCGCGGCATTGCGCAGCCAGTCGCCCTCCGCGGATTCGACCTTGATCACATCAGCGCCGAGATCGGAAAGACGCAGCGCCGCCAGCGGCCCCGGCACACCGTCGGCGAATTCGACGATGCGGATCTTTTTCAGCACGCTCATGCGCCCGCCTTCTCCTTGCGCGCCGCCAGCTGGGCCAGCACCGCTGCGGTGTCTTCGCCCGGCCGCGGCGGCTCGCGCACTGCGCACGGCGTCTGCGCGAAGTGCCATGGCGTGCCGGCTACCGACACCGTGCCCCAGTCGCGGGTGGCGAGATTGGCGATCATGTCGTTCATCACCACCTGCTGGTGATGGCGGAAAGTTTCGAACTGGAAGGCCTGCGTGCAGGCGACACCTTCGCGCCGCATCACGCGCTGCCACCACAGCGCCGGACGCGCCTTGAACAGCGGCGCGACTTCATTGAACAGCGCTTCGCGATTGGCAACGCGTAGCCGGTTGGTTTGGAACCGCGCGTCGTCGGCCAGCTGCGGACGTTCCAGCGCGCGGCAAAAGCCGGCGAACTCGGCGTCGTTATGCGCGGTGACGAAGACTTCATTGTCGAGCGTGGCGAAGGCGCGATCCGGAACAATGCCCGGCGATTCGCTGCCGCGCGGCTGCGGAATCAAGCCGCCGCCCAGATATTCGGCGATACGGGTGGTTTCGATTTCCATCGCCGCCTCCAGCATCGACACTTCGACCTTTTGACCTGCGCCGCCGAGTTCGCGCGCGAGCAATGCCGCCAGCACCGCTTCGGTGGCGACACTTGCGGTGGTCAGATCGAGAAAGCCGGTGAAACGAAAGGCTTCGAGCGTTTCGCCCGGCGCACCATTGAGACGCGCGAAACCGGAATAGGCCTGCATGATGTAATCAGCGCAGCCGGCTTTCGCCAGCGGGCCGGTTTCGCCGAAACCCGAGATCGCGCAATAAATGATGTTCGGATTGACGCGCTTCACCGATTCGTAATCGAGACCGAGACGCTCGATCACGCCGACGCGGAAGTTCTGCACGAAGATGTCGCAGGTGGCGGCGAGTTCCAGCGCGGCGGCGCGGTCTTCGGCCTTCTTGAAGTCGAGCACGATGTCGCGCTTGTTGACGTTCATCGACATGAAGTTGGTGCCCATGCCGCGTTGCGTCGGCGCCACCCAGCGCGTGCCGTCGCCGGCGGGCGGCTCGACCTTGATCACTTCGGCGCCGAGCATGCCGAGCAAAGCCGCAGTCCACGGCCCCGCCGCCATGATGGAAACATCCATCACGCGCATGCCGGCGAGCGGTCCTGAAGGTTTTGTCGTCATAAATTCAAAAGCAATCAGCCACAGAGGACACGGAGCTCACAGAGAGAACCAGGCAAAGCCACATTTTGATCTTCTCCGTGTTCTCAGTGATCTCTGTGGCAATGAATTCAAAGTGCATTCAACGAATCGATGACCTTGCGATCGTAGACGAGGCCTTCCTTGCGGCGGCGCTCGCGCTCGCGGTAGGCGCGCTCCGACGGAATGCGGATTTCCTCGACGCCCGGGCGCTTCGGCGTCGCCTTGATGAACTGCACCAGCTCGGCCATCTGCGATTTGAATTCGCCGCCCGGCAGCATCAACTGCGGATCCATCACCCAGAACAGGAAACCATAGTCAGAGACCTGATTCTTGGCGAAAGCGGAACCGGCGAGCAGGCCCAGCGACTGCACCGCCAGCGACAGCACATAACCTTTATGACCGCCAAAGGGCACCACACCACCCTCCAGCACCGCCGCCGCATCGGTCGAGGGATTGCCGTCCTTATCGAAGCCGATGCCCGCAGGCAACGGCTCGCCGAGATGGGCGTGCAGCATGACGTCGCCCCACATCAGGGCGGCAGTGCCCATATCGTAAACCACCGGGCCGTTGTCCGACGGGAAACCGATGCAGATCGGATTGGTGCCGAGCGCCGGGCGCTTGCCGCCGATCGGCAGCACGCGCGGCTGCGCGCTGGCGATATGGAAGGCGACGAGCCCCTGCTTGACGATCTGCTCGACGAAATAGGCGTTGCGGCCCGAGTAATAGCTGTTGTAGACGCCGACCGATGCAAAGCCGGTTTTCTTCGCCTTCTCGGCGGCCAGCATCGCAGCGCGGTAACAGGTGACGTAACCAATGTTGTTGGCGCCGTCCATCAATGCCGACAGTGGCGTTTCATGCACGATCTTGATCGGCTCGCGGCCCTTCAAATGCTTGGGATCGGTGGCAATCGCGAGAATGCGCGGCAGCGAGGCAAAGCGATAACCGCACAGCGCGTTGTCGATCAGCTGATCGACAACGATCTTGGCGTCTTCTTCGCTGTAGCCGAGCGCTTTGAGCGCGCGCATGCCGACCGCACTGGCTTCAGCCTCGCTCATGCGCACGGTATCCGCGCGGTCTTCGTCGAGCGTGGCCTGGTTCGGGTTTGCAGCTTGCATGTTTGGTTTATCCTTTGCGCGGCCGGAACTGCAGCAGCGTGATTTCCGGCGAAATGTCTTCGTAACAGGCCTCGACCGGCATGCCGATCTTGATGTCCGCGAGTTTGCAGTCAAGCAGATTGGTCGTCAGGCGCGCGCCCTCCTCGAGCTCGACCTGCACGATCGCGTAAGGAACCCGCGACTCGAACCATTTGGTCCACGCCTTGTGCATGACTACATAGTTGTGCAGCACGCCGCGACCGCTCATGACCGCCCACTCCCAGTTCATCGAGAAACAGTGCGGACAGTTCGAACCGATCGGGTACCAGACTTTGTGGCAATCGCTGCAGCGCTGCAGTTTCAACTGGCGCTGTCTGGTCGCTTCCCAGAACGGAATTTCTTCCGGATAAATGAACGGCAGGTAACGGCCCTGCTCGTCGATCATTTTGCTTTGTGCTTGCAGGCTCATTATCTATCTCCGGAAAATCACGGATTCACCAAGAAAACTGCCGAACTGGATGATCTCGGCATCCTTGACCTGACGCTCGCCGCATTCGTGACGCAACTGGCGCGCCACTTCGATAAACAGATTCCAGCCGATCATGTGCCCCTCGGACAATAAACCGCCCGAGGTATTGATCGGCAGTTCGCCGCCCAGCTCGATGCGCCCGTTCTTGACGAACTCGCGCGCCTCGCCGGGGCCGCAGAAGCCGAAACGCTCAAGCCCGAACAGCACCAGCGGCGAAAACGCGTCATAGGTGATCAGCGCGTCAACGTCCTTGTGCGTGATGCCGGCCATCTGGTAGGCGTAGAGATCTTCCCTGGTCGGTTTGTATTTGTAGACTTCCTGCTGCGCCACGCCGAGCCCCGGCAGCGTCAGATTGTGGAACTGGCGGCCGGCGTGCACGCCCTGCATGCCCGAAATATAGACCGGCGGCTTCTTGCAGTCCTTGGCACGTTCGGCCGAGGTGATGATGATGCAGGCGCCGCCATCGTTGTTCTGGCAGCAGTCGAACAGGCGCAGCGGCTCGATGATCCAGCGCGAATTGAGATAATCCTCGCGCGTCATCGGATCGCGCCGCATCGCGTTCGGATTCAGACGCGCATGCTTGCGGAAAGCCATCGCGATCGGCGCCAGATCTTCGTTGCCGCCGCCGTACATGTGAAAGTAGCGTTGTGCCGCGATCGCCGCGCCGAACACCGGCCCCATCGCGCCGTAGGCGGGGCTCTCGCCGTGCGGGCCCAGACCCTGGCGCCACATCTCGGCGTCGGCGGTCTGGCCGTAGGCCTTGCGGCGGCGGCCGTGCACGATGGCGACCGCTTTCGCCATGCCGGTCGCAACCGCCATCGCCGCGTGCTGCAGCATCGGCGCGATGAAACGGCCGTGACTCCAGCCCTGATAGGCATAGCGCACATCGGTGCCGACGGCTTCGAGAAAGCGGTCGTAGTCGTAGCCATAGGCAAGCTGGATGATGCCATCGACATCGCCGCGCTCGAGGCCGGCGTCGTCGAGCGCCTCCTGATAGCACTGCACCGCGAGTTCGAGCGCGGTGTTGTCGGAATATTTGCCCATCTTCAGGCCGACCCCGACAATGGCGGTTTTGTCGCGCAGCGCCTGCGCTGTTTCAGTCATTGGCTACTCCCTCATTGAATCCGCTGCCCGCTGGACGGGGCGCGGCATAAAATTATTTTGGCCCGCTATTCTTTCGGAATTCCCGCCGCCTTGATAATGGTGGCGTAACGCGCCGTTTCGCTTTTCACGAGTTCGCCGAGTTGTTCGGGCGAACCCGGCCACGGATCCATGCCGCCGGCGGCCATTTTCTCGCGCGCTTCGCGGCCTTCCATGCCCTTCAACACTTCACGGTTGAGTTTCATGATGATCTCGCGCGGCGTGCCGGCCGGCGCAAACATGCCGTACCAGATCGACATCTGGAATTTCGGAAAGCCCGCTTCCTTCGTCGTCGGCACATCCGGCAAGGTCGCCACCCGGTTTTCCGACAACACCGCCAGCGGGCGCACCTTGCCGGATTTGATCAGCGACAGCACCGAAGCCACCGAGACGACAACCTCATCCACTTCGCCGCCGATCAGCGCCACCGTGGCCACCGTCGCGCCCTTGTACGGCACGTGCACGAGGTCGATCTTCTCGAGGTACTTCAGCAGTTCGTTGGCCAGATGATTGGTGGTGCCCGGCCCGCCCGAACCATAATTGAGTTTGCCCGGCTTCGCGCGCGCCAGCGCAACGAACTCTTTCAGCGTTTTCGTCGGCACCGACGGATGCACCAGAATGACGTTCTCGACGGTCACCAGTCGCGCCACCGGCACCAGATCCTTCTGGGGATCGTACTGCAGGTTTTTGTAGAGCGAAGGACTGAGCGCAATGCCCGGCGTCGAAATCGTCAGCGTGTAGCCGTCGGGAGCGGACTTCGCCACCGCCGCGAGCGCAATGTTGCCGCCGGCACCGGGCCGGTTATCGGGAATCACGTTCTCTCCCAATTGTTCCGACAGTTTCTGGCCGAACAGCCGGCCGACGAGATCGCTGGGTGCACCGGGCGGAAATGGCAGGATCAGCCGGATCGGCTTCGACGGATAATTCTGCGCGAACGCGAAACTGCAGGGCAGCGCCAGCAACAGGAACGCAAGCCAGAAGCCTGCGCGTGCGCGACTGAAATTCATGTTGATTCCCGCGAATGCCGGCGCCGGAGGCGCACCGGAAGATGAAATATTCTATTTGTGGAGCCGCTATTTTACGTTTGCAGACGACAGGGAGCAAACCGGCAGCGTGCACCCGCCCCGATCGAAAGGTGCCGCCGGCATTAGCTTATGCCACCGGAGCGCTTTTCAAGCGCGCGTCCGGCCTGCCATACTACGCCTCCGATTTACCCCCCTGAATGGAGACGACCATGAGCGTTCGCATCGGCGACGAAGCACCGAATTTCACCATCGACACCACCGAAGGCAGGATCGATTTTCACCAGTGGATCGGCAGCCAGTGGGCGATCCTGTTTTCGCATCCGAAGGATTTCACGCCGGTGTGCACCACCGAGCTCGGCTATGTGGCCAAACTGAAACCGGAGTTCGACAAGCGCAACACCAAGGTCATCGGCCTCTCGGCCGATCCGGTCAGCGACCACAAGAAATGGGTCGGCGACATCGCCGAAACGCAGGGCACCGCGATCAACTATCCGCTGATCGGCGATGAAAATCTGGTCGTCGCCAAGCTCTACGACATGCTGCCTGCCACTGCCGGTGGCGGCCCGCGCACCGCAAACGACAATGCGACCGTGCGCTCGGTGTTTTTCATCGGCCCCGACAAGAAGATCAAGGCGATGCTGGTCTACCCGATGGCGGTCGGCCGCAATTTCGACGAGGTGCTGCGCCTGCTCGACGGCCTGCAACTGAACGCGAAGGAAGCCGTCGCCACGCCGGTGAACTGGAAGCCGGGCCAGGACGTCATCATTCCGGCGGCGGTGTCGGACGAGGATGCGAAGAAAAAATATCCGCAGGGTTTCAAGACGCTCAAACCCTACTTGCGTACCGTGTCGTTGAAGTAAGCGATTCGGCAGGGCGAACGCACGCAAAAACGTCCGCCCCGCCGCCAAAATCAAAACGAACATGCGAGATCTGCGCCTGCATCACCGCGATGAGGTCGGCGCAGAATCGTGATCCTCGCCACCGCGGCCCGTTGCACAATGCCCCTCGTCGCTAAAAGCCGTAAAGCCGCGCCGGGTTATCGACGAGGATTTTTTTGCGCAGCGCCGCATCCGGCGCCCACACCGCCAATAGATCGAGCAGGTCGGTGTCATTCGGCATGAAGCCGTCGAACACCACGTGCGGCCAATCGCTGCCCCACAGCACGCGATCGGGTCCGGCTTCGATCAGCGCCTGCGCGAACGGTGTCACTGAAGGATACGGCGGGCGCGCGTCGGCGAAACGCATCGGCGCCGACAACTTCACCCAGCAGCGCTGTTCGCGCAGCATCTGCAGCAGCAGCTGAAATCCGGGTTCGTCGATGCCCGCCTCCGGCGGCATATGGCCGAGGTGATCGATCACGATCTCGACGCCAAGCCGGTCGAAGCGCGGCGCGAGTTCCGGCAAATTGCGCGCGTCGAGGTGGAACTGCGCGTGCCAGCCGAGCGGTTTGATGCGCGCGACGATTTGCTCGAGGTGGCGCAGTTCGGCCTCGGCGTCGTAATAGGGGTTGAAGCGCACGCCGCGAAAACCCGCCCCGTGCATTTCCTGCAATTGCACATCGGTGAAATCCGGATTCGGCAGTGCGATCGCGCGCCAGCACCCGTTGGCCGCGCGCAGCGCAGCGAGCGCCCCGCGGTTATCGCGCGGCAGCACCGTCTGCACGATCACCGCGCGCTCGATGCCGAGCGCATTGATCATCGCGCGGTATTCTTCAAGACCGGCCTCCGGCGGCGTATACGGCGGATTGTCGATGAACGGTTTGCTGAACAGATGAAAATGCGTGTCGCAGGCGCCGGGCGGCACCTCGATTGACGGTTTGCGCGTGTGCGGATCCGGCAGGTGGCAGGGCATGCCGCGCAGCGTGTAACGGGTTTCAGCCATGGACTCCTCGTCGCCATGCATCTTATGATTGCAGCGCCCGATGGTAGCCCAATCCGCGCGGCACGAAAAACGCAGCCGGCGCGATCCCTGCAGCACTGGTGTAGAGTCGGCCTCAACTCACAACGGGAGCATTCATGTCATCAGAACCGATTCAGGGCAGCTGTCTGTGCGGCGCAATCAAGTTTGAATTCACGCCGCCGCTGGCCGCTTTCCGCTACTGCCATTGCAGCCGCTGCCAGAAAGCCAGCGGCAGCGCGCATGCGGCGAATGCTTTCGTGCCGGAAACACAGTTCAAATGGACGGCCGGCGCGGACAAGGTCAAACGCTTCCCGCTCCCTGGCGCAGCGCGCTTCGCAGTGTCGTTCTGCCCCGACTGCGGCACGCGCATGCCGCACAAGGTGAACACCACCGACAACATGCTGATCCCCGCCGGCGTGCTCGATGCCGATCCCGGCGAAAAACCGACCAACAGCATTTTCTGGAAATCGAAGGCCTCATGGTATGTCGCGCCGACTGAGATGCCGCGGCTCGACGAATACAAATAGCCCTCTATTCAATTACGCAGCGCGTTCAGCGGAGTCCGTCAATGAAGTATGACTATGATCTGTTCACGATCGGCGGCGGTTCCGGCGGCGTGCGCGCCAGCCGTTTCGCCGCCGGCTTCGGCGCGCGCGTGGCGATCGCCGAGGAACGTTATCTCGGCGGCACCTGCGTCAACGTCGGCTGCATTCCGAAAAAGCTGTTTTCGTACGCGGCGCATTTTCACGACGACTTCGAAGAAGCGCAAAGCTACGGCTGGCAATTGAATACGCCGGTGTTCGACTGGCCGGGGCTCATCGCCAACAAGGATCGCGAGATCGCGCGCCTCAACGGCGTCTATAAACGTCTGCTCGAGGGCTCCGGCGTGGACATTCTCAATGCGCGCGCCACCGTCGTCGACGCGCATACCGTTGAAGTCGATAGCCGCCGCATCAGCGCCGCGCATATTCTTGTCGCCACCGGCGGCTGGCCGGTCAAGCCGGCGATCCCCGGCGCCGAGTTCGGCTTCACCTCCAACGAAGCCTTCCATCTCGCCAGGTTGCCCCAGCGCATCGCAGTCGTCGGCGGCGGCTATATCGCGGTCGAGTTCGCCTCCATCTTCAACGGGCTGGGTGTGGAGACCACGCTCGTTTATCGCGGCAGCCAACTGCTGAAATCGTTTGATGCCGATCTCGGCCGCTTCCTCGCCGATCAGATGATCGCCAAGGGCGTGCGCATTCTGTTCAAGACCGATATAAAGGCAATCAACCGCAACGGCGACGCGCTGGCCTGCGCATTGACCGACGGTTCGGTGCTCGACTGCGACGGCATCATGCTGGCCACCGGCCGCGCGCCCAATGCACGCGGGCTCGGCCTTGAAAATGCCGGCGTCGCGCTTAATCAAAACGGCGAGGTCAAGGTCGATGCCAATTTTCAAACCAGCGTGCCTTCGATCCATGCCATCGGCGACGTCACCAACCGCGTGTTGCTCACACCGGTGGCGCTGGCCGAAGGCATGGTCGTAGCGACTCATCTGTTCGGCAAAGGGGGCCGCGCGATTTCCTACGAAAATATTCCGACCGCGATTTTCAGCAATCCGCATGTTGCCACCGTCGGCCTGTCGGAAGCCGCGGCGCGGGCACGCGGACTGGAGATCGCGATATTCAAATCGACCTTCACGCCGCTCAAACACACGCTGACCGGACGTCCGGAAAAAATCCTCATGAAACTGGTCGTCGATAAACAAACCGACCGCGTGCTCGGCGTGCACATGGTCGGCGCCGAGGCCGGCGAAATCATCCAGGGCTTCGCCGTCGCGCTCAACTGCGGCGCGACCAAACGCCAGCTCGATGCCACCATCGGCATTCACCCGACGATCGCGGAAGAATTCGTGACCATGCGCCAGCCGGCCGCCTGAGCAGCGAAGAACGGATGCGCGTTTGAACATCGAAACCGCCGCACTCGCCTTCGACGGCAACGGCACACCGTTTTCGAAAACCTTCGACGACGTCTATCACAGCGCCGATTCGGGGCCCGGTCAGGCCCGCCACGTGTTTCTCGGCGGCAACCATCTGCCGGCGAACTGGGCCGGGCGCAATACCTTCACCATCATCGAAACGGGCTTCGGCATCGGGGTCAATTTTCTCGCCACCTGGCAGGCGTGGCGCGACGATCCGGCGCGGCCGGCGCGGCTGCATTACGTGTCGATCGAAAAACATCCGTTCCGGCGCGACGATCTGCAGACCCTGCACGCGCGCTACGCCGAATTCGCCGCCTTCGCCCCGCTCCTGCACGCCGCGTGGCCGTTGCCGCTGGCCGGCAGCCACCGTCTGTACTTCGAAGACGGGCACGTGACGCTGACGCTGATTCTCGACGACGTCGCGCGCGCCCTGGCGCGCCTGCGCGGCGGCGCCGATGCGTTTTTTCTCGACGGTTTTTCGCCAGCGAAGAACGCCGCCATGTGGGAGCCGCGCGTGATGCAGGCACTGGCTCGCCTCGCGCGCGCGGACGCGACACTTGCTACCTACACCACCGCGCGCGCTGTCAAGGACGGTTTGACACAAGCGGGCTTCGTGCACGAACGCCGCGTTGGCTTCGGCAGCAAGCGCGACATGCTGGCGGCGCGCTACCGTCCGCGCTGGCAACCGCGCCACGCGCCGCCCGCAACGCCGGCGTGGCCGCGACGACACGCGCTGGTGATCGGCGCCGGGCTCGCCGGCACCGCGGTGGTCGAACGGCTCGCCGCGCGCGGCTGGACCATCGATCTGATCGAACGCCGCGCGGCGCCGGCCAGCGAAGCCTCGGGCATGCATGCCGGCGCCTTCCATCCATTGCTCGCGCGCGACGACAGCATCGCCGCGCGTCTGACCCGCGCGGGTTTTCTTTACGCCCTGCAGCGCTGGACTGCGCTTGAACGCGCGGGCCATGCGCCGGATTGGCACCGCTGCGGCCTCTTGCAACTCGCGGAAAATGCCAATGACGCATTGCGCATGCAGGACACCGTTGCCGCCCTAGCACTGCCGCCGGAATATGCGCGCATGGTCGATGCGAACGAGGCGGCATCACTCGCCGGCATCCGCCTGCGCCATGGCGGTTACTGGTTTGCGCAAGGCGGCTGGATGCGCGCAGCGAGTCTCGCCGCCGTCAATCTTGAGTTAGCGAACAAGAAATCGAATGTCGCCATGCGCTTTGGCAGCAGTGTCGATCGCCTTGAGCGCAACGGCGACGAATGGCGCGCACTGGCCGCCGACGGCAGCGTCATTGCCAGCGCGCCGGTTGTTGTTCTCGCGAATGCGGCCGACGCCGCGCGCCTCGTCGATTTTGCGCATCCGCTGCAACGGATACGCGGTCAGGTTGCGCATTTGAACAACCGGTTTGCCGCGCCGCGCGTCGTTCTGACCGGCAGCGGTTATCTGTTGCCGGCGATCGACGGCGTAGCGGTCGCCGGCGCTTCGTATGACGTCGACGACACCGATACCTTACCGCATGCCGCCGGCCGCGCCCAAATTGCGGAACAGTTGCGTCAAATGCTCGGCGGCGAATTCAGCATCGATGACGCCGATGGCCGGGTGGGCTTTCGCTGCGTGGCCGTCGATCGCCTGCCGCTGGTGGGCGCCGTGGCCGACCTCGCCGCCGCGCGCGCCAACGCCACGGCTTTGAGCGGCGCGCAACCGGCGGATCTGCCGCGCCTGCCCGGACTTTATTCCGCAATTGCCTATGGATCGCGCGGTCTCGTCTGGTCCGGCATCGCGGCGGAATTGCTGGCGAGCCAGCTCGACGGCGAAGTGTTGCCGCTCGAATCGGATCTGGTCGATGCCGTTGATCCGGGACGTTTCGTTCTGAAACGCGCGAGACACGGCGCGCTCTGAACGAAGATCGTTTGCAATAGTTGATACGCCACCGGGCAGGCGGCTGCAACCGGCCCTTCGAGACTCAGCTCCAAAATTAATTGAGAACCGCCATTCTTCAATTAACCGGGCAAAAAGAAGTTTGATTCATTTATTCCGCCCTGGCGCCGGAATCTTGAACAACCTTGGCCCATTTCCTGATCTCGCTGCGGATGAAAGCGCCGAACTGTTCAGGATTGCTCGCTACGGGCTCCGCCCCCGCCTCCACCAACTTGGCTGAGACAACCGGATTTCGAATCGCCGCAACAAAATCCGCATTCAATTTCCTGATCACGCTCTCGGGCGTTCCTGCCGGCACCAAGGCTCCGTACCACGAAGTCACCTCGAATCCTGGCACACCGGCTTCGGCAATCGTTGGCAGCTCGGGCAATAACTGTGCTCGTTTAGGGCTGGTTACTGCAATTGCTTTCAGTTTCTTTGACTTCACGTAGGAGATGGCTGATGGCAGCGTGTCAAAGATCAACTGAATCTGGCCCGCGATCAAATCAATTAAAGCGGCGGATGTTCCTTTATAAGCCACGTGCACCATTTTTACGCCGGCCATCGAGTCAAAAAGCTCGCCGGCAAGGTGGTGCGAGCTACCGTTTCCCGGAGACCCGAAATTAAGGGTGCCCGGCTTTGACTTTGCAAGGTCAATCAACTCCGCCACTGAATTGGCCGGCACTGATGGATTAAGCATCAAAACACTGGGGGTTGATGCGATCAGTGTAATCGGAGCGAAATCGGCAACCGGATCATATGAAAGTTTGTTGTACAAACTGGGGCCGATGCCATGATCCGCAACCGTCGCCATCAATATCATGTAACCGTCACCCGGCGCTTTGGCGACCGCTTCAGCGGCTATATTTCCGCCAGCGCCCGGACGGTTATCGATTACAAGTTGCTGCCCCCACGATTCAGTTATCTTCAGCGCGAGAATCCGGGCCACGATATCGGCGGTTCCACCCGCAGCAAACGGCACAACCAGTCGCACCGATTTGGCCGGGTAACTCTCCGCGGCATTTACCGTTCCCACCAAGCAACTGACTAAAATCAGCGCAAGAATCGGCGAGGTTGTAGTATTGACGCATTTCATTGTGTAGCCCGGCAACACGCCTGCAAGATTGCTTTTATTCATGACGGAATCCCGCTCCCGTTAATTTGACCGCCTGCTTTTGAACCGCGGGCCATTACAAACGCCCCCAGACGCGCCCGAATCAATCCAGTTGCCCAATTGTATGATGAACGCGAACGACCGCTTTTTAAGGCCTGGTCTGGCCTGCAACGGTCGCTGACCAGCCCAAAGCAGTCAATCGCCCGCAGGCTGGAAAATTGCCGGAAACGGGTGGAGAATCTCCATTTAACGCAAATGTCATACGCCCAATTGGGATTAGTGGACATTGCCCTGTTGTGGGAACAGCGGCCAGGGATTAGCGGACACAGCAATGATTATCCGACAAATCGCGCCGACTAATATTAGTTGAACTAAACCGCTTACGCGGTGGTTGTCGTAGTGCCATCGTTGTTTTGTTTTTCACACACCATCATTGAGTCAGCGCAGTTCCGCTGAGTATTTGCGCGCACGTTCGCTGTGTCAGGCTTTATCCGGGAATGTTCCCG
>CAISYC010000022.1 GCA_903889565.1 uncultured beta proteobacterium
GCGACACTCGAAACTGGGCACCAATCGGCGCCGTGACGCTCAATCCCGAACGTGACTCCATCATAAAGACGCATTTGGCTGGTAACGATATTCAACCGTTGGCTGCATGACCGAGGCGACAACTACCTTGACGCGCGCCGGGGGCGAAAGGTGTTCTATTCTGGCGACTTCCGTGGTCATGGCCGCAAGCACGCAACATTTAAGCGATTACTAACGGAGCCTTCTATTAAGGGGGTTGATGTTCTGCTAATGGAAGGCACGCAACTTGGCAGGGCCAACGATGCGATTGCCCAGACTGAAGAGGCGTTGGAAGATGACATTGCGCAAAGCATCTCGAATACGTCTGGCTTAGTACTCGCGTGCTTTTCGGGGCAGCATATTGACCGCTTTGTAACCTTTTGGAAGGCCGCCCGTCGCGCCGGCCGCACACTCGTCGTAGATGCTTACCTAGCTAACATCCTTGAAGCCCTGAATCGACCTACACTTCCTAAGCCGCCCGTATTCCTTCCGGCGAAAATGAAAAGCAAACTGTTCCGGGAAAATAATACATCGGTCGTCGCCCCCTTTCGCCGGAGACGCCTCTACCCCGAACAGATCCCAGAACGGGCTAGCAAACTGGTCATGATGTTCCGGTCATCAATGCTAAAAGAGTTTGAAGGTTTAAATTGCCTCGACGGCGGAAAACTTATCTATTCACAATGGCCCGGCTATATCAATCGGGATCGGGTGAATATCAAAACGTGGTGCGCCAGCCACAATCTTGATTTTGAGATACAACATACGTCGGGGCATGCGGATATTCAAACACTTGTGAGTCTTGCCCAGGCCGTCTCGGCCAAGCGTGTTATCCCGATTCATAGTGATACTCCTCAACGGCTAGGTGAATTGATTCCCAATGCCACCCCAGTTGATGATGGCGAGTGGATAAGCGTATGAGGGGTAACCGAACTCTAAATTAATCGGCTACGTGTATGGCAAGCCCCCCAAAGTAAAACGGAGCAGCCATGCCGGGGGGCGACCACTCCGGCGGCAGCCCAAACTGCTTGCGGTATGAATAGGGGGGTAAATGCGTTACGTGCGAACATTAATTGTGACCACGCTACTTAGCGTCGTCTCGAACAGCGTCTTTGCATGGGGACATACCGGTCATGAGGTAGTGGGCGCCATCGCCGATAAGCTACTGACCGCCAATGCCGCCAATAAGGTACAGGAGATCGCCGGCATAAGTCTCCAGTCTGCGGCGAAATGGGCGGACTGCGTAAAGGATGTAGCGCCAAAGGATGGCGTATTCAAATACACGCAGAACCCCAAATACGAAGCCCCCTGCAGAGAATTCGAGACTTCAGAGGGAATCGCTCGGATGGAGGAATATGTTGCCCGAAACTCGGATGGGTGCGGCAGAAGTTCAGCTACGGAACTTTGTCATAAGCAGTATCACTATGCTGACGTGGCCATCCAGCACGACAGGTACGACCGCTCCTATGCGGGAACCAGCGATCATGACATCGTGAGCGGTATAAAGGCAGCGATAGCGATATTGCAGGGCAAGCCGGCGCCGGCCCCATTCAGTATCAGGGATAAGAGGGAAGCCCTTTTGATGCTCGCACACTTCGTCGGCGACATTTACCAACCGTTGCACGTCGGGGCCGTGTATTTAGATAGCTTCGGCGATCCAATTAATCCGGATTTGCAGGACGGGAATCTCGACCCCAAGACTGAAACCCGCGGCGGCAATTCGATTGGCGATGGATCTACGAATCTTCACGCGGAATGGGATGCCATTCCTAGATCAATCAAGCCCACAAAAATCAGTGCCAAGATGCTGGAAGAAGCTAGGTCGATCGACAACACACCTGGCGATGCTTCTTTGTGGCCGGCGGCCTGGGCATCAGACACACTCTTGGTCGCACATCGCGCCTTCAGCGGCGTCACCTACAGGGAAGACCTCACCAAACCAAAGCACTGGACGGCCGAGTTCAAAGACCGGAAAGCTTATCTGAAAGCTAAGAACCGCATTCAACGGGAACAGTTGGCAAAGGCCGGTGCGCGACTAGCCCAAGTGTTGAATACAATCTGGCCGTAGGTTCCGAGCGCGCCCGTTCAATTTTTAAAATTGCCGCGATCGGCGAAACCTCTTGGGACAACTTCCAGCGACGCGATTTCAGCAAGCCGGTTTCTGCGGCAACTCAGGTTGAAATCTAAAGCGCTTTGAAGCCATGCTCCGTCCTGTCGCTCAAACCATCCGGCGGCAAATGCCTCCCCGGGCAGAAAGCCAGCATCGTAAACGCGAACGCTTTCCTCAGCCTTTTCGCTTGGCCAGAAAGCGACATGGATAGAGAGTTCAGCGAACCCTGCGTCGGACACGCAGCCGATGGCGGGAATGGCGCCGACATTGAACCTGAAAATGCTCGAAGTGGGGTGTAGATGGCGATCATATTCGGACGTTCCAGCACCTGGCCAGCGGTTATCGTCCGGCAGGACGGTAAATAATCGCTGCGTAATGCCGGCGTTGATGCCTGCTACCATCATGTTGCGCCACGCCTTAGCGCGCTCCGACTTGTATTCAATCGCATAGAACTTCGTTGACTTCGTACTGATAATTCCTTGCGTGTCCGGGTAAGCCAAGAATTCGAAGCATTGGAAATCTTCATCGGGCTGCACGCTTTGACCTTCCAGCGCATAGAGGCGGCGGATGAAATCCTCATCGTCGAGTGCGATGAAATCCGGGTCTTGCTGGTTTGAACGTTCGAGATCAGCCAACAGCGCTGCGTGTGTGCGGTACCCACATGCGGTTGCAAGTGCTTCGGTAAGATAGGAAGACTTCGCCTCGGTGAAGCTCGCTTTTAGTGCGCGCTTGACGTTGTGCAGGGTGCTCTCAGTAAATGCGATAGCAGTCATCGTTCGATCCCTTATCGATGTCGGTCGTTGTCCGTCGATTACGCAACAACCGTTGATAAAGGTCGAGCGATTGGGGTTCCACGAATGGGCACACTTTGACCCGACGGAAGGTCTGGCGGTGCGGCCAGCCAGAATTATCCGCCAATGTTAGAAATGTGTAAATCGGCAGCCTGCAGAGTCGGGTCTAGCGAGTCGCTTGGGGCGATAACTCGGTGAGCTGCTTTTGCCAAAATGCCGGGTCCATCGGCGTGCGAAAGTGTCGGCAGGCGATGAAGTCCAGGAAGGGTAACCCGGCTTGCGCTGCAGACGTTGCTATCTGATCCTTGACTGGCGAGTCTGTCCGGGTGCCCCGGATTTGTTCGCGCATTTCTTCTGCGGTGTCGGGAAGCTCCGTCGGGGCATCCGAAATACCGCTTTCGTGGATGGCGGGACCGCGGTACCTGAATGCGTCGGTCAGTTCATCCGGGTACCACAACTGACAACACGTGTCCTTCATCGCATCCTGGCGCACTCCCACCAGCCGGACGTACGCATCGTCAGCACCGAGAACAGCGCACCATTGCGCGAGCGTGGGAATCATCCAGGACATGGATTTCAGCTTTTCCAGGTCGATCTCGTTTCTCTCCATCTCGAATGCGACAAGATCATCGAAGGAGTCGGTGGAGATCGGAAACCACTTTCCGACTCTATAAGCGTAGTCGAGGCGGTTGGCCAGTTCGTTCAACCAAGCTTTCGCGGCTTCCTGCCGCTTGGTGAAGCACAAAAGCATCAGGCCGAGCGATATATCGATGCACTGGTTGTCGTAGCAAGGCGAACCGGCAATCGGGTGCGTCTTCAAAAACGCGTGCAGCGTTTCACCAATCGCATTCGCGCCAATGACCGTCTGCTGGTTCTTGGTGGCGAGCCCAAATAGGAGATGGGCTATGCCAATACTTCCCGCAAAACCGATCTCCTCGAACACCCGTTCCGTGAGCAGGGCCGACTCGCGAAAGTAACGGGCAACAGCGTTGTGGGTATGCAAATGTGCCTGTACCTTGTTGAAGTACTCCACACTGATTTCGAGATAGGTATCGACGAGCCGTACGAATGCATCGCTGATTTCCTGGTTCTGGGTCATTTCATGTTTACGGATCGCATCCCAGCCCCAGAGCAGGGTGCGCTCCGAGGCAAGGAGCGCATTGCGCAGATTATTGTCTGCGGCGGCCCAGCGACACAGGATACCGAGCGCGAGATGTACGGTCGCCAGCGCGCGGACCCTCGTGCGCGTTTGTTTTGCGGCCGTTGCGGGATCATTCGGCTCCCACGCAAGAAGGTCCGTCAGGAGCGCGAAATAGTGCTCCAGGTCGTATTCCGGTTCCGCAACAAGGGCGAGCGCACGTCTCAATTGAGAGCGTGCCGGCGCAGGCAGGGCATGTTCGGTTAACAGGTACTGCTCTATAAGTGCGGCGACTTTGTCGCCGTTCCAGAACTCGTAGGTTATTCGGTTGCGACCACTACGTTCTGCATAACCGACGAGGTTTTGCTGTACTTCCTGTTTGAAGTCTCCCGTCGTGGCGATGATGACGATGACGGGCAGGCTCTGATGTTCGGGCGCGACGTGGTTGCGGAGATAGAGGTCCTCTATTTCATCCAGGGACGGCCGGATGGACTGGGGCTGGCTGTCCCAGTCTCTCCGTCCGATATCCCCGCGCTTGAGGACGAAGAGCCAGAGGCTACGGATTCCCGCGGCATCATTGCCCACGGCGGCGAGATCTACGCCGCCTTGGCGCACACCTGTTTGCGGCGAACTCAGTGGAACGAGCTGCATTTCCCGCAGAAGATCCGGTAAGAGTGCGTCGAACTCGCCAGACTCCTTCAGCATGCCCAGGTACTCGCGAACAATGATCCTCATCGCGGCGGCTTTTTCATGCTTCGGAACCTGAGGCGCTCATGCGCCGAACCCAGCGGGTCCGAAACTTCGCTGAGTGGAATTGCGATGGAGTGCGACATCGGCTTCAACTCCATCGGGGCGGTATATTTGCCCTGCATACGGTGAAACGTGCGCGTGCCGCCTTTCAGCGGAATTTCGGTAGCAATCTGTGTCCAGAGGGAATTTTTTCTTGCCTCCTCCATAGCTTTGTTCATCTGGTGGTTGCGTTCCTTCAGGAAGCGCTGGCTTTTACCTGCCGGCGTGTGGAACTCCTTGAGGTTCGGCAGTGCATCGAGTTCGGCAAGCTGCGCCTCGATGTCTTTTACGATGCTACCGCAGAAAATCTTGACGTCTTCACTTTCATCCTGGGCTGCCTGCCGTGCCTTGAGGAATTCGAGGGTATGGCCAGGATAGTCCTGTGCCAGATAGTCGCGGATAACTTCGGCAACTAAGGCAAATGTCCGGTCCTTGGCATCGTGCGTACGCACCATCGAAAACACGAGCGGGAGCAGGATCTCCTCGCCAGACAGGTATCCGATCATCCGACGCAGCAGGAAGCGAAATTCTTCCGTATTTAGCGTGTCCAGCATCTGCGCGTCCAGCGACAATTGCTGTGCGCCGGCAATTCGAAGTTTTCCTATGACATTGTGAATTGCGTGCGGATAACGCCGGTCTTCATCAAGTAGCCAGGCGGTTATTAAGCTGCTGAACGGAGCGGGACATTGGGCGAGTGCATGTGTGATGTAATCGAATACGGTCTCCGGCCCGGTATTTTTCAGCGCCTCAGGCGATTGGCGCGCCATCCACAAGTTGAGGAATTCGATCACCCGCGGCGCGCGGTGAGGGTCTTTCAGCCAGCCGCCTAACATTGAGTCGACCGTTGAGAGGATTTCGGACTGTGCAGCGGGGACGTACGTGAGGTGCAGGACGAGGTTCCAGAACCACGGTTTTGTTGACCATTCCCTAACATGCCGAAACAATACAATAGCGAGCCCCTGTAGCACGTCGGCGTGTTTGGTTTTGCTCGCTTCATCCAGCAACGATACAACGGTCGCTTCATGTAGGGAGACCATGCAAGCGAGCGTCCCTATCGCGGTCACGACCAGCGGATGTTCAGCGGCGTGCAAGATTTGAGAGCAGATCCGGATGACGTCGTTTGCGTTCGTTGCTTTGGCGGGATCTGCAAAATCCAGTAAGCCCAGGACATGCAGCGCGGGACCTGCGATCAGCGGATTTGCCGAACCGGTCGCTGCGAGCGCCAGCGGCCATCCGGTCGCAAAATCAGCACTGACGAGGGCCTGAAGCGCGCAGCCGTATAGCGGACCTCCGTTGTCGCGGGGCTCTTGCTCATGCAACCGCTTGATGTCGTGAGCCAGTTCAGGACGGCCGTTCAACCAAGGCTCGAGCTTAGGATAGATCGAGGCGCCGGAGACGTGGCGGCCTTTTGCGTAATCCCCGGCAAAGAATTGCACCATGGGCGCGGCTGCAGCATGCGTGAAGGAAGCAACTGCGTCCTCAAGTAGCATGGTTACTTCGTAGGGGCGAACGCCTGCTTGGACAGCGGCACGGGCCCATACGTAGGCATCGATTTGTTGCCTGTTGTGCAGGGCCGCCAGGATATGGCTCGGCAAATGCGTTTCGTTCTTGTCCTGGATCCAAAGCTCGTGCAATCGTCGAAAACACGCTTCCCCGGAGTTGGTGAGAACCGCTTGCTCGTTCGCGATTGCGTAGTCTGCGGCGCCCTGCACGAGAGCGGCGGCATCAACGAGCCGATAGCAATCTCCTTCCCCGATAAGTGTGCCTGCTGCGAGCGCAGCAGCGATTTCCGCGGGCACCGACAGTTCGTCTGCAGCGACGGGCGCGCCGGCCGCAACCCAGGATTTCCATGCGAGGGCCGATAGGGTGGCGCTTATTGGGGCAATGGGGGGCTCGGATGGCATGTATGTGGCCAAGGATGGATTCCAGCTAAATGAAATAACCAGACTGCTTAGGATACAGTATTTCAAAAATAGTGTATATTATGAAACAACGGGATTTGGCAAGCCTGAGGCCTGTAGTGCCTGAAATAGCGGCTCGTTCTGGTCCCATTTATTTCAATTTATATGGATTTATTGAATTATGGAGCCTATGCAATCTAGGGCCGGACGCACGATGCCGCAGGCAACCGGGTATTTGGCCTATCTTCCTGCCCCGCTGCCACCGGAACCCCCGGTTGAACTGTCTCCGGAGACCATCGGATTACTTTCCCGTGCCGACCAAGCGCTGGGGAAGCTCGACGGGATCGCGGCGCTCCTTCCGAATCCGAACCTTTTTGTCGGCATGTATGTGCGCAAAGAGGCTTTGCTCAGTTCTCAGATCGAAGGAATCGACTCCACGCTTGATGAAGTCATTCGATTCGAAGAGGGACAGGATGCACCGGAAGGAAAGCGGTTGCGTGACACCGAAGAGGTCGTCAACTACGTCCGCGCGCTGAACTACGGCATCCGGCGTCTTGCCGAACTCCCCCTTTGTCTTCGGCTGATCAGGGAAATCCACGCCGAGCTCATGCGCGGTGTTCGTGGCGAAGGGAAAGCGCCAGGCGAATTCCGTGTGACGCAGAACTGGATCGGACCACAGGGTGCAAGCCTTGCAAACGCAACGTTCGTTCCGCCGCCGGTTCCTGAAATGACGACGGCGCTGAACAACGTAGAGACGTTTCTGCACGAAAGAAATGAACATCCAGCGCGCGCGCACTATCCGGTGATCATCGAGTGCGCGCTGATTCACGCGCAATTCGAGACCATCCACCCGTTTCTAGACGGCAACGGTCGACTCGGACGGTTATTGATTGCGTTACTGTTGCACGAACGGCGCGTCCTGTCTCAACCGCTGCTTTATCTGAGTCTTTATCTCAAGGGCAATCGCCTCGAATATTACGACCGCTTGACGGCAGTTCGTAAAAATGGCGACTGGGAGGGCTGGACGCAATTTTTCTTGAAAGGAATCGAGCAAACCGCGCAGGAAGCACTTGAGACGGCCAAGAAGATCATCAGCTTCCGCGAGCAGGCAATCCGGACTGCAAGTTCGCTGGGATCGACGGAAGCAAAGCTGCTTGAGTTTCTATTTGGGCACCCGCTCACGGACATTCAGACCGCGCAGAAACATCTCGAGGTATCGTACAACACTTCGGCCGGCGCTATCGCGAAGCTGGCCAACGCAAATCTTGTGCGCGAGATAACCGGTAAGCAGCGTAACCGGATCTTTCGCTTCACGGCATACCTCGAGCTGTTTGAGGAGTCGGCATAAACCCGACTCCACCGCTAAGGTTAGAAATGTGTAAATTGGTAGTCTACGAAGTCGTTTTGTAGCAGAGGCTTCGCTTTTATATGACGCGAGGGCTGTTTAACATGCTTTCACGGTCCATTTTTTCGAGCACTGCGTCGTCAGTCTTTGAAAGTTTTAGAACCTTGTCTGCGAGTTGGTTCAATGCCGTTCGACGCTCATCCATGTAGTCGTGATGGTCATAGACGGCCATCATCGGAGGTAGGGCGTGGTTCAGGATCTTTTCCTTGACGTGCGGTGATACCCCGAGCTTCGCCAGTTGTGTGGATGCGGTGCGGCGCAGATCATGTGGTGTCCAGTGCGCCATTCCGATTTTGGTTAGATGCCGCTCAACCGCCTTGGTGATCGCGCGCTCGGTGAAATGCTTGTCCGATTCTTGGGCAGTAGCGTTTTCGGCGGAGCTATTGGCAGCCGGGGAGGCGCTCTCGAGCAGCTTTATTATCTGAGGCGAGGGCATTACAAAGCGGCTTTTGCCGGCCAACCGCTTCAGTCGCCTAAATAATTCGATCGCGATTGGGGAGAGGGGAACTAGGTGCTCCTTGCCGTTCTTGCTGTTGGCAGCGGGAATGGTCCAGAGCTTCTTCGCTCGGAGATCAATGTGACTCCATTCTGCTGCTGCGATCTCTCCTCGGCGTTGCGCGGTTACCAGGAGGAGTTTCAGTGCAATCGGCACTGACTTATACGTTGGAAATTCTTCGATTTTTGCCCAGAAGTCTTTGATTTCCTTGAAGCTAAGATTGCGTTCCCGCCTCTTTTCGACCCCTCCCACCGACTTTTTCTTCAGATCAGCACAAACGTTGGACGTCAGAATGCCCCGATCTACCCCAAACTGGAGCATCTGCTTGGTTACGGACATCGTGCGATTGGCCATTGCACGCGCGCCGCGATCGACAATCTTGTCCAGCATCTGGATTACATCGCGCCGGGTTACTTCCGTGCACTTCTTCTTGCCGAGCGAGGGGATTACGTTTGAATCGAGGATGCTACGGGCAATATCTGGCCGTTTTCGCTCGCGCTCAACGTAACGGCTCATCCACTCGTCGGCCAGGTCCTTGATTGTTTCAGATTGTTGATGGAGTTTGCCTTGAAGCTTCTTGCGTTGCTTTTCAGCCGCCGGGCTAACGCCCTCAGCAACGCGTGTACGGGCATGAGCACAGTACGTGCGAGCCTTTTTTAGGGATATGTCCGGATACTTGCCGAGGATGACGCGCTCGAGTTTGCCATGCAGACGATATCGATAATGGAATGAAATCACTCCTGAGGGATAAACCCTGACCCAAAGTCCGTCGCGATCCGACAGGTCGTAGCGGCTCTCCTTGGGTTGGAGCTTCTGCAGGATGGATTCTTGCAGCATGCAGTGTCCTTCTGTTACCGTGAGAGTTGATATCCCTGATTGAAGTCAGGCGGCCACAGTATATACCCAGAATAAATTGGGGGACACAGTGGGGGACACAAAAAGATGCACAATCGTGAACAGCTTTGGAACGCTCAGAAACAAAGAATTCTTAAAGTTACTTAATAAACAATATATTAATGGCGTGGTCAAAACATCCTGAACCGTTGTGAAACGATTGACACCGGTATGGGGTGCAGGTGGTCGGAGGTTCAAATCCTCTCGCCCCGACCAATCCTTCAAGTAATCAGTCGATTTTCTCGCCGAGCGCCAGCCATTGCGCTGTTGTTCTGCGCGATCGACATTCCGATTTCAGCTGTCGGCATCCACCGTAGCACGGCCGGACTGCGAAACTTCCTTCCGAACGTGCTGTGCGACGTCGCCTTCACGCGGGGCGCACGCATCGCGTGTGATGAATTCATACGCCGGCAGCGTGAGAAATTCCGTGTATTCGTCGCAGGTCGTAATTTCCTCAAACAACTGGGCGGCGTCTTCGTATTTGCCGGCATCCCATGCTGCAGGTCCAAGAATTTTTCTGATCCGGGGCAATTCCTCGCTGAGCAACTGACGGACCATGGGCTTGGTCACCTTGCGGCCATCTTCGAGCACGCCTTGCGGACTTCTGATCCATTGCCAGATTTGCGAGCGTGAAATCTCTGCCGTGGCGGCGTCTTCCATCAGGTTGAACACCGGCACGCAGCCGTTGCCGGCAAGCCACGCGCCGAGATACTGCACGCCCACGCTGATGTTATTGCGCAACCCTTCCTCGGTGATCGGTTTTTCGGGTTGGAAGTCGAGCAAGTCCCGCGCCGTAACGCTGACGTCGTCGCGCTGCCGGTGGATCTGATTCGGTGTCGGCATGTATTGGTCGAAAATCGCTTTTGCAATGCCGACTAGGCCGGGATGCGCGACCCATGTGCCGTCGCAGCCGTCGGTTGCCTCGCGCAGCTTGTCCGCGCGCACTTTTTCCAGCGCCGCATCGTTGGCGGCGGCATCGTTCTTGATCGGAATTTGCGCCGCCATGCCGCCCATCGCGAAGGTGTTGCGCCGATGACAGGTTTTGATCAGAAGCAGGGCATAGGCGCGCAGGAACGGCGCAGTCATTGTCACTCGCCCGCGATCGGCAAGGCAGAATTCCTGTTGTGCGCGGAACTTCTTGATGCAACTGAATATGTAATCCCAGCGCCCGATGTTGAGGCCGGCCGAGTGTTCGCGCAACTCGTAGAGTATTTCGTCCATTTCGAACGCCGCAAGCACGGTTTCAATCAGTGCCGTTGCCTTGATGCTTCCGCGGGGTACTCCCAACAGGTCTTGCGCCGTCACGAAAATATCGTTCCAGAGCCGCGCTTCAAGATGACTTTCCATCTTTGGCAGGTAGAAATAGGGGCCGCTGTCGGCGGCAAGCAGAGCCTTGGCGTTGTGGAAAAAGTAAAGCGCGAAATCGAAAATCGCCGCGGAGATCGGCCGCCCGTCAATCTCGACATGGCGCTCGACCATGTGCCAGCCGCGCGGCCGCACCAGCAGTGTTGCCGTTGTGTCGTTCAGTTTGTAAGCTTTTCCCTCCGGGCTCAGGAACGAGATGTTGCGGCGTACGGCGTCGCGCAGGTTGATTTGACCTTCGATCAGGTTGGTCCAGGTCGGCGCATTGGAGTCTTCGAAATCGGCCATGAAGACCCTGGCGCCGCAATTCAGCGCATTGATCACCATCTTGCGGTCGGTCGGGCCCGTAATTTCGACGCGGCGGTCCTGCAAGTCGGCTGGACATGCGGCCACCGTCCAATTCCCGCTTCGGATGTGCGCGGTCTCCGGCAGGAAGTCCGGCAGTTTGCCGGCGTCGAATTCCTTCTGCCGGTGAGCGCGAGCCGCTATCAGTTGGCGCCGGCGCGGTTCAAACTGCCGCGCGATTGCCGCGAGAAAGGCCATCGCTTCCGGAGTGAGGATTTCGGCGTACTGAGGTGTGATGCTGCCAAGCACCTTGATTGCGGACGCGTACGCGGCGTTTGATTTCATTGGCAGAACTCCCTGTTCATCGGTAAAGGCCTTGGATCCATCCATTTGCCCGCTCCTGATACGGCAGGCAAGCGGTTTCTGCCCAGACGCTCGTCCACCAGCATCACGATTTCGTGCAGTGTGTCGCATTGGAGTCCGCGTTGGCTGGCGATGCGTCGAACCAGGCTGTCGACCCGTTCGATGTGTTTGGCCCCGGCAAACAGCGCACGCGCCGCCGACGAGGGCTTGCCCAGACTCTCGGCGGCCTTGGCGTACTTTTCGAACGGCACCAGATCGTCGGGCTCCGCGCCGAGCCCCGTGCACAGATTGGCGACCCAGTTGTAGATTTCGCGCGACCGTGTGAAATTGCCGTGAACCGCGTCCTTGATCGGGATCATGTCGTGCGACCGTATACAGCGGTAGTTGCCGGTGATCAGCATTGGCCATTTCGCCAGCGGCACGAAAATCGAATCGTGGACCTTGAGTTTGACCGGTATTTCGATGGCGCCATCGCCGGTCTGGAAGCGCGCGTTTTCGATGTCGGCCTCAAGCCTGCGCAGCAACGCGGTCGGCTCCGCCGCATCGAAGCGTGCCGCCTTGAAATTGGTCGGCAGCCCTACCTGCAGAACGTTCTTCGGCTGATCAGACGGACGAAATGCCTGTGGATCAGGGCTCGCCAGCGTTGTCAGTGCGGGATCGAAATCCTTCCACACTGCGGGATTGGTATAGCAATGATCAAGCGCCCCGGTATCGAGCCCTGGTATGCGCTTGAGGTAAGCGAGCGGCGGCATGTTCATGATGGCGAGGCAGGGCTTGCGTGCACGCGCGACGCGGGTCATCAATTCGCGCACGCCTTGGGCGCCCAGTTGCGCCTCCTGCATGCCAAGTACGATCAGATCATATTCGCCGGGATCCACTGCGTCGGGTGTCAGGGCAGTGAGCGTGCCCGACAGGCTGTGCGACGGGATCTCCAGCAGCGTTTCCCGGCCGCGCAGCGGAAAACGGACCACAGTTCCGTCACGGTTGATCAGTTCCGCAGTCGGCCCGGTGCAGACCAGCGTTACACGGTGCCCGGCCATCAACAACTTGGTGCCCAGCAACGAGCCGTAGGATGCGCCCAGAACAAGAATACTGTATTTCATTTTCAACCTCCGATTGACGGGGGGAAGTCACGCGCCTCTGAATTTATGCAGGTCAGTATAGGCAAAAAAAACGTAAATTTGACACAATAAAATTCACAATGTTAATTTCACAACACTGCCATGACACTCCACACCCGCAAAAGCCACTTCCTCGGCACCAAACTGCGTGCCTTGCGCAAGCGCAACCGGCTGACTCTGGATGAACTGTCGGTGCGCTGTGCTCAACTCGATGCGCGGTGCGCCCCGTCGGTGTCCTACCTGAGCATGATCGAAAGCGGCAAGCGGCGGCCGTCCGAGGAGGTGTTGAAACTGTTGTCAGCGCTGTTTCAGCGCGACGCCGGCTGGTTCGCGGACGACAGCCGGGACATTGAAGCCGCGGCGGTCGAGCATCGCGCCGGCGGCGCAACAGGCGTGCCGCTGGAACCCGCGTTCCTGTTTTCAAAGGAATTGCTGCAGGCGGCGATTCCCGAATTGCTCGCGCAGACCGGCACCACCGGGCAGCAGTTCGCGCATCTGTTGATCCGCTCGCACCAGGAGATGTCGCGCAACGATTTTCCCGACCTTGAGCGGCTGGCGGAAAGCATCGGCGAGCGCGGGTTTCCACTCGGCGCCGCTGACCTGCTGCGACTGTGTAAGCACCATGGGCTCGCCATTCGCTGGTTCGACCGCAAACCGGTACTCGCGCGCGACAAGGATGGCGAACTGCGCAGCATGGTGCGCTCCTTTTACGAGGCGCCGCGCACCATTTACCTGAATCGCCAACTCCAATCCGACCCGGCGCGTCTCAAGTTCGACCTCGCCTCGCATCTCGGGCACAAGGTACTGCACGACGGCGACGGGCTGAAATCCGCGCACGCCACCGGTGGCGAAATGGGCGGCAGTCCTGACGGCGGTGCGGCGATCGCCGCGGGCCTCAATGCGCAGGATGTGCTGCACGCGTGGCGTGATTTCGAGTGCAGCTTTTTTGCCGGCGCGTTGTTGTGCCCGAAAATTCCGTTTCGGCGTTTTCTGACGCGCGAGTCATACCGGGTTGAAGCCGGAGAAAAAATCGAGCTCACGCCGGCGGTGGTAATGCGGCGCATGACGAAAGTGTCGCCGTATCCGTACTGGCATTTTTTCGATGCTTATCCGCCCGGCTACCTGCGCGCGGTCTATCGCGGCAACGGGATTCCTCTGCCGTGGGGCAATATGGCGCAGGTCACGGACCCGTGCCCGAACTGGGCGGTTTTTCGCATGCTCGACGAGCATCGCGGCGCCGATCGCGGGTCGCAGATCTCGGTGATGCGCCACGGCGGGCAATCGCTGCTGTATTGCTGTCATTCCCGGCGTACCAACGACATGGCCGGCAACCCCCATGTCCTGTCGGTGGGCATTGATTTGCTGCCGGCGTTGCGATCGCATAGCGCCGATGCGGACGCGATCGTTGCCAGTATCACCGACGAATGCCTGCATCACCGCGGCGAAGCAAAAATTCCCAAGGCTGCGGTCGAGGCGATCAATGGCGCGGCACGGGTTCTGAACATCGCCTGGGTGGAGGATGCGCTGGCGCGACCCGCACGCGTGATCTGCCCGCGCAGCGCGGATTGTCCGCGCACGGCGCACTGCAACGGCGCCGGATCGTCGCGCGCGCGAGAAATTACCGATGTGCGCGAGGAAATCATCAGCAAGGCCAGGCGCGGGCATTAAACCGGCGAATGATGTGCCACCGGTCAATCCAGCCCGGTAATCGACCGCAACTTCTATTGCGAATTCTGCTGTCGGATGGTTTATCCGCGTTTGACGGCTTTGGGCAACATGTGGCCCGGCACCAGGCAGCCTTTGCGCGAACGGTGCAGGATGTGTTTCTTCAGATCGGCGCCACTCACCGTCACGGATTTTTCCTTGCCGCTGCGCGCCGCGCCGATGACCGTTACCGATTTGGCGCTGCTGAAGCCGACCGCCGTCATGGTTTCGCCCTTGTCGAGTCCCATCAGCACAACGCCGCGTCCGCGTGCCATTTCCTTGAGTTCGCTCACCGCAAACAACAGCATGCGTCCCTGTTGCGACAGGGTGACGGCCATTTCGGCGCGTTCCGGCTCCGGCGCCGGCGCCAATACGGTCTCGCCTTCCTGCAGCGTCATGAAGGCCTTGCCGGCGCGAATGCGGGTGAGCATATCCTCGGCATTGACGACAAATCCATAACCGGCGGAATTTGCCACCAGATAGCGCCGGCCCGGTTGCGCATCGACGACCTGCGCAACGCGCGCTCCCGGCGCCAGTTCGACCAGCGAAGTGAGCGGCACGCCGTCACCTTTGCCGCCCGGTATATCGCCGGCGGCGATGCCGAAGCAGCGTCCGGTCGAATCGATCATCGCGATCTGGTGGATCGAGCGCGTTTCGAATATCGCGTATTCACCGTCGCCGACCTTGTAGGTCACGCCAGCGAGATCAAGACCATGCCCCTGGCGAGAACGCACCCAGCCGTTTTTCGAGACGATGATGGTCAGCGCTTCATCGACGACCTGGCGCTCGATCACGGCGCGGCCGGCTTCCTCGATGACGGTGCGGCGGTCGTCGCCGAATTTCTTCGCATCGGCACGGATTTCGCCGATGACCAGTTTCTTCATCAGTTTTTCGTCGCCGAGCAGATCCTTGAGTTCCTTGCGCTCGATTTTCAGCGCCTTCAGTTCCTGCTCGATCTTGATGCCTTCGAGCCGCGCCAGCTGGCGCAGGCGGATTTCGAGAATGTCCTCGGCCTGCACGTCGGTCAGCTTGAAGGCCTTCATCAACTCGGGCTTCGGTTCATCCGAATTGCGGATGACTTTGATCACCTTGTCGATGTTGAGAAAGACGATATGGCGGCCTTCCAGAATGTGGATGCGACGATCAACCTGGCTGAGGCGGAAGGTTACGCGCCGCGTCACCGTCGACAGGCGGAAGCGCACCCACTCGTCGAGCATCTGGCGGATGTTCTTGCGCTGCGGCTTGCCGTCGAGACCGATCACGACCATGTTGACCGGGAAATTTTCCTCGAGCGAGGTATGCGCCATCATCAGGCGCATGAACTCTTCCGGATCCTGTTTGGAACTGCGCGGCTCCAGCACCAGGCGCACGCGGTTGTTCTTGTCGGATTCGTCGTTGACCTTTTCCAGAGAGGCGAGAATCAGTTGCTTCAGATTCGCCTGCACCGGCGTCACCTTGCCGCCTTTTTCGCGCGGCTTCGGATTGGTCAGTTCCTCGACTTCTTCCATGACACGCATGGCCGAGGTGGTCGGCGGCAGTTCGTAGACCACGATCTGCCACTGGCCGCGCGCGAGGTTCTCGATCTTCCAGCGGCAGCGCGCGCGCAGCGAACCGCGGCCGCTCTCGTAGGCGTCGATGATCGCCTGGCGCGGGCTGATGAGTTGTCCGCCGCCGGGGAAATCCGGTCCCTGAATGATGTCCATCAGCGCGGCGACGCCGATCGAAGGACGGTTGATCATGGCGACTGCGGCCTCGGCCACCTCGCGCAGATTGTGCGGCTGCAGTTCGCAGGCCATGCCGACGCCGACGCCGGAAGCTCCGTTAAGCAACAGCATCGGCAGCCGCGCCGGTAACAGTTCGGGTTCTTTCAGGCGGCCGTCGTAGTTGGCGACGAAATCGACCGTTTCCTGCTCGATTTCGGAGAGCAGCAATTCCGCGATCGGCGTCAGGCGTGCCTCGGTATATCGATATGCGGCGGCGGAATCGCCGTCCTGCGTGCCGAAGTTGCCCTGGCCGTCGATCAGCGGATAGCGCAGCGAAAAGTCCTGCGCCATACGCACCAGCGCTTCGTAGGTCGAGACGTCGCCGTGCGGGTGAAATTTACCGAGCACCTCGCCGACGATGCGCGCCGATTTGGTGTGCTGAACGCCGGCCCTGAGGCCGAGTTCGTTCATCACGTACAGAATGCGCCGCTGCACCGGCTTCTGGCCGTCTTCGATATTCGGAATTGCGCGGCCGCGCACCACGCTCATCGCATAGGTCAGATAGCTGCGCTCGGCGAAAGTGCCCATGTCGATGAAGTCGCCTTCACCCCTGGTGCCGCCGGGCGGAATCGCCGCGCCGCTGCCGTTACCGCCGGTGGCTGCCGCATGGTCGAACAGATCGTGCGTTTCGCCGCCGGCAGGCTGGCCTTTCTTTTTCGGTGCGGGACTCATACGTCAGCCTCGACCTGGTCGCCGTTTTCTTCCATCCAGCTACAGCGTCGTTCGGATTCCTTCTTCGACATCAGCATATTGAACAGCGCATAGGTTTTTTCGCGGTCGTCGATGCGTACCTGCAAGAGGCGACGTGTATCCGGACTCAAGGTGGTTTCCCATAGCTGGCCGGGATTCATTTCGCCGAGACCCTTGAAACGCTGCATCTGCAGCGACTCGGCGCGCACGCCCTCATCGATCGCGCGTTCGCGCAGCGAGCGCAGTTCGTCGTCGTCAATCGCGTAGACTTTTTTCGCCGGCCGTTTGCCGTGCGCCGGGATATCGAGCTTGTAAAGGGGCGGGCAGGCGACATAAATATGGCCGCCTTCGATCAGCTTCGGGAAATGGCGGTAGAACAGCGTCAGCAGCAACACCGCAATATGCGCGCCGTCGACGTCGGCATCGGTCATCGACACGATCTTGCCGTAGCGCAGACCGGAGAGGTCAGGGGAGTCTTCCTCGCCATGCGGATCGACGCCGATGGCGACGGCGATGTCGTGAATTTCGGCATTCGCAAACAGCAGGTCGCGTTTGACCTCCCAGGAGTTCAAGGCCTTGCCGCGCATCTTGTAAATGGCCTGAAACTGCTTGTCGCGCGCCTGCTTGGCGGAGCCGCCGGCCGAATCGCCTTCGACGAGGAACAGTTCGTTTTCGCCGAGGCTGCTCGATTCGCAATCGGTCAGTTTCTCCGGCAGCATCACCACGCTGGAGGATTTCTTGCGTTCAACCTTGGTTACCGAACGCGAACGCTCGACCGCCTGCCTGATCACCAGTTCGGCGATCTTGCGGCCGAAATCGACATGGCTGTTGAGCCACAACTCGAATGGATCGCGCACCATGCTGGAGACCAGCTTGACGGCATCGCGATTGGACAGCTTTTCCTTGGTCTGGCCGTGGAACTGCGGCTCCAGCACCTTGGCCGACAGAAAGTAGACCGTGCGCGACCACACATCGTCGGATTGCAGCTTGATGCCGCGCGGCATCATGTTGTGATGTTCGGCGAAGGCTTTGACCGCTTCGAAAATGCCGTCGCGCAGGCCCGCTTCATGTGTGCCGCCAGCCGGCGTCGGAATCAGGTTGGCGTACGATTCGCCGCAGCCCTTGGCCTCGTCCACCATCGCGAAGGCCCAGCCGGCGCCTTCGCCGACCGCAAAGCCGTTCGCTTCCTGCACGTATTTTTCGCCGTCGAATATCGGTGCCACCGGCTCGGCATCGGCGAGCAGATCCTTGAGGTAACCCTTCATGCCCTCCGGATAGCTCCAGGTCTGCGAGGTCGTTTCCTGTCCTTCGCGCGCACCCTCGATGTTCAGCGTGACAGCGACGCCCGGCAGCAATACCGCCTTGGAGCGCACGATGCGTTCGAGTTCGGGCAGCGAGATCTTGCCGCTGTCGAAGTATTTTTTGTTCGGCCAGATGCGCAGCAGGGTGCCGGTTTCGCCTTTCGGCGCGGCGCCGGTGCGTTTCAGTTTCTCAGCCACGACGCCGTCGGCGAAGGCCATCCGGTGCACGCCGCCATCGCGGCGCACCTCGACCTCGAGGCGGGTGGACAGCGCATTGGTCACCGAGACGCCGACACCGTGCAGACCGCCGGAGAATTTATAGGCGGCATCGGCTTCGGTCTTCGAGAACTTGGCGCCGGCATGCAGCTCGGTGAAGACCAGCTGCACCGTCGGGATTTTTTCGGTCGGATGCATGCCGACCGGGATGCCGCGGCCGTTGTCGGCGACGCTGACCGAGCCGTCGCGATGCACCGTGACGTCGATGCGCGTGGCGTGACCGCCGAAAGCTTCGTCGGCGGCGTTGTCGATCGCTTCCTGAATAATGTGCGTCGGGTCGGAGGTGCGGGTGTACATGCCCGGCAGGCGCTGCACCGGCTCGATGCCGCGCAGCTTGGTGACTGATGATTCGTCGTATTTCTTGGTGGCCATGGGGTTTCTGGTGGGTGGTCCGGCGTGTCGCGAAGGGGCGGTCTAGCGCCGCTCTTCCAGCATCGTACCACGGCATTGGCCGGCGCCGCAGCGGCATGCATATTGGCGTTTCAGCGCCGCCGTATAGCGGACTTCGAGGTAGAGGTTGTAATCGATGGTGATTTCCTCGCCGGGCTCGATGGCGCGCAGGGTTTCGATAAAGACGCGGCCGTTTTCATCGACGGCTTCGCAGTTCGGCTCGCAGCAATGGTTGATCCAGCGCGCGCTGTTGCCGTTGCGGCTGCCGTCAATCACCAGTTCTTCGTCGAGCATGAACAGGAAGGTGTGCGTCGAGGCGTCGTCGGCATCGCGCTCGTCATCGACGACGCGCTCGCCCTTGTATTCGATCAGCCGGGTGTTGCCCGGAATGGCGGCGGTGGCGAAGACGCCGCGACCGTGGATGCCTGAGCGGCGCACGATGATGCGCCGGGTCTTTCGGGGTGCTGCCTTCTGCATGAGTCGGGTCAATTCAAAAAAGCGCGTATTTTACCCAAACCGCGATGCCGTCGTGCACCGGCATTGCGGCCGGCACGGCGTGCGTTTGCGCTGGGGCCATGGCATGCACGGACGCGGCTATTCGTCGAGCACCCTGACTGCGGCGGATACCGCGCTGGCGCGCGATTCGACGCCGACTTTCGTATACACGTGCTCGAGATGCTTGTGCGCGGTGCGGTAGCTGATGCCGAGAATTTCCGCGATGTCCTTGTTCGATTTGCCGCAGGTCAACCAGTAGAGGACCTCGGCTTCGCGGCCGGTGAGCGTGAAACGCGCCTGCAATTTGCCGATACCGACGCGTTCGACCTCGATCTGCGCGGCCTGCTGGATAACCAGCAGGATTTCGTTTTCGGCGACGCGGCTGAGCAGGCGGAATCGCACCTTGAGGCCGTTGGCGGCGACGACGATGCTTTCGTTGTGCGCCGGATCCGGTTCGGTCTTCTGCGCAACCCACGCGCACACCTCGGG
This sequence comes from uncultured beta proteobacterium, assembly GCA_903889565.1. GTDB lineage: Bacteria > Pseudomonadota > Gammaproteobacteria > Burkholderiales > SG8-41 > PALSA-1004. The sequence continues at coordinate 19,779 of CAISYC010000022.1, forward strand.
CGGCAATTCGACTGCATTGGACGGCGATGCCTTGCCGGTTTTCGCGCGATCGGCAGGCAGCCCGGCAAGTTGCTCGAGTATCCGCTGCGCCTGCGGCGTGGTCCAGCGCACCTTGCCCGCATTGTCAGAAGCCAGCATCGTGCGTCCGCTGACATCGAGTGCGGTGCGCACATCCTGTGCTTCGCGCGCATTGGCGAGGTGAACGCGCATGCGCGCGAGCAGTTCGTCGGGTGCGATCGGTTTGGTCAGATAGTCGATGCCGCCGGCGTCGAGTCCGCGCACGATGTGCTCGGTGTCTTCGAGCCCGGTCATGAAGATTACCGGCACGCCGGCGGCCAAGCCGGCCTTGAGCGCGCGGCAGGTCGCGAAGCCGTCCATGCCCGGCATCACCGCGTCGAGCAGAATCAGATCCGGCAGCAGGCGCGTGACCTGTTCGAGCGCCTGCGCGCCGCTGGTGGCCACCAGCACGGTGACGCCGGAACGGTCGAGCGAATCGATCAGCAGTTGCAGGGTGTCGGGATGGTCATCGACGACCAGCACGATGGAGCGTTTGAGTATGCTATCGGTCACTTTGACGCAGGCCTTCCAGGGTGTCGAGATAACGCTTGAACTGAAACGCCTTGATATAGCCGCCGAGTTCGCTTAATAGCGCGCCGGAGCTCGGGGCCGCGCGCTGCAGCGAGGCAAGCTTGGTTTCGATGCCGCGCACGTAGCCGATGCTGCCAAGCGCGATCAGCTCCTCAATATGGCGTTCCTGCAGCCCGATCACCGGAATGTCGTGCGCCTGTTCGCGCAGTCGCTGCGTGATGTCTTCGGCGGCGGCGCTCCATTCGAGATCAAGATGTTTTTGCAGCAGATCAAGCAGGCGCGGAATCACGATCGGCTTGACCAGAAACTCGCAGTTTTGCGACGACTCGTCGCGCGGGTGCCGGCTTTCGAAGGCGTTGGCCGAGACCATGATGATGGGCAGTTGGGTAAAACCGAGCGCGCGGATGCGCCGCACCACTTCCCAGCCGTCGATGCCGGGCATCGAAATATCGAGCAGCAGCAGATCGGGCGCGCACTGCGGCAACAGCTGGATGCACTGCACGCCGTCGCTCGCCGAGAACAGCGTGAAGCCGAGCGGCCCCAGCGTGTCGCGCATCAGCATGCGGTGATCGGCATCGTCATCCACCACCATGATCTTGCGGCGCGCGCCGAGGTAGCCGGTGACGCGGGCGTCGATGCGCGGCAGGGGCGCGCGGCTGTGGTCGGCCGTCAACAGCATGCGCACGCGAAACACGCTGCCCTCGCCGGGCGTGCTGAGTACCGAAATATCGCCGCCCATGATCTGCGCCAACAGATCGCTGATCGTAAGCCCGAGTCCGGTGCCGGTGACGCCGATGGCCGAGCTGCCGCGTTCGAAGGGTTCGAAAATCCGTTTGAGCTCGGCGGCGCCGATGCCGGCGCCAGTGTCGCGCACCTCGAATTCCGCGAGCTGGCGGCGGTAGCCGATGCGCAGTACCACCGAGCCGGTTTCCGTGTACTTGATCGCGTTGGACAGCAGGTTGATCAGAATCTGGCGCAGGCGTTTTTCGTCGGTGAGCACCACCGGCGGCAATGGATCGACGATTTCAAGCTTGAGGCTGAGCCCCTTGGCCTCGGCCAGCAGTTCGAACATCTGGACCAGCTGGTCGATGAATTCTGGGAAGGCCAGCGGATCGCGCCGCAGCACGATTTTGCCGGCTTCGATTTTCGCCATGTCAAGCAGACCGTCGATCAGCACCGACAGATGTTCGCCGCTGCGCTTGATGACCTTGAGCGCGCGGCGGCTCGGCCGCGGTATCGCGGTTTCTTCCTCGAGCAGATGGGCGTAGCCGAGAATGGCGTTGAGCGGCGTGCGCAGTTCGTGGCTGATACCCGACAGGTAGCGGCCTTTGGCCAGATTGGCGGCTTCGGCCACCTCTTTCGCATGCTGCAATTCGGCGGCGGTTTTTTCGTGCGCCTCGACCTCCTGACGCAACAGCTGGTTCTGACGCAACGATTCCTCGCGCGCGACCTGGCGGCTTTCCTGAGCCAGCACGAACAGCCACGAGGTGACGCCGGCGATCAGGGTCAGGAACAGGAATACCTTGAGCAGCGGCATCTGCAGGGCAAGGAAGGTGGCGTCGCCGTCGAGGGTTTCCTGAAAATAGACCAGTCCGATCACGGTGGCGATGAGACCGGTGGCAAGAATGAATCGAGCCATGTAGTGGCCGAGGCGCGAATCGAGCACGGCGATAACGTTCTGCGGCAGCAGGCGGCCGAGAAAATCCTTGACCTGGTCGCGCAGCTGCGCCTTGTCCTTGCACGAATCCTCGCAGCGCGCATCGAGCGAGCAGCACAGCGAACAGATGGTGCCGCCGTAGGCCGGGCAGTGCGCGACATCCTGCGGCTCGAAGCTGTGTTCGCATACGCAGCAGCGCTGCAAAGGGACACCGCTCCAGTCGGTCTTCGGTTTGCGCGCGAGATAATATTTGCCCTGTGTCAGTTTCGCGATCACGGGCGCCGCAATGAACGCAACGCCGAAGGCAATGAAAGCCGACAGCGCGCGGCAGACTTCGCCGAGCAATTCAGTATAGGCGGCCATCGAAACCAGCGCGGCAATTGCCATCGCGCCGATGCCGACCGGATTGATGTCATAGAGATGCGCGCGCTTGAATTCGATCGACGGCGGACTCAGCCCCAACGGCTTGTTGATGACGAGGTCTGCAACCAGCGCGCCGACCCAGGCGATCGCCAGATTGGCGTAGAGGCCGAGTATGGTTTCAAGCGCCCTGAAAATGCCGAGTTCGGTCAGCAGCAGGGCGATCACGACGTTGAACACCACCCACACCACGCGGCCCGGATGGCTTTGCGTCATGCGCGCGAAAAAATTCGACCACGCAATGGAGCCCGCGTAGGCGTTGGTGACGTTGATCTTCAACTGCGAGACCAGCACGAACAAACCGGTCGCCACCATCGCGGCATAGGGCGACGAAAACACGTAGTTGAACGCGGTGAGATACATTTGCGTCGGCTCGCCGGCCTGATCCGCCGGCACTTCGTGCTGAAGTGCCAGAAAAGCCAGAAACGATCCGGCCAGCAATTTGAGCGCACCCGGGATGATCCAGCCCGGGCCGGCGGTGACCAGAGCTACCCACCAGCGCGTGCGCGTTTGCGGCGTCGGTCGCGGCAGAAAACGCAGAAAGTCGACCTGCTCGCCGATCTGCACGACGAGCGACATCGCAACCGAGGCGGCCGCGCCGTACTGCAGGATGTTGAATTCGCCGCTGGCATCGCCATGACGTCCCGCAAAGCTCGTCCACTCGCCGAACGAACCCGGTGATTTGATCGCGATGAAGGCGAACGGCAAGAGATGCAGCACGATCCACAGCGGCTGCGTCCAGGTCTGAAAGCGGCTGATCAGCGTGATGCCGTGGGTCACCAGCGGAATGACCGCGAGCGCGCTGATAACGTAGCCGATCGGCAGCGGCACGTCGAGGCAGAGCTTGAGTGCGTGCGCCATGATGGCGGCTTCGATAGCGAAAAATATGAAGGTGAACGAGGCGTAGATCAGCGATGTGATGGTCGAGCCGAGATAACCGAAGCCGGCGCCGCGGGTGAGCAGATCCATGTCGACGCCGTACTTGGCGGCGTAATAGCTGATTGGCAGGCCGGTCAGAAAAATCAGCAGGCTGACGGTCGCAATCGCCCAGGTCGCGTTGGTAAAGCCGTAGTTGAGCGTGATTGCGGCGCCGATCGCTTCAAGCGCCAGAAACGAAATCGCGCCCAGCGCGGTGTTGGCGACGCGAAAATTCGACCAGCGGCGCGCGCTGGTGGCGGTAAAACGCAGCGCGTAATCCTCCAGCGTCTGGTTCGCCACCCAGCGGTTGTAATCGCGGCGTATCGGAACAATTCTCTGGATGGCCATCATTTGACTCGACGTCATCCCTTTCAGTGCTTGGTTGCGCAGCGGAACGGTCGATGCGCCCGTTTCTGGTGCGGCGCCGGGATTTACGCACCAACACAATGAATGCAGTGCGATGGCTTACCGGCAAACAGGGCGCAGATGTGCCCCGTGTTGCACTGTAGCAAGACCCGCACCAGCAACTTCGCGACGCGAAGTATCGCCCGAATGAAAACTTTAGCGATATACGCGCTTTTGCGTATTTGTGCGCTGCAACAACCCGATTACTGTGCAGGCGTCGAATGCAAAAGCAGTGATGTTTCGGCGATGCCGTTCAAACCGTCTTCTTTCTCAAATCAAGGAGTATTTATGTCCAAGCACAACGATTCAAACAAAGGGGCTACCGGCGCCCCGGCTTCAGCGGTCGAAGACACGGTATCGCCGCTGCGCCGGCGGATACTGCAGGGCATCGCCGCGTTGCCGGCGTTGTCGGTCTCCGGCATGGCATTCGCGCAGGCGAAGTATCCGACCTCCGCGATCAATACAACCAAACTCGCGATCACCGATACCGAAGTCACGGTCGGCCAGTTGCATTCGGCCACCGGCACGATGGCGATCTCGGAAACCGGCTCGATCCAGGCCGAGCAACTCGCGATCGACCAGATCAATGCGATGGGCGGCATCCTCGGCCGCAAGATCAAGGTCATCAAGGAGGACGGCGCCTCCGACTGGCCGACCTTCGCCGAGAAATCGAAGAAGCTGCTGATCAATGACCACGTCGCCGCGGTATTCGGTTGCTGGACCTCGGCCTCGCGCAAGGCGGTGCTGCCGGTATTCGAAAAAGAAAACGGCCTGCTTTACTACCCGACCTTCTACGAAGGCCTCGAGCAATCGAAGAACGTGTTCTATACCGGTCAGGAAGCGACGCAGCAGATTCTCTACAGCCTCGACTGGGCAAAGAAGGAAAAGAAGGCCGGCACGTTCTTCCTGATCGGTTCCGACTACATCTGGCCGCGCACCTCGATGAAGATCGCGCGCAAGCACATCGAGAATTTCCAGAAGGGCAAGGTTGTCGGCGAAGAGTACTACCCGCTGGGCAGCACCAACTTCGGTTCGCTGATGAACAAGATCAAGCTGGCGAAGCCGGATTGCATTTTCGCCGCGGTCGTCGGCGGTTCGAACGTGGCGTTCTACAAGGCGCTGAAAGCCGCTGGCATCACCGGCGACAAGCAGCTGCTGGTGACGTTGTCGGTGACCGAAGACGAGATGACCGGGGTTGGCGGCGAAAACTTCCAGGGCTTCTATTCGTCGATGAAGTACTTCCAGTCCCTCGATAACGACAACAACAAGAAGTTCGTTGCCGCATTCAAAGCCAAGTACGGCAAGGACGCGGTGATCGGCGACGTCACGCAGGCCGCCTATCTCGGCGCCTGGTTGTGGAAGGCAGCGGTCGAGAAGGCAGGCAGTTTCGATGTTGACAAGGTGGTGGCGGCTTCGGCCTCCGGCATCGAACTCAAGCAGGCGCCCGAAGGCTACGTGAAGCTCGACGCCAATCACCACCTGTGGAGCAAGTCGCGCATCGCGATGGGCATGCCGGATGCCACGTTCAAAGTGGTGTCGGAGTCGCCCGAGCTGATCAAGCCGGACCCGTTCCCCAAGGGTTATCAATAACCGTCGTTGTTTGAAACCGGTGCGGCCGTCGCCAATGGGCGCGGTCGCACCACCGATCACCTGGGAGTCCGCGCATGGAATTTTCTGAACTGCTGAATATCGGCCTGATGCAGGGTTTCGCCGGATTGAGCCTGTTTGCAGTTTTGCTGCTGATGGGTTTGGGTCTGGCGATCATTTTCGGCCAGATGGGCGTCATCAACATGGCGCACGGCGAGTTCATGACCATCGGCGCCTATACGATTTACCTCGGCTCGCATTTGTCGAGTCATTACGCACCGTCACTGGTGTCGATCTATTTTCCATTCGCGATCGTGCTCGCCTTCCTCTTCGCATTTGCACTCGGCTGGCTGGTGGAATGGGGCCTGATCCGCCACCTTTACAAACGTCCGCTCGACACGCTGCTCGCCACCTGGGGCATCAGTCTGGCGATGCAGCAGAGCTTCCGCACCTTCATCGGTCCGAAAGAGGTGAGCCCGACGCTGCCCGACTGGCTGCTGGGTTCGTGGGCGCCCAAAGAGGGACTCGATATACCAATCAACGGGTTGTTCGTGCTGGCATTGACCGCGGTCGTGACCTGCGGCGTGCTGCTCGCGCTCAACCGCAGCCGCTGGGGACTGCGGGTGCGCGCCACCGTGAGCAACCGCGTGATGGCCAATGCGATCGGCATCGACACCAGAAAAACCGATCGACTGACCTTCGCGATCGGTTGCGGCATCGCCGGCATGGCGGGCGCGGCGTTTACGACCATCGGCTCGACCGGGCCGACCTCGGGCCAGCTTTATATCGTGGACTCATTTCTGGTCGTGACCTTCGGCGGTGCAGCCAGCCTGCTCGGCACGGTGGTCTCTGCCTTCGGCATCGCCCAGACGCAGTCGATCACTGAATTTTTCCTGCACGGCTCGATGGCCAAGGTGCTGACGTTGTCGCTGATCGTGTTGATCCTGATGATCCGTCCGCAGGGACTGTTCGCCAGCAAGGTGCGGCGCTGAGCCGCGATGAATGCATGACTATCGCGCACACGAACACGAATAAAGACTTTTTTCCCCGGAGCCCGACCTGATGAAAGCCATCCAAGAACTGATCAAGCGTTACCAGCTGGCGAGTCTGTTGGTGCTGACCCTGTTGCTCGCTGTCGTGCTGCCGCTGTCGCTCGATATTTTCCGGCTGAACCTGATCGGAAAATACCTGACCTACGCGTTTGTCGCGGTCGGTTTGGTGATGGTGTGGGGTTACGGCGGCGTGCTGAGCCTGGGGCAGGGCGTGTTCTTCGGCCTCGGCGGGTATGCGATGGCGATGTTCCTCAAGCTCGAAGCCTCCGACCCGGTAACGACCGCCATCCAATCGACGCCGGGCATTCCGGATTTCATGGATTGGAACCAGATTACCGCGTTGCCGGCGTTCTGGTTGCCGTTCAAGTCGCTGCCGCTGACGCTGATCGCCGTTATCGCGGTGCCGACCCTGCTCGCCTGGATCATCAGTTTCGCCATGTTCAAACGCCGCGTCGGCGGCGTTTACTTCGCGATCATCACGCAGGCGGTGGCCCTGATTGTCACCGTGCTCATCATCGGCCAGCAGGGCTACACCGGCGGTGTCAACGGCATGACCGATCTGAAGACGCTGCTGGGCTGGGATACGCGCACCAACTCGGCGAAATATATTCTCTATTACCTGTGCGTTGCGCTGCTGGTCGGCAGCATCGTGCTCTGCCGCTGGATCCAGACCAGCAAGGCCGGCACGCTGCTCCTGGCGATGCGCGACAAGGAAGACCGCGTGCGTTTTTCCGGTTATGACGTTGCCGACTTCCGCATATTTACCTTTTGTCTGGCCGCAGCCTTGTCCGGCATCGGCGGCGCGCTGTTCTCGCTGCAGGTCGGGTTCATGTCGCCGAGCTTTGTCGGTATCGTGCCGTCGGTCGAGATGGTGATCTTTGCCGCGGTCGGCGGGCGCATGAGCCTGGTCGGCGCGGTCTACGGCACGCTTCTGGTCAACGCCGGCAAGACCTACTTTTCAGAGAGTTTCCCCGATCTGTGGTTGTTCCTGATGGCCGCGTTGTTCATCGGCGTGACGATGGCGTTCCCGATGGGGCTGGCCGGACTGTGGGAAAGCCATGTCGTGCCATGGTGGTCGAAGCGGAAAAACAAAGGCAAGGGCGGCGACGCCGAACCTGCCGGCACCGACGCGGCGCCCCCAGCAGCGGTTGCGGCGACGGCCAAGCCGGCGCGGCAGGCGAGCGCCGACAGCGCCCTGACCAAAGGCCTCAGTGACGTCGGCGCCCAAAGCGCCATACCCGGGAGCATCTGATGAGCAATACCGACTTCACACTCGCGGTCGAGGATCTGACGGTTTCGTTCGACGGCTTCAAGGCGATTGATGCGTTCAACCTCTATATCGACCGCAACGAACTGCGCGTGATCATCGGCCCGAACGGCGCCGGCAAAACCACGCTGCTGGACCTCATCTGCGGGCGCACCAAGGCGAGCGCCGGCAGCATCAAGTTCAATAACACCGAACTGACGCGGATGGCCGAATACAAGCGCGTGCGGCTGGGCATCGGCCGCAAGTTCCAGACCCCGTCGATCTACGAGAACCTCACGGTGTTCCAGAACCTCGAGGTGTCGTATCCGAAAGGCCGCACGGTGATGGGCGCGCTCGCCTTCAAATGCGACGACGAGGTCAAGGCGCGCGTGCAGGTGGTTGCCGAGGACATTTTTCTCGCCGACCGTCTCGATCTCGAAGCCGGCCTGTTGAGTCACGGCCAGAAGCAGTGGCTGGAGATCGGCATGCTGCTGATGCAGTCGCCCGAACTGCTGCTGCTAGACGAGCCGATCGCCGGCATGAGCGCGCGCGAGCGCGACCTCACCGCCGAGCTGCTGCAGCGGATCTGCAAGAACCGCGCGGTGATCGTAATTGAGCATGACATGGAATTCGTCAAGCGCATCGCGCACAAGGTGACCGTCATGCACCAGGGAAAAATGCTCGCCGAAGGCCCGATGGAAAAAGTGCAGGCCGATCCGAAAGTGATCGATGTTTATCTGGGACACTGAAATGCAGGCTTTGCCGGGGAGCGCCACGTCATGCTGAAAGTCACCGATCTTTTCGTCGCCTATGGCCAGAGCGAGGCGCTGCACGGCATCTCCTTCGACGGCAACAAGAACGAGACCGTTGCCATCATGGGCCGCAACGGCATGGGCAAGACCACGCTGTTCAAAAGCCTGATGGGCATTCTGCCGGTAAAAAGTGGCAGCATCGAGGTCGCCGGCAGCGAAGTGTCGAAGGACGAGAGTTTTGTGCGCGTCGCCAAGGGCATTGCCTATGTGCCGCAGGGCCGCATGATTTTTCCGACGCTGACGGTCGAGGAAAACATCCTCACCGGCATGGAGAACTCGCAGTCGCGGCGCATTCCCGACGATATCTATGCGCTGTTTCCGGTGCTCTTTGACATGAAGCGCCGCAAGGGCGGCAACCTGTCGGGCGGTCAGCAGCAGCAGCTGGCGATCGCACGCGCGCTGGTCACCGAGCCCAAGGTGCTGCTGCTCGACGAGCCGACCGAGGGCATTCAGCCTTCGATCATCAAGGACATCGCCAAGGCGCTCAATGAAATCCGCAAGATTCGCGAAATCACCATCGTGGTTTCGGAGCAGGTGCTGAGTTTTGCGATGGATGTGGCCGACCGGCTATTCGTCATTGAGGGCGGCCGCCTCGTGCATGAGACTTCTCGCGCCGACACGGACGTCGGCCGCATCAAGCAATACCTGTCCGTATAGCCGCTGGTCCCTTTTTGAACTTCACACCGCCAGGAGACGCAACATGACCGACACCTTGATCAAGGTTGATCTGACCAAATCGCCGACCGAGAACGAAAACATCCACAACCGCTGGCATCCGGACATTCCGATGGCCTGCTGGGTCAAGCCGGGCGACGATTTCATCCTTGAGACCTTCGACTGGACGGGCGGTTATATCAAGAACAACAACAGTGCCGATGACGTGCGCGACATCGACTTGTCGACCGTGCACTATCTGTCGGGCCCTGTCGGCGTCAAGGGCGCCGAGCCCGGCGACCTGTTGGTGGTCGATCTGCTCGATATCGGCGCGAAGCCCGACAGCCTGTGGGGCTTCAACGGTTTCTTCTCGAAGAAAAACGGCGGCGGCTTTCTGACCGAGCATTTTCCGCTGGCGCAGAAATCGATCTGGGACTTTCATGGCATGTTCACCAGTTCGCGTCACGTCCCCGGCGTGCACTACGCCGGCCTGATCCATCCCGGCCTGATCGGTTGCCTGCCGGACAAGCCGATGCTGGACATGTGGAACGCACGCGAGCGCGCGCTGATCGCCACCGATCCGAATCGCGTTCCTGGCCTGGCGAATCCGCCGTCCGCAGGCACCGCGCACATGGGCAAGATGACCGGCGACGCGAAGGCGAAAGCCGCGGCCGAGGGCGCGCGCACCGTGCCGCCGCGCGAACATGGCGGCAACTGCGACATCAAGGATCTGTCGCGCGGCTCCAAGGTCTTCTTCCCGGTTTACGTCGATGGCGGCGGACTTTCGGTGGGCGATCTGCACTTCAGCCAGGGCGACGGCGAAATCACCTTCTGCGGCGCGATCGAGATGGCCGGCTGGGTGCACATGAAGGTCGGTCTGATCAAGGGCGGCATGGCCAAGTACGGCATCAAGAACCCGATTTTCAAGCCAAGCCCGATCACCCCGCATTACAACGACTACCTGATCTTCGAAGGCATCTCGGTCGATGAGTCGGGCAAGCAGTATTACCTCGACGTGCACGTTGCCTACCGGCAGGCCTGCCTGAATGCGATCGAATATCTGAAGAAATTCGGCTACTCGGGCGCGCAGGCCTATTCGATTCTCGGCACTGCGCCGGTGCAGGGACACATCAGCGGCGTGGTCGACGTGCCGAACGCCTGCGCTACGCTGTGGCTGCCGACCCAGATCTTCGACTTCGATATCAATCCGGGCGCAGCCGGGCCGACCAAGTTCCTCGACGGCTCGATCGACATGCCGCTGTCGCCGGACAAATAAGCGCGGCGAGCCCGCACGATTTGGAGAATCAGCATGCCAGCTTATGAATACGATTGCGCGCACTGCGGCAGTTTTACCGCGATCCGGCCGATGAGCGCGAGCGGCGAAGCGCAAAACTGTCCGGAATGCGGAGCGCAGGCGCCGCGGGTGATCTTGACGGCGCCGGCGTTTGCCGGCATGCCGGCGGCGGCGCGCAGCGCGCATGCAACCAACGAACGGGCGTCGCACGAGCCGAAACAGAGTTCCAAACACGGTGCAGGCTGTGGGTGCTGCAGCGGCGATCGCAAGACCGCTGCTGCAGCGGCTGCAGACGGGGTCAAGGCATTTCCCGGCAGGCGCCCTTGGATGATCAGTCACTGACGATCAGGTCGAACGACTCCGACAGGAGAAACACATGCATCACGGCGACATATCAAGCAGCAAGGACACGGTCGGCGTAGCCGTCGTCAATTACAAAATGCCACGGCTGCATTCCAAGGCCGAGATCATCGCCAACGCGAAGAACATCGCGAACATGGTGGTCGGCATGAAGACCGGTCTACCCGGCATGGACCTGGTGATTTTTCCGGAATACAGCACGCACGGCATCATGTACGACGCAAAAGAGATGTATGAGAATGCCGCCAGCGTGCCCGGCGAGGAAACCGAAATTTTCGCCGCCGCCTGCCGCAAGGCCAAAGTGTGGGGCGTGTTTTCGCTGACCGGCGAGCGGCATGAAGAGCATCCGCACAAGGCGCCCTACAACACGCTGATCCTGATGAATGATCAGGGCGAGATCGTGCAGAAGTACCGCAAGATCATGCCGTGGGTGCCGATCGAGGGCTGGTATCCGGGCAACTGCACCTATGTCAGCGATGGACCGAAGGGCCTGAAGATCAGCCTCATCATCTGCGACGACGGCAACTATCCGGAAATCTGGCGCGACTGCGCGATGAAGGGCGCCGAGTTGATCATCCGCTGCCAGGGCTATATGTATCCGGCGAAGGAGCAGCAGATACTGATTTCGAAAGCGATGGCGTTTGCCAACAACGTCTACGTCGCGGTGGCCAATGCCGCCGGTTTCGACGGCGTGTATTCGTATTTCGGCCATTCGGCGATCATCGGTTTCGACGGCCGCACGCTGGGTGAATGCGGCGAAGAGGACATGGGCGTGCAGTACGCGGCGCTGTCGAAGCACCTGATCCGCGACTTCCGCAAGAACGGCCAGAGCGAGAACCATTTGTTCAAGCTGCTGCACCGCGGTTACACCGGGCTGATCAATTCGCGCGAGGGCGATCAGGGCGTGGCCACGTGCCCATACGAGTTCTACGGGCAATGGATCAACGATCCAGAAGCGACGCGCAAACGCGTCGAGGCGATCACCCGCGGTACGGTGGGCACGGAGGAGGCGCCGATCGACGGTATCCCGAATCCGGAAACGCTGGCGCATCGTTGAATTGTTGCCGCGCGGTTGCGCAGGGCGGCAGTAAAGTTTATGGATGCGTCCGTTGCGAACGACCCGCTGTCGGCTTATCGCGTTGATTGTGAGCCGTTCTATCAATCCTCGGCGGATGAAGTAAAACTATTCGAGGCGGCCTACGCGCACCGCCTTCCGCTCGTGCTCAAAGGGCCGACCGGTTGCGGCAAGACCCGCTTCGTCGAACATATGGCGTGGCGCTTGCAGCGACCGCTGATCACCGTCGCTTGTCACGAAGACCTCACCGCCGGCGATCTGATCGGACGCTGGTTGCTCGACGGCGAGGGCACGCGCTGGCAGGACGGTCCGTTGACGCTGGCGGCGCGCCACGGCGCAATTTGTTATCTCGACGAACTGGTCGAGGCGCGCGCCAATACCACGGTCGTCATCCATCCGCTGACCGATACACGGCGCATGCTGCCGCTGGCACCGCGCAACGAAATCGTCCACGCGCACGGCGATTTTCAACTGGTGATTTCCTACAACCCGTCGCCGTCGGTGCGCGAGATGAAAGCCTCGACGCGGCAGCGTTTCTGCGCGATAGAGTTTGCCTATCCGGACAACGCGTGCGAAGCGGCGATTGTCGCGCACGAAGCGGGGCTCGACCCGGAGCGCGCCGCCGCAATCGTCGGCTTCGGCACACGCACGCGCCGATTGCACGGAATCGGCCTCGACGAAGGCGCCTCGACGCGCATGCTGGTGCGCGCAGCCATGCTGGTGGCGCGGGGCCTGCCCTTGCCGGCGGCGTGCAAATTGGCCATCGTCGATCCATTGAGCGATGAGCCCGAAGCGCACGAGGCCTTGCAGGCCGCGCTCGACGCCGCGTTCTAGGGCGCGGCGGCCGTGGCAGACAGCGCAGATGCCGCCGCCAGAACGACCTTGTCGCACTGGCTGCGACTGTTGTGGAATCTCGCGCCACCGCTGCATCTGAACGGCGAGCAGCCGTTCATCGCCGCAGGCGCGATCCATCTGCCGGCGCAAATACACTGGCAGCAGCATGCCGCGGCTGCCGCGCATGCGGCGGCCCACCTTGTATATTCGCCGCGCCGTTTCGATAGCGAGGGACTGGGAACGATTGCACGTGCACTGACGGGGTTGCTCGAAGACGCTCGCGTCGAGGCGCTGGCCGTGCGTGAATTGCCCGGGCTCGCGCGGCTGTGGCGGCCATTGCATACGGCAACGCCGGCAAGCGGCGCAGACTTCGAGACGCTGTTGCAGCGGCTTGCGCGCGCGCTGGCCGATCCTGCGTATGACGATCCGCATGTCTGGGTGCGCAAAGGCCGCGCGCTGTTTTTTGGCGAGGCCGGATACGCGCTTCCCGCGTTGCATGGTGCCGGCAACGTGCGCAGTGCGGCGGTGCGGCTCGGTCACGATATCGGGCAGGCGCGTCTGCAGTTCAATGCGAAGACTTATCGTGTCGCTCCCGGCTACCGCGACGATCATCGCTGGATGTGGCCGGCCGATGTGTTGACTGCGGCGCCGCCGCCGGCGCGCGCGCCGGCCGGCGATACGCAGGACGATGAAACTGTGAGTGTGACGTCCGCAACCGTAACGCGCCACGCGGAGTGGGATCGTCTGATCGCGCGCCTGCGACCCGACTGGTGCGGTGTCATCGAAATCGCGGCGCAAGATGTTTTCGTTTCTTCGGCGGCAGGCGGCGATGAGAACCTGATCCGGCACACCGCCGCGCAACTGCGCGGGTCGCTGCGCACACTTTTGCGTCGACAATCGGCGGCTCGGCGCAGCGAAGAAGGCGAAGTGTTCGACCCCGCCGCATTGGTCGACTGGCAGGTGGCGCGCCGCCGTCATCAGGCGTCCGAACCGCGGGTCTATCGCGCGCCGGCCACGCGGGCCGTGCGCGCCGCCGTGTGGCTGCTGATTGATCAGTCCGCGTCCACGGCTGCCGCATATGATTCCGACGGACACTGCGTGCTGCAGACCGCGACAACCACGGCGTCGGCCACGGCCCTCGCTCTGCAGGCGCTTGGCATGCGATGCACGGTCGCCGGCTTTCACTCGAATGGCCGGCATGCGGTGCGCATGGCGATCGTCAAATCGTTCACTCAGCCGGTCGATGAGACTATGCAGGCGCGTTTGCGCGGCTTGCGGCCCGCCGGTTCCACCCGGCTGGGCGCTGCGCTGCGCCACGCCGCGCAACGCCTGGCGGCCGAATGCGATGAACCGCGTTGGGTGCTGCTGATTTCCGATGGCGAGCCGCATGACGTCGATGTGCACGATCCGCGCTATTTGATCGACGATGCGCGTCACGCCGTCATGACCGCCGCGCGAAGCGGCGTGCGCATGGCCTGTCTGCTACCGGGGCAGGGCGGCGCTGGTCCGGCGCGGCGTATCTTCGGTGCCGGCGCGGTGCAGACCGTGCATGGTCTCGCCGACGTGCCGCGTGCCTTGCGGCGATTGCTGGGCTAGCGGCAGGCTGTGCCGGTCACACTTTGGTTGCGCTGCTGGCCGGCGCCGTAATTTATTGCTGACGCGGCGCGACGGCAACTCTTAGAATGTCGGGCATTGCGCCAAACCGCGCGCCCGCGTCAAGGGTTGTTTGAGTGGATAGACGAGAATTCCTGCATGTGATGGCGATGGCAGCGGCAGCCGGATTGCCGCTGACCGCGGCGTCGCCGCGGGCGCAGGCTGCCGCCGACGGATACGATCTGCGACGTTACGGCAATGTACATTTTCTGCACTTCACCGATTGCCATGCGCAACTGCTGCCGGTGTGGTTTCGCGAGCCGTCGGTCAATCTTGGCAGCGGTGCCTTGCGCGGCAAGCCGCCGCATCTGGTCGGGCCCGCATTGCTGGCGAAGTACGGCATCGCGCCCGGTTCGGCGGCGGCATATGCGTTCACTCATCTCGATTTTGTGCATGCCGCGCAGATCTATGGCAAGGTCGGGGGCTTTGCGCATCTCGCCACGCTGATCAAACGCTTGCGCGCAAGCCGGCCCGGCGCGCTGCTGCTCGACGGCGGCGACACCTGGCAGGGTTCGGCCACCGCCTTGTGGACGCAGGGGCAGGACATGATCGACGCCTGCAAACTGCTCGGCGTCGACATCATGACCGGACACTGGGATTTCACGCTGGGCGCGGAACGGGTGCAGCAGGTCGTGCGCGGGCAATTCAAGGGCCGCTGCGAATTTCTTGCGCAGAACGTCCGTACCGTCGATTTTGGCGACGAAGTCTTTACGCCGTTCGTGATCCGGCCGATGAACGGGGTGCCGGTGGCCGTCATCGGTCAGGCGTATCCGTATACGCCGATCGCCAATCCGCGCTATTTCGTCGCCGACTGGAGTTTCGGCATTCAGGAAGAGACCTTGCAACGCACCGTTGAATCAGCGCGTGCGCAGGGCGCGCAGGCAGTGGTGCTGCTGTCGCACAACGGCATGGACATCGATCTGAAACTCGCCTCGCGTGTGCGCGGCATCGACGCCATACTCGGCGGTCACACGCATGACGGCGTGCCGCAGCCGGTGATCGTCGCCAACGGCGGCGGAAGGACGCTGGTGACCAACGCCGGTTCGAACGGCAAGTTTCTCGGTGTGCTCGACCTGCAGGTGAGTGCCGGCCGTGTCGCCGGCTTTCAATACCGCCTGTTGCCGGTGTTCGCCAATCTGTTGCCGGCCGATCCCGACATGCTGGCCCTGATCGAACGCGTGCGTGCGCCGTACGTCGAACAGCTTGCCGAACCGCTCGCCGTGACCGAGGGCCTGCTTTACCGGCGCGGCAATTTCAACGGCAGTTTCGACCAGTTGATCCTCGACGGCCTGCTGCAAATGAAGGATGCCGAGATCGCCTTCTCGCCGGGTTTCCGCTGGGGCACCAGCCTGTTGCCCGGCGAAACCATCCGCATGGAACAGCTGATGGACCAGACCGCGATCACCTACCCGTTTACGACTTTGACTGAAATGACCGGCGAGTCCATTAAATCGGTGCTGGAAGACGTTTGCGACAACCTGTTCAATCCGGATCCGTACTATCAGCAGGGTGGCGACATGGTGCGTGTCGGCGGTTTGCAGTACGTGTGCAATCCGGCTGCACTCATCGGCCGGCGGATCGACGACCTTCGGCTCAACGGCAAACCGCTGGACGCGGCGAAAACCTACAAGGTCGCGGGCTGGGGCGCGGTCTCCGATGAGGCGCGCGCGCGCGGCGGCGAACCGGTCTGGGATCTGATGGCGCGCTATTTGCGCGGGCGCAAGGTGGTGCCGGTGCTGCAACCGAATTCACCGCGCCTGCGCGGCGTCGCCGGCGACGGCGGACTTGACGCCGACGGCGCTGCTTGAAGTCGAATTGCGTTAACATAGCGGCTGTCATCCGGGAATCACCATGAAAACAATCCGCAACATCCTGCTGGCCGTCATGGTACTGGCCGCCGTGCCGGCGCTGGCGCAGCCGCTCAAGATCGGTGTCGTTGACGGCGGACGCGTTGAAGGCGAATCCGAGCTGACCAAACGCGCGATCGAACAGCTGAAGAAGGAATTCGCGCCGCGCGAGCAGCAGTTGCAGGACCTGCAGAAGCAGGGCCTCGACCTGAAGGCCGAAGTCGAGCGCGACGGCGACAAAATGAAACCCGCCGACCGCGCGGTCAAGGAAAAACGCCTTGTCGCGTTGTCGCAGCAGTTCGAGCAGATGCAGCGCAGCTATGCGGAGGACATGGAATTCCGCCAGCGCGAAGTGCGCCTGCGCATCGTCGGCGAAATCACCGCGGTGATCAACAGCATCGCCGAAGCCGAGAAATTCGATCTGATCCTGCAGCAGGCGATCTACGCCAGCGGGCAGATCGATCTGACCGACCGCGTGATCCAGGAAATGGCCAAGCGCGCCGCCGCGACGCCGCGTTGACAGTGACGGCATTCAAGGCTGCCTGCGTGCAGCTGAATTCGGGCAACGACCTTACCGCCAATCTGAAAACCGCCGCCTGCGCCGTGCGCGAAGCCGCTGCGGCGGGGGCGCAGCTGATCGCGCTGCCGGAATACGCGGTGTTGCTCGACGGCAGCGGGCGCGTCATGCGCGAAAATTCGTTTGTCGAGCAAGCGCATCCGGCGCTCGCCGGATTCCGCGCGCTCGCGCGCGAAACCGCGGCCTGGCTGCTGATCGGTTCGCTGACGGTGAAAATCGACGACGCGCTGATGGCCAATCGTTCGTATCTGCTCGGCCCCGACGGTGCGATTGTCGCCAGTTACGACAAGATCCACATGTTCGACGTTACATTGCCGAGCGGCAAGGTGATTCGCGAATCGAGCGCCTACCGGCCGGGCGACCGGGCGGTGCTCGCGGCCACGCCGTGGGGGCCGCTCGGAATGACCGTCTGTTACGACCTGCGCTTTCCGCAGTTGTTTCGCGCGCTGGCAAAGGCGGGTGCGTTGTTTCTCGCGGTGCCGGCGTCGTTTCAGCGCGAGACCGGTGTTGCGCACTGGCATGCCCTTCTGCGCGCGCGCGCGATCGAGAACCTCGCTTACGTCATCGCGCCGGCGATGTGCGGCGAACACCCCGGCCGCTCGTCCTACGGCCACTCGCTGATCATCGATCCCTGGGGCGCAATCATCGCCGAACTCGGCGCCGAGCCGGGGATTTGCTACGCGGTGATTGATCCCGCCGAGGTGATTCGCGTGCGCGGCTTGCTGCCGGCGCTCACGCATGACCGCGACTTCGCGCCGCCGGTTTGAGCGCCTGCTACCGGTTATTCGCGAGGTGGGGAAACTGTATCTCCGACAGCGTGCCGGTCGCGACCGATTGCGGCGCTTCGCTGTTCGGGAAGTTCAACTCGATTTTGTTGCCGACCGGATCGCGCAGGAACATCTGGAAGCCGGCATCGGGCACGTTCTGTTCGTCGAAACGGGCGCCGTGATCGATCAGGCGCCGGCGGAATTCTTCAACGCCGGTGACGTTGAAGGCGACATGATCCCAGCTGCTTTTCTTTTCGTCGCTGCCCGGCCAGTCGTCGGCGAAGCGCACGACCACGTGAATCAGCGGATGCGATCCCTGGTAGAGCCACAGGCCCTTGTTCGGGAATTCCGGCCGGTGGCCGACGGTGAGGCCGAGCACCGCGCCGTAGAATTTCTCGATTGCCGGCAGATCCTTTTGACGGCAGCCGATATTGACATGATGAACTCCGTGCAACGGCATTGCCTGCTCCCGCGTGTGCGAATGGAGGCGACACTGTGCCAGAGTCGGGGCGCGCGCGGCAAGCGCGCGGTCCATCCGGCGGTCGTAACCGCACTGCTGCGTGATATAATTTGCCGCCGTGCATGCGTCGAATTTTCTCCGGGTCGCGCAGGTCGCGGCGGCCGCCAATCCGTTGTTTCCCGCGCTTCATTTTCGGTGCTGAACAATGCACATTCTGCTGAGTAACGACGACGGTTACTTCGCGCCCGGGCTCGCCGCCCTGGCCGAAACGCTGTCAGCGTTTGCGCGCATCACGGTGGTCGCGCCCGAGCGCGACCGCAGCGGTGCAAGCAATTCGCTCACGCTGGACCGTCCGCTCAGCGTGCGTCGCGCGCAAAACGGCTTTTTTTATGTCAATGGCACTCCCACCGATTGCGTGCACCTGGCGGTGACCGGCCTTCTGGATGAGATGCCCGATATCGTGATCTCAGGCGTCAATCACGGCGCCAACATGGGCGACGACACGATTTATTCGGGCACCGTGGCGGCGGCGACCGAGGGTTTTCTACTGGGCATCCCGTCGCTGGCAGTGTCGCTGGTGGCCGGCGGCGGCGATCACTTCAATACGGCCGCGCGGGTGGCAGCTGAACTCGCGCAGCGCCTCATGCGCAGCCCGCCCGGCCAGCCGGTGCTGATCAATGTCAACGTGCCCGACGTCGCCTATGAAAAACTCGCCGGCATGCAGGTCACCCGCCTAGGCAAACGGCACAAGGCCGAACCAGTGGTGAAGGCGAGCACGCCGCGCGGGGAAACCGTCTATTGGGTGGGCGCCGCGGGAGCCGCGGCCGACGCCGGCGAGGGCACCGATTTTCATGCCGCGGCGCACGGCGCGGTATCGTTGACGCCGCTGCAAATGGATCTTACGCAGGTCGCACAACTGCCCGCATTGCGGAACTGGCTGGCATGAGCACGCGCATTTCCGGCATCGGCATGACCTCGCAGCGCACGCGCCTGCGCATGATCACGCGGCTGCGCGAGCAGGGCATTGCCGACGAGGCGGTGCTCAATGTCATGAATGAAATTCCGCGGCATATTTTTGTCGAGGACGCGCTGGCCAGCCGCGCCTATGACGATTGCGCGCTGCCGATCGGCTTCGGGCAGACGATTTCGCAGCCGTACATCGTCGCCCGCATGTCCGAATTGATCACCGCCGGCCGGCCGCCCGGCAAGGTGCTGGAGATCGGCACCGGCTGCGGTTATCAGACATCCATCCTCGCGCGCCTGTCGACCGAGGTCTATTCGGTCGAACGCCTTCTGCCCCTGCTGGCCAAGGCGCGGCGCAATGTGCGCGAGCTGCGCGTGATGAACATCCGCTTCAAGCATGCCGACGGCCATATCGGCATCCCGGAGGCGGCGCCGTTCGACGCCATCATGGTGACGGCGGCGGCGACCCATGTGCCCGATGCTTTGAAGCATCAGCTTGCGGTCGGCGGGCGCATGGTTGTGCCGATGGGGACCAACGAACAGCATTTGTGCCTGATCGAACGCACGCGCACCGGCTTTGCGGAGACGCGGCTGGATGCGGTGAATTTCGTGCCGCTGTTGTCGGGGTTGAGTTGATACGTTCGTTTTATCGCGGCGGGCTGGTCGCGGGCATGGTGCTGGCGGTGTTGCTGGCCGCCGGCTGCGCCTCGACGCATCATCCGGCACCGGTGTCCGATCGCACGCGTGCGCCGAGTCAGGCGCAGGGCAAACCCGCGGCGACAATCGTGCGCGAGCCGGATACGCGCCCCGACTTCTATACGGTCAAGCGCGGCGACACGCTCTACATGATCGCGCTCGACAACGGTCTTGATTACAAGGAACTGGCCGAGTGGAACGGCATCGATAATCCGAACGTGATCCGTAGCGGGCAGCAACTGCGTTTGCGCGCGCCGGCGGCCACGGCGGTCGCCACGCCGCTGAAAGCGGAACCGGCGGTGCAGGGCAGGCCGGTGACGTCTGCGCCAGCAGCAAGCGCCAGCGCGCCGGCGGCGAACGCGAACGATGCGGTCAAATCGCAACCCAAGGGCATCAAGCTGCCGTACTCGGATCAGGCACTGGCGCAGCTGTCAGCGCCGGCCGCGGCTGCAGCGCCCGTGCCGGCGGCGAAGCCGCCGATGGTGGTGGCCGCAGTGCCGAAGGCGGAACCGTCGCGCGTCGAGGATAAGCCCGCCGCGAACGACGACGAAGATGAAAAAATCGACTGGGGCTGGCCGACGGCGGGCAAGCTGCTGACCAGCTTCAATGAAGCGACCAATCTCAAGGGCATCGGCATCGCCGGCAAGGCCGGGCAGCCGGTGATCGCGAGCGCGCCGGGCAAAGTGCTCTACAGCGGCGACGGCATCCGCGGATATGGCAAGCTCGTCATCATCAAGCACAACAAGGTTTTTTTGAGCGTCTACGCGCACAACAGCCTGATCACCGTGAAGGAGGGCCAGACGGTGGTGAAGGGCCAGAAAATCGCCGAAATGGGCAACAGCGATGCCGATCAGGTCAAACTGCATTTCGAGATCCGGCGTTTCGGCAAGCCGGTCGATCCGATCAAGCTGTTGCCGGCCGACCGGCCGACCTGATCGCGCGCCGCCGGCGCGGGATTAAATCCGGAACGCCTTGACCCGTGCCAGCAGTTCGCGTGTTTCGTCGGCCGTGGCCGTCGCGCCGTAACGCAACCGCATATACAACGTGCTGATGGCGTCGATGCGCTCGCGCAGATCCGGTCGCGCCGCGCCGGCGCGCCGGCAGAAGTCGAGCGGGCCCTCGCTGGGCAGACGCGCCAATCCGCGTTGCGCCAGCGTCGCGCAGAAGCGCGCATAGGCGGCGGACAACGGATCCGGGCGCTGTGTGCGCAACCGCCACAGCATCAGTGCCCCCACCACCAGGGTGACACCGACCGCGAGCATGAACATCAGCGTGGCCAGACTCTGCCAGGTGGCGTTGTCGATGCCGACGCGCTGCATGAACTGGCGCTGGCGATCCTGCGTGTATTCGAGCACGATCTGGTTCCACGAATACGCCATGGTGTCCCAGGTCATGCGCGCGCGACGCAGCCACGGGTACTCACCGCGCAGTTGCAGCGGCAGCGTTTCGCCTTGCGGCACGGCGGCGGCGACGCCGGCCTCGACGCGGCTCGGCGATACCGCGGCGGTCGGATCGACGCGCACCCAGCCTTCGTTCTTCAGCCACACCTCGGTCCACGCATGCGCGTCGGCCTGGCGCACCGTCAGATAATTGCCGACGTTGTTGATCTCGCCGCCCTGGTAGCCCGTGACAATGCGCGCCGGGATGCCGCCGGCGCGCATCAGCACGGCGAATGAAGACGCGTAGTGCTCGCAGAAACCGGCGCGCGTCGAAAACAGGAATTCATCGACCGGATTGACGTTGAGCGGCGGCGGCGTGGTGGTGTAATAAAAATTTTCATTGCGGAATTTCGCCAGCACGGCGGCGACGTAGGCGCGCTCATCGGTAGCCTGATTGCGCATGCTGGCGGCCAGCGCCGCGGTGCGCGGATTGCTGCGAGGCGGCAGCGCCAGCGCGCGCTGCATCTCGGCCGGCGTCAGCGGCGTGTTGTCGATCCAGTTTGGATACGAGGTCATGTCGTAACGCAGGCGGTTGCTGACCGCTGAAGGGCTCAGGATCTGGAAATCGGCGGTCAGGCGCGCGGGCGGCGGCGCGCGCGTCGGCAAATCAAGCGCGAACAGCCAGCGCCGGCTGTTCGGCTCGACGGTGACGGTGTATTCGGTCGGCGCTCCGGAATACTGCGCTTCGCGATGGCGCTGTCCGGGATCGCGCGAGGCCGTCCACGTGTAGCCGTCGAAATCCCACATGACCGGTCCGCGCCAGTAGAGTTGTCCGGCCGGCGGCACGCCGGTGCTGAAAGTCGCGCGCAAGGCGATCGCGTCCGAAGTGATCAGCTTGCTGACGCTGCCCGGCGACATTTCGTCCGACAGGCCGGTGACGCTGGCTGTCGCATCCTGCGGCAGCCCCCACAGCGGACCCGGCACGCGCGGGAAGAGGACGAACAGCACCAGCATCAGCGGCACCGATTGCAGCAGCAGCATGCCGGCGCTGCGGAACTGATAGCGGTAACCGGGCTGCCGCAGGCGCAACTGAAAGCCGATCAGGCTTGCCGTGATGACCCACACCACCAGCAGCAGGTAGAGCGCGGTTGGAATGGTCTGCGAGTAGAGAAAATCGGTGATGACGAGGAAGTAGCACAGGAACACCAGCACCATGGCATCGCGCAACGATGACATTTCCAGCAGCTTCAGCGTCAGCATGATGACCAGCAGCGCCACACCGGAATCGCGGCCGAGCAGACGGCCGTATTGAATATAGATGCCGCCGACGGCACCGCCGGCGATCAGAAACAGCAGCCACTTCGGCGGCAGCTGCAGCGCATGCCAGGTGATGTAGGCGCGCCATGCCAGCAGGGTGCCTACCAGCAGCGTGATCCACCACGGCAGGCGTTCGACATGCGGTGCGGTCACCAGCGCCAGCGCGACCAGCAGCCAGCCGACATGCGCCGGATGCAGTCTATCGGTCGTCGCGCGCATCGTTCGCCTGCCCCCCCTCAAATTGTGCCAGCGCTTCGAGACAGCGATCACGTTGTGCGTCGCCCGGCGCCGGCGGCAGTGTCAGGCCCGGCAAACGCAGGCCGAAACTGATCGCGGCAGCGTGCGCATCGATGACCCAGCGCGCCAGTCGCGACAGGCGGCCTTCGCTGCCGAGCGACGCCGGCGTGGCGCGCCAGTCGATCCACAATTCAGTGTCGGCGCGGCCGCTGAATTGTTTGGTCAGCAGGCCCTGATCGCGCGCCGCCGCCTTCCACGCGATGTGCCGCGGCGAATCACCCGGATGATAGGCGCGCAAACCGGCGAAATCCTCCTGCCCGGCGCCATGCGCGATGCCGAGTCCGTTGTGCGTCTCGGGTTGCGGCAGCGGCACGACCGCCGCTTCGGGGCGCGGATAAACCACGCAGCGCATGTCGAGATCGGCGTAGGCCCAGGCATGGCAAAGTCCGAGCGGAAAACGCGTGAAGACGGTGAGCCGGCCCGGCCGCAGCAGGCCGCGCCGCTCGGCGGGAATCGGCACATGCACACTGGCGCTTTGCCGCGCCGGCACATCGAGATAGACATCGTTTTTGCTGTCGCGGGTGACGCCGATGCTGAAGCGATCGAGCGCGCCCGGGTTGTCGAAAATCAGCGTGAACTGCGCCTGTTCGCCGCAGAACACCGGCTCGGCACGGCCCGGGCTGATGCGCAGCCGCGCCAGATTGCGAAAGGTATGCAGGATCGAATTGACCCCGAGAGCGGCGAGCAGAAAGGTCAGCACGAAGCCGAGGCTCAGACTGTAATTGATCGAGCCGGTCAGCATCAGCAGCAGCGCAATCACATAGGACATGCCGTAGCGCGAGGGCAGGATGAAAATGCGCCGCTGCGCGAGCACGATGCTGCCGGTTTCCGCGCCGTGCAATTGAAATAGCCAGCGGTCGGCGCGCCGGCGCACTGCGCGAAACGGCGCGCCGAGCGGATGCAACAGCCGGCGCAAACGCGAAATCTCCGCCGGCGGCTGGTAGGTGTAATAGCTCGGGATGGACTGCGGGTTTTCCACGCGCGGCGGTGGAAGCTAGGGGATGGGCACCGCTTCAATCAGCGCTGCTGCCACCGCCGCGCCAGTGAGGCGCGAGTTGTCGCGCGCGACGTGCAGCCGGTGGCCAACCACGCCCGGCACGATGGCCTGCAGATCTTCGGGCAGCACCTGATTGCGGCCTTCCATCAGCGCCCACGCGCGCGCCGCGGCCAGCATGGCGAGCGCGGCACGCGGCGACAGACCGCTGACGTAGTCGGGGGACTGGCGGCTGTAATTGATCAACGCCTGCAGATAGTCGAGCAGCGCGCCCGAGGCATGCACGGCGCGCACCGCTTCCTGCACGGCAGCGAGTTCCTCCGGTTGCAGCGCCGGCGTCAGTTTCGGCAGCAGGTCGCGACGGTCGGCGCCCTGCAGCAGCGCGCGTTCGGCGCCAGCGTCAGGATAACCGAGCTCGATGCGCATCAAAAAGCGGTCGAGTTGGGATTCCGGCAACGGGAAAGTGCCGATCTGGTTCGACGGGTTCTGTGTCGCGATGACAAAAAACGGCTCCGGCAGCGGCCGCGTTTCGCCCTCGGCGGTGACCTGGTGCTCTTCCATCGCCTCGAGCAATGCGCTTTGGGTTTTTGGTGTCGCGCGGTTGACCTCGTCAGCCAGAATCACCTGCGAAAAGATCGGACCCGGATGGAAACGGAAACGCGCGGTGTCGCGGTCGTAAATCGAAACGCCAAGAATATCCGCCGGCAGCAGGTCGCTGGTGAACTGGATGCGCTGAAATTGCAGGCCCAGCACCGCGGCCAGCGTATGGGCGAGGGTAGTCTTGCCCACGCCCGGGATATCCTCGATCAGCAGGTGGCCGCGCGCCAGCAGGCAGGCCACGGCAAGACGGATCTGGCGTTCCTTGCCGAGGATGACCTGACTGATTTGTTTGACGACGTGGTCGATCTGTTCGCGATGCATCGGCGCTATTGTAGCCGGATTGGCCGTGCGCGGCGGCAGCGCGCAGGCGGCGCCTTTGGACATTGCGAATCGCGGCGGCTAATATGGCAGCAGATATCCGGAGGTTGCAGTGACGACCGCATTCATCACACATCCCGACTGCCAATTGCACGACATGGGCGCCATGCATCCCGAGTGCCCGCAGCGCCTGCCGGCGGTGCAGGACCAACTGATTGCCTCCGGCCTCGCCGATCACCTGACGCACGTCGAGGCGCCGCTGGTCACGCGCAAGCAACTGGAGCGCGTGCACGAGGCGTTCTACCTCGATACGGTGGAGGAACTGTCGCCGCAGCGCGGCATCGTTCATCTCGATCCTGACACCGCGATGTGCCCGGCCACGCTGGCCGCGGCGAAACGCGCGGCCGGCGCGGCGGTGCTGGCGACCGACATGGTGATTGCCGGCGAGGCGGCAAGCGCCTATTGCAACGTGCGTCCGCCCGGGCATCACGCCGAACGCGGGCGCGCGATGGGCTTCTGCATTTTCAACAGCGTTGCCGTTGCCGCGGCGCATGCGCTCGATCATCACGGACTCGAACGCGTGGTTATCGTCGATTTCGACGTTCATCACGGCAACGGCACCGAGGAGATTTTTCGCGATGACCCGCGCGTGCTGATGGTTTCAACCTTTCAGCACCCGTTTTATCCCTACAGCGGCATCGAGGGGCGCTCCGAGCGGATGGTCAATATTCCGCTGGCTGCCTACAGCGGCGGCGCCGAGTTTCGCGCCGCCGTCGAGCAATACTGGCTGCCGGCGCTTGAAGCGTTCAAGCCGCAGATGTTTTTTGTTTCCGCCGGTTTCGACGCCCATCGCGAGGACGACATGGCAAGCCTGCGCCTGGTCGAGGCCGACTACGCCTGGGTCACGCAGCAGATCAAAACGCTCGCTGCGCGCTTTGCGCAAGGGCGCATCGTGTCGCTGCTGGAAGGCGGCTACAACCTGCATGCGCTGGGCCGCAGCGCCACTGCTCACCTCAAGGTGCTGAGCGGTTTATAGTGAGCCGGCTGGTCACGCGGCCGGATCCGGCAACGGCCGTTCAGGCCGGAATGACGGCAGCAACGACGTTGCGGCCTTCGGCAATCAGGATATTGTAGGTGCGGCAGGCGGCGGGCGTGTCCATCGCCTCGACACCGATGCGCGCCGCGGCGAGGCCCTGTGACAACGACGGATGCGGGAAGCGCTGGCGCGCGCCACTACCGAGAAGAACGATTTCCGGCTTGAGCGACAGCAGCAGTTCGAAGTGTGCGGCGGCGAGCTCCTCCCAGCGCGCCGGCCAGTCGAACAGCAGGCGGTCGGCGGTGACGATCACGCTGGTTTCGTGGCGCGCCTGGTTGATGGCGACGTAGCCCGTGCCATAGCCGGTGAAAAGGTGGCGGCCGGGGGCGTTCTCGAGGTGGAATTTCATCTGAATCAGATTTGCCGCAGGATGCGGGCTCGGCTAAAATTATATGCTTTTTCACGCCCTTACAAGCGATACGGAACGAAAAGTCGACGCCATGGAAGAGTTTGCCCGGATTAAACGCCTGCCGCCCTACGTGTTCAACATCACGGGCGAACTGAAGGCCGCTGCACGCAAGCGCGGCGAGGACATCATCGACCTGTCGATGGGCAACCCCGACCAGCCGACGCCGCGCCACATTGTCGACAAACTGATCGAAAGCGTGCAGCGCCCCGATACGCACCGCTATTCGGTGTCGAAAGGCATCCCGCGGCTGCGCCGCGCGATCTGCAACTGGTACAAATCGCGTTACAGCATCGACCTCGACCCGGATTCGGAAGCCATTGTCACGATCGGTTCGAAGGAGGGCATCGCCCACCTCGCGCTGGCAACCCTCGATCAGGGCGACATCGTGCTGGTGCCAAACCCGAGTTACCCGATCCACATTTACGGCCCGGTCATTGCGGGTGCGGATATCCGCCACGTGCCGATGGTGGCCGGCGTCGATTTTTTCGACGAACTCGAACGCGCGATCCGCGATTCCTACCCGAAGCCGAAAATGCTGATCTGCAATTTTCCCGGCAATCCGACTACGCAGTGCGTTGACCTTGCGTTTTTCGAGCGGCTGGTGGCGATCGCGCGCGAGCACCACATCTACATCGTGCACGATCTCGCCTACGCGGACATTGTGTTCGACGGCTATCGCGCGCCGTCGATCATGGAAGTGCCCGGCGCGCGCGACATCGCGGTCGAATTCTTCACGCTGTCGAAGAGCTACAACATGGCGGGCTGGCGCGTCGGCTGCATGGTCGGCAACCGCGACCTTGTCACTGCGCTGGCGCGCATGAAGAGTTACCACGATTACGGCACCTTTACGCCGATCCAGGTGGCATCGATCATCGCGCTCGAAGGTCCGCAGGAATGCGTCGAGGAAGTGCGCGCGATGTATCAGAAGCGCCGCGACGTCATGTGTGCGGGCCTCCAGGCGGCCGGCTGGCATGTCGAGATTCCGCAGGCGACCATGTATATCTGGGCGAAGATTCCGGAGCCGTACGCGAAGATGGGCTCGCTCGAGTTTTCGAAAAAACTCCTCAACGAAGCGCGCGTCGCGGTGTCGCCCGGCATCGGCTTTGGCGAATACGGCGACGACCATGTGCGTTTTGCCTTGATCGAGAATGAGGCGCGTTCGCGGCAGGCGGTGCGCGGCATCAAGGAAATGTTCCGCAAGGACGGATTACTATGAAGTCATTGCGCCCGATCAACGTCGGTTTGCTCGGTATCGGCACCGTCGGCGGCGGCACTTTCGAAGTGCTCGCGCGCAATCAGGAAGAAATCATGCGCCGCGCCGGGCGTGGCATTGTCATCAGCATGGTCGCCGACAAAGACGTCAAGCGCGCGCGCAAGCTGGTCGGCAAAGCGGCGAAGGTGACGGACGACGCGTTCAAGGTCGTCAGCAACCCGGATATTGATATCGTCATCGAGTTGATCGGCGGCACAAAGATTGCACGCGATTTGGTGATGGCCGCGATCAAAAACGGCAAGCATGTCGTCACCGCCAACAAGGCCTTGCTGGCCAATTACGGCAATGAGATTTTCGCCGCCGCGCGCAAGCACGGCGTGATGGTTGCCTTCGAAGCGGCGGTGGCGGGCGGTATCCCCATCATCAAGGCCTTGCGCGAAGGCTTGACCGCCAATCGCATCGAGTGGATTGCCGGCATCATCAACGGCACCAGCAACTTCATCCTCTCCGAAATGCGCGACAAGGGTTCGAGTTTCGACAGCGTGCTGGCGGAGGCGCAGCGCCTGGGTTACGCCGAAGCCGACCCGACCTTCGACATCGAGGGCGTCGATGCCGCGCATAAGCTGACCATCATCGCCGCGATCTCGTTCGGTATTCCGATGCGCTTCGAGGATGCCTACACCGAGGGTATTTCGAAACTGACCGCGGCCGATATCCGCTACGCGGAGGAACTCGGCTACCGCATCAAACTGCTCGGCATCACGCGGCGCACGCCGAAGGGTATCGAGCTTCGCGTGCATCCGACGCTGATCCCGGCGCGGCGCCTGATTGCCAATGTCGAGGGCGTGATGAACGCCATCCTCGTCAAGGGCGATGCGGTGGGGCCGACGCTCTACTACGGCGCCGGTGCCGGCGCCTACCCGACGGCATCGGCAGTGATTGCCGATCTCGTCGATGTGACCCGCATGCACACCGCCGATCCGGAGCACCGCGTGCCGCATCTGGCCTTTCAGCCCGACCGCATGTCGAAGTTGCCGATTCTGCCCATGTCGGAAGTCGAGACCTCGTACTACCTGCGCATGCGTGTGCACGACAAGCCTGGCGTGCTGGCCGATATCACGCGTATTCTTGCCAAGAGCGCGATTTCGATCGACGCCATGGTGCAAAAAGAACCTTCGGCGGGCGAGTCGCACGCTGACATCATCATGCTGACGCATTTGACGCTTGAGAAGCGCATCGACGCGGCCATCGCCAGCATCGAAAAACTCAAAGTCGTGGTCGGCAAGGTCACCCGTATCCGCATGGAGCCGCTCGGCACGAGCTGATGGTTTTATGCGATATGTAAGCACGCGCGGCGCCGGTGCGCCGGCCGCCTTTCTCGATATTCTTCTTGGCGGCCTGATGGACGATGGCGGGCTGGCCATGCCAGAGTCGTACCCGCAAATCGATGCGGCTGAGTTGGCGCGCTGGCGCGGCCTGACCTACCCGGCGCTGGCATTCGAGATTTTGCGCCGATACGCCGACGACATTCCTGTCGGCGAACTCAAACGGATCGTTGACAATACCTACACCGCCGAGGTTTTTCACTGTGCCGACATTACGCCGGTGCGCGAACTGGAATCCGGCGTATTTATCGCCGGGCTGTCGAACGGGCCGACGCTGGCGTTCAAGGATGTCGCCATGCAGTTGCTCGGCAATCTGTTCGAACATGCGCTGGCAAAAACAGGCAGCGAATTGAACATACTGGGGGCGACCTCGGGCGACACCGGCTCGGCCGCCGAATATGCAATGCGCGGCAAGCGCGGTATCCGCGTATTCATGCTGTCGCCGCACCAGAAGATGAGTCCGTTCCAGACCGCGCAGATGTTTTCGTTGCAGGACGCCAACATCGTCAACATCGCCGTGCGCGGCGTGTTCGACGATTGCCAGGACATCGTCAAGGCGGTCAGCAACGACCATGCGTTCAAATCGAAATACAGTATCGGCACTGTTAATTCGATCAACTGGGCGCGCGTGGTTGCCCAGGTCGTCTACTACTTCAAGGCGTATTTCGCGGTAACGCAATCGAACGAACAGCAGGTGTCGTTTGCGGTGCCCTCGGGCAATTTCGGCAATATCTGCGCCGGGCACATCGCGCGCAGCATGGGGTTGCGGATCCGCAAACTGATCCTCGCTACCAACGAAAACGATGTGCTCGACGAGTTTTTTCGCACCGGTGTCTATCGGGTGCGGCCGTCGGAGCGCGTGCAGCAGACCAGCAGTCCGTCGATGGATATTTCGAAGGCTTCGAATTTCGAGCGCTTCGTGTTCGATCTGGTCGGGCGCGACAGTCAAACGGTAGCCGCGCTGTGGCGCCAGCTCGACCGCGACGGCGTGTTTGATCTATCGGCGACACCGCACTTCAAGCGCATCGCGCAGTTTGGCTTCGTCTCCGGTTCGAGCTGCCATGCCGACCGGCTGCAAACCATCCGCACGGTTTACCGAAAATACAATCAGCTGATCGATACGCATACGGCCGATGGCGTGAAAGTCGGACTGGAACATTGCGAGGCCGGCGTGCCGTTGATCTGTCTGGAAACCGCGTTGCCCGCCAAATTCGCCGCAACCATACGCGAGGCGGTC
Organism: uncultured beta proteobacterium; assembly: GCA_903889565.1. Lineage (GTDB taxonomy): Bacteria > Pseudomonadota > Gammaproteobacteria > Burkholderiales > SG8-41 > PALSA-1004. Next base: position 49,889 of record CAISYC010000022.1, read on the forward strand.
GGCATCGATCCGCCGGTGCCGTACGGACTCGATGGCCTCGAGAAATTGCCGCAGCGTTTTTCCGTGCTCGATGCCGACGACGCGGCGGTGAAGGATCTGATCGTTCGCAGCTGCGCCGGTTGACCCGGCGCGACTCCGCGTTTAGTCGTCGAAACGCATCGACAGGTCGGCCGCTTTCACGTCCTTGGTGAGCCCGCCGATCGAAATGCGATCGACGCCGGTTTCGGCAATTTCACGCACATTCGCCAGCGTGATGCCGCCAGAGGCTTCGAGTTGCGCGCGACCGGCCGTGATCGCCACGGCTTCGCGCATTTTTGCGCAATCCATGTTGTCGAGCAGGATCATTTTTGCGCCGGCGGCCAGCGCCTCGCGCAATTGCTCGAGCGTCTCGACTTCAACCTGGATCCACTCCGCGGCAGGCGCGAGACGGGTCGCTTCCCGCAACGCAGGAGTAATGCCGCCGGCCGCGGCAAGATGGTTTTCCTTGATCAGGATGGCGTCGAACAGGCCGAGGCGGTGATTGCAGCCGCCGCCGGTGATGACGGCATATTTCTGTGCAACCCGGAGGCCCGGCAGGGTTTTGCGGGTATCGAGAATTTTCGCGCGCGTGCCGCGCACGGCATCGACGTAACGCCGCGTCGCCGTCGCCACGCCCGAGAGCAGCTGCAGGAAGTTGAGGCCGCAGCGTTCGCCGCTGAGCAGGGCGCGCGCACTGCCGTCGAGCGTGCACAGCGTGCTGCCTGCCGGCGCGAGCGTGCCGTCATCAATCTGCCACTGAATCTTCACCGCCGGATCGAGGCGCTCAAAACAGGCATCGAACCAGGCGCGGCCGCAGACCACGATTTCTGCGCGCGTGATGACATGTGCATCCGCCCGGGCATCGGCTGGGATCAGTTGCGCGGTGAGGTCGCCACCGCCGAGGTCCTCTTCAAGTGCGGCGCTGACGTTGCGTTCGATAGCGAGTGCCAAGCCCTTCATTTTCAACTATATTGGCCGTAGATAGGTGGATGAATTTTACCTGATAGGGGGCAGCATGACCGGAGTCATGGGGATCATATCCTACGGTCTGGGAACGATTATCGGCTTTTTCGTGATCGGGGTTCTGTTGTTCTGGTTTATCCAGGACGTCACCCAGAAGAAACACACGGTGCTGCGCAACTATCCGGTGATCGGGCGGCTGCGCTTTATTCTCGAGCAAATGGGCGAGTATTTCCGGCAGTATTTCTTCGCCGGCGACCGCGACGAGATGCCGTTTAACCGGGCCACGCGCGGCTGGGTTTATCGCGAGGCCAAGGACGAGGGCGGCATCATCGGCTTCGGCTCGACCCAGGACATGCGCGAACCGGGTTCGATCATTTTCGTCAATCACCCGTTTCCCGTGCTGGAGCAGGACCGGCTGCCGACACCGTCCTTGATCATCGGCGAGGGGCATTGCCGTTATCCTTTTGAGGCGCGCTCGGTGACCAATATCTCCGGCATGAGTTTCGGCGCGATTTCGGAACCGGCGGTGCGCGCCTTGTCGCGCGGCGCCGGTGTCGCAGGCTGCTGGATGGACACCGGCGAGGGCGGACTGTCGCCCTACCATCGCGAGGGCGACTGCGATCTGATCATGCAGATCGGCACCGCCAAGTACGGCATCCGCGATCACGACGGCAATTTTTCGCCGGAGAAAGCACGCGAACTTTCGCATGTGGTCAAGGCCTTCGAGATCAAACTGTCGCAGGGCGCGAAACCGGGCAAGGGCGGCGTGCTGCCCGGCGGCAAGGTCACCGCCGAAATTGCGCGCATACGCGGCATTCCCGAAGGGCAGGATTCGATCAGTCCGAATCGTCATCAGGACATCGCCAACATCGACCAGTTGCTCGACAAAGTCGTCTACGTGCGCGACCTTACGGGACGGCCGGTCGGCGTGAAGACGGCCATCGGCGGCTGGGATTTCATGCACGACTTGTGCGAGGCGGTGTTGCGGCGCGGGCTGCAGGATGCGCCGGATTTTCTGGTAATCGACGGCGGCGAGGGCGGCAGCGGTGCGGCACCGCAGACGCTGATGGATCACATGAGCCTGCCGATCGCCGAGGCGTTGCCGCGCGCGGTCGATGCCCTGCTGCAGGCGGGTCTCAAGCAGCGAATCCGCGTGGTCGCCTCTGGCAAACTGGTGACCTCGGCGCGCGCGGCGTGGGCGCTGTGCACCGGCGCCGATTTCATTAACACCGCGCGCGGGCCGATGTTTGCATTGGGCTGCATCCAGGCCATGCGCTGCCATACCAATACCTGCCCGACCGGCGTCACCACCCACAACAAACGCCTGCAGCGCGGGCTGGTGGTCGAGGAAAAGTATGTGCGCGTGGCCAACTACGTGCGCAACATGAACAAGGAGATCGACATGATCGCCCACTCCTGCGGCTGCCGCCATGCGCGCGAACTGCGCCGCGAGCATGTGCGCATCGTGCAGACGGCCAACCAGAGCATGGCGTTAAGCATGCTGCATCCCTATCCGGCGGCCGGGCTGCCGGTGGACGGCGGCTGACCCCCGGCGCGAGATAAATCCGCGCCCGGCAATTGAAATCCGGGGGAAAAGCCCCATGTGGCAGGCATGACATTTACAGGATGTATGCACAGCCATGCGATTTGACAAATTCACCACCAAGTTTCAACAGGCCTTCGCCGACGCGCAGAGCCTTGCCGTCGGGCAGGACAATCCCTACATCGAGCCCCAGCATTTGCTGCAGGCGCTGCTGCAGCAGGAGGACGGCAGCACGGCTTCGCTGATGGCGCGTGCCGGCGTAAACGTGTCGGCGCTGAAAACGGCCTTGGGTGCCGCGCTGAAACGTTTGCCCAAGGTCGAAGGGCAGGGCGGAGAGGTCAACGTTTCGCGCGACCTCACGGCACTGCTCAACCTGACCGACAAGGAGGCGCAAAAACACGACGACCAGTTCATCGCCTCCGAAATGTTCCTGCTCGCCTTGACCCAGGACAAGGGCGAAACGGGCAGCCTGTTCAAGCAGCATGGCGGCACCCGTGCCGCGCTCGAAAAAGCGGTCAATGCGGTGCGCGGCGGCGAGAGCGTCGGCAGCGCGGATGCGGAAGGCGCGCGCGAGGCGCTAAAAAAATACACGGTGGATGTGACCGAATTGGCGCGCGCCGGCAAACTCGATCCGGTGATCGGCCGCGACGATGAAATCCGCCGCGTGATCCAGATCCTGCAGCGCCGCACCAAAAACAATCCCGTGCTGATCGGCGAGCCGGGTGTCGGCAAGACGGCAATCGTCGAGGGACTCGCCCAGCGCATCGTCAACGGCGAAGTGCCCGAAACGCTGAAGAACAAGCGCGTCTTGTCGCTCGACATGGCGATGCTGCTGGCGGGGGCCAAGTACCGCGGCGAATTCGAGGAGCGTCTGAAATCCGTGTTGAAGGAGATCGCGCAGGACGCCGGTCGCACCATCGTCTTCATTGACGAACTGCACACCATGGTCGGTGCCGGCAAGGCCGAGGGGGCAATCGACGCCGGTAACATGTTGAAGCCCGCGCTCGCGCGCGGTGAACTGCATTGCGTGGGCGCCACCACGCTCGACGAATTCCGCAAATACATCGAAAAGGACGCTGCGCTCGAACGCCGGTTTCAGAAGGTGCTGGTCGATGAGCCGTCGGTCGAAAGCACCATCGCGATTCTGCGCGGCCTGCAGGAAAAGTATGAGGTGCATCACGGCGTTGATATCACCGACCCGGCGATCGTCGCCGCCGCCGAGCTTTCGCACCGCTACATCACCGACCGTTTTCTGCCGGACAAGGCAATCGACCTGATCGACGAGGCGGCCTCGCGCATCAAGATGGAAATCGATTCGAAGCCCGAATCGATGGACAAGCTCGATCGCCGGCTGATCCAGTTGAAGATCGAACGCGAGGCCGTACGCAAGGAAAAGGATGAGGCATCGCTGAAACGCATGGCAGCGCTTGAGGAAGAGATCAAGCGGCTGGAACGCGAGTACGCAGACCTCGAGGAAATCTGGAAAACCGAAAAGTCGCAGCTGCAGGGTTCGCAACACGTCAAGGAAGAACTCGAGAAGCTCAAGCTTGAAATGGAAGCGGCCAAGCGCAAGGGCGACTGGCAGAAGGTTTCCGAAATTCAGTACGGCAAAGTTCCGCAGCTGGAGGCACAGTTGAAGCAGGCCGACAAGGCGCCCGTCGCTGGCGCAAAGCCGCGTCTGTTGCGTACCCAGGTCGGTGCCGAGGAAATCGCCGAGGTGGTGTCGCGCGCGACCGGCATCCCGGTGTCGAAAATGATGCAGGGCGAGCGCGACAAGCTGTTGCTGATGGAAGACCGCCTGCACCAGCGCGTGGTTGGCCAGAACGAGGCGGTGCATCTGGTGTCGGATGCGATCCGGCGTTCGCGCGCAGGGCTCGCCGACCCGGATAAACCCTACGGCTCCTTCCTGTTTCTCGGGCCGACCGGTGTCGGCAAGACCGAGTTGTGCAAGGCGCTCGCGGAATTCCTGTTCGATTCCGAGGAGCACATGATCCGTATCGACATGAGCGAGTTCATGGAAAAGCATTCGGTGGCACGTCTGATCGGCGCGCCCCCCGGCTATGTCGGTTACGAGGAGGGGGGGTACCTGACCGAGGCGGTGCGGCGCAAACCGTATTCGGTGATCCTGCTCGACGAAATCGAGAAGGCGCATCCCGACGTGTTCAACGTGCTGTTGCAGGTGCTTGATGACGGTCGCATGACCGACGGGCAGGGCCGCACGGTCGATTTCAAGAACACCGTGATCGTGATGACATCGAATCTCGGCTCGCAGATGATCCAGCAGATGAGCGGCGACGATTACCAGATTGTGAAACTGGCGGTGCTGGGCGAAGTGAAGGCGCATTTCCGGCCCGAGTTCGTCAACCGCATTGATGAAATCGTCGTCTTCCATGCGCTCGATGAAAAGAATATCCGCGCGATTGCGCGCATGCAGATCGGCCTGCTCGAGAAACGTCTCGCCAAGATGGAAATCAAGCTCGACGTGTCGGAAGCGGCGCTCGATCTGGTTGCAAAGGCGGGATTCGATCCGGTCTACGGCGCGCGCCCGCTGAAACGCGCGATTCAGTCGGAATTCGAGAATCCGCTGGCCAAACGGATCCTCGAAGGCGGCGTCGCAGCCAAGGACACGGTCAAGGCCGATGTCCTGAAAGGCGCGCTGCACTTCGACAAGGTCTGAGCGGCCTTGCCGCCCGTTGCGGGATGCTTTGCATCCGCAGCCGGCATATCGAGCGTGATAATTTTCACACTTGATCTGATTTAGTGTTGGCGCCGGGCGCCGGCGGCCCCCAGCAGGGAATGAATTTTGCTATCGTCTTGCCCGTAATCGATGCGGAACCCGGTCGTCGCTCGAATGCATCGGCGATGCGTCGAAACTTGTGCGGCTGGACCGGAGTTTCCGGATAGCACGTTGAAGAGCGGGCAATGGCGAAACCAGGCAAGCTGGGACCAAAATCAAAGCCGCCGGGCAAGCGTGCGGCGGCGCGTGTCGTTGAAAAATCGCGCAGCAGCGACGTCAAAGCGCTGGCGGCGGTGGTGGCCGGGCTCGACGGCATGCTGTATCGCTGTCGCGACAACCGGACCCGCACCTTCGAATTTGCCAGCGATGGCTGCCTCGCGCTGACCGGTTATACCGCAGCCCAGTTGTTGTCCGGACGCGGCGCCTCGTATTGCGGATTGATTCATGCCGATGATCGCAACCGCATCGCCATTGAAATTGCCGCCGCCATCCGAACCAGCGCGCGCTTTACCGTCGAATACCGCATTACGGCGCGAGACGGCAGCGTCAAATGGGTGCGGGAACGCGGTGCAGTGAAAGCAGCGGGCACCTCGAAGTCGCACCTGATTGAAGGTTACATCGAGGATGTGACCGCTCAGCGCGCGGAAATCCGCGCCCTGCAGGATTCGGAGCGGCGGTTTCGCAGCCTGTTCGAGAACGCCACGGAAGGGATTTTCCAGACCTCGCTGTCGGGCGTTTATCTTAACGTCAATCCGGCGCTGGCAACCATTTACGGCTACGACTCGCCGCAGGACGTGATTGCGGCGGTGGCCGACATCGAGAAACAACTCTATGTCGATCCGGCGCGGCGCGCCGAGTTCATTCGCCTGATGCGCGAGAACGGCGCCGTCGCCAATTTTGTGTCAGAGGTTCGCCGTCGCAACGGGGAGCGCATCTGGATTTCCGAAAATGCACGGGCGGTTTACGACGACGACGGCACGCTGTTGTTCTACGAGGGCACGGTCGAGGACGTCACCGAAACCAAGCTGAATCAGGAGAAGCTTGAATATCTCGCCAATCACGATGCGGTAACCGGGCTGCCTAACCGCCTGTTGATGAATGACCGCTTGCGCCAGATGATGCTGCAGGCGCAGCGCAATCACAGCGTGGTAGCGGTGGCGCTGATCGATCTCGATCATTTCAAGCTGATCAACGATACCTTCGGCCACAATCAGGGCGACCAGTTGCTGCAGACGGTGGCGCGGCGCATGCAGGCCTGTCTGCGCGATACAGATACCGTTGCTCGGTTGGGCGGCGACGAATTCGTGCTGCTGCTGTCGGGCGAGGGGCGCGGTGAGGCGCTCTCGCAGGTCACGCAGCGCGTGTTGAAGGCTATCGCGCTGCCGTGGCGGGTCGAGCAGCGCGAACTCAGCGTGTCGTGCAGCATCGGTGTGAGCGTGTTTCCGCGCGACGGCCGCGACGTGCAGACGCTGCTGAAAAACGCCGACACCGCGATGTACAAGGCCAAGGAACTGGGCCGCAACAACTTCCAGTTTTATTCGCCGGACATGAATGCAGCGATCGCCGAACGCCTGGAAATGCAGAACCTGCTGCATCGAGCAGTGGAGGCCGAACAGTTCGTGCTGCTCTACCAGCCGAAAATCGATCTCGCCAGCGGCCGGCTTGCCGGCATGGAGGCGTTGCTGCGCATCAGGGACGATCAGCGCGGCCTGCTACCGCCGCTGAATTTCATCCAGATTGCCGAAGAAACCGGGCTCATTGTCAAAATCGGCGAATGGGTGCTGCGCGAGGCCTGCACATTCAACAAGTCACTGCAGCGGCGCGGACTGCCGCCGCTGCGCGTGGCGATCAACCTGTCGGCGCGCCAGTTGATGCGTAACGAATTGCTGCGCTCGGTCGAACAGGCGCTGCGCGACGCCGACCTCGGCGCCGAATACCTTGAACTGGAGCTGACCGAAAGCATGGTCATGCACGATCCCGAAGTTGTTATCGCGATGCTGCAACAGCTTGAGGCGCTGGGGGTGCAGTTGAGCATCGACGATTTCGGCACCGGTTATTCGAGCCTCAACTATCTGAAACGTTTTCCGGTGCGCAGTCTCAAGATCGACCAGTCGTTCGTGCGCGAACTCGGGCAGGACGCCAACGCGGCGGCGATCGTCAAGGCGGTGATTTCGCTCGGTCACAGCCTCGACTTGCAGGTGATCGCCGAAGGCGTCGAAACCGCCGATCAACTGGCGTTTCTGATGGAAAACCGTTGCGATGCAATACAGGGCTTTTTATTCAGCCGGCCGCTTGGGGCCGACGCCTTCATTGCTCTGCTGGAACGCGAGCATGCGCGTATCGACAGCTATGCGGCATTGCGCGAACTCTGTCATTCGCAGCCGGAGCACGGCGGTATCTAGCTCCGCGCTCATTCGCCTGCCGCTGACCCGTCGCCGTGTGCGCCCTGCAAACGATATAATCGCGGCCCCGGCGCTGTTTGAACCGGCAATTTTCGTACGGAGCAGTCATGACGATTCGTCAAATTGAACTACTGTTGGCGATTGTTCTTCTTGTTCTGGCAGCTGCTGTGCCGGCGCAGAATTTCCCCAATCGTCCATTGCGTCTGGTGGTGCCGTTTTCGGCGGGCGGCGCGGCCGACGTGCCCGCCCGCATACTCACGCAAAAACTGTCCGAGGCGCTTGGCCAGCAGGTCATAGTCGATAACAAGCCGGGCGCCGGCTCGACCATCGGCGCCGAAGCCGTGGCGAAAGCGCCGCCTGACGGTTACAACCTGTTGATGATCAGCAATACGCATTTCGTCAGCGCCGCGTTGTACAAAAAACTTTCATACGATTCGGTCGCGGATTTTGCAGCGGTTACGCAGGTGACGACCGCGCCTAACGTGATTGTTGTGCATCCGTCGCTGCCCGTAAAAAACGTCAAGGAACTGATCGCGCTGGCCAAGGCGAAACCCGGCAAGATCGATTACGCCTCATCCGGCAACGGCAGTACCCAGCATCTGACCGGCGCGCTGTTTACCAAGATGGCGGGCATCGACATGATGCATATTCCTTATCGCGGCAGCGGTCCGGCCACTGCCGATTTGCTGAGCGGCCAGGTCACGGTGGGTTTTCCGGGGATCGCCGGCATGCTGCCGCAAATCCGCGCCGGCAAGCTGCGCGCGCTGGCGGTCACCGGCAGCAGGCGCTCGCCCGAACTGCCGGACGTGCCGACGGTCGCCGAGGCGGGAGTCAAGGGCTATGACGTCACTGCATGGTTCGGCGTGGCGGCGCCCAAAGGCGCTCCACGCGAGGTCATCACGCGCTTGCACACCGAATTGCTGAAAATCGTGAAGACGCCCGACGTCCAGAAGCAGTTGCTGAACGCCGGTCAGGAGGTCGCGTGGCAGGAGACGACCGAGCAGTTCGGTGAAATGCTCAAGGTCGAGGCGGCGAAATGGGCGCGCATGGTCAAGGAGTCGGGCGCGCAGGTGAATTAAACCGGCGCAACGTGAAATTCGGCGCGGTCCTGCGCGTCTAGTTGCGCCAGCAAGCCGGTTTCCCACGCCAGATACTGGCGCATTGCTTCGCGATTGCCGGCGTGACGGTCGTGCACGAAAAACAGGTGGTCGATGCACTCGTCGTTGGCCGGTTTTTCCGGCGAGGCCTCGATCGGATAACCGGCCTTGACCCAGGCTGCGATACCGCCTTCCAGCAGGCATAAGTCGGTCTTTCCGGATGCGATCAATTCAGCGGCGGCGAGTTGTGCGATGGCGGCGTCATCTGCGATCAGCGCGAGCCTGCCGGTGACCTTTTGCACATCACTGACGATGCGCGTGCGGATGCTCCAGCGGCTGCCGGGCACATGCCCGCGGCGATAGGTCATGCTGGCGTTCAGATCGAAGGCGGTGGCGCGCTTGGCTTCGAGCGCCTGTTTCAGATCCTTTGATGAAATCCGGTACAGGGCGGGTAAGGCGAAGGCCGGGGTCGGAGAAACCTGCAGTCCCGAATGCACGCCGCCGGCGAGCACGCTGACCTCGTATCCGAGCTGCGCCAGCCAGCTCGCCACCGCCGGTGCGCGCACGCCTTCGTCGTCGATCAGCACGACGCGTGCATGGCGCACGGCGACCCATTGGTCGGTGGCCTGGATCAACTGGCCGCCCGGCGTGTGTAGCGTGCCGGCAATCCCGTCCTGCGCATACTCTTCCGCCGTCCTGACGTCGCACAGATAGGTGGTACGTTTTGTATCTTTCAGCCACGCGGCGACCTGTTTCGCGGAAATTTCCTGCACGTTGAATCGTTTCATCAACTGTTGCGCCGACGCGCGCGATGCCGCGAGCATAGCCGGGTCGACTTTTTCCGGGTAGCGTCGCGTCGCCTGCTTCTCAAGCTTGAAGTCGGCGAGGTACCAGCCCTGGGTGCCGTTCTCCAGTGCATAGACGGGATTTGTCACGCCGAAATTGATCAGCGTCTGTGCGCCGATGATCGAGCGGGTGCGACCGGCGCAATTGACGATGATTTTGGTTGCGGTGCTGCGCACCATGGTCGAAATCCGGTAGGGCAGTTCGGCGTTCGGGCAGCAGATGCCGCCTGGGATGTTCATCTTGTTGTATTCGGCGAACGGGCGGCCATCGACGATGACGAAATCCTCCTGCGCTGCCTGCATGCGCGCGAGTTCCTGTGCGGTGATGCGTGGCGTGTGGCAGGCGTGCTCGACCAGTTCGCCCAGCGTCTTGCTCGGCACGTTGACGCCGCGGAAGAGGGCGTAACCGGCCTTGCCCCAGGCTTGCGTGCCGCCCTGCAGAACCGATACATCGACGTAATCGAGGTTGCCCAGGCGGCCGGCGGCGCGTTCGGCCACCCCCAGCCGACCGTCGTCGCAGACGACGATGCGCGCATTTCGACGCGGCACGAGTGTAAAGATATCGAGTTCCAGCCGGCTGAATGGCAGCGGCGTTGCAAACAGCAAATGCGAACTGCCGAATTGACCGGCTTCGCGAACATCAAGGAGGGCGATTTCGCCGCCATCGTGCAGCATCGTCTTGAGTTCGGCCGCGGAGACGGTTTTTGACTGTTCACGGCTCATCGGGTATCCATTATTCAAAAGTGGGGATGTTGTGTTCTTGCCGGATGCTACACGCAGAATGTAAGGAATCGGCAGCGCCTGCGTCTAAGCAAACGAGGGCATAATGATCCGGCGCACGCGGCCGGCGGTGGTCGATACGAATGGAGGGCGACATGCAGGGTTACAAGCAGGTACATCCGGTAATGGTGCGCATGACGCACTGGGTTAACGTTTTCGCCATGCTGATCATGGTGACCAGCGGCTGGCGCATTTACAACGCGTCGCCGATTTTCGATTTCAAAATTCCGCGCGACCTGACGCTGGGCGGCTGGTTGGGCGGGGCGTTGCAATGGCATTTTGCCGCAATGTGGATACTGGTGCTGAACGGACTCATCTACCTCGGCTACGGCATCATCTCGCGCCATTTTAAGTCGAATTTTCTGCCGTTGACCCCGCAAGCGGTGCTGAAGGAGTTCGCCAACGCATTGCGCGGCCGGATTTCGCATGAACTGGGCGTCTATAACGCCGTGCAGCGCGCTGCCTATGTCGGTGTGATCGCGGTGATCGTCGTGCTCGTGTTATCCGGCGTAGCGATCTGGAAACCGGTGCAGTTCCAGGAACTGGCGGCCCTGATGGGCGGTTTCAACGGCGCGCGGGTGGTTCATTTCGTCGCCATGGCACTGGTGGTGGCGTTTGTTGCCATCCATGTTTTTATGGTCGCATTGGTGCCGCGCACACTGTTGCCGATGTTTACCGGCCGCGCTTCCACCACGACACACGGAGTTTGAAATGACGACCAGGGACAAGCGTGGTTCGCTCGATCGCAGTCTGGTGGCACCGACGCGTGAGATCGTCAAACTGGAGCGCCGGTTGTTTCTCAGGCAGGGCCTCAGCCTCGGTGCGCTGACCATGCTGAGCGGCTGCGACGTCACCGATGCGGATAGCGTTCAAAAGGTGCTGTGGAGCCTGTCGCGCTGGAACGACCGCGTGCAGGCGGCGATATTCGACCCGAATAAACTGGCGCCGACCTATCCGGAAAGCGCGATTACGACGCCGTTTCCGTTCAACGCGTTTTATGCCGAGTCCGAAGCGCCGCATGTCGAGACCGCCGGCTATAAGCTGGAGCTTGGCGGCCTGATCCGGGACAAGACGCCGTGGACGCTGGAGAAACTCTACGCGTTGCCGCAGATCAGCCAGATCACGCGCCATATCTGCGTCGAAGGCTGGAGCGCGATCGGCAAATGGACCGGCGCCAACTTCAAGACATTTCTGGAGGCCGTCGGTGCCGACACGACCGCCAAGTATGTCGGATTCAAATGCGCCGATGATTACTACACCAGCATCGACATGCAGACGGCTCTGCATCCGCAGACGCAGTTGACGTTCAAGATTGCCGATCAGGTATTGTCGGCGAGTTACGGCTTTCCGCTGAAGTTGCGGGTGCCGACCAAACTGGGCTTCAAAAATCCGAAACACATCGTCGCGATATTCGTCACCAACGACAATCCCGGCGGCTATTGGGAAGACCAGGGCTATAACTGGTTCAGCGGGTCCTGATCAGGCGCATCGATTGATTTTCCCGGGCCAAATAAAAAAGGGGGCGCGCAGCCCCCTTTTTTGTTTGTCTTGCGTGAGCGTCAGGATTTTTTGATGGCGAGCCCGCCCAGCAAGGCGGCAGTTTGTCGTCGCATCGGCGAGCGCAGCGGTAGCTTGGCTTTTTCCGCGGACGCTGCGTTTGCATCCGGCTTCGGCTCATATGGTTTGCTGAAATCGAAGCCGCCGGCGGCCGCCGGCGCCGCGGGCTTGGCTGCCGGCACTGCATGGAGGTTGCCGCGCGCATGGCGGCTTTCGCTGCTGCTGCGCTCGTTGCCATGGGCGCGCGGTGCACGGGCGCGAGTGGACGCGAGTTCGGGCAGCGGCAGGCGTTCGAGCTTGCGTTTCAATTCGCGTTCGATATCGTCAAGCATGCGCTTTTCTTCGCTGCATACCAGCGAGATGGCTTCGCCGGGGCTGCCGGCGCGGCCGGTGCGGCCGATGCGGTGGATGTAATCCTCGGCGGCGTAAGGGAGTTCGTAATTGATCACGAACGGCAGTTGTTCGATGTCGAGGCCGCGCGCCGCGATATCGGTGGCAACGAGCACGTTCATCGTACCGTTCTTGAATTCCTCGAGCGCCTGCATGCGTTCGCCCTGGGTACGGTCGCTGTGAATCGCGGTTGCGGCGACACCGTCGCGCACGAGTTCGCGCATCAGATGGTTGGCATCGCGCTTGGTGCGCACGAAGACCAGCACCTGGTGCATGCCGCGGCTCTTGATCAGATGTGCGAGCAGCGCGCCTTTGCGGTCGGCGTCGACTTCATACATGCGGTGGGTGACGAGATCCGCCGGGGCGTTGCGTCGCGCGACTTCGACCGACACCGGCGAGCGCAGCATTTGCCCCGCGAGACGTTTGATTTCCTCGGAGAAGGTCGCTGAAAACAGCAGGCTCTGACGTTCCGCCGGCAACAGGGCGAGGATTCTTTTGATGTCGGGCATGAACCCCATGTCGAGCATGCGGTCTGCTTCGTCGAGTACCAGAATTTCAACGCGGCCGAGATTGATTGATTTCTGCTGCACGTGATCGAGCAGGCGCCCCGGCGTGGCGACGACAATTTCGGCACCGGCGCGCAGCGCCTTGATCTGCGGCATGATATCGACGCCGCCGAACACCACAGTCGAACGCAGGCTCAGATATTTGGCATAGGCCTTGACGTTTTCCTCGACCTGCGCGGCGAGTTCGCGGGTCGGCGTCAGAATCAGCGCGCGAACGGGATGGCGGGCGGGGGAGGGGCTGGCGCTTTGCTGCGGCGCCAGCAATTGCAGAATCGGCAGGGCGAATCCGGCGGTTTTGCCGGTTCCGGTCTGGGCGCAGCCCATCATGTCATGCCGGGCAAGAACCGGCGGGATGGCTTTCAGCTGAATCGGTGTCGGCTCGGTATAACCCTGGTCGGCGATTGCTTGTAACAGCTCGGGCATCAACCCGAGTGACTCAAACGACATTGAGAGTAACTCCTGGAATCCTGCGTGTTTGCACTTTCGAAGCGGGGCGCTCGACGGAGGATGCGGGCGAAATCGGTTCGGACTGGAATCGCCACCGTTGTAGCCACCAGCGGGCGTTGCTAAGCACTTGTTTTGGCATTATATCCTGTCTTGCCCCGCGACGCCAGAAAAGTTCGGCGGGGTGCCAAGCCTGCACGATGCCGGTGTCGGCGCCGTCTGGCTCCCAATTTCGCGTTGAGCTTGAACGCGGGCGGCGAAAATGCGGATCCGCGGTGAAGCGTTGAAAAGTAAACGCAAATTCCACATAATCAATCAACCGTTCGGGAGGCCCATGCGATCCAGAGGAAATTCGTCATCGACCATGGTTCATACGCAGGAAATGGCGCGTATCGAGGCAACGGGCGCGTTTCCGCTGATTCTGACGCTCGACACCAACGGCATACCGCATCGCTGGATCACCTGGCAGCACGCCTGCTTTTATTACGCCAAGGATCAGGTCGCATGGTCAACGGGCGATCATGCCTTTACGGTGGTCGGCGGCCGCAACCGTATCTCCGGCGAACGTTCGCAGATCATTGCCAGCAGTATCATCGCGATCAAGGGCAAGGCGCTGGCGATGCGCGCATTCAGCCAGGTGCCGCCGCTGAACAACCGCGAGTTGTTTCACCGCGACCGCTATCTGTGCGCCTATTGCGGTCACGTTCTGCACGGCGCGAGACTCACGCGCGATCATGTGGTGCCCTTTTCGCGCGGCGGCCGCGATACCTGGATGAATGTAGTGACGGCATGCCGCCCCTGCAACGAACGCAAAAGCGACCGCACGCCTGAACAGGCGCGCATGGAGTTGCTGTATTTGCCGTACGTGCCGAATCGCGCCGAATATCTGATTCTGACCAACCGGCGTATTCTCGCCGACCAGATGGAATTTCTCGCCCAGCACGTGCCGGCGCAGAGCCGGCTGCATCAGCCGGCGCCCCAATAAATCAGCCGCGTTTGCGCATTTCCAGCATGACTTTCATCGCTTCCTCGGGGGTGAGGGCGACCTGCTTGCGTTCGCGGAAAATCAGCCAGAACAGCCCGCCATTGATCAGCACAAGAAATACTTCGAGGTAGAGAATGGTTGTCACCAGCACATGATTCGACTGGCGCGCGAACAGGAAATAAAACCCCTCGAACGTGGGTAGCGCCGCATTGGTGACGGCATAGACCGATTCGAACGGCGGGAACAGCACGATGACAATCAGATTGATGGCGACGAATATCAGCGTGCTGTTCTGCAGGCTGATGCGGCGGCGCGAGACTTCGACGCCGCGGGTGCGCAACAGCAGCAGCGCGATGCAGGCGTTGATCAGGACAACGATGATTTCGAGATAAAGCAGGCTCATGTTGACGACCATGTCAGCGGCCCGGCGCGGATAGAATTCGAAGCCGCTGAACACCGGCAGCCTGCTGTTCACGATCGAGTAGGCGTCGAACGGCGGAAACAGCAGGATCAGTATGATATTTACCGCCGCAACCGCGAGCGCCGCTGTTTGATTTCTGTTCATGTTATCTGCCGCTCGGTCCGGTTCCCTTGCATCCCAGGGCGCCATTATATGCGAACTCGCCGCGCTTTCGGGCGCGGCGGCGCTAGCGGCAGTCGGCGCCGAGCGCCTGCAATACCTCGCCTGTTCGCGGTTGCTGGATGAAGGCGGCAAGATGAAGATCGCGCGGCTTCCATTGCGGGTCCAGACGGATGCTCACGTCATGACTGATCCGGCCGCTGTCGCCCAGCGCGACGGGAGCAGTCAATGCGCGCACGACGAAGTCGTGTTTCAGCAGCGCGCCCTTGTTTTCGCCCGCTTTGACCGCGGTTGAAAGATTGTTTTCGTACAGCGCCACGTAGACCAGCGCATTGCGGGTTTCGGCGTCGGCGGCAAAGCTGACCTCAACGCGGGCGTCGATGGCGGACGCGCTGCGGTTTTGCGTCAGGCGGATTTCGGCACGCGGGGGCAGGCGGTTGATGGCGTTGGTTCTGCCTTCGATATCCTGCAGAATGAGCGGGCGTTGATAGCCTTGTCCGTCCAGCAACAACTGCGGCGTGACGACAAAACTGGCGCCGCGGCGGCGACTGTATTCGCGCTGGCGGTCGCTGAACTGCGCGTGCGAGTAGGGGTCAACCCAGCCGAGGTCGTTCCAGTAATCAACGTGGAATGCGAGGGGCAAAAGGCCCGCCGGCACGTATTGCCGGCCGGCAAGGCTGCTCAGCCATCGGTCGGCAGGCGGACAACTGCTGCAACCTTCGGAAGTATAGAGTTCCAGCAGCGCGACCCGTTGCGGTCCGCTTTTGGCCGTGCATTCGACGGCCTGCGCATCGCGCGATGAGAGCGTGGCGAGCAGGCTTGCCATGACGGCCATTGACATCGCGCGCTGAAAGGTGTCGGTGAGCCTCATGCCAATTGGTCGCCGCGCCCTGTCAAACATTACAGGGCGAGCGGCGATCTGCTAAAATTTCACTTTTTGAACAATCCCTTGCCGTGTTTTTTTACTGGCATGGCGGGTGTCCATGTTTAATCCAGACCTGCATTGCCATTCCAATATTTCCGACGGCACACTGGCGCCCGCCGTGGTGGTTGCGCGCGCCGCCCGTCGCGGTGTCAGCACGCTTGCGCTGACCGATCACGATGACACCGGCGGGCTCGCCGAGGCAGCCACGGCGGCAGCGGTGCGCGGCGTGCAGCTGATCAACGGCGTCGAAATCTCGGTATCGTGGCGCGAGCAAACCATTCATGTGGTGGGCCTTGGCATCGACCCAGGCCATTTGCAATTCCAGGCGGGGCTGGCGGCGACGCGGGCGGGCCGCGAGGAGCGCGCACAACGCATGGCCGCCGTATTCGACTCATTGGGGATCGAAGGCACGTTGGCCGGCGCGCAGCGTTTCGCCGGCAATCCGCGCATGATCGGCCGCACCCACTTTGCACGCCATCTCGTCGAGTCGGGACGGGTCAACAGCATCAAGGATGCTTTTCGCCGCTGGCTCGGCGCCGGCCGGCCTTGTCAGGTTGAGCAGCGGTGGGCGGCCTTGGGCGATGCCGTCGCCTGGATCAAGGGCGCTGGCGGACTTGCGGTGGTCGCGCATCCGGGGCGCTACGGGCTGGCGCCCGCGCAATTGCGCGCCCTGCTGGGGGAGTTTCGCGACCACGGCGGCGCCGCCATTGAAGTTGTGACCGGCAGTCACCAGCCGCAGGAGTTTGCGATGTTTGCCAAATACGCCGCCGAGTTCGGGTTGGCGGCGTCGGCGGGATCGGATTTTCACGCGCCGGACGAAAGCCGCGATCTCGGCGGTTTGCCGAAATTGCCGGCGGGCTGCGACCCGGTGTGGCGCCAACTGGGCTTGCACTGATTTCCCGTGGCCCAGTATTTTTCGATTCATCCGGACAATCCGCAGGTGCGCTTGATTCGTCAGGCGGCGCAGATTTTGCGCGACGGCGGTGTGATCGCCTACCCGACCGACTCCTGTTACGCGCTGGGTTGCCATATCGGTGACAAGGCGGCGATGGAGCGCATACGAACAATCCGCGGCATCGATGCGCGGCATCACTTTGCGCTGGTCTGTCGCGATGTCGCCGAAGCGGCGGTCTATGCGCGCATCGACAACTTGCAGTTTCAATTGTTGAAGCGGGGCGCCACCGGCGGCTTTGCCTTCATTCTGCATGCGACACGCGAAGTGCCGCGCCGCCTGCTGCATGAGCGGCGCAAAACCATCGGCGTGCGCTTACCGGCGCATCGCGTGGTGCAGGACTTGCTGGCCGAGCTTGGCGAGCCGTTGTTGAGTTCATCGTTGATCATGCCCGGAGAGACGCAGCCGCTGACCGATACCGACGAAATTCGCAGCCGCCTCGAACATTCCGTGGACCTCGTGATCGATGCCGGGCCTTGCGGCGTGATACCGAGCACGGTGGTTGATCTGACCGGCGACGTGCCGGTGGTGGTGCGTGTCGGCGTCGGCAAAGCCGACTTGTTGGGAGTGACGATTGGAACTTAGCACGATACAAAAGGTGGCGGTGTTCGCATTGCCGGTGTTGTTCGCGATCACATTGCACGAAGCCGCGCACGGCTACGTCGCAAAATATTTCGGCGACATGACGGCCTATGCGGCGGGGCGCATCAGCCTGAATCCGTTGCGACACATCGATCCGGTCGGCACCATCCTGATGCCGTTGCTGACGATGCTCACGCCTTTCATTTTCGGCTGGGCAAAACCGGTGCCGGTGAATTTTGCAAACCTGCGCAATCCCAAGCGGGACATGCTGTGGGTCGCAGCGGCGGGGCCGTTCAGCAATTTGTTGATGGCGGTATGCTGGGGCCTGCTGTTCAGAATTTCAATCGACATGGACGCCGGCAATCCGGCGCAGGCGTGGCTGAGATCTGTTGGCGAAGCCGGCGTTTTTGTGAATGTCATATTTTTTGCGCTGAATCTTTTTCCGCTGCCACCGCTTGATGGTGGACGAATTATGGTCAGCCTTCTGCCGCGCCGGCTGGCTTTCAAGTTTGCGCAAATCGAGCGCTACGGATTCTTCATTTTGCTCGCCCTGTTGTTTACGGGCATACTTGGCACGGTGCTGACGCCGATCGTTTCCGTTACGCTGTATTTCGTCGCCCTGATTTGCGGCATTCCCTCGGGCGCACTTTTGTAATTGAACGGTTAAACAGCTTAGGCGGCGGCGCCGTCAGGAATTCAGGAAATCGTTTTATGTTCATCGACCGCGTTTTATCAGGCATGCGTCCAACCGGCGCATTGCATCTCGGCCACTATCACGGCGTGCTGAAAAACTGGAAGCGCCTGCAGCACGAGCACGAATGTTTCTTTTTTGTCGCCGACTGGCATGCGTTGACCACGCATTACGACAGTCCCGAGGCGATCGAGCAGCACACCTGGGAAATGGTGATCGACTGGCTGGCTGCCGGTATCGATCCGGCGCAGGCGACACTGTTCATCCAGTCGAAGGTGCCCCAGCACGCGGAACTGCATCTGCTGCTGTCGATGATCACGCCGCTGGGCTGGCTTGAGCGCGTGCCGACCTACAAGGATCAGCAGGAAAAACTTTCCGACAAGGATCTCTCGACCTACGGCTTTCTCGGTTATCCGTTGTTGCAGAGTGCCGACATTCTGATTTACCGCGCCAACCAGGTGCCGGTCGGCGAAGACCAGGTGCCGCACATCGAATTCACGCGCGAAATCGCGCGCCGTTTCAATCACGTCTACGGACGTGAGCCCGGTTTCGAGGAAAAAGCCGAAGCCGCAATCAAGAAACTCGGCGCCAAACGCGCAAAACTCTACCGGGAATTGCGCACACGTTACATGGAGCAGGGCGACGCGCCTGCACTTGACGAAGCGCGCGAATTGCTCGAAAAAGCACAAAACCTTGCGCTCGGCGACCGCGAGCGCTTGTTCGGTTATCTTGAAGGCGGCGGCAAGGTGATCCTCGTTGAGCCGCAGGCGTTGCTGACCGAGGCCTCGAAGATGCCGGGGCTGGATGGACAGAAGATGTCGAAGTCGTACAACAACACAATCAGCCTGCGCGAAAGCGACGAGTCGGTAACGAAAAAAATCCGCACCATGCCGACCGATCCGGCGCGCATCAAGCGTACCGATCCGGGCGATCCGGAAAAATGTCCGGTCTGGCAATTGCATTGCGTTTACTCGGACGACGCACGGCGCGACTGGGTGCAGCAGGGCTGCCGCAGCGCAGGCATCGGCTGCCTCGAATGCAAACAGCCGGTAAT
This sequence comes from uncultured beta proteobacterium, assembly GCA_903889565.1. Taxonomy (GTDB): domain Bacteria; phylum Pseudomonadota; class Gammaproteobacteria; order Burkholderiales; family SG8-41; genus PALSA-1004. The sequence goes on from CAISYC010000022.1 coordinate 69,000, forward strand.
AGAATCGGTGCTGGCCGAATTGAAGCCGATGCGCGAGCGCGCCCAGCGCTATGCCGATGATCCGACGCTGGTGCGCAGCATCGTCGCCGATGGCTGCGAAAAAGCGCAAAAACTCGCCGAAGAGACCATGCGCGACGTGCGCGAGGTGATGGGTCTCCGGTATACCTAGGCGGTAGCCGCGGCAGTAGGTTTAGACCGCGATTCACGTTAAAATGCCGCATGCCAAATATTCGTAATTTGTCCTTGGGACGCGGCGCCAATGACTGTCCGGGGGCTTCGTCGTGAGCGAGGTCGCGGCAACCGAAGCGGCGGCGCCGATCGCGCGCTACCGCGGCGAAGCGGTATTGCAACTGCCGCAGGATCTTTATATTCCGCCCGACGCGCTCGAGGTGTTCCTCGAGACCTTCGAAGGCCCGCTCGACCTGCTGCTGTATCTGATCCGCAAGCACAATCTCGACGTGCTGGACATTCCGATGGCGCGCCTGACCGCGCAATATCTCGAATACGTCGAGGTCATGCGGCGCAAGAGCCTGGAACTCGCGGCCGAGTATCTGGTGATGGCGGCGGTGCTGATCGAAATCAAATCACGCATGCTGCTGCCGCGGCCGCCGTCGGCGGTCGCCGAGGAGGAAGACCCGCGTGCGGAACTGGTGCGCCGCCTGCTCGTTTACGAACAGATGAAACTCGCCGCACAACGCATCGACGATATTCCGCAACTCGGCCGCGATTACATGCTGGCGCAGGTGTGGGTGGACAAGACCGCCGAATATGTGATGCCGAACGTCAGTGCCGAGGACCTCCGCCAAGCCTGGCTGTGGCTGCTGCAGCGGGCGAGCGTGAACAAACACCATCGCGTGACGCGCGACCAGTTGTCGGTGCGCGAACACATGACACTCATTCTGCGCCGATTGCGTGAGGTAAGCTTTCTCGAATTTACCCAGATGTTCTCGCAGGAGGACGGCGTGCCGAAACTGGTGGTGACGCTGCTGGCGATTCTCGAGCTCGCCCGCGAATCCATGATCGAATTGTCGCAACAAGAGGCCTACGCGCCGATTTACGTAAAGCTGACCCATGGACTCACAGTCGTTTGATCTTGAACACGTAAAACACGTGATCGAAGCCGCTTTGCTGACCTCCAGCGAGCCGCTGCAACTGGCCGATTTGAAAAAGCTCTTCGGCGATGAACTTGGCGAAGAGGTGCTGAGCGAAGCGCTGGCCGGTGTGGCGCAGGGTTGCGAGGGGCGCAGCATAGAACTCGTCAACGTCGCCAGCGGCTGGCGTTTCCGCACGCGGCCGGAGTACCAGCGCTTCCTCGACCGCATGAATCCGCAGAAGCCGCCGCGCTACTCCCGCGCAGTGCTCGAAACGCTTGCCATCATCGCCTACAAACAGCCGGTGACACGCGGAGATATTGAAGACATCCGCGGCGTGGTTGTCTCGACCAACCTGATCAAGGCGCTGGAGGCGCGCGGCTGGATCGATGTCGTCGGCCAGCGCGAAGTGCCGGGGCGACCTGAATTGTTCGCCACCACGCGGCAGTTTCTCGATGACCTGAACCTGACGGCATTGACCGATCTGCCGCCGCTCGACGATCTTGGCCAGTTAATCGAAACCGTCGCGCCGGGGGCGCAAATCGGTGGCGAACCGGTTGACGGCGCGGAACTGGCGGCCGCTGCGGTCGATGTCGTCGCGGTGGAACCCGGGCCGGATTCAGAGGCCATCGAGGATGATGTAACTATACCCGGTGAGGATACTGCCGACGAAACGGCAGCCGGCCCGACGCTGAACTAGCGCGGGTGCTGCACGCGCGTCGGTATTGCAGATGCGAATTTGTCGTGCCGCAGCTTAATTCAGGTCGAAGGCGTATTTCTTGAGTTCCGCCAGCGGCACATATTCGAGCATGGCCTCATGCGTCGCGGCCAGGGCGAGGCGTGGCGCCACGCCGGCCTGCAGGGCTTCGACCCAGCGCAATGCGCACAGGCACCAGCAATCGCCGGGTTTTAGTCCCGGAAAGCCGAAATCCGGGTGCGGCGTCGACAGATCGTTGCCGCGCGACTGGCTGAAGGCGAGAAATTCGGCGGTCACTCGCACACAAACCACATGAGCGCCGGCGTCGTCGTTGCCGCTATTGCAGCAGCTGTCGCGGTAAAAGCCGGTCAGCGGCCGTTCGCTGCAGGGTTGCAGCAGTCCGCCGAGGACATTACGCGGAATGTTGTCCGAATCTCTTTGCACCTGGCATGACCGTCGAAAATTGTGGCGAGTCTGCGACAAAGTCGGGCCCGGATCAACCGGTATCGGCGAGTGCAGCGGGCCATTGGATCAATTTATGCAGTACAGTGTTATCATGCGCCGTTAGTGTGGTTTCACCATAAAAATAAAACGTGTCTGAGGGGCAATGGGTCGTCTGAGGGTTTTCTCGTTCGCGGGGATATTGTGCGTGGCCGGCCACTGTGCCGCCGCGGGGCTTGATCTCTTCAAGGTCGATCCTTTCAAAACTGAAGGCATGACGGCGCCGGCCCCCAACATGAAGTGGGTGCCCGACCGGCCATTGCCCGAAGTCGGCAAGCCCGATCAGGCGCCGGTTGTGCCCTCCCAGTTCAAGGGGCCGCTGTCGCTGGCGGATTTGACCGACCTGGCCCTGTTGCTCAATCCGCGGACGCACCAGGCATGGCTGTCGGCGCGTTCCGAAGCGGCCGCACTAGGCATCGAAAAGGCCGACGATTGGCCGACCATCACCGGGTTGTACCGCAACCAGATCAGCCGCAATATTTCGGCAACCACCGGCTTGCCGGTCCCGGTGCAGACGATTTACGGCCCGAGTGTCAGCCTGAGCTGGTTGCTGTTCGACTTCGGTCAGAATGCCGCAGCCAAGGATGCGGCGAATTTCCGCCTGCTGGCGGCCAACCTGACACAGAACCGCACCCTGCAGGAGGTGGCGACCCAGGTCGAGCAGGCGTATTACCGCGTGCTGGCATTTGATTATCTGGTGCGTGCCAGCCGCGAGTCGCTGAAGAATTTTGAAACCGCGCTCGACGCCACGCAGCGTCGCCGCACCTCGGGACTCGCCACCGCCGGCGACGAATACCGTGCCGAAACCCAGGTCGGGCAGGCGCAGCTCGTGCTGACGCGCAACGAAGGCGAAATGTCGAAGGCGCGCGGCATGCTGGCGAACACGGTTGGTTTGCCGGTGCAGTATCCGCTCGAACTCAAACCGGTGGCCGAACTGCCGCCGGTATCGGTGCTCAGTCAGTCGATCGACGAACTGATCGAGAAAGCCAAGCAGAATCGCCCGGATCTGCTGGCGGCCGAGGCGCGCGCGCGGTCGGCGCGCTCGACCGCGCTGGCAACATCGCGCGCCGGCTTGCCGTCGCTTACGTTTTTGGCCAATTACGGCATGATCAATTACACGAACAGTGGTACGAATATATATGCCTATGGCGCGACCACGCCGCTGACGGGCTCCGCGCTGGCGAACGTGATTTCACAGCGGCCGGAGCAGGATACCTACGCGTTCGGATTCAACCTCAATATTCCGATTTTCAGCGGCTTCAAGGATACCTATAGCACCAAACGAGCGGATGAACTCGCCGCGCAGGCGGAGAGCGCGCGCGACCAGTTGCTGAGCGCCACCGAGATGGACGTCTGGCAGGCGTATTACGATCTGCAGACTTCGGCGTCCAGCGTGAACAGCGCGACCAATCTGGTCAAGAGCGCCACCGAGTCGGCGGCGGCATCGGCTGCGCGCTACAAGGCCGGTGTTGGCAACCTGCTCGATTTCATCACCGCGCAACTCGACGATACCAATGCCAGAGTCGCGCAAATCCAGTCCTATCTCGACTGGTACAGCGCGTTGTCGCGACTCAATTTTGCGCTGGGTGCTTCCGACTCGGCGGTGGTGAAGGCGGGTGCGCGATGATGCAGAGCCGCCTTGCCGTCGCGCGCTGCAATGATGTTTCCGGACTGATGCCGTAATTTTTTCGAGATCGATCATGAAGCCCATACTAAAAATCATTCTGGTCGCAGCGGTCATTGCAGGTGGCTATTACGGCTGGAAAACCTATGCGCCCAAGGATGGCGATGCGGCGCCGGCCAAAGCGGCCAAGGGCGAGGGCAAAGGCGGGCGCCGCGGTCCCGGCGGCCCGCTCACCGTAAGCACTGTCACCGTAGCGCCGCAAGCAATGCCGATGGTCATCGATGCCGTCGGCACCGTGGAGTCCGAGCACAGCGTCGCCGTGCGCGCCCAGATCAGCGGCGTGCTGCAAAACGTGTTTTTCACGGAGGGCGATTACGTCAAGCAGGGGCAGCCTCTGTTTCGCATCGATCCGCGTTCCGCGCAGGCGGCAGTCGATCAGGCCAGCGCCGCAGTCGAGCGCGATCGCGCCCAGCTGCAGCAGGCGCAGGCACAGGAGGCGCGCCTGCGTCCGCTGATGGAAAAGGATTACGTCACGCGCCAGGAATACGATTTGGCATTGACGCAGGTGAAGTCGCTGGAATCGACGGTGAATGCCAACCGCGCAGCGCTGGATCAGGCCAAACTGCAAATGTCCTATTCCGAGGTGGTGGCGCCGATCGCCGGGCGTACCGGCAGCCTTGCGGTGAAGGCAGGCAATCTCGTCAGTGCCGGTGGCGCCGAACCGCTGGTCGTCATCAACAGCACCCGGCCGATTCTGGTCACGATGAGCGTGCCGCAGCGCCGGTTGGAGGACGTCAGACGTTACTGGAACACGCCTGACCTGAAGGTCGAAATCAGCGCGAATCCCGGCGGCCCCGTCATCGCCAAGGGTTCGCTGGTTTTCATCGACAATACGGTCAATGTGCAAACCGGCACCATTACGCTGAAGGCGCGTGTCGGCAACGAGCACGAGGAATTGTGGCCGGGCCAGTTTATTTCCGCGCGCATCGTGCTGCGCGTTGACAAGGATGCGCTGGCGCTGCCGGAGACTGCAGTGCAACCGGGGCAGGATAATTCCTTCGTTTATGTTGTACGCAATGGCAAGGCGGTGATGCAGGTGGTAAAGATCGCCCGCCAGGTCGGCGACAGGGTTGTGATTGAAACGGGCGTCGCGCCCGGCGATCAGGTGGTCGCCAAGGTGCCGTTCGCGCTGACCGACGGCGCCGCGGTGGTTGTCGAGGGCGAGGCCAAGGGCGCTTCGACGTCGAAGAAGCAGGATTCCAGCGAGGGCGACGCCAAGGGCGGTTCGCCCGAGAAGACCAAGCAGGATCGCAACGAGGGCAACGCCAAACAGGGCGCCAAGTCCTAGCTGCAGTTCCGCGTTGTTGTGATGCCCAAGGAGGGCGACCATGAATATATCCCGCGTATTCATTGAGCGGCCCGTCGCGAGCAGTGTGTTGTTTGCCTCCATTCTGTTTTTCGGATGGCTCGGTTTTCAGACGCTGCCCGTTAATGACCTGCCGAATGTGGATTTCCCGACGATTTCCGTGACTGCCGTGCTGCCCGGCGGCAGCCCTGAGGTCATGGCGAACACCGTGGCGTTGCCGCTGGAGCGCGCCTTCAGCCAGATTCCGGGGATCGACGAAATGACTTCCTCGTCGACCAACGGAAACACGCGCATTACGCTGACTTTTTCACTCGACCGGGATATCGATTCGGCAGCGCAGGATGTGCAGACAGGCATCGCACAGGCCGTGCGCTTCCTGCCGAGCGACATGGATCCGCCGTCACTGCGCAAGCTGAATCCGGCCGACGCGCCGGTGCTGATCCTCGCCGTGTCGGCGAAGAACGTGCCGATGTCGGACCTCGACAAGTTTGCGGACTCGCATATTTCGCAGCGCTTTTCGACAGTCAACGGCGTCGCCCAGGTGCAGGTATTCGGTTCGCAGAAATATGCCGTGCGCCTGTTCGTCGACCCCAATGCGCTGGCGTCGCGTGGACTCGGCATGGACAAGGTGGTGCGGGCGGTGCAGACCGCTAACGCCAATCTGCCGTCCGGCGCATTGCAGGGTACGGCGCGTAACTTTACGGTCAAGTCTGACGGCGGATTGAACCGGGCGGCCGATTTCAGCCCACTGATCATCGCCTACAAGAACGGCAAGCCGGTGCGCTTTTCCGACATCGGTCATGCCGAAGACGGCGTCGAAAACGAACGCGTCATCAGCTGGCACAACGGCGACCGCGCCGAACTGCTTGCAGTTTACCGTCAGCCCGGCGCAAACACGGTGGAAGTGGTCGAGAAACTGAAGGAAATGCTGCCTTCGATCGAAAAAGAGGCGCCGGCCGGCACCTCGGTCAAGGTGGTGATCGACCGTTCCGAATTCATCCGCGATTCGATACACGACGTGAATTTCACGCTGATTCTTTCGATCGTGCTGGTGGTCGGCGTGATCCTGGTTTTTCTGTGCAATGTGCGGGCGACCCTGGTCACGGCGCTGGTGCTGCCGGCGTCGATACTCGGCACCTTCGCCGTCATGCACATGATCGGTTTCAGCCTGAACAACCTGTCGCTGATGGCGATCACGCTGGCGGTCGGATTTGTGGTCGATGACGCCATCGTGGTGCTCGAAAACATCACGCGCCACATGGAAATGGGCAAGGAGCGCCTGCAGGCCTCGCTCGACGGCGCCAAGGAGATTTCCACCACGGTCATCACCATGACGACCGCGCTGACGATCGTGTTTGTGCCCATCATGTTCATGCAGGGCATGATCGGCCGGCTGTTTCGCGAATTTGCCGTCACTGTCGGTGTGGCGGTGCTGATATCGGGTCTGCTCTCGCTGTCGATCACGCCGATGCTGTGCAGCCGCATTCTGAAGCCTTCGCACGAGCGCGGTTGGCTGTTCCGCTGGTCCGAGCGCATGCTCGATCTGGCGCGCGACGGCTATCTGGCAAGCCTGCGTTGGGTGCTTGGCTATCGCGGCGTCGTGCTCATCGGTTCGGCAGTCGTGCTGGTTTTCATGGGCGTGCTCTACAACACCGTGTCGAAGGGTTTTATTCCGCGCCAGGACACCGGCGTCATCAACGGCATCACGCGTGCGCGCGAAGGCACGACCTTCAAGACCACGTCGGGAACGCAACAGAGCCTCGGCGCGCTGATCGCTGAAAACAAAAACGTTGAATCCGTGCTGTCGACGGCCGGGCAGGGCGCGGCCGGGGAGTTTGGCGACAATCTGGGCCGCTTTATCATCCGCCTCAAATCGAAGGCCAGCGGCGATCGTCAGGCGGGGGCGGATGAAGTCATCCAGCAAATCCGGCGTCAGGCGGCCGGCAATCAAAACGTCCAGTTGTTTCTGTCCAATCCGCCGGCGATCCGCATCGGTGGTACCGTGTCGCCCAGCGATTACATTTATACGCTGACCGGCCCCGATCTTCAGCAACTCTACCGTCCGGGCGCGGAGATGCTGGCGCGGCTGGCGGCGCTGCCGATACTGCAGGACGTGACGACCAATCTGCAACTGGCAAACCCGGAGATCCAACTGAATATTCTGCGCGACCGCGCGTCGGCCCTCGGCATTTCGTCGGAACAGATCGAGGGCGCGTTGTATAACGCATTTGGCGGCCGCAAGGTCAGCACCCTGTTCGGCGCCTCCGACCAGTATCAGGTGATGTTCGAGGTCGACCGTCGCTACCAGAGCGACATCAATTCGATGGAATCGATTTTCATCCAGAGCCCGGCGGGTTCGATGGTGCCGTTGAGCGCGGTCGCCGAGATCAGAAGCGGCGTGGGGCCGGTGTCGGTGGCACACTCGGGCCAGCTGCCGGCGGTGATCCTGTCCTTCAATCTCGCGCCCGGCGTGTCGGTTGGCGAAGCGGTTGATGCGATCGAAGGCATCGCCAAGGAGGTTTTGCCGGAAACCATCACCGGCGAATTTGCCGGTAACGCCAAAGCCTTCCAGGCCGCATTCCGCTCGCTGCCACTGCTGCTGGCGATCACCGTGATTCTGATCTACATGATCCTCGCGATTCTGTATGAACATTACGGCTATCCGTTGACCATTTTGACCGCGCTGCCGTTTGCAGGATTCGGCGCGTTGCTGACGCTGATTTTGTTCGGTCAGGAACTGAATATTTTCAGTTTCGTCGGCATTATTCTGTTGATCGGTCTGGTCAAGAAAAACGGCATCATGATGGTCGACTTCGCGCTGCAGACGCAGCGTGAACGCGGGATGTCGCCGAGCGAGGCGATCGTCGAAGCCTGTAACGTTCGATTCCGCCCGATCATGATGACGACGATGGCGGCGATTTTCGCCACCCTGCCGATCGCGATGGGGCTGGGCGCCGGTGCGGAAACGCGCCAGCCGCTCGGTATCGCGGTGGTAGGCGGGTTGGTGTTTTCGCAGTTCCTGACGCTCTATGTGACACCGGTGTTTTTTGTCAGCATGGATCAGGCGGTGAAATATTTCAGGCGGCGCAAGGGCAAAGACGCAATTGAGGCTGCGGGCTGATTTGTGTTGACACTGCCCGGTCGGTGTAATACCGGCTGGTTCATCCGCCGTGTAACGCCGCCCTAAATTTTGCGGCTGCGACCATGGTAGATATTCAGGAGTCGATGGCATGAACGTTTCAAAAATTTTCATCGAGCGGCCGGTTGCCAGCAGCGTTTTGTTCGCTTCCATCCTGTTTTTCGGCTGGCTGGGATTTCAGTCGCTGCCGGTGAACGATCTGCCCAACGTCGATTTCCCGACTATCTCGGTGACGGCGGTGCTGCCCGGCGGCAGCCCAGAAGTCATGGCTAATACCGTGGCGTTGCCGCTCGAGCGCGCTTTCAGCCAGATTCCGGGTGTCGACGAAATGACCTCGTCGTCTACCACCGGCAATACGCGGATCACGATGACGTTCTCGCTCGACCGCGATATCGATGCCGCTGCACAGGATGTGCAGACCGGCATCGCGCAGGCGATCCGTTTTCTGCCAAGCGACATGGACCCGCCGTCGCTGCGCAAGGTCAATCCCGCCGATTCGCCGGTTTTGTATCTGGCGGTATCGGCAAAAAATGTTCCGATGTCGGATCTCGACAAGTTCGCCGATTCGCATATTTCGCAACGCTTCTCCACCGTCAACGGTGTGGCCCAGGTGCAGGTGTTCGGCTCGCAGAAATATGCGGTGCGCCTGTTCGTCGATCCCAACGCGCTGGCGACGCGCGGTCTCGGCCTCGATCAGGTGGTGGATTCCATACGCACCGCCAATGCAAACCTGCCCTCGGGCGCGCTGCAGGGCGACGCGCGTAATTTCACGGTGAAATCCAACGGAGGTCTCGGTCACGCGGCCGACTTCAATCCGGTGATCATCGCCTACAAAAACGGCAAGGCCGTGCGCCTGTCCGATATCGGCCATGCCGAGGATGGCGTCGAAAACGAACGGGTTCTGAGCTGGTACAACGGCGACCGTGCGGAACTGCTCGCCGTTTACCGTCAGCCCGGCGCGAACACCGTCGAGGTGGTCGAGAAGTTGAAGGACATGCTGCCGTCGATCGAGCGCGAGGCGCCCGCCGGCACCTCAGTGAAGGTCGTGATCGACCGCTCCGAATTCATCCGCGATTCGATACACGAGGTGAATTTCACGCTCGTGCTGTCGATATTCCTGGTGGTGGCGGTGATTCTCGCCTTCCTGCGCAATGTGCGCGCGACACTGGTCACCGCGCTGGTGCTGCCAGCGGCGGTGCTTGGCACTTTTGCCGTCATGCATCTGGTCGGCTTCAGCCTGAACAACCTGTCGCTGATGGCGATCACGCTGGCGGTCGGATTTGTGGTCGATGACGCCATCGTGGTGCTCGAAAACATCACGCGCCACATGGAAATGGGCAAGGAGCGCCTGCAGGCGTCGATCGAGGGCGCCAAGGAGATTTTCTCCACCGTGGTAACAATGACCGCGGCGTTGACGATCGTGTTCGTTCCCATCATGTTCATGCAGGGCATGATCGGCCGCCTGTTCCGCGAGTTTGCGGTGACTGTGGGCGTGTCGATTCTGATTTCGGGGGTCGTTTCCCTGACCATCACGCCGATGCTGTGCAGCCGCATGCTGACAACCACGCATGATGAAAAGCATGGCTGGCTGTTTAACTGGTCGGAAAAAATGTTCGACGTGGCGCGCGATTTTTATATCGACACGCTGCGTCTGGTATTGCGTTTCCGCGGCACCGTCCTGCTGGGCTCGGCGGTGGTTCTGCTGTTTATGGGCGTGCTTTACGATACCGTCTCCAAGGGTTTCATTCCGCGTCAGGACACCGGCGTCATTAACGGCGTGACGCGCGCGCGCGAGGGCACCACGTTTAAAACGACGATCGGCACGATACAGTCGCTCGGTGAATTGATCGGCAAAAACAAGAATGTCGAATCCGTGCTGTCGACGGCGGGGCAAGGCGCGGGGGGTGAATTCGGCGATAACGTCGGACGTTTCGTAATCCGGCTGAAATCCAAAGCGGACGGCACGCGGACTGACGGTGCCGATGAGGTCATCCAGCAGATCCGGCGCGAAGCGCGCGCCAACACGAACGTGCAGTTGTTTTTGTCAAATCCGCCGGCAATTCGCATCGGCGGCACGGTTTCAACCAGCGACTATATCTACACTCTGACCGGCACCGACCTGCAGAGTCTGTACGGGCCCGGCCAGAAAATGCTGGCGCGGCTCGCGGCGTTGCCGATCCTGCAGGACGTATCGACCAACCTGCAGCTGTCAAATCCAGAAATCCAGCTGAAGATACTCAGGGACCGCGCGTCCCTGCTCGGCATAACGTCGGAACAGATCGAGTCCGTTCTTTACAACGCATTCGGCGGGCGCAAGATCAGCACGCTGTTCGGCGCCTCCGATCAATACCAGGTCATGTTTGAAGTGGACCGGCGTTACCAGACCGACATCAACGCAATGAATTCGATTTTTGTCCGCAGCGACACCGGGCTCATGATTCCGATGAGTGCGGTGGCGGAGATCAAGAGCGGCGTCGGACCGGTATCGGTGGCCCATTCGGGACAGTTGCCGGCGGTGATTCTGTCGTTCAACCTGGCGCCCGGGGTGTCGGTGGGCGACGCGGTTTCGGCGATCGAAGGCATCGCGAAGGAAGTTCTGCCCGACACGATTACCGGCGAGTTTGCCGGTAACGCCAAGGCTTTCCAGGCTGCATTTCAGTCACTGCCGGTACTGCTGGCGATTACGGTCATACTCATTTACATGATTCTGGCGATACTGTACGAGCACTACGGTTATCCATTGACCATTCTGACCGCGTTGCCGTTTGCCGGATTCGGCGCCTTGCTGATGCTGATTATTTTCCGGCAGGAGCTCAATATTTTCAGTTTTGTCGGTATTATCCTGCTCGTCGGCCTGGTCAAGAAGAACGGCATCATGATGGTCGACTTCGCTTTGCAGATGCAGCGCGAGCGGGGCATGCTTCCGATGGAGGCCATCGTCGAAGCCTGTAAAGTGCGTTTTCGTCCGATCATGATGACCACCATGGCGGCGATTTTCTCCACGCTGCCGATTGCGCTGGGCCTGGGCGCCGGCGCCGAAACGCGGCGTCCCCTCGGCATCGCGGTGGTGGGCGGGCTGGTCTTCTCGCAGTTTCTGACGCTTTACGTGACGCCCGTGTTCTATGTGAGCATGGATCGCGCAATTACGATGATGCGAAATTTCATGGGTCGCAAATCGATCCCCGCGAACAACTGATCGATGCGTTAACGATTTTGCAGGCAAATGTTTTTACGGTATTTTCCCGGAAGTGCTTTGCCCGGACCGGCGGCGGTGATACAATGCGCGCTCAGACGCGGGGTGGAGCAGTCTGGCAGCTCGTCGGGCTCATAACCCGAAGGTCACAGGTTCAAATCCTGTCCCCGCAACCAAACATTTCAACGGCTTACCTTCGGGTAGGCCGTTTTTGTTTGTGCTCTGGGTAGCACAGGGGTAGCAAAGAATTTCGGTTACGGGTGCTCAGGCCGCCGAAATGCGCCGTTCGAATGTGCGGCGGCAACAATATCTCGCCAAACGGGAGTTGCCCAAATTGCTCTCAATCCTCGAATAGGGCGCTTATCGGCACCCGAAGGCCGCCGGCGAGCGTTTCCACAGCGTCGAGCGACGGATTCGCCTTACCCCGCTCGATCCGACTCATATAAGACCTCGCGAAGCCGCAACGATCTGCGAGCGCTTCCTGCGAGAGTTTGGTCGTCCGCCGTAGGGCGGCAACACGTAGGCCGAATTTTTTCCGGAGCGGGGTTCGCACGCCCTAGAATTTGAGCCAGCGTATACTAATTGACCACGCACTAATCGTGACAATTTCGCTAACGTGATATCGTTAACTGAAAATCAATGGCACATGATTCGCGTGCTCACTTTCAACGCTGTGCTATTCGGCGTGCCAATAATATGGTTTGCAGTGGGTCAAAAAAATAATGGGCCAAACTGCAGCAGTCTCGAATTCGTCGTCCAAGAGGCGGCAGAATGTGTAGTAACAAGCAGCGCGATGCTGGAGAGGCGCGTAAAAATTCACGCGGTATACGGTGTGCCTGCCGAACATCTCGCCGATGCAAATACCTGTCCCAAACTCTTAGATAACGCTGAAAGTGCAGGATTCGGGCGGGCTGAGCTTGTCAGGTTGGGTGATTGGATGCAAAAGCATGAAAGCAACGTGCCATCCTATTGAATGAAAAATCACGGTTCTACATTTTGCAATGACGAGCGCGTATCGGTGTGGCTGGCGCGCAAAAACTGATCTGGTAGGCGCCCTTATGTCCGACAACTGGCTTCAAATTTACCTGATCGAATCCATCGATAAGAACATATGCCTCTCGTTCTGCACCACCTGTGGCGCAATGGAATTTCGCAGTGGTGTTCTTGCCGCGTTGGCACAAGCGACTGGCCAGCCGCAACGGCTAATTATGGATGAGGATAGTGCTCGCAGCATTCTTAATGCTATGGCTGGCCTGAAGCCAATCGACCGCGATCAAGCAAAATTTGGTGAGGCATTCGATACTGTGCTGTCGGAAGTCCGGATAACCATCGGCGATGCGGAGATGAGGCGATTTCTTGGGCAGCATTGGAGCAGGTTGCAGAGTCTTGTTTGAGCTGCAATTCGAATGGGTTCGTTTAGATTATGGCTAAAGTTCATACGCATTACGACAATTTGAAAGTAGCTCGTGACGCGCCGCCCGAGGTCATTCGCGCCGCCTACAGGGCGCTGTCCCAAAGATACCATCCAGACCGAAATCCTAACGATACCGAAGCCGCACGCATTATGACGATCATCAATGCGTCTTACGCGGTGCTGTCCGATCCCGAGCGGCGCCGACAACACGATGAGTGGATTCGCCAGGAGGAGCAGTCTCGCGGACAGAGTAGGCCGTTCGATAGTCGGCCAAGTGGTGCGAGTCGTCATCCCGAGCCTTCCCCCTTGCAAAAAGCTGCTGCGCGAAAACGTGCGCGAGAAGAAGCGGCAAATCGACAGCGTGAGATGCATGAGGCTGCTGCACGACGACGCTGGAATGCGTCTAGAGAAATGTCGGTTGCGGCCAAGGTGGCCGACTATTTGGCGCACGCACAAAAGTACTGGCATTTCTATGGCGCCGGAATACTCGTCCTTGGCGTGCTCGTAGTCGTAAGCGGTAGAGATGCTGCTAAAGAGGCTATTAACATTGACGACCTACCGGTGCAAACGGACGCTGTGTCTGCGACACGCAGCCCGTCCACTCCGGAACATAAGACGGAATGGTCGCCGGACGAAGTTTCTCCAGCGCCTCATTCGCGGTTAGCATCGAGACAGGATTCTGTGGCTTCGCGCCCCCCCGTTAATACGGATCAGCGTTTTGATTTGTAGCAGTTCCCTTTGCCTCCTACGGGCTTTTACAGTGGATATAGGCAAGACAGTCCCGTCGAGTTGATGGCGCCCCTCACGCTAGTTACTCAGGCAGGTCCCCATTATTTTATTAGGGTCTTTAATCCCGAGACTCGCGCAACAGTTTTGACCGCATTTGTTAGGGCGGGTGAGCGAGCAGACTTGGGAGTCCCGTTTGGCATTTATAGAATCCACTATGCGATTGGGAAAAAATGGTATGGGGAGAATTATTTGTTTGGGCCGGAAACTGAAGTAGGGGACGGCGGATTCAAATTTCGATTTCCATTTTGTTCAGAAAGAAGATGGAATAGAACGGATTGGCCGCACCGTCATGCTGTATGCAAAAATCGGTGGAAACTTGAAAACGCATAGCATTAAGGCAACTGATTTTTAAGAGTCTGTGTAGCGGTTTTCGCTCCTCGACCTTGTTGAGTAGCAGGCCGATCTCCTGATCGCACCTTGATCGGCGACCCAATGAAAATCTCCCCGACTTGACGTCGGCGAGCCAACGGTAAATACTGCTGTCGCCCTCGTAATTCCGCGACGCCTGCTTTGGGAGTGGGTTAGTCTCTACGGATGCACGGGGGTTTTCCTTTTCCGGCGCGGTATCGCCCTCATAGAGAATCTCTGAGCGACAAATAGATGATGGAAGTGCTCATTGAGAATTTCCGTGGCATCGAGCGGGTGCAAATAGTAATGGCGCCGATCGCACTCCTGTTCGGTAAAAGTCATCAGGGGAAATCTTCCATTTGCCAGTGTGTAGGAGCGGCACTGACCGGCCGCGCCGGCCCCTTCATTCGCGCCGCACGCAATGCAGATGAGTTTGCGGTACTGCCCACCAAGACCGCGTTGAATGGGCGTGGGCGCGACGGAGTAGGCAGCGGCAGCGTGACTATCAAGGCCGAAGCCGGAGCGACGACTCTGGGCTTGCCAAATTGCGAAGTCACGAGCACCGGCAACGCGCCGAAGTCCTCCGTTTACGCGGCCGGCATGGTAAAGGTTATGGCGCTAAAGCCGATGGATAGGTTTGAATTGCTGATGAACCTGCTTTCGGTGATGCTGGTAGGTGACGAAATCGGGGCAGAGTCGAGCGGCACCTCGACAATCATGGCCAACGCGGCTAACTTGGAGATACTGGCTCCGGACGGATCGCGTCATTCGATGCCGGCGAACAGGCTTCAGTTGCTCAACAACGCCGTGCTGCAGAGCGTTACTGGGGCGGCCGGTTACCAGCCAGTTTCGATCGACGAGAACCTTCAATTGCGCTTCGGCGGCCGGCACTACGATTTGCTGTCCGAGCCGGAGAAGTTTCGCGTCGACGTCGTGCTCCAGATCGCTATAGCGCTTGTCGACAAAAGCTCGTGCGTTATTATCGACGGCGCCGATATTCTCGACACGGACGGTCGCAATGGCCTGTTCGCCGCGCTCGCCAGTGCAGGGACGAGCCTGCTTTCTCTGGTCGGCCTGACTGCCGCCGGAGAGATGGGTATACCGAATCTCGCCAAGCATGGCATGGGGGTAACCTATCGCGTCGTCGATGGCGCCTGCACCACGATGGACTAAGAAGGCAACGCCACCGAGCACTTACGGCCGATTGGCGGCTTGACGAAGGCGCCACGCAGCATGACCGCGGTGCGGAGGGCTTCCAAAGAGCGGCGCCGGGCCTCAGGTGTTGTGGGTCCCGTCGAAAAGCCTCATGAGACTCCTACCTCGTCGCGGGGCCGCGCCGATTTCGGCGGTAGCAGTCGGAGGGTCGCGCATTGCAAAGGGCGCGACTTCCATGCTTCGTTTACAGTGAAAACTGAGGCCAGAGACTCGGCACCTTCCAAAGATCGTTCGCGATCTTCCGTGGTGCGTCTTCGAAGTGCCAAAGGCATGGGGTCGGAGAAATACCGACGAGAACAGGAATCCTCAGTCCCGGAGATGGCAGCGTCGAGGCGTAAGCGGTCAGTCGCTTATTACCCTCCAGTATCGTAAATGGACCTTCGCGACGATGACCCCACAGAATGATTCGCTTCCAATCTGCCGGTAACTCATCCAACTTGATTGGTTTACGAACAGCAACTTTTGCCAATTCGTTGTGGTCACTTGGGTCGGTCGGGTTTTCCCAACCACAACGCGAGACCGCGTGTAATTCCGACAGTTCCCTGTCAGTAAGGTACTGAACCTCAAACCATTGAGTATCAGGCGGCACTTCGCCCAAGAGGTGAGCGCGAAAATAGTAAAGTATACGGAGGCGGTAGTGATTTTCAATCGGGTCGTTGAGATTGGGTGCGTCGACTATCCTCATCTCCGTTGGTGGTAGAAATCCAGCCGCGTTATATCGTTCGGCTTGGAGGAACTCCGCCACGAAATAATGTATCGAAACCGCTGATCCCCAATGCATCGCTGACAGTGGCATTTTCGCTCCACGAACAATGAGGAATGAATATATCACCCACCGGCCTAGAATTTCATCGGTTTTTTCGTGGGCTACTCCGCGTGCCAACAATACGCGTGAACGTCAATTCGACTCTTTGGAATCCCGAGTTACTGCACCTACGCCCTGACCGCCAGATGCACCTCGACGAAGCAAGCCGGGTGCCGGTAAGTCACCGACAGAGCTCTTGCGGGACTCCTGCCTCGTCGCGAGCTCGCGCCGATTCTGGCACGGGCAGTCGGAAGTTGTGGACACGGAAGGGTAGGACTTTTTTGTCCAACTCACGAGGGGAGTATGAGTGGTTCATAATTAGTCGTTACAGACAAACTTGGACGTTTACCTCTTCACGTGGAGCCACCGACAAGCCGGCAGTGAATAGCGATCACAATCACTACTCAGCGAAAGTCCACCATGAAATTTCCCCGAGACACCTACCTCGAATACAAGGTTTGAGCTTCCCCCGAAATTTCGTCTTCCAAGAGGTGGGTATAAACTCAACTGACAGGAAGGAAGAAATATGTTCAAGATACCGAAGCAGGAATTCACGGCTGAGTTTAGGCAATTGGCGGTTGATCGCGTGAAGGCGGGCCAAGGTTTCGCGGCCACCGCAAGGGAGCTCGGGATGAACGAGCAGACGCTGCGTAACTGGGTCAAAGCGGCGAAGGCCGGAAAACTCAATCCACCGA
>CAISYC010000023.1 GCA_903889565.1 uncultured beta proteobacterium
ACGATTGTTTCGCCGACTCAAAGGCTTTCGTCGCATCTTCTCGCGATTCGAGAAACTCGACATAATGTTCTTGGCTTTTATCCATTTCGCCCTGATCGTTGAAAGCCTTCGCTATCCACTTGTGTGAACACGCCCTAGACATCTGAATTACAACTAAGCGTCAGTTAGATTGCCGCTGCGTGTGCCGGGACTATGCAAAACACTGTTAATACTGAAACCAATATCAATCCCGCCCTGGCCATAGGAATCCTCAGGAATGTCGTTCTGATCAAGTAATGCGAAAAATGATTCACGAAAGACGCAATGGGTTACAACATGGCGACGAGGATCAAGACTGCGCGCTGATTGCCTTTTTTGCATCGCCCGACTTCAATTGCCTATGCTGGATCAGGAATTGCGCAGGATGCAACGGGTATGACAAACGGTCCTTCGGCCCGCCGGTTCTGGTCGTTCACCGACCGACGCCGTCTGGTTGAAATTCGCCCCATTTCTTTTCGAACGCAGACCATCAAATTCGTGCAGTTTCCTGAACCTGATTACGCTCGATCTCTCATCCGTTAACTGCGCAAATCTGGAAACGGTGGCTCACGATCGGGCTGCAGATCCACCTGGGCACTGTTTAGGCAAATCTGCAGCATCGAGAAATAGCCGATCGATCCGATCAAATCTACGACGCCTTTGTTACCGAAAATGGCTTTTGCCTCGGCAAAAGTTTCTGCGCTGACAAAATGGGTATTGAGAACTTCCATCGCAAAGGCGTAGTAAACACGCTCCTCGTCGGACTTGAATGCAGGCGTCCGGTTCGCGGCCAGATCATTGATCACGTCGTCGGTAATGCCCGCGGCGCGCGCCTTGTCCACATGTGCGTTCCATGAATATTGCGCATCCCAGAAACGCGCCGTCACGAGGATGCCAAACTCGCGCAGCTTCTCGCTCAGGGCGGCGTCCCAGCGCATGTAATTGCTCAGCGGCGATACGAGGTTCATCAGTTCGGGGCTGTGCAGCCAGATGCCGTAGGGGCCCGAAACCCGCTTGCGCTTTTCGGCGTGTTTGTCGTAGGCCGCGCGCTGGGTCGGCGTCAATTCGCTGTAATCGAGCTTCGGCAGTCTCATTGCATTCCTTTCAACATCAGGCCCAGTTCAGACGGGCAAGTAACGAGCGTCCCATGATCCAGTCCTTGTCTTCCTCGGACAGGAAATCGAGCGTCTCGGTGAAATGGGTAACGCGCTGACGGTACGTGGCCTTCGTTAACGCACGGGTCATGTCGCTGCCCCAGTGGCAGCGTCGCGGGCCGAAAGCATCGAAGATGCGCCGGATATGTATCGCCATGTCGCGGTACGGGTAGTCCTCGGCGGAATGATTGGCCACGGAAGAACATTTCACGGAAACATTCGGGAATTTTGATAGAGAGAGTGTGTGCGCGATCAGTTCGGCGGTGTGGTCGCCCTGGACCGATTGCAGCGACTGGCTAAGGCCCATGTTATCGATGATCAGAGTGAGTTGTGGATGACGCTCGGCGATGTGCGCCATCTGCGGGCCCAATCCGGGCGCATGGCACATTACCGGCAGGCCTGCATTTTCCGCTGCCGGCCAGAACCAGTCGGATGTTCCATTCGTGAGCAGCGGAGCGGTCGCCGCGGTATTAAAAGTCAGGCGAAAGCCGAGCATCCCGGGCTGATTCTTCCAGGCATGAACGAGGGCTGCCGACTGCTGATTGCGCAGATTGATGCGTCCCATGACGGCGAAACGCGCGGGATATCGTCGCGCCGCCTCCAGCCCATAGTCGTTACGATAACCAGGCCAGGACGGCGGCACCACGACTACGCGATCTACGCCGGCCTCGTTCATCATCGGCAACAACTTCTCGATCGTGAACGGTTCCGGAAGGTGGGGAGTGACGCCTGGTACCCAGCGCCATTCGGGTGTCTCCGCCGTCCACAGGTGGACTTGGGAATCGACAATTACCCGCCTGGTGGCAGGTTGCGCGGTCATTTGCTGGCATCCCTGCGTAACTATGCCCGCGCCTGCACCAAGTGCACTGATCATAAAATGACGGCGTGAAATCATGTCGCGTATTCTCCCTTGAGCGGGTAATCGTTGACAATCCTGCTGTCATTCAGTGTGTGGAAACAGAAAACCGCATCGCAACCAAAGTGACATCACCAATCGGGCGCACCACGATCATAGACGCGACTCTGCACGCAGTGCGTTAGCAGCGTTGATATGAACCGCGGAACAGAATGGGCCGATTTGCCGGTCAAAGGGGCGCAGGCTCGAATTTCGATAACCAGAAACAAAGGGACTCGCGCCCCCTTTGTTATTTCTGCGGTGTGCTCTTCTAGCGACCGCCCGCCAGCCACTCCGCGGCGTACTTGCGCGCCGCCGTTTCCTCGGGCGAGCCCTTGAGGATCAGGTTCTTCGGCTTGTGGCCACTGCTGCGCTCGTTGCGATAGCAGTGAAAGCGGATCGCCTGCGGATAGCTTGAGAGATCGAGACCGTCGTAATACGACTGCGGCACCGAGCCCGGCACGTGCGGATCCATGCGGTCTTTTTCATAGATGTTCGAACGCTTGCAGATGCGCCATTCGCCGTTGCGCCGCTCATACAGATCGAGCGTGACGCTCCAGGTCGTGAGGTCGAACTCGTAGCCATCCATGGTGCGGCCCTGATACAGCGTCAGGTAATACTCGTTGACCGCGCGGTGGCCGTTGATGCTGACGCGCGGGTTGTTGATCATGTGGCGCTGGGTGTCTTTTTCGTGGTGGCCGGCCATCATGTTCTGCGAGGCCTTGGCGAATTCTTCGGCGGTGCCGTCGAACCACGAGGTGGTGACGCGCGCATCCGGATGAAAACAGCTCACCAGTGTGGCCCAGTCGCCGGAATCGCGGCAGCTCAGGAGCGTGTTCGAGACCTGGGTGATTTCGAATTTTTCAGCGGCAAGCTGCAGGCGGTTCTGATCCATGACGTTCCTTGTGTAGCGTGAGGGTTACCAGCCGCGCGGTTCGTCGCGCAGCACGGCGATCGCGTTGAGATCGGCGGCGAGTTTCTTGCGCGCGGCGAGCGGCGGATTTTCCAGCGGCGCGCGCATGTTGCCGCCCTTGCGTTCCATCAGCGTGATGCCGGCTTTGAGGCCGGCGACGCCGAGCGGCTTGACCGCCTGACGCAGCGCGGCGATCGCTTCCTGCACCGGGCGCGCTGCTTCGTATTGTTCCTGTGCGCAGAGGTCCCACAGTTTTTTCACCGCGCGCGGCGCGATGCCGGCCATCGGCGCGATCATGCCAGTGGCGCCGGTGGCGCCCGCCGAAATCATGTATTCGGCGCCGGTCAGCAACTGAAAGTCGGCGCGTTTGGCCTGCGCGGTCGAGACCACTTCGATCATGAACTGCCAATCGAGGCTGGCATCAACGATGCCGGCGAGATTGTCGAGGCGGTCGATCAGTTTCAGCACGGTTTCGGCGCTGATCTTCACGCCGCCCATTTCATCCGGGCTGTTGTAGACGAAGAACGGCAGCGTGGTGGCGGCACCGATCTGCGCAAAATGCTCAAGCAGCATATTGGCCGGCGGCGTCCAGTAATAGGGCGTAGTGGCAACAATCGCTGCGGCGCCCAATTTGGCCGCCTGCTTGGCCAGATCGGCGGCCACACCGGTGCCCGACTGGCTGACGTGGGCGATCACCGGCACGCGGTCTTTCACCTGCTTGATCGCGTATTTGAGCAGCTTGATCCGTTCTTCGTCGGTGAGGCTGACCGATTCGCCGGCGTGCATGGGCACTGCCAGCGACTCGGCGCCGTTGGCGAGATGAAACTCGATCAGCTTGGCGTAGGTGCTGAAATCAATCTGTTCGTCGCGCTTGAACGGCGTGACCGGCGCGTGGACGAGTCCGGGTTTAAAAGTTGCCATGGTGTGCTCGCAAAAAGTTTTGACTTACCAGCCGTACGGTTCGCTGTTCATGATGCCCATGTCTTCGAGCTGGCCGCGGATGTATTCCTGGCGCTCTTTGGTCGCGGTGGGCAGCGGCGGGCGCGTCGGGCCGACTGAGCGGCCCATCATCACCATGCCGCCCTTGAGCGACGACGGATACTGGTCGCGGAAGATCATCCACAGGCGCGAAATCTTGTACTGGCACTCGCGCGCCTTCGCCCATTCGCCGGCGGCGCAGGAGCGATAGAGCTCGACCACCAGATTCGGGCAGATTGCGCCGGCCGAGGAATACGAGCCGCGGCCGCCGAGCGGAATCGACGGCAGCAGATACTCAACGCCGGCGATCATCGAGAAATCCGGTTTCAGCGACAGCGCGCGGCGCGACAGTTCGAGAAACTTCTCGCTGTTGAAGCTCGCTTCCTTGACGCCGATCAGATTGGGCAGGCGCTCGATCATGCGCGCCAGCAGGTCGCTGGTGATTTCCACACCCGACAGATAGCCGGGCGAGTTGTAGGCGAGGAAGGGCAGATCGATCGAGGTGCCGAGCCGCACGAAGAAATCGAAAATCGCCTGCGGCGTCGGGTCCCAGAAGTAGGGCGTGATCGCCACCACGCAATCGGCGCCGTGTTCCTGCGCGTGGCGCGCCAGTTCCAGCGTGTTGTGCACCGCCAGCGAGCTGACGTGAATGGCGACCGGCACGCGTTTGTTGACGGTGCGGATCACCGCCTCGGCGCCGGCCTTGCGTTCGGCCATCGTCATGTTGAGCGATTCGGATTTGTGGTACGGCCAGGTGATGCCGGTTGCGCCGGTGCGCACGTGAAAGTCGGTGACTTTTTCGAGCGTCGGCAGATCAAGACTGAAATCATCATGCAGCGGCGTCACCGGCGCCTGCATCACGCCCTTTAAAACGAGTGCCATCGGAACTCCTGTATGTGCGGGCCGCCGGCGCGCGTCGGGTTGCGATGCGCGGCGCGCTCGAAGACGGATATTGTTTTTATTGGCGCCGATTTTAAACCAAAACCGGCGCACTCTCCCTGCGCGCAGCCTAGAGCATGCCGCCGGGTTTGCCGAGCGCCTGCTCGGCGAGTTGTTTGACCAGCCAGTCGTAGGCGTCATCCACCGAATCGGTGCGGTAGACGAGATCGACATCGGCGGCCTTGATCGTGCCGTGGCGCACCAGCGCATCGAAGTTGATCACTTCGCCCCAGTATTCGGTGCCGAAGAGCACGATCGGCATGCGCTTGGTCATGCGCTTGGTCTGCACCAGGGTCAGCACCTCGAACAGTTCGTCGAGCGTGCCGTAGCCGCCGGGAAACACGATCACCGCCTTGGCCATGTAAGAGAGCCAGAATTTGCGCATGAAGAAATAGTGGAAGTGGAACGACAGCTCGCGCGTGATGTAGGCGTTGCCGCCTTCTTCGTGCGGCAGCGAGATGGTGAGGCCGACATTGCGGCCGTGCGCTTCCGATGCGCCGAGGTTGGCCGCCTCCATGATGCCGGGGCCGCCGCCGGTGCAGACGACGAAGCGGCGCTGCATCGCCGGATCGAGTCCCTTGGACCACTGTGTCAGGCGGAAGGAGAGTGCGCGCGCCGCCTCATACCAGGGCGAGCCCGGTGCAAAGCGCGCCGAGCCGAAAAACACGATGGTGTCCTCGACGCCCTCGGCCTCGAGGCGGCTCTTCGGTTCAAGATACTCGGCGAGGATGCGCAGCGCGCGTGCCTCCTTGCCGTTCATGAAGTCGGAATTGCGGTAAGCCTTGACCGGTTTCAACGGTGAACCCCTTTCTGACGAAAAATATTCTTGCAGTTGTTCGAATGGCCGGCGCGCGAAGATTGTTTGCCGATAGCCTTTGCAGGCGAGTTTACGCTCTTGACACTGCGACGGTGCGGCGTCCGCGGCCGGCGCTGCGAAAGTCCCGCGCACATGCAGCGCCAGCTTGGCAGCATCGGGAAGGGAGTGCACAATCATTGCGGTGCATGAGCGGTATGGGCCGGCAATGACGCCATTGAACAATCCCGATTCGATCGCTGACAACTGCCGCGCGCAAACACTACGGGGGTGGGCCTTGAATCGGGTATCGCGGTTGTTGTTCAGCGGATTGACGATCGGCATCGCGGCGGGTGCGGCGAACGCGCAGGAATATCCGGTCAAACCGGTTCGCATCATCGTGCCCTATACGGCCGGCGGCGGCTCGGATCTGTTGGGTCGCCTTGCTGCAAAAAAGCTCGGCGAGGCGTTCGGCCAGCAGGTGATCGTTGAAAACCGGCCCGGTGCCGGCGGCAACATCGGCGCCGATGCGATCGCCAAAGCCGCCGCCGACGGCTACACGCTCGGCATCGTGCCCAGCACCCACGCCATCGCGCCCGGACTTTATCCGCGGCTGCCGTTCGATCCGATCAGGGATTTCACTTTTATTACTTTGATCGCGTCGGGTCCGAACATCCTGGTCTGCCATCCGTCGCTGCCGGCAAAGTCGGTGAAGGAATTGATCGCGCTCGCCAAGCGCCGCCCCGGTGAGTTGACATTTGCCTCGGCCGGCGTCGGCACCAGCACGCATCTGTTCGGTGAATATTTCAAGGGCGTGGCGGGTATCGATGTCGTGCATATTCCATACAAGGGCAGTTCGCAGGCGGAAGTCGATCTCGTCGGCGGACAGGTGTCGTTCATGATCGACAGCATGCCCTCGGCGCTGCCCCGCGTGCAGGCCGGCCGGTTGCGCGCGCTTGCCACCACCGGCAAAAAACGTTTTGCGGCGCTGCCCGATGTGCCGACGCTGCTGGAGGCGGGGCTGGCCTATGAAACGACCTCCTGGTGGGGCATCGTCGGGCCGGCCGGACTGCCGCAGCCGGTCGTCAACAAACTGCTCGCGGAAATCACGCGTTTCATGGCGCTGCCCGATGTGAAACAATTCGTCGCCACGCAAGGCGCTGAACCCGCCACCGGCACGCCGCAGCAGTTTCAGGAGTACGTGAAGCAGGAAACGGCCCTCTACGCAAAAATCATCAAGACTGCGAACATTCACCTTGAATAAACCCATCGCGCCGCGTTACCGCATCGGTATCGACGTCGGCGGCACTTTCACCGATCTGTTTCTGCTCGATCAGAAAAGCGGCGCGGTCGCGCGTCACAAGCTGCCATCGACGCCCGGCGAGCCGCGCCTTGCGCCGCTCGCGGGCATCCGCGAAATTCTTGCGCAGGTTTCCGCCGGCGGCGCGGAGGTGGCGTTCACCGGCCTCGGCACGACGGTCGCCACCAACGCGCTGCTCGAACGCAAAGGCGCGGTGACGGGGCTGATCACGACTGAAGGTTTTCGCGATTTGCTGGAAATCGCGCGGCAGAAACGGCCGCACACCTTCGATCCGTTCGTGTCGAAGGTCGAGCCGCTGGTACCGCGGCAGCTCAGACGCGAGGTCGCCGAGCGCATGCTGGCCGATGGCTCGGTACTGACGCCGCTCGATCGCGAAGCGCTGCGCGGCGTCATCGATCAACTGCTGGCGGACGGTGTCGAGAGCATCGCGATCTGTTTTCTTAATTCCTACGCGAATCCGGCGCACGAAGAAACCGCCGCGGCGATGGTGCGCGAGCGCTGGCCCGAGGGGCACGTTGCGGTATCCGCCGAAGTGCTGCCGGAATTCCGCGAATACGAGCGCCTGAGTTCGACGGTGGTCAATGCCTATCTGACGCCGTCGACGCGCGATTATTTCCACGGCTTCGAGCGCGACGTCGCCGCGCTCGGTATCGGACCGCGGCCGTTCGTGATGAATTCCGGCGGCGGCGTGATCGCGCCCGCGGTCGCCGCGCGGCGACCGATCGACACGCTTTTTTCAGGCCCGAGCGGCGGCGTCAGCGGCGCGGTCTATGTCGCGACGGCGGCGGGGTATCCCGACATCATCACCTTCGACATGGGCGGCACCAGCACCGACGTGTGCCTCGTGCGCGACGGCAGGCCGCAATTGAGTCACGCGCGCGTGATCAACGGTTTTCCGTTGAAGGCGGCGGCGCTCGATGTGCATACCGTCGGCGCCGGCGGCAGCAGCATCGCGGCGGTTGACGCCGGCGGCATGCTGCGCGTCGGTCCGCACAGCGCGGGTTCGAAACCGGGGCCGGCGTGCTATGGGCTCGGCGGCAGCGAGCCGACCGTGACCGACGCCAATGTCGTGCTCGGCCGGCTCAATCCCGAATATTTGCTTGGTGGCGCGCTGAAAATCGATGCCGCCAGATCGCGCGCGGCGATCGAGGCGCGCATCGCGCAGCCGAAAGGACTCGACGTAGCAGCCGCCGCCGCGGCGATGCTGGCGATTGCCGATACCAACATGGCTCAGGCGCTGCGCTTCGTGTCGGTCGAGCGCGGGCTCGATCCGCGCGATTTCGTGCTGGTCGCCTTCGGCGGCGCGGGGCCGCTGCATGCGGCATCGGTGGCGCGCGAACTCGGCGTTGGCGGCGTGCTGATCCCGTACAGCCCCGGCGTGCTGTGCGCCATGGGCGTGCTGACCAAGGATATGCAGATGGATTTCAGCCGCACGCGCATTCTCGGCGAAGACGCGCGCGATTGCGGCGCGCTGGTGGGGACGATCTACCGCGAGCTGGAACAGAAAGCGCGCGACGAATTCGGCCGTGACGACGATGCCGCCGGAGCGGTCGTTATCGAGCGCAGCGCCGACACGCGTTATGCCGGGCAGAACCATGAGTTGTCGGTCGCAGTGCCGCTGGGCGAAATCGACGCCGCGGCGGTGGCCGCAGTCCGCGAAAACTTTCATCGCGCGCACGAAGAGCTCTACGGTTACCGCTCGCCGGAGCGCACGCTCGAATTTGTCACCTACCGCGTCAAGGCCGCGCGCGCGATCGCGAAACACGATCTGGCGCGCGTGCCGCCGATCCAGCGCGCGGGTGCGTTGGCGCCGTCGGCGCGCCGCCGCGTTTATTTCGATGCGACCGACGGCGCCGGCGGCGGCTATGTCGATTGTCCGGTATTCGATCGCGCGCAGATGATCGAGGGCGATGCGATCGACGGCCCGGCCATCGTCGAACAGATGGATACGACGACGGTGATTCCGCCGGGCTTCAATGCGCGCGTCGATGCGGCGCTCAATCTTTTCATGAAGGGCTGACATGGCGCACGCCGAACTCGAAATCATCGCCAGCGCGTTCGAGGCCGCGACGCACGAAATGGCGGCAAGCCTGGTGCGCACCGCGTTTTCGCCCAACGTCAAGGAACGCGCCGACTGTTCGACCGCGATCTGCGATGCGAGCGGGCGCGCGCTGTCGTTGATGACCAACGCACCGGCGCACCTCGGTTCGACGCTGCGCCTGGTGTCGGCGATTCTCAGGCGTTTTCCGGTGGAAACGCTGCAGCCGGGCGACGCCTTTCTCGCCAACGATCCCTATATCGTCGGCGTCACGCATCTGAACGATTGCACGGTGGCGACGCCGGTGTTTCACGAC
Organism: uncultured beta proteobacterium; assembly: GCA_903889565.1. GTDB lineage: Bacteria > Pseudomonadota > Gammaproteobacteria > Burkholderiales > SG8-41 > PALSA-1004. Next base: position 9,366 of record CAISYC010000023.1, read on the forward strand.
GGCCGCCTCGTTGCGTTCTCCGCCGCGGTTGCGCATCACTCGGACGTCGGCGGCCGTGTGCCGGGCAGCGAAGCGGGCGACAGCGTGAGCATATTTCAGGAAGGCATCCGAGTGCCGCCGGTGCAGATCTATGCGGCGGGCAAACCGCGCGCCGACGTGCTGGAAATGTTTTTGCTCAATTCGCGCATGCCGCACTACGGCGAAGGCGACCTGATGGCGCAGATGGCGTCCTGCGCGCGCGGCAATGCGCGGGTGCAGGAGCTGTTCGCGAAATACGGCCACGCGACGATGCTCTCGCGCATCGACGAGATGCTCGATGCGACGGAACGGCGCTTGAGGAGCCGTATCCGCAGCGAACTGAAGGAGGGCACCTATACCGCGGTCGACTGGCTCGACGAAGACGGCGTGAGCGGCGAACGCATCCGGCTCGCCGTCACGCTCACCGTCAAGGACGGCCACTTGACGCTCGACCTCTCGGATTGCTCGAAGCAGATCGCCAGCGGCAAGAATGTGCCGCTCACGCATTCGTACGCGACGGCGTATTTCTGCCTCAAGTCGGTGGTCGATCCCTTTGTGCCGACCAACGAAGGGCTTTATCGCGCGGTGACCGTGATTGCGCCGGAGGGTTCGGTGGTGAACGCGGTGGCGCCGGCGGCGGTGAGTTCGCGCAACATGACCTCGATGATACTGGCCGAGGCGGTGAACAATGCGCTGGGGCAGGCCGCGCCGGCGCGCAGCGTCGCGGCGGGCGGACCGGGGCAGGGCTGCATCAGCGCCGGCGCCGATCCGGTGAGCGGGCGCTACTTCATCAATTACGAAAATCTGGCAGGCGGGCAGGGCGCGCGCTGCAACGCCGACGGCATGGACGTCGTGATGATCAACATGACCAATACGTCGAACCTGCCGATCGAGGCGATGGAGATGGAGTTTCCGGTGCGCATCGAGCGCTATGAGCTCGTGACGGACTCGGGCGGCGCCGGCAAATTCCGCGGCGGACTCGGCATCCTGCGCGACATGCGCCTGCTCGCGGATAACGCCACGGTGTCCTTGCGCAGTTCGCGCCAGAAATTTCCGGCGCCGGGCATGGCCGGCGGACAGCCCGGCGGGCTCGGTACCTTTCTGCGCAATCCCGGCACGCCGCAGGAAGTGCGACTGGCGATGACGACCTCGGGCACGCCGCTCGCCAATGGCGATGTGTTGCGCGTGGTGTCGCCGGGCGGCGGCGGTTACGGCGATCCGCGCGAGCGCGATCCGGCGGCGGTCAAGCGCGATCTCATGGAAGGCAAGATTTCGGTGGAAGCGGCGCGCGGGATTTACAGCGTGAACCATTGAGTCCGGGTCGGACGCAGACGTCGCCCGCTGCCGGCAGCGGACTCGCCGCAATCATCGCCGTGCCGTAAGGACCGTGAACGCCTGACCACCGATTCGCCGATTGGCGGCGAACGGACCGGCTCGGTCAGGCGGTCAACCGCGTTCTCAGCCAAGCGAAAATGCAAAACCGATACGATTGCAATTTATGACGATGCAGAAATATTTAACCGCACAAAATGCGGCACGCAAGTGGTGGCAGAAGCCCAATCGGGTGCTGCTGATCAATTTGCGGGAGGGCGACGAAGATCGCATCGATCCGGACAAATTGATCGAGGAAGTGCAGGCGTTCTCGGCGACGGCTTTCTGTATCAATGGCGGCGGCATCGTAGCGTTCTATCAAACCCGCATCGCCGGGCACCCGAAAAGCGCCGGCCTCAAGGGCCGCGACCTGCTGGCCGAACTGGTGCCGCGCGCGCATGCGCAGGGCCTGCATGTACTCGCCCGCATCGATCCGAGCTGCGCGCCGCAGGCGCTGGCGGAAACGCATCCGGAATGGTTTGCGCGCGATTGCAATGGCGGGTTTTACCCGGTCAATGACTTCTACGTCACTTGTCCGAATGCCGGCTATTACCGCGAGCGGATCGCCGAGGTGGTGACCGAAATGCTCACGCAATACGCAGTGGACGGCATTTGGAACAACCAGGGCAAGTTCGCGGCATGGGACACCGACGGCTGTTATTGCGCCACCTGCAAAGCCCTGTTCAAAGCGGATAGCGGCCATGAAATGCCGCTCGCCGAGGATTGGGATAGTTCGGTGTGGCTCGCCTTTAACGAATGGCGCTACCGCATGATTGCAGCGTGGGTTGCGCATATGAACCGCGCGATTTTGCGCGCCAAGCCCGATGCCATTTTCATTGCCGCCGTGCAATTGATGGAATCGATCGAGACCATACGGCCGGGTGGCTGGGACATCGATTACTGGCTCGCCGATCAGGCGGTCCCCACATTTGAATGCCAGCGCCGCAACACCGCGCCATGGTGGCCGGGCTTGCAAGCGAAATATCTGTCGTCCATCGCCCCCGATAAACCCGCCTGGATGACGGTCAGTTACTTTTATCCCTGGTGGCGCTTGTATGCGACGCCCGAAGCGGAGAACCGCACCTGGATCGCGCAGCAGTTCGCCAACGGTGCGAACAGCTGGCTGCATATCAACGGCGGCTATTCGGAATTGTTCGACCGGCGCGGTCTCGCGCCGATGCGCGAGGTGTTTGCGCGGCTCAAACGCTGGGAGCCGTATTTTGACGGCGCGCAGTCCGGCGCACAGGTTGCGATCGTCTATTCGCGCTACACGCAGGACAATTTCGCCGGCAAGGATGTGCACGCCGGCTATCTCGATGCGGTGCGCGGCTACTATTGCGCGCTGCTCGAAGCGCATCTGCCGTTCGATGTCATCTCGGACAAATTCATCACGGCGGAGCGCCTGCGACGCTATCGCGTGCTGGTCCTGCCAAACATGGCCTGCGTGGATGACGAGAGCGCGCGCGCCATCGAGGATTTTGTGGCGGCCGGCGGCGCCGTAGTCGCGACATTCGACACCGGCACGCGTATGCGCTCAGGCGTTGCGCACGAAACCCCGGCATTGTCGAAACTGCTCGGCGTGACGATGCGCGGTCGGCGGCAGGACCTCAAATCCTCGTATGCGCGCATCGAGCACGCCGATGATCCGTTGGCGGCCGGCATCGGCGACACCGACCTGATTCCGAATGATGGCGCGCTCATTGAAGTCGACGCCGCGCAGGATCGCGTGGTTCCGCTCTCGCTGATTCCGCCGGTGATCGCGCATTCCGGTGCCACCATCAGTATTCCCGAGTACAGTGCCATACGCACGACCACCGACGTGCCGGTTGCGGTGCGCGGCCCCTATGGCAAAGGGCGCACCGTGTATTTCGCCAACGCGATGGACGCATTGTTTTATCGTTACGGCTTTCCCGATCTGGGGCGGGTGCTCGCCAATGCGGTGCGCTATGGACTGGGCGATGCGCAGGACTTCGAAATCGACGCGCCGGATTTTGTCGATGTATCGCTGCGCGTGCAGGCGGGTCGCAAGCTCGTCCATCTGATCAACTTCCCCGTCGGCAAGCAGCTGAATACCGGCTGGCGGCATGCCGGACGCACCATCGTGCCGGTGCATGACATTGCGCTGCGCGTAAAGCTCGCGGCCGGCGAGCGCGTCTGCGGCGTGCGCGTGGCAACCACCGAAAGTCCGCTCGCATTTACGGAGGACAACGGCTGGACTCACGTGACAGTACCCGTGCTGGACGATCACGAGATCGTCATCTTCGAACTGGCGTGAGGTTGAACATGAGCGAGTTGAAACTTCACCGGGCAATCGCAGGCCGCGTGGCGTTGCTGGCATTTTGCGCAGCCGCAAGCATCGGGGCTGCGGTTGCGCAGCCGGCGTCAAACTATCCCGCAAAACCGATCCGGCTGATTGTTGCGCTGACCGCCGGCGGCCCGACCGACATTCTCGCGCGCCTGATCGCGCAGCCGCTGACGGCCAGTCTGGGGCAGTCGGTGGTGGTCGATAACCGGCCCGGTGCCGGTGGCAACATCGGCGCCGAACTGGTGGCCAAATCGCCGGCCGACGGCTACACCCTGTTCATGGGCACGTCCGGGCCGCTGGCCATCAACGCGAGTCTCTACAAGAACATCGGCTACGAGCCGCTGCGCGATTTCGCGCCGGTCATATTGGCGGCATCGGCACCGTTCGTGATCGTCGCCAACCCCGCGCTGGCCGCCGGCAATGTGAAGGAACTGATTGCGCTCGCCAAAGCCAAGCCCGACCAGATCAACTACGGCTCGGTGCCGGGCAACGCATCCCATCTGGCGACTGAGCTGTTCGACTATCAGGCGGGCATCCGCATGTCGCTCGTTCCGTACAAGGGCGCCGCGCAGGCGACTACCGACGTTATTGCAGGGCAGGTTCAGATCAGTTTCGCCTCGACGCCGGGTTCGCTGCCCTTGCTCAAGAGCGGCAAACTCAAAGCCATCGCGGTCACCAGCGCAAACCGCATCGGCGCGCTGCCCGAAATTCCCACCGTCGCGGAATCCGGGTTGCCAGGCTATGAGGCGAGCGTCTGGTACGGCATCGTCGCGCCCGCAAAAACACCGCCTGAAATCGTCTTCAGACTGAATGCGGAAATCGGCAAAATCCTGCGCGAACGTTCCCACCGCGACAAGATTGCGGCGAGCGATTTCGAAGTCACCGCGAGTACGCCGAACGAGTTCGGCGGCTTTATCCGCAGCGAAACCGCGAAATGGGCAAAAGTCATAAAACTGTCCGGGGCGCGCGCCGACTGAGTGCATTTGCGGCCGTCGCGCCGGACGCAGCTACTCGACTTTTATATTCGCCACTTTGATCACGCGTGCCCACTTGGCGGTTTCCGTACGCAGGAAGGCGCCGAACTCGTCCGGCGTGCCGCCGATCGCTTCGAGGCCCGAGGCGGCGAAGCGTTCGCGGACATCGGGCGCGCGCAGGCTGCGCGCAATTTCGGTGTTGAGGACGTCGATGATGTTGCGCGGCGTTGCTGCTGGCGCGACGACGCCGTTCCATGCGGTGGCGATGACGGCGGGCCAGCCGGCCTCGCCCATGGTCGGCACGCCTGCCAGAAGCCCGGAGCGTTTTTCGCTGGCGACGGCAAGTATTCGGAGGCGTCCGTTCGGCATGAAGGGCAGCACCACCGGCAGCACGCTCCACAACGCCTCGATCTGACCGCCGACGGCGTCGGTCGCGGCCTGCGCGCCGCCTTTGTAGGTGATGACCTCCATTCTGACGCCGCTGGCGTGATTGAACATTTCGGCGAGCAGGTGCTGCACCGAGGCGACGGTGCTGGCACCGATATGCAGCGGCCGCGCCTTCGCCAGCGCGATCAGTTCGTTCACCGAACGCGCCGGCACCGAAGGGTGCACGGCCAGCACATTGGGGCTGGCATTGACGAGGATGACCGGCGCGAGATCGCGTTCCGGATCGTACGGCAGATTGGGATACAGGTTTTTGGCGGCGGTGACCGGCCCCGGTGTCGCCATGCCCAGCGTATAACCATCGGCCGCGGCTTTCGCCATCAGTTCGGTGCCGAGATTGCCGTTCGCACCGGGCCGGTTGTCGATAATCACGGTGTGGCCGAGGGTTTCGGTGAGCTTCTGGCTGATCAGGCGCGCGGCGAGGTCGGTGCCGCCGCCGGCGGGGTAGGGCACGATGATGCGGATCGATTTCGCCGGATAGGGCTGCGCCCACGCCGCGCTGATGCAGCCGGCAAGCAATATTGCGGTTCCGGCGATGGAGAAATGCATGAGCGAATCTTCCTTTATCCGACGTGTGTAATTGTAGGCCCGTATTGGCCGACCGGATGATGGCTGTCATTGAAAATGACTCGCAGTCTGATAGGCGGTTTTTTTGCGGGATTTACACAGTGCGACGCCGTTTTTTGATATTGTCGGCGAGAGCATTCCGACGGCCGGCGCGTTGTTGAGAACCACGACCGGCGATGGGCCTGGGGTTCAAATGAGCAAAATGTTCGCCTCACTGAGTATCAAGACCAAGGCGGCATTGATTGCCACAGTCGGTGTGCTGACGGTGTTTTTTGCATTTGCAACGATCGAGGCCGGGCAGATCCGGCGCGACATGCAGCAAGTGATCGGCCGGCAGCAGTTGACGCTGGTCAAGCGCATTGCCGCCGAATTCGACGACAAGATCGCAGTCACGCACCGCGCCTTGATCGCGACCGCCGCCGGCATTCCGCCAGCGCTGATCGATGATTCGCAGGCGCTGGCGCGCGCGCTCGAAAAGCAGCCGGGCTACCGTTCGCTGTTCGACGATGTGTTCGTGATCGGCCGCGACGGCCGAGTGCTGATCGAATTTCCGGATCTGAAACGTCGCGGCATCGACGTGAGCGATCGCAACTATTTCCGCCGCACCATGGAGACCGCCGCACCGTTCATCTCTGAGCCCTATATGGGCCGCGGGCTGAAGGAGCCGACGGTCATGATGACCGCGCCGTTGCTCGACGCCAAGGGCCGGGTCGCCGGCATGCTGACCGGCGCGCTGCATCCGCTGAAGCCGAATTTGCTCGGGAGGATACGCGAAACGAGCGTAGGCGAGACCGGCTGGTTCGCCATGTTCACGCGCGAGCGCATGATTGTCGTGTCGCGCAGGGAATCGAGAATCATGACGGCCGGACCGGCGCCCGGCATTTCGACTGCGTTCGATCACGCGATGACCGGCGAGGCGGGCTGGGAGGAGAGCACCAACAGCATGGGACTGCACGGCGTATTCAGCTATGCGCCGTTGCATGAGGTGCCGTGGGTCCTGTTTGCGGTGTTGCCGGCCGACGAGGCTTTCGCGCCGATCCGGCAGGCGCAGCGGCGGATTATCGGCAGCGGAATAGCACTCGCGGTGCTGATGGCGGTCGCCGTGTGGTTCCTGCTGCAACGTTTGCTGGCGCCGCTCGGCGTGTTGCGCGACACGATACGCCGCGTCCAGCACGATCCAGCGGCGGCGACGCCGGTGCAAACGGTGCGCAGCGACGAAATCGGCGACCTCGCGAACGATTTCAACCGGATGATCGAAAGCCTGCACGAGCGCACGCGAAAACTGGATATCGAGAAATTGCGGCTGGAAGCGATATTCAGGACGGCCAGCGACGGCATCCATGTGCTCGACAGCGACGGCCGTCTAATCGAGGCCAACGATGCGTTTCTCGGCATGCTCGGTTACGGCAAGGATGCGATCGGGCGCCTCTTCGTCACCGATTGGGATGCCAAGGACGATCGCGCCGTGATCGTGCAGCGCAATGCGGCGCTGATGGAGACGCGCAAAACCGCCGTGTTCGAAACCGTGCATCGCCGCCGGGACGGCGCCCTGATTGATGTCGAGATCAGCGCCTGCGGCATCGAAATCGAGGGCCGCATGTATTTGTATGCCTCGTCGCGCGACATTTCCGCGCGCAAACAGGCGCAGGCCGCGATCGCAAAACTCAATGCCGAGCTTGAGATGCGGGTCGCGGCAAGAACCGCCGAGCTGCAGTCGGCGAACAAGGAACTCGATTCATTCTGCTATACGATCGCGCACGACATGCGCGCACCGGTGCGCGCGATCAACGGCTTCAGCGAAATGGTGCTCAAAGGCAGTGAGGAAAAGCTCGATTCGACCGCCGTCGGCTACCTGCGGCGAATCGGCGCCAGCGGGCGCCGCATGGGCGACCTGATCGACGATCTGCTCGGCATGGCGCGCCTGACGCGGCAGGAAATGCGCCGCGGCGAGGTCAATCTGTCGGCGGCGGCGGAGCAGGTGGTGGCATCATTGCGGGCGGCGCATCCGGAGCGCAACGTGGCGGTGACGCTGCAGCCCGCGGTCTGCGTCAACGGCGACCCCGGTCTGCTGCGCGCCGTGCTCGAAAACCTCATTGGCAATGCCTGGAAATACACCGCCAAAACCGCCGCGCCAACGATTGAATTCGGCGCCGAAAACCGCGTCGGGCGCCTGGTCATATTCGTGCGCGACAACGGTGCCGGCTTCGACATGCAGTACGTGCGCAAGCTGTTCGCGCCGTTCCAGCGTCTGCATCATGAAAGCGAGTTCGAGGGCACCGGCATCGGACTGGCCACGGTCCGGCGCATTATCGAGCGCCACGGCGGCGAAATCTGGATCGACAGCGCGATTAACGCGGGAACCACGGTGTATTTTACGTTCGGCGCGGTGGTGGCCTGAGCCTGCCGGCCAGCGCCGGATGCGATTCGCCCATCAACTGCCACACCCGCGCCGGCGTCAACGGCAGCGCAGTCGGTTCCGCACCCAGTGAAGACAATGCCGAGGCAATCGCATTGGCGATCACGCCGCCCACCGGAATGATGCCGCCTTCGCCCGCGCCCTTGGCGCCGAGCGGGCTCACCGGCGACGGATAATCTTCGAGCGCGATGGCGCGGATGTGCCGGTAGTCCTGCGCATTCGGCAGCAGGTAATCGGCAAGCGAACCGGTCAGCAACTGGGCGTCGCTGTCGTAACGCAATTGTTCGAGCAGGCTGGCGCCGAGGCCCTGCGTGATGGCGCCGAGCACCTGACCGTGCAGCGTGTGCGGATTGAGAATGCGGCCGACGTCCTCGACGGCCATGTAATCGATGACTTCGACCGCGCCGGTGCGCGCATCGACGGCAACGTGCGCGGCATGCGTGCCGTAGCTGTAGGTGCGTTTCGCATTGACGAACCTGCCTTCAACCGCGAAGCCATCGGGCGACAACTCGACCAGTGAGCGCGTTTTGCCCTGCGCGCGCACCAGCGTCAGTTCATCGGCGATCTCGACGTCGCTGGCCGCGCAGCCGAATTGCGCCGCCGCTGCCGCGCGGATCGCCTGCTTGAGATTGGTTGCTGCATCGAGGATCGCCGAGCCGCCCATCACCGAGCCGCGTGAAGCCCACGAGCCGAAGCCCTCGCGCACATGCGTGGTCGAGCCGTGATGAATGCGGCGGATGCGCGCCATCGGCAGCCCCAGTGCTTCGGCGGCGATCTGGGTGAATACGGTTTCCAGACCCTGGCCGATCGCGGAAGAGCCGACATAGACATCGAGCAGGCCGTCGTTGGCGAGCACGATGCGCGCGTTTTCGCGCGGGCCGGTGGCGCCGCCCTCGACATAGCAGCCGACGCCGAGGCCGTGATAGCGGCCGTCGATCAGCTGTCCCTGCAGCGGCGCCTTTTCCTGCCAGCCGAATTCGGCGAGGCAGCGCGCGAAGGTCGCGCCATAGTCGCCGCTGTCGAACGCGCCGCCACTGTTGTATGGCAGCACGGTCGGCAGGTCGCAGGGAATCTCCGCCGGCGTCAGCAGATTGCGCCGGCGGAATTCGATGCGGTCGATGCCGAGTTCGCGCGCCGCGATGTCGAACAGGCGCTCGCGGCAGAAGTCGGCTTCGAAGCGGCCGGGCCCGCGGTAGCTGCCGGCCGGCGTCTTGTTGGTCAGCACGATCGCCACTTCCATCCGGATATGCGGAACGCGATACGGCCCCATGATCATCTGCGCGAGATTGCGCGGCGCAGTCACCGCGTTGGGGCGCAGATAGGCGCCGGCATTGCAGGCCGCATGGCCGCGCAGCGCAAGCAGCGTGCCGTCGCGCGCGCAGGCGATTTCGAGTTCGCACACGACTTCGCGCGCGTGGCTGGTGGCGGCGAAGTGCTCGCGGCGGTCCTCGATCCATTTCACCGGCCGCGCCAGCGCGCGCGCGGCGTGGGCGAGCAGAAAATCCTCCGGATAAAACTCGCCGCGCACGCCAAAGCCGCTGCCGGCGTCGTTTTCGACCACATCAATCGCGTCCTCCGGCAGGCCGAGCAATTTCGCCAGCAGCGCGCGAATCGAGAACGGTACTTTCATTGCGCCGTAGAGCGTGAGCCGGCCGTCGCGCCAGTCGGCGAGCAGGCCGCGCGTTTCGAGCGGCAGCGCGCTGTGCCGTTGCACGCTGAAGCGTTCGCGGCGCGTGTACGCGGCAGCACGAAACGCGGCATCGGCGTCGCCGCGCACGCCGGCGAGCGTCATTGCGTGATTGGTGGCGTACTGTTCGAACAGGAACGTGCTGCCGGCGAGAGCTTCAGCAGTGGCGACGACGGCGGGCAGCGTTTCGATCTCGATTTGAATTGCATTGGCGGCGTCCTCGGCCAGAGCCGCGCTGTCGGCGACGACCATGGCGACGGGTTCGCCGACATAACGCACTTTGTCATGCGCGATCACCGGCTGCACGAAACGGCCGAGTTCGGGCCGCGGTTCCATGCGCAGCGGGATGTGCGGCACGCCGGCGGCGAAGTCGGCGGCGCTGAACACCGCGTGCACGCCGGGCATGGTGCGCGCGGCCGTCGTATCCAGCGAAACAATGCGGCCATGCGCATGCGCGCTGCGGAACACGGCGGCGTGCAGCAGGCCCGCCGGCGCGAGATCATCGACATAACAGCCGCGCCCGGTGAGGAAGCGCGCATCCTCGATGCGTTCGACCGGCCGACCGATGTGCGCGTGAGTGGTCGTCATCGAATCGCCGGTGCCGGCGGGTTCAGGCCGAGGCTGCAATCGTCAGCGGAGCGGGCAGCGCCAGCAGCGCGCGATTGAGTTCGGCGATGCTGCGGCAGCCGATCAGCGCCATCACGCGGTCGATTTCTTCGCGCAGAATGGCGAGGGCGCGCGTCCCGCCCGGCTCGCCGGCGGCGGCCACGCCGTAGAGCGTGGCGCGGCCGATGAGCACCGCGTGCGCGCCGAGTGCCATCGCCTTGACGATGTCGCTGCCGCGCCGGAAACCCGAATCGACGATCACCGTCATGCGCTTGCCGACGGCATCCAGCATCAACGGCAGCGCATCGATCGGCGCAATCGCGCCGTCGATCACGCGGCCGCCGTGATTGGACACGATCACGCCGTCGACGCCGCAATCGGCCGCCATCGCCGCGTCGGCCGGATTGAGCACGCCCTTGATCATCAAGGTGCGCGGCCACAGCTTGCGCATTTCGCGGATGTCGTCCCAGTCGAGCGCATCGTTGAGTTTCATCGCGCGGCCCATCGGCGCGGCCTTCACGCGCGCCTTGACCTCGGGCGGATAGTTTTCGAACAGCGGCAGGCCGCCCTCAACGAGATAGCGCAGCCACACGTTGATCATCCAGCGCGGATGACTGAGCACGTCGGCGATATTGCGCGGCGTGTAGGTCATCGGGATGGTGAAGCCGTTGCGCAGGTTGTATTCGCGGTTCGAAAACGTCGGGCTGTCCACCGTGATGATGAGCGCTTCGTAGCCGGCATTCTTCGCGCGTTCGGCGATCCAGCGCGACAGCGCGCGGTCGGCGTACATATAGAGCTGGAACCACAGCCGGCCGCCGACTTCATCGACGATGCGCTCCATCGCGGTCAGCGTGGTGGTCGCCAGCGTGAACGGGATGCCGGCTTGTTTGGCGGCGCGCGCGAGCGCAAGCTCGCCCTCGTACCACATGATGCCCGGCGTGCCGGTCGGCGCGATGGCGACCGGCATGTCCTGCTGGTGTCCGAACAGCGTGATCGACTGCTCGCGTTTTGAAACATCGTTGAGCACGCGCGGCTTCAGCTTGATGCGTTCGAACACGCTGCGGTTGTTGCGCAGCGACACTTCGTCTTCGCAGCCGCGGTCCATGAACTCGAAGAGTCCGCGCGGCAGGCGCTTGCGCGCCAGGTCGCGCAGGTCGGCGATGTTGTACGCGCCGAGCGTGGTGTCCGTCATGTTCAGAGCCTGATGTTGAGCAGCCGGGCCGCGGTGGTGCTCAGAATCGAAATTCTGTCGGCGTCGCTGAGCCCCGGCGTGCCGAGCACGTGATCGATCGCTTCCTCGGCCCACGGGATCGGGTGATCGGTGCCGATCACCAATTGGCTGACGCCGACGTTGTTGATCAGGTGCTGCAGCATTTCCGGCGTGAACACCAGGGTGTCGAAGTAGAGCTGGCGCAGGTATTCGGTCGGCTTCTTTTTCAGCTTGATGTCCGGATTGCAGTTTGCCGGCGAAACGAAGCAGGCGTGGTCCGAGCGCGGCGCGTACGACGGCAGGTAGCCGCCGCCGTGCGCGGCGCAGACCTTGAGGCCGGGGAATTTGTCGAGCGTGCCCTCGTAGATCAGGTGCGACAGCGCGATGGTGGTGTCGAGCGGATTGCCGATGGTGTTGGCGAGCCAGCCGCTGCCTTTGAAGCGCTTGTTCAGTTCCGGCGTGCTTTGCGGGTGGATGAACAGCGGCACGCCGAGTTCCTCGGCCTTGGCCCACACCGGATGGAATTTGGCGTCCGAAAATTCCTCGCCGGCGACCGAGCCGCCGATTGCAGCGCCGCGCAGGTTGTATTTCTTCACCGCGGTTTCAAGCTGTTGCACCGCCAGATCCGGGTACTGCAGCGCCAGCGAGGCGAAGGCGACGAAACGGTCCGGACGCGCGGCGCAGATTTCGGCGAGCTTTTCGTTCTGCAGCCGGATCACCTTGCTGACCAGATCGCGGTCGAGTTTGTACCACGACGGATTGATGCTGAGCGCTTCGACGTCGATGCCCTGCGCATCCATCGCGCCCAGGCGCTCCTCGAACACGAGCACGTTCTGCGGCTGGCCTTTGACCTCGCCGGTCTGCTTCTGGCCCATCAGGTCCATCGCCTCGGGGATCACGCAGTGCGAATGAATGTCGATGGTTTTGATGCGGCGCCCGCCGATCATTACCTCGCGGCGTTTGACCGGCGCTTTCGTTTGCGCGTGCGCGGCATCGAGCAGCGGGCAGCCGGTGAACAGAATGCCGGCAGTGGCGCCGGCTGTGGTTTTCAGAAATTGCCTGCGGCTGTTCATGCGCGTCTCCTCCGTTTGCGGGGTGTGGGTGACGCGGCGAGTTATTGGACAATCCGGCGCCGTCGTCGAGGGCCGATTATGGCATGCAGCCGGCGTGCCGCAAGCAGCCGGCGGCGGTGCGGTTTATGATGTGCTCTCAATCCACTGCGGAGCAGACGACGTGAAGCGATTGCACCGGGCGCTGATGTGCGCATTTATCGCGCCGCTGTCGGCGCTGGCGCAGCCCTATCCGGCGAAGCCCGTGCGCATGATCGTCGGCTTCGCGCCCGGCGGCGGCACCGATGTCACCGCGCGCGTTATCGTGCAGGCGCTGTCCGACGGACTCGGTCAGCGCGTGGTGATCGACAACCGGCCCGGCGCCAACGGCGTGCTCGGCAGCGAACTCGCGGCGAGGGCGCCGGCAGATGGTTATACCGTGCTGATGGTGAATTCGGGGCACACGGTGAATCCCGGCATGTACCAGAAGCTGCCCTACGACACGCTGCGCGATTTCGCGCCGGTCAGTCTGGTGATGACCATCGCCAACCTGCTGGTGATTCATCCGTCGCTGCCGGTCAAGTCGGTGCCGGAATTCGTGCGGCTGGCACGCGCAAAGCCCGGGGCGATCAACTACGGTTCCGGCGGTCACGGCGCGAGTTCGCACCTGGCGATGGAATTGTTCAAGCGCACGGCGAAAATCGATCTCGTGCACGTGCCGTACAAAAGCGGCGGTGTATCGGCCGCCGCGCTGCTCGCCGGCGAGGTGGCGGTGTCGTTCAACACCATTCCGTCGGCGCTCTCCTACGTCAGGGCGGGACGTTTGCGCGCGATCGGCGTGTCGAGCCTTGCGCGTTCGATCAGCGTGCCGGAGGTGCCGACCATCGCCGAGCAGGGTTACGCGGGATTTTCGGCGAGCGGTCTCGCGGGGCTCGTCGCGCCGGCCGGCACGCCCGCGGAGGCGATCAACCGGCTGCATGCCGAGGTGGTAAAGCTGCTCAAGCAGCCGAAGGTGATTGAGCAATGCCTCACGCTGGGGCTCGATCCGGTCGGCGATACGCCGGCGGAATTCGCGCAATTCATCCGCGCCGACATGGAGAAGTGGACGAGACTGACGCGCGAACTTCAGCTGAAGATGGAATAATCGCCGCTGCGGCGAACGGGGGGAGGCGGCATGGAAAAAATTTCAGTGGTCAGTCCTGTCGGTATCGAGGTGGTCACGCGCCGCGGCATCTCGCCGCGCGTTGCGGACCTCAACGGCAAAACGGTGGCCGAGGTGTGGAACGGCGTGTTCAAGGGCGATCAGACTTTTCCGGTGATCCGCCGCGTGCTGACGCAACGCTTTCCGTCGATCCAAATCATTCCGTATACGGCGTTTCCGCACATGCCCGGCGGCGACAATCCGCGCGAGCAGCGCGAACGCGCGCGGCTGGTGGCGAAAACCGCGCAGGAAAAGGGCGTTCACGTGCTGATCTCAGGCAACGGCGCCTGAGGCAACTGCGCACCGGCCGCGGCGCGGCCGGCGACTGAGGCGGAAAAAGCGGGCATCGCCACCGTGGTGGTGACCTCCACCGGCTTTTCATTGCAGGCGCGCCTGACCGGCAAGGCCGGCGGCATCGAAGATCTGCGCATTGCCGAGTATCCGGGCCCGCTGGGCATCCACAGCGCGGACGAAATCGAGCGCAATGTCGAAACCACCCTGATCGACCGCATCATCGATGGCCTCACGCGCGCCGCCGACGGCGCCGCTGCCACGCAATCTGGCGGCCGCGATCCGCGCGCCGCGGTGTTCAGCGGCACGCCGGAGGAGATCAACCGTCATTTCATCGCGCAGGAATGGAGCGACGGCCTGCCGGTGCTGCCGCCGACGGTTGAACGCGTCGAACGCTTTTTGCAATTCAGCGATCGCGCGGCCGACGCCGGGATCGCGGTGATGCCCGGCGCCAATCTGCGCGCCACGCCGTGGACCATTGCGGTCAACGCGGTGATGGCCGGCTGCGAACCGGCGCATCTGCCGATCCTGATCGCGGCGGTCGAGGCGCTGGCCGACGAGCGCTGCAAGCTCGCCAGCATCGGCACGTCCTCGGGCAGCTTTCCGTTCATGCTGATCAACGGGCCCATCGTCAAACAGCTCGGTATCGCCAGCGATGCGCAGCTCGTTTCGCGCGGGCCCAATCCGGCGCTCGGCCGCGCGCTCGGTCTGATCGTGCGCAACATCGGCGGCTTCCGGCCCGGCGCGACTTATATGGGCACCTTCGGTTATCCGCTTGCCTTCGCGCTCGCCGAAAGCGAAGACGCAAGTCCGTGGGCGCCGTTTCAGGTCGATCAGGGCTTCAGCCGCGAGGACAGCACGGTCACCATCGGCGTGACCAATAATTTCGGTCCCGCGCCGGCGCCGTACGACACTGCCGACAAAGCCGGCGCGCAGACCGCGATCGAATTGCTGGCGAAGGAGATCACCAGGAAGACGCGGTTGTTCAACTATCCGGGCCGCGGACCCGGCGCGGAAGAGGTGATGATCACGCTGCTGATTTCGCCATCGGTGGCGAAGTCGCTGGCCGACGCCGGTTATACGAAGGACGACGTGCGGCGCCTCGTCTTTGAGCACTGCACCATGCGGCTCGGCGATTTCGAATGGGTGTTCAAATATACGACTGTGATGCGCATGTCGCTCAGAGAGCGCGTCGAGGAGGGCGTGCTGCCGCCGGAATTTCTCGGCGAGCCCGACGACATCGTGCGCGTGCTGTCGAGCCCTGACATTCTGCATATCGTGGTCTGCGGCGATCCGCACCGCAACCGCGTTATGGTGCTCGAAGGCGGCCATACGCTGCCGACCACCAAAAAAATACGCCCGCCGGCGAACCGGCAGGCGTAGTTTCGTCGCGCCGCTGCAGGCCCCGCGACTGCAGCGCCGGCGGGTGTATGCGCTAGGCTTTTACGTGCTTGGCGAAAAATGCCAGCGTGCGCTGCCACGCCAGTTTCGCCGCCGCTTCGTCGTAGCGCGGCGTGGTGTCGTTGTTGAAGCCGTGATTGACGTTCGGATAGATGTAGGCTTCGTACGACTTGTTGTTGGCCTTCAGCGCCGCTTCGAATGCCGGCCAGCCGGCATTGATGCGGTCGTCGAGTCCGGCGTAATGAATCTGCAGCGGCGCCTTGATTTTCGGCACGTCCGCCGCCGCCGGCTGCGCGCCGTAGAACGGCACCGAGGCCAGCAGATCGGGCATGCGCACGGCGAAAATATTACAGATGCCGCCGCCGAAACAGAAGCCGACGGTGCCGAGGCGGCCGTTCGATTCGGCGTGCGTCTTCACGTATTCGGCGCCGGCGGTCAGATCTTCGAGCCGTTTTGCCGGATCCAGCGTGCCGAACAGCTGCACGGCCTTTTCTTCGTCGCCCGGATAGCCGCCGAGCGGCGTCAGCGCATCGGGCGCGAAGGCGAGGTAACCTTCGAGCGCGAGGCGGCGCGCGATGTCTTCGATATGCGGATTGAGGCCGCGGTTTTCGTGAATGACGACGATGGCCGGCAGTTTGCCCGCCGCCTTGGCCGGCCGCGCGAGGTAGCCCTTGACGGTGCCGTTGCCCTTCGGCGAAGCGTATTCGACGGTTTCGGTCTTCAGGCGCGGATCGTTCTTGGCGACCTGCTGCGCCATCGCGTAATTCGGGCGCAAGGCCTCGAGCATGGCGGCGGCAGAGAAGCCGCCCACCGCATACTTGGCCGCGCCGTCGATGAATTCGCGGCGGTCGAGCATGCCGTGCACATAACCATCAAACAGTTTCAATACTTCCTGGGGAAAATCACTCGCCTTGAGCCGTTCCATCGTCGCGCCTCCTGCGGGGTTGGGGAGGCGGAATGGTAAATCGAAATCCGCCGCCGGCATAGCCTGCGCGCGGATGGCCGGCGGTTCCGCGCGGCCGGCTTTCGTGCGAGACTGTTTGCGGGCCCGGGGTCAAGTTCCGGTGCCATGCAGCCGTTGTTACGTCAGTCGCATTTTTTTGACATTTCGCCCCCGGGTCAGCCGCATGCGCAAAATCGCCAGACCGTACATCATCGACATCGAGGCTTCGGGTTTCGGCCCGCACAGCTATCCGATCGAGGTCGGCGTCGTGCTCGATCCCGGCAGAAAATATTGCAGCCTGATCACGCCGGCGCCCGACTGGACGCATTGGGACGACACGGCCGAAGCGGTGCACCGTGTTTCGCGCGAAGTTCTCATCGCGCACGGCCGTCCGCCGGTGCAGGTCGCGCTGCAGTTGAACGAGCTGCTCGGCGACCGAACCGTCTACAGCGACGGCTGGGTGGTCGACCGGCCGTGGCTGATCCAGTTGTTCAGCCGCGCCGGCATTAACCAGCGATTCTCGATCAGCCCGCTCGAAATGATCCTGTCCGAGCCGCAGATGGCGATCTGGCACGAGGTCAAGGACGGCGTGATCCGCGATCTGGCGCTGACGCGTCATCGTGCCAGTTTCGATGCCCTGATTATCCAGGAGACCTATTTCCGCACCTGCGAGTGCGCGCTCGCGGCGTGAGCGCGGCAGCCGCGGGCCCGACGGGAATCGTTGATACACATCAAGAAAAATTTCGCCCCGGCGACGACAGAACACGGTAAATTCGCTGTTATGCGTACGGCATTGCAATGGCGGTTGCGTCGCCCCTGAGGGGGCGGCGGCAGGGAGTCATGAATGTCATTGCCTGCTGACGGCGCGCGAGCGTCCAATCCCGAAGGCGGCGACCAGCCGGTATTCTGGCAACCGTCGCTGGCCTTCATCAAGGTCTCGATCGGCTGCATGCTCGGCAGCGCGGTCATCTACGAAATCGTCCTTTACCTGTCCGCGCCCGGGCAGACGGCCCGCGCGCTGGCGGTCGGGTTTATCGTGCTGGTCGCAACCGCCGCCTGGGGACTGCTGTCCGGCGGTCGCGCGCGTGCCGCCGTGCGCCTGCTCGCGGCGGGCGTCTGGCTGCATGTCACGGTGACGGCTTTTTTCCTCGGCGGCGTCGCCGCCGCCAGCGTCATCCTGTATCCGCTGACCATCCTGATGGTCGGCTGGCTGATCGGCACGCGCGCCGCGGTGGTGGGGGCGGTGCTGACCGTAGCGGTGACCCTGGGTTTTGTGCTGGCCGAATCGGCGGGGCTGATGCCGCCGCCGCCGCCGACACCGCCGGTATTGCGCTGGACGCTCGACAGCATCGTGTTTTTGTTCTCGGCGGTGCTGATCACCTATATGGTGCGCTCGTACCGCAACCGGCTGGCCGAGGTGCGAACGCTGGGCGGCGATCTTGCCGCGCGCAGCGCCGAGTTGCAGGCGCGCGAGGCGGATCTCAATCGCGCGCAGATGGTGGCCCACGTCGGCAGCTGGACCTACGATATGGCCAGCAACAAGGCGCAGTTGTCGGCGGAGGCCTGCCGCATCCTCGGACTGCCGGAAGGTTCGCCCGGCAGTCACGATGCCTACCTCAAGATCGTGCACGAGGAAGATCGCGCTGCGGTCGATCGCGACTGGCAGACCATGCGGCGCGGCGGCGCCGCCTACGCGAACGAGCATCGCATTCACGTCGGCGACAGCTTGCGCTGGATTTCGCTGCGCGCGGAACTCGAGCCCGGCGCCGCGCGCGCGGTCGGCACCATTCAGGACATCTCCGAGCGCCGTCGCGCCGAGCGGCGCCTGCGCTTGCAGGAGGAGCGCCTGCGGCTGGCGATGGAAGCCACCCATCAGGGCTGGTTCGATCTCAATGTGCAGACGGGGGACGTCACGGTGAGCCCGGAATACGCCTGCCTCATTGGTCACGACCCTGGCAATTTCAGTTCGAATCTGCAGAACTGGATCGCCGGCATCCACCCCGACGACCGGCCGGCAATGATCAAGGCCTTTGCCGATTGCGCCGAATCCGGCGAGACCAGCCAGATGGAATACCGCCGCCGCGCCGCTAACGGTGATTACATATGGATTCATTCGATCGGCAAGGTGGTCGAGCGCGATGCCGCCGGCAAGCCGCTGCGCATGACCGGCACCCATGCCGACATCTCGGCGCGCCGCGCCGCCGAAGAGGCCCTGCGCCAGAGCGAGCGGCGCTTTCGGGATCTGCTGCAGAACGCGCGTGGCGTGGCAGTCCAGGGTTATGCGCCCGACGGCACGATCCAGTACTGGAACGAGGCCTCGGTCGAACTCTACGGCTACAGTACCGCCGAAGCGGTCGGCGCAAACCTCTTCGAACTGATTGTGCCGCCGGCGCTGCGCGAGGCCGTGCGCGGCGCCGTCGCGCAGATGGCTGAAACGGGCCAGCCGGTTCCGCCGGCGGAGTTCGCCCTCAAGCGCAAGGACGGCAGTTCGGTCGAGGTGCTGTCGAGTCATGCGGTGGTGCGCATGCCCGACCGCGCAACCGAGTTGTTCTGCATCGACGTCGATCTCAGCGAGCGCAAGCGCGCGGAAGCTGCGCTCGCGCATCTCAATGCCGAACTCGAAACGCGCGTCGCCCGGCGCACCGCCGATCTCGAGATCGCCAACCGCGAACTCAATTCATTCAGCTACACCATTGCGCACGACATGCGCGCGCCGGTGCGCGCGATCAACGGTTTTTCCGAAATGGTGTTGAAGAGCAGCGAGGGCGTGCTCGATGCGACAGCCGTCGGCCATCTGCGCCGCGTGGTCGAGGGCAGCCGCCGCATGGGGCACTTGATCGACGACCTGCTCAATCTGGCGCGGCTGTCGCGGCAGGACATGCGGCGGCGCGATTGCGATCTGAGCGAACTGGCGGCGGCGGTGGTCGAATTGCTGCGCGCCGCGCAGCCCGAGCGCCACGTCGAGGTCGTCATCGCGCCCGGCATGCGCGCCAACGGCGACCCCGGGCTGCTGCGCGCGGTACTCGAAAATCTGATCGGTAATGCGTGGAAATTTACCGGCAAGACTGCAGCGCCGCGAATCGAGATCGGCGTTACCGCCGGCGCGGCAACCGAGGACGCGCAAACCGTCTACCAGGTGCACGACAACGGCGCCGGTTTCGACATGCAGTACGCGCACAAACTGTTCGCGCCGTTCCAGCGCCTGCATCACATCAGCGAGTTCGACGGCACCGGTATCGGCCTCGCCACGGTCAAGAAAATCATTCAGCGTCACGGCGGTCGCGTGTGGGTCGAAAGCGCCGTCGAGGCGGGCACCACCGTCAGTTTCACGCTCGGCGCCTAGTTACTGGCGCAGCGCAGCATATTCGCCGCGGCGGATTTAAAACAATCTATTCACCGCCGCTTTTGCTTTAAAGTGGCGCCCATCCTGCCGTTATTCCCTGAAGCAACCATTTTTCACCGTGGAACGGGCTCCGTGGCAACTTCCTTCCTTCGCTCGCCGGATCGTCGCGCGCGCAACACGCTGATTGCCGCGCTGGGCGTCGTCGCGGCTGCGGTGGTCTGCCTGTTGGGCGTACTGATCTGGGCGGGCCATCAACAGGCGATCGAGGCGGCGGAAAAAACCACCCGCAACTACGCCTCGATCATCGAGGCGCGGCTCGATGTCACGCTGCGCCGCGCCGATGCCGAACTGCAGCAGATGGCGAATTCGATACCGCCGGCGGCGCTGAGCCGGCAGGCGGTGCCGCAATACGCGAAGGCAATGGTCGATCGATTGCGCTCGCCGCTGGTCGAGTTTCCGGAACTGGCCGCATTCGCCATACTGGATGCCAGGGGCGAGCGGCTTTACTCGAGTTACCTTGATGGCAAGTCGAGCGTCAACTATGGCGATCGGGCTTATTTCAAGATGCTGCGCGACGGCTCGCGCACGGGTCTGATTTTTTCCGAGGTCGTGCTGTCGCGTTCCAACGGGCAGCCGGCGCTGATCGCCGCCCGCCCGCTGCGCGATGCGCAGGGCGTATTTCGCGGTGTGGTGCTTGCCTCGATCAAGCTCGATTATTTTCAGCAGCTGCTCGGTCAGCTCGATATCGGCGCCGGCGGTATCGTGTCGGTTTACCGCAGCGACGATTTCAGCCGCGTGATGCGCTGGCCCAGGGGCAACGACAAGCTCAACATCGCGCTGCCGCCGGACAACCCGACGCGCAAGGCGCTGCCGCCCGGAACACGCAGGGCGACGCTCGCGATCAGATCTTCCACCGACGGCAATTTGCGCATTTACAGTTGTGTTGTCCTCGAGCGTTATCCGTTCTTTGTTGCCGTCGGCATGGCGCAGGGCGAGGTGCTCGCAAATTGGCTCATGCGTTCGCTGACGGTAGGACTGAGCGGCCTGCTGCTGCTGGCGCTGCTCGGCGCGTTGTTGTTCCGGCTGGGGCGTGCCGAGAGAGCGCTGCGCGCGAACGAGGCGCTGATGCGCGCGAACTTCGAGCAGGCGCCGGTCGGTATCGCGCATACCTCGCTGCATGAGCGCCGCTACCGCATGGTCAATCGAAAATTCTGCGAGTTGCTCGGCTTCACGCACGACGAATTGCTGACGATGCGATCGACCGATTCGACCCACGCCGACGACCTTGCCGACGGCACCGCCGCCCGCGCCCGGCTGCTCGACGGCTCGATCAGCGTGTTCAACGGCGAGAAACGCTATGTGCGCAAGGACGGTTCGGTGCTGTGGGTGAGCCGCAGCCTTTCGCTGGTGCGCGATGCCGGCGGCGCGCCGCTCTACTTCATCTCGGTGGTCGATGACATTTCGGCGCGCAAACAGGCGGAGTCGGCGCGCGATTATCTGGCGGCCATCGTCAACAGCTCCGACGATGCGATTGTCAGCCGCAGCAACGAGCGCACGATATTGAGCTGGAACCGCGCCGCCGAACGCCTGTTCGGCTACCGTGCCGACGAGGCGGTCGGCCGCAATATCGCGATGCTGATTCCGGACGACTGCGAGCGCGAGACGCAGGACAACCGCGCATCGCTGGCCGATGGGCGCGCGGTGATCGATCTCGATACGGTGCGACTGGCCAGGGGCGGGCGCCGCATCGACGTGTCGCTGACCGCGTCGCCGATCATCGATGCCGGCGGCAGGCAGTCAGGGGGTGCGCTGATTTTCCGCGATATCAGCGAACGCAAACGCAAGGCCGCGCTGATCCGGCTGCTCGAATCGCTGGCGCGTGCGACCAATGAGGCAGCATCGCCGGAATCGGACCTGCGCGCCTGTCTCGATGGCATTTGCGAATACGGCGACTGGCGCATCGGTCATCTCGGCCTGTTTGCGCCCGGGCAAACCAGCGGGCGGCCGGCGGTTTCGTACTGGCGTTGCGCCGCGCCGGACGCGTTTGCCGATTTCATCCGCGAGTCGGAACTGCAGCACCGCAGCCAGCCCGGCGGCCGGTTTCTCGGACTCGCCACGCGCGAACGGCGCGCAGTCTGGATCGAAGACATCACCGATGCCGACGCAGTGGGGCGCCTGCGTCACGCGGTCACCCAGGGCATACGCGCGGGCTTTGTGCTGCCGGTATTCGTCGGCAGCGAGATCGCCGGCTTTCTTGAATTCTTCGCCATCGAAGTGCGCCCGCGCGACGAAGAACTGCTGGCGGTGATCAACAGCGTTGCCGGGCAGCTGGCGCGCCTGATCGAGCGCGGCCGCGCCGCCGACAAGCTCTCGCAACTCAATGCCGAGCTGGAGAGCCGCGTTGCGCGCCGCACCGCCGAGCTCGAGGCGGCGAACAAGGAGCTCAGCTCGTTCAGCTATACCATCGCGCACGACATGCGCGCGCCGGTGCGCGCGATCAACGGCTTCAGCGAACTGGTGCTGCGCGCCAGCGCGGACAAGCTTGACGCCGTGTCGCTCGGCTACCTGCGGCGCGTCGTCGCCGGCAGCCATCACATGAGCGAGCTGATCGACGATCTGCTCAATCTCGCGCGCCTGTCGCGGCAGGAACTGGCGCGGCGTGATTTCAACCTGAGCGACCTCGGCAGCGGTGTCGCCGCCACGCTGGCGGCGGCAACCCCCGCCCACAGCGTCGCGTTGGCGATCAAGCCGAATCTTGTCGCCAACGGCGACCCCGGGCTGATGCGCGCGGTGCTCGACAATCTGCTCGGCAACGCGTGGAAATTCACGGCCAAGACGCCGGCGCCGCGCGTCGAGCTCGGCAGCGTGCAGCGCGACGGCAGCCGGGTCTATTACGTGCGCGACAACGGCGCCGGCTTCGACATGCAGTACGCGCACAAGCTGTTTGCGCCGTTCCAGCGCCTGCATCACACCAGCGAATTCGAGGGCACCGGCATCGGGCTTGCCACGGTCAAGCGGATCATCGAACGGCATGGCGGCCGGGTGTGGGCGGAAAGCGCCGTCAATGCCGGCACTACGGTCTATTTCACGCTCGGCGCCGCGGCCTGAGCACGGCGGGCTCAAGTTTCGCGTCGAGGCGTCGTTAATAAACTTAACTTCAGGGCTCCGGTCGGAGTGGATTCTCAGACCAAGGATATTGCGATCCGGATGCTGCTCACGAAGTCCGCTGTTGTGCGCGCCCCATGACGGGTGTACCTGATGCGGACGGGCGGCGACCACCCTAGACCCCGCGTATGAGGGTCATTTCGACCGGAGAGCTGAAGTTTCCCCGCAGCGCGCGGCATCGCCGCCGCCATCCCGCAGCGATCAAACGCGTCCATCGTAACACCCGGCGTCGTCATTTCGCCGATTCGGCCAGCGCGAAACGCCGAAATAGCATAAAGTCGGATGCTTTAACGGGAAAGGATCAACCAATTGGCAAAGCCAAACTATTCGTTCGCGAAACGACAGCGGGAAATCGCCAAGAAGCAGAAAAAGGAAGAGAAGCGCTTACGCAAGGCCGGTTCCGACGACCCGGTCGCCGAGGGCGTTGCAGAGGGCGTGGTGCCGGCGGATGAATCGACGCCGTTGTCGCTATCGCTGCCGAAGGCAGACGACAAGCCGAATCCCTGATCCAGCGGCGCCCGCGCGCGCCGCAGTCCGGAACAATCCCGGACGTTATTCGACTTTCTCGAAGTCGATGCGCTCGTTGACCGGCAGGCCCTGCAGATAACGCCGCAGGCAGTCGAGTCCCATTTCAACCGCACCGAGTCGCACCCAGTCGCGGCCGCCGACAATGCGGCTGCGGCGCGAAGCGACGTCCGTCGCCGTTGCGATCGCCAGACAGGTGGTGCCGGCGAATTCGATGCGGTCGCCGCCGTCATCGATGTCGATCAGCACCGCCAGCGCGTGCGTCGCGCCGGTTTGCCGTTGCGCCGCGTGCGCGACCATTTCCGCGGTTTCCTTGTTGATGCCGTCTTTGAGCGCATCGCGATCGAGGCCGACGGCCGCGCAGATATCTTCGTTTTGGCGCGCGACCACGGCGCGGCGCAGGATTTTTTCCGCACCCGGCAGGTGGGCGAGCCGTGCGGCGATCTGGCCGCTGCTGAACGTCTCGACGATCGCCAGCGTTGCGTTGTGCTTTTTCAGTTCTTCGAGGACCACGCCTTCGAGCGTGGCATCGTTCTCCGCGAGAATGAAATTGCCGAAGCGTTTGCGTACCTCGGCTTCGACCGGCGCCAGTTTTCTTTTCACTTCCTCCATGTCGGCGCCGCGCACCGTCAATTTGGTTTCGAGCTGCGGATAATGCGCGCGGAACCCGAGCTTGACGCTGCCGTCGGGAGCAAGCGCCTCGACGCCCTTGAGCATCGTGTCGGCATGCGATTCACCGATGCCGTACGAGTGAAAGCGTTTCAGATAAATCGCCGACTGCTTGCCGGATTTGGCGAGCAGGCGCGGAATGATCTGGTCTTCGAGCATGCGCCGCAATTCGCGCGGCACACCCGGCGTGAAATAAAAACGCGCCTTGCCGATGGTCACGGCGAATCCGCAGGCGGTGCCGACCGGATTGTCGAGCACCTCGGCGGTTGAGGGCAGCATCGCCTGCTTGATGTTATTGGGCGGCATCACCCGGCTGCGGCGTTTGAAGTAATCCTCCATCGTCGCCAGCCACTGCTCGTTGAGCTTCAATTCGACGCCGGCGGCCCTGGCGGCGATTTCCTGCGACAGGTCGTCGACCGTCGGGCCGAGCCCGCCGTTGACGATCACCGCGTCGGCGCGGCTGCCGGCCAATTGAAACGCCAGCAGCAGGTTGTCGCGATCGTCGCCGACGGTGGTTTCCCATTCGACCGCAAGGCCGAAGTCTTCGAGCTTCTGCGTGATGTAGCTGAAATTGGTGTTGACGATTTTGCCGGTGAGCACTTCGTCGCCGGTGCAGATGACTTCGATGCGCATGCTTGGTTCCTGTGTTTATTGCGTGTAGCGCTGAATCCTAGCACTACTGTGCAGCATCCGTGTTTCGGCGGACTCGCGTTTACTTCTTCCCCCCCCTTGAGGGGGAAGGGTGGGATGGGGGTAAAAGGAGTTACGTTTAGACTAATCGCCGGGGGCAGCCCGGCAGCTACTTACTTTCTCTTGCGCGGCCAAGAGAAAGTAAGCAAAGAGAAGGCTGCCCTGGTTCGCCGGCCCTGCGGGCTACTCTGCGCTGCTCGCCACGTCGGGCGGCTGCGCAACTCGCCCTCGCGATAAAACCGCGAGGGCTCAGACAGTGCTCGCCGACTTCTCCCGCCGTGGCTGCGCTGCTCGGCGGCTCTCAAGGGGAAAGACCGCAATTGCGTTATGCCGTCTGTGGTTTTTGTGGCGCAGGCGCCTCGCCTGCGACCGGTGCTAAACCAGTTTCACCAACTGCTTCCCGAAATTCTTCCCTTTGAGCAGACCGATGAATGCGGCCGGCGCATTCTCGAGACCCTCGGCAATGCTCTCGCGGTATTTGATTTTGCCGTCATGCACGAGTTGCCCGAGTTCGGCCAAAGCGGGCTTCCACAGTTCGATGTGATCGGAACAGATGAAGCCGCGCAGGTTGATGCGGTTGACGAGAAACGAGCGGAAGTTGTGCACCGTCAGCGCATCTGCATTGTCGTAGCCTGAAATCAAACCGCACAGCGCGATGCGCGAGAACGCGTTCATGTGGCCGAGCACGGCGTCGAGCACAGGGCCGCCGACGTTGTCGAAATACACATCGATGCCCTTGTCGCAGGCCGCTTTCAGATCCGCATCGAGGTTGCCGGCCTTGTAATCGACGCAGGCGTCGAAGCCGAGTTGGTTGAAGACGTAATCGCACTTCGCGCGGCCGCCGGCGATGCCGACGACGCGGCAGCCTTTGAGCTTCGCCAGCTGGCCGACAGTGCCGCCGACCGCGCCGCTCGCTGCAGAAACCACGACGGTTTCACCGGGCTTGGGACGACCGTGTTCATTGAGTCCGATCCAGGCGGTGACGCCGGGCATGCCGACGGCGCCGAGATAGGCGGACAGCGGCACGAATGCCGGATCGACGCGCCGCGCGCCGCCACCGTTCGATATGCCATAAAGCTGCCAGCCGCTGCGCGTTTCGACGAAATCGCCGGCCTTGAATTTCGGATGTTTCGATTCGATCACTTCGCCGACGGTAGTGCCGACCATGACGGCGCCGACCGCCGCGCTCGCCGCGTACGATTTGGCTTCGTCCATGCGGCCGCGCATATACGGGTCGAGCGACAGAAAATGATTGCGCACGACGAACTCTCCGTCGCCGGCGCGCGGGATGCCGGTTTCGACGAGACTGAAGTTGCTTTCGCTGACAGCGCCCAGCGGTCGGGCGGCGAGCAGGATCTGTTTGTTTTTCATGTTTTGAATTTCCCTGTCAGACGGCGTTGCCCGCCGCGTGGCCCTCGGCGGTGGCAACCATGAGCCCGCGCGGCGCGCGGCAATCGCCGATCAGGCGAACATCGATGCCCGCGGCGCGCAGCGGTTCCGCAAGTTCGTCGTTGGGTGTGCGCGGCGTCGAATAGGCGAAGAAAGCGACATCGTCAATCGTGCCGACATCGCCGGTGATCATATCGGCGTATTCCAGCGTGCCGCCTGTCCAGTCGCCGCGAATGCGCGGTTCGGCCAGCGGGATCACGGCAATGCGCTGTTCGCGCATGCGCCGCACGATGCCCTGATGGGTAACGATGGCGGTGGCTTCGGCGATGGTCTCGCGCGGCGTAATGATGACGACGCGGTCGAACAGCGTTCGCAGCAGCTCTGCCGATGCATAGGTGGCCTCGGTGTGGTCCATGTCGAATATCACGGCGCTGCCTTTCTGTTTTTTCGGCGCGCGCAGCAGAGCGGCCATTGCGCTGCGCAAATCACGGGCAAAACCGGTTTGCTGCGCGGCCGCCGGCAGCCACTGCGGGGCGACCATGCGTGCGCCAGAGGCCAGCACGACGCTGGCGGGTTTCAGCGCAAGGATTTGGCTGGCCGTGGCGGCGGCGCCGAGCGCGAATTTCACGCCGGCTTTTTTCGCGGCGACAAGTTGATACTCATAGACAGCCGCCAACGGCGCGCTGCCCGGCAATTGCGCATGCAGTCTGGTTTTGCCGCCGGCTTCGCTGCCGCGGCCGAACACCGTGACGGCGTGGCCGCGCGCCGCGGCGTTCCACGCCGCTTCGAGTCCGGCCACACCGGCGCCGACGACGATGATGCGTTTCGATTTCGCCGCAGGCTGAGGCCACCAGTCGGTTTCCTGCGGCCACGCCACCGAAGGGTTGTTCACGCATTTCATTTCCGCAAGGTGGGTGTTGATCGCGTCCCAGCACAGATTGCACCACGTGCACTGGCGGATTTCATTTTCGCGGCCGGCGCGCGCCTTGAGCGGCCATGCGGGATCGGCGAGCAGTCCGCGGCCGAGGCCGATGAGTTCAGCGTCGCCGGCATTGAGGATGGTCTCGGCCTCGGCAGGTTCGCTGATGCGGCCGAGCGCGAGCAGCGGAATTCCGTTGAGATGGGGCCGCAGTTGTCTGAAGAGATCGAGGTAGGGCACGCGCGGGCCGTGCGAATCGGGCAGATGCCATTCGAGTGCGAGGCCGTGCGTGCCCTGCACGAAGCTGACGAAATCGACCTCCTTCGATTGCGTGACACGCGCGGCGATTTTTGCGGCTTCAGCCGGATCGACGCCGCCCTTCGCGTAATCGTTGCCGGGCAGTTTCAGGCCGATGATGAATTGGCTGCCGCAGGCGGCGCGTAACGATGAAACGAGTTCGCGCAGAAAACGCGTGCGGCCTTCGACGTCGCCGCCGTAGCCGTCGTCGCGCAGGTTCATCCACGGCGACAGAAACTGGTGGAAGAGGTGGCCGTGGCCGGCCGAGATTTCGATGCCGCTGAAGCCGCAGTGCTGCAGACGTTGCACCGACTGCGTGAAATCGTCGATCATCGCGCGCAGTTCGTCGGCGCGCAGCGCGCGCGGCATCGTCCAGCTCAGATCGTCGGGCAAGGCCGAGGCGCTGATCGCATCGGCGACGAGTCCCGTGTTGTGGCGGCCGCGGCCCGGGTCCTGCAACTGGACGAGCAGGCGGCAGTCCTGCGCTTCCACACCCGCGGCCCAGCGTTTGAGCATGTCGAGGTTGTCGTCGTTGTAGCCGCGCGAGCGGTAGTAGACGTTCTGGTGATGCGCGAGGCTGATCGGTTCGGTCACGAGCATTGCGGCGCCACCGCGCGCGCGGTTGACGTGATACTGAATCAGCGCGTCGGTGACCCTGGTGTTGTCGGCCATGTGCGTGTTCATCGATGCATGCACGATGCGGTTTTTCAGCGGGCGGCCGGCCAGCGTGAACGACTGGAACAACGCGGGGTAGGGCGTGGACATGAGCGGCATTTCGGTTGGATTGCGCGTGCCGGAGCGGGGACGCCATCGGTCGCGGATTTTTTCAGAAGTATAGCCGCACTCGACGCCCTGCGCCGGCCGTGCAATGATGGTCGTGTGATTGCGAGCCGGCACAGCGACCGGCGCAGTGCGGAGGAATATGCAATGTGGAAGACGGCGGCCGGCATCTGCGCGGCCGGAGTGTGCCTGTTAAGCGGCATCGCGCCGGCGCAGGACTATCCGTCGCGCGTGATCCGCATCGTCGTCGCGCAGGCGCCTGCGTCGGGGCCCGACCTCATCGGCCGCACGCTTGCCGCCCGCTTCACCGAAGCCTGGGGTCAGCAGGCGATCGTCGACAACCGCGCGGGTGCCAACGGCATCATTGGCGGCGATATCGTTGCCAAAGCGAAGCCCGATGGCTACACGCTGCTCGTCGGCACCTCGAGCGCGATTACCATGAACCCCTTCGTCTACAAAAGTCTGCCGCACGATCCGCTGCGCGATCTGGCGCCGGTGTCGCAGACGGCGAGCAACGTGATGGCGCTGGTGGTCGCGCCGACGCTGCCGGCGCAGAATGTGCGCGCGCTCGTCGTGCTGGCGAAGTCGCGTCCCGGCGAAATCGTGTTTGCCTCGGCCGGCATCGGCAACCTTACGCATTTGTCGGCGGAATTGTTTGCGCTTACCGCGGGCGTCAAGCTCGTGCACGCGCCGTACAAAGGCTCGACGCCGGCGTGGATCGACCTCATGAGCGGGCAGGTGGCGCTGATGTTCACCACCACGCAGGGCATCGCGCCGCATCTGGAACGCGGCAAGCTGAAGCTGCTCGCCACCTGCAGCGAAACGCGGGCGAGTGCGTTTCCGCAGACACCGACGCTGATCGAATCCGGTTACCCGGGGCTGGTGATGACCGGCTGGACCGGTTTGTTTGCGCCCGCCGGCACGCCACCGGAAATCGTCGCCAAACTGTCGCGCGAAACGGTGCGTACGCTGGCGCTGCCGGAGATCCGCGCGCGCATGACGAGGGAAGGATCGGAAGCGGCAGCGAGCACGCCGGAAACGTTTGCCGCCTTTGTCAAAGCCGAGGCGGCGAAGTGGCAGAAGGTGATCCGTGCAGCGGGGTTGGAGTATACACAGTAGTTTTAAATTGGCCGGAGGCAGCCCGGTGGCTGGTTACTTTTCTTGTCCCGGCAAAAAAACCAAAAGAAGGCGCCCCGGACTCGGAATCGCGCAGCGTAAAGCGGGTAGGGGCGCAAACGGCGGGCTTCGTCAGTAACGTGTCCGCGCGCCCTCGCAAAAGCGCGAGGGATCAGACAGTCTTCGCCGAAATCTCCCGGCGCAGTTGCGCTGCCCGGCGGCTCTCAGGGGGAAGAGTCCGCATAAGGCTTTTGCAAGGCTTCTAAAAATTTTGCAGCACCTTGCCCCACTTCGGATCCGGACGGTGCGGCACGCTCTTCGCCGAATGCAGCGCCGCCCACGTTGTCGACAGAATGTTCAGCAAGACCGGCTTGCCGAATTCCGCTTCAAGAATCGGCACGGCATGAATGGCGAACCACAGGCCGCCTGGCATCAGCAATGCCTGCGCGTCCGGGGCTGCGCGCAACACCTTGCGGCCGAGTTCGAGCGCGAGTTCATGATCGGCGGCGGCGCTCGAATGCTTGTTTTCGGCAAGCGAGCGCCCGTGCGATTCGCAGGCGATGACTTCGATGCCGGCTTCTTTCAAATAAGCGGTCAGCGCGTTGTTGACCTTTTCCGACCAGCGCGTGGCGAGCGCGATCCGGGTGGCGCCGAAATGCTGCAGGGTGGCGATATGCGCCTCAAGATCGGTGTCGCAGGCGATGCCGCTGCGCTGTTCGCCCTCGGCCAGAATCTCGCGCATTTTTTTGCGGCCGAGCACCGAGGCGACCGGCACGCCCGAGAGTGAAATGCGATTGACTTTCTTGCTGGCGAGCAGCGTGAAACGTTGCCACAGCACCGGCAGTTCGGTTTCGACGGCGGCCAGCGTGTAGTCGGTGAGGTTGAGGCCGGTCGTCAGCAGCATCATGCCCTCGGGGGCCGTGTGATAGAACTGATAGGCGTCGAGATCGGTATACAGGTGGGGGATGACGTAACCGAGCTGGTACCACGGAGCGATGAGGCTCATTGCGTGCGCGTCCTTGCGATGAAGAGTGATTGACGGGGAGCCGGCATCTTAGCGGAAAGCACCGGCGTCTGCGGAGCAGGGGTGTGGTGGCGCAGGCGCCTCGCCTGCGGAAAGCCAGGCCAAATTAATGCTCGCAGGCGGGGCGCCTGCGCCACAAAAGCGCAGTTCAAGTTCCGTCCGCGGCTGCCGTTAACTATCCTGTGGCGGCTCCAACCGGTGCCGCCGGAGAATCAGCATGTTGCAGGCCGATCTCAACGCCCATGATTACCACGTCGCGCGCGCCGTCACGCTGGCCTCGGCGCGCTTCGGCAAAGTCAATTCAGTGCGTGTGCATCGCAAGCCCGCGCCGTTTGCGCTGATAGAAATGGCCGACCCCGCCCATGCCTTCGAACTCGCCGCCGAATTCGGCGGTTCGATGTTCGGCAACAGTGTGCTGATCCATCTCGCGCACCGCGACGTGCGGCGCATGGCGGCTTAGCCGCCTGATGCGGCGCATCGACGTCTAGCCGCCCTTACCCATTCCGCGTTTAAACGCTGGCAAGCACCTTGCCCCATTTGGGGTCGGGGCGGTGCAGCATGCGCGGGCCGGCGGCGCGCAGCGCCGCCCAGGTCGTCGAACCGATATTGATCAGCACCGGCACGCCGAACTCGGCTTCGAGGATCGGCACTGCGTGCATTGCATGCCACAGCCCGCCCGGCAGCAGCAGCGCCTGCGCCTGCGGCGTCGCCTGCATCACGGTGCGTCCGAGTTCGAGCGCCAGTTCATGATCGGCTTTCGGGTCCGCGGTCTTGTGCTGATCGATCGTGCTGCCGCGCGAACAATTGCCAATGACTTCGATGCCGGCCTCACCGAGATAACGCGTCAGCCGTTCCAGCGTCGGCGGATTCCAGCGCGTGCCGAGCGCGATTTTGTCGGCGCCGAAATACTGCAGCACCGCGATATGCGCCTCGAGATCGGTGTCGCAGGTAATGCCGCTGCGGTCCTGCGCGATGGCGAGGTGTTCGCGCATTGTTTTGCGCCCGAGAAAGGAAGCCACCGGCACGCCGGAGAGCGCGATGCGATCGACCTTTTTTTTCGTCAGCAGATCGACGCGCTGCTGGAACAGCGGCATTTCGCGCTCGACCGCTTCGACGCTGTGGCCTTGCAGATCGAGCCCGGTGGTGACGAGGATCACGCCCGGCGGCGCCACGTTGTAGAACTGGTAGGCATCCATGTCGGTCTGCAGGTGCGGAATGACATAACCAAGCTGGTACCAGGGGTGGACGATGCTCATGACCTGCTCCGCGCGCGGGTTGAATTTATGTGGGGCTACAGTTTGCGCGCGGCCATTCTATACTGTCGCCCTCTGCGCCGGCACCGGCCACTGACAGGAGGACAACAAAATGACCACCGCACAACTCACGCACCACGAAATCGACGTGCGCGATGTCGAATACATCCGCCACGGCAGGCAGCCGCTGCTCGCGCGCGTCTACCAGCCCAAAGGCACGGGCCCGTTTCCATTGGTGATCGATCTGCACGGCGGCGCCTGGTGCAACAAGGACCGCACCAGCGACGAGGGCACCGACGCGCCGCTCGCCAAAAGCGGCGTGGTCGTTGCCTCGCTCGATTTCCGCATGCCGCCGCTGGCCGGTTACCCGGCTTCACTGCAGGACGTGAACTACGCGATCCGCTGGTTCAAGCTGCACGCCGATGAATTCAAGGTCGACCCCGCGCGCGTCGCCATCCTCGGCGTGTCGAGCGGCGGCCATCAGGCGATGCTGACCGCGCTGCGGCCGCGCGACGGTATTTACAATTCGATTCCACTCGCCGGTTCGCGGCATGATGCGACGGTCCAGTGCGCGATCATGTGCTGGCCGGTGATCGATCCGCTCGGCCGCTATGAATACGCGAAGAAACTGCTGACGACCAAAGACGCCACACTGCGCAAGCAGGCCGAAAACTGGGTCGCCTGTCACGACAAATACTGGCCGGGCACCAATGAGATGGAACAGGCCAACCCGGCGCGCATGGTCGCGCGCGGTGAAACCGTCGAGCTGCCGCCGGTGGTCTACATACAGGGCACGGCCGACGTCGCTCACCCGGCGCCGCTCAGGGACAAATTCATCAAGGACTACCGCGCGCGCGGCGGGCGCGTCGAACTGCATTTGTTTAAGGGCGTGGGCGAGGCCTTCATCACCACCGATCCGAATTCGCCGCAAGCGCACGCGGCGGTGGCGAAGATCATCGACTTCGTGCATCGCGAACTGGATTGACTGCGTAGCGTGGGCAACTTTGTTTCCGACGCCAATGTGCTGAATGGCATTGATCAGTTTCAGGGAAGACGCGAATCAATTGCTGTCTTCTCTTGAACGTTAAGACTTACCGAATCCGGATGCAGATTGCGGCGGCACGCTACTCCTCGCGTATCCCCGCCTCGCGAATGACCTTGCCCCACTTGGCGATTTCGGATTTTATTCTGGCGAGAAATTCCTCCGGCGTGCCGGTCGCCACTTCGAGCCCGTCGTCGAAAAACCGCTGCTTCATGGCGGGCGCGGTCAGGCTGCGCGCGATTTCCTGATTGAGCCGCGCGACGAGCGCCGCCGGCGTGTTGGCCGGCGCGAACATGCCGGTGATCGACGCGGCTTCATAGCCGGGCACGCCGGCCGCGGCGATCGTCGGCAGACCGGGGGCGAGCGGCGAGGGCTGTTCGTTGCCGACGGCGAGCGCGCGCAGCCGGCCCGAGCGCAGATGCGGACTGACCGATCCCAGCGGCGAAAACATCAGATGCGCTTCACCGCCGAGCAGCGCGGTGACCGCCGGCCCCGTGCCCTTGTAAGGGATGCGCACGATGTTGACACCCGCCATCGCTTTGAACAGCTCCATCGACAGATGGGTCGAGGCACCGATGGTGCCCGCGGCGTAATTCAATTGCCCCGGGCGGGCTTTCGCCAGCGCGATCAGATCGCGCAGCGATTTCACCGGCAGCGACGGATGCACCGCCAGCACGACCGGCGCCAAGGTGGTTAGCGTCACCGGCGCCAGATCGCGCAGCACGTCGTAGGCCGCATTGGCGCGCAGCAGCGGCAGCAGCCACACGCTGTTGCCGTAATAGAGCAGCGTGTTGCCGTCGGGCGCGGCCTTCGCCGCGTATTCGACGGCGAGACTGCCGCGGTTTTCGATGATCACCTGCTGGCCGAGTGCGCGCGTGAGGTCGGGCGCGAGCAGGCGCGCGGAGAGATCGTTGGTGCTGCCCGGCTCGGAGGTGACGATGCGGATGAACTTGGTCGAGACGAGCTGCGCGTGCGCTGCCGCGGCCGGCAGGAGTCCAAGCGCAACGATCAATGCGCGCATGTTCAGGCGACCGCCGTAATGCGGTCGATTTCGGCGATGTCTTCCGCAGCCGGTTGCCACGACGTCGCCGCCGCGACGTTGGTCATGACCTGTTCCGGTTTGCTGGCACCGGCGATCACGCTGCCGACCACGGGTTTTGCGAGCAGCCAGCCGAAGGCGAGTTGCAGGAGCGTGATGCCGCGCGCGGCGCAGAATTCTTCAAGGGCTTCAAGCTGCGTGAAGTTGCGGTCATTTAGGAATTTCGCCGACCAGCGTTTGTTGTGTTTGAGCCGCATGTCGTCCGCCAGCGGCAGGTCGCGTTTGTATTTGCCGGTCAACAGTCCCGCGGCGAGCGGAAAATACGGCAGCAACCCCAGCCCGTGCGCCTGCATCGCCGGCAGCAGTTCGCGCTCGGCGCCGCGCACGATCGCGGAGTATTCATCCTGACAGCTGATGAAGGGTGTTAGTCCGTGGTGCTGCGCGGTCCATTGCGCATCGACCACGCGCCACGCCGGATAGTTGGAGCAGCCGATGTGGCGCACCTTGCCCTGTTTGACTAGGTCGTCGAGCGCGCGCATGGTTTCCTCGATCGGCGTGTTCGGATTGGGCTTGTGCGCCTGATACAAATCGAGGTAATCGGTGTTGAGGCGCTGCAGACTCTCTTCGACCGCCAGCATGATGACGCGCCGCGACGAGCCGCCCTTGACGCCGCCGGCGTAGGTTTTGCGTTCATTGCCGAATTTGGTCGCGAGCACGATGTCGTGGCGGCGCGCGCCGAGCACTTTGCCGAGGCAGATTTCGGAGCCGGAGGCGACGCCGTAGTCGTCGCCGTACATGTCGGAGGTGTCGAACAGCGTGATGCCGGCGTCGAGCGCGGCGTGCACGATCCGGTGCGAGGTTTCCATGTCGATACGGCCGTTCAACGCATTGCAGCCGAGACCGATTTCGGAAACGAGCAGCGTGGAGTTGCCGAGTTTGCGTTTTTTCAAAAATTCCTCCGGATGAATTGCGGCGCAATCGCCGCGCCTTGTTTTATTTGCGGCTGAACTTAGCATCGCGCGCGGCGCCGTCGCAAGCGTCGGTGTCGCCGGCTGACGCGCGGCAGCGATTCTGAAGTATAGTTCGAATATACGCGCGGCCTTCGCCCGACCGGCGCGAAAACAGAATCTGGCGAGGAGATATCATGTTGCGGGTAAAAGTTGCCGGATGCGCGGCTGCTGCTGCGTTGATGGCATGCGTCTCGTATGGTGCGAGCGCGCAGGATCAGCCGTATCCGAATCGCTACATCCGTATCCTGACTTCCGAGGCCGGCAGCACCAACGACATCGTTGCCCGCATCATTGCGCGCTATCTGCCGGAGAAACTCGGCCAGCCCGTGGTGGTAGAGAATCGCGGCGGACCCGCAGCCGATGTGGTCGCGCGCGCCGCCCCCGACGGCTACACGATTTTGCTCTACGGTTCGTCGGTGTGGGTGTTGCCGTACTTTCGTCATATGAGTTACGACCCGCTGCGCGATCTGACTGCCGTGTCGTCGGCGTACTCGCAGGCGATCATTCTGCTGGTGCACCCGTCGCTGCCGGTGAAATCGGTGAAAGATCTGATGGCGCTGGCGAAGGCGCGGCCGGGCCAGCTGCTGTATTCGGCTGGCACCACCGCGGCGACGCCGCATCTGGCGATGGAATTGTTCAAGTACATGAGCCATCTCGATCTGCTGCGCGTCAATTACAAAGGCACGGCGCCGGCGGTCAATGCGCTGATGGCAGGCGAAGTGCAGGTTATGTTTACCGGCGCCGGTTCGGTAATGCCGATGGTGAAGTCGGGGCGCATGCGCGCAATCGCGGTGGCGACCGCCGAGCGCAGTCCGCTGGTGCCGGGTCTGCCGACGGTGGCCGAGAGCGGACTGCCCGGATATGACTTCACTTCGGTGGTCGGAATTTTTGCGCCGGCGAAAACACCGGCGGCCACCGTCGAACTGCTGAGCCGGGAAATCTCGGCGATTCTCAAGCGCCCGGATATCGTCCAGATGCTGTTTGAGTCCGGTACCGCCGCGCTCGGCAGCACGCCGGATGAATTTGGCGCGCGTGTGCGCGCCGACATCGACCGCTGGCGCAAGATCATCAAGGACACGGGCATCCAGATCGAGTAGCAGTTATTGGAGATTTTTAAGGGGCAATGATGGCTGACGAAAGCATGAACTATGATGTGGTCGTGGTCGGCACGGGCAACGCGGCCTGCTGCGCGGCACTGGCGGCGGTCGAGGGCGGCGCGCGCGTCGGCATACTGGAAAAGGCGGCGAAGCGCGATCGCGGCGGCAACAGCGCGCTGACCGGGCACATCCGTTTCGTCTTCAACGGCCTCGAGGATCTGCGTCCGCTGGTGAAGAGCACCACCGAAGACGAATTGCGCCGCCTGCTCGAACGCCTGCCGCGCCGCACCGAAGCCGACATGTGGGACGAAGTGATGCGCGTGACCAACAACCAGTCCGATCAGGACCTGTTGCAGGTGCATGTCACCGAATCGCTGAAGACGGTGCACTGGATGGCGGGCAAGGGCCACGACTGGGTGCCCGGCTCGCAGTGGAACGAAAACATTCTGAACCCCAACGGCGGCGGCTTCGGCCTGCAGCAGCGTCATTGCACGCTGCTCGAAAAAGCCGGCGCGCAGTTTCACTACGAAACCGCGGCGATCGATCTCGTTCGCGACGACAAGGGCCGCGTCACCGGCGTGCAGGCTTTGTCGCCGGCGGGACATGTGCGTTTCAATGCCAAAGCAGTAGTGCTCGCCTGCGGCAGCTTCGAGGCCAATCCGCAGATGCGCGCGCAATACCTCGGGCCGGGCTGGGACATGGTGCGTGTGCGCGGCGTGCCGTTCAACACCGGCGACGGTCTGCAGATGGCATTGAATATCGGTGCGATGCCGCACGGCAGCTGGAGTTCCTGCCACGCCTCGCCGCAGGACATCGATCTGCCGCCGTTCACCGTGCCCTCGGGCGTGATCCATGCAGAAAAGAACCGCTACATGCATCCGTATTCGATCATGGTCAACACCAACGGCGAACGTTTTGTCGACGAGGCCGACGATTTGCGCGGTAAAACATACGCGAAGATGGGGCGCGCGATTCTCACGCAGCCGGGCGGCGTCGCCTTCCAGATTCTCGACAAGAAGGCGCGCAACATGAATCTTTATCCGCCGAACTACGCCAAGGCGACCACCGCGAAGGCGGATACGCTGGAAAAACTCGCTGCCGAGCTCGATATCAACGTCGCCAATTTCGTCAGGACCATCCGCGAATTCAACGCCGCGGTGCCGGCCGACCTGCCCCCGTTTTCGACCAACGTGGTGGTGCTCGACGGCCGCAGCACGCGCGGATTGGCGATACCGAAGAGCAATTACACGGTGACCATCGACGAGCCGCCGTTCGAGGCCTTTCCGGTGCGTTGCGGCATGACGTTTACGTTCGGCGGCCTGAAGATCGATCCGAAGACCGCGCAGGTCCAGCATGTCGCCGGGCGCGCGATTCCCGGGCTGTATGCGGCGGGCGAAATGGTCGGCGGTCTGTGGGTCGGTAACTATGCGTCGGGTTCGGGCATGATGGCCGGCTCCACCTTCGGCCGGATTGCCGGCAGCCACGCAGCGGCAGCGATGAATAACTAACGTCGGTGCCGCGCGATGCCGCCGACGATTGTTGTCGCGCGTTGTGCGCAGGTCTAACATCGGCCTTGCAAGGACCGGCGACATCGGGGCCGCTTCAACGGTATGCATGCTGCACAACGCGGGATCAGATGAAACATACAGTATTGGCCCTGCTCGCGGCGGCGTTTTGTGGCGGCGCGGTTTACGGCGCGGACGGGCCGGCCGCGGCCGGCTGGTTCAGAAGCGGCGCGGATAATCAATCGACCAAGTTCTCGCCGCTCAAGCAGATCAACGACACAAACGTCAACGGCCTGGTGCAGGCCTGGGCATTTCACTCCGGATTTGTCTCGAAATTTCCGGAGACCGTGCAAACCAATCCGGTGTTCACCGGCAAACAAATTATCACGACTGCGCTGGACGCCACCGTCATTGCGCTCGATCCCGCCAGCGGTGCCTTGCTGTGGAGATCCGCGGTGCCGCAACCGGCGGCCAAAAGGGGCCTGACCTACTTCAAGGGCAACATCTACGTGCCGAGCGGCCGCGGTGTCCATGTTCTGGATGCCGCGACCGGAAATCCGGCCACCGGCCGCGGTCGCGCGGGGGTTTACGGCGACGGCGCTTCCTTCCTGCCGCCGGTGGTGACCGATGCGGCGGTCGTCGTTGCCGATTTCCGCGGCATCGTCTCGGCTTGGAAGGCGGGCGACGGCATGCTGCTGTGGCAGACCGATTTTTTCAAGGACGGGATACTCGCCCGCCTCTGGTCCGGCTTTTCCTATGACGAAAAATACGGATTGCTGTTCGCCGTGACCTCCGACACCGGACGCGCGCTCGGCGAACCCAACGCCAAAAGCGGCAATGCAAACAGCATTGTCGCGCTCGACTTCAAGACCGGCAAACAGCGCTGGCGATTCCAGGAAATCGAAAACGATCTATGGGATCTCGACATGGTCGGGCCGCCGATCGTCACCCGCGTCGAACATGCAGGCGTGATGCGCGACGTCGTCGTCGCGGTTTCCAAATCCGGCAATGTGATCGTGCTCGACCGCGCCAGCGGCAAGCCGCTGGACGAACCGGAATACCGGATCGTCAATGGGCAGCGCCGCATCGTGATCTCCAAGCCAGCCCCGTTTTCATCCAACGTGTTCACACCGGATACCGACGTGACGAACCTCACGGACGGCAAGCACGATTACGTAATGCACAAAATCAGGCATGCGCGATTCGATCAGTATGCGCCGGTGACGATTACCCATCCGGTGGTGCAGTTCGGTCTGCACGGCGGCGCGGAGTGGCCGGGCGCGGCGGTCGATCCGGACAGCCACACCCTGATCGTGACGTCCAACCGCTATCCATGGATCATCCGCGCCGATCTCGTCAACAACAGCACGGTCGATATCGGTGCCGTGATGGCCAAAAACGCCGTGTATGCGGACAAGTGCCGGATCTGTCATCAGGCCGATCTCGCCGGAGCGGCCGAAGATGCGCTGACCGGCGACCGCTACGTGCCGCCGCTGATCGGATCGAGCAAACTCAAAACCCGCGATGAATTCAGTGCGCTCGACGCTTTCGCGCTGGCGCACACATACGCGGCGCGCGAACCGCCTCTCGAGGCGGCCTACCAATCCGATCTGCGGTTGCCCGCGCGCACGCTCAAACGCATCGATCAATGGGCGCAGGCGGGGTTGCTGCATCGTTTGACGCTCGGTGCGTACCAGCAGCTGTTCTACGCGCCGCTGCTGAAGCCCGGCATTTCCGCCGACGATTTGAAAAATGTCTACGACGCGATTACCGCCGTCGATAACGCAATCGAGCGCGGCGCCGGCATGACGATCAAGACGTATTTTCAGTTGCTGCTGGATCCGGACGGCTTGCCGGGCTCCAATCCGCCCTGGGGCCTGATCAGTGCGATCGATCTGGACAGCGGCCGGCTCAAATGGCGCACGCCGTTCGGCGAGGTCGAGGATCCGGCCACCGGCAAGCGCTACGCCGGCGACCGCAATTTCGGCGGCGCCCTCGCGACCGCCGGCGGGCTGACCTTTGCCAACGGCACGAGCGACGAATATGCGCGGGCGTTTGAATTGAAATCCGGACGCGAATTATGGAAGGCCAGGCTGCCGGCCGCGGGATCGGCGCCGCCGATGACCTATGTCTACGGCAATTGCCAGTATGTGCTGTTCACCGCGAGCGGCGGCAAATTCGTCGGCTTCCGGGGGCGTTCGGACGCCACGGTTGCCTACCGCCTGGGCAGTTGCGCAGCACCGTAGCTGCCGCGCGCGGCATGGCGATTTTGCCGTGGACTATAATCGATCCGTTCAGTCGCGCTCGCCGGCGCGGGCTGCTGCCGTAATTCCCTGAGCTTAGTTGGAAAGCCGACCGATGCTGTTATGTCCGATCTCCCGCCGTGATTTGCTGAGCTTCCTGCCCCGTGGCGGCGAGGTCGGCGAGATCGGTGTCGCCAAGGGCGAATTTTCGCAGGAGATCCTCGCTTCCGTGCAGCCGCGCTGTCTGCATCTGATCGATCCCTGGGAACATCAGGATGTCGCCGACTATGCGAACGACAACAACAACGTGCCGGATGCGGAGCAGGAGTCGCGTTTCGAGTCGGTGTCGAAACGCTTTCACGACGAGATCAAGGGCGGGACGGTGCGCCTGTATCGCGACTATTCGGAAGATGCCGCGATATTTTTTGCCGACGGCCAGTTCGACTGGGTATACATCGACGGCATGCATACGGCAGAGGCGGCGTATCGAGACATCGGTCTTTACCGGCACAAGGTCCGCGCGGACGGCTTCATCGTCGGTCACGACTACACCAATCACCAGCAGGCGAGGGCGTGGAATTTCGGCGTTGTCGAGGCGGTCAATCGCAGCGTGATCGAATTCGGCTTTGAATTTGTCGCGCTGACGATGGAAGCCTTTCCGACCTATGTGCTGGCAAAAAATCCCGCCGCGCCGGCGGTGCAGAAACTGCAACAGGATTTGATCGCAAACGTGCCCTTCGTCGTCGAAATCAGGGACTTTCCGCAGCAGCACCGCTTCGAGCACAAAACGGTCTGGTGCGGCGACCGCCTGCTGCCTTATGCCTCGTTCTAGCCGGCTTGCAGCGATACCGCGGAAACGCGCGGTTCAGGTCTGCTGATAGCGCCGGAAGCGGCTGTCTTCGAGCTTGAAGTCGTAGGCGTGGCCGATGTGCCAGATCGCAGCATCGTCCTGCGCGATGCGGCCGACCGCCGGCCGGCGGTCGTAGCGCTCCATCATTTTGAGCACGCAATGCAGGGCAATCTGGTCGAGATGCCAGAACCATTCGCCGCGCGCCGAAAAGTGGCCGACGAAATTGCCGACCGCCGCAAAGTAACGGCGGGCCATCGCGGTCGGATTGGCGACGATGATGTTGGCGACGATGTCCAGCCACGGCGAATCGGGCGGTTCGCGCTCGATCAGTCCGATGTCATAACCCTCGCGCAATGCGGTCAGCATGCCGTCGAGCGGCGCTTCGAACACCGTGTCGATGTCGAAGCAGGCGATGGTCGTCCGGTAGCGATCGAGCAGGCGGTTGATGTGGAACAGGCGCGCGCAGCTGTAAAACGTTTTGCGCCGGTTGTCGTCCGTCGCCAGCGTCGGCGGTGACGCCTCGGTGGTGACGGCGACGCGGCCGCCGAGTGCATGATTCACGGTCAAACCATCGACGAAGCCTTGAATATCCGCGTCGGGGTCGAGTATGTGCAGGTGCAGACGCTTGTCCCGCGCGGCGTTTTGCGCGAACGAGTTGATGAAGCTGGCGCCGTATTTGCGCAGATAGCGCGCGTCGCAAAAGGTCGTCACCACCGGGTCCGGCAACGGCAGTGACATCGCGGCAGCCGGCGCAGTGTCGGCGGCGGGCCGGATTTTTTCCCACAGTTCCCGGCGGTAGTCGATCAGCCGGCAGTGCACGAAGGACGGCAGCAGGCGCTCGGCGGCAGCAAAGTGCCGCATCGCTTCTTCGTAATCTCCCAGCTGCGAGTAGATGCAGCCGAGCCGTGCTTCGACGAGATGCGACCCCGGCATCAGTTTTTCCGCTTCGCGCGTGCGCAGTAACGCCGCATCGTATCGGCGCAGGCTGTGCAGCGCGGTGGCCAGCGCAAGATGCGCCTCGGCAAAGCCTGGAAAGCCCGCTACCGCCTGCCCGGCGTATTTCAGCGCGTCGTCGAGCCTGCGCAGCCGCCACAGGCAGCCCGAAAGCGCAATCAGCGACCACGGGTTGATTTCGATGCCGACCGAATGTTCGAGCAGGCGCGCCGCGTCCTCGAACCGCTTGTCCTTCTCGGCAAGCAGTCCCATCAGCATCAGCGCCGGCGCATGATCGGCATCGGCCGCCAGCAACTGCTCGCAGATTGCGACGACTTCCGCCGTGCGCCCTGCATTGAAGGCGTCGAACGCGGTATCGACGGCGGATTTCGCCATGGCGATGGTGCGGCGGCTGCGTTCAGCCGGCGCGCGGTCCGCGCGTATAAACCGGCGTGCTGAACAGCGAGGCGATGTCGACGCGGCGGATCTCGTTGTCGTCGGGTACCGCAAAGAGCACCGGATTGATCATTTCCTCGAAGATGCCGCGCAGGCTGCGCGCGCCGGTGTGGTATTCGATCGCGATGTCGGCGATCTGGCCGAACACCTTGGTTTCGATGTTGAGCTCGACGCCCTCGTTGCGGAAGATTTCGCGGAACTGGTTGTAAATCGAATTCTTCGGCTCGGTCAGAATGCGCACCAGCATCTTCTTTTCGAGTTCCTGGAAGCGCGCGATGATCGGCAGGCGGCCGGTGAATTCCGGAATCAGGCCGAACTGGAAGAGGTCGGTCGGCTTCACGCGCGTGTTGAGCCGTTCGAGCACGCCGGCGTCGTCGGCGGCGGTGGTCGAGAGGTAGCCGTAGCCGTGTGTCTTCGCCATGATGTCCTCGATGCCGACGAAGGCGCCGCCGCAGATGAACAGCATGTTGGTGGTATCGACGAAGCGGCCGTCGCCGATCTTGACCGGCGCGCCTTCCATGATTTTCAGCAGCGCATGCTGCACCGATTCGCCCGAGGTGGCGCGCGGCTGGTCGGGCTGCGCTTTGAGCTTGTCGATTTCGTCGATGAAGACGATGCCCTGCTGCGCGCGGTTGATGTTGCCCTCCGCCTTTTCGAGCAGGCGCTGCAGGATGGCTTCGATTTCGTCGTTGACGAAACGCGTCTGCGCCAGCGAGGTGGCATTGGCGGTGACGAAGGGCACGCCCAGCACGCGCGAGAGTGTTTCGCACATCAGGGTCTTGCCCGACCCGGAAGGACCGATCAGCAGCACGTTGCTCTTGGCGATCTCGACGCCGTCCTGCTCTGTTTTGGCGATCTTGCGGTAATGCGAATAGACCGCGACGGCGAGTATTTTTTTCGCTTCTTCCTGGCCGATCACGTACTGATCGAGATATTTGACGATGAAGCTCGGTTTGACGCGTTTGTCGAGCACGCTGGATTCCCGCTGGTGATGTGGAGCGGCGCTGCGCCGCCGATGCCGAAGATACGCCCTCGACGCGCCAAAAAAAAGCCCCTTGCGGGGCTTTTTGTCCGAAAACGGGCTGCCGCCTATTTGGCGGGTTCTTCCTCCAGATTCGCGCGTTCCTGCTCGCGGATGTTGGCGGTGTAGAACTTGCCGGTGTCGAGGATGGTGATCTTCTTCAGCGCGCCGCCCTTGCTGCCGTCGCGCATCGGGCTCATGTCGACCGTGACCTTGTCGCCGGGTTTGACCGCGTTGCGGCTCCAGCCGCCGGCGCGGACCAGGTTGCCGGGACTGGTCATTTCAAGCAGCCACACGGTTGGCGCGTCGCCAGGCTTGATTACGCCTTCGACGAAAATCGCCACGTGCGGATTGGTCCAGTGCACTTCCTTGACCGTGCCGTTGATGGTCAGCGTGACGGCATGGTCGAACATGGTGGTAGAGTGATGCGCGGCGACCGGCCAGGCAGCCGCTGCCAGCGCAAGCACGGCGGCCGCGGTGAGGGTTCTCTTGATTGCTGATTGCATGATGGCTCCTGTTGCGTTATTGCGGTGCGATGCGGTTGCCGCCGACGCCGAGCGGTATCGGCACGAACACGTGATTGCCGCGCTCGTCTATTTTCGAGGCGAAGCCGCCGTCGAGACAAGTGCCTTCGACGATGTCGAATTTGCGCGCGCGCTGGCGGAAGAATTCGCGCGTGGTCTTCCACGGTTTGGTCAGGATTTTCGGCGCATCGACCGTCAGCTCGACATGCAGGCGGTTCGGGTCCTTCAGGTAGATGCGCTCGACCACGTGCATGTCGCCGTTGTTCGGCACGCCGGCGGCTTCGCTGATCGCGACCAGCGCCTCCGGAATGATGCCGACGGTATCGACCACCAGCGTGTCGCCCTCCCAGTGGCCGATCGAATGGCCGTGGTAGGTCGGATCCGGATCCTCCGGGTGACCGCGGCCGTCGGTATAGATGCGGCGCAGGCGGTTGCCGTCGGATTCGCCGAGCATGGTGACGCGCCCCGGCGTGAAGAGGATCTCCATTGCGTTGTGCGTGATCAGCATCCACGACGGATGCGCCTCCGGCAGGCAGTTCACGAACAAGGGTGGCGGACGCCCGGCCTTTTCCTCTGCGAGCTGGAACTTGATCAGGTCCATCGCCTTGTCGTTGTACGGCGGCATGTTGGTTTTGGCCTGGCGGTCCTGATCCGAAATATTCGGATTCCACACGCCGCTCCAGTCGGGCAGTTTGCCGAGATCGGCGTAATCCTTGGGCGTCGGCGCCGGATTGATGAGCGGTTTTTCCGCCGCGACCGCGGACTGCAGCGACAGCGCCGCGCAGGCGAGCAGCGCGGCGACGATGAGGCGTAATCGTAACTGCATAGGTTTTCCCTTGATGACGACGAACTTCACGCCGGAGCGGCGCGCCGAAAAAGATACACCTCGCCCCGCGCGAAGTCCATTCGTCGCGGCGCTGCCGCCGGCACGCTCAGCCGGTGGTTCCGGGCAGCGGTGTCAGCGAGTAGCCGACCCAGCGGCCGCAGGCGATGACGCCGATCCAGAACAGCAGCGAAAGCCCGCCAATGACGCGCGCCGCGGTTGGCGGCGTCGGCGCCGTGCCCCAGCTTTCGACGCCGCGATTGAAGTGCAGATGAAACACCAGCATGTTGAGGCCGGCCAATCCCATGAACGTGAACTTGGAAAGATAATAGGTATTGTGAATGTAGGTGACGGCGTTGGATGAAAACAGCAGCCCGCCGGTGATCACGGCGAGGGCAAACGCCGCCCACGTGCAGGGCAGCACCGAGGCGGTGACGCGGCCGACGCT
Organism: uncultured beta proteobacterium; assembly: GCA_903889565.1. Classification (GTDB taxonomy): domain Bacteria; phylum Pseudomonadota; class Gammaproteobacteria; order Burkholderiales; family SG8-41; genus PALSA-1004. Next base: position 54,010 of record CAISYC010000023.1, read on the forward strand.
GCGTTCGCGCGAGGCCCAGCCGAGCAGGCGCAGATCGACGATCGAGATCGAGCCGACCACCAGCGTGATCGCCAGCACGTGGAACGATTCGATCCATGGAAACAGCGAATCGTTTTCGCGGATTTGAGTGGCGAAATTGGTCGCCTCAAGCGCGCGTAGCAGCGAATCCAGATCCATTAACGGCTTCCTCCAGTGTGCGCCGGCGCGTGCTGGCGTCGATGCGGCGCGGCCGCTGATTATTTATAGGCGATCCAGCGGCCGGCAAACACGATGCCGCACCACAATAAAAGTGAAAACACTGCGAGCAGGCGCGCGCGCGCACTGCGGCCCCCGGCCGGTTCCCAGTAGGACGGATCGCGGCTGAGCGGCCGCTGAAACAACTGCATCAACACGATTACCGTTAACAGCAGCAGCATTTTTAGCTGGAAATATTCGTTGGCAAGCGAGCGCGCCGGCTCGCCGATGATCAGCGTGGCACCGGTGGCCAGCAGCAGCGGCAGCGCCCACCACACGACAGGACGGAAACGGTCCGACACGCGCGCCAGCGGCTGGTCGGTGCCGGCGACACCCAGCAGGCGCAGATTGATCATCAGGATCGACGACATCACCGCCGCGATGGCGAGGATGTGTATGGTCTGAAACGTCGGCACCACCCAGGCGTGGCTCTGGATTGCCTGGCTCAACGGGGTCGAATCGACCCAGTCGCAGAATTCCATCAAGGCTTTGGTTCGCATGGATTCAACCGTGAAATGATGGGCGACGACGCAATGTTGTTCTTGCTTTAAGTTTACACGAGGCCTGCGCCCGCGCGACGCGGTCTATTTTTTCGCCGGCGCCGGTGTTGCGGCAACCGCTGTCGTGCCCATCGCGCCCGCTGCGCCGGGTTTCGTATCCGGCGGCTGATAACGCAGATGGCAGCCGTCGCAGGCATTGAACATGTCGGTGCCCGCGTCGAACAGCGCATCGACGTTGCGCGCGTCGGCCGCCTTCAGCGCTTTTTCGCCGGCGTCCATCAGGCGGCGCGCGCGCGTCATCCATTCCTTGTTGTCGCGAGCGCGGCCGTCCATCATCAGCAGGTTGGCGGCCTCGGCCAGTGTTGCCGCGCCGTTGCGCGCCACCGCCCAGTCGGCGTCGGTCTTCGGAAATTTTTCGATCGTGCCCTTTTCCGTCATGATGGTCTGCACCGAATCCCACACGGCATCGGCGGCGGGGTCGATCACCCACGTCATCAGTTCGCGGAACTGCACCACGGCATGAAAGGGCGGCGGCGGGGGCGGCGGTTCGCTGCAACTGGTTAATCCGAGCACGAGCAGTGCGCCTGGCAGCAGCAGGGATGAACGCATGGACTCCTCCGGTCGTTTTTTGAATTATTTTACCGGCCCGACTTTACCATACAAGGGAATACGTTCCTGCGCGCAGGCCGCATTGCGGCGGCGCGTTGTCGGCGCCGAGCCGGCGCTGTGCGATAATTCCGCGCGCGCCGGGCACCATGCGCCGCGGTGCGCCAATGCCGAACAATAAAACCAGCCATACGCGAACCAGGGAGAGCAGATGTTCACCGAAATCCAGTCCGGCCTGCCGGAAATCATTTTTCACGGCTGCAGTGTCAAGCAATCGCAACACCGGCATCACGATCACGATAACTGTGCGACGCAGGGCGCGGCCGCGGCCGGTGGCGCGCGACGCCAGGTGCTGGTCGGCGGCAAACGCGTGAAGACCATCGATGTGCACTGCCATTGCGTGCTGCCGGAAACGCTCGCGATGATGGGACTGCGCCTTGAAGACCAGCGTGGCCCCGGCATCGGTGAAGTCGGTCTGCGCCGCGTCCGTGAAATGGACGAGGCGGGCATCGACGTCGAGGCGATCAGCATCAACCCGTTCTGGTACAAGGCCGAGCGTGACGTCGCCGAGAAACTGATCAAGACGCAGAACGAAAAGCTGACCGAACTGTGCGCCGCGCATCCCGACCGTCTGGTCGGCATGGCCTCGGTTTCCCTGCAGTTTCCGGATCTCGCCGTCCAGCAGCTCGAATACGCAATCAAGAAACTCGGCATGAAAGGCGTGGCGGTCGGCGGCAGTGTGGCCGGCGAAGCGTTTTCGGAAGCGAAGTTTCATCCGTTCTGGGCCAAGGTCGAAGAAATGGGCCAACTCGTTTTCATTCATCCGCAGGGCACGCCGGAACTTGCCAAGCGTCTCAAGGGCAACGGCTGGCTGACCAATGTGATCGGCAATCCGCTCGACACCACCATCGCGCTGTCGCACCTGATTTTCGAAGGCACGCTCGATCGTTTCCCGAATCTGAAAATCTGTTCGGCGCACGGCGGCGGCTTCCTGCCGTCATACGCGCCGCGTTCCGACAACGGTTGCCGCGTCGCTCCCGAGGAGTGCAATCCGGCGATTCGGCTCAAAAAGAAACCGACCGAGTATCTGCGCCAGATGTATTTCGATTCGCTCGTGTTCACCGATGAAGCGCTGCGCCATCTCGCCGCCGAAGTCGGCTCCAGCCAGATCGTGATCGGCACCGATCATCCGATTCCGTGGTGGCAGCGTCCGGTCGAGCACCTGCTGAGCGCGCCGGGTTTCAGCGATGACGAGCGCCGCAACATGCTCGGCCTCACCGCCGCGAAGCTGCTGGGCATCGATCCGTCGTTCTAGGCCCGGTTGTCATGACCGCGGGCAGCGGGTCTAACGTGGGGCGCGCAGCGCCGTGGATCACGTTGGCCTCGTTGCCCGTTTTATTTTTGGCGGCGCCGGCGATGGCGCAGGGGTATCCGAACAAGGTCATTCGCATGCTGACGACCGCCGCCGGCGGCGGCAGCGATTTGAATGCGCGGCTGATCGCGCAGCCGCTGAGCGTGAATCTCGGCCAGCAGATCGTGGTGGACAACCGGCCCGGCAGCATCGCCACCGATGTCGCCGCGAAGTCGGCGCCCGACGGTTATACGCTGCTGGTCAACGGCAGCGCGGTGTGGCTGCTGCAGTTTCTGCGCGACAGTGTTGCTTATGACGCGCTGAAGGATTTTGCGCCGGTGACGCTGGCGACCAACGCGCCGTGCATCGTTGCCATTCATCCGTCATTGCCGGTCAAAAACGTGCGCGAGCTGATCGCGCTGGCGAAGTCGCGGCCGGGGCAGTTGAATTACGTCGCCGGTGTGATCGGCGCGCCGCCGCATATTGCCGGCGAATTGTTCAAGGCGCGCGCCGGCGTCAACATCGTGCAGATTGGCTACAAGGGGATCGGCGGCGGCTTTACCGACGTGGTAGCGGGGCAGATCCAGTTGATGTTCCCGACCGCGGGTTCGGTGATTCCCTATCTGAATTCAAAGCGCCTGCGCGCGCTCGCGGTGACCACGCCGGAACCGTCGCAATTGTTTCCGCATCTGCCCACGGTGGCGGAGGTGCTGCCGGGCTTCGAGGCCAGCGCGCCGCTGGCGGTGTTTGCGCCCGCGGGCACACCGGCATTCATTGTGCAGAAACTCAATCAGGAAATCGTGCGCGTATTGAATACGCCGGAACTCAAAGAAAAATTCCTCAACGTCGGCATCGAAACGGTCGGCAGCACGCCCGAGCAATTGACCGCGCGCATGAAGTCCGACATGGCAGTCCTCGGCAAAGTCATCCGCGACGCGGGTATCCGGGCCGACTGAGCGCCGCGTAACGACGCCATTGCGTCACGCGTCAGATTTTGCGTTCGGTGAACACTTCCCTGGCGATCTCCAGCGCGTCTTCGACATGCGGCCAGCCGCGATACCAGCCGCATTGCGCGAAGGTTTCGCAGATTTCACGCTGGTTGAGGCCGGCGTCGAGCGCGTAGCCGATGTGGCGTTTGAGTTGTTTGAAGTGCTGCTGGCACATGAGTACCGACAGCAGCATCACCATGCGCTCTTTCACATCGAGCGGCGAGCGCTGCCAGATTTCGCCGTAGAGATAGCTGTCGACGATTTCCGCGGCGCCCGGCACCAGTTCGTGCGTGATCGACTGTGCGAGTTCACGGTCCGCTTTTTCGCCCCAGGCCTTTTGGCGCAGGGCGCGGCCGCGCTGCATTTTTTCGTCAAGACTGTCGAGCCAGGGCAGATCGAGCGGCGTGTCCTGCGCTTTCCATTCATCGCGCTCGTCGATCACCTGTTGCGCCATCAGGAGCGCAAACACCGAGGCCGGCACGCCGGCGTAGAACTTCAATTCGACGAACATCGCCTTGATCTTGTGCACGCTGATGCCGAGCGAGAGGCCGACCCGTACCTGGTGCTTGAGGCCGAAGTCGTGGCCGTTGACGCATTGCGCGGTGATGGTGGCGATGCTGCGCAGCACGGTGTCGAGGCCCGGTTCGCGCCAGATGCCGCCCCACATCACTTCGTGGCCGATCAGCGTGTGATCGGGTGAAATCTTGATCATCGGGCTCGGTTTGGGCAGATGCGCGTCGATCACCGCGCGGAATGCTGCGCCCTGCTGCGCCAGTTGTTTGGCTGTTTTCATGTCGTGCTCCTCCGTTTTGTCGGGTGAATTCTACCGCGGTCCGCCGGTGCCCGCGCCGCGCGCCTTGACGAAACCGCCGGTGCGCGTGTAAACCACTGCTTCGTTCGCGCGCCGCGGGTGCGGCGCCGGCGCAGTTGCAGTCAAGACGATTTCAATCCAGAGGAGAACAACATGTTGTGGGCTATTTCATGCGTTGATAAACCGAATACTGCTGCGATTCGCGACAAGCATCTGGAAGCGCACCGCGCCCACCTGACGGCTTCAAAAGGAATTCTGGTGCTCGCCGGGGCAACGCAGAACGACGAAGGCACCGCGGCCACCGGCAGCCTGTTCATCGTCAATGTGAACAGCCGCGCCGAGGCGAAGAAGTTTTCCGACGGCGATGCGTTCACGCAGAACGGCGTATTCGCCAGCATCACCATCACGCGCATGCGCCGCGGGCAGTGGAATCCGGAGGCCTGCGAGGGGGCTTGATCAATACGCGGCAGCGCGTGGCCGGTTACGGCGCGGTTTTGTCCTGGCCGGCCTTCGCGATGCCGCAGATTTCGGCGCTGCGCTGTTTGGCGTAGGTGAGCGGATTGAAGCGCGACACGTTGGTCGATGAATCGCTGTCGCGCAGGATCACCGGCTGCTCGCCATGCAACCGGTACTCTTCGTAGAGCATCTCGGCGGTGACGCCGTGCGCCGCCTTTTCGACGAGGTGGTGGTAGAGGAAGCTGTCGATCAGGTGCTTGGCCGCCGCCACCGCCTCATCGTAGGTCCAGAATTCGCCGACGCGTCGTCCAGTGACCTTGCCGTCGGGCAGCTTGCGCAGTGCGTCGATGAAAAATGACATGGTTCAATTGTCACCGGATTCGGCCGGCTTGAAAAGCGCAATGTCATTTATTTCCAAGCGCTATAGACCGGCCGGCTCATGACATAAGCCGGATTGGCGTCCTTGCGCGGCGTGAATTTCTGTACACGGCCGTTATCGACCTCGGCGACATACAGATTGCCGTCCTGATCGACGCTCATGCCATGCACACCCCAGAAGCCGCCAGGGAAATCCCCCCAGGTGCCCCAGCTGTAGAGCAGATGGCCCTGCAGGTCGTACTTGAGCATCTTTGAAGTGCCGCGATCGTGCGCCCACAGCGTGCGGTCGGCGCCGATGTAGAGCAGATGGATATCCGATGGGTCGGGCCCGAAACCCCACTCATAGAGATATTTGCCGTTCTCGTCGAACACTTGCACGCGGTGATTGCCGCGGTCGTTGACGAAAACGTGGCGCGTCACCGGATCGACCGCGATACCGTGCACGTTGTTCATGTAACCCGGGCGCTTTTCGTCGGGCACGGTGCCGCGACGGCCCCAGTCGAGCAGAAATTTGCCGTCCTTGTCGAACTTCGCCACGCGCGTGCCGTTGTAGCCGTCGGCGACATAGAGCGTGCTGTCCGGCAGCCACGCCAGATAGGTCGGCCGGTTGAAATGCGTGCCGTCCGCCCCCTTGACGTCGCGCGTGCCCAGGGTCTGCACGATCTTCTTGCCGTCGTTGGTCATTTTGTAAACGACGTGCGAGTGATCGTCAACGATCCAGACGTGTTTTTCCGGATCATAGGGGTTAATGGCGACGAAGTGCGGGCGCTTCAGGATCTTGTCGTATTGCGTCCACGATTCGATGATGTTGCCGTTGCCGTCGATGACGTTGATGCAATGCTCCCAGTTCGCATCGACGCCGAGTTTGCCCTTCCATAACTTCGGGCCGTCCTCGGGTTCGCCGCCGGTGCCGCCGGCGCCCGGCGGCGACGACACGGTGGCGTCGCGGAAGGGCAGACGCCCGACCGGAAACTGTATGCTCGGTCCGAGTGCGGACAGCAATTGCGTTTCCGGCCGCTTCACCACCGGCAGCTCGCCGCGGAACAGCACATAAATGCGGTTCGGGTTTTCGGCGAACACGCTCTGACCAGCGCCCCAGGTCCATTTTTCATTGCCGGGCAGGCTGCTTAGATCTTTCGGCCAGGTTTTGACGACGTCGTACGGCCCGAAAATGTCCTGCCCGCCAACAGCGCCCGGCACCGCGGCGAAATCACCGCCGGTTTTCGGCGCCTGCGCCGTTGCCTGCGACAGCGCGCCGCCGCCAATCACAGAAAGCGCTGCAATCACGCCGCTCACGCTGAACAGCATGCGAATGCCTCGGATGTTCATGGTCTCCTCCCGGTGCGCGATGCGCTTGTTATATTGGAACCTGGCGCACAAATTAACATTGCGTTCCCTGCGCGGCAACCGTCTTTCGCGCCGTGTCGCTTTGCGGCGCTGCGGGATGACGCGGTAATATCAGGCGTCGAAACCCGGGAGGACCGCCATGCAGCGCTTTCTGTCGATCATCGGGCCTTTGCCCTTCATGGCACTGGCGATTGTGGTTGCCGGCCTCGCCCTCGGTGCCGCGGTGTTCGTCTACCAGCATCTGTTCGCCGGGCCGTTGTCGGAAATGTCGACCTGGCTGGTCTATCCGGCGACCGGCCTCGCGCTCGCCACCAGTTACTTTGCCTACGGCCTGTCGCTGCTGGTGATCGCGCCGGCGCTGAATTTTCTGCTCGGCGGGCGGCTCAAACCCTATCGCGGTTCCGCGGTGTCGCTGACGGCGCTCCGTTGGTACGTGCATTGCACAATGACGCTGGTGGTGCGTTATTCCTTCCTCGAATTCGTCACGCCGTCGCCATTCGCGCAGTTGTATTACCGTCTGATGGGCATGAAGATCGGCCGCAACGTGACGATCAATTCGACCGCGATCGCCGATCCATCGCTGATCGAAATGGAGGACAACGCCACCATCGGCGGTTCGGCCAGCATCCTCGCGCATTATGCGCAGGGCGGATACCTCGTGATCGCGCCGGTCAGGATCTGCAACGGCGCAACCATCGGCCTGCGCGCGGTGGTGATGGGCGGTGTCGAGGTCGGTGCCAAGGCCAAGGTGCTGGCGAGTTCTTTTGTATTGCCGAATACGAAAATTCCGCCCGGCGAAACCTGGGCCGGCATTCCGGCGCAGAAAATCGAACTCGCGCGCAACCAGCCGGCCGCCGAAGCCGCAGACTTGAGTTGAGACGCCGGTGGGCGCTTTTCCGGAATGGCAAACCATCGCGCTGCGCGTGCTCGTCATCGCGGTGAGCCTCGTCGCGTGGTTCGTCACCCAGCGCATGATCGGCGCGCGCAGCGTCGCCGGCGGCGCGGTGTACGATCACTTTCATGTGCTGACCGCGCGCTGGAATGCCTGGCTGCATCAGCATCCGCCGGCCGCCAACGCCATTCTGGTGGCGAGTTCGCTGTGCGTCGATGCGGTCACGCTGTTTGTATTGTTCTACGCTGTGTTCGGCCCTTCATTCGCGCCGTTCTGGGGGTTGTTCGGCCTGTTCGCGCTGCGCCAGCTGTCGCAGGCGGCGGTCGCGCTGCCACCGCCGCAAGGCATCATCTGGCGCGATCCGGGGGTGCCGTCGCTGTTCGTGACCTATGCGGTGGGCAACGATTTCTTTTTTTCCGGCCACACCGCGCTGGCGGTCTACGGCGCGATGCAACTGGCGGCGCTGCAGATTCCGCTGCTGACCGCAGCGGGCATCGCAATCGCCGCGCTGCAGGTGGTTGCCGTCATCGTACTGCGCGCGCACTGGACGATGGATGTCCTGTGCGGCTTGTTCGCCGCGATGATGGCCGGTCTGCTGGTCGGTTAGCGCGGTCGCGCGTTCAGCGCGCAGCCGGCGCCATGCCTTTGAAGACGAGCTTCTGCATGCCGCTGCCGGTCTGCGCAACGTAAAGATTGCCCTTTGAATCGACATCGATATGATGGCCCGGGCCGATCATGCCCTTGGGCGCGATGCTGCCGACGACTTCCAGCGTCTTGCGATCAACAATCGCGATGTCCTTGCCGGCGCCGACATAAAGAAACTGCTGCTCCGGATCGGGCGAGAAGGCGAGATTGCGCGCGAACGCCGTGGTGTTGCGCACCAGCTGCCTGATGAACTTGCCCTCGCCGGTGAACACCTGCACGCGGCGGTTCTCGCGGTCGGCGACGTAGACCAGACCGTCCTTCGCCACGCGGATGGCGTGCACGACGTTGTAGTCCGGCGGGCCGTCGCCGTCGCTGAAGCTCTTCGGGCGCGCGATGTCGCAATGGTCCACGCCGCCCGGCGGTTTGCCGAAGGCGCCCCACATCCGTTTGAAGGCGCCGGTATTGGCGTCGAAGACGATCACGCGGTGGTTGCCGTAGCCGTCTGCGACATAGAGTTCGTCGGTTTTCGGATCGACGCGTACGTCGGCGGCGCGGTGCACATTCGCGGTGTCGTTGTCGCCTTTGCTCTGGTTGCTTTTGCCGATCTGCAGTATGAATTTGCCGTCCTGCGTGAATTTCAGCAGTGCGTCGTCGGCTACCGGATTGAGCAGCGCATGGCCGCCCTCCGGGCAGTTGTTGCCGCCAAGCCAGACGTAGCCCTTGTAATCGATGTGTATGCCGTGTTCGCGCTGCGGCCAGTCGTAGCCGGCACCGTCGCCGCCCCAGGCCTTGACGAAAGCGCCGCTGCTGGAAAAGACCATGACCGGCGGCGCCGCCATGGCGAGGTCGGCGCCCTTGAGCGTGCGCGGCCGGTGCAATACCCAGACATTGTCCCCGGCATCGAAGGCGATGCTCGAAGGGTCGCCGAGTTTCCATTTGGCCGGCACCTGCGGCCAGCCGGGGTCGACTTCGAATACCGGCAGCATGCGCGGGCCGTCGGCGGCGCCGGCGGGATGCGAAACAAAGCAGGCGGCAATGCAGGCGAATGCGAGCGCGACGATGGCGCGCGGGTAGTGCGTGCGCATGATGGGTCTCCTCCCGGTGCTGCGGCCCGGCCCGTATTGTTTTTGTGGCCGTCGAAAGATTCTAGCACCGCATCGTGCACGCGCAATCGGCGCATTTTTAAATGCGATAATCGAAGCGCTGCCCGTCCCGCAGGCGGCGATCATTCGGAGGCAACATGGAAAAACCGCTCGACGGCTTTAATCTGCCGGACAAAATCGGCGAACGCATCATCGACAAACCGGAGTTGCCGCCGCAGGGCCTGCTCACCGATTCGACGGTTTACACCGAGATTGTCGTCGGCGAAGGCCAACTGAAGCGCGGCACCATCGGCAAGTTCGAGGTCTTCAGCGACGAGGCCGCCCGCATCGGCGGCACCGACCGCTATGCGTCGCCGATGTCGTATATGGCGATGGGCGTCGGCTTCTGACTGCTGACCCAGGTTGCGCGGTACGCGCACATGATGAAGCTGACGGTGAAGAACGCGAAGTGCTCGGTGCGATTCCGCAAGTTCCTCGGCGGTTCGGTGCTGAAGGGCACGGTCTATAATCGCTGGGACGGCGTCGATACGCATCTGACGGTGGAATGCGACGCGCCGCCGGAGAAAATTGCGCACCTGCTCAAAAATGCCAAGGCCGGTTGTTTCGCCGAGGGGCTGATCACGCAGGCGGTGCCGCTTGCCAGCACCATCGAGGTCAACGGCAAGCCGTTTCATCTCGACGGCGTGACGGCGGATCAATGACCACGTTTTTCCGTTCGCGTAAAAAAATCTTTCAATGCGGGCGGACACAGTTTCCTTCCCCCGCGCGCGGGGGAAGGCTAGGATGGGGGCGTGCACAGGCATGCGACCTTCGCTGGTTTGCCCCCGCACCAACCCTCCCCCGCGACACGCGCAAGGGAGTGTGCCAATTCACGATTGAACCGGAGTAACGCAATGCCCTCGCAAAAAGTCTCTGCCGACCTCGATCTGCACTATGTGACCGATGATTTCACCGATCCCTGGGGCAGCGCGGAAACGGTGCTGCTGATTCACGGCAACAACGAATCGGGCTATGCCTGGTACGGCTGGGTGCCGCATCTGGCGCGTCAATACAAACTCGTGCGGCCCGACATGCGCGGATTCGGCCAGTCGACGCCGATGCCGCGCGATTTTCCGTGGGCGCTGGACCTCGTGATCGACGACTACTGCCGGCTGATGGATGCGTTGAAGATCGAGCGCTTTCATCTGGTCGGCGCCAAGATCGGCGGCGTCATCGGACGCGCCTTCGCCGCGCGGCGCCCTGATCGCGTGCGCACGCTGACGGTGGTCGGTTCGCCGCCGCCGGTGCGCCTCGATCTGGCGACCATCGCCGAGCGTGTGAAGGAAGTTGAAACGCTCGGCATCGAACACTGGGCGCGGCGGAGCATGGGCGGACGCCTCGGCAGCAAATTTCCTGCCGCCGGCGTCGAGTGGTGGATAAAGTACATGGGGCGCACCGCGGTATCAACCGAGGCGGGCTTCTGCGCGACGATCAATTTTTCCGACATCACCGAAGACGTAAAGAAGATCAAATGCCCGATGCTGGTCATCACCACCGAGGAAAGCGGCCTCGCTTCGGTGGCGCAGACGCGCGCCTGGCAGCAGCAGGTCGCGCATTCGGAACTGGTAGTGCTGCCCGGCGATTCCTTCCATGCCGCGGCGACTGATCCGGATGCGTCGGCGCTGGCGACGCGCGCATTCATCGCGCGTTACCCCATTGGAAACTAGGATGACGAACAGAGCGCACCACGCACGCGGCGTCATTCCCGTGCAGGCGGGAATCCAGATTACTCGCGGACTCCCCCTTGCGCGGGAGGGGCGGGGGTTTCTTTTCGGTCTGTTGATCGTAGTTGCCGCACTATTTTCTGCGGCAGTATGCGCGCAGACCTACCCGTCAAAACCGATACGCATCGTCGTCGCCTGGCCGCCCGGCGGCGGCACCGACGTGGTGTCGCGCACCATCGCCGCCAAACTGAACGAAACGCTCGGCCAGCCGGCGATCGTCGACAATCGCGCCGGCGCCAACGGCATCATCGGCGCCGATCTGGTGGCGAAAGCGCCGCCCGACGGCTACACGCTGCTGATCACACTGGCTTCGCATGCGATCAATCCGATCCTGTATGCGAAGCTGCCGTACGACAACGCCGATCTGGCGCCGGTGTCGCTGCTCGCCGAGTATCCTTTCGTGATCACCATCCATCCTTCGCTGCCGGCGAAAACGCTGCGCGAATTCATCGCGATTGCGAAGGCGCGCAGCGGTCAGCTGGCTTACGCGTCCTCCGGCAACGGCAGCGGCCCGCATCTGGGCATGGAACTGTTCATGAGCCAGGCCGGCATCCGCATGATTCACGTGCCGTACAAGGGCGCCGGGCAGGCGATGACCGATCTGGTGTCGGGCCAGGTGCAGGTGTTCCTCAATAATTTTCTCGCCGGCATGCCGATGATCAGAGCCGGCAAGCTGCGCGCGCTCGCCGTCACCAGCCGCAAGCGCTCGGCCGCCGCCCCCGAACTGCCGACCGTGCTCGAATCCGGCGTGCCCGATTACGTGGTGACCGGCTGGTACGGCTTGTTCGCGCCGGCGGCGACACCGGCGCCGGTGGTCAACACGCTCTACACAGCGACGGTCAAGGCGCTGCGTTCGAAGGATGTGTCGGAGCGGCTCTCCAGCGAGGCGGCCGAGATCGTCGCCGGTTCGCCGCCGCAATTTGCCGTCTTCCTCAAGGCCGAGACTGCGAAGTGGGCGGAGGTCATCCGCAAGGCCGGGATCAAGGCGGAGAATATGTAAGGGTGCGCCAGCGCGCCGTCATTGGCGCGCCGGATGGACAGCGCAAGCCCCGGGTAGTATCTTGCATGCGTCCGGAAAAATAATAATAATCCGGGCAAACCTGCCGGCAGCCATTGGAGTGGCGCCAACCGGCAACGTCAAACAGGAGGAGAAAAAATTGAAATTACGTCTTAAAGCCGCCGTCGCGGCGCTGTTCGCGCTGGCCGCGCTGTCGGCCAACGCGGCGCAGACCTTCGATCCGAAAAGCGAAATTCCGTCGCCGACCGAAAAAGACTGGCTGGCGATTTCGAAATTGCCCGACTGGAGCGGCATCTGGGTGCCGATGACCAAGGATCAGGACGCCCAGATCAAGACCAATCCGACGCCGTGGACGCCGAAGGTTGCCAAGTTCATCGAATGGCAGGAGGGCGAGGCCAAGGTCGGTCGCCCCGCGCCGTTGTTCGTCGATTGCCTGCCCGAGGGCATGCCGTCGTGGATGCTGATCACGCATAACTCGATGGAAGTATTGTTCACGCCGGGGCGCGTCACCATGCTCGGCGAATCCGACGGCAACCGCCTGCGCCGCATCTATACCGACGGCCGGCCGCATCCGAAGGACGTCGAAGAAACCTTCCACGGCCATTCGATCGGTCACTGGGAGGGCGACACCCTCGTCATCGATACCGTCGGCGTGCTGCCGCAGGCGTGGATCGCGGTGGCCGAGCACCTCGGCGTGCCGAACAACGGCGAACTGCATATCAGCGAACGCATCCGGCTCGACGGGCCCAAGATCCTGCGCGACGAACTCACCATCACCGCGCCCAAGGTCATGACCAAATCGTGGAAGACGGTGCGCAGCTACATCCGCACGCGCAACCGCGGCCACGAAATCACCGAGGGCCAGTGCCTGCAGGGCAACTTCGCGCCGAAAACCGACGAAAACGGCAACGAAGTGTTCGTGCCGATTCCGCATGAGGTCGGCGGCAATTACCCGGCGCCGCCGAAGCAGCGTTAAGCCAATCAGCAAAACCAGCGATGGAAGGAGATGAAATGAAACCGATGTTCAGAAAAGCAATGGTGGTATCGGCGATCGCGGGCCTCGGCCTGGCGGCGCTGCCGGTGGCGGCGCATCACACCGCGTCGATGTTCGAGTCGGTAAAAATCGTGCAGCTGACGGGCACCATTACCGAGGTGCGCTGGACCAACCCGCACGTCAACGTGATGGTCAACGCGTCGTTGAAGTCGGGCGGCAACGCCGCGCCGTGGCTGCTCGAAATGACCAGCCCCGGCAACCTCACGCGCAACGGCTGGACCAAGACCTCGCTCAAACCCGGCGACAAGGTGGTGCTCGAGATCAATCCGCTGAAGGACGACAGCGCCAACGGCGGCCGCCTGGTCAAGGCGACGGTGGTCGATACCGGGCAGGTATTTACGACCAACTACAAGGAACTGGAAGCGGAAGGCCGCTACTAGTCCGGGCAGGCATCCGCGCGCGCATGCGGGTTCGCTGCGCGCGGGTGCATGCTGTATCGATGACCGCGCCTTTCGCGGTCATTTTTCATCCGGCTGCGCGCACAGCGGCGGCGGTCGTTGCCCGTTCCGATTGCATCGATTACAAAAGCCGGAAGTCATCGTGCCGAAGCTTGATTGCATCCGCGTCTCCGCCGTCTTCGCGCTGGGCCTTGCCGCAGCGCCTGCCGCGGCACAGTCGTATCCGGCTCGCGCGGTCAGGGTCATCGTGCCGCTGGCACCCGGCGGCGGCAGCGACATTACCGCGCGACAGTTTGCCAACAAGCTCTCGGAGGCCCTGGGCCAGCAGTTCGTGATCGACAACCGCGGCGGCGCCGGCGGCCTGATCGGCATCGAGCAGGCGGCAAAGTCGCCGCCGGACGGCTATACATTGCTGATGGTCGGCGGCGGCTATGCCGCAACCGCTGCATTGCAGAAGAACAGCGCGGAGGCAATCCGCGCGCTGGTGCCGGTGGTGGAATTCGGCATCACGCCTTTCGTGTTGAGCGTGCACCCGGCGGTGCCGGCGAAGAGCACGCGCGAATTGATCGCGCTGGCGCGCGCGCATCCGGGCCAACTCGCTTACGCCTCGGCCGGTATCGGCGGCATTACGCATCTGGCGACCGAACTCTTTGCGCGCGCCGCCGGCATCACACTGACTCACGTGCCGTACAAAAGCACCGGTGCGGCGATGACCGATCTGCTCGCGGGGCAGGTGCCGGTGATCGTCGGCAGCCTGCTGCCGATGGTGCCGTATATCCAGTCCGGTCGCATGCGCCCGCTCGGCGTCACCACCGCGAAACGCTGGTATTCGCTGCCCGATCTGCCGGCGCTGGCGGAAGTGTTGCCGGGTTACGAGGTCGAACTCGCGTTCGGCGCGCTGGCGCCGCGCGGCACGCCGCAAAATATCATCGATGCCGTCAACGCGGCGGTCAACAACGCACTGCTGCAAGCCGACATGAAGAAAAACCTCGAAGCGCAGGGCATGCTCGGCACCGGCGGTCCGCCGCAGCATTACGCCGCGCGCATCCGCGGTGATTTTGAAAAGTGGTCGAAGCTGGTGCGTGAGGCGGATATCAGGGCCGAATGAATCAGAAAGCGTTTCAGAAATTTGCCCTCTCCCCGCGGGAGAGGGCGGGAACGGGCCTGATTCGCTGATGCGAATCAGAAATGACAATCTTTGGAGACCGACATGAGCAAGGGCAGGCAGTTGCGCGCATTGATGCGCGAGAAAAAATTCATCACCAGCATGGGCATCGACACGCCGGTGCACGCGAAGATCGTCGAGAAGGCCGGTTTCGACTACGCCTACCTCGGCGGTTACGACGTGACGCTGGCCCAGCTCGGGCTGCCGGATGTCGGGCTCATCACCGAAACCGAAATGGTCGATACCGCGCGCAACGTCGCGCGCGCGGTCGATATTCCGGTGATCGTCGATGCCGACACCGGCTATGGCAATGCGATCAATGTCATCCGCGCGGTGCGCAATTTCGAAGCGGCCGGTGTCGCCGCCATCCACATCGAGGATCAGGTCAGTCCCAAGCGCTGCGGCCATGTCGCCGGCAAGATGGTGATTTCGCTGGAAGAGGCGTCGGGCAAGCTGAAAGCGGCGCTCGATGCGCGCGGCGACCGCGATTTCGTCATCATCGCGCGCACCGATGCGGTGGCCGCCACCGGCGGCGGCCTCGACGAAGCGATCCGCCGCGGCAAAGAGTACGCGCGCATCGGCTGCGACATGGTGTTCTGCGAATTTCCGTCGGCCGATCTTGCGATGCCGACGCGCTTCGCGCAGGAAATGCACAAGGCCTATCCGGGCTTTCCGCTCTATTTCAACTACTCGGCCAATCTGCGCTGGTTCGAACATCCGCTGACCAGTTTCGAAATGCTCGCTGACATCGGTTACAAGGCGATGCACGTGTCGCAGGCCTGCCTGCGGCCGAGTCTGCTCGCGGTGTGGGATTACGCCACCGATCTGAAGACGCGCGGCGTGCAGGCAGAAATCGAGCTCGAACAGAAAGTGCTCAAACATCCGCTCGGCGCCATGAATGACTTCGCCGGTTTTCCGCAGTTCCGCGCATGGGAGTCGCAATACCTGCCGCGCGAAGAGGTGGCGAAGAAATACGATGGCGCGATCGGTTCATGACGCCGCGTGAAATGGCCTGCGCTAAAATCCGGCAACAAAGGGTAACGGAGGAGAACATGAAGAGATTTCGGCGTTTTATTTTGCTGTCTGCGCTGTTGATCGTCGCGGCCGCCGCCGCTGCGCAGAACTATCCGGTCAAGCCGATCCGCATCGTCACCACCGAGGCCGGCAGCGGCACCGATTTCGGCGCGCGCATGGTCGCGCAGTGCATCTCCGGTCCGCTCGGCCAGCAGGTGGTGGTTGAAAACCGCGGCGGCGTGATGGCCAACGAAGTAGTGGCGAAGGCGCAGCCCGACGGCTACACGCTGGTGCATAATGGCAGCGCGCTGTGGCTGCTGCCCTTCGTGCAGCCCGAGCTCGGCTGGAATCCGCAACGCGACTTCATCGCGGTGTCGATGACCGACCAGTCGCCCAACGTGCTGCTGGTGCAGCCGTCGTTTCCGGCGAAAACGGTGCAGGAGCTGATCGCAATGGCCAAAGCCAGACCGGGGGAACTCAACTATGCGCGCGCCGCGCCTGCCGGGCCAACGCATTTTTCGGCCGAACTCTTCAACACCATGGCCGGCATCAAGATCACGCCGATTCCGTACAAGGGTGGCGGACCGGCCGTGATCGGCCTGTTAAGCAATCAGGCGCACATGATGTTTGCACCGGCGGCGGTGGCGATGCCGCATGTCAATTCGGGCAAGCTGCGCGGACTCGCCGTCACCACCGCGCAGCCCTCGCCGCTGTTTCCGCAGTTGCCGACCATGTCGGCCGCCGGCGTACCCGGTTATGAATATGTCGCAATGTTCGGCGAATTCGTGCCGGCGGCCACGCCGCCGGCGCTGGTCAATCGCCTGAGCAGCGAGATTCAGCGCTGCATGCAGTTGCCCGATGTGAAGGCGAAATTTCTCGCTGCCGGCGTCGAATCGGTCGGCAGCACGGCCGAGCGTTTCGGCGTCATCATCAAATCCGAAATGGCGAAGTGGGGCAAGCTGATCAAGGACAGCGGCATCCGCGCGGACTGAAAGCAGACGCGATCTTGAACATCTCGTCGCCCCGCGATCGCAGGGCAAGCGCGTATGTTTGAAACGGCTTGCCGCGTCGAGCGTCGCGTTTAACCGGTTTTTCGAGTGAGGGCGGGCGCCATATTCGCCGCTGGAAAATGCAGCAGGCTTCTGGCGCGCGCCTTGGTGATGGGCACCGCCTCGCCCTTCACCGGCGTCGCGGCCTGCGTCTCGCCGGCCAACGGCTGCGGCAACAGCACATCCACCAGCGCGGCGAATTCCTCTTCGGCGCGGGCGATGATCTCCGGCAGCTGTTCGTAGCTGTGACCAACGAGGTGCCAGACGCCGGCGCGGATCGCGCCGCTCGCGCGCCGCAGGTCGGCGCCGTCTTCGATCGCTTCGGCAAGGCGGCTCGCCACGTGCAGCGTGCAGGCGTCGCCGCGCGCTTCGCTCGCGGTCAGCGGACGCGTGTGAAATTCGATGGCGTTTTCAATTTTCGAACAGTGCCGCCAGCGTCGCACCAGCACTGCGCCGACCTGCGCGTAGTCGAAGCCCAGCAACGCCGTTTCGACCTCGTTGACCGGCATGCCGCATTGCTGCGCGCGCATTTGCGCATCCAGCGCCGGCACCGGTATGCCCAGATGCAGCAGCAGGTGGCCGACATCGGCGAGCAGGCCGGCGACAAAGGCGCGCGTCGGATCGACGTGCGGCGCCTCGAGCGCGATCAGGCGCGCGAGCAGCGCGCGGCGCGCCGCCAGCCGCCAGAAGCGCCGCATGTCGATGTGCGGCGTCTTGATTTTGCGATAGGCCGCGGCCACCGCGGTGACCAGCAACAGATGCCTGATGCGTTCGCCGCCAAGAATGGACAGCACCTCGGTGACGGTGCTGGCCCCGGCATCGAGTGCCGGATACATGATCCGCGCAAGGCGCGGCAGACGCGCGCAGATGGCGGGATCACGCTGAATTTCGCGCTCGATCTTTTTGAGCGACACCTCGCTGCGCGAGGCCAGCAGCTTCACCCGCGAATACACGGATGACAGGCGCGGCACGCGGCCGGTGACGCGCAGCAGGTCCTGCGGCGTCGAAATCAGGGTCCTGCACTTGTATACGGGCACGGCTGCTCCCAGGGCTGCCCCGGCAGACGACTCAAACGAAACGCCGCCTGCGGCACGGGCTGACACCGCTGTTAACGGCTGCCGGCGGGAAAAGTTAACCGGTTTTTTTCGCTTGAATGGCCGTTCGTCCGCCGTCTGCGGGCGTTCGTCCGGTGCCGGCCGCTGCGGCGGCTCTGTACGCTGCCGCACCGTCGGCGCGGACGCAAGGGCCTATGGTGAACCATAAACTTCACCCGGGATTGTCATGCACGCCAGCGTCAATGTTTCATCGCATAGCCTGGGCCCGCTGTTTTCTGGCTTGCCGGAGGATGAATTGCGCGAAATCGCAAGCAAAGCGGTCACCAGAACCTATGCCAGGAATGCGGTTGTCATCAGGCAGGGGGATTTGACCGGCTCGCTCTATGTCATCCTCTCGGGCAAGGTCAAAGTGTGTCTGGGCGATGAAAGCGGCAAGGAGCTGATACTCGATATCAAGGGCGCAGGCGCCTATTTTGGCGAGATGGCGATCGATGACGGGCCGCGCTCGGCGACGGTGGTGACCCTGGAGCAGGCCCGCTTTGCGGTGATTTCAAAAAGCGATTTCGCGCACATACTGCACGATCACCCCGACATTTCCCTGCATGTGATCAAGGACCTTGTGCATCTGGTGCGCGGGCTGAATAAAAGCGTCAGCGGTCTGACCATGCTGGATGTTTACGGCCGGGTTTCGCGCTTGCTGCTTGAATCCGCTGTCCCGCACGACGGCAAGCTGGTGATTGCCGAGAAGCTGACGCAAAAGGAAATGGCCAGCCGCCTCGGCGCGTCGCGCGAGATGATCAACCGCATCCTGCGCAGCCTTGCCGCCGGCGGCTACATCAACGTCGAGAAAAAAAGAATCACCATCAATAAGGCGTTGCCGCCGCACTGGTGATCGGTCGTTGCCGCCGCCGGTACCCAGCCGCGTGAGCGCCATGGCAGAGGCGCAGAGGGATCGATTGGCTATTCGCGCAGTCCGCCGCTATTGATGATGCGGCTCATGCGCGCGATCTCCGCTTTCATCACCGCGGTGAACTGCTCGGGCGTGCCGCCCATCGCCTCGGTGCCCTGACTGAGAAAACGCTCGCGCACCTCGGGTTTTTTCAGCACGGCGTTGATTTCCAGGTTGAGCCTGCGCACGATCGCCTCCGGCGTTTTCGCCGGCGCAAAAAGTCCGGTCATCGCCACCGATTCGTAACCGGGCAGGCCGGCGGCGGCGACGGTCGGCAGATCGGGCACCAGCGCCGAGGGTTCGGCACTGGTCACCGCCAGCGCGCGCAGACGTCCGCCTTTGACATAAGGCGTGGCCGAACCGGCGGTCGGAAACATGACCTGAATCTGGCCGCTGACGACGTCGGTGAAACTGGCGCCGACACTTTTGTAGTTGATGCGCACGATCCTGACGCCGGCCATGCTGTTGAAGAGTTCCGCCGCAACATGATTAGCGGCGCCGACCGAGGTCGAGGCATAGTTGAGCGAGCCGGGGCGCGCTTTCGCCAGCGCGACGAGTTCCTGCACGCTTTTCACCGGCAGCGACGGATGCACCACCAGCAGGTTGGGCGTGTTGATAGTCAGGATCACCGGCGCGAAATCGCGGAACACATCCCACGACACGTTCGATTGCAGCAGCGGCATCAGCCACACCACGTTGCTGTAATGCAGCAGCGAATAGCCGTCGGGCGCGGCGCCGGCGACGGTTTCGACGCTGATGAGCGCGCGGTTCTCGACGATCATGCGCTGCGCGAAGGCGCCGCCGATGGCCTGCGCGATCAGCCGTGTAGACAGGTCGGAACTGCCGCCGACGCCGGTGGTATAGACGCGGATCGGTTTGTCCGGATAGCCCTGCGCCAGCGCCGCCGCACCGCAGAGCAGGGCAGGCAGCGCTGCCAGCGTGCGCATGGATTGAACGGGCATGGCGGATATGTTAAATGATTTCATCGTTTCAATTGCGCATGCGGGAAACAGCAATGAATGTCGTGTTCGATCTGGGCGGCGTGGTGGTGCGCTGGCAACCCGAGCAATTGATTGCCGAAAACTTTGCCGATCCTGAACTGCGTCTGCGCGTGCGCCGCGACATCATCGGCCACGCCGACTGGCTCGCGCTCGATCGCGGCGTGCTCGGGCGCGCCGAGGCGGCCGCGCGCGGCGCGCAGCGCACCGGCCTGGCGGTGCAGGCGGTGACGGATTTTCTCGACCGCGTGCCGCCGTCGCTGGCGGCGCAACCGGCAACCGTCGCGCTGATGCGGCGCGTGCGCGCGCACGGTCATCGCCTGTATTGCCTGTCGAACATGCAGCAGGCCTCGATCGCTTATCTGGAGGCGGCGCATGACTACTGGGATGTGTTCGACGGCTGCGTGATCTCCAGCCGCATCAAGCTGATCAAGCCCGATCCCGCGATCTATGCCTATCTGCTGGAAACCTTCGCGCTGCGCGGCGATGAAACCGTGTTTATCGACGACACTGCGGCCAATCTGCCGCCCGCCGCGGCCTGCGGCATTCGCACCATTCATTTCGCGGATGCGGCGCAATGCGAAAACGAATTGCGGCGCCTGGGCTGTCTCGGCTGACGCTGTAGATGCTTTCAGCTCAGGCCGCCAGTGCCGCGTTCGATGGCGTATCAGCCGCAAACAACGTATCGAGCAGGTGGATATCGGCGAGCGTGGTGTCGTCGAGCGGCGCGATACCCTCGCAAAAACGCTCGAGGGCGCCGGTGATTTCGTCGAGCGGCGCGCCGGCCGCAAGGCCGTCGCGGATGGCTTGTTCAAGGCGCGCGGCGCCGAACATCTCGCCGGCGGCGTTGACTGCCTCGGTGACGCCGTCGCTGGCGAGCAGCAGGCGGTCGCCGCGCGCGGTTTGCACCGTCATTTCCGCCGCGGCATAGCCGCCGTCTGCGCAGATGCCCACCGGCAGCGCGCGCGAGGGGAATGCGGCCGCGAGCACGCCGTTTCTGACCAGCCAGCCTTCGGGCATGCCGCAATTGATCACGGTGAGGCGGTTGAGCGCGCGTTCGACGCGGACCAGTGTCGCGCACAGAAACCGCCCGGTCGGCAGTATCCGGCGCAGCTTGCGATTGATTTCGTCGAGCATCGGCGCAGGCGCGAACCACTTGTGCGTCATCGCGCGAAAGATTTCCGCCACCGGCAGCGCGCCGAGCGCCGCGGCGAGGCCGTGCCCGGTGAAGTCGCCGAGCATGACATAGAGATCGCCGGCGGGCGCGTAGGCGCTCAGCAGCAGGTCGCCGTTGAACGTGGTCGCCGGCGTGAGATCGCTGCGCAACGCCGGCGGGTGCACGTTGGGCCCCATCACCGCGCCTTCGAGGATGCCTTTGGCGAGATGCTGTTCTTCCTGCATGCGGTCGTGCAGTTCGAGGCGCGCCGCGTGTTCGGCCGCCGCCGCCATGCGTTCGCGCTGCGCCGAATGATAGGCCAGCAGGATCACCGCGCCGAGCAGCGCGACCAGCACGCTAACGATGGTGATCAGTGCAAAGCCCATCAGCCGTACGGCGGCGAGCGATTGCAGTTCGGTAAACGCGGGCATCGCGTAGATTGTGAAGGCGCCGTCGGTAAGCGGCGCGGCGACCACCAGCGACGGGGTCGCAGCGCCATCAATGCGCGCCAGCGCGGGGTAACGCGCATCGCCGTACGGCGCCAAGGCGAGCGGTGTGAGATCGCTGCGTTGATAGCGCGACACAAGTGCTGCCGCCGAAACCTTCTGCGCCGCTGCGCCGGGCAGGCTGCGGTATTCCAGCGCGCGGTCGGCGGCCAGCACAACGACGCCGAGCGCATCGACCAGCATCGCATTGTCGCGAGCCAGCAGGCCGGAAAAATTGTCGATTTTCGATTTGACCGCCACCGCGCCGAGAAAACGGCCGTGCTCGATTACCGGCTGCGAGAAGTACAGTCCGGCAACCCCCGTGACCTTGCCGATCGCGTATTCGCGCCCGGGCTGGCCGGCCTCGGCGCGTTTGAAATAGTAGCGCTCGCGGTAATTGATGCCGACGAAACTCTCGGCGCTGCCGGCATTGCTGGCAGCGATGCAATTGCCGGCGGCATCGATCACCCAGATTGTGTTTGCATCCAGATTGCCGGCGGTCGCATGCAGAAACGCGTTGATGGCTGACGCGTCGTAGTCGCCGCCGGCCGTATTGCGTTGCAGCAGCTGGCGCGTCGCCTCGTCGGCGGCGACGGTGGCGGCGACGCCGTTCAGCCGGTTGAGGGCGGACGCCATATTCTCGGCAATGCGCGAGACGCGCCGCTGCGTTTGCTGCAATTCGCTGCGATAGGCTTCGTCGGCAAGGTGCTCGTAACGCTCGCCGCTCCAGAACCAGCCGAGGCCGCACAACAGGATCACGACCACGCCAAAGCGCAGCACCGACGCGGGTTCGACCCCGCTCAGCAGTTGCGCCGTCTGGCGGACGAAGCTGTCGCTGGCAAGCAGCGCGCGTTCGAGCGCGCCGATTTCCGTTTTTGCGGTCGCCATGGTGTCAGCGTCGGTGAGGCCAATAGTGGATCGGCGAAAGCGCCCGCCCCGGCGGTTTCCTCGGTATTTCGTCTGTTTATTACGGCCGCCGCGGGCGCGGACTTTAGCCGGTGCGGATCCGTGGCATACGCACCGTTCATTTTCACGATGCGGCGCAATGCGAGCGCGACTTGCGGGCGCCAGGCTGCGCGGATTGCGAGCCTGGTAGAACGATTTGATTGGGGGATGCAGGCCGCTTTAGTGAACAGCGTCACGCCACGACGTGACGGATCGTGAGTATCATGGTGTTAAGTTATGGAGTCGTAACGCAGGTCAATGGCAAATTGATCAACGATTTTACTTGTCATTGTGCACGGCACCCCAATATGCTTGACCTGATGAAAATTTTCTCCAGCTTGCGAGAAGTCATCAGGTTGGAACAGCATCATTTGCCGTTTATCGAATCGATAGAGGATCGCGATATCGCCGTAGAAATCGGCTGGCATGAGATGGTTGGCGGAGAGCCGCTGACGCTCAAGGGGCTGTTCCTGCTTGATATCGGCTCGGTTGCAACCGTCCAGCGGCGTCTCGCCCGGCTGGTTGAGAAGGATGTGGTGCTGAAATGAGCTTCCCTCGGTTTTCGTCTTCCAAGGTCGTGGTCTTAAGCCGCCATTTTCTGCCCATGCTGCTTTGTGATCCAGTCCTGCAGGAACTGAACCGGCGAACGGTAGTCGAGCGTGGAATGACGGCGACTGCGGTTGTAAAACGCTTCAATGTA
>CAISYC010000024.1 GCA_903889565.1 uncultured beta proteobacterium
CGCCAGTTGATTGGCCTGCTTGGCGTTCTCCGCGTTCTGTTTCACCGTGCTCGTCAGCTCTTCCATCGAGCTCGCCGTCTCTTCCAGGCTCGATGCCTGTTCTTCCGTGCGGCTCGACAGGTCGCTGTTGCCCTGCGCGATTTCCTTCGACGCGGTGTTGATCGCATCGGTCGATTCGCGGATCTGGCCGACGATCTCGGTCAGCTTCGCCACCGTCAGGTTGGAATCGTCCTTCAGCTGGCCGAAGGTGCCGTCATACTCATTCGTAATCTTCTCCGTCAGGTCACCCTTCGCCAATGCTCCCAGCACACGCACCACTTCGTTGAGACCGCTGTCGCTCACTTCCATCAGCCGGTTGAGCCCCTCGACCATGGCACGGAAGTCATGACTGAATTTTTCGACGGTGCCGCGCGCCTTGAAGTCGCCGATGACGGCTGCATCGACCAGCCGCTTGATCTCGCCATTGACCGACTGCAGGCTCGCCTTGACGCCGCGTATCGCCGCAGTAATCTGCGCCTTCTCGCCAGGCAAATCCTCCATATCCTGTGCAAGATCGCCGATCGCGTACTGTCTGACCACCTCAACCACGCGCATCTTGACCGCAATGTGCGTAGCCACCAGATCGTTGACCTTCGTTACAAGTTCGCCGTATTCGCCCTGGAAGCGTGCCGCATCCATCCGGTAGGAAATAAGGCCGGCGTCGTGCTGACGCGCCATCTCCACCTGCGCGGAGGAAAACTCATTCAATGTCGTCATTACCCGATTGACCGAGCTCGCGATGTCCTTCAATTCGTCGCGGGTGCGCAGCACCACCTCGTTCTTCAGATCGCCAATGGCGATGCGCTGCGTGCCCTCGCTAATCGTGCGCAGCGAGGCCAGCACCCCGCGCATCAGACCCGAGTACAGATAAGCGACCACTACGAGCACCGCGGCCAAACCGGCCAGAATCGAATTGCGCGTGCCTTCGATATTGTTGATGCGCGCCGCCAGCACCGCATCGAGACCATCGATGGCAAGATTGGCGAGATCAAACACCTGACCGCGGGCCTTGAGCCCGCTGGCCCTGACTTCTTCGCTGGTAATCTTGACCCCAGACGTCGCCATCAATTTGTCGTTGATGTCGGCGCGAAATGCGGCCAGCAGACCCGTCTGACCGCTCAATACCGGCGTGATCTTTGCCTTGAGCGCGCTGTTGTAACCGAACACCTTGGCGAAATCGCCCTGAATCGCTGCCTCATCCATATCGACGAGGCGGGTGAGGACCGTCACCTCGGTGCGACGCTCGGCCGACAGCTTACCGGACTCCGCCGCCTCCGTTGCATAGACGCGCAACTGGTCCATGTTTTCCGTCAGCGACGGACTGCGGAACAGCGCGGCGTCCATCAAATAGTAACTGTCCATGTCCGGATCGAGCGACAGGTTAGCTCCGTCGGCCACCGCCGCGATCAGACCGATCACCTGGGCGATCACGTCATTATTGGCTTTCAAGGCTTCTTCCGTCGACATGCTGCGACTCACCTGATGAAGCTTCTGCCATGCCGCCTTTAAGGCGGCGTATTTTTCACTGGTTGAAAATTGCGCGCCGTATTGCTTGTCGAGCGCGTCGAGTTCCTCGAACGATTTGTCGGTCTTTCCGGCAAATTCGGTCATGCGGGCCTCGTTCTGCTTCTTGCCCGCGGCAACCAGCCAGTGGTTGAAGCGGTGCGACATCATATTCGACAGCAATTCGCGCATCGGCTTGACCAAAGCGACACCGCTTCGCTCCTGTTGTGCAAACTCGATGTCGGCGCCGTATTTCTTGAACAACGCCGTAGTGACGCCGATGATCGGAATCATGAACATCACGCCCATCAGGCCGATCTTGCCGGCGAAACTGAGGCGGTTCATAAGTGAAACCGACGGGTTCAAAATTTTTTTCACGCTAATCATGTTTGTTCCGCAATAAATAAAAAATCAGCCTTGACTGCCGCCGTCAAGCCGGTTTAGAACTCCGCCCATTCGTCGTCGGTGCCGGTTCTGGCAGCCGGTGCGGCTGTGGGTTTGCGCGGCTTCGCGTGGTCCGTGCCGGCCTTCGCCGGCAACCGCGCCACATTCGCCGGCCGCTTGGTCAGATCGCGCCGTTCGATTGCCGGCGTGGCCGCGTCCGCACCACCTGCCAGCCTGAACACCGCCACCGACTGCGCCAGCACCTGCGCCTGCTCTTCCAGACTCTCTGCCGCCGCCGCCGCCTCTTCCACCAGCGCCGCGTTCTGCTGCGTCACCTCGTCCATCTGCGTGATCGCC
>CAISYC010000025.1 GCA_903889565.1 uncultured beta proteobacterium
GGCGATCACGCAGATGGACGAGGTGACGCAGCAGAACGCGGCGCTGGTGGAAGAGGCGGCGGCGGCGGCAGAGAGTCTGGAAGAGCAGGCGCAGGTGCTGGCGCAGTCGGTGGCGGTGTTCAGGCTGGCAGGTGGTGCGGAAGCGGCCACGCCGGCAATCGAACGGCGCGATCTGACCAAGCGGCCGGCGAATGTGGCGCGCTTGCCGGCGAAGGCCGGCACGGACCACGCGAAGCCGCGCAAACCCACAGCCGCACCGCCTGCCAGAACCGGCACCGACGACGAATGGGCGGAGTTCTAGATCATGCAGCCGGCGACCGCCAAAAACACGCGTTCAGTGAGTGGCGCAGCAGGCGCCTCCACGGCATGGGCCGCGCGCGGACGCCAGCTTGGATTCGGCGTGCTCGTGGCGTTCACCGTCAAAGGCCTGTGTACCACGGCGTTGATGCTGTTGGTCCTGTTGGCGGCGACCGAAAGCGGCGGCACCGAAATACTGCCGCATCTGCTGGTGTGGTTGGTTGCCTGCACCGGCGGCTTTGCATTGTTGCGCGGGTCGGGGCCGCAGGCGAACGGCAATGAGCGCCTGGCGGCAAATCAAAACATGCTGCGTGAAATGCAAATCAACAAAGTCAGGAGATCGTCATGAACACAAACAGAGGCAAGGTCGTGCAGCACCAGGACGGCAACGTCTACAGCTGCGTCTTCGGCCGCGGGCCGGGCGACACGCGACGCGACGGTCCTACCCGTTCGGTGGTTACCGACATCCGCAGCGAGGTAGCCGAGATCAACATGCTGGTGCGCGAAATTGCCGGCACCAATGCCGCGGTCGCCGAACAGGGCGCGGTCAATTCGCAGATGCTGCTCGATGCGATCGGCAAGCTCGACAGCATTGCCTTTCAGTCGAACCTGCTCGCGCAGGGTCTGGCTCAGGGGCTGGCCGGCAACGGCATCGAACTCGTCGCCACCGACGTGCAGAATTTCGTCGCCGAGGGTTCGGGCGTGGTGCGGCGCCTGCGCGCGCTCGTCTGCGAGAACCGCGTGCGCATCACCAATCTCGCGCGCGCCTTGAAGGAGATCGGCGAGCAGGTCGCCGCGCTCGAAGTGATGACGAGCACCCGCGTCGGGCCGGTCCGTAACGGCACCGCCGCCGGCAGCTGATATCGCGCCCGTAAAAACAATAAAGCAGGAATGCATGATGGCCAACGCACTGGCACGCAATGAGGGCGAGCACGAATTCGGGTTTGACGACCGCGATTTCGAACAGGTCCGCCGCCTGATCTACGAACACGCCGGCATCTCGCTGAGCCCGGCCAAGCGCGAAATGGTCTACAGCCGGCTGTCGCGGCGCCTGCGCGCGCGCGGTCTCGATAATTTTCCCGATTACCTGCGGTTGCTCGAAACAGACGACGCCGCCGAGTGGGAGGCCTTCACCAATTCGCTGACCACCAATCTCACCGCGTTTTTTCGCGAGCCGCATCATTTTCCGCTGCTCGCCGAGCATGTCGCCAAACACATCCGCGGCCGCAGCGGCACGCTGTGGTGCTCAGCCGCCTCCACTGGCGAAGAACCGTACTCGATGGCGATGACGCTGGTCGAGCAGTTCGACTCGTGGGCGCCGCCGGTGAAAATCCTCGCCACCGATCTTGATACCGGCGTGCTGGCCAAGGCCGCGGCCGGCGTCTACACCGACGAGCGCGTCGAAAAACTGTCGCCCGAACGGGTCAAGCGCTTTTTCCAGCGCGGCAGCGGCGCCAACGCCGGCCGCGTGCGCGTGCGTCCCGAGTTGCAGAAGCTGGTGACCTTCCGTCGTCTCAACCTGCTCGACGCGGCGTGGCCGATGCGCGGCCCCTTCGACGCCATCTTCTGCCGCAATGTGATGATTTATTTCGACAAGGAGACGCAACTGAAGGTGCTCGAAAAATTCCTGCCGCTGCTGCGTGCCGACGGCCTGCTGTTCGCCGGCCACTCCGAGAGTTTCCACAACGCCGGTCACCTGTTCCGGCTGCGCGGCAAGACCGTGTATGAACCGGTGCAGCGCAAAGCGTAAAGGTCATCATGTCTGTCGCTACTGCATCCGATCCGCTGCGCGATGCCGCGGCACCGGATTGTTTTGCCACCAATCTTTACTATGACCGCACGCACGGCATGCAGGCGGTCAAGGTGCTGCCCGGCGAGTTTTATGCCACGCCGCGCGACCTGCTGCTGGTCACCGTGCTGGGCTCCTGTGTTGCGGCCTGCATCCGCGACCCTGAACTCGGCATCGGCGGCATGAATCATTTCATGCTGCCCGACACCGATGTGGCGGACCCCGCCGGCAATTCGGCGCGTTACGGCAGCTACGCGATGGAAATGCTGATCAATCACCTGATCAAGCTGGGCGCCGTGCGCTCGCGTCTCGAGGCCAAGGTGTTCGGCGGCGGCGCGGTAATCGCCGGCATGACCCAGGCCAATGTCGGCGAGCGCAATGCCGAATTCGTGTTGAAGTTTCTGCGCACCGAGGGCATCCGCGTGGTGGCGCGCGATCTCAACGACATCTATCCGCGCAAGGTGTATTTTTTTCCGGCCAGCGGGCGCGTGCTGGTGAAGAAACTGCGCAACATGCATAACGACACCATCGTCTCGCGCGAAATCGACTACCGTTCGCGGCTCGTGCAGGCCCCGGCCGGCGGCGAAGTCGAGTTGTTCATCTAGGAGTTTGCCATGGCTACCAATGCGGCAAGCATCGCTGCAGTCGCGGTCAAGCGCAGGGTCGTCGTCATCGACGATTCGGCTTTGATGCGCAAAATGCTCTCCGACATCATCAACGACCAGCCCGACATGGAAGTCGTCGGCGCCGCGCCCGATCCGCTGGTCGCGCGCGAGATGATCCGCAACCTCAATCCTGACGTGATCACGCTTGACATCGAGATGCCGAAAATGGACGGCCTCGATTTTCTCGAGCGCCTAATGCGGTTGAGACCGATGCCGGTGGTGATGGTTTCCACGCTGACCGCGCGCGGTTCGGATGCGACCCTGCGCGCGCTCGAACTCGGCGCCGTCGATTACGTCGCCAAGCCGGCCTTCGACATCGTCCACGGCCTGCAGGATTATGCGGTTGAAATCACCGACAAGATTCGCGCCGCCGCCGGCGCGCGGCTGCCGCGGCGCGTTGCGTCGGCGACCGGCGGCGCGCACCTCCCTTCTCTCGGCAACCGGCTGGCTTCGACCGAGAAGCTGATCATCATCGGCGCTTCCACCGGCGGCACCGAGGCGATCAAGGAAGTGCTGGTGCGCCTGCCGCCGGATTGCCCCGGCGTCCTGATCGCCCAGCATATGCCCGAGGGCTTCACCAAATCGTTCGCCGCGCGCCTCGACAGCCTGTGCCGCATTGCGGTGAGCGAGGCGACGCATAATGAGCGCGTGTTGCCGGGCCATGCCTACATCGCGCCCGGCCACTCGCACCTGCTGCTGAAGAAGAGCGGCGCCAACTACGTGACCGAATTGTCGCAGGCCGATCCGGTCAACCGCCACCGCCCGTCCGTGGACGTGTTGTTCGATTCGGCGGCACGCCACGCCGGCGCCAATGCCATAGGCGTAATCCTCACCGGCATGGGCAAGGACGGCGCCGCCGGCATGCTCGCCATGAAGCAGGCGGGCGCGCGCAATATCGCGCAGGATGAGGCCAGCTGCGTGGTGTTCGGCATGCCGAAAGAGGCGATTGCGCGCGGCGGCGCCGATGAGGTGGTGGCGCTGCCGGCGATCGCCGAGCGCGTGCTGGCACTGGTGCGCGGCAGCGGACCGCAGGCGATTCGCGTCTGAACCGGTAATTTTCGCCGGTTGCCTCGGCAGGGGCGCGTGTAATACCCTCATAGAGCGGCGGATTTCCCGTGCGCTGTGCCAGCCGCCGCACAGCCTGAAAGGGGCGGGCATGACCTTGTTGAGAACGGCGAAGATCGGACCGCTGATGCTGGCGGTGTGCGCATTTGCGCTCGCCGTCGTCATCGCGTTCTGGTCGGCCGCGGTCATCGTCAGCAACAACGATCGCGAGCGCACGTTTACCGAGGTTGATCAGCACAATCGCAATCTCGTCCGCGCGCTGGCGGAACACGCCGAAAGCACACTCGACTACGCCGATCACATCGCCCTGCAGGTGAAGGCGCAGCACGAAAACCTCGGTCGCGCCTTCGATCTCGCCAGGTTCGGCCGCGAGGGCGGCATCAACCGTGCTGTTGTGCCGGGGGTGGTGATCGCGGACATGAAGGGCGACGTTAGACAGATCGACGTGCCGCTGGCGCGACCGGTCAATATCGCCGACCGCGAACATTTCAGGGCGCACCTTGCCGCCGACAGCGGCAAACCCTACATCAGCCGGCCGCTCGAAGCGCGCGCGGCCGGTGTGCCCCAAATCATTGTTTTGTCGAGACGCCTGAATGCGCGCGACGGCAGCTTCGACGGCATTGTCAGCGTGGCGATCAATCCGGACCGCCTGACCTATATTTATCGCGATATCGGCCTGGGCGAGCACGGTCAGGTCGCGCTGACCGGCCTCGACGGTTTCGTGCGCGCCCGCGGCAGCGCCGGCGCCGAGGGCAGCGGACAGGATGTGAGCAAGGGACCGCTGTTTCGCGAATTCAGCCAGCATGAATCGGGCGTCATCCGCTACACCTCGACGGTCACCGGCGTGACGCGGCGCGCGGCCTATCAGCGTCTCGACCATTATCCGCTGGCGATCTCGGTCGGCGTCGCCGAAGACGAGATCATGGCTGACGTCGCCGCGCGCGCGCGCGCGGTTTATATCGGGGCGGCGGTGGCCAGCCTGCTTGCTTTGCTCGCCGCTGCAGCGCTCATCATCATGGTGCGCCGGCGCGAACGCGACGCGGCTGCGCTGCGCGACGGCGAGCAGCGCTTCCGCCGGCTGGTCGAGCAGTCGCCCGACGCGACCTTCGTCAATCGCGGCGAGACCATCCTCTATGCCAATGCGGCGATGCTGCGCCTGCTCGGCGCCGTCGATGCCGATCAAGTGATCGGCAGTTCCGTGTTCCGATTCCTGCATCCGGATTTTCACGCCGCGGTAAAGAGCCGCATGGCTGCCGTGCAAAACGCACCGCAGTCGGCGCCGGCCGAGTTTTTCGAGCGCCGCTTCGTGCGGCTCGACGGCGGTGTGATCGACGTCGAAACCACCGGCGTCAACGTCGATTGGTCCGGCGGTCAGGCGCGCCATTTGGTAGTGCGCGACATCACGGCCAGAAAGCGCGCCGAGGCGGCATTGCGCGAGTCGATGGAACGCTATCGTTTGATGGTCGAAGCCTCACCCGATGCGACTCTCATCAATTACGGCGACCGTATCGTTTATGCCAATCCGGCGGCACTGCGCCTGCTCGGCGCCGGGCGCATGGAGCAGATCGTCGGCAAGTCGCCGGTTGACGTGGTTCATCCGGATGACCTGGCCGCCGCGCGCGAACGGATCTCTCGCATCGAGGCCGGCGAACCGGTGTCGGGCCTGCATGAACAGCGTTTTCTGCGGCTCGACGGCAGCGCGGTCGAAACCGAATTGACGGTGTCGGCGGTGGTGTTCGACGGCCTGCTCGCGCGGCAGGTGGTCGCGCGCGACATTTCAATCCGCAAGAAAGCCGAGGCGGCGCTGCGCGACAGCGAAGCGCGCTATCGCCTGCTGGTCGACGCCTCGCCCGATGCGATCGTCATCTATACGGATGAACAACTGACATTCGCCAATCCGGCGGCGGTCAGCCTGTTCGGCGCGCAATCGGCAGCCCAATTGACCGGCCTGACCATCGATGCGCTGATTCATCCGGACGGCAGGGCGGCGGCATTGGCGCGCCGCGCTTATGTTTTGAAAACGGGGCAGCCGACCGGCTTGTGGGAACAGACCTTCCTGCGCCTTGACGGCACACCGATCGAAGTCGAAGGCAGCACCATCGGCCTGCCCGGAACGCAGAACCGTCAGCGGCTGGTGACGATGCGCGACATCGGCGCGCGCAAGCGCGCGGAAGCGGCGCTGCGCGAGAGCGAGGCGCGCCTCAAGATTGCGGTCGATGCCGCCAATTTGACGGTGTGGGAGTGGGACATTGCTGCCGACATCGTGCACTGGGGCGCAGGCCACGAAAAACTGCTCGGCCCCTTGCCCGCCGGCGCAAACCGTTATCCGGATTTCCGCAGCATGGTACATGCCGACGATCGCGCGGCCTATCTTGAAGTCGGCCGCGCCACCATGCGCGACGGCCTGCCCTACGATGTCGAATTCCGCATGGTGCGCACGGACGGCGTGGTGCGCTGGATGCGCACGACCGGACGCGCGCTGCGCAATGCCGAGGGCCGCATCGACGGCATGGCCGGCGTCATGCAGGACGTCACGCGCCGTCACGAAATCGAAGGCGAACTGGCGCTGGCGCGGCAGCGCCGCGAAGCCCTGATGGAAAGCATACCGGCGCCGGCGTGGCTGAAGGATCGCAACGGCCGCTTCCTTGCCGTCAACCGCGCCTGGCTGGAGCGCTTCAATTTGGCGCCGTCGTTCGCGATCGGGCGCAGCAACATCGAAGTGTTCGGCGAAGAAATCGGCGCCGCGCGCGATCACGAGGACCGCGTCGTGTTCGAAACCCGTGCCGAACAACGCATTGAACGGCCGATCCCGGTCGGCGGCGTCGAGCGCTGGACGGAAACGGTGAAGACGCCGATCTTCGATGAGCGCGGCGAGGTCAGCGGCATCGTCGGCGTGTCGTACGACACCTCGCGGCGCCGCGAAGCGGAGGCGCAGCTGCGCGCAAGCGAGGAACGCTTCCGCCAGTTCGCCGAGTCGGTGGACGACGTGTTCTGGATCATGGACCTGGATCCGCAACGCGTGCTCTACGTCAACCAGGCGTTCGAGCGGGTCTGGGGCCTGCCGGTGACAGCGCTGCTGGCTGACGCGAAATTGTGGTACCGGTCGATCCACCCCGACGACAAGGTCGCCAATCTCGCCGCCTTCGAACAATGGTTGCACAATCCGGCCTGCGAACTCTACAAAGAGGAATACCGCATCGTGCGCCCGGACGGCAGCGTGCGCTGGATCCGCGACCGTGGCACCAAACTGGTCGATGCGCAGGCCCGCGTCTATCGCGTGCACGGCATTGCCGAGGACATCACCGAACAGCGCGAGACCGAGCGCGCGCTGGCCGAAAGCCGGCAGCGGCGCGATGCGCTGCTCGAATCCAATCCCGATCCGTCGTGGCTTAAGGATTGCGAAGGCCGCTATATTGTCGCCAACCGCGCGTGGTTTCGCCGCCACGGCATCGAAGCGCAGAACATCGGCGGCCTCACCGACGAGGCGTTTTTCAGCGCCGAGCATGCGGCCATTCTGCGCGACGAGGACCGCCGGGTGATCGAAACCGGCGCGGTGATACGCAACCAGCGCCGCTGGAATTTTGCCGCGGCAGCGGAATGGATCGAAACGGTCAAGGCGCCGGTGCGCGACAGCACCGGCAAGGTGGTCGCGGTGGTCGGCATTTCGCACGATATTTCGGTGCTCAAGCGCAACGAGCAGGCGGTGCACGACATGAACCTGTCGCTGGCCGAAAAGACCGTCGAGCTGACTGCGCTTAACCGCGATCTGGAGTCGTTCGCCTACACGGTGTCGCACGACCTGCGCGCGCCGCTGCGCCACATCGACGGCTTCATCAATCTGCTGAAAATTCACGCCGGCCAAAAGCTGGACGCGCAAAGCACGCGTTACTTCGAGCGCGTTACCCACGCCGCGCGGCGCATGGGCCTGCTGATCGACGACCTGCTGGCGTTTTCGCGTACCGGGCGCACCGAGTTGCGCAGCCAGCGCGTCGCGCTCGACCGCCTGCTGCGCGAAACCATCGAGAATCTGGCGCCGGATCTGCGCGGCCGTCAGGTCGAATGGAAACTCGGCGCGCTGCCGGAAGTCGACGGCGACAGCGGCCTGCTCGGCATCGTTTTTCAGAACCTGGTCGGCAATGCCGTCAAATACACGCGGCCGCGCGAGGTGGCGCGGATCGAAATCGGCGAAATCGCGGGCGATCCGCGCACAGTGACCGTGGAGGTGCGCGATAATGGGGTGGGATTCGACATGACCTATCAGAACAAACTGTTCGGCGTGTTCCAGCGCCTGCATACCGATGCCGAGTTCGAAGGCACCGGTATCGGGCTGGCGACGGTGCAGCGCATCGTGCAGCGCCACGGCGGACGCGTGTGGGCTCAGGCCGCGCCCGGCGAGGGCGCGCGTTTTTACGTTTCGCTGCCGCGCGCGCAACGCCCGGCGCAGGTCGCATGAACGCCGGCCCGCGCATTCTGCTGATCGGCGCCGCCGCCGACACGCTGGCGGCGCTGGCGCGTAACTGCCCGCGCGAGGATATTGCGGTCTTTGCCGATGCGCAGTCGGTGCTGGCCTTCCTGTCGGATGCCGGCGCCGGTGTTCCGCCGCGACCGCGGTTGATCGTCATCGACAACGCCGGCGACGCCACGGCGGCGGTCGCTGCATTGAAAAAGACCGACGCCGTCTCGGCGCTGCTGCCGCTGGTGGTCATCGCCGGGGCGGCGGAGCACGACGCCTGTTACCGTGCCGGCGCCAACGCCTGCCTGTCCAAACCGCCGGCGCTCGGCGCGCTTGCCGAAGCCGTCGCGGCGATCGTCGCATTCTGGTTGTCGGTCAACGAGTTGCCCAACGGCACCGACTGATCGCCCCGCCCGCTCAAGTTTGGCGCCGGCCTGCCGATATAAGCGGTGCGGTGAACCGAACAAGAATGGGAAAATCATGCGAACCAGTACACTGATTCAAGGCGGCAAGGCGGTCGTGCGCCTGATGGGGCGATTCGATTTCAGCGCGCATCGCGATCTGCGCGATTCCTGCAGCACACTGCTCGAATCCGCCGACGTGCGCGAGCTTGATCTCGACATGGGCGGGGTCGAATACATGGACAGCTCGGCGCTGGGCATGTTGCTGCTGCTCAAAGAGCGCGCCGATGCCGCCAGCAAGCGGGTCGCATTGCACAATTGCAAGGGTACCGTGCGGCAGGTGCTCGACATCGCGAATTTCGGCAAGATTTTCAGCATCGCCTAGGTTTTCTCTGGTTTTTCCGCCGGGGCGTTTGACCGCGGCGGTCATGATCGGCATGAATGCGCAATCGGCAAAAAGCGGCATGAAAATCCTCATCGCGGATGACGACGCCACCTCGCGCGTGCTGCTCGCCGGCCTCGCGCGGCAACTCGGTCACGAGGCGCTGACGGTCAACGACGGCGCCGCGGCGCTGGCCGCGTTCGAAGCGGCGCAGCCGGACCTGGTGCTGCTCGACGGCCGCATGCCGGGCATGGACGGTTACGAGGCAACGGCGTGCATCCGCGCGCTCGACCGCGCGCATTGGACGCCTATTCTGTTCGTCGCCGCCGAATCCAACACCGCTGAAATCGTGCGCGCGCTCGACGCCGGCGCCGACGATTATCTGGTAAAACCCGTGCATCCCGCGGTGCTGCGGGCGAAGCTCTCCGCCGTGACCCGCGTGCAGAAACTGTACGAGGAGGGCGACGCACAGCGGCGACACCTGCAGAAGTTTCATGACGCCGCCGAACAGGAAGGCCGCATCACCAGTCACCTGATGAAAAAGCTCGTCAATGCCGAAAAGCTTGACGACCCCGTCCTCGACTGTCTGGTGCAGCCGATCGCCAACTACAGCGGCGATCTGGTGGCGGCGGCGCGCACGCCGAGCGGCAGCCTTCATGTGATGCTGGCCGATGCGGTCGGCCACGGCCTTGCCGCGGCGCTCAACGTGCTGCCGATCGTGCCGTGTTTCTATTCGATGACGGCGAAGGGCTTCAACATCGACATGATCGCGGTCGAACTGAACCGCACGCTGCGCCAGTACATGCCGGTGGACCGCTTTGTCGCGACCACGCTGATCGCGGTGGACGAAGCGGCGCGGCGCGTCAGCGTGTGGAACGGCGGTAACCCCGATGTGGTGGCGTTCAACGACGCCGGCGCGGTGGTGGCGCGGTTTGCCTCGCGCAATCTGTCGCTCGGCATCGTGCCCGAAGCGGCCTTCGATCCGCTGGTCGAGGAATACGAATACAAGGCGTCGTGCCAGTTGTTTGCCTGTTCCGACGGCGTGGTCGAGGATTACGTCGCGGTCAGCGACGGTCTCGCGCGCCAGCAGCGCGTCGAGGGCATGCTGGCGCAGACGCCGCCGTCGCTGCGCATGAAGCGCCTGCGCAGCGCGCTGGCGGCGCGCACCGACGACGGCAGTGCCGGCGACGACATGGCGGTGGTGCTGTTGCGCTGCGACCCCGCGCGGCAGGCGCTGCGGCCGGTTTTGCCGCGCATGCCCGCGCAATGGCAATTCAACGCCGGTTTCGATGCCGACGATCTGCGCCGCCTCGATGTGGTCGGCATGCTGCTCGACGTCATTGCGAGCGTGCCCGGCGCCTACTTTCACATGCGCCAGCTCGGCGTGGTGGTGTCCGAATTGTTCGCCAATGCGCTCGATCACGGCGTGCTTGCCCTGTCATCGGCGCTGAAGAACGGGGGCGCCGGTTTCGAAGCGTTTTACGAGGCGCGCAGTGCGGCGCTGGCGACGCTCGAGCAGGGCAGCATCGAAGTGCAGATGGAATCAAGATGGCGCGATGGCGCACCTTTGCTTCTGCTGCGTTTCCGCGACAGCGGCGGTGGTTTCGACGCCGCTGCCTGGCGCGGCGGCGGCGCGACCGAGCGGCATGGCCGCGGCCTCGCGCTGGTGCGCAGTTTGTGCGATCAGGTCGAATTCAACGCCCGTGGCAACGAAGTCAGCGTGGTCTACGCGCTGGCGCCGTCCGCCGCCGAGCCGTTGCGGGCGGTGGCATGAGGGCGTCAGGATTCAACTTGCGGCAACAGCCTGCCGTAAACAAGGACATAGCCACCCGCGGCAGTCGCCGCGGCGGTGCTATCATAATGGCCTCGCCATGGACCGGCACATGGATCAAATGGTAAACAAACAAGTATTGCTGGTTGACGACAGCGTCGATGATGCCGAACTGGCGATCAACGTGCTGTCCGATTTCGGCGCCGTCGACATGATCACTGTCGTGCATGATGGCGCGGCGGCGGTCGATTACCTGCATTGCCGCGGCGCCTACGCGGGCCGCAACACCGGCAATCCGGCGCTGATCCTGCTCGACGTCAAGATGCCGAAGGTCGATGGCCTCGAATTGCTGCGCGACATCAAGTCCGACGAGAATCTGAAGACGATCCCGGTGGTGATGCTGACTTCTTCGCGCGAGGAAAGCGATGTCGTCAGCAGCTACCGGCTAGGCAGCAACGCCTATGTCGTCAAGCCGATGGTGTTCACCGAGTTCGTTGAAGCGGTGCGCAAAATCGGCGCGTTCTGGCTCAAAGTCAACGAGCCTTCGCCCGCGCGCGTCTGATTCCGGCGTTCGCCCGGCGCGGCCTCCGGCCGTCGCAACACAATCCCCCATAAAACTAAAGATCGGCCCTGTTCCGGCCGTTATCAGGTTCATCAGCACGGTTGCCGCGGTCGCCCGGTTTTTCAGGCGGCGCAGCGCCGGCGGCAGCCTCTTGACGGGAACAACATGCGAAATCTTCGGAATGGCGACTGGGTCTGGTATCTGGCGGTGACGGCGGGCCTGGCACTGACGCCGCTCGCAGTGCTGGCCGCGGGTCTGGTCAGCGATGCCGGGGTGCTGGCCGGTGTTGCCGCCGTTTGCGGGCTGCTGGCCGCATCGTCGGGCTGGCTGCTCATGCACCGCCGGCACCGCGGTCTTGACGCACTGGCCGCGACGCTCGAGGAAATGAGCGCGGGCAATTGCGATTTGCGGCGCCGGCTGCCGCTCGACGGCGGTGCGGTCGCGCTACGCGTCGGCACGGCGATGAACGGCATGCTCGAACGGCTGCAGGCCGCGTTGAATGCGATGAAGCTGAACATCGAACATCTGGCCGGTTCCGCCGGCACCTTCGCCGCGGCCTCGGCGCAGGTCGAGGCGGCCTCGCATTCGCAATGCGATGCGGCCGCGTCCACCGCCAGCGCGATCGAGCAGAGCACTTCAAGCATCAATCACGTTGCCGACCATACCCGCGAGACCGCGGAGATTTCGCGCCATGCGAGCGATCTGTCGGCGCGCGGCGAGGTGGTGGCGCGCGAGACTGCCGAGGAAATGACGCGCATCGCCGGTTCGATGCAGGATTCGGCGCGCCTGGTGTCGCTGCTGAGCCAGCGTTCGCAGGAGATCAGCGGCATCGTCAAGGTCATCAAGGACATCGCCGAGCAGACCAACCTGCTCGCATTGAATGCGGCGATCGAGGCCGCCCGCGCCGGCGAACAGGGCCGCGGCTTCGCGGTGGTCGCCGACGAAGTGCGCAAGCTCGCCGAACGCACCGCCACCGCAACCACCGAGATCGGCGGCATGATCGAGGCGATCCAGAGCGAAGTCGCCGCCGCCGTCGGCAATCTCGGCGCGCGCAACGAACAGGTCGGACAGGCGGTCAAACTCGCCGAGCAGGTCGCCGGCGCGCTCGCCGAAATCAACGCGGGCGCGCGCAAGACGCAGGAGCGCATTCAGGAAATCACCGACGCGGCAAGCGAGCAGGGCGCGGCCAGCACGCGCATCGCCGGCAACATCGAGCGCATCGCGCAGATGGCCAAGCAGAACAGCGCGGCCGTCGCCGACGCCGCCAATTCGGCGCGCTACGTCGACGAACTGGCCGGACAACTTCGCGCAGAAGTTCTGCGCTTCACGGCCTAGCGGGGGAACGGCGCATGTCGACTTTATTGCAGGGCATCGACGCGCGGGCGCGGCTCGCCGGCACCAACAAACTCGAAATACTGATGTTCACGCTCGGCCGCGAACGCGCCAGCGGCAAGCGCGAGACCTACGGCATCAACGTGTTCAAGGTGCGCGAGGTGATCCGCGCGCCGGCGCTGACGCGCGCGCCCGACATGCCGCCGTCGATCGAGGGCATGGCGAGCCTGCGCGGCGCGCTGGTGCCGGTGCTCAACATGGTGCGCTACGTCGGTATCGACACCGAGGACGTGCCGGAAATCATGATCCTCGCTGAATACAACGGGCAGACGCTGGGCTTTCTGGTCGAGACGGTGGAAACCATTCTGCGCGTCGACTGGTCGGCGATGCGCGCGCCGCCGGCAATGCTCAACGCCAACGGTGGCGGGCTGGTCACCGCGGTGACCGAACTTGCCGACGGCCGTCTGGTCATGATGATGGATGTCGAAAGCATCCTCGACCAGACGCTCAATGGCGAAGCCACCGCGGTGCCGGAAAGCTTCAGTGAAATCCCGCCGCCCGGGCGCACCATACTTTTTGCCGACGATTCGGCGGTCGCGCGCAAACAGATCGCGCGCACGCTCGATGCCATGCATGTCGGCCACCTCGACGCCGTCAACGGCCACCAGGCGTGGCAGCAGCTGAAGAAAATCGCCGACGCGGCCGACAGCAGCGGCCGGCCGGTCAGGGATCATCTGCAGTTGATCCTCACCGACGTCGAAATGCCGGAGATGGACGGCTACATGCTGGTCAAGCAGATCAAGGCGGATCCGCGCTTCAAGGGCATACCGGTGGTGATGCATTCATCGCTGTCGGGCGACTCCAATCACACGCTCGGCATGTCGGTGGGCGCCGACGAATATGTGCCCAAGTTCGAGCCGCGCCGCCTTGCGCAGACGCTCAACCGGTTACTGGCCTGATCATGAACGATATCGTGTCCGCTGCACCCAACTCCCGCGACCTCATGCTCGACGTCGATGCGCGCACGCGGCTGGCCGGCTCGAACCGCATGGAGATCCTGCTGTTCTCGCTCGGCACCGAAGAAACCTTCGGCATCAACGTTTTCAAGGTGCGCGAAGTCACTGATGCGCTGCCGCTGACCGAGGTGCCGAATCTGCCCGATCGCATCGAAGGCGTGGTCAGTCTGCGCGGCAACGTCATTCCGGTGATCGCGCTGGCGCGCTGGTTCGGCGGCGATGCCTCCGGTTGCGACACCATGATGGTGACCGAGGTGAGCTGTCACGCGCAGGGATTTCTGGTGCGCAGCGTCGATCGCATCGTGCGCGTCGAATGGGACAAGGTGCGCGCGGTCGGCCCGGCGCTCGCCGGCGAACGCAATCTGGTGCTCGCCTATACCGAATTGCCGGACGGCAAGCTGGTGTCCGTGCTCGATGTCGAACAGATCCTTGCCGACGTGTTCGGCGAATCGTCGGTGCCCGATCTGGCGGCACTCGGCGACAACGGCACGCATGTCGTATTCGCCGACGATTCGCAGGTGGCGCGGCGGCAGATCGTGCAGGTGCTCGACCGCATCGGCGTGCGTCACCAGCAGGCGACCAACGGCGTCGAAGCCTGGCAGCTGCTGCAGTCGCTGGCGGCGAGCGCGCAGGCCGACGGCGTGCCGCTCAAGCAAAAACTCAATCTCGTGCTCACCGATGCCGAAATGCCGGAGATGGACGGTTATGTGCTGACGCAGCGGATCAAGTCCGACGTGCGCTTCAAGGGCATTCCCGTTGTGATGCATTCCTCGCTGTCGTCGAACGCCAACCGCGCGATGGGCAAGAGCGTCGGCGTCGATGCCTACGTGCCGAAATTCGACCCTTTGATGCTGGCGGACACGCTGCGCCCGCTGCTCGACAAACGCGCAGCCTGAAATCGCAACCAACGAATCATCTTGAAATGGCAGGTGGACCATGGCTGATCCAAAAATGAAATTCCTGGTGGTGGACGACTTCTCGACCATGCGGCGCATCGTGCGCGGATTGTTGAAGGAGCTCGGATTTGTCAACGTCGAAGAGGCCGAGGACGGCGCCGTCGCGCTCAACATGCTGAAGGCCGAAACCTTCGATTTCGTCGTCTCCGACTGGAACATGCCGAACATGACCGGCCTCGAATTGCTCAAAGCGATCCGCGCCGACGCCAGGCTCGCGCATCTGCCGGTGCTGATGGTGACCGCCGAGGCGAAAAAGGAAAACATCATCGAGGCGGCCAAGGCCGGCGCCAGCGGTTACGTGGTCAAACCGTTTACCGCGGCAACCCTCGACGAAAAGCTCAACAAGATCTTCAAGACCACGGGCGCAAAGGAGGCCGCATGAGCACCGCCGCAGGCAACGAGGCCGATTCACCCGATCTGGAAGCGCTGTTTGACAGCATCGTGCAGGCCAACACCGCGCCGGCCGCCGCGCCCGAGGATGACGAGGCCGCCTGCGATGTCATCGACCGCGTCGGCCGCATGACGCGCACGCTGCACGACAGCCTGCGCGAACTCGGTTTCGACAAGAAACTCGAATCGGCTGTCGCCGCCGTGCCGGATGCGCGCGACCGCCTTGCCTATGTGGCGACGATGACCGAACAGGCGGCGAGCCGCGCGCTCAACGCCACCGAGTCGGCACGCCCGATCCAGGACAAGCTCGCGCTGGACGCCGGCGCGCTGGCCGCGCAGTGGGACGGACTGTTTGAACAACAGCCCGGCGTCGAGGCCTTCAAGGTGCTGGTCGCCAGCACGCGCGAATTTCTGCGCGCGGTACCGGCGCAGGCGCAGGCGACCAATGCCCAGCTCACCGAAGTGATGATGGCGCAGGAATTCCAGGATCTGACCGGACAGGTGATCAAGAAGGTCGCCGATGTCACGCACGAACTCGAACACCAGCTGCTGCAACTGCTGGTCGAAAACGCGCCGCCGGAGCGCCGCGAGGAGGCCACTGGCCTGCTCAACGGGCCGTCGATCAACAACAAGGGTCGCGCCGATGTGATGGCCAACCAGGAGCAGGTTGATCAGTTACTCGAAAGCCTCGGCTTCTAGACAACCGGCAGGACGGAAACCATGAGCGATTTTCAGGACATGCAGGAATTGCTGCGCGATTTTCTGACCGAAGCCGGCGAGCTGCTGGCCGGCGTCGATAACAAGCTGGTCGAACTCGAGCGTGCCCCCGACGACGCCAAGCTGCTCAATGACATCTTCCGCGGCTTTCATACGATCAAGGGCGGCGGCGGTTTTCTCGGCGTGCACACGCTGGTCGAACTGTGCCATCTGACGGAAAACCTGTTCGACAATCTGCGCAACCGCAAACTCAAGCTGACGCCCGAAGTGCTCGACTCGATACTTGCGGCGACGGCGACGGTGCGGCGCATGTTCGACCAGCTGGCCGGCGAACGCCAGCCGGACGCGGCCGAGCCGCAGCTGCTCGAGCGCCTGAAGGCGACGCTCAGCGGCGAGACCGCCAAGCCGGCGCTCGTGGTGGTGAAGGCCGCGCCGGTGGCAATGCTCGCGCCCGCTGCAAAGGCTGGCGCGCAGGAACCCGACTGGCAGAAACTCTATGACGGCCTGCTCGGCTTGACCGCGCCGGCGGCATTGACGGTGGTGCCGGCGGTCGGCGAAGTCGCACCCGAACGGCGCCAGGGCCGGCGCAGCACCGACGATCCGAATGCCGACGGCGTCAACCAGGGCCGGCGCGCCAGCGACACCAAGGTGGTGGTGCGCGAAACCACGGTGCGCATCGATACCCACCGCCTCGACGAAGTGCTCAATCTTTCGGGCCAGATCGGGCTCGCGAAAAACCGCCTGCTTTGCCTGCGCAGCGACCTGCACGCCGGCAAACACGGCACGGATACGCTGCGCGCGCTCGACGAAACCGTCAACGAACTCGATCACCTGGTGGGCGACCTGCAAAGCGCGGCGATGAAAACGCGCATGCAGCCGATCGGCCGCCTGTTCCAGAAATATCCGCGGCTCGCGCGCGACCTCGCGCGCAAGCTCGGCAAGGACGTCGAACTCGAATTGCACGGCGAGGAAACCGAACTTGATCGCAGCATCATCGACGATCTGGCCGATCCGCTGGTGCATCTGGTGCGCAACGCGGTCGATCACGGCATCGAATCGGCGGAAGACCGCCGCGCCGCCGGCAAGCCGGAAAAATCCGTGGTGCGGTTGTCCGCAAAGCAGATCGGCGATCGCATCCAGATCGAAGTCAGTGACGACGGCCGCGGCATGCGGCCGGAAATCCTGCGCCGCAAAGCGGTCGAAAAGGGCTTGCTCGACGCCGACGCGGCGATGGGGCTCGACGACCGGCGCAGCCTGCAG
This sequence comes from uncultured beta proteobacterium, assembly GCA_903889565.1. Lineage (GTDB taxonomy): Bacteria > Pseudomonadota > Gammaproteobacteria > Burkholderiales > SG8-41 > PALSA-1004. The sequence continues at coordinate 17,057 of CAISYC010000025.1, forward strand.
CTGATTTTCCTGCCGGGCTTTTCGACCAAGGACGAATTGTCCGATGTGTCCGGCCGCGGCGTCGGCATGGACGTCGTCAAGACCAACATCCAGAAACTGAACGGCCACATCGAAATCGAATCGACACCGGGCAGCGGCACCACCATCAGCATCACGCTGCCGCTGACGCTGGCGATCCTGCCGGTGCTGGTGGTGCGCAACGGCAAGCAGCCGTTTGCAATCCCGCTGGCGCTGGTGCATGAAATCATCCTGCTCGATCCGAAGCACGTGCAGATGGTGTCGGGCCGCGCCGCACTGACGGTGCGCGACGAGGTCCTGCAGGTGCGCTCGCTGGCGCGCATGCTTGGCCGCCCGCTGCTCGGCGCGCCGCGCTATGGCGTGCTGATGCAATCGACCGTGATGCGCTACATCCTTGCCGTCGACAGTTTCGCCGGCCGCGAAGACGTCATCGTCAAGCCGATCACCGACGTCAAGCCGCAGGGCGTGGCCGGCGTGACGCTGTCGAGCGACGGTTCGGTCGTGCTGGTGCTCGAGATGGAAGCGCTGTTGGCGACGCCGCACGACGAAACGCGCGACGCCTTGTTTGGCACGACGCCGGCACTGGCGCAGGCGGCCTGAGCGATGGATTCCGTCGAAGCCCGCGGCCCCGCTCCCGGCGCCGAAGAATTCCCGGTGCTGCCCGCGCCGGCCGCCTCGGCGGTGCACACCATGCGCGCGCCGCTGGCGGAGCCGCAGGTCGCGTTGAAGGTGCTGTGCGTCGACGATTGCGAAGACGACGTCATTCTCATCGTCGAAGCCCTGCGGGCGGGCGGATTCGTGCCCGAATACGAGCGCGTGTGCACACGCGCGGATCTCGACGCTGCGCTCGACGCGCGGGTATGGGATCTTGTTGTCTCCGATTATTCGATGCCGCAGCTGAATGGTTTGCAGGTGTTAGAACGCGTGCGCGAGCGCCGGCCCGAGCTGCCGTTCGTGCTGGTGTCGGGCGCGGTCGGTCAGGAAACCGCGGTGGCGGCGATGAAGTCGGGCGCCAGCGACTACATCATGAAGGACGATTTGACGCGGCTGGTGCCGGCGGTGCGGCGCGAACTCGCCGAGGCCGGCGGACGGCGTGCGCGGCGGCTCGCTGAATCGAATCTGCGGGCGAGTGAAACGCTGCTCAACTCGATCGTCAACACGGCGGCCGACGGCATCATCGTGATCGACGAGTCGGGCATGCTCGAATTCGTCAACGCCGCGATCGAACGCATGTTCGGCTGGAAGCCGCTGGAGGTGATCGGCCGCAATTTCGACAGCCTGCTGATGCCGCGTTCGCAGGCCGGTGCCGACCGCATTTCCGGGGTGCTCGACAGCAACAACCGGCCGCTGTCGGTGGGCGTGGGCCGCGAGGTGCGCGCCCAGCGCAAAGACGGCAGCGTATTCCCGATGGAATTGACGCTCGGCGAAATGCGCATCGACGGGCGCATCAAGTACGCCTGCATCATGCGCGACGTCACCGAGCGCAAATGCGCAGAGGAACGCATCCACCAGCTCGCGCATTACGACAAGCTGACCGGACTGCCCAACCGCGCGCTGTTTTCGCAGCTGCTGGAGCAGGCGCTGGCCGAGGCCAAGTATTCGAAGAAGCAGGTCGCGGTGCTGTTCATCGATCTGGACCGCTTCAAGCTGATCAACGATTCGCTGTCACACGATTCGGGCGACATGGTGCTGAAACAGGTGGCGCGCCGCCTCAGCGAAGCGCAGTTGAAACGCAACACCATTGCACGCTTCGGCGGCGATGAATTTGTCGTGCTGATGCGCGACTGCCAGATTCCGACCGACGCCGCCGAGGCCGCGCAGCGCATGCTGACGGCGATCGCGCAGCCGCTGCTGCTCGAAGGCCAGGAATACAACCTCACCGCCAGCATCGGTATCAGCGCCTATCCGAGCGACGGCGAGAATCCGCAGACCATATTGAAGAACGCGGACATCGCGATGTACCGCGCCAAGGAACACGGCAAGAACAACTACCAGTTTTATTCGTCGCAGATGAACCTGCATTCGTTCGAGCGTCTGGTGCTCGAACGCTTCCTGCGCCACGCCCTCGATCAGGACGAGTTCCGCGTCTATTACCAGCCGAAGGTCGATCTCGTGAGCGGCTGCATCACCGGCATGGAGGCGCTGCTGCGCTGGATCCACCCGGCGATGGGCATGATCTCGCCGACCAAGTTCATTCCGCTCGCCGAGGAAACCGGCCTGATTGTGCCGATCGGCGCCTGGGTGCTGAAAGCGGCCTGCGCGCAGAACAAGATCTGGTCGGCGCAGGGACTGCCGCCGCTGCGGGTGGCGGTCAACCTGTCGGCGCGCCAGTTCGCGCAGGACGATCTGCATGCCACCATATTGAACGTGCTCGAAGAGACCGGCCTTGCGCCGGAACTGCTCGAGCTGGAAATCACCGAGAGCGTGACGATGGACAACCCGGAACACGCCGCCGCGCTGCTGCGCAAACTGAAGGCGCTCGGCATCCGGCTCGCCATCGACGATTTCGGCACCGGCTATTCCTCGCTGAGTTACCTGAAGCGCTTCCCGATCGACAACGTCAAGATCGACCGTTCCTTCATCAAGGACATCCCGCACGACGAGGATGACGTCGCCATCACGCAGGCGGTGATCGCGATGGCACACAGCCTCGGCCTCAAGGTGATTGCCGAGGGCGTCGAATCCGAGGAGCATGTCACTTTCCTGCGCGACCACGGTTGCGAACAGGCGCAGGGCTACCTGTTCGGCGCGCCGATGTCAGCCGAAGAATTCACCAACCTCATCATCCGCACCGGCACCGGCGTGCTGCCGCGCGCCGTCCCCGGCCCCGCGATCTAGTCACCGCGGCGGGCGGCGGTTCTCGGCCGCCTGCCGCAGCCCATTCCCATCCGCGCCAGCGCCGCCCGCGATCCGGGCGAAGGCGGGAATTGCGCGGCGAAATCACGTCTTTTCGGCGCATCCGGCGCAACCCAAGTCGCCATAATCGTTAGCAAGCGGGCCCCTTGCCCGATTTTTTGACGACGAAAGTGACGCCATGGCACCCGCCCAGCCCCGCCTGAAGATCGCCGACCAACCCGCGCACGAGATCGTACGCCCCGCGCCGGGGCACGAAATGAACGTGATCAAGGAGGCGATCGCCCGCGCCGAGGCCGAAACGCGCGCCAGCCACGCCGCCGACACGCGGGTGGCGTGGGAGGCGCACGCCAGGGCGCGCGCCGCCGAGCGCGCGCAGGCCGAACACGAGGCGCGTCAGGAACTGGCGCGCCGCACCCGCGCCGACGAAGAAGCCGCCGAAGCGGCGCGCGCCCGCATTGCCGCCGAGGCTGCGCTGCGCGAGCAGGCGCTGACGCGCCGCGAAATCGAAAACGAAGGCCTGCGCGAGGCGCAGCGCCGGCTCGATGCAGAACGCGCAGCGACGCAGGCCGCGATCGAGCGTGCCGCCGCCGAATCCGAGGCGCGGCAAATTGCGGAGAACAAGCTGGCGGCGGAACAGGTGGCGACCGCGCATGCGCAGGCGGCCGCGCGCGAACTCGCCGCGATGACGCTGGCCTTGCGCAACGCCGAAAAGCTCACGCATGAAGAAGCCGCGCGCGCCGAGGCCTATCACCGCACCCGGGTCGCCGCCGAACACGAGGCGCTCGAACAGGTGCGCGCGCGCGCCGACGCGGAACACGCGGCCGCACTCGCCGCCGAACAGCGCGCGGCCGAGGAAAAGCGCCTGCGCGATGAAGCGCTGACGCGCGCGGAATCCGAGGCGCAGCTGCGCCTCGTTGCCGAAGCGCGCATGGCCAACGAAGCGAAGGCCGCAGCCGAAGCCGAGGCGCGGGTGCGCGCGGAGCAGGCGGCGCTGGCCGCCGCCGAGGGGCGTGCCACCCTGGAAGCACAGGCGCGCGAATCGGCGCAGCAGCGCCTGCGGGTCGAGCGCGAACTCGCGCGCAGCGCGGATACCGAGGTCGAACAGCAGAACCGTCTGGTCGCCGAAGCCGAGCAGGGCCGGCGCGCGCGCGAACGCGAGCTTGCCGCCATCGAAGCCAGACTCACGGCGGAAATTCTCGCGCGCGAAGCGGCCGAGGCGCGCGCGCAGGCGGCACAGGACGAACGGCGCATTGCCGAGGAGCGCGCCGAAGCCGAACAGGCGGCGCATGCGGCGGCCGAACAGCGCGTGCGCGCCGAGGCGCAGGCGCTGGCCGAAGTGCAGGCGCGCAAGATTGCCGAAGCGCGCGGCAGCGAAGTGGCGGCAGCGCTTGCCGCCGCGGAACACGAAGCGGCGGAACTCGCCGCGGCGCGCGCCGAACTCGATGCGCTGGCGGTGCAGGTCGCGCATGCGCGCATTGCCGCTGAAAGCGAAGCGAAACTGCGCAGCGAGGAACGGCTTGCCGCTGAAACCACTGCGCGCGCCGAAGCCGAGGCCCGCGCCGCGGCGGAAGCCGAACTCGAGCGCGTGTCGCGCGAACGACTGGCGGCCGACCGGCTCGCCTGTCAGACCGCGAAGCTCGCCGCGCAGGCGCAGGAACGCGAGCGCGATGCGCTGCACACTGCGCTGGTGGCCGAACGCAATGCAATTGCCGCCGCCGAGGCACACGCACAGGCGCAACAGGAACTGGCGGCGCGCGAAACGGCGCGTACCGAAGCCGAACAGGCCGCGGCCGCGGCGGCGGCGGAACATGCAGCCGCCGAACTCGCCGCCTGTGCGGCGGCGAACGAACGCGCACAGGCCGAGCAGCGCCTCGCTGCGGCGGCGCAGGCGCGCGCGCGCGCGGATGACAGCGCAGCGGCGGCAACGGAGTTACGTCTGCGCGAGGAGCAAACCGCGCTGGCGGCGGCAACGGCGCAGGAGTCCGCCGAACGCCAGGCCGCTGCGGTGGCGGCTCAGCGCGCCGACAGCGCGCGCGAACTCGCGCAACTGGCGGCCGAACGTGCCCGCGCCGAGGCCGCGGTGATGGCTGAACTGGAACAACGCCGCAGCGTCGAGGCGGCGGCGACCGAGGCGGCATTGCGCTGCCGCCAGCAGGAAGAGGCGGTGCGCGCGGCGGCCGCCGCACGCGAAGCGGCCGATCTGCAGCGCGTGCGCGAAGCGGCGGCACGCGAAGACGCGGAACGCGCAGCCGCAGTCGCGATCGAAGAGCGCCACAAATGCGAACGCCGCGCGCGCGCGGCGCTGGTCGCGCGCGAATCGAGCGAACGCGCGCTGGCCGAGGCGGCGCTGCTGCGCGCGCGCGCGGAAATGGAGTTTGCGGCGGCGGCGCACAAGAGCGCCGACGGCGAGCGGGAAATTCTTGCCGCGACGCAGGAGCGCCTGCAGGCCGAACAGCGCGCGCGTTCGGCGAGCGATGCGCGCATCGAAGCCGAGCGCGCCGCAGCCGTCGCGGTGCAGGAAGCCGAGAATGCGGAATGGAAGCGCGCGCATGCGGCACGCGCGGCCGCCGAGGCAACGGCGACGCGTATTGAAGGCGATTTGCAGGCGGCGGCTGCGGAAATGCAGCTCGCCGACGCCGAGCGGCAGGCGGCACAGGCGGCCGACGTACGCGCGCGTGAAGCGCTGGCGGCCGAGACAGCGGCACGCGGCCGCGCCGAGGCGGAGGCGCAACTCGCGCTGGTCGAGGCGGAGATCAGCCGCCGCAGCGCGATGGCCGAAGCCGCGGCACGTGAGCGTCTGGCGCTCGCGCAGTCGGTGCTCGAAGCGCCGGTGGTGGTCGCGCCGGTGGCCGATGACGACTACAGCATGCCGGCGCGCCCGCGCGTATGGCGCGGCTGGCTGCAGCGGCTGCGCCCGTACGGCGGCGTCAGTGCGGCGGCGCTCGCTGCGGTATTGATGTCCACGGCCTGGCTCGGTGTTGAAATCCAGCAGGGCGCATTCGTCAGCGAACGCGTGGTGGTGCGCGCGCCGGCCGCCGCGACCGACGGCAACGTCGAGCCGCAATTGAAACGCAGCGACAGTCTCGCCAGTCTCGATACGCTGGAGGCGAGCGGCGCGCTGGTCACACGCTGACCGGCGCCGGGTTTTTCCGCAAACCGTACCGGAACCTCGCCGGTGCGCGCGGCACGCCTCTCAGGCGCGGCCGGCGACCGTACGCGCCCCCTTCAGAACCGCCGCAATCCCGCCGTTAAAACAGTCGGGAGAGGGATTAACGCGAATGGGCGGCAACGGCCATCGAGCCGCAATGCGCCCGGGAGAACGAGCCATGAGAACCACACAGGCGGTTGGCCTGCGCGAGGCTGCTGCATTCATCGCGCTGAGCGGATTGTTGTTGTGCGCGCCGCTGACGGCGCGCGGCGACGATGGCGCAGCGGGCGCCACGGCACCCGTCACAGCGGCGGCACCGCGTATCGTGCTGCCGTCGATGCGCGCGGGCGGCATTGCCCAGGGCCAGGTATTGCAGATCACGGAACACGGCAGCGAATTCGTTGCTGCGGCGCGTGTGCAACTGGCGGCGGCAACGCCGGTTGGCGCAACGACCGGCGCAATCGCCGAAGCGAAGCCGGCGCCAAAATTGTTTTGCGCCAACGGTTTCTGACCGGCGCCCTCACCCTCGGTCCCTCTCCCCGAGGGTGAGGGAAGACAGGCTTGATCCCTGTTGCCAAAGGAGAGGGTGGAGCGGCGGATCAGGGCCTTCCCCCGCGGGGGAAAGGGTTGGGATGAGGGCGCGATTTTCGCTTTTCACTTATACAAGTCGTGAATTGGGTAGCGCCTGATCGTCGCCCAACGTTGGCTTCGGCAGTTCCGTTGAGGACGTTTTTTTTCGCGCCGTGCCGCGCTAGTGTTTCTGCCGGATCGCCAGGATCGCCTGGTTACGCAGGGTCTTCAGCAGGCGCAACTGCTCGGCTTCGATGTTCAGCGCACCGGCTTCGTCGCGGTCGGCGTAGAACAGCCCGATCGCGCGGCCGCTGATCACCAGCGGCAGCAGTAAAAAGGTCGGCGCGTCGATTTGCTCGCGGTACCACGCCGGGATGCGGCTGACGATGTTGTCGGCGCGGGTGTCGGCGATGTAGAGATCGACGTTTTTCGCCACCGCCAGCTGAAAGACGTCCTGCGGTTTGTCGAGGGCGATCGCAAACCCCTTGAGCAGCGATTCGATGCGGGCGCCGAAGCCGAAGCGCGCCAGCAGCCGGTTGCTGCGCGCGTCGCGCGCGCACAGCAGCACCTGCGAGAAGCCCATGCCGCGGTACATCGTTTCGAGAATGATGCGCAGCACGTCGTTGAGGTTGAAATCGCTGACCAGCGTGTTGGTGATGTCCTGAATGCCGGCGGTGAGCGTCGCCACCGCGTCGCCGCTGTCGATCACCGGGGCGGCCGAGGTGGCGACGGTGCGGTCGAAGAACTGATCGACCGTGTCGGCGCCGGCGGCCGCGACCGCTCCGGCAACGTCCGTGGTGCCGCCGGTGCTGGTGTGCACGGCGTCGGGCATTTCGTCGGCGCTCCACGCGGTGATCGCTTTCAACACGCGGCTCTTGCTGCTGTCCGGCACGAACATGCCCGATTCGGACAGGAACTGCTTGACCGAATCCTCGACCACCGCGGAGAGCTGCTGTTTGCCGAGCTTGAGGCTGCCGCCGAACTGCTTTTTCAGGCGCTCCAGTTCCTCGGCCTTGCGTTCAGGCTTGGTCTCGCTGGCGACGTTGCACAGCGACTTGGCGAGATTGGCGGCGATTTTGAGGCGGTCGGCCGGATTGTGCGCCTTGACCGCATCGCGCTCGCCGACCTCCTGCATGCTGTGGATGATTTTTTCCGGCAGGCTCCAGCTGCGCGCGACCGCGATGCCGAGTTCCTCGAGCGAGATGCCGAGCACGATGCGCGCCGCCTTGTCCTCGTTTTCGCCGTTGGCCACGCGTTTGGCGATTTCGTTGGCCTCTTCGAAGAAGTAATAGCTGGTCAGCAGCTTGCCGAGATGGTGAAACACGCCGCAGATGAAGCCCTCTTCGCGGTCCGGCAGGCCGCAGATGCCGGCCACGCGGTGCGCCATCACGCCGGTGAAATAGGCGGCGATGGCGACCTCCTTGACCTGTGAGGCCTGCGCCTTGTTCTGCAGATGTTCGAACAGGATCAGCGTGATCGCGAGATCGCGCACGGCGTCGAAGCCGAGAATCATCACCGCGCGCGAAATGGTGCTGACGCCGCCGCCGAACTGGCGGTAGGTGGTCGAGTTGACCAGGCGCAGCAGCTTGTTGGTGAGGGCGAAATCCTTCAACAGCGCGGCCGACAACGTCTGCACCGACTCGTCGCTCTTGGCGGCGATGCGGTTGATCGTGCTGATGGTTTGCGACAGCGCCGGAAAGCCGCTCTTGTGTTGCATGCGGCGCAGCAGGAAATCAAGCGCGCTGTTGTTGCTTTTGCCGGGCGGCGCTTCCGCACTGGCGACGGCGGCGGGTGCCAGATACTGTTCGAGCGCCTCCTTCATCGCCGCCGCCGACGGAAAACGCGCGGCAGCCGACTTGTCGATGGCGCGCATGACCAGATGGTCGAGCGCTTCTTCGATCTCGGGATTGACGCGCGACGGCGGCACAAACGGTTCGTTGGCGATCTTGTGGATGATCTCGTAGCTGTTGTCGCCCGCGACCGCCGGTTTGCCGGCGAGCATTTCGTAGAGCACCATGCCGACCGAAAAAATATCGCTGGCGGCGCTCGCGTTGTGATTCTGCAGCCGCTCCGGCGCCATGTAGGCCGGCGTGCCGACCAGGTTGTCGGCGCAGGCAATGTCGCCGGTGCTGACGGCGATGCCGAAATCCATGATGCGCGCGATGCCGCTGGCGTCGATCATCACGTTGGCCGGCTTGATGTCGCGATGAATCACGCGCTTGGCGTGGGCGTAGTCGAGCGCGTCGAGCATCTGGATGGCGAGGCGCAGGGCGCGCAGGCGGTCGAGCCGGCCCTCGCGCTGCAGCAGGCGCGCCAGTGTTTCGCCCTCGACATATTCGAGGATCAGGAAATGGCCGCCGTCGTGTTCGAGGGCGTCGAACAGCGTGACGATATTGGGATGGCTGAAACGGCTGACCACCCGCGCCTCCTGCAGCAGGGCGGCGATGTCGTCGGCGCCGGCGCCGGCGCCGATCGACTTGATCGCCACCTGGCGCTGCAAATGCGGATCGTTGGCAAGATAAACGCTGCCCTGCGCGCCGCGGCCCAGCGTGCGCACGATTTCGAAGCGACCGATCGGGTCGGCGGCGGCCTGCTGCACCGCGCTGTTGGCGCTCATATTCTTAATCCCTGTGCTGATCGGCGGCGCCGGCGGTCCGCGGCGGCGCCCGGCCGCCGCCGCGTACGGCGGCGCCACATCCATTCATCGGCGGTCGCGACCGCAATCTTGAGCTGCATTGCCCTGCAACCTGACGCGCGCTAAAGGGCGGCGCGGCCGCATCCGTTAATGCAGTGAC
>CAISYC010000026.1 GCA_903889565.1 uncultured beta proteobacterium
GCTCAACAGCCGCGGCAATGTACTGGTGAAGCTCGGGCGGCTTGACGAGGCGCTGGCGAGCTACGACGCGGCGCTGGCGATGTGGCCCGAATTTGTCGATGCGCTGGGTAACCGCGGTTACGCCCTGCTCAGGCTGGGGCGGGAGGACGAGGCGCTGGCCAGTTGCGACCAGGCGCTGCAGATCGACCCGCGCAATGTGAACGGGCTGAACAACAAGGGAAACATTTTGCTTGATCGCGGTGCGGCAGATGCCGCGCTGGCGCTCTACGAACGCGCGTTGTCGATCAAGCCAGACAATGCCGTTGCGCTGGGCAATCGCGGCAACGCACTGCTCGCGCTCGGGCGCAGCGGGGAGGCACTGGCAAGCTACGAAAAATCGCTGGTCAGCGATCCCGCCGCAGCGGAAATCAACATGTACGCCGGCATGTGTCGCCTGTTGATGGGCGATTTTGCCGGCGGTTGGGCGCAGTACGAAAGCCGCTGGCAAACGCAATTTTTCGCGCGCTGGCGCCGCGATTTTCCGGCGCCGTGGTGGCGCGGCGACCAGTCGCTCGAGGGCAAGACCATATTGCTGCATGCGGAGCAGGGGTTCGGCGACACCCTGCAGTTTTGCCGTTATGCAACCGCGGTTGCCGACCGCGGCGCTGAGGTTTTGCTGGAGGTGCAGCCGCCGCTGAAAGAATTGCTCGCTTCGCTTCGCGGCGTCAAACGGCTGCTGTGCCCCGGCGAAGCACTGCCCGCGATTGATTACCATTGCCCGCTGTTGTCCCTGCCGCGCGCATTCGGCACCACGCTCGACAACCTGCCGTCTGCGGTGCCCTATCTCAATGCCGATCCGGCGCGCATCGCACGCTGGAAAGAACGCATCGGTGAAAAAAAATTGCCGCGTATCGGTTTGGTCTGGTCGGGATATCGCACCCCGGGGCTGCAGCATGATCGTACCTTGCCGCTGGTCGATTTGTCGGCAGTAGCGTCGCAGCCGGCACAATTTTTCAGTCTGCAAAAAGATGTCAGCGCGGCTGACAAAGCGGAATTGCAGCGCCATAACATCCGACACTGCGGCGATGAGCTGGCAGATTTCGCCGATACGGCGGCGCTGATCGAAGTGATGGATCTGGTGATTACCATCGACACCGCGGTGGCGCATCTGGCCGGCGCCCTTGGCAAGCCCGTGTGGATTTTGCTGCGCTACGCCGCAGACTGGCGCTGGCTGCAAAATCGCGTCGATAATCCATGGTATCCGAGTGCAAGACTGTTTCGACAGCCGGCCGCCGGCGATTGGACGACTGTGATGCACAAAATGCAGACGCAACTCTCGCTGTTGTTGGCGGCTGATCGAAACCCTGCGGGCTGAACGATTCCGCGAGTGTATTCGCCGCGCGCTGTGGCGGGGCAGGTTAGCGCCGGCCCGCCAACGTACGCGCAGGTTCAAGCAAAGGATTTCGGCATGGAAGCAAGCGTTACGGAATTGCCCGGACTATTGATTTTGAAGCCGCGCGTGTTTGCGGATGAGCGCGGGCATTTTTTCGAAATGCATAATCAGCGCGAATTCGCGGCGCTCACCGGTTTTGAGACCGCATTCGTGCAGGACAATCAATCGCGTTCAAAACGCGGCGTGTTGCGCGGATTGCATTATCAAAATCCGCAGCCGCAGGGAAAACTCGTGCATGTGCTGGCCGGCGAAATATTCGATGTCGTGGTCGACTTGCGCCGCAGTTCCCCGACGTTTGCAAAATCGGCGACGATCCGTCTGTCGGCGGATAACCCGCTTGCCCTGTGGGTGCCGCCGGGATTCGCCCACGGATTTCTCACCATGTCCGATTTCGCCGAAGTCATGTACAAGGCCACCGATTATTACGCACCGCAGTACGAGCATTGCATACGCTGGGACGATCCGCAGTTGGCGATTGCCTGGCCGCTGGATGGCGCGCCCGCCATGTCGCCGAAGGACCGCTGCGGCAAATTGCTGAGAGATTCAGCAGTCTTCGCGTGAAGCGCATCCTCCTTACCGGATGCGGCGGCCAGATCGGCGCCGAGCTTTTCGCGTCGCTGGCATCGACAGGCCGGGTGATTGCATGCGACCGGCAGGCGCTTGATCTGACTGATCGCAGTGCGATCGTCATGAAGATACGCGAACTGCGGCCCGACATTATCGTCAATGCCGCGGCCTACACGGCGGTGGATCGCGCCGAATCCGAGACTGCCATTGCGCACGCGGTGAATGCCGAAGCGCCCGCAACCATGGCCGAGGAAGCGGCGAAACTTGGCGCGCTGCTGGTGCACTATTCGACGGATTATGTGTTCGACGGCGCGAAGTCCGTCCCCTACGACGAGGACGACGCGCCCAATCCGCTGAATGTTTATGGCCGCAGCAAACTGGCCGGCGAGCAGGCAATCCGGGCGTCGGGGGCCGCGCATCTGATTTTTCGTACCAGCTGGGTTTATGGCGCGCGCGGCGGCAATTTTCTGCTGACCATGCTCAAACTGGCGCAGCGCGCCGAGTTGAAAATCGTCAACGACCAGTTTGGCGCGCCGACGTGGTCGCGCGACGTGGCCAATGCAACCGCCGCGGTACTGGGCAAATGGAACGACAGCGGCGAGCTGAGCGGAATATTCCATCTGTGCGCGGGCGGCAGCACCACGTGGTTCGACTATGCAGCGGAGATATTCGCGCTGACCTTGCAGGGCAAGCCGCAGCCGCGACTGCTGCCCGTGTCGACGCGCGATTACGCCGCGGCGGCGCTGCGGCCGCGGAATTCCCGGCTGAATTGCGCCCGGGTGCGAAAGACCTTCGACGTCGAGTTGCCGCATTGGAACGACAGCCTGCGGCGATGTATCGATGTCATCGGCGCGGCATAGTTGGCGTCAGCGGCATGCAGCCATCGCGACCGCCAGAGGCGCCGGCTAGCGCAGGAAATTATTGCTGAACGCGCGCGCGGAGGTTTTCTCCTCCGGCGTGGTTTTGCGCTTGGAAAGTATGACTTTCATGGAGTCGATCGCGCGCGGCGTGCGCAGGAGTTCCTGCTGCGGCGTGTTTTTATTGATCAATCCCTTGCCGAACTCGGAGGGGATGAGATCGATTGAAACGCAATCGAAGCGGTATTCAAACCAGCCCAGGTACCAGAACCACTCCGTGTAATAGAGCCAGGAATTTTCGTTGAAACCCCTGACGTGGGTCGGATCCTGCCACGCGCCGAGCGACAGGTCATAGGGCACCAGAATGTCAAAACGGCCGCCTACCTTCAAAAGGTTGAGGCAATTGGTCATCAGTTGCTGCAGATTGGGTACGTGCTCGAGAACATCGATAGCAACGATTTCGTCCAGGCTCATTTCGCCCAGCGTGATGTCGCCGTAGACCGGCGACCGGGCGGACACCGGCAGTTGGAGCGCGGCAGCGAGATCAAGCACAACATCGGGATTCGATTTGGGATTGATATCGACGTTCAGATAGCCGGCACGATAGTCCTTGCCGCTGCCGATATTCATCCGCGTCGGCGCCGGCGGCACGACGGTCGAGAGCGACTTTTCGTCGAGCACGGCGGCGATCGTTTTTTCCAGCGCCGTTTTGAAATTGTCGAGATCCCGCGACGCCTGAAAACGGCGAATCTTGTCCGCAGCCTCGGTGGCGAAACGGTCGCGGTCGCGCAGCAATCGCGCGACAAAGCTGCCGAACGCTTCCGTGCCCGGCGTGAAAATGACATTCTGATAAATGTCGGGAGCCGAGCTCCGCGGAAAATTTTCCGAAATCACGGGGATGCCATTGGACAGGGCATAAAACGCGCGTATCTGCTGGAAGATCTGGCTGTCATAAAAGTGCAGATTGAGCAGCGCCCGTGCGTTGCCGAGCAGTGCATCGCGCTCCGGCCCGTAAAGCCCGAACACGCTCAATAGTTTGAGGCCGTGCGACGTCCGCAGTTCTTCGAGTATGGCTTTCCGGCGGTCGTTGATCGAGCCGTAGAATATGAGGTCGTATTCGGGTGTTTTCGCCGGCGTGATCCGGTGCAGCGCCTCGGCATGATGAAAACAGACCAGTTGTTTCCGGTCATGGCCGATATTCGCCATGTTGGTTGCCGAGTAGTCCCACACATAGTGACGCTGCAGCAGATTGCGGTAATCCGCACTCGTCCAGGCACTTTGCTCCGGCAGTTGCTCCGTATTGAATAGCACCACGTTCCCGGGCAACGTTGATTTGTCTTTGGGATTGATGTGTGCGCCGAATACGATGTTGAGTCCGCTCGGCAGCAGCCGGTTTTTGCACAGCTGCGCTTCGTATCCGATTTCCCTCGCTTTGGCGACGATGTAATCGGCGGCTTCCAGCAGTGCGAGCGCATGAATGTAGCCCGGGGGTTGCAGCAGGCACACATTGATCGAAGGTTTTGCGGAATTCATGCGGACTGAATCTTTAAAATGTTTGACCTTGTCTCAAAATTCAGAAAGTTCGGTCATTGTTTAATGTTAGAAGACGCGTCGCCAAATCGATACCCGATTATATTTGAGTCTAACGGAGCCTGATAATACTATGCTCAGATGAATAGCGAAGAGGGAGAACGTGTTGGAAAATAAGCGTGCGCTTGCAGATCAACTCGGGCGTGCGGTGGGTTGTCATCAACGCGGCGACCTGGAGGGGGCGGCGCGCCTGTACCAGGCAGTGCTCGCGCAGTCGCCTGCGGAGGTTGATGCGCTGCATTATCTCGGTTTGCTGGAAGCGCAGCGGGGA
>CAISYC010000027.1 GCA_903889565.1 uncultured beta proteobacterium
AACACACCGCGCACCGTCGGTTGCGGACGAAATCCATCGAACGCATACGCGTCCCACAGCCGTCGCTGTCGCTTCGTTGAATTGGCCATCCAAACATGATGCCCAATTCAAAGCCCTTACGAAACCCCTGCAACCCAGTGCACATAAGACTTTCAGGCATTTTTAATGCCCTTTTCGCCCACTCGATTTCCTGATGAGCCTAAAAAATTGCCCTACGATCCGGCGCAGGATTTTGCCGCGGTCATCATGACGATCACGCAACCGATGCTGCTGGTGGTGCCGCCGGCGTCAAACGTGAATACGGTCAGCGATCTGATCGCCAGCGCGCGCAGCAACAAAACCGCGTACGCATCGGCCGGCAACGGCAGCCCCAATCATCTGGCCGGCGAAATGTTCAAAGCAATGGCGAAACTCGATTCCACACATGTGCCTTACAAAGGCTCCGCACCCGCGCAGCTCGACGTCATGGCCGGCCGTGTGCAATTATTCTTTGACACGATGATCGCAGCGATGCCGCTGGTCAACGGCGGCAAGCTGAAAGCCGTTGCAGTGACGAGTGTAAAACGCTCGGCTGCCGCACCGAATATTCCGACCGTGAGCGAATCCGGTCTGCCCGGTTACGAATTCATGACTTGGAATGGCGTCTTTGTACCGACCGGCACGCCGGCCGCGGTGATCGCGAAACTCAACGCCGAAATCGCGCGCATCCTGAAAATGCCGGAAGTCGCGCGCAAACTCGCCGGCGATGGCGCCGAGATTGCCGTCGGAACACCGCAGGCGTTCGCGAAATTCGTGGATCAGGAACGCCAAAAACTGGCGCGCGTGATCACCGCAGCGAATATCAAGGTCGACTAGGGCCCGCAAAGCGGATGAGTGAAACCGGATCCGCCGGATGGCGGTTGCGCTGAGGCCCGACCTCGGGCGAACGACGCCGCGCTTTTCGGTCCTGCTTGCTGATTCAGTGCGCGGCGTTTTTTGCCGTCTTCGCACGCAACTCTTCTTCCTTGCGCAGGATCTCGTCGTTTTCGGTGAGTTCCGGCGTTTCGAACACCTGGCGGATTTCGATTTCTGAATCGGATTCGAACGGGTTCGGGCAGCGCTTGACCCACTCGATCGCTTCTTCGCGCGATTTCACCTGCCACATCCAGTAGCCGGCAATCAGTTCCTTGGTTTCGGCAAACGGCCCGTCGATCACGGTGCGATTTTTGCCGGAGAAGCGGACGCGGGCGCCGCTCGAACTTGGATGCAGGCCCTCTCCTGCAAGCATGACGCCCGCTTTCACCAGTTCCTCGTTGAACGTCATCATGTCCTTGAGCAATTGCTCGTTCGGCATGCCGCCGGCTTCGGATTCCCTGGTTGCTTTTACGATGACCATGACCCGAATGTTTTTCTCCCTGGTTGCGCGGCGACCCGCTGGCGCTGCTCTACCTCTAGTCGTTCGGCCAATCGACAATTCGACAAGCTGCCGAAATTTTTCATCCCGCTTGTTACCCCCTCTCCCGCGAGGGGTGAGGGGACCTGCTAGTTTGCAGCAGCAAGTTTATTAAATATCTGATCAAGCGCCGCGGCCGCAGAGGAGAGCCGCGCGGTCGCGTCCGCATGCCATTGCCGATCCGTCACTGCCTGCGCGCGTTCGTTGCCGAGCATGCGCGTCACTTCGGCCGGCTGCGGGCCGCCGGTGCCCTGCCGGCCAAACACCGAATACTCCGCGCTGATGATTTCGCGATAGGCCGCTTCATCAAGCGGCAGCGGCTGTTTGTTTTCCGCTTCGTAGATGCGCGCGGCATCGGCATACGGGATCTGCTGCAACGCCAGCCCCCTGCCGCGACCGTGATCGGTCAGCTGTGAGGCGAAATGGTGACCGATGCGAAACGGCACATCGGCGCGCTGCAGCAGCGCGTCGGCGATTTCGGTGGTGGTCGAATAATCCGCATTCACTTCGGCCAGCGCGCGTTCCTTGCTGACGACGAGGCCATCGACGATCTGGCCGAACAGTTTGAACACGAGCAATGCGCGCGCCGGCGGCACCGGATCATAGAGCCGGTAATCGAACATGCCGCTGCGGTTGTTGTGCGCGAGCAGAAACACGCCCTGCATTTCGCCGAGCATGATCGAGGCCTGCGCGTGCATTTGTTCGATCGCTGCCGGATTGCGCTTCTGCGGCATGATGCTGGACACGCCGGTGAGTTCGCCGGTGGCGAGCATCAGCCACGGTTGCGGCTGCGCGTAGTGCGCATGCAGATCCTGCGCGAACATGCCGAGTTGCACCGCGGCGATTGCCAGCGCGCCGGCAACCTCGAGAAAACAATCGACCGGCGCCAGATGATTGGCGTCGTAGGCGTTCTCGATCACGCCGTCGAAGCCGAGCAGCGCCGCCGTGCGCGCGCGGTCGAGCCTGAAACTCGAAGTGGCGAGCGCCGCCGCGCCGAGCGGATTTTGATTGATGCGCGCATGGGCGCCGATCAAACGCTGCGTTTCGCGCGCCAGCGCGCCGGCGAACGCCAGCAGGTAATGCGCCAGTGTCGTCGGCTGCGCCTGCACGCCGTGCGTGTAGGCGGGGATGATGGTTTCCACATGCCGGTCGGCCAGCGCCAGCAGTTTGCCGCGGCAGGTCACCAGCGCATCGATTTCTGCGAGCAGGCCGTCGCGCAGATTCATGCGCGCGATCGCCGAGGCGATGTCCTGGCGGCTGCGTCCGGTGTGCAGGCGCGAAGCGTCGGCCCCCGCCACCGCGATCAGGCGCGGTTCGTAATCCAGATAATCGGCCGAACGCGTCGGCGGCGTTTTCTTTTCGTCATTGATGATCGAGGCGATGCCGCGCGCGATTTTTTCCGCCAGCGCAGGCGCGACGAGTCCGGTTTCGGCCAGCATCACGATCGAAGCCTTGTTGATCGCGTCGAGCCACTCGACCGAGCGGCCGCCGCCGCGAAAAACCTCGTTGATATCCATCTTGCCCGATGCGGAAGCGCTCATCGCCGGAATCCTTTGCATACGCGCGGCTGCAGGCTGCGCGCCACGCGCCGAAAGGCGCTGATTGTGCGGTCCGTCACGGCAGCGCGCAAGCCGATCCGCCGAATTGGCCCCTTCTTACCCCCTTGCTCGCCATCAGCGCTGATGTCGGGCGGGAGTACATTGCAGTCTGAGGGCAGGGTCGGCCCGGTCTGCGAACGACCGGCGTTTGCGTGTTGCATCCGGGGCCCCGGCGCTTCGAAAAAGCCGGGCGGCGGGGCGGGGAATAGAATTGAGTCATATCAAACAGAAATCGGGCATGCGCCGGCAGTCGCGTCAAACCCGATATATTGCGCGCTAGCGAATCACGCCCATGCCCGGCAGAAATAAAACAAATCCGGCCGCAAACC
This sequence comes from uncultured beta proteobacterium, assembly GCA_903889565.1. Classification (GTDB taxonomy): domain Bacteria; phylum Pseudomonadota; class Gammaproteobacteria; order Burkholderiales; family SG8-41; genus PALSA-1004. The sequence goes on from CAISYC010000027.1 coordinate 3,360, forward strand.
CCGCCGTCGAACGCGCGCGTTCGACGGCGACCAAACGCGACCGCGTGACCTCGAGCGACCACCTGCTGCGTCTGCTGGTGACCGCCGGCGATGTGCTGCCGTGGGATCTCGATATCGCGCTTGACCGCTTCCGCTGGGGCGCCTCGCCCGAATGGTTGCTCGGTCCGCTGCCGCAAAATGCCGTCGGCTATCCCGACCTGCGCGAAATCGTGCATGCCGGCGACCGCGCGCGGCTGCTCGCTGCGCTGGCCGCAGCCAGCGACAAGCGCGGGCCGTTCCAACTCGAATTCCGCATCGATTGCGGCAACAACGTCATGCGCAATGTGCTGGCGCGCGGACATTCCTCGGCCGATTCGGGCGTGCTGCCGACGCATGTTAACGGCGTGCTGATCGACCTCGGCACGCGCGCGATCGCGGTGGCGCCCGTCAGCGAACCACCGCTGCCCGCATCAGCACCGCAGGAAAACCAGCAGGCCTTGCTCGACAGCCTGCCCGATGCGGCGTGGATCAAGAACATCAAAGGCCGGCTCACCGCCGTCAATGCGGCCTTTTGCCGGCGCCACGGCATCACGCCGGAGGCCGCGCTGGGCAAAACCGCCTTCGATTTTTATCCGCGCGACGAGGCGGCGAAACTGCTGCGCGAAGACAGCGAGGTGGTCACCACGCGACAGCCGCTGCGCTACGAAACGAGCCATGAATCCGATGGCCGCAGCAGCTGGCTCGAAATCGTCAAATCGCCGCTGTTCGACGGCGCCGGTGCGGTTGCCGGCGTGTTTGCCAGCGCGCGCGACATCACGGCGCGCAAAATTGCCGAGCAGAATCTGCAGGATTCGGAGCGGCGTTTTCGCATGCTCGCCGAAATGTCCTCCGACTGGTGCTGGGAGCAGGACGCCGAATGCCGCTTCACCAGCATCACCAGCCGCTCGAACGGTGTGCTCGATTTCAAGGCGATGATCGGCAAGCGGCGCTGGGAAATCGCTGCCGAAGACGTTCAACCCGAATTCTGGCGCGCGCACCGCGCCACACTCGAAGCGCACCTGCCGTTTCATGATTTCGAATACACCTCGATCCAGCCCGGCGGCGCGCGCCACCGGTTTTTGATCAGCGGTAAACCGGTCTACGACGAGCGCGGCAAATTCGCCGGCTATCGCGGCGTCGGCAGCGACATCACCGCGCGCAAGGCCGCCGAAGCGGAACTGCGCCTCGCCAAGGAACGCCTCGAACTCGCGCTCGAAGGCTCGCGCCTCGCGCTGTGGGACACCGATATCGCCACCGGCGCCGTCTATCTGTCCGAGGCGTGGGCGCACATGCTGGGGCTGCCGGCCGGCGAAACCCGCACCACCACCGCCGAACTGATGGCGCTGGTGCATCCAAACGATCTGGCCGAGGCGACGCGGCTGTCGGTCGAGACGCTGCGCGGCGAGCGCGACGAGTACATGATGGAACACCGCGTGCACGCGGCCGACGGCAGCTGGCGCTGGATTATCTCTCGAGGCCGCGTCAGCGCGCGCGACGAGCGCGGCCGCGCGCTGCGCATGAGCGGCACCAATCTCGACATCACCGAGCGCCGCGAAATGGAATCGTCGCTGCGCCTCGCCCTGAGCCGCAGCGAAGTGCTGCTGCAGACCACGCCGACGGCGATTGCGCTGGTGCGCAACCGCATGTTCGTGCGCTGCAATCCGGCGATGGAACGGCTGTTCGGCGCCGAAGCCGGCGCGCTGTTCAACCGCAGCACCGATGTTTTGTATCCAAGCATCGAAGACTGGCTCGAAGCCGAGGAAAAATACCGCGAAACGCTGGCGCGCGGCGAAACCTTCAGCGAGCAGCTCGAATTCATGCGCCAGAACGGCGAACGTTTCTGGGCAGTGGTCGCCGCGCGCGAACTCGAGCCGGGCTCGCCCGAAGTGCTGTTCACCTTCACCGATGTGACCGCGCAGCAGAACCTGATGCGCGCGATGGTACGCGCCAAGGAAATGGCCGACGCGGCAAGCCAGTCGAAGAGCAGCTTCCTTGCGACCATGAGCCACGAAATCCGCACGCCGATGAACGGCGTGCTCGGCATGCTCGAGCTGATGGAATTCACCGATCTGAATGTCGAGCAGCGCGAATCGCTGACGGTGGCGCGCGATTCGGCCACCGCGCTGCTGCGCCTGATCGACGACATTCTCGATTTCTCGAAAATCGAAGCCGGGCAGCTCGAAATATGCGCCGAGCCGCTGTCTCTGCAGAGGCTGGCGAGCCGCGCCGCCACCGTCTACGCCGAACTCGCCACGCGCAAGGGCCTGCTGCTCGAACACCGCGTCGATCCGCGCATCGCAGCGGCTCATCTGGGCGACGGCTTGCGCATCACGCAGATCATCAACAATCTGCTCTCCAACGCCATCAAGTTCACCACCCGCGGCAAGGTCACTCTCGAAGCCGATTCGCTGGGCCGCGACGACGGCGCCGAGCAGCTGCGTCTCACCGTGCGCGACACCGGCATCGGCGTTTCCGCCGACGAGCAGCGCCGCCTGTTCCAGCCCTTCGCGCAGGCCAATGCGGCCACCACGCGCAATTTCGGCGGCACCGGGCTGGGTCTGTCGATCTGCCGGCGCCTGGCCGAAATGATGGGCGGCAATATCAGCATGGAAAGCGAAGCCGGCAAGGGCACCACGATGACCGTGCTGCTGCGGCTGCCCGTCAGCGACGCCGCATTGCCCGCCGACCGCGACAATGCGCTGCGCGAGGAAATCAACGCGCGCAACCAGGCCGAGGCGATGAGCCACGCGCTGGGCGCGACCATCCTCGTTGCCGACGACCATCCGGTCAATCTGCGCCTGATGGAGCGTCAGGCGTCGTTGCTCGGCTACGAAGTGGTGCTGGCGCGCGACGGCATCGAGGCGCTGGAGAAATGGAAAAACGGCCGCTTCGCCATGCTGGTCACCGACTGCCATATGCCGCGCATGGACGGATATGAACTCGCGCGCGAAATCCGCCGCATCGAGGCCGCCAACGGCGTCGCCAATCCGACGCCGATCATCGCCTGCACCGCCAATGCGCTGGCCGGCGACGCTGCTGCCTGCTTCGAGGCCGGCATGAACGATTACCTGTCGAAGCCGACCACGCTGGAAGCGCTGAAAGCCAAGATCGAACACTGGATCGCGGCCGACGCCGGGGCGCACGGCGACGACACTGCGCCCGCGGCCGCGAGCGCGCCGGCCGCCACGCCGGCGACGGCGCTGCTCGATGCCGACACGCTGACCGAATTCACCGGCGGCGACGCCACGCTGCGCCGCGAAATCCTGCGCCAGTTCGTGGCCGCCAACGAACCCGACGCGGTCGAGATGCGCGAAACCATCGGCGGCGCCGATTTCGCAGCAATCGCGCGCGTCGCCCACCGCATCAAGGGCGCGAGCCGCATGATCGGCGCGCAGCCCTATGCCGATGTCGCCGAACGCATGGAACGCGCGGCGCGCAATGCCGACCGCGCCGCGCTCGACGACACGCTCGATGATTTCGAGCACGAACTCGCGCGCCTCACCGAATATCTGCAAAATGAAACCGCGGCGGCTTAAAATGAACCCTAACGCTCCAAAGCACAGGCCATGACATGAACATCGCCGATCTGCACTTTCTGGTTGCCGAAGACCACGACTTCCAGCGCCGCACGCTGGTCGCTTCGTTGAAATCACTCGGTGCACAACACATCCGCGAGGCCGCCGACGGCCGCATCGCGCTCGATTTCTTCACCGATCTGTCGGAACAGGTCGATGTCATCATCTGCGATCTGGAAATGCCGAACATGGACGGCATGGAATTCATCCGCCACGTCGGCAACGCCGACGCGCCGGTTTCCATCATTCTCACCAGCGCGATGGATCGCAGCGTGATTTCCACCGTCGAAACGATGACGCGCGCCTACGGCATCACCCTGCTCGGCGCGATCGAGAAACCGGCGACACCGGCGAAACTGCGCGCGCTGATCGAGCGCCACGGCCAGCAGGTCAAAACCGTCGCGCCCGCCGCCATCGAAATCCCGGAAGCGGAAATCATCGCCGCCTTCCGGCAGCAGCAGTTCGAGCCGGCATATCAGCCGAAGGTCGATCTGGCGAGCGGCAACGTGGTCGGCGCCGAAGCGCTGGTGCGCTGGCGCCACCCGCAGCGCGGCGTGCTCTCGCCGTGGGTGTTTCTCGGCGTGATCGAGCGCAACGGCCTGATCGGTGAGCTGACCTGGATGATGCTGAAGAAATCCGCGCAGACCTGCCTCGCATGGCACAACCACGGCTGGCCGATGAATATTTCGGTCAATCTGTCGCTGACCTCGCTCGAAGACCTCACACTCGCCGACCGCATCACGCAGACGGTCGAGAAGCAGGGTCTCGCCCCCAGGTACATGACGCTCGAAATCACCGAATCGGCGGCGATGACCAATGTGGCAACCTGTCTCGAAGGCCTCGCGCGTCTGCGCATGAAGGGCTTCGGTTTGTCGATCGACGATTACGGCACCGGTTATTCGTCGATGCAGCAGCTGGGGCGCATTCCGTTCACCGAACTGAAAATCGACAAATCCTTCGTCACCGATTCGGCCGCCAATCCGCAAAACCGCGTGATACTCGAATCCAGCATCGACATGGCGCGCAAGCTCGGCCTCAAGACCGTGGCCGAGGGCATCGAAACGCGCAGCGACTGGAACCTCCTGAAGGAACTCGGCTGCACCATCGCGCAGGGCTATTACATCGCCAAGCCGATGAGCGCCGCCGATTTCCTCGACTGGGTGCCGGAGTGGACGGCGCCGGAATAACGCACGTTACGCCGAAGCGTTGAGCAACCCCAGCGCCTGAAAGCGCAAATACAATTCACGACAGGCCCAGGCGTCCGTTGCCGCATAGGCGATCTGCGCCGGCGTCAGTTGCGGCGCCGCCCAGTTCGACGTCGTGTTGCCCTTCGGGATGCGAAAGCCCAGCAGCATGCCGGCGAGATTGCGCACGCCGGTCTGCTTCATGCCGCTGCGGCGTGCAAGCACGCCGAGATCGAGCACATTGCGCTCGGCAAACGGCAGCACCGCCTTGAGATCCGAGAGGTCGCGTCCCAACGCAACGCCGGCTTTGACCACATGCGACGCTTCCAGCATTTCGGCCACCACCGGAAACACCTCGCGCCGGCGCAACTGAAAAATGTACACCGTGCGCGCGGTCGCCGCCTGCACCAGCGCCGGCGGGTAACTCTCGCCCTTGGTGAAGGCGGGCCGCGTTTCGGTGTCGAAACCGATCACCTGTTCGTCGCGCAGATCGGCCAGCGCACGCTCCAGATGCTGCGCGGTCTCAACGAGGCAGACCTCGCCCTCGTAACGGCGTACCGGCAATGCGAGCAGATCATCGCGGGAAATTTCGCGGCCGATCTCGCGCAGCGGGTCGTGGGTGGCATCGGTATTCATGTGCCGCCGAGGATAACTGAAATACGCGTTGATGCGCGCGCCGGTTTGCGATTCCCCCCTGTGCGCCGTTATGATGTCGCTCCGCATCGCCCCCCACACGAGGAGAACATCATGGCCGCCACGCTTTTTCATCATTCGTTTGCCATCAACGATCTCGATCGCGCGCGCAAATTCTACGGTGACATGCTGCAATGCCCCGAAGGCCGCAAGATGCCGGGCCGTGTTGATTTCAATTTCTTCGGCCATCACATCGTCGCCCATCTCGCACCGGATGAGGTGGTCGGCGACGCCGGCAAAAAAATCGGCGGCCAGCTCGCCACCCCGCTGCAGCATTTCGGCGTGGTGATGACGCTCGAGGATTTTCAGAAAACCGCGGCGCGCCTCGAACAGTTCAACGCAACGTGGATCAACAAGCCGACCATCACCCAGCAGGGCACGGCGCGCGAGCAGATGCTGATGACGGTCAGCGACAACTGCGGCAACGCGATCGAGTTCAAGGGCCTGAACAACATCACCGACGTTTACGCGGTACCCGAGCGCGAAAAAGCCACGGCCTGATTAAAACGCCAGGGCGCAACCCGCTGGAAAAATAATGTACGCATCGCCGATATCCCGATTCCTGTCATCCGTCATGCTGATGCTCGCCGTTGCCGGCGCCGCGCACGCGCAGTCTTATCCGAACAAACCCGTGCGCATCGTCACCGCCGCGCCCGGCGGCGGCGTGGATTACACGGCGCGCGTGGTCGGTCAGGGGCTCGGGGCGAAGTTCGGCCAGAGCTTCGTCGTCGAAAACCGCGGCGGCGCGGCGACCATCCCCGCTGAAAATGTCGCCGGCGCCGCTGCCGACGGTTACACGCTGCTGTTGCATAACAATACGATCTGGACCGCGCCGCTGTTCGAAAAACTGCCCGATTACATGGCGAACCTGACGCCGGTGGTGCTCGCCACGCGCTCGCCGAATCTGCTGGTGGTGCATCCGTCGGTGGCGGCGCGCTCGGTCAAAGAGTTCATCGCGCTGGCGAAAGCGAAACCCGGCGAGCTCAACTACGCCTCGGGTCCGGTCGGCGCCGCGAATTATTTGTCTGCAGAACTTTTCAATTTCATGGCGGGCGTGCATCTGGTGCGCGTCGGCTACAAGGGCGGTGCGCCGGCGATGAGCGATCTGATGGGCGGTCAGGTGCAGGTGATGTTCGCCACCGTCGGCTCGGTGATTCCGCATGTCAAATCGGGCCGCCTCATCGCGCTCGGCGTCACCGGCGCGGAACCGACCACGCTCGCGCCCGGCGTGCCGACGATTGCCGCGTCGGGCCTGCCCGGTTATGAACTGATCGCGATCTACGGCCTTTTCGCGCCGGCAAAAACGCCGCCGGCCATCATCGCCAGCCTCAATCAGGCGACGCGGCAGTTGCTCGAACAGGCCGATATGAAAGAACGGCTGTTCACCGCCGGCATGGAAGCGGGCGGCGGCACGCCGAAGGATTTTGACCTCGCCGTCAAAAGCGACATCGCGCGCATTGCGCGCATCGTCAAGAAGCCCTGATTTTTCCCGACAATCATTTCTGCGATGTATCCCCTCCCCCTTGAGCGGGAGGCGCTCGCGACACGGCGTTCGCGTAGCGATCCGGGGCGGGAGGTAACTCATTCACTTGGCTTTCACCCCCATCCCTGCCCTCCCCCCGTCAAGGGGAAAGGCGTCCTTCGACTAATCGCGATCATGATGTGTATTACTGGCACCTGAATTGCTTGCAACACAACGACGAAGCCACCTCTGAAAGTCCATCCATGTTGCCGCGTTCATCATGCCGCTGATCAAAGATATTTACCGCTACCCGATCAAGGGGCTGAGCCCGCAGCCGGTGCCGCGCATCGACCTCGAAGCAGGCAAGCCGTTTCCGTTCGACCGCGTATTCGCACTGGCGCGACCCGGTGCGGCAATCGATCCGTCCGAACCGAAATGGGGCAAGAAGGGCCTGTTCGTCATGTTGATGCTCGACGAAGGCCTCGCCGGGGTGCAGACCCGGCTCGACATCGAAACGCTGCATCTGACGATCACGCAGGGCGACACCCATCTGCTCAGCGCCGATCTGCACACCACCCAGGGCCGCGCCGCGGTCGAGGCGTTTTTCACGACGCTGCTGCCGAAGCTCTCGTCGCCGGCGCGGCTGGTGCACGCGGTCAACGGCCATTTCATGGACAAACCGGATAACGTGGTCTCGCTGATCAACCTCGCCACCGTGCGCAGCCTCGAACAGAAATGGGGTTACGCGATCGATCCGCTGCGCTTTCGCGCCAACTTTTATATCGACGACGCCGAGCCGTGGTCGGAATTCGAATGGATCGGCGGCGACCTCAAGCTCGGCGACGCGGTGCTGCACGCCGACCGCCGCAACGGCCGCTGCAACGCCACCAACGTCAATCCCGCCAGCGGCACGCGCGATCTTGAAATCCCCACCGCGTTGTATCGCGACTTCGGGCACCGCGAACTCGGCATTTATCTGACCGTGCGACAAGCCGGCGCCGTCGCGGTCGGCGACGCGCTGACGCCGCAGGCCGGGACTCGCACCGCGCCGCCGGACAACGTGATCCCGATCACCATCGGCGCGCCGGGGCCGCGCCGCTACATATGTCGCGGCTGCTATTTCATCTACGACGAAGCCACCGGCCTGCCCGCCGCCGCAATTGCGCCGGGCACGCGCTTCGCCGACATTCCGGCGCAGTGGCGCTGCGCGGATTGCGGGGCGGAGAAGACGGCGTTTCTGCCCTACGTGGCGAAATTGGCGAAGTAGCTCCGCTCTCCGTCCTACCCCTCACCCTATCCCTCTCCCTCAAGGGGCGAGGGAACCCACGAACAAACATCGCGAAGTTGACGAAGCAGCAGACGTCGCCGTGCCCCCTCGCCCCGCGTTCGCGGGGAGAGGGCTGGGGTGAGCGGCGCAATTCCCACTAGAATAGCGGCCTTGCGTCATTCCTCAACCCCTTTCAGGTAACCGTCATGTATCCAAACACCCTGCTCCATATCGATGGCCAATGGTGCGCCGCGGCCGCGGGCCGCACGCTGCCGGTCGTCAATCCCGCCAACCATCAGCACATCGGCACCGTTGCGTATGCCGAGAAGGCCGATCTCGATCGCGCACTCGATGCCGCGCAGCGGGGCTTCAAGGCGTGGCGCAAGGTTTCGGCGTTCGAGCGTTGCAAGATCATGCGCAAGGCCGCCGATCTGTTCCGCGAGCGCGCCGACATGGTCGCCACCTGCATGACCTTCGAACAGGGCAAACCGGTCGGCGAAGCCAAGTTGGAAGTGCTGGCCGGCGCCGACCTGATCGACTGGTTTGCCGAAGAAGGCAAGCGCGCGTACGGCCGCGTGATTCCGGCGCGCGCCGAAGGCGTGTATCAACTGGTGGTCAAAGAACCGGTCGGCCCGGTCGCCGCCTTCACGCCGTGGAATTTTCCGATCAACCAGGCGGTGCGCAAACTGTCGGCGGCGCTCGCCACCGGCTGCTCGATCATTCTCAAAGCGCCGGAAGAAACGCCGGCCTCGCCCGCGGAGTTAGTGCGTGCCTTCGTTGACGCCGGCGTGCCGGCTGGCGTAATCAATCTGGTCTACGGCAGCCCCGCGGAAATTTCCGGCTATCTGATTCCGCATCCGGTCATCCGCAAAATCACCTTCACCGGCTCCACACCGGTCGGCAAACAACTCGCCGCGCTCGCCGGCGCGCACATGAAGCGCGTGACCATGGAACTCGGCGGCCATGCGCCGGTGATCATTTTCGACGACGCCGATATCGAGCTCGCGGCGAAGACCATGACCTTCATGAAATTCCGCAACGCCGGTCAGGTCTGCGTGTCGCCGACGCGCTTTCTGGTGCAGGAAGGCGTCTACAAAAAATTTGTCGATCAATTTGTCGAAGGCGCGAAGGGCGTCAAGGTCGGCGACGGTTTCGACCCGGCGACGAAGATGGCCACCCTCGCCAATCCGCGCCGCCAGTCGGCGATGGTCGCCAACGTCGAAGACGCGAAGAAGCACGGCGGCAACGTGCGCACCGGCGGCTTTCCGATTGGCGAGAAAGGCAACTTCTTCGAACCGACGGTGGTGACCGAACTCGAAACCAGCGCGATGGCAATGAACACCGAACCGTTCGGCCCGCTCGCCATCATCAACCCGTTCAAGACCTTTGACGATGCGGTGACCGAAGCGAACCGCCTGCCCTATGGGCTGGCCGCCTACGCGTGGACAAAATCGACCAAGACCGCCACCGCGATTGCCGCGCAAGTCGAAACCGGCATGATGACCATCAACCATCTCGGCTTCGCGCTGCCCGAAGTGCCGTTCGGCGGCGTCAAGGATTCGGGCTACGGTTCCGAAGGCGGCGCCGACGCGATCGAGCCCTACCTCGTGTCGAAGTTTGTCACGCAGGCCGGGCTGTAACCGCGGCAACGCAGTCAACCGCTTCGAACATGAACGTGTTCCGGATGGCGTCATGCATGGCGGACAACGCCGCATCGACCTGCCAGGCGATTGCCGATTACCTCGGCGGCGCAACCGGCCTGCCGGTTCACTTCATGAAAGACGTGCCGTACCAGGCGTGCGAAGCCGAGCTCGACCGCGGGCAGATTCACCTGTGCTGGATTTGCGGCTTGCCCTACGCGTGGAAAGCCACCGCAGAAGATTCGTACGTCGAATTATGCGTCGTGCCGGTCATGCGCGAGGCACGCTATCAACAGCGCCCGGTCTATTACTCGGACGTCGTGGTGCACCGTGACAGTCCGTTCCAATCGTTTGCGGATTTGCGCGGCGCCTCTTGGTCGTACAACGAACCGCGCTCGCACTCCGGATTCAATGTGGTGCGCCATCATCTGGCCACACTGGGCGAACGCGAAGGATTTTTCGGCATCGCGATCGAATCGGGCGCGCATCAACGCTCGCTCGAGCTGATCCGCCGGCGCGAGATCGATGCCTCGGCGATCGACAGTACGGTGCTCGAAGCCGAACTCCGGCGCGCGCCGCATTTGCTGGATGATATTCGCATCATCGACACGCTCGGCCCGAGTCCGATGCCGCCGTGGGTCATCGCCAAAAGTCTGCCGGTTGAATTGAAACGCGCGATCACGACGGCCTTCCTCACCATGCACGCCGCGCCGCAGGGCGCCGACATCCTCGCCGGCTGGGGCATTTCGCATTTTGTCGTGCCGGACGACGACGCCTATGAACCCATTCTCAGAATGGAGCGCGAGGCCGCCGGCGTGCAACTCGCACGGGGCGCGACCTAGCAACGCGATCATCTCCCGCCGCAATCTTGCGGCCGCGCAATTCAAAGCGCATCATGCGTCTTCAAAATCAGGCGCCCCCAATCGGGCACCAGACCTGATCAAACCCGAGGAGGAAACATGCCGTCACGATTCGACCTGCACGTCAACGGACGGGCGCACGCCGTCACGGCGGAGCCCGACATGCCATTGCTCTACGCGCTGCGCGACGATCTCGGCATGAAAGAGCCGCGCTTCGGTTGCGGGCTTGCGCAATGCGGCGCCTGCACCGTGCTGCTCGACGGCGTGCCGACGCGCTCCTGCATCACCGCGGTCTCTGCGGTCGGCGCCAAAAAAATCACCACGCTGGCCGGCATCGGCACGGCGCAAAAGCCGCACAAGGTGCAGGCTGCCTTCATCGAAGAACAGGTGCCGCAATGCGGCTATTGCCTGAACGGCTGGGTGATGACCTCGGTCGCCCTGCTCGACAAAAATCCGCATCCCAGCGACGCGCAGATCCGCGAAGCGCTGACCGGACTCAAGTGCCGCTGCGGCACGCACATGAGCATCCTGCGCGCGGTCAAGCGCGCGGCGCAGGCGTAAGGGGACATCATGACCATACAAGTGAATCGTCGTGAATTCCTCGCCGGCAGCGGCGCGCTTACCGTCTCGGTGCTGCTGCCCGGGTTGACCAAACAGGCGCAGGCCGCCGGCACGCAGGCCTCGCGCCTCGGCCTCAAGCCCGATCAGTTGTCGAGCTACATCAGCATCACGCACGACGGCCGCGTCGTCGGCTGGACCGGCAAGGTGGACATGGGTCAGGGCACCGAGATCGGCTGGATCAAGATGATCGCCGAGGAACTCGACGTCGCGCCCGAACGCGTCAGCATGGTTCAGGGCAACACCGAAGAAACCGTCGATCAGGGCGGCGCCTCGGGTTCGACCGGCATCTGGTTCGGCGGCATCGCGCTGCGCAACGCGGCGGCCGAAGCGCGCCTCACACTGGTCGAAATGGCCGCGGCAAAATTCGGCGTGCCGGCCGCACAACTGACGGTCGACAACGGCATCATCAGCGCCGGCGCGAAAAAAATCTCGTACGGCGAATTGATCGGCGGCAAACACTTCGACGTGCAGCTCGAGTGGAATCAGGAATACGGCAACGAACTCAAGGTGCAGGGCCGCGCCAAACCGAAGTCGCCATCGGAATACAAACTCATCGGCAGGGCCGGCACCAAACGCCGCGACATCGTGGCGAAAGTGCTCGGCACCGCCACCAACATGGTGGACGTCAAACTGCCGGGCATGCTGCACGGGCGCATGCTGCGCCCGCCGGTGGCCGGCGCGGTGCCCGTTGCCGTCGATGAATCCTCGGTGAAACACATCCCCGGCGTGAAAGTCGTGTGGCAAAAGGATTTCATCGGCCTCGTTGCGCCGAAACAGTGGGATGCAATCCGCGCCGCGCGCGCATTGAAGGTGACGTGGTCGGCAGTGAAGCCGCCCTTCCCCGATCAGAAAGACATCTACAACCACATCCGTGCCGCCAAATCGATGAAGCGCGATGAAGACGTCAAGGTCGGCGACACCGACGCCGCCTTCGCCAATGCCGCGAAAATCGTCGAGGCCACCTACGAATGGCCGTTCCATTCGCACGCCTCGATGGCGCCGGCCTGCGGTGTCGCCGACATGCGCGAGGGCGAAGCCACCGTGTGGACGGGCGGTCAGAAGCCGCACTTCTGCCGCGAAGGCATCGCCAAGATGTTCAACCTGCCCGAAGAAAAAGTGAAGGTCATGTTCATGACCGGGCCGGGCTCGTACGGCCGCAACGACTCGGGCGATGCGACGATGGATGCCGCCGTGCTGTCGAAGGCCGTCGGCAAGCCGGTGCGCGTGCAGGGCATGCGTCACGACGGCACGCAGTGGGATCCGAAGTCGCCGGCCTCGGTGCACACCTCGCGCGCCGCCATCGACAGGGATGGCAAGGTGATCGGCTGGCAGTTCGAAACCAAGGCGTTTTCGCGGCGCGAATTTTTCCGCGATGAAGGCTCGCCCGAGCGCACGCTCGCCGGCCAGCTGCTGGGCTGGCCGCTGAAGCCGGTGTGGCTGCTCGGCGTGCCGGGCGAATCATATTCGTTCGCCGCGCGGCGCAAAACCTCGGACACCATCGCGCCGCTGATCGACCGCGCCTCGCCGCTGCGCAGCTCGCACTTCCGCGATCCGGGCGGGCCGCAGATTCATTTCGCCTCCGAATCGTTCATGGACGAACTGGCGCTCGCCACCAACACCGACGCAGTGGAATTCCGCCTGCGTTATCTCTCCAATCCGCGCGATGTGCAGGTGGTGAAGACGGCGGCCGAGAAAGCCGGCTGGCAGCCGCACGTCGGCGCGCGCAAGCAACTGCGCGGCGACGTCTACGTCGGTCAGGGCCTGTCATATGCGGTGCGCGGCGCGACACGCGTGGCAGTCGTCGCCGAAGTCGAAGTGCACAAGCAAACGCATCGCATCTGGGTGCGGCGTTATTTCATCGCGCACGACTGCGGCCAGGTGATCGCGCCCGATTTGCTGCGGCAGACGCTTGAAGCGCAGATCGTGCAGACCACCAGCCGCGCCGTCTACGAAGAAGTGAAGTTCGACAACAATAACGTAACGAGTGTGGATTGGCAGACTTATCCGATTCTCGACATGAAAGACGCGCCCGAAACCATCGACATCACATTGATCGATCGCCCCGAACTGCCGCCCGGCGGCGCCGGCGAAGCAACCTGCCGTCCGCTGCCGGCGGCGATCGCAAACGCGATCTTCGATGCCACCGGCGTGCGCATGCGGCAGGCGCCGTTCACGCCGGCGCGTTTGAAGGCGGGATGGGTTTAGGACGATGGCGCCCTCGCCCCCGCGCCAGCGGGGAGAGGGGGGGCTGCTGACAAGTAGCCACATGACTTCTGGAAGACTGGAATGTGCACTTCAATCCGACTGCTAACGTTTTGTTCGTTGCTCGCAACCGCGTCATCCGCCGCCGTCGCGCAAGCCAATTTTCCGTCGCAGCCGATCCACTTTATCGTCACCACCGCGCCGGGCGGCGGGCTCGACAATTTTTCGCGTCTGCTTGCCAAGGAATTGACCGCGCGTCTCGGCCAGCAGGTCGTCGTCGATAACCGCCCGGGTGCGGGCACCACCATCGGCAGTGCGGCGGCGGCGCGCGCCAAACCCGACGGTTACACGGTGCTGCTCAACACGTCGGCGCTGGCGATTAGCCCGGCGATCTACGAAAAACTGCCCTACGACACGCTGCGCGATCTCATTCCGGTAACCATGGGCGCGGCCGCACCCAACGTGCTGGTGGTGCATCCCTCGCTGCCGGCGAAATCGGTCGGCGAATTGCTCGCACTGGCGAAGGCACGTGCGAATCGCGGCGATCCGCTGCTCTACGGCTCGGGCGGCAGCGGCACCAACGGCCATCTCGCCGCGGCGCTGTTGTTCAACATGGCGCAGATCCGCGTCATCCATGTGCCGTACAAAAGCGGCTCGCTCGCCACCGTCGATGTCATCGCCGGCCAGGTTCCGGTGTTCTTCGATGCGGTATCGAGCGTGCGGCCGCATGTGAATTCCGGCAAGCTGCGCGCGCTGGCGGTGTCGAGCGCGCAGCGCAGCGCCGCCGCGCCGGGCCTGCCAACGATCGCCGAGTCGGGCGTGCCCGGTTACGAATCGATGCAGTGGTACGGCCTGCTGCTGCCCGCGGGCACCTCGCCGGAAATCGTCGCGTGGCTGCATCGCGAAACCACCGCGCTGCTGCGCGCCGCGCCGTTCAAGGAACGCCTCACCGCCGAAGGCATGGACGTGGTGGCGAACACGCCGGACGAATTCGCCGCGATGATCAAGGCCGATATCGCGAAGTGGACCAGGCTGATCAAGGCGATCGGGGTGCCGGCGACGTAACCGCGCGGCTTTTTGCCAGGGTGAGGGTGGGTCACTCACCACCAGGCAAAATCTATTTGATCTTCCGCGCCGCCGGCATCAGCACCATCAACAACAAAATCCCGGCCGCGCCGGTGAGGCCCATTGCCGCGACGGCGCCGCGCGGGCCGATGGCGGCGGCGAGCACACCGGCCACCATGCTGCCGGCGGTGGAGAGCATCTGGCTCATGTTGAACAGCGCCATCGAGCGGCCGCGAAACTCCGGCTCGGAGTAGGACTGCACCACGGTATTCACCAGCGCGTTGGCGTGCACGTGGCACAGGCCCGCCAGCAGCATGAACATCAGCGCCATCCAGTACCACGGCGAGCACGCCAGCCCCACCACCATCAGGCCATAGAGCAGCGATGCGTCGAGCATGACCTTGCCGCGTGTCCAGCGGTGGCCGGTGAGCGTGATCAGGATCGAGCTCACCACCGCGCCGCTGCCCATCGCCGCCAGCAGCATGCCCTGGCCGCCGGCGCCGATGTTCAGGATGTCGCGCGCGAACACCGGCAGCATGGTGGTGAACGGAAAGATGAACGTCGACACCACCGTCGTGCACATAATGCCGGCGCGCACGATTTTGTGGTTCCACGCGTACTTCCAGCCCTTGAGAATGCTTTCGACGTACGATTCGCGCTGCATCTGCGCCTTGAATTCGGCGCTGCGCGGCATCGGCCCCAGTTTCGCCGCCCATATGGTGGCGATGAGCAGGCTTGCCGACTGCACCGCATAGGCGCCGTCGGTATCCGAAAACGCGATGATGGCGCCGGCCAGCGCCGGGCCGATCAGCCGCGCGCCGTTGAAGATCATCGAGGTCAAGCCGATCGCGTTGGTCAGCAGTTCCGACGGCACGGTGTCGGACACCAGCGAGCTGCGCGCCGGCTGCTGGATCACCTGCATCAGCCCCGAGCACACCGCCGCCACATACACATGCCAGGGCTGGACCACATGCGCGTAGATCAGCAGCGCCAGCACCGCGAAGATGACCGTGCTCATACCCTGCGCGAACAGCAGCAGCGAGCGGCGCGAATAGCGATCGGCAAAGGTACCGGCAAACGGCGCGAACAACAACAGCGGCACGAACTGGATGCCGCGCGCGAGGCCCAACTGCACCATCGAATTGGTGATCTGATAAATCAGCCAGCCGCGGCTCAGCTCGTCCATCCAGAAGCCGAGGTTGCCGAAGATCTGGCACACCGACACCGTGCGGAAGTCGCGGTAGTGCAGGGCTTTGAAGGCGCGGTTGTTGCGAAAGGCCGTGAAGAGGGAACCCATGACCGGATTTTAGCGGGTTGGCGGACTTAAGCCCTGATCAACGCCGCAGAAGTCGCTTGCAGGAAATCGTGGTCCCTTCGTGTACACAATGCTGATGCGAAGTGGCGCTCGTATTAAGCCGCCTGCAGCAGGAACTCCACCTTGATCGCAGCGAACGGAAACTCCACGCCACCATCGACTCGGCTGAGCATACCCGCCGCGAGCAGTGCGGTGATATCGCCATGCACCGCCTTCACGTCGCGGCCGACCATACGCGCGGCCTCGCGTATCGAAACCGGCCCCGCGCCGCACAGCACCTTCAGCAACTCCCAGCGCTTTGCCGTGAGCACTTTCCACAAAATTTCGGGCGTCGCAAAACTGATGCGCGCCGACTTCTGCGGTTTGCCGCTCTTCCACGCACGGGAAAAGTCCGCCATCGCATCGGCAGGCTTGCGCACTTCAAGCGTCACTGTTTTCACGATTCCACCTCGCAATATCGGCCCGGAAAGCCGCTAAGCCTTCGCGTACCAGGCCTTGACGTCGGCGTGATCGCGCACCGCATTGTGAATGCGCATCAACTTCGGATAGCCGTCGAATATCGTCGCCGGAATGTAATCGACCTTGCCGCCGAGGAACCAGCGCACCGCCAGGTGCAGCTTCAGGTCCACCACGTGCAGCTTGCTGCCCGCGAAGAACGGGCCGTCGCCAAGAATGTTCTTTTCGGCGAACTGCGCCCATGCGGGCAAAAAGCCGGCCACCATGGCTTCGCGTGCGGTTTTCTTCTCGGCCTCGCCCATGCGGATGGTCGGCCCGACCACCGCGCGCATGTCTTCGACGTGGTTCATCATCCCCTCGTGGCGCGCGGCCTCGAAGTCGTCGGCCGGATGCAGGCCGTGGCGGCGACCGATCAGCACGAGGATCGGATTGGTGTGCGCCAGCGGCGGTTTGCCCGGCAGTTCAAGCACCGGCATCGAGCCATAGGGCGTGCCGGCCTTCATGCCGGCCCATGCGTCAAACTTGATGCGCACGTCTTCGAAATCGACGCCCGCGAGATGCAGCGCGAGTCGGCATTCCTCGCCGCGGCTGATCGGCGCATCGAAATAAATCAATTTGGGTTTTGACATGCTAATCATGCTCCTTGTGCTTCAGTAAGAACGCCGCCTGCCGTGCAAATAGCGGGGCGGCGGGATATTTTCAGAAATTGATTTTACTCGAACCTTTTTATTGCCACCGCTGTAGGTACAGTCTGCAGCCTTCAAGCGGAATATCAAGCCTGCCCCCCTTAATTTAGAGGCTCATCAGGAAATCGAGTGGGCGAAAAATCGAGCCCCATCATGGAAAGATCAGGGGTCACGCCTCCCGGGGGCGCCTCTATATAATTTTGAGAGGTTTAGCCATTCGGGAGGGTCGCGGAAATTCATGTACCCGAATCTGTTGCTTACCACCGAAACAAGTCTTAATGCTTCGACGATGGTTGACTTGCCCGCGTTATTTCTACCAACGATAGTGGTTAAGTCTCTAAACGCAAGGGAATGTTCTTCAAATCCCCGAAAATTTTGGAGTTGCAGTACCGCCAACATTTTGAATATTCTCGTATAGACTCAAACACTATGCCTCTCCCCAGCTTCGAAAACTTTAGGGGATAGCCCTCAATAAATCAAAGAATCGGGGGGTTGATTTAGCTAACAGTACCACTTTGCCCCGCGTTAAAACGAACCATATCACTCCCCCGCTCCGCAATCATCACCACCGGCGAATTCGTATTCCCCGACGTAATGCTCGGCATGACCGACGCATCGATCACCCGCAGGCCCTCGATGCCGCGCACCCTGAGCGTGGTATCGACTACGGCGCTTTCGTCTTCCGCGCGCCCCATTTTGCAGGTGCCGACCGGATGGAAGATGGTGGTGCCGACATTGCCCGCGGCGGTGAGCAGCTCGGCATCGGTTTGAAACGCGGGGCCAGGCAGAATTTCCGCGGGCGCGTATTTCTGCATCGTTTGTGACGCGGTGACGATGCGGCGCGTGAGGCGCAGCGACTGTACGGCAATGGCCTGATCTTCCGCAGTCGCCAGATAGTTAGGCGCGATCGCGGGGGCAACGGCGGCATCGGGCGATTTGAGCTGTACGCTGCCGCGCGAGGTCGGGCGCAGGTTGCACACGCTGGCGGTGAAGGCCGGAAATGTGTGCAGCGGGTCGCCGAATTTATCGAGGCTCAGCGGCTGCACGTGGTATTCGAGATTGGCGGTGGTTTGCGACGCATCGCTTTTGACGAAGGCGCCCAGTTGCGACGGCGCCATCGACAGCGGGCCGCTGCGGTTGAGCGCGTATTCGAGGCCCATCTTCACTTTGCCCCACCATGAATGTGCCATGGTGTTGAGCGTCAACACATTGCCGACCTTGAAGGCCATGCGCAGTTGCAGATGGTCATGCAGATTGGCGCCGACGCCCGGCAGATCGTGCGCGACGGCGATGCCGTGCCGCTGCAACAACGCGCCCGGCCCGATGCCCGAACACTGCAGAATCTGCGGGCTGCCGATCGCGCCGGCGGTGAGCAGCGTTTCGCCCCGCGCTTCCGCAAACAATTGCGCGCCGCCGTGCACGAACTCGACGCCCGTGACCTTGCGGCCTTCGAGCCGGAGGCGCTGGACCTGCGCGTGCGTCATCACCGTCAGATTGGGCCGGCCGAGCGCGGGCTTGAGAAAAGCCTTCGCCGCGCTGACGCGCACGCCGCGGCGCTGGTTGACCTCGAAACGCGAGCTGCCGGCGTTGTCACCGGCATTGAATTCATCGACCTGGGCGACGCCCGCTTCGAGCGCGGCATCGCGGAAGGCATCGAGAATTTCCCATTGCAGGCGCTGGCGCTCAACGCGCCATTCACCGCCGGCGCCGTGCGCCTCGCTGGCGCCGCGCCAGTGGTCTTCGCTTTGTTTGAAGATCGGCAGCACGTTGCGCCAGGCCCAGCCGTCGTCACCGGTGACGCGCGCCCATTCGTCGTAATCGCGCGACTGGCCGCGCAGATAGAGCATGGCGTTGATCGACGACGAGCCGCCGATGACCTTGCCGCGGGCATACAGAATCTGCCGCCCGTTGAGCCCGGGCTCGGGTTCGGTTTTGTAGCACCAGTCGGTGCGTGGATTGCCGATGCAGTAAATGTAGCCGATCGGAATGTGGATCCAGATCCAGTCGTCTTTGCCGCCGGCTTCGAGCAGCAGCACGCGGGTGTTGTGATCGGCCGAGAGGCGGTTCGCCAGCACGCAGCCGGCCGTGCCGCCGCCGGCGATCACATAGTCATAGGGGCCGAGGGTGCGCATGCAATCGGCCGCCGATGGCCCGCGCTACGCGTGTGCCAGTGGCCGCACGCCGCGCAACTGCGCGCCGAGAGAACGTTGCGCCGCTTTCAGATCATGCGCGGCCTGCAGATTCAACCAGTATTGCGGCGCCTGCTTGAACGCGCGCCCGAACAACAACGCAAGCTCGGCCGTCACCGGCCGCGTGCCGTTCACCACATGCGAAATGCGCATTGCGGACACACCGATCGCGCGCGCGAACTGCGCCTGCGTGAGGCCGAGTTCATCGAGCGCCTCTTTCAGAAATTCGCCAGGGTGGATGGCGGGCAAGCCGTTGTTGGTCATCACACTGCCTCTCAATGGTAATCGGTGATTTCAACGTCGAACGCATCACCGTCAGAAAAGCGAAAACAAATACGCCATTGCTCGTTGACGCGAATGCTCCATTGCCCGCGACGGTCGCCTTTCAGCGCCTCCAGCCGGTTCGACAGCGGAAAACGCAAATCGTCGATCGATGTGACCGCGTCAAGCTGCGTCAGCCGCATGGCGGCGCGTTTGATCATTTCAGTCGGCAGTCTGCGCGACTTACCCGTTGTGAAGAACCGCTCCGTTTCCGCACTGGCGAACGAACGTATCATCGGCCCACAGTGTAAACAATTAGTTTATGACGGTCAAGCCTGCACGAACGGCCGGTTGGCCGTGCGTCATCGAAGCGGCGCTCATTCCGCGCGGATGCCGGCGGCCTTGATCACCTTGCTCCAGCGCTCGGTCTCGAACTGGTTTTTGCGCACGGCCGCTTCGGTGGAGCCGCCGACCACGGTGACGCCGAGCTCGTTCCAGCGCGACTGCACTTCCGGCAGGCGCAGCACCTTGTCGATGTCGGCGTTGAGTTTGCGCACGATGTCGGCAGGCACGCCGGAGGCCACCGAGATCGTGTACCAGGGTGCCGCTTCGTAACCGGGCACGCCGGCCTCGCTGATCGGCGGCACCTCGGGCAGGCTCGGCATGCGCTTCAGGCTGGTGACACCGAGCGCGCGGATGCGTTTGGCTTTGATGTAGGGCAGCCCGGTGGCGACGTTCTCGAACATCAGCTGCACCTGCCCGCCGATCAGATCGGTCATCGCCGGCGCGCTGCCGCGATAGGGCACGTGCGTGAGTCTGGTGCCACTCATGTACATGAAGAGTTCGGCCGCCATGTGCAGCGCCGAGCCGTGACCCGCCGAGCCGTAGGCGAGCGCGCCGGGTTGGGCCTTCGCCAGCGCAATGAATTCGGGCACGGTTTTAACCGGCAGCGAGGGATGCACGATCAGCGCACCGGCGCTCTCGGCAAGAATGATCACCGGCTTGATCTGCTTCGCCGGATCGTAGGTCAGGTTCGATTACATCGAATACGCGGCGTTGTGCGAAATGGTCGCCAGCATCAGCGTGTAACCATCGGCGGGCGCGTTCACCACCGCATCGGCGCCGATGTGGCCGCCGGAGCCTGAGCGGTTCTCGACCACCAGCGCGCGGCCGTACATCGCACCGAGCGGCTGCGCGACCACGCGGCCCAGCAGATCGGCAATGCCGCCCGGCGCGTAGGGCACGACGAGACGGAGCGGGCGCGACGGATAATCCGCCGGCTGCGCCTGCGCAAGGGCCGGCAGCATGGCTGCGGCAACCGACAGGCCCGCGACGATAATTCTGTGTGTCATGCTGCCCCCTCTGACGCGCCTTTGCACTGCGGCGCCGGATACGCCCGCGTGCTGGACAAAACCATGCGCCCGCATCGAGCGCCTGCATGCTACCAAACTTCTCAGCGCGCGGTCGCCGTTGCCTCGGCCCAGCCGAGGCAGGGGCGCTGCTCGAACGGCAGATCCCAGGCCTCGGCGTTGCTGCGATCGACGATGGTGGTCGGCAGCATGATTTCGCGCGGCACCGTTTCGCCGCGCAGTCGGCGCAGCAGCGCTTCGACCGCGAGCGCGGCGAGATTCATCGCATTGAAGTTCGCCGTCGCCAGCAGCGCGCCGCTCTTGATCGCGGCGACCGCTTCGGGAATGGCGTTGACGCCGACGACGACGGCCTGACGGTTGGCCGCGCGCAAGGCGTCGATCGCGCCGAGCGCCATCACATCGTTGGCGGCGAGCACGGCATCGAGGTGCTGCGTGGTTTGCAGCAACGCGGCCATCGCCGCGCGCGCCGGCTCGTATTGATAGGCGCCGTAGCAGCGGCCGACGATGCGGATGCCCGGAAATTTTTCCGCGGCGGCGCGAAAGCCGCGCGCGCGATCGACGCTGGTGCTCGAATCGGCGGAGGCTTCGATGACGGCGACGTCGCCCATGCCCTGCAGGTGACTGAACAGATAGTGCGCGAGCGAACGGCCGAGCTCGACATCGTCGGAACCGACGAAGCTACCCCAGCGGCCTTCGGTGGTGCGGCTGATGAATCCGGCGAGCGGCAGGCCGGCGGCGTTGATCTCGGCCACCGCGGCGTTGACGCGCGCGGGATGCACCGCCGACAGCGCGATCGCATCGGCGCCCTCGGCGATCGCGCGCCGGATCAGCGCGCACTGTTCGTCGGCATCATCCGGAACGCGCGGCACGTAATGCACAGCCACCGCGCCGAATTGCGCGGCGATGCGATCGGCGCCGAGACGCGCGGCGGCGTAGGCGGGATTGAGCAGGTTCTTGGTGAAAACGGCGATTTTCTTGTAACCCCATCCGCCGCCGTACATGTCCTGCGCATGGATGGTGGTCAAGACGCGATGCCGCCGATGGCTGCGTCCCTTCCCCTGCGCCGGCGGGGGAAGGACAGGATGGGGGCATTGCGCGCGATCATCGCGCGCTCAAAATTCAAGTTTCTCACCGGGCTTGGCGGCGATCACCTTGATCGACGTATTGCCCAGCGCCTTCATCAGCTCTTCCGGCGTGCCGCGGTTGAACGGGTTGGTGTTGTAGTGCATCGGGATCGCGTACTTCGGCTTGATGAATTCGCGCAGCGCGTAGGCGGCATCGACGGGGTCCATCGTGAAGTGGCCGCCGATCGGGATCAGCACGAGGTCGGGCTTGTAGTAGTCGGCGATGAACTTCATGTCGGAGAAGAGCCCGGTGTCGCCCATGTGCCAGATCCTGAAACCGTTCTCGAGCTCGATGATGAAGCCGACCGCTTCGCCGGCCGGATGCGTTTCGGCCTTGCCGGTGGCGGGGTTGTTCCACACATAGACCGAGGAATGATCGGCGTGCACCGCAGTGACCTTGATGCCGGGCACCGGCGTGACGCGACCGCCGACGCCGAAGCGCGGCAACTGCGCCGGCGGCAGCACGCCGAGGGTGGTCAGCGCGGCATTGAGATCGCCGGCGCCCCACAGCGGAATGTTGTTGAGCTTGGCGAGCGCGGGCGCGTCGATGATGTGATCGCCATGCGCGTGCGTGACGAGCAGCACATCGACTTTGCCGAGCGATTCGAGGCTCGGATATTCCGGCGGCGTCAGCGGCTTCGGCAGCGCCGGCGGATACGCCAGCAGCCACGGATCGGTGACGATGACCTTGCCGCCGGGCGAAGTGATCTTGAACATCGCCTGATTGATCCAGATGACTTCGGTTTTGCCGGATTGCGCGTCGGCGGTGGTGACAACAAGAATGGCGATGAAGGCTGCGACGATGCCGGGAAATTTATGCATGGTGACCTGCCTGAATTGAAAGTTGGTTGCACATGGATGCTGCTCCCTCACCCCTTGTCTACGGACGAGAGGGCGTAACGACTACGGATACATCGCCCAGCCGACGCGGTTGGTTTTGGCCTTGAAGAAATGCCCCTGCGTGCTGGTGACGAAAAGGGTGGTCATGTCGGCGCCACCGAAGCAGCAGTTGGTCGGGCGGTTGCACGGCACCGGATGGGTTTCGAGCACACGGCCGGTGGGTGAGAAGACGGTGATCATCGGGCCGGGGCCGCTGACTTCATAGCCGTTGGTGGCGACGATGTTGCCGTCGCGATCGAAGCACATGCCGTCGATGCCGCGATGCACGCCGCGCGCATCCGCGCCCCAGGTGAACAGCGTGTTGTAAGTACCGAGGCTGCCGTCGTCGTTGATCGGGTAGGCGCGCAGCTCGCGCGGGATGTCTTTCGCATAGCCGCTCTCGGCGACGTAGAGCGTGCGGTTGTCGAGCGAGACCAGAATGCCGTTCGGCATGGTGGTGTCGAAGGTCACGCGCGTGATCGTGTAGCTGCCGTCGGTCTGCGGATCAAGACGGAACACCGACTGGTTATCGAGCTCCATGGTCGAGCCCTTGTCCCAGTTGCCGCTGTTGACCGGGTTGGTGAACCAGATGCGGCCCTTGCGGTCGATCGCGAGGTCGTTCGGCGTGTTCAGGCGCTTGCCTTCGAAGTTGTCGCAGAGCGTGGTGATTTTGCCGTCATCGAACCGCACCACCGAGCGCCCGCCCGAGCAGCAGCCGAACAGGCGGCCCTTTTCGTCGTGCGCAAGGCCATTGGTGCGGTTGGTGCCTTCGAGCGCAATCTCGATAGCGCCCGTCTTCGGGTCATAGCGCATGATGCGGCTGGCCTGAATGTGCGTGAAAAAAAGATATTCACCGTCCCACACCGGGCCTTCGGTGAGCGGCACGTCGGCGGGTTTGACTAAGAGTTCGAAGTTCCATTGCATGATTGGGTCGATTCAAGATTAAGTCGAACAGGTTTCAAAACCCCTCACCCCTGCCCTCCCCCTCAAGGGGGAAGGGAGTTCAATTCAGAGTACGAGGGCATGCGTGCTGCATGGGGAGTTATTGTAGACTGTCCGCCCTGCTTGACCATCACGCACCGCATGAACGACACCCACAGCGAAGCCGCCGTCCGCGATTTGCATGCGCGCCTGTGGCGTGCGCGCGCGTCGCTGTGGCCGGCGGAGGCGATGCCAACGCCGGTGGAGATGCTCGATCCGGCGGCGGCGGCGCGGCTGCTGGGGATCGAATTCGAAGTGCATGACGAACTCGGCTCGCGTTTCAATGCCGCCGAGGCGCGCTTCGAGATCGCCGGCCTGCTCGACCGGCAGGCGAAGAAGATCGCGATCTCGCGGCGCTTTGCGTTGGAAACGCAGCGCTTCACCGCCGCGCACGAACTCGGCCACTGGCTGCTGCATCCGGGCAACATCATGCATCGCGACCGCCCGGTTGGCGGCCTTGAGTTCGGACCGATGAAACGCCCGCTGCCGGAGCGCGAAGCGGATCGCTTCGCGGCGCTGTTTCTGATGCCGGAAAAACTGCTGCGCAAACGCTTCGCCGAATGTTTCGGTGCAACGACACCGCTGGTGGTCGATGACGCCGCGGCGTTCTGGCTGTGCGGCGGCAATCCGGGGTTCCTGCTCGACGCCGACATTCATTCGCTCGAACGCGAAGTGGCGGTGGCCTCGGCGCGCTCGTTCGCCAACCGGCATTTCGATTCGCTGGCGCGGCACTTTCATGTCTCGATCGCGAGCATGGCGATCCGGCTGCGCGAGCTGGAACTGGTGCGGGCTTAGCTTACAAGTTCCCTCCCCCTGAGGGGGAAGGAACCAAGATCAGTTATCGCCGCCGGCGTCGCGCACGTTGTTGCGCACCTGCTTCTTCAGCGTTTCGGTGTCGCCCTTGAGCATGCGCGCGCGGTTCTGCGCGGCGGTGCTGGCGGCCTGCTCCATCACGCGCTTGCGTTCGGCGGCAAGCTCGTTGTTGAGGTCGCCGTCGATGCCGGTGGCGTTGGGATTGCCGTCGGGCATTTTGGCGGCGGCATCGCGCATTTCGCGCGACACGCGCTCGCTGTAGGTCGTTTCGCGGTATTCGCGGGTTTCGGCGCGCGTGCTGTCGATCTTCTCCTGCACCATCTCCCACAGATCGCCGAAACTCAAACCCATCGCGCGCATCGACGAATACGCGACGATCACCACGAGGGCGACGGCGATTTTTTTGTAGATGGGTTTTGATTCGTCCATGGCAAGGCGTCAGGCTGTCGTTCAATTGCGCGAAGCTTCCGCCAGCCGCGCGCCGGCGTCAAGGCACAATGCGGCGGATTGCCTGCCGCGCGTCGTTTCGAACCCGGGCAATCAAAGCAGCGGATTGTCGTGGCCGGTCGCGCAGCCGGCGTCGGCGATGCACGATGCGGCGGTCGCCACCGGCAGGGCCACATCGAGCATGCGCGCGATTTCCAGCGCCGTGTGCAGGTCTTTGCGCAGATTGGGCAATGGCGCACCGGGCGCGGCGGGCGCGAGCATGCTTTTCCAGCGCGGGCCCATTTCGCTCCAGATCTGCAAAACCCTGCTGTTGGCCAGACCGTCGCCGAGAACTTGTTTGAGCGCCGCGATATCGACCCCGCCGGCGGTGCCGAGGGCAAGACCTTCGAGCAGCGCCACGATGTTGAGCCCCATCACCAGTTGATGCGCGAGCTTTGCGACCTGGCCGCTGCCGATGTCGCCGGTGTGCAGGATCACATGCGCAAACGATTCGAACACCCCGCGCGCCCGCTCGAGCGTGGCGGCCGCGCCGCCGATCATCAGCACCAGCTTGCCGTCGGCGGCGGCAAGGTAACCGCCGGTGATCGGCATGTCGAGCGTGGCGCAGTCCTGCGCGGACAGTGCGCTGGCGATGCGTTGCACCGGCGCAGGGCCCAGGGTGCTGCCGGTGGCGAAGATGCTGCCCGGCCGCAACGCGTGAATGATGCCGCGCGCGCCGAACACCACGTCGTCGGTCTGCGCGTTGTCGAAGACGAGGCTGATGACAAGCTCGCTGCAGGCGGCGACCTCCATCGACGACGCGCAGGCGCGCGCGCCGGCGGCAGCGAGTTCGCGCACCGGCTCGGCGCGGATGTCGAACACCGCGACCTCAAAGCCCGCATTGAGCAGGCGCAGCGCGATCGGTTTGCCGATCACGCCGAGACCAGTCACGCCGACGTTGGCGATCGCGCTCATTCGGCGCGGATGCCGGCGTCGCGCGCGACGCGCCGCCATTTGTCGAGCTCGCCGGCAATGCGCTTCGCGAATTCCGCGCTCGATGCCGGCGTCGGCGCAGCGCCCTCGGCGGCGAGCCGCTGCGCCGCTTCGGGCTGCTCGAGAATGGCGCCGATTTCGCGGTTAAGTGTGCTGACGACGGCGGCCGATGTGGCGGCGGGCGCGAGCACGCCCCACCAGATGATCATTTCATAACCGGGCGCGCCGGACTCGGCGATGGTCGGCACCTCGGGCAACAGCGGCGTGCGCTTCGCGCTGCTGACACCGAGCGGCTTCAAACGACCGGCGCGAATCTGATTGAGCGTGATCGCGGCGGTGCCGAACATGATCTGCACCTGACCGCCGATCAGGTCGGTGAGCGCCTGCGGCCCGCCCTTGTACGGCACGTTGACGAGCTGCACGCCGGCGAGACGCGAAAACAGCGCGCCGGCAAAATGATTGACGCCACCGGTGCCGGAAACAGCGTAGCTGACCGTGTCGGGCCGGGCGCGCGCGAGTTCGATCAGCTCGCGCGCACTGCGCGGCTGAAAGGCCGGATTGGCGACGAGCACCAGCGGCCCGGCGCCGAGCAGCATTACCGGCGTGAACGACTTCAACGGATCGAAGGGCAACTTGTCGTAAACCGCAGCATTCATGGTGTGCGACACCGACATGAACTGCAGCGTGTAGCCGTCCGGGGCGGCCTTCGCGGTCAGCTCGGTGGCGACGATGCCGTTGGCGCCGGGCCGGTTATCGACGACGATCTGTTGCTTCACGCGCTCGGTGAGCTTGCCGCCGATGAAACGCGCCAGCATGTCGGTGCCGCTGCCGGCCGGGAAGCCGACGATGATGCGCACGGGCTTGAGCGGATAGTCCGCCGCCGCCTGCGCCGGCACGAATGGCGCAAAGCAAAGCGCGACGATGGCGAGGGGCTTGAACATGGCGTGGGCATCATACCGCGGCGCGGACGGCGCGCGCCGCTGTGATACGCTAACCCGACCATTCGACAGCCCGGGGGATGCCCGCTTGAAGTTCGACGACTACGCGCAGAGTTACCGCTTCATCAAGCTCGAAAGGCGCGACGGCATTCTGCAGATGACGCTGCACAGCGACGGCGGCCCCCTGCGCTGGGGACTCGACGCGCAGGCCGAAATGGCGCGCGCGCTCGCCGAAATCGGCAGCGACCGCGACAACCGCATCATCATACTCACCGGCAGCGGCGGCGAATTCAGCGGCCCGCGGCTCGATCCGGAGGCGGAGTTTTTTCACGGCGCGAAGCTGACCCCGTCGGGCGTGCATGAGGTGTTTGTCAATGCGAGGAAGCTGGTCAATGCGCATCTTGCCATCGAGGTGCCGATCATCGCCGCGGTCAACGGCCCGGCCAAGCGCCATGCCGATCTCGCGCTGATGTGCGACATCGTGCTCGCCAGCGACGACGCATCGTTCGAGGACAGCGCGCATTTCGCCAACGGCAGCATCGCGCCCGGCGACGGCATTAACGTCGTTTACACCATGCTGATCGGGCTTAACCGCGCGCGCTACCTGATGCTGACCGGGCAGGTGCTCGGCGCGCGCGAGGCGAAGGAGATGGGGCTGGTTGCCGAAGTAATGCCGCGCGACCGGCTGATGCCGCGCGCGTGGGAGCTCGCGCATCAGCTCGCAAAAAAATCCGACATGCTGCTGCGCTACACGCGCGCGGTGCTGACGCATCCGCTGAAAAAGCAGATCGACGAGGGCCTGCCCTACTATCTGGCGATGGAAGCGTTGTCGACGCTGGACCGGTCGCAGTAACCGCTCGGCAAACTGCCGGACGAACGAATCAACCGACCGGTTTTAATCCGGCAACGCGATGACCTCGCCGAGCCCCGAGTGGTCATGCCGCGTGCCGAACTGCCGGGTGAACAGGGACTGCGCGAACTCGCCGGAACAGTGGCCCGCCGCAACGCGCTCGAGCTTCCACTTCTGCTGGAAATTGCTGACGATCTGCGTGACTTGTTCATCGGTCTGATCGACCAGATGCAGACCGCCGAACACGGAGTAGAGCCGCGGGTCGATCTGGCTTGCGGCGGCGAGGATCTTCTCGATGCCCGGATGCGAACAGCCGACGACCACGACCAGTCCCTTCGGCGTCCGGATTGCCATCGACAGTTCGTTCATTTCCAGCGTGCCCTTGTTTTCCGACACGGTTCTGAACAGAAAGAATCCCGGCATCACCTCCAGCGGCTTGTCGATCTGGCTGATGTTGGCGCCGGGCCATGGCGAATCGACCGCATAGGTATCGGGATATTTGCCCTCGAAATAATGCATATCATCGGGCGCATCGACGACCCGCCGTTCGATCAGTTTCGCCAGCGGCGCCCCCTTGGCGACCGAAGTACCGAACATCGCCCCTTCAAACGGGGCATAGATTTTGATTTTCGGATTCTGCTGCAGCACGTAAGCGAGACCCGAGGTGTGATCGCCATGCCGGTGCGACAGGACGACGAAGTCGAGCGTCTTGAGATCGATTTTCAGCTTGCGTACATTGTCGGCGAAAACGCGATACTGCCCGCCGGTATCGAACAATATGCGCTTGCCGCCATACTCGATCAGCGCGGAGTAACCCCAGCCGCGCTCCAGATCGGACGGTTTGCCGAAGGCATCGTAAATGATCGTCACCCGTGCCGGACTCTCGCCGGCATGACCGGCGAAGCTGATTGCGCAAAGCAATATCGCGGCGAAAGCAGCAGACAGAAAACGGCTGATCATGTTTGTTCCTTTTACTGGTTGACGGCAGCGCGGTCGGCAACGGTGACTGCCGCGGTCAACGGCGGCAGGCAGAACACGGCGATGAAGCAGAAGCAAATACGTGCACGGGTCCTGCATGGCAAGTCTCCTCGTTATTCTTCAAATACTATAACCGGCTTTGCGCAACACCCGGATGACGGGTTGTCTACCAACGCAGCCGCAGGCCTGCGAAAAGAGCGACTGCGATTGCGCTTCAGTCACGCGCCTTGATGAACTTCGGCCAGCGTTCCATTTCCGCGCGAATAAACGCGTCGGTCTGTTCAGGCGTGCCGCCGCCGACCTCGACACCATCGGCGGCGAGTTTCGCGCGCAAGGCCGGATCGGCCAGCCCCCGGTTGATGACGGCGTTGAGCGTGCGAATGATTTCGCGCGGCGTTTTTGCCGGCGCCATCACCGCGAACCATGCACGCACGTCGAAGCCGGGCAGCCCCGCCTCGGCAATCGTCGGCACGTCCGGCGCGAGCGAGGCGCGGCTGATGCTGGTCACGGCGAGCATGCGCAGGCGCCCGGCACGCGCCAGCGGCAAGCTGGTGTTGATGGTGTCGAACATCATGGTTACCTGACCGCCGAGGAGATCGGTCAGCGCCGGCGCGTTGCCTTTGTAGGGGATCTGCACGATGTCGATGCCGGCCATCTGGCGGAACAACAAGCCCGCCATCGACGGGCCGCCGCCGGCCGAACCGGCGGCAAACTGCAACTGGCCGGGTCGCGCTTTGGCGAGCGCAATCAGGTCCTGCACCGAATTGGCGGCTACCGACGGATGCACCACCAGCAGCAGCGGAATGTAGCCGACCAGCGTGATCGCGGAAAAATCCCGCAGCGTGTCGTACGGCAGTTTTTTAATGAAGATCGGATTTGTCGCGTGTGTCGAATAACCCATCATCAGCGTGTGGCCGTCGGGCGGCGACTTGGCAACGAGTTCGCTGCCGATGACTGCACTGGCGCCGGCGCGATTATCGACAATCACCGGCACGCCGAATTTTTCGGCGAGTTGCTGCGCGACGACGCGGCTCAGCATGTCCACCGCGCCGCCCGGCGGCGACGGGCAGATCAACCGCAGCGGCCGCGCGGGATAGGGGTCGGCGGCCACTGTCGCCGCGATCAGCATCAGCGCCGCGCAGCCGGCGTAGCGCCAGGACAGAACCGTCGCGCGCATCGCAGTGAAGATTACGCGGCGGCCGCTTCGGCAAACACGGCGCGCGCCACGCGCAAACCCTCGACCGCGGCCGGCATGCCGCAATAAACACCGGCCTGCAGCATGATTTCGACGATTTCTTCGCGCGTCACGCCGTTGCCGAGCGCGGCGCGAATGTGCGTCTGCAATTCGGTCGAACGGTTGAGCGCCGTGAGCATGGTGACCGTGAGCATGCAGCGGATGCGCGGCTCCAGACCCGGCCGCGCCCACACCGCGCCCCAGCAGAATTCGTTTACAAGTTGCTGCAGCGCTTCGGTGTATTGGTCGGTGGCGGCGAGCGTGCGCTCGACATGTGAGGCGCCCAGTACCTGCTTACGCATTTCGAGACCACGGTCATGTTGCTGGCTGGACATCGGCGCACCCTCCGTTAAATATTCGACAGAGGATTCTACGCTGATGACCGCATTGCCATGCGCAGCGCCTTGTTGACACCCTGTTTTGCGTCGTTCACCATGCGTCAGGCGCCGCGCCACACCGCATACAACAACCGCGCGTCGCAGGAGGCTATCCATGAAACTGCACCGCGCCGTCGCTGTTGTCGCCGCATTGCTCGCACCGCTGGCCGCCGCCAGCGAATATCCGGCCAAGCCGATCCGCATCATCGTGCAATTCACACCCGGCACTTCGACCGATGTGCTCGCGCGCCTGGTCGCGGCGAAGATGAGCGATCACTGGAACCAGCAGGTGGTCGTGGACAACAAGCCGGGTGCAGGCGCGGTCCTCGGCACCGAGCTGGGCGCGAAGGCGCCGCATGACGGCTATACGTTGACGATGGCGGTATCCAGCGCCTTCGGCATCAACCCGACGCTCTACGCGAAGCTGCCGTACGACGCGATCAACGATTTCGCGCCGATCACGAATCTGGGATTGACGCCGCAGACGCTGGTGGTAAACCCGGCCGAGAGCTACAAGACGGTGAAGGAATTCGTCGCCGCTGCGAAAGCAAAACCGGGCACCATCAACTTTGCCTCGCTCGGCAGCGGCTCGACCAGCCATCTGACGACCGAAATGTTCGCCAGCATTGCCGGCATCAAGCTCAATCACGTGCCGTTCAAGGGCAGCGCCGATGCGCATACGCAGATCATCGGCGGCCAGGTGCCAATGATGTTCGACGCGATTCCGGCAACCCTGCCGCATATCAAATCGGGCCGCCTGCGCGGGCTCGGCATCGCGACGCTGAAACGCTCGCCCTATCTGCCCGATCTGCCGACGATTGCCGAGTCGGGTTACGCGGGCTTCGAGGCGGTCGGCTGGATCGGCATCGCGGCGCCGGCGAAAACACCCGCGCCCATCCTCGACAAGCTCAACGCCGAGATGGTGCGCATCCTCGGCGAAGCGGACGTGAAGGAAAAACTCGCCACGCTCGCGTTCACTCCGGTGGGCGACACGCGCGAACAGTTTGCCGCCTATATCAAGGCTGAGATCGCCAAATGGGGCGCCGCGGTGAAAGCGTCGGGCGCGAAAGCGGAGTGACGCGGCGCGCGAAAACCCGCCGGCATCGATGTTCACTTGATCGTCGCCTGATTGCCCCTGCCCCAACCCTCCCCCGTGATGCAGCGCAGGGAGCCCGGCGGTTGACCAGCCAACTAAAACCAATCCGTGAGTTGTAAAATCTCGCCTCCGCGCCGCCGGGCGCGCCCATCATCGAACCGCAGGAGCATGCGCCTTGACGCAGGATTTCGAAAAGCTGAAGGAATGGATCGGCCAGAAAGAAACCGATATCGATTACGTGACGATTCCGTCGGTGCATCGCCTCGCGGCGACACTCGATCGCGATGACGCGATGCCGAAATTCGGCGACGTATTGCCGCCGGGCTGGCATTCGATATTGTTTCCGCGTGTCGTACGTCATGCGCAGGTAGGAAAAGATGGCCATCCCGAACGCGGCGATTTTCTGCCGCCGGTGCCGCTGCCGCGCCGCATGTTTGCGGGAAAACGCATCACGCTCCACCACCCGCTGCTGGTCGGCGATGAAGTCAAACGCGAATCGACCATCATGAGTGTGACGCCGAAAACCGGCCGCACCGGCCAGATGGTGTTCGTCACGGTAAAAACCGACATGATCAGCCCGCGCGGCGTCGCGATCACCGAAGAGCAGGACATCGTCTATCGCGAAGAACCGGCGAAAGGCGCGCCGCCGCCCGAGCCGCAACCGGCACCGGGCACCGCGGTGTGGCAGAAAACGGTGACGCCCGATCCGGTGATGCTGTTCCGTTATTCGGCGCTGACCTTCAACGGCCACCGCATTCATTACGATCATCAGTATGTGACGCAGGTCGAGGGCTACCCCGAGCGCGTGATGAACGGCGGCCTCACCACGCTGCTCGTGTTCGAACTCGCGCGCGCCAACGCCAAGACGCCGCTCAAATTCATCAGTTCGCGCAACGTGCGGCCGATGTTTGTCAACCGGCCGATCAGCGTCTGCGGCGAACCGTCGGCCGACGGCAAGTCCGCCAAACTGTGGACGCTCGACGACACCGGCGCATTGTCGCTGTCGGCCACCGCGGAGTTTCAATAGCATGGCGGGCGGTCCGCTCGAGGGCGTGCGCGTCGTTGACCTCACCTCGGTGGTGGTCGGCCCGCTGGCGACGCAGATCCTCGCCGATCACGGCGCGGAAATCATCAAGGTCGAAACCAAGGCCGGCGACCTGATCCGCTTCATGAACGGCAAATCAGTGACACCGGGCATGGGTGCCAAGTTTCTGCACCTGAATCGCAACAAGCGCTCGATCGTGCTCGACCTCAAACAGGCCACCGGCATGGAGGCCTTGAAACGCCTGATCGCCAAGGCCGACGTGCTGGTATGGAACGTGCGGCCGGCAGCGATGGCGCGGCTCGGCCTTGCATACGAAGACGTCAAGCGGATCAATCCGAAAATCGTCTATTGCGGCTTGTACGGCTTCGGGCAGGACGGGCGCTACAAAGACAAGGCCGCCTACGACACCATCATCCAGGGTTCGGCCGGCATGGCGGCGCTGCACGAACGTGCCACCGGCGAACCGCGCTACGTACCGATGGTGGTGGCCGACAAGACGGTCGGCCTGATCGCGGTGCAGATGATCATGATGGCGCTCTACCGCCGCGAAAAAACCGGCGAAGGCAGCTCGATCGGCATTCCGATGTTCGAGAACCTGGTCAAGTTCGTGCTCGAAGAGCATATGTATCTGACCACCTTCGAGCCGCCGATCGGCGGCACCGGCGATCCGCGCCTGCTCGATCCGCAAACCAAACCGATTCCGACCAAGGACGGCTATATCTGCATTTCGGCCAACACCAATCCGCAGGCCTTCGGCCTGTTCGACGCGATCGGCCGCCCGGAACTCAAAACCGACCCGCGGCTCGACAGCGTGCAGACGCGCTTCGCCAATGTTTCGTATTACCTTGAAGTGCGCAACGCGGCCTTCGCGTCCAAAACGACCGCGGAGTGGCTGAAGCTGCTCGACGAACACGATGTGCCGGCGATGCCGTATCACACGCTGGAGAGCGTGCAGGAAGATCCGCATCTGACCGACGCGGGATTTTTTCTGACCAGGGACCATCCTACCGAAGGCAGGATTCGCGAAATGCGCCTGCCCAATGTGTGGTCCTGCGGCACGCGTAAGGAATGGTCGGCAGCGCCGAAGCTCGGCCAGCAGTCGGTGGAAGTGCTGCGCGAAGCGGGCTTCGATGCCGCCGCAATCGAACAAATGGTCGCCAGCGGTGCGACCATCGACGGGCGGCTGAAAAAATAGCAGGAAATTCAAGCGCCGGGATTCGCAGTTGTAGCGCAGGCGACTCACCTGCATCAAACATCAAAAACGGAGGCAGGCGGTTCGCCTGCGCTACGGAAACAACGCCATGAAAAAAACGGGACTTGTTGCATCACTGTTCGCCGCGGCGCTGTTGGCCGCCGCGCCGCTGGCAAGCGCCGCCGAATACCAGCCGCAGCCCTATCAGGAAGGCAAGGATGTGATCTGGCTGCCGACGCCGCAGGAGTTCGTCGACAAGATGCTCGACATGGCGCAGGTCGGCGACAAGGATTATGTGATCGACCTCGGCTCCGGTGACGGCCGTCTGGTGATCACCGCCGCCAAACGCGGCGCGCGCGGGCTTGGCATCGAATACAACCCGGACATGGTCGAATTCAGCAATCAGGCGGCGGAGAAAGCGCGCGTCACCGAGCACGCCAAATTCATTAAGGCGGACATCTTCGAGAGCGATTTCTCGCAGGCGACCGTGGTCACCATGTACCTGCTGTCATCGCTCAATCTCAAGCTGCGGCCGAAAATCCTCGATCTGAAGCCGGGCACGCGCGTAGTCTCGCATGCCTTCGACATGGCCGACTGGCAGGCCGACCGCATCGAAGCGGTGGCCGGCCGCACCGCCTACCTGTGGATCGTGCCGGCCAGGGTCGCCGGCAGCTGGCAAAGCACGCTGGGCGAACTGACGCTGAAGCAGAATTTCCAGATGCTGGAAGGCACGCTGAAGACGGGCACCGGTGCGGTGCCGATCAGCAAGGCGCGTCTGAACGGCGATCAGATCCGCTTCAGCGCCGGGGCGGTGGAATACAGCGGTCGCGTCAGCGGCAACCGCATCGAGGGCAGCTTCGAGGGCGCCGCTTCCGGGACCTGGAGCGCCACCCTGCGCGACAACAATCCGGTATCATCGCCGAAAATCCCGTAAGTGCATTTCCCTCGGCCGGAGACCCCGCGTGTTTGCATTGCAAAGCCTGCATCGTTCGCTGCTCGCGCTGGCGTTCGCCGCCGTTGCCGGGGTCGCGGCTGCCGCCGCGCCATTTGCGCCACAGATCGGTCAGGAAGGCAAGGACGTCATCTGGGTGCCGACGCAGCAGGTGCTGATCGAACGCATGCTCAACGCGGCCAAAGTCGCGCCGAACGATTACGTGATCGATCTCGGTTCCGGCGACGGCCGCACCGTGATCGCCGCGGCCAAACGCGGCGCCAAAGCGCTCGGTATCGAATACAACGCGGACATGGTCGAGCTGTCGAAACAAAATGCCGAAAAAGAAGGGGTCGCCGCCAGGGCCAGCTTCGTCAAGGCGGATATTTTCGAGAGCGATTTTTCACAGGCGACGGTGATTACGATGTATCTGCTGCCGCAGATCAATCTCAAACTGCGGCCGAAGATTCTCGCGATGAAAGCGGGAACCCGCGTCGTGTCGAACACTTTCAAGATGGACGATTGGATCGCCGACGAAGAAATCAGTTCGCCGGACAACGTGGCATTCGGACCCAAAGCATTTATGTGGATCGTGCCGGCGAAAGTCGAGGGCAACTGGCAGCTTGCGCAGGGCGAGCTTACGCTCAAGCAGAATTTCCAGATGCTCAGCGGCACGCTGAAGTCGGGCGCCTCGTCCATCACTATCAGCAGCGCGCGCCTCGACGGCGACCGCATCGCCTTCACCGTCGGCACCACCGAATACAGCGGCCGCGTCAGCGGCAACGTCATGAGCGGCACGCTGAAAGGCGGCGCGACCTGGCAGGCGACGCGCCGTTGACCGGTTTGACCAAACCCCATCCCTACAACCACTGCACACGGAGAACGCTCATGAACGGCATTTTCTTTATGCGGCAATTTTTCGTCCTCGCGGCCGGCGCGCTGCTCTCGCTCGGCGTCGCCGCGCAACCGGCGCAAAAGCCCTTCGAGCCCTATTCGGGCCAGCCGGGCAAGGATGTGGTGTGGGTGCCGACCGCGCAACCGATGGTGGACAGGATGCTCGATCTCGCCGGCGTGAAAGCGGGCGACGTGCACTTCGATCTCGGTTCCGGCGACGGCCGCACCGTCATCACTGCGACCAGGCGCGGCGCCAAGTCAACCGGCATCGAATACAACCCGGACATGGTCGAGTTGTCGAAACAGAACGCGGCCAGGGAAGGCGCGACCGGCGCCACCTTCATCAAGGCGGACCTGTTCGAAACCGACTTCTCGCACGCCACAGTGGTCACACTGTTTCTGCTGCCGGACATCAATCTCAAGCTGCAGCCGAAGATTCTCGACATGAAGCCGGGCACGCGCATCGTCTCCAACACATTCACGATGGGCGACTGGAAACCTGACGAAACCGCCAGCGTCGATGAAAACAAGGGCTGCAGCTATTACTGCACGGCGCTGCTGTGGATCGTGCCGGCGAAAGTGGCCGGCACCTGGCAATCGGCGGCGGGCGAATTCACGCTGACGCAGGAATTCCAGGTGGTCGGCGGTACACTTAAAACCGGCGACAAGCTCTCGCCGGTGAGCGGCCGCCTGCGCGGCGACGCAATCACGTTGACCGCCGGCGGCATCGAATACAGCGGCCGCGTCAGCGGCAACAGCATCAGCGGCACTGCCAAGAGCGGCGGCGCATTCACGGCGACGCGCAGCGGCAAAGCCGCCAAATGATTTCAGGATTCGTTTTTTCATTTCAACACCCTTAACCGGCGCAACGCCGCGGAGACCACATGGCAGCAAGACAATCGGGCATCGTAATCATCGGCGGCGGCATCATGGGCGGCGACATCGCGACCATTTTCGCGGCCGGCAACTGGGCGGTGCACGTGATGAGCCCGTCGCAGAAAACGCGCGACGCATTGCCCGCGCGCGTGACGGCGGGCCTCGGCAAACTCGGGGCCGATACGGGCCTGCTGAAGAACGTGAAGACCTACGAAACGCTCGAAGCGATCGCGTGGTCGGAAATCGATCTGGTGCTCGAGGCGGCGACCGAAAACATCGAATTGAAGCGCAAGCTTTTTTCGCAGCTCGAAACGCTGGCGCGGCCGGACATTCCGCTGGTCAGCAACACATCGAACTTCCAGATCGGCGAAATCGGCAAACACCTGAAGACGCGCTCCCGCGTGGCCGGCATGCATTACTTCATGCCGGCGCATCTGGTGCCGCTGGTGGAAATCATCAAGGCCGATTTCACCGACGTCAAAGTCTGCGACTGGCTGGAGCAGAACCAGCGCGATCTGGGCAAGATGCCGGTGCGCGTGAACAAGGACATTCCGGGCTTCATCGGCAACCGCCTGCAGCACGCGATGATGCGCGAGGCGCTTTATCTGATCAGCGACGGCGTCGTTTCGCCCGAGGGCGTGGATGCCGCGGTGCGCTACGGGTTCGGTTTCCGCTTCCTCGCCTGCGGTCCGATGATGCAGAAGGAAATGTCGGGCTGGGACACCAACTACTACGCGGCAAGCTCGCTCTACGGCGATCTGCACGCCGAGAAGGTGGCGGCACCGGTGGTGAAGGCGATGATCGACAAGGGCCACCTCGGCATGAAAACCAAACAGGGCATGTGGACCTGGGACGACGAGGGCATCAAGAAAGAAAAAGACCGCATCGAAAAAGTGCTGCAACAGGCACTGACCATACTCAACGCCGACATGAAGGGCTAGCACGGGCATGCGCGCGACGGTGGCAGCGGCGGCCGGTGCGGCGATGCTTGGCGTCGCCGCGACCGCCGCGCTGGCACAACCCTATCCGGCCAAGGCCGTGCGCGTGATCGTGCCCTTCCCGGCCGGCGGCGGCATCGACTTCGTCGCGCGCGCGCTGGCACCCAAGCTGGCCGAATACACCGGCCAGAGTTTTGTCGTCGACAACCGCTCAGGCGCCAGCGGCACCATCGGCACCGAAGCGGTGGCGAAAGCCGCGCCCGACGGCTACACGCTGCTGGCGACATTTTCGAGCCACACGCAGAACGCCTCGCTGTATTCGAAGCTCGGTTACGACACGGTGCGCGATTTCGCGCCGGTGACCCAGATTGCGACCGTCGCCAATATTCTGGTGGTCAATCCGGCGCTGCCGGTGAAGTCGCTGAAGGAGCTGATCGCGCTGGCGAAAAAGCGGCCGGGCGAGATCCTCTATGCGTCGATCGGCAACGGCACGCCGTCGCATCTGTCGGCGGAACTGTTCGACAGCATGGCCGGCATCAAGATGACCCATGTGCCGTACAAAGGTGCAGCGCCATCGATGGTGTCGCTGCTCTCGGGCGAAACGCAACTCACGTTCACCACCGTGGTGGTGGCGCTGCCGCATGTGAAAAGCGGCCGCCTGCGCGCGCTCGGCGTTGCGTCGCTGAAGCGCGCCGCGGTGATGCCCGAGGTGCCGACGATCGACGAAGCCGGCGTGCGCGGCTACGAATCGAATGCCTGGTACGGCCTGCTAGCGCCGGCAAAAACACCGGCGGCCATCGTCGAGCAGCTGCACCGCGAAACGGTGCGCGCCCTGCAATCGCCGGACCTGCGCGGCAGCCTGACCAATCAGGGCGCCGAACCGGTCGGCAACAGCGGCGAGCAATTCAACGCAATCATCAAAGACGAAATCGAGAAGTGGCGCAAACTGGTGCAGACGCTGGGCCTCAAAGCCGACTGATCAGCCGCCGAAAATAAGCCGTCACTTCCCGCGCAGGAATGACGTCAACAACACGACGCGACCTGGCGTAAACCACATCAACCAGCATCGACTGTCGGCAACCGCAAGGAGACTGCAGTGCCTTACCTGACACCGCTTGAGGTGATCTCTCTCTATCCCAAGCACGACTACACATTACAAAGCCTGTTCGAAACACGCCGCCAGGCCAATCCGGACAAGCCCTTCATCCTGTTCAAGGATAAAACATGGACATGGGGCGAATTCGCCGACGCGATCGAATGCACGGCGCGCGTGCTGGCCAGCCGCGGCGTGAAAAAAGGCGACCGCGTGGCGATCATGGCGACCAACACCTACGCGCACGTGATGCTGATGTTCGCGCTGGCGCGCATCCGCGCCATCATGGTGCCGGTGAATCCGGAATTCGGCGTCGAAGAAGCCAAATACGTGATGTCGCATGCCGGCGTCAGCGCGGTCGCCTGCTCGACCGACACCCTGCAGATCGCCAAACAGGCCGCCGCTGAAATCAAGCCGGCGCCGTGGTTCATGATGGTCGATGAGGCGGTCGAAGGCCTGCCGCTCCTGACCGAACTGATCAAGAATCCGGGCGATGCGAAACTGCCGGACGACGTCGCGGCCGACGACACTTTCGCCATTATTTATTCGTCGGGCACCACCGGCTTCCCGAAGGGTGTGATGCACGCGCAGAAGAACTTCGTGCTCTCGGGCGAGCGCCATGTCGCGCGCGTCGAAACCCAGGCCGATGACCGCGTGCTGTGCATCCTGCCGATGTTCCACATCAACGCGCTGTTCTATTCGGTCGCCAGCGCCGTCACCGCCGGCGCCACCTTGATTATCGTGCCGCGCTTTTCCGCCACCACTTTCTGGCGCACTGCCGCCGACACCGGCGCGACGCAGGTCAACGTCATCATGGCAGTCAGTACGATCCTCGCGCGGCGTTCGCGCGACGAGTTCGTGCCGACACACAAGCTGCGCGTGGTCAACGGCGCGCCGTTCACGCAGGAGGCGATGGACGTGTTCAAGAAGGAATTCAAGGTGCCGAACGTGATCGAGGGTTTCGGCATGACCGAAATCCCCGGCGCCTTCAGCAATCCGTTCAAGGGCCCGCACAAGGTCGCCTGCATGGGCAAGCTTGGCGTGCATGCCGATCCGAAGGTGCAGTGGACGCAGGTGCGCATCCTTGATGACGACGGCAACGACGTGCCCGAGGGCGAGACCGGCGAACTGGCGGTGAAAATCCCGACGCTGATGCAGGGCTACTACAATGATCCGGAACAGACGGCTGCCGCATTCCGCGACGGCTGGTTTCTCTCCGGCGATCTCATCAAGCGCGACAGCGAGGGCTATTACTGGTTCGTCGCGCGCAAGAAGGACATCATCCGCCGCCGCGGCGAAAACGTCGCCGGCGCCGAGATCGATCGCATCGTCAACCTGCACCCGGCGGTGTCGGAGTCAGCAGCGATCGCGATGCCGTCGGAACTGGGGGAAGACGAGATCATGACCGTGGTGGTGACGAAGCCCGACGGCAAGGTGACCGCACAGGAAATCCGCGACTGGTGTGCGGAGAAACTGGCGGCGCACAAGGTGCCGCGCTTCGTCGTTTTCAACGAATCGATTCCGCACACGCCGACGCACAAGGTCGCCAAGCACATTCTGAAAAAAGACACGACGTTGCGTGCGCGGTCGGTTGATTTCCAGCCGCCGAAGTAATATTTCACTTGCGAAATGTATTGGCGCAGCGGCGCCCTCACCCCGGCCCTCTCCCCACAGTAGAGGTTGAAAGCTGCACCGGTTCGCTGATGCGAACTGATGGCATGGAGGAAACATGAAAAGCGGTGTAACCACCTGGCCTAACGGCAGCAGGATCGCGATTGCGCTGACCGTGATGTTCGAGACCTGGCCCGAGGGCAAGTGGCCGCCCTATGCGGCGCAGCGCTGGCAACCGAAGCCCGGCAACCTCGACCATCAGTCGATCACCTTCGCGCAGTATGGCGGCAAGGCCGGCATCTGGCGCATTCTGAACATTCTCGACAAGGCCGGCATGCCGGCGACCTTTTGCACCAACGCGCACAGCGTCGAGGTCTATCCGGAGGCCGCCGCGCAGGTGGTGAAATGCGGGCATGATTTCGCCGCCCACGGCTACACACAGGACGCGCATCTGGCCGACATGACGCCCGAGCAGGAGCAGGCGACGATCCGCCGTTGCATCGAAGTGCTGGAAAAAAACACCGGCCAGCGGCCGCAGGGCTGGCTGTCGCCGATTCTGGCGTGGACGGCGCATACCGATGCCTTCCTCGCGCAGGAAAAAATGCTGTGGCACGGCGACGCCAACTACGCCGACCTGCCGCGCCGCATCCACACGCCGCACGGCCCGCTCGCGCATGTGCCGCACAGCGATTACACCGACAACCGCGTGCTGTGGTTAAGTCCGCAGGATTATTTCAATGTCTACAAAGATACCTTCGATTATCTCTACGCCAACGAGCCGCTGTCGCTGATGGTGATGACGCTGCACTGCCATTTCGGCGGACGCCCGTTGATGTCGGCGCAGATGCACAAGCTGCTGCGTTACTTTTCGGGTTTTCCCGGCGTCTGGTTCGCGCGCCACCGCGAGCTCGCGCAATGGGCGCTCGAGGGCGACGCCGACGAAATCAGCAACGCGCAGCGCTTCTTTCCAAAATAAATTCAGCAGCTCCTGGAGGCCCTATGAAAATGACAAAAATTGCGATCGCGGCGGTGGCAACACTCGCCGCGGCGCCAACCGTCGCGCAAAATTATCCGAATCACGCGATCCGCCTCGTCGTGCCGTCGTCGCCGGGCGGCGGCACCGACATAACCGGCCGCATCGTCGCACAAAAATTGTCGGAGCAACTCGGTCAGCAGGTCGTCGTCGATAACCGCGCCGGTGCCGGCACTATCATCGGCATCGAGATCGCGGCCAAGGCGCCGCCCGACGGTTATACGCTGCTGATGGGGCTGTCGACGCTGGCGATCAACCCGAGCATGTATGCGAAGCTGCCGTACGACGCGATCAAGGATCTGGCGCCGATCTCGCTGGCCGTGCTGTCGCCGAATATTCTCACCGTGCATCCGTCGCTGCCGGCGAAAAATCTCAAGGAGTTTATTGCGCTGGCCAAGGCGCGGCCCGGCACCATCACCTTCGGCTCGGCCGGTCAGGCCACCAGTCCGCATCTTTCCGGCGAGTTGCTGAAAGTGCTGGCGCACATCGACATCGTGCATGTGCCGTTCAAAGGCTCGGGCCAGAGCGTGATCAGCTCGCTCGCCGGGGAGATCGCCGCCAACTTCCCGAGCGTGCCGACTGCGATCCCCTACATCAAGGCCGGCAAATTGCGCGCCCTCGGCGTTACCACCGCCAAACGCTCGCAGGCGCTGCCGGATGTGCCGTCGATCGCCGAAGCCGGCGTGCCCGGTTACGAAGCGACGCAGTGGTTCGGGTTGCTGGCGCCGGCAGGAACACCGCGGCCCATCATTGACCGGCTGAACCAGGAAATGGTGAAACTATTGAAATCGCCCGA
Source organism: uncultured beta proteobacterium (assembly GCA_903889565.1). GTDB lineage: Bacteria > Pseudomonadota > Gammaproteobacteria > Burkholderiales > SG8-41 > PALSA-1004. Next base: position 45,322 of record CAISYC010000027.1, read on the forward strand.
GGTGCGCGACCGCCTGATCGCAGACGGCACGGACCCGGCGCCGACGACGCCGGAGGAGTTCGGCGCCTACATCAAGTCGGAAACCGAGAAGTGGACGAAAGTCATCAAGGCCGCAGGAATCAAGCCGCAATAGGGTTCAGCGGTTTTGCGTTCAAGATGATGCGCAGCATCATCTATTCAGCGGGGATACAAGGGGGCGCAGCCCCCTTGTTCAATTTTTTTGCGTTTTTTTCGGTGCCCGTGCGGTGACTATGCCGCCGGCAGTTCGATCGGCAGCGGCATGCCGATCTTCTGTTTGAGTGCGCGCTGATAAACCAGATTGGCCAGCGCGATATCCTGACTGGCCATGCCCTGCGTGATGATGAGCACGCGCTGATTGTCGCTGCTGCGGCCCGGATGCTTGCCGCTGACCACTTCGGCGACCGTCGCATCGATCCAGCCCGGCGCCTCGGCGCCGAACAGATCGATCAACTCTTTCTGCAGTTGCGCGCGGCTGTCGACCACGAACAAATCGGCCTTTTCGACGAAGTCGCGGCCGGGCTCGGCACTGTCGAGCGTGGCCACCACCGCGCCCGGCGCAATCCAGGGTTCCTGCAACATTGCACTCGCGCTATTGGTCGCAGTCAGCACCAGATCGGCACCGCGCACCGCGGCTTCAATGGTATCGACGGCTTTCGCATTGAGTCCGTATTGCGTCTTCGCTTTGGCCGCCAGTGCAGCGCGCGTTTCGGGCCGGCGCGAGACGATGCGCACTTCCTTCAGTTTGAACAGGCGCGTGAAATATTCGAGCGCGGTGGTGGCCAGACGCCCGGCGCCCACGAGCGCAAGCGTGCCGGCGTCGTCGCGCGCGAGACGGCGCGCCGCCATCACGATCGACGCCACGGTGCGCTGCGCGTAGGTCCAGGTTTCATCGACCAGCGCCAGCGGCCGCGAGGACTCGACATCGACCAGCATGATGAAACGCGTCGCATCCTGCGAGGTTTCGTCGGTGGCGTTGTGCGAAACAAAACGGAATCCGCCGACCGAGGCTTCGTCGAGTATGCAGGCCTTGAGGTGATAGTGGTTCTCGAAACGGTCGCGCATGTTCATGTTGGGCGGCACCGGCCAGCGCACGCGGCCGGCGGCATCCTGTGCGACCACGCGCTCGATTTCACCCAGTACATCGTCGGGGCTCAACAGGGCGTGGCATTGTTTTGCGGTCAGATAAAGCAAAGGCATGGATTATTCCGTTTGTGTGCAGTGGCGCACGGCGCCGCTGCGATTATGCATCGGGCTTGATGCCCGCCTTGCGGATGATCGGGCCGATGAGTTCGCTTTCGAGCTTGAGCGTTGCGGCAAACTGCTCGGGCGTGTCGCCGAGGACGTCGAAGCCGATTTGCGCGAAACGCTGCTGCACTTCAGGGGTTTTCAGCGCACCGATGATCGCGGCGTGCAGTTTAGCGATTATCTCGCGCGGCGTCCCGGCCGGTGCGACGATGCCGTAGCGGCCGTCCATCGGGTGCATTTTCACGCCGGCCTCGGTCAGCGTCGGCAACTCCGGTGCGGCGGACGGGCGTTTGCTGCCGATGGTTGCCAGCAGACGCAGGCGGCCGTACTTCGCGTGCGGCAAGGCTGGAATCAGGTCGGCGAACATCAGATCGATTTCGCCGGCGACCACCGCCGTCAGCGCGGGCCCGGTGCCCTTGTAGGGCACGTGAACCATGCTGGCGCCGGTGGCCGCCGAAAACAGTTCGGCGGCGACATGCGAACTCGAGCCGCTGCCCGACGAACCGTAGCTCAGCAAATCCTTTTTCTTCAGCGCGAGCTTGACCAGCTCGGTGACGCTTTTCACCGGCACACTCGGGTTCACCGCAATCGCATAGGCAGTGGTGGCGAGCTGTGCAACGGCAGCCAGGTCCTTTTGCACGCTGTAGCCGATTTTCGGATACAGATGCGGCGCCACCACCAGATTGCCCGAACTGCCGAGCCCCAGCGTATACCCGTCGGGCGCGGCTTTGGCGACCATCTCCATGCCGATGGTACCGCCGGCGCCGCCGCGGTTTTCGATTACCACCGCCTGCCCGAGCAGTTCGCTCAGTTTCGGTCCGACCACGCGCCCGGCGATATCGGCCGGCCCGCCCGGCGCAAAGCCGATGAATACGCGGATCGGCTTGGTCGGATAGTTTGCCGGGGTCTGGGCGGCGGCACCGGTCACCGCGATTGCGGCGGCAACCGAACACGTCGCAACCCACCAAGGCCTGCATGCATTATTTGTCATGATGCTTTTCAATAGAGTTGATCGCGCCATCACTCAAGCAAAGATCGTGACAGCGCCCTCATGCGCAGGCGCGGAAGATTTTCCTGCTCCCGCGCACCAGGCCGGCCCGTCGCCGCCCCGTCATGGCGCGTCAGCGCGGCTCTTCGTACAACTCGATCTTGTTGCCATCGGGGTCGGCGACGTAGATCGTGCGGCCGTAGATGCCGTCGTGGAGGTCCTGAAAAAATTGCACCCCGGCCGCTTTCAGCCGCGCCGCCAGCGCATCGACGCCGCTGACGCGAAACGCCATGTGATCGATCTGCGGCGCGCCGCCGAGCCCGCCGGTGGTCAGCGCAATGCCCTGCCTGAACGGCACGAAAGGCCGGCCGTCGGTGAGCGGCTTGGCATTGCGCCCGGTAAATCCCAGCAGCTCTTCATAGAATTTCTTCGACGCATCGAGATCGCGCACCTGCAGCAGCAGATGGGCGAAACCGAAAATCTTCGGCGCTTTGGACGCGGCCGGTTTGACCGCGGCATCGGGCTCGTTGTCGATGCCGAGCCGGCCGTCGCGGCCCCAACTGTCTTTCGCCACGTCGTGAATGATCACATGCAGATGCTCGCTGCCGGCACCGGCGTGTTCCACCATCGCCGCGGTGATCGCCTCGACCAGCCGCCGCTTCTGGTTGACGCTGCGGCCCGGCCACAAATCGACTGTCACTACCGGCATAAGCCGCCTCCGCTGTTCGGTTGTCGCATCATTGCAGTTGAATTATTTTACCGCCGCCCTCAGCCGCGCACGCGCGCAAGCAGACCCTTGAGATCGAGGCCGAGGATGCCCATTGCCGCGGCGCCGCGTCCGCCGTCGCGATAATTCTTCCCGACCAGAATTTCGGCGAGCTTGAACAGATTGTCCGCTGCCGGGACGGCGACGCCGGCGATTTTCGCGATCGAACGAAACGGCAGCAGGCCGTGGCCGAAATCTTCGAGGTAGTAGCGGTGATTGAGCGAGCCCGGCGCCTTGATGCGGCTGTTGGCCACGCCCGATGCAATCGCCGCGGCGAAATCCTTGGTATCGCCGATGTTTGCTTCAACCGTGCCGATCGCCTGCATTTCCTCGATCAGGTTGGGCAGCGTGTGGCCGCAGGCGCGTGCCACCGCGCGACGCTCGTCATCCAGCGCGCGCATGACGCGGGCGACACCCGGTGTCATGCCCTGCGCGTAAAACGTGTAATCGCCGGCGGTGGCCTCGATCCATGCCGCACCGAGGATTGCGCCCGGCGGATGCAGCACCATGTTGACGTTGCACAAGCCTGAATCGAGCACGTCGGCGACCGGCTTCGCGCAGGGAAACAGCTGCACCGCCATGGCAATCGCGCGTTCGCTGCCGGGCAAGGCCGCAACCCGCACCCGCTTCGCGCGCCCGCTGATGTTGACGCGCTGCGGCTGACTCCTGCGCGCGACATAAGTCAGCGTCGAAAACTCCGCCACCGGCGGCACATCGGCGCGCTGCTTTTGAAATGCGGTGTGAAATTCGAGCGCGCCGCCCGTATGTCCCGGATTGAGAATGACCGGCACCTCGGCGCGCGCGCCGGCCTGCGCCAGTGCCGTCGCCAGCGCGGCATTTGAAATCGTCGGCAGGGTAATCACCAGCGCGGCGCAACCGTCGATGGCCGCGCGCAGGTCGGCGGTGATCAGCTGCGGCCTGGCGAGCCCGCTGCCGAACACGCCTTCGTGCTCGACGCCACCCAAACGCTGGAACGGCTCCAAGTTGGCCGCCGAGCGGTTCCACCAATGAATCTCGTGGCCGGCTTGCGTGAGTTCGGTGACCGCCGCCGCACCGCCCGCACCCGCGCCGAGAACCGCGACCCGCATCGCTAGCGCACAACCAGCAGGCGGTCGGTGTCGGCGTAATCGGACAGCAATTCGCAACCGGTGGTCGTGACCAGCATCATGTCCTTGTTCTGCATGCCGTAGCCGTAACCGGTCTGATAACACAGCGGCTCGACACCGAGCACCATGCCCGCTTCGAGTTGCGCGTCACCGGTTTTGCCGATCTCCGGCGTTTTGCCGATATAAGGGTCTTCGTGCAGATGCAGACCGATGCCATGGCCGACGAAGGAAATCGGCGGCAGATTCAACTCGGCAAGCTTGCGGATAAAGGCGTCGTAGATGGCGCGGCAGCTCGCGCCCGGCTTGATCATATCCATCAGCAGATATTTGCACTCGACGAGGTTCTGCCAGATTTGCTCGGCATGCGCCGGCGCGCGCTGCACGACCGCGGTGCGGCAGACACCGGCCTGATAACCCGCGATCACGGAAAAAGTCTCGACGCGGCAGACGTCTTCCGCCACGAGCTTGCGCTCGGTGGGGCCGACGTTGGGCAACTGGCTGCGCTCGCCGGTGGCAACGATCATCAATTTGAAATGCTCGGCGCCCAGCGTGTAGATATTGCGCGTCATGTGCGCGGCGATATCCATTTCGCTGTCGCCCGTTTTCACCGCGGCCAGGGTATCGGTAATCGACTGGTCGGCGATGCGCGACAGACGGCGCAGCAAAGTAATTTCATCGGCGGTCTTGATCTGCCGCAGGCGCGCGAGTATCGCCTCATTGGCGCTGAATGTCGCGCGCGGCAATTCGCGTACGAGCCGCGCGAAATCGCCGGCCGGCAGGTAGTCCATTTCGATGCCGATGCGCGCCGACGCCAGACCAAGGTCTTTCAACTGACTCGCCAGCACCGCCATCGCGCTGTCGGTGAATTCGGCCCAGATGCGCGACGGCGTATCCGGTTCGCGGCGCTTGATGGTGGTCGCTTCCATATCGACGCCGAAAAGCGCCGTCTTGCCGTCGGCGGTGACGATCACCATGGCGTGACGATGACGGATCAGCGGTTGCGACGGCACGACGAAGCCCGTCAGGTACGCAAAGTTTTCCGGCGAGCAGGAGATCATGGCGTCGAGCCCTGCCGCCTGCATCGCCTTGACCTGCTTGTTGACGATTTCTTGTCTCATGTGATCAGGCGGTGGTGCCGTATTTTTCGATTTTGGCTTCGTCCACCGCGATGCCCATGCCCGGCGCCATCGGCACTTCGATCGCGCCATCGACCAATTTCATCGGCGCGACGAGCAGATCGTCCTTGTAATAGATGCCGGCAATGCGGCCATTCTGGAACTCGGCCGGTGTCGACACCGGAATCACGCAGGACAGCGTGGCCGCCGGCGCCGCCGCGGCCAGCTGCACATTGGCCAGATTGCCGACGCCGGTTTCGATCGAGCCGTTGACGTTGCAGACGATGCCCGCGGCGCGGCACACCGCGGCGACTTCCATCGCGCGATAAAGTCCGCCGGGTTTGGTGGTGTAGATCGAAACGATGTCGATCGCATGCTGCTCGGCGATCTCGATCGCATCGTGGGCGTTCCACGCCGATTCGTCGGCCATCACCGGCGTGTCAAGCGCGCGCGCCACCTCGGCAATGCGGGCTATGCCCATGCACGGCTGCTCGGCGTATTTGAGGCGCTGCTTTTCCATCTCGCGCAATACGACGATCGCCTCGCCCGGTGTCTTGTAGCCTTCATTCGCATCGACGCAGAGGTCGATGTCGGGGCCGGCGGCATTGCGCACGGCGCGCACCATCTCGATGTCGCGTCTGGCATCGACGCCGATCTTGATCTTGATGGTCTTGATGCCTTCTTTGACCACCTGCGCGACCTCTTTCTCCGCCTCGGCAATCGCGATCAGGCCGATCGAGTGCGTGACCGGCACGCGGGTGCGCGCAGAGCCGCCGAGCAGCGTATGCACGGGCACGTTGAGCGTTTTGCCGGCGAGATCGTAGGCCGCGAATTCGACCGCCGACTTCGCGTATGGATAGCCCTTGATCACGGCATCCATGCGCGCGTGCAGTTCGACGATGTTGCAGGCATCGACCCCTTTGACGGCGGGGCCGAGATAGCGCGCGATGATCAATTCGACGATGGCGGCCGATTCGCCGAAGTAACGGCCGAACTCGCCGCCCCAGTCTTTAAGCGCCGCGGCTTCGCCCCAGCCGCTGCGACCGTCTTCATCCGTCATTTTGGTCAGGATGTAGCGGCCGATCGGTTCGGTGAGGCCGGTCCATTTGTGTTCGCGCCGCGTCGGCAACTGCACGACGATGGTTTCGATGGAAGCAATACGGCTCACGGGACTCTCGTGATCAGGTTGGTTTGGGGAATCAGCGGAAATTGCGCAGGATAATCGAAGTGCAGTTTATCGGTGAAGCAGTAGCGGCGCAATCAAGCGCCCTTCGCCTGACGCGCGGCCTCGATCAATTGCCACACGCGCGGTTGCGTCAGCGGCAGCGCATTGATCTCTACGCCGAGTGAAGCGAGGGCCGCGGCGACGGCATTGGCGATGACACCGCCGACCGGAATGATGCCACCCTCGCCCGCGCCCTTGGTGCCGAGCGGATTGAGCGGCGACGGATATTGTTCGAGTGCGATTGCGCGGATGCACGGGAAATCGATGGCGCAGGGGATCAGATAGGCCGCGAGCGAACCGGTCTGCAACTGGCCCTCGGCGTCGTAGATCATCTGTTCGAGCAGCGTGCCGCCGAGGCCCTGCACGATGGCGCCTACGGTCTGGCCGTGCAGCGTATTCGGATTAAGAATGCGCCCGACATCTTCGACCGCAAGGTAATCGAGCACCGACACCTGGCCGGTGCGCGGATCGACCGTGACGTGCGCGGCGTGCGCGCCGTAGCTGTAGGTGCGCTTCGCGTTGCTGAAGGTGCCGTCTGCCCTGAAACCATCGGGCGACAGTTCGGCGAGCGTCATTCTGCGCGCGCCGGCGCTGACCGCGCGCAGACCATCCACGATCGCAACCTCGGCCGGCGCGCAACCGAATTGTCCGGCGGCCATTTCGCAAATCGCTTTTTTCAGATTCTCCGCGCAGACCAGAATGGCCGAACCGCCCATCACCGATGCGCGCGAGCCGAAAGAGCCGAAGCCTTCGTGAATGCCGGTGGTGGAACCGTGATGCACGGCCTGTATATGTTCAAGCGGAATCTCGAGCGCATCGGCGGCGATCTGCGCAAACACGGTTTCGAGTCCCTGGCCGACCGCCGAGGCGCCGACGGTGACCGTGACCTGCCCCGCGGCATCGAGCACCATGCGCGCGTTTTCGCGCGGGCCGGTGGAGCCGCCCTCGACGTAACAACCGATGCCGAGACCATGATAAACGCCGTCGATCAAGCGGCCCTGCAGCGCACTCTTCGCCGTCCAGTCGAATTCGGCGAGGCAGCGCTCGAGCGTGACGCGATATTCGCCGCTGTCGAACTCGCCGCTGCCGCCGTAGGGCAGAATCTTCGGCAGGGCGTAGGGCATGTCGGTGGCAGCGACCAGATTGCGCCGGCGCATCTCGACGCGATCGATACCCAGTTCGGCGGCGGCGATGTCGATCAGGCGCTCGCGGCAAAAGTCGGTTTCGAAACGTCCCGGCGCGCGATAGGTGCCGACCGGCGTCTTGTTGCTGAGGTAGAGCGTGACGTCCATCTGCACGTGCGGGATCCGGTAAGGGCCGGGCAGCATCTGCGCCATGTTGCGCGAGGGCGTCACCGCATTCGGCCGCGCATAGGCGCCGAGGTTGGTCCACGCGCACCCGCGCAGGCCGAGTATGCTGCCGTCGCGGCGGCAGGCGATTTCGAGTTCGCATTCGACTTCGCGCGCGTGCGTGGTCGCCATCAGATGCTCGCGGCGGTCCTCGACCCATTTGACCGGGGCGTTCAATTTGCGCGCCGCGAACGGAATCAAATAATCCTCGGGGAAAAATTCCCCGCGCGCGCCGAAGCCGCCGCCGATGTCGGTTTCGACCGCATCGACCGCATGTACGGGCAGGCCGAGCATTTTCGCCAGCGCGGCACGCACGAAGAACGGCACCTTGGCGGCACCCGACAATGTAAGCCGGCCCTGCGCCGCATTCCATTCAGCGATGAGACCGCGCGTTTCCATCGGGATTGCGGCATGACGATGCACGCTGAAGGTTTCTCGCCGCGTGTAAGCGGCCTCCCTGAACGCCTGTTCGATATCGCCGCGCACGGCGCTCAATGTCGCGGCCAGATTGCTGCCGCAGTCGTCGAACAGCAGTACCGCGCCGTTTTCAAGACTGCGGCGGTCGGTGACGGCGGGCAGGGCCTCGATATCGATGTCCACCGCATTCGCGGCATCCTCGGCGATCGCCGCGCTGTCGGCGACCACCAGCGCGACCGGCTCGCCGACATAACGCACCTTATCGCGCGCGATCACCGGTTGCACGACGCGGTCAAGCGACGGCTGCGATTCGGAGCGCACGGCGATGGCCGGAATGTTGTTGCCAAGATCGGCCGCGGTGATCACCGCGCGCACACCGGGCATCGCCAGCGCCGCCGCGCAATCGATGGCGCGAATGCGGCCGTGGGCAACTGCACTGCGCACCACCGATGCATGCAGCAGCCGGTCACGGGCCAGATCGTCTATGTACTGCCCGCGCCCCCTGAGGAACCGCAGATCTTCGATACGCTCGACGGGAGTTCCGATATAGGAATCCCGGCGTTTCATGATGTGCCGTTGCGGCCGTGTTTCCGGTACGCCGCGCGCGCTTCGAGCACGGCTTCGACAATGCCGATGTAGCCGGTGCAGCGGCAAAGATTGCCGGAGAGCGCTTCGCGCACGCGATGTTCGTCGCAATCCGGCTCGGCAATCAGCAGCGCGTGCGCGGTCATCAACATGCCCGGCGTGCAGAAGCCGCATTGCAAAGCGTGGTGACGGCGAAACGAAGCCTGCAGCGGCGCGAGCGTGTCGCCATCGGCAAGGCTTTCAACGGTCTGGATCGTAGCGCCGTCGGCCTGCACCGCGAGCATCAGGCAGCCGCGCACGGGCTTGCCATCGACTATGACGGTGCAGGCGCCGCAGACGCCGTGCTCGCAACCGACGTGCGTGCCGGTGAGCCCGAGTTCGTGACGCAGACAATCGACCAGCGTCATTCGCGGTTCGATATCGACGCTACGCCGTATGCCGTTGACGCTGAATTTCGTCTGCATGGGTTAACGCCCGCGTGCCCGCTGGAGCGCGCGTTCGGTCAGGGTTTCGACCAGTGAACGGCGGTAGGCGGCAGGCGCATCGATATCGTCGGCGGGGTCAACCGCGGCGGCGGCGGCCTTTGCGGTTTCAAGAATCGCGGCCTCATCAACAACGCGGCCGTTCAGCGCCGCCTCGGCTTCGGCGATGCGCTGCAGTTTCGAACTCGCACCGATCACACCGATGTGCGTATTGGCGGCAACGCCACCCTGCAGATCGTAATAGAGCGCGATGCCGGCCAGCGCGAAGGCGCCGTGCTGGCGTGCAAATTCTTCAAAAGCCCAGCGCCGCGCTGGCGGCCATGGCGGCAGACGCAGTTCGGTGACCAATTCGTCGTGCGCGAGCGACGTCATCATCGGCCCGACGAAAAAATCCTGTGCCGCGATCGCGCGCGTGCCGGCGCTGCCGATGACAACGATTTCGGCGTCGCAGGTCACCGCTATGCCCGGCAATTCGGCCGCCGTGTCGGCGTGCGCAAGACTGCCGCCAACGGTGCCGCGACTGCGGATCGGATAATGCGCAATGTAATTCACCGCTTCGGCGAGCAGCGGATGCGCCGAGGCGAGCCGTTCGTCCTGTTCGATATCACACCAGCGCACTTTCGCGCCAAGGCTGACCCCGGTTGCGGAAACCGTGATCGCATCCAAACCGGGAATGCAGCGCAGATCCACCAGCAACGATGGCGCAGCGAGACGAAAGGCGAGAATGGGGATCAGGCTCTGTCCGCCGGAGATCGGCAACGCGTCGGCGTGAGTTGCAAGCAGCGCGATCGCTTCTGCAAGCGTTTGCGGCGCGGCGTAATCGAAGGCGGGTAATTTCACGGCTGCTGTCGATCCGCCCGCGAAGAAATAGTTGGTGGCAAGAGCGTAACTCCACCTGTTGATTTTGCCGGGCTACGCTCGGCGAAATCGTGGTGGCAAGGACGGAATTGAACCGCCGACACAAGGATTTTCAGTCGAGCCCAAGAGATTTTCGGAAAATTCCCGATACTTACTATCTCATTGATTTCGTTGTCTCAACGAACGCTCAGCTGATTTCGATGAACCACGCGACCTACCGATTTTTCCCCGGTTTTCTTGGCACAATTACACAGGAATTACACAAACTTTTCGGTGCGAAATAACGCTACTTTCGTACACACGAGCAATTATATCCATCGATTAACTCGTCCGCGCAAATATCGCTAATTTTCATTTGGTCGAGTCAAAGCGATTGCGAAGTGCGCGCCAAAAATCCCAACCGTATGACCAGTTGGTATTTATAAGTGGTGGTGGAGCAATCCGGAAACGAACCCGCGTCCCATGTTGCTCAGGCGATCCGCTGCGTCATCTCTTTGATGACGGTGTGAAGAATGGTTCGGAGGCAACGTGATTCGCCTGCCATGGTTGCGGACAGCTCGGGGCGCGCATGGGCGATCTGGGCATTCTTGCTTTCAACCTCGGCGTACAGAGCTTCGGCCTCCTGCACAGCGCGACTGCGCAGGTTTTCAAGTAGGCGCTCGGCCGTGCCTTTGGCCAGATTCAACGACGCGCCAGCATCAAGCAGCAAATTACGGTTGATGCCCGAGAAGTGGCTGACACCCAGAATCGGCCAAGCAAGCGGGGTTTGAGCGGGCCAACCTTTTTTGTCGTAGGCGGGCGTTTCATACGTGGCAACGCTGAGCAAGTCGTAGAACGGCGCCAACTGAACGCCCTCATGCGAGACCAGGAAGCTCAGGTTTTTCAGGTGGGCGTCGCTGTTGCCGACCAGCACATTGAACACAAGCCAGCCAAAGAGCCGGGAGCGCGCCACCGCCGGAGCACGACAGGCAGTGGCCAGTGCTGCCAGATTCCCCATGCTGCCCTGGCTGTATTTGAAGCTGCGGTCCAGCCCCAGCAATTGGCAGGCATCGATCACATGTCGGCGTTGCCAACCGTGCGCATCGAGAATCCGGTCAAAGCGATCAACCAGATACACCGGCGATGGCACGTAGCGACGATGCACATCGGGCACATTCAGGTCGAGCCGCTTGGCCAGGCGCATCACGAACCACTCATTGATCACGGAATGGGGGTAGTCTTCATCTGGGTGATCGGGCTTCAGGATATGAGTTGATGGTGTAGCGCCAGCTGGTTCAAATAGCGCGCCCTCTTGCAGGACGACTGCCAACTTGTGCTGCGCACCGGCCAGCGACATGCGCTTGATGGCAGCATGCGTCAGCGGCGCCTTGGGCAACTGACGGATGCGGGCCTCCAGAGCATCGTCCGGCAACGGGCGCAGTGGCTCAGCGACTTGAGGAGCCGCATCCGGTAGCAGCAAAGTTACCGACCCTGCCGATTCCGCACCGTAGCAGGCCAGCAAGCCAAAGGCATCTGCCGTATCCAGCTTGGCGTCCCCGGCCAGCAAAACACGTTGCCCCTCTTCCGGTAGCAGGTTGTCGAAATACCACTGCACAGGACGCTGGCTTGCGCCATCCAGCAAAGACTCTGCCGTCTTTGGAAGATGAGGGCTGAGCGCGAAGCCCAGCGGATTGTTCAGCCAGGCACTCGCGTATTTGAAGCTCCAGAGGCCGGCCACTTCCTCCAAGGTGCCGACTTCAGTCTGATTGATCGAAGCGCGTAGGAACCGGCCGTTCATTGCTTGTCCTTGCTGTTTACTGCCTCGTTCAAATAGACGGCCACGCTTTCGGGCACATCCACCATCACTCGGACCCCCAGCCCTTCAAGCACTTGAAAGAGCTTGCCCCATTGCACGGATTCGCTGCCACGTTCGATCTTGCCCAGGAAGTTTTCGCTGACGCCGATGCTGCCTGCAGCATCGTCTTGGCGGATCTTCTGGGCCTTGCGGCTGGCGCGCACCACGTTGCCGATCGCTGCTGCGTTATCGATGGGTATCTTCATGATTAATCCTCACGTTTGTGAGGATTCTGCACTAGATGGGCGCGTTTGGCAATAAATCCTTTTGATCGTGCGGATTTTGTATGTATACGGTCTTGTTTTGTAAAAATCATCACGACCCTGAGGCTTTCAATCGATCGACAGACAAAAACCTACACAGCGCCTACACGAACGGATAAAAACCCAATCGCGTTGGACGACATATTGTTAAGTCATTGTTTTTAATGGTGGCCAAGGACGGAATTGAACCGCCGACACAAGGATTTTCAGTCCTCTGCTCTACCAACTGAGCTACTTGGCCGTATCGAGACTGGCCGCGAACGCGGTCAGGGCGACAAATTACAAAAGGGCGCTATTAAAACCTTAATGCAGTGATGCGTCAAGAAAGCGCCGGCTTGATTTTACCTCATCCGGCGATGCGACGTTTCGTGCAGTGCGATTGCGCTGCAGAAAAAGAAAGCCCCGCTTGCGCGGGGCCTTCTTTTGAATCGTTTCCCGGGCGAACCCGGGTGGATTTGCAATCAGCGCGCGAGCGCGAATTACATGCCCATGCCGCCCATGCCGCCCATGCCGCCCATGTCGCCATGGCCGTGGCCTGCATGACCCGCATCTTCCTTCGGCGATTCGGCAACCATCGCGTCGGTCGTCAGGATCAGGCCGGCAACCGAAGCCGCATTCTGCAGTGCGCAGCGCGTGACTTTGGTCGGATCCAGCACGCCCATTTCAACCATGTCGCCATACTGGCCGGTCGCGGCGTTGTAGCCGAAATTGCCCTTGCCTTCGACGACCTTGTTGATCACGACCGACGGCTCGTCACCGGCGTTCGAAGCAATCATGCGCATCGGCTCTTCGAGCGCGCGCAGCACGATCTTGATACCGGCTTCCTGGTCGCTGTTGTCGCCCTTGATCTTAGCGAGGCAGGAGCGCGCACGGATCAGCGCAACGCCACCGCCGGCAACGATGCCTTCTTCGACGGCTGCACGGGTTGCATGCAGCGCATCTTCGACACGCGCCTTCTTTTCCTTCATTTCGACTTCGGTGGCCGCGCCGACTTTGATCAGTGCCACGCCGCCAGCGAGCTTCGCCACGCGTTCCTGGAGCTTCTCTTTGTCGTAGTCGCTGGTCGCCGCTTCGATTTGCTGGCGGATGTTCTTGACGCGGGCTTCGATGCTCTTGGTCTCGCCTTTGCCGTCGATGATCGTCGTTTCTTCCTTGCCGATCTCGATGCGCTTGGCCTGGCCCAGATCCTTCAGCGTCGCTTTTTCGAGCGAGAGGCCGACTTCTTCAGCGATCACGGTGCCGCCGGTGAGGATCGCGATGTCTTCGAGCATTGCCTTGCGACGATCACCAAAGCCCGGCGCCTTGACTGCGCAGGTCTTCAGAATGCCGCGGATGCCGTTGACAACCAGCGTCGCCAGGGCTTCGCCATCGACTTCTTCGGCGATGATCAGCAGCGGACGGCCGGCTTTCGCAACCTGCTCGAGCACGGGCAGCAGATCACGGATGTTCGAGATCTTCTTGTCGTGCAGGAGGACGTAGGCGTCGTCCAGGATCGCCATTTGTTTTTCGGCGTTGTTGATGAAGTACGGCGACAGGTAGCCGCGGTCGAACTGCATGCCCTCGACGACGTCGAGTTCATTCTGCAGGCTCTTGCCGTCTTCAACGGTGATGACGCCTTCTTTGCCGACTTTTTCCATCGCCTTGGCGATGATGTCGCCGATGTCCGCATCGGAGTTCGCGGAGATCGAGCCGACCTGGGCGATTTCCTTGTTGGTGGTGCAGGGCTTGGAGAGCTTCTTCAGCTCGCCGACGATGGCTTCAACCGCCTTGTCGATGCCGCGCTTCAGATCCATCGGGTTCATGCCGGCGGCAACGAACTTCATGCCTTCCTGCACGATCGATTGCGCGAGCACGGTCGCGGTAGTGGTGCCGTCGCCGGCGGTGTCGGAGGTCTTCGAAGCGACTTCCTTGACCATCTGCGCGCCCATGTTTTCGAACTTGTCCTTCAGTTCGATTTCCTTGGCGACCGAAACACCGTCTTTGGTGATGGTCGGCGCGCCGAACGAGCGCTCGAGCACAACGTTGCGGCCTTTCGGGCCGAGGGTCACTTTGACCGCATCGGCGAGAACGTTTACGCCCGCGACGATCTTGGCGCGAGCTGAATCATGAAATCGTACGTCTTTAGCTGCCATGTTTATTTCTCCTGGTTGGCGGTCGAGTTATTCAATGACGCCCATGATGTCTTCTTCGCGCATCACGAGCAGTTCTTCGCCTTCAACCTTGACGGTTTGGCCGGAATATTTGCCGAACAGCACGCGATCGCCGACTTTGATGTCGAGCGGGCGGATTTTGCCGTCTTCCAGCACTTTGCCCTTGCCGATGGCTTTGACTTCGCCTTGATCGGGTTTTTCGGCTGCGGTATCGGGAATGACGATGCCCGAGGCGGTCTTGCGTTCTTCCTCAAGCCGCTTGACGATCAGGCGGTCGTGTAAAGGACGAATCTTCATACTTGTTTCTCCTCTGTGCGTTAACCGGGAAATCTAGAACGAAATCGTTACTAGCACTCGTTGCGAGCGAGTGCTAATAATAGGGGTTCACGGGATGAAATTCAAGGGCTTGCGCGATGCAATCCCGGACCGCCACCGGCAGGCGGGGTCGCCACAACGATTATTTTACTTTAAATACAATGGCCTGCTGAGCGGCGGCCAACAGCGGCTATTTTAGTGGCAAGGATCGATCAGGGGGTTGGCAGCCGGCACCCCGAAGCGATAAACCGTCTTGCGGCTGCGGTCGCACTTCGGAGGAATCGGCACATGCGGGCAGGGGCCGCTGCGGCGGCCGGACTCATCGAGCGTTGCATCGTCCGCGTATTCGCCCCAGATGCCGCCGCGCACCGGCCGGAACAGCCACATCAGATAGCCGCGCCGCGCCGCCACCTCGACGAGTTCGTCGGAGTCGGGCGCCTCGGCGACCACCATTTGATTGTTGTTGAGGCCGAACGGAAACGCACCGAAGGCCTGCAGACATTCCAGTGCCTCGCGCGATTCGGCGCCGGGCCGCATGCAACCCGGGCGTTCGGCGCGCTGCACATCCCACGCACCGAGTTCCCACGCGGCGTCCATTGCCGCGCGATCAACGGTAACTAGATCGCTCCAGCGCTCGTTGAGTTGCAACGCGGAGCTTGGCACCGGCGTGAAGGCAACCGCTTCCGCCGCCGGAAGGTCGGCGAGTTTTTCCTTGATGAACGCGTGCCAGTGCAGCGTGAGTATCACCGGTGTATCGGCGCAGGGCACCGCGGCGACGGTGATCGCAAACAGCGGCAAGCCGGTTGCTGCGACCTGGTCTTCGATGCGATCGAGTAGTTCCATGGCAAGATCACCTCCACAGGAATGCTACACTCACATGAGCACAAAACATGCCACGCATTTTCAAAAACGACCCGCAGTCCGCCCGGGTTGACGTTCACCACGCGCACGCTGGTAAAAATGGTAACGGCCCCGACGGAGTCAAACTTGAGATGCACCTGACAATTCGTCATTTGTGTCGCACGAAACACGGCGCCGGCAAAGCCATGCTGCGACCATTACAAGCGAGCAGCACTTGACACACGACGCTGCCAATCAAGATTTGCTTGCACGCAGTACGCGCGCCGTGTGGCATCCATGCACCCAGATGAAGCAACACGAGATGCTGCCGCTGTTGCCGATCGCGCGCGGCAGCGGCGCCTGGCTCTACGATTTCGAAGGCAGACGCTATCTCGATGCGATCAGTTCGTGGTGGGTCAATCTGTTCGGTCATGCCAATCCGCGCATCAATGCGGCGCTCCATGAACAGATCGAAACACTGGAACACGTAATTCTTGCCGGCTGTACGCATGCGCCGGTGGTCGAACTCTCGGAGCGGCTCTCCGCGCTGACCGCCGGCAAGCTCGGCCATTGTTTCTACGGCAGCGACGGCGCCTCGGCGGTTGAAATCGCGCTGAAGATGAGCTTTCACTACTGGCGCAACAACGGTCGTCATGAAAAAAGCGGATTCGTCAGCCTTGCCGGCAGCTATCATGGTGAAACCCTTGGCGCGTTGTCGGTGACCGACGTCGCGTTGTTCAAGGACACCTATGCGGCGCTGTTGCGCCAAAGCGCGCAGGTGGCAAGCCCCGATTGGCGGCTTGCCGGGGCGGGCGAGACCCCGCGTGAATTTGCCATCCGCTGCGCGCGCGCGCTGGAAGCGCATCTTGAACAACATCATGACAAGACCGCGGCATTGATCGTCGAGCCGCTGATACAGGGCGCCACCGGCATGGCGATGTACGACGCCGAGTATCTGCGCCGCGCCCGCGCGCTGTGCGATCGCTACGAGGTGCATCTGATCGCCGATGAAATCATGACCGGCTTCGGCCGCAGCGGCACATTTTTCGCGCACGAACAGGCCGCCATCGTGCCGGATTTTCTGTGCCTGTCGAAAGGCATCACCGGCGGCTACCTGCCGCTGGCGGCGGTACTGGCCTCGGATACGATCTATCAGGCGTTTTACGACGACGCAACCGCGCGCGGCTTTCTGCATTCGCATTCCTATACCGGCAATGCGCTGGCCTGCCGCGCGGCGCTGGCGACGCTCGACATCTTTGCCGCCGATGATGTGATCGCAGCCAACCGCGCCAAGCGGGCGGCGTTGACATTGGCTGCGGCGCCGATTGCCGCCCACCCCAGGGTCCGCAATTTTCGCAATACCGGCATGATCTGGGCCTTTGAAATCGACAGCGACGATGACAGATTCGCACGACGATTTCATCAGGCGGCGCTTGGCCGCGGTTTGCTGTTGCGGCCGATCGGCAACACGGTCTATTTCATGCCGCCTTACATTATCGACGACGAGCAGATCGAATGGCTGATCGCCGGCACGCTGGCGACGATCGCGGAATCGACGGCGTGATGAAAGCGCGACAATGAAACTGACGTTTCTCGGCGCGACCGGCGAAGTCACCGGCTCCTGCTTTCTGGTGGAATCGGCAGGCGCGCGATTCATCGTCGATTGCGGCATGTTTCAGGGCGGGCGCGAAGCCGATGCCAAAAACCGCGCCGAATTCGCCTTCGATCCGCGCGCGCTCGATTTCGTATTGCTGACCCACGCGCATATCGATCACTCGGGCCTGTTGCCGCGACTGTGCACACGGGGATTTCACGGCAAAATTTACACGACGGCTGCCACCATCGACCTGCTTGAGGTGATGTTGCTCGATTCGGCGCATATCCAGGAAAAGGAACTGGGGTGGCGGCAGCGCGCGAGATCCAGATCCGCGCACCGCCGCGATACAGACAGCCACGCCGCGCCGCTCTACAGCGTGGCGCAGGCGCAAGCCTGCCTCGGCCACATGCATGCGGTGGCCTACGACACGGAAATTCAACCGCAGCCGGGTGTGCGTTGCCGCTTTCGCGATGCCGGCCACATTCTGGGCGCCGCCATCATTGAAACCTGGATTGAGGAGCAGGGTCGATCGAGCAAGATCGTGTTTTCGGGCGACATCGGGCATGCCGGCAAACCGATCGTGCGCGAAGTCACTCCGATTGAAGAAGCAGATGTGGTGTTGATTGAATCGACCTATGGCGATCGCCTGCACAAGGGGATTGACGAAACGCTGATCGAACTGGAAACAGCGCTCAACGAGACGCTGGGGCGGCGCCAAGGCAATGTGATCGTGCCGGCATTTGCGGTGGGGCGCACGCAGGATCTGCTCTACCTGTTATGCGATTTATACCGTCGCAAGCGGCTGCCGCCGCTGACCATTTACGTCGATTCGCCGATGGCGTTGAAGGCGACCGAAATCACCCTCAAACACGCCGAGTTGCTCGACGCCGAGACCCGCGCGATGTTTGACTGGTTGCGCCAACAACGCGATCGGCCGCAAATCAATTTCGTGCACGACGTCGAGGCATCGATCGCTCTCGCCGAAATCAAGAGCGGGGCGGTCATCATTTCCGCGAGCGGCATGTGCAACGCCGGGCGCGTCAAACGCCACCTCGCAAACAATCTCGGACGCAGCGAATGCGCCGTGCTGTTCACGGGATTCCAGGCCATCGGCACGCTCGGCCGCAGCATTGTCGATGGCGCAAGATCGGTACGCATTTACGGCGAAGACGTGCCGGTGCGCGCGACGATTCATACGATCGGCGGCCTGTCCGCGCACGCCGATCAGGCTGAACTACTGGGCTGGCTGCGGCATTTCCGCGCGCCGCCGCGCCAAACCTATGTAGTACACGGCGAGGCCGCCGCGGCGACCACCTTTTGCACGGCAATACAGCGCGACCTCGGCTGGCCGGCGAAGGTGCCGCAAGCGCATGCCAGCGTCGAGGTTTGATATGCGAATGTTATGGCTGATTGCCCTGCTCTGCGCCGCCACGGCGCCGGCGCAGGAACGCGCCGGAAAGCTGCCGCCGCCGGTTGGTCAAGCGCTCACGCAGGCCGGCATACCGGAATCGGCAGTCGGCATTTATGTGCAGGAGTCGGGCGCCGATCAACCGCTGCTGGCGATCGGCGAAGACCGTGCACTGAACCCGGCCTCGACGATGAAACTGCTGACCACGTTCGCGGCGCTCGATCAACTCGGTCCCGGTTATCGATGGACGACGGAGGCCTATGCCTCGGCGCCGCTGCAGGGCGACAGCCTGACGGGTGATCTGATTTTGCGCGGCGCCGGGGATCCGCGGCTAACGCTCGAAAATTTCTGGCTGCTGTTGCGCGATCTGCGCGCGCGCGGCCTGCGCGAGATTCGCGGCGATCTGGTGCTCGACCGCAGCCTGTTCGTCGGCGTCGAGCCGATCGATCCGGCAAGCTTCGATAACGAACCGACGCGCCCGTACAACACGCCGCCCGACGCCCTGCTGGTCAATTTCAAGTCCTTCCGTCTGGTTTTCATGGTCGATGCGGAGCACGGCACGGTGCGCATCGCGGCGGAACCGTCGTTACCGGAAATCGAAATCGTCAACAACGTCGTGCTCGACCGCCAGCCCTGCGGCGACTGGGTTGCCCGCCTCAAGGTCGTTGCCGTAGGCGACGCCGCACAGGCGAAACTCAGCGTCGGCGGCAGCTACGCGCTCGAATGCGGCGAGCAGGAGCGGCATTTCAGCCTGCTCGGCCATGCGCAGTTCGTGCATGCGGTTTTCAAGCAGTTGTGGCGCGAACTGGGCGGCAGTTTCGGCGGCGGCGTTCGTGACGGCACTGTCGGCGCCGATGCGCGGAAATTGCTGGCGTTCGAATCGGCACCGCTGCTCGACAGCGTGCGCGACGTCAACAAATTCAGCAACAACGTGATGGCGCGCCAGCTTTACCTTGCGCTGGGTGTCAATGCGTTCGGCGCACCGGCCAGCGGCGAAAAATCCGCGCGCGCGATTCGGCAGTGGCTGGACACGCGCAATCTGTCGATGCCGGAACTGGTGCTTGAAAACGGCGCCGGACTTTCGCGCAGCGAACGCGTCAGCGCGCGCGCACTTGCGCAACTGCTGCTGTTCGCCGCACGCAGCGCGCTGATGCCTGAATTTGTCGCGACTTTGCCGCTGGCCGCAGTCGATGGCACCATGCGCAAGCGTCTAAACAGCACCGAGCTTGCCGGCCGCGCGCACATTAAAACCGGCAGCCTCGCCGGGGTACGCGCCATCGCGGGCTATGTTCTCGATGCGAAGGGCCGGCTGGTCACCGTGGTTTTTATCGTCAACCACGCGCGCGCGGCCGAGGCCCAATCGGCGCAGGATGCGCTGTTGAAATGGATTTATGCGCGCTAGCTAGTTGGCGCGTATTGCTCCGGCAAGCCTGTGCCCACCGGTTTCAGCGCTTCGCAACGCGCATTATCCTGAAAAACTTCAATTTCAGCCGTTCCGGCGGGGTCAAAGTCGGCTTTCGCTGGAAATTTAATTTATTAAATATATGTGATTCATATAGTTATAGTCGATTGTTGCGAAGACACAACAGATTTATAGTGTTTTTCGTGCAAATAAATAGACTTAGGTGGACAAGTTAAAGCGTTTTCTTTAATCTGATTTCAACGCCGTAAACGATAGGAGATTTGGCTAGCTCGCTCAAGCCGGTTTTCGGAACAGCACAGCAAGATCCGAATAAAGGCGGCAGGAAACCCAGATCCCATCAGCGATTCAATGGCCCATGTGCAATAAAAGTGGTGCAGTACTAAAGGTCTAATCACAAAGCTGCGCCACCATCTACATAGCCGGGTCGCCCCCGGCTATTTTTTTCGAATCAGTTTTTGTAACGAATATTTTTGAACACAACAGGAGACGCAAACATGTCAATCATCACTCGCATCGGCACAGTCGCAATTGCGCTCACCGCAGCGTTCAGCGGCGCCGCCTTCGCGGCGGATACCCCGGTTTACATCGGCGGCGCCTGGGGTCAGGCACGTCCAAACTTTGACACGGTGGGCGGCGCAGCCAACACCGGCGGAGGCATCACCAATTCGGATACCGCCTACAAATTCTACGGCGGCTACCAGTTTCACAAAAACTTCAGTATTGAGGGCACTTACATCAATCTGGGCAGCTTCACCGCCACCAACGGCAATACGATCGAACCGGCCGGCTGGGGAATCAGCCTCGTCGGCACCATGCCGCTCAGCAATGATTTCTCGCTGCTCGGGCGCATCGGCGAATACCGGATGCGCCAGCGTATGAATCCGGTCGGCACTGCAGACACCACCTGGAGCCCGGGCATCGGCATCGGCCTGCAGTATGATTTCAACCGCAATTTCAACGCCCGCGGCGAGTTCGAGCGCATCCAGAAAATCGGCAGCAACACGACGACCATCAACAACAACGCGAACGTCTACACCCTTGGCGTCGGCTACAAGTTCTGATCGTCGGCAATCACGGTTTTGTTTCAAACTGGCGCGGTACTAATGTCTTAATCACAAAACTGCGCCAACATCTTATAGCCGGGTAGCTCCCGGCTATTTTTTTGCCTACAGTCCGAGTTGCTGCCACAGCGCGTCAATGCGCTGTTTGACCGCGTCATCCATCGCGATCGGCGTGCCCCACCGGCGCGCGGTTTCCTGCGGCCATTTGTTGGTGGCATCGATGCCCATTTTGGAACCGAGCCCGGCAACCGGGCTGGCGAAATCCAGATAATCGATCGGCGTGTTGTCGGCGAACAGAGTGTCGCGCTGCGGATCGACGCGCGTGGTCACCGCCCAGATCACTTCCTTCCAGTCGCGTACATTGACATCGTCGTCGGTGACAATGATGAATTTGGTGTACATGAACTGGCGTAAATACGACCAGATGCCGAACATCACGCGCTTGGCGTGGCCGGCATACTGCTTTTTCATGCTGACCACCGCCATGCGGTAGGAGCAGCCCTCGGGCGGCAGGTAAAAATCGACGATCTCCGGAAACTGCTTCTGCAGCAGCGGCACGAAGACTTCGTTCAGCGCGGTGCCGAGCATCGCCGGTTCGTCCGGCGGTTTGCCGGTGTAGGTGCTGTGATAAACAGGCTCGCGCCGCAAGGTCATGCGTTCGATCGTGAACACCGGAAACCGTTCCTGCTCGTTGTAGTAGCCGGTGTGATCGCCGAACGGGCCCTCGAGCGCGGTATCGCCCTGATGGATAAAGCCCTCGAGCACAATCTCGGCGCGCGCCGGCACCTGCAGATCGTGAGTCAGGCATTTGACGATCTCGGTGCGCGCGCCGCGCAGCAAACCGGCGAACTGATATTCGGACAACGTATCCGGCACCGGCGTCACCGCGCCCAGCAGCGTCGCCGGATCCGCACCCAGCGCCACGGCGAGCGGAAACGGCTGCCCCGGATGAGCGAGACAGTGATCGCGGTAATCGAGCGCGCCGCCGCGCATGCCGAGCCAGCGCATGATGACCTTGTTCGGCGCAATCACCTGCTGACGATAGATGCCGAGATTCTGCCGCGTCTTGTTCGGGCCGCGTGTCACCACCAGCCCCCAGGTGATCAGCGGCGCGACGTCGCCGGGCCAGCAGGTTTGCACTGGCAGTCGATTGAGATCGACCGCCGCGCCCTCCCACACCTGCTCCTGACAGGGCGCGGTGGATACCACCTCCGGCGCCATGCTCAGAATCTTCTTAAGCATCGGCAGTTTATCCAGCGCGTCCTTCCAGCCGCGCGGCGGCGCCGGTTCCTTCAGCGCCGCCAGCAACTGGCCGACTTCGCGCAGGGCTTCGACCCGCTCCTGCCCCATGCCGAGCGCCACGCGCAACGGCGTGCCGAACAGATTGCCAAGCACCGGAATACGGTGACCCTTCGGCTTTTCGAATAGCAGCGCGGGGCCCTGCGCCTTCAGCACGCGGTCGCAGATCTCGGTCATTTCCAGACGCGGATCGACTTCGAGCGCAATGCGCCGGAGTTCGCCGCGCGTTTCGAGCATGGCGATGAATTCACGAAGATCGCGGTATTTCACGCTCAGCGCCCGATCGCCGGCCCCGAAAACAGCGGCAGGAAATATGCAAAATCCATGGCGATACCGGCGAACACCGCGGCGCCGATCCAGTTATTGAACAAAAACGCCTTGAAGCAGCGCTCGCGGTTGCGCTCCCGGATCAACAAATATTCGCAGCCGATCAGGACCGCGGCGACCACCAGCCCCGAGAAATACGCCGCACCCATGCGCGCCCAGCAGCCTATGTAAACCATCAGGCCCAGAAACGCGGCGTAGCAGATCATGGTCGCGATCACATCATAACGGCCGAACAGGATCGCGGAAGATTTCAACCGCAGCTTGATATCGTCGTCGCGATCGACCATCGCGTACTGAGTGTCGTAGGCGATAGCCCAGAACACATTGGCCAGCAGCAGGGTCCACGCCAGCGGTACCACCACGTTCTGCTGGGCGGCGAATGCCATTGGCACGCCAAAGCCGAAGGCTACGCCAAGGCAGGCCTGCGGTAGCCAGAACACGCGCTTCAGAAACGGATAGACCACCGCCAGCGCCAATGCCACCACCGACAACTTCACCGTCAGCGCATTCAACTGGATCACCAGACCAAAGGCCAGCGCAGCGAGAACGCCGGCGAGCGCCAGCGCCTCCGCAGAAGAAATGCGCTGTGCCGCCAGTGGCCGCTCGCGCGTGCGCTCGACATGGGGATCGAATTTACGATCGGCAAAATCGTTGACGACACAGCCGGCCGAACGCATGAGCACCACGCCGAGCAGAAAAACCAGCAGCACCAGCGAATTCGGCGACCCGGAGGACGACAACCACAATCCCCACAACGTCGGCCACAGCAACAACAGAATGCCGATCGGCTTGTCGAGCCGCGTCAGCTTTTCATAGACATCGAGGCGTTCGGTCAGGGTCATGGCGCTAACGCAAGGATAGCCGGCAAAAACACTTCCGTCACCAATAGCCGCGAGCCGCGCAGCACGAACAGCGAACGCCGCGCCCACAATGCCGGCGGCGCAATGTCGAGCGCGGCACAAGCGCTTTTGTAGAGCGCGCTGCCTCGACGCACGCGCCGGAACCGCAGCGGCTGGCGCGCCACGCGCGGATCGGCGAACAGCGCCGCACCGAGCGGCCGCGTACCCAGCGTCAGCAACAGGCGCCAGCGCCCTTTGAGTTCACGCAGCGCCGCCACCGAATGCGCGAATACAACGGCCACGCCGTCGCTGTGCAACGCAACCTCGCGCACCTTGCAGCGCGTGCGCACACGAATGCCGGCCAGACGATTCTCGTCGCGGTTTGCCGACGCTGATTTGACCGCCAGTAATTCAACGCGAAAACGTTGCGAGCGCTGCTGGATGCGTTGCGTCAGCGAGCCGCGATCAAGCAGCCACCGGCGCAAACGCGCATCGGCGCCGAGCGGTCGGCGTTGCCACAGGGTGTCGGATGATTTCATGCGTGTGTTTTTGATGGCGGCCCGCGCACGCTGCGCTCGGCGTATGCCGATTATCGCCCAACGCGGCCCCTTGCAGCGAATCCTGTGTCGACTCTAGACGCGCAGAAAATGCTGGCGGCCGCCGAGCCAGCGTTGCAAATGCGCATCGGTGACCGCCGGTTGCGATGCCAGGAGATCCTGTGCCGCATCGCGTGCGGCCTCGACCAGATCAAGGTCGACCGCGACATCGGCAAAACGCAACATCGGCACGCCGCTCTGGCGGGCACCGAGCAGTTCGCCCGGCCCGCGTATGCGCAGATCGTGACGCGCAATCTCGAACCCGTCGGTGTTTTCGAAAATGATTTTCAGTCGCTCGCGCGCAAGCTGCGACAGCGCGTTCTGATACAACAGTATGCAGGTGCTGCTGCCGGGTCCGCGGCCAACCCGGCCGCGCAGCTGATGCAATTGCGCGAGCCCCATGCGCTCGGCGTTTTCGATCACCATCAAGGTCGCGTTCGGCACATCGACACCGACCTCGATCACCGTTGTGGCCACCAGCAGCTGGATCGCCCCGCCGGTAAAGGCCTGCATGACCGCCGCTTTTTCCGCAGCGGTGAGCCGGCCGTGCACAAGTCCGACGCGCAGTTCCGGAAATGTCGCGCGCAATCGCTCGTGTGTATCGAGCACGGATTGCAGTTGCAGCGCTTCGAGGCGGCCGCGGCCGCGGCCGCGCGCCTTCGGCGGCCGCGCGTCGCCCTCCCCCGCCGCGGCCTCTTCGATCAGCGGACACACCCAATAGGCCTGGCTGCCGGCCATGCAGGCGTCGCGCACACGCTGAATCACTTCGTCGCGCCGCGCATCGGACACCAGCCGGGTCGCCACCGGCGTGCGGCCCGGCGGCATTTCGTCGATGACCGACACATCGAGATCGGCGTAATAACTCATCGCCAGCGTGCGCGGAATCGGCGTTGCACTCATCATCAATTGATGCGGCTGCACCGCCGCGCCGGCCTTGCCGCCCTTCTGCCGCAAGGCCAGCCGCTGCTTGACGCCGAAGCGATGCTGCTCGTCAACGATGGCGAGGCCGAGCCGGCGGAATTCGACTTCGTCCTGAAACAGCGCATGGGTGCCGATCACGACCTGCGCATCGCCCGAGGCGACGCGGGCGAGCGCTTCGCGCCGCGGGCGGACCGTCAGATTGCCGCCCAGCCACACTACCGAAACACCCAACGGGGCAAGCCAAGTGGAAAATTTCGCAAAATGCTGTTCGCCGAGAATTTCCGTCGGCGCCATGATCGCCACCTGAAACCCGTTTTCGATCGCCTGCAATGCGGCCAGTGCGGCAACGATGGTCTTGCCGCTACCGACGTCGCCCTGCAACAGGCGCTGCATCGGGTAACGGCGCGCGAGATCCGCGCTGATTTCGGCGGCCGCCTTGCGCTGGGAACCGGTCAATGCAAACGGCAGCGCATCGAGCAAGGCCCGCGTCAACGCGACACGCGCCTGCAGCGGCGGCGCGCCGATGCTTTTGCGCCGGTCGTAATGTATGCGCATCGACAACTGCTGCGCGAGCAGCTCGTCGAATTTGACCCGCCGCCACGCCGGGTGCGTACGCTGCTCAAGCGCGTCAAGCGATGCTGCGGGCGGCGGATGGTGCAGAGTGATCACGCTGTCGCGGAATGCGGGCAGCCGGAGTTTGCCGATCAATGCCGGCGGCAAGGTATCGTCGAGCGCATGGGCGTCGAGCGCAGCGCGCACCAGCCGTTGCAGGTTCGCCTGCGAAAGCCCGGCGGTGGTCGGATAAATTGGCGTCAATTGCGTCGCGATCGGCGCGCCTTCTGCAACGACGCGGTATTTCGGATGGACCATTTCGGCGCCGAAAAACCCCTGACGGATTTCGCCAAACAGGCGCACGCGCGTGCCGACCGCAAGCTGGCGCACCTGACTGGGATAAAAATTCAGAAACCGCATGACGAGATTGCCCGAGGCGTCTTCGACGCTGCACACGAGCTGGCGCTTGGGCCGGAACTTGATCGCGCTGTCGCGCACAACACCCTCGACCAGCACGGTCTGTCCGCCCGGCGCCACGGCGATCGGATGCAAATGCGTCTGGTCTTCGTAGCGCAGCGGCAAATGCAGAACCAGATCGAAATCGCGGTGGATGCCGATTTTCGCCAGCGTCGCCTGCATGGCCTTGCTGGTTTTCGCCAGAATATTTTCCGGCGCCCGCGCGCGTGGAACCGCGGAAGCGCTGCGTTTCGCCGCCGGGCGTTTCAAACGTCTCGTCTCACGCCAGATGCAAAATGGCGTCGACCTCGACCAGCGCGCCGCGCGGCAGGCTGGCCACGCCGACGGCGGCGCGCGCCGGGTAGGGTTCGTGAAAATATTTCGCCATCACCTCGTTGACGCGCGCGAAGTGGGCGAGGTCGGTAAGGTAAACCGTGACGCGCACCGCATGATCGAGACTGCCGCCGGCCGCCATCGCCACCGCCTTGAGGTTATCGAACACACGCACGATTTGCGCGTCAATACCATCGACCATTTGCATGCTCTGCGGATCAAGTCCAATCTGGCCCGACAGATAAACGGTGTCGCCACAGCGCACCGCCTGCGAATAGGTGCCGATCGCCTGCGGCGCAGCCGCCGTGTGGATGGTTTGCTTCATGTCGTTCCCCGGATGAGTTGTTGCAGACTTGCGCTATGATGAAGCCAGCGCCTGCGGAATTCAATCGCCATGACACTACCATTCGGATCGCCGCACCGGCAGCGCCGGTTCATGCAATGTGTGGCCGCCGGCGCAGCAGTGGCGATCAGCGCGGTTACGGCGGCGCAATCGTTCCCCGCCAAAGCCATCCGCATCGTCACCAACGAACCGGGTGCGGGTCTCGATTTTTCAGCGCGCCTGATCGCACAGGGACTCGCAGCACGCCTCAAGCAAGCGGTCATTGTCGATAACCGCGGCGGTGCCGGCGGCATCATCGCCGGCGAACTCGTTGCAAAATCGGCGGCCGACGGCTACACGCTGCTGTTCTACAGCAACGGCCTGTGGACCCTGCCGCTGCTGCAAAAGGCGCCGTTCGATCCGCTGCGCGATTTCGCGGCGGTCACCCTGGCGCTGACTTCGCCGGGAATCCTCGTCGTCCATCCGTCGCTGCCGGTCAAATCGGTGAAGGAATTGCTCGCGCTTGCGCGGGCGCGGCCGGGCGAACTCAATGTCGCCTCCGGCGGCAACGGCGCGCCGACCCATCTCGCCGCAGAGTTGTTCAAGCTGATGGCGCGGGTGAATCTCACGCATCTGCCGTACAAAGGCAGCGGCCCTGCGCTGAACGCGCTGGTGGGCGGCGAAGCGCATCTGATGTTCACCGTTGCCAATGGCGGCCTGCCGCATGTGCGCTCAGGTCGTCTGCGCGCGCTCGCCGTCACCAGCGCGCAACCGTCGGCCTTGCTGCCCGGCCTGCCGACGATTGCGGCTACCGGCGTCCCCGGTTACGAAGCGGTGACCATGCAGGCCCTGTTCGCGCCCGCGCGCACGCCGCAGAACGTCATCCAGTTGTTGAATCAGGAAACGCTGGGGGTGCTGCGCGCGCCCGAGGTTCGCGAGAAGTTCTTTAATGGCGCCAGCGAAGTGGTCGGCAGCAGTCCGGATCAATTGCGTGCCGCGGTCGCCGCGGACATGGCCAAACTGGAAAGGGTGATCAAAGCGGCCGGCATCGTTGCCAACTGAAATCAGCCGCAACGCGTCACCACGGTTCGCCGGCCAGTTGCTCGACCACGCCGCGCCCGTCAAGCGCGCGGTCACGCTGCTCCGGGGTCTGGCGGCCGAGCGCAGTGCGAGCGACGAAGTCATAAACCTCGGCGGCGCCTTCGATCATGGTCGGCGTCACGCCGACCGCCTCCAGCGTTTTCGCGATCTCCATCACTTCGGGCACCCAGCGATAGGATTTTGACGGCATGATCGGCAGCGCATCGATCACGACGTCGTAAATACGACGCCGCGCCGGCGTGAACTGTTCTTCGAGCTCTTCGGCGACACCATAACGTTTCGCGGCGATCAACATTTGCAGCACCAGCGCGGTGACGCCCTTGCTGATGACGGCATCGAGCATTTTCAAGGCGCTGGCGTCGCCGATGCGATCGCTCAATACGCGCACGCTCATCTCCGGCGTAGCGAATGCGTTCAATGCGTCCGCGCCGGGGCCAGAAACAAAGAGCCGGCCGTGGGCGCCATCGCAGGGCGGCGGGCTGAACATGCCGGCATCGAGGCTATGTGCACCGACTGCGCTCAGCGCCGCATGCACTGCGTGCATGGTGGTCGGCGCAATCGCGTTGCAATCGACCACCAGCGGCCGGGTGCCCGCGCGCGCAATCGATTGCGCCAGTGATTGCGCAAACTCGAGCGCGGCGCCCGGATTCATGATCGACAGGATGACGTCGCATCGCGCGGCGAGTTGATCAAGAGTGCCAAGATCGCTGATGCCGGCGGCTGCCGCCAGTGCACGGCTGCGCGCACTGCGACCGTCGAGCGCGGTGTAGACGGCGAAACCGTTGCGCTTGAGTTGTTGCGCGATGGCCTGCCCCATGCTGCCGGGGCTCATCACGCCAACCGATCGAATGTTCATGCGGCGATTATGCGACAGCGTATTTCTTGATGATGTCGCGATTGAACGACAGGCCGAGGCCCGGCTTGTCGGGCACCACCAGGTCGCCGTTTTCGATTTTCGGAATTTCTTCCCACAGCGGCGACGACCATGCGATGTATTCAACAGTCAGCCCGTTGGGCACGCCGGCGATCAAATGCACATGCAGCTCGGGCAGGACGTGGCTGACCACCGGGATGTTGAACGCCTCCGCCATGCCGGCGACTTTCAGCCACTGCGTGATGCCGCCGACGCGCATCAGGTCGATCATCGCGATATCGACCGAGTGTGCCTCGAACATGTGACGGAACGGCACGGTGCCGAAGGTGTATTCGCCGCCGGCGCAGGGGGTAGCGAGCGCATCGGCCACGCGTGCGAGCCCGGCGTAATCATCGTGCGCCGAGACGTCTTCGAGCCAGTACAGATGGACGTCCTCGATGCGGCGACCGATGTCGATCGCCTGGTGCACGCTCCAGTGCTGGTTGATGTCGCACATGAGGTCGATGTTCGGCCCGATCGCCTCGCGGATTTTGCGCGCGCGCTCGACTTCGACCAGCGGATTTTTGTTGCCGGGAATTGCCAGTTGCATTTTCATCTGGCGGAAACCGCGCTCGATCAGTTTGGGCGCAGCCTTCAGGCAATGATCAAGCGAGTAAAAGCGCATCAGCGCGCCGCTCGCATAGGTGACCACGCGGTCACGATGGCCGCCGACCATTTTTGCCAGCGACAGATTGGAGGCCTTGCCCTTGATGTCCCACAACGCGATGTCGATGGCGGCGACCGCATGCGCCATGATGCCGCCGGGCCCGAGGTTGCCGCCCAGGGCACGCAGCTTGCCGGTCACCGCCTCGATGCGCAGCGGGTCTTCGCCCACCACCATGGAAGCAAGCTGATCGACCATCGCCTTAAGCGACGCAATCGCGGGTCCGCCGTAGAAACCGCCGTAATAAGTGAGCCCGATGCCTTCGATGCCGGCGTCGGTGCCCAAGGTCAGTGTAACGATGTCGCGCGAGGCGCCGTGCGCAACCGGGCCATCGGCCAGCGCTTCAACCGCCGGCAAGCGGATAACTTGGGATTGTACGTGGGTGATCTTCATCAACATCCTCCGGAATGCGGCAACCGCGAGAACGGCCGCGTCTGGTTTTTTTTGGGCACGTCAGCGGTTCCGCTGACAAGCCTCCGGCGGATGCTTCGATGACCGGCTTCGGGGAAAATGGTGGCGTATGGTTTTCGCCACTCGTCTTCGGAAATTTTAACCGAAAAGGCCCGGCGCGGCTATCTGCGAGCCCTCGCGGAAATGCGGTTGGAGACATTTTGTAGCGCGAATTGGCGACCACCTTCAGGGAGCGTGCGAATTCACGTCGCGTGATCAGTAGCATCTGCCCGGTTTCCAACTATTCGTGGTCTTGAGTTCGATCCCTGACTGCAGAGGACGACACGGATTCGGACGAAAGTGCCTGTAGCGCGTCCTGGACGGTAGCGTAGCGGGGCATTACCGGCAGAGTCTCCTCTTTTGGGGCATCAACTTTGGAGACCTCCGCCACATCTACGCTCGGCCGTTCCTTGTACCGTCTCCCATCGCATTCGATGACCGCTCGTTTTTCGAACTCTTCAATGTCGATCAATCGATAGCGCACTGTCTTTCCAAATCTGTAAAAAGCAGGGCCCATTCGAAGGCAACGCCATCGCTGCAACGTCGCGGCACTCAGACTCCAGCGGGCTGCAAGTGGTTTTTCTGTGATGTACAAATCTGAATCCATTTCCTCTC
>CAISYC010000028.1 GCA_903889565.1 uncultured beta proteobacterium
ATTTTCCGAACCCTTGATGTCGAGTTCCGATTCGCTGTTGTTGAAGGCGTCACCGCTCAACTTCGACTGATAACCGGCAGCCAGCGAAGTATTCGGCACACCGGCAATGTTGTTACCTGCACCGCCGGCGCTGTAGTAGCCGTAGAGGAAGTTCAAACGGCCACCGATGGTGACGTTGCTACCCGACGCGTTCGAACCCGTCACACCGTCCGGGGTCGAAAACTGCGCGAACGCCAGCGACGGCACTACGAATGCACCTGCCACCGCGACGGCCATTAATTTCTTGTTCATACAAAATCTCCTTTTGGATTTATCACTGGCGAAGCTATCGCATCACGTGATTACGACAGCCTGACCGAGCTTGCCACCCCTTTTATTGATGAGGCGGTTGGGAGGATGATGCCTGACGCGTTGGCGCGCCCGCAACAAAACGGCGTTAAAGTACGTATTGTTTCTTACGTGATGTTGCATAGAAGCAACATAGGCGTAACCACCCACTTCTATACTCAATTAAATCAAATAGATATAATTGGTCGCAAGAAGACGGGGCGCCGAATAATGCAGCGGCGGAAATCCCTTGATGACCACAACAAACACGCCGTCTTTTTACTAAAAAGCAAACCGCCAGAACAGGAAACCGGTGCCAAATCGATTGCTTGAACAGGGCTTGCAGCATCACCGCAATGGCCGCATAAATGAAGCAAAAAACATTTATGAACAGGTGCTTGCGCAAAACCCCCGGGATCCGGATGGACTCCACCTGCTGGGTCTGACCCATCTACAGACTGACGATCCGGGCGGCGCAGTGGAACTGATTCGCCGTGCCGTCAAATTACAGCCGGACAACGCAGCTTTTCAGTCAAATCTGGGCGAAGCGCTTGTCGCCTTCGGCAGACCGCGTGAGGCGCTCGCCGCCTTCCAGCGCGCCGGCAAACTTGCGCCCGACGAACCGCAATACCAGATGGCAATCGGAAACTGCCACGCCCGCTGCGGCGAACTTTTGGAAGCGGAAAAACGCTTGCGAAAACTGATCGCGCGGTTCCCGGCCTATGCACTCGGCTGGCTGAACCTCGGCAACGCGATGCGCGATCAGCAACGCGCGCAAGATGCGCTCGCCTGCTATGAACGCGCCATTGCGCTCGACAGCGACCTCGCTGACGCGCACAACAATCTCGGCAGCGTGCTGCATGGTCTCGGACAACTCGAAGCAGCGGAAGCCGCGTACCGTCGGGCGCTCGCCATCGCTCCCGATCACGCTTTAGTGCAATGCAACCTCGTATCGGTGCTGATCGACCGCGGACTCTTCACTGCCGCTGAATCTGTTTGCCATCAGATCATTGCTCATGCGCCGGACCTGGCGATGGCGCATTCGTTTTTGGGCGCCGCAGTCGGCCATCAGGGTCGCTTGCAGGAAGCGCTGGGGTGCTATCAGCGCGCCGCCACACTCGACCCGGACAATGTACTGACCATGGCTGCCATCGGCGCCACGCTGCATGAAACCGGCGAAACCGAACAGGCGATGCGTTGGCTGCGTGAAGCCGATGCGCGCGCGCCGCATACGGTCGCCGTGCAACAACTCATGTATTCGATTCTGCTCGCGCAGGGACACTGGGACGAAGGCTGGCGCCGTTACGCCGATCGCGAAGCCCGGCAATTATTCGTACGCAAGTATTCATCACTGAAACTGCAAACCACATTCGATGGTGAAGTGGCGGGAAAGACCGTTGTCCTGCAGCGCGAGCAGGGGCTCGGTGATGAAATCTTTTTTCTGCGCTTCGCGCCGGTTCTGGCTCGCCTCGGCGCGCGCATCCTCTACCGCAGCGGCAGCAAAATCGCCAGCCTGCTGCGCCGCGTCCCGGCACTCGCCGAGGTTACGGCCGAAGACGCGCCGGTGCCACTTGGCGCACAAGTGCTGCTTGCCGGCGACCTGCCCAACGCGTTGAGACAGCTTTCAAAACGCGAGTCCGCATCGAACAATGCGCAAAATTTGCAAACCAAAGTTGCGCCCGCAACGACACTTCATGCAGCCGGCGATACGGCGGATCCGCTGCCGCCGCCGTTGCGTCTTTCACCGTTGGCGGATTCGCTCGAACGCGTTCGTCAACGACTGGCCGCCGCCGGACCACCACCCTATTTCGGCGTGACCTGGCGCGCCGGCACACCGCCGGCGCTGCAACAGGCGACATGGGTGCTCAACAAGGAAATTGAAATTGCCCATCTGGGCCAAGCGTTCAAAGGCCTGTCCGGAACGTTCATTGCGCTTCAACGCAAGCCCGGCCCCGGCGAACTTGATCTGCTGTCGGCGGCAATCGGGCGACCTGTGCATGATTTTTGCGACTTGAACGAAACGCTCGAAGACATGCTCGCGCTGCTGGCTTTGATTGACGATTACATCGGCGTCAGCAATACGAACATGCACTTGCGCGCCGGCATCGGAAAAAATGCCCGCGTGCTGGTTCCGCAGCCGGCCGAATGGCGATGGCTGGTCACAGGCGATCACTCGCCATGGTTTCCGGATTTCACGATTTATCGCCAGAGCACCGATGGCGACTGGCGACCTGCGATGGAGCGCCTCGCTGCGGATTTACGGTAGGCGAACATCTGTCGAGTCGGCATTAATTTCAACCGACAAGAAATGCAGCGATCCCGGCGGGCCTTACTCGCCCGTTTAAGCGCGATGCCGAAGAAACGCCGATCAGGGACGGAGTTAGATCCCCAGCGCCTTCAATTGTTTTTCGGGATACCGCGTGCCGGCCGTGACGTTCGGCGGGAAGGCCTTCGACAGCAGCGCAACGTCATCGGCGGAAAGTTTGACCTCAACCGCCGCCGCGTTCTGTTCGATGTATTTCCGCCGCTTTGTGCCCGGAATCGGCACGATGTCGGCACCCTGCGCGAGCACCCAGGCGATCGCCACCTGTGCCGGCGCACAGCCATGCGCCGCCGCAATCTTTTCGATCGGCGCCAGCAATGCCGCATTCTGCGCAATGTTATCGGCAAGAAACCGCGGGTGTTCGCGCCGGCGGTCTTTCGGCAACAGCGCTTCCAGCGTTTTCATCGTTGCCGTCAGAAACCCGCGCCCGAGCGGCGCGTACGCCATGAAGCCGATGCCGAGCTCGCGGCAGGTCGGCAGCACATCCTGCTCGACGTCGCGGCTCCACAACGAATATTCGGTCTCGATGGCGGTGATCGGATGCACCGCATGCGCGCGGCGTATGGTTTGCGGCCCCGCTTCGGAGAGGACGAGAAAACGCACCTTGCCCTGCTCGACCAGCTTCTTCATGGCACCAACCGTGTCCTCGATCGGCACCGTCGGATCGACGCGGTGCACGCCGTAAAAATCGAGCGTATCGACCGCCAGCCGCTTGAGCGATTTTTCGCAGGCCTGCATCACGTAATCCGGATGCCCCGCGCTTAATCCCGGCGGCGCCGTGATGCCCGCCAGCGAAAGATTGCCGAACTTGCTGCCGAGCAGGAACCGGTCGCGTCTGCCCTTGATCGCGCGCGCGATCAGTTCTTCATTGACCCCGTTGCCGTAGGCATCGGATGTCACCAGCAGGTTGACGCCAAGTTCGCGCGCGCGTTCTATCGTTGCGATCGATTCGGCATCATCGGGTTCGCCGTAGGCGATCGACATGCCCATGCAACCGAGACCGATCGCCGGCACCGCCGGACCATTGCGACCAAGCGTGCGTTGTTGCATGACCCTGCCTCCGGATTCAGCGTTTTACTTGTAGGTGACCATCAGGTCGCCAACGCCATCGACATGACCTTCGAGCTTGTCGCCGGCCTTGACCGGTCCGACCCCCGCCGGCGTGCCGGAATAAATCAGATCGCCCGCTTGCAGCGTAATCAGTCCGGACAGATACGAAATCGTTTCCGGCACGTTCCAGATCATCTCCGACAAATCGCCGTTCTGCGTGGTTTTGCCATTGACCTTGAGCCAGATCGCGCCTTTGGCCGGATGACCGATTTTGCTTGCCGGCAGCAGCGCAGTACACGGCGCCGAATTGTCGAAGGCCTTGCCCATCTCCCACGGACGGCCCATTTTCTTAGCCTCGCCCTGCAAATCGCGGCGTGTCATGTCGAGACCGACGCCGTAACCCCACACGTGATCGAGCGCTTTATCGACGGGAATATTGGCGCCGCCCTTGCCGAGCGCGACCACCATCTCGATTTCGTGGTGCAGATCCTTGGTCGCCTGCGGGTACGGAATGGCCGCGCCATGCAGCACGATGGCATTGGCCGGCTTCATGAAGAAAAACGGCGGTTCGCGATCCGGGTCATGGCCCATTTCACGCGCATGCTCGGCGTAATTGCGACCGACGCAATATATCCGGTTGACCGGGAACACATCGGAACTGCCGACGACGGGAATCGTCGTCACGGGCGCGAAATCGATTACGTATTTCATGCATTGCCTTTCAAGGTGAGAATGCAGCAGATCGGAACTCCAGCGGTCCGGCAAAAGAAACGACTGCGCCCGCGTAAAAAAAGCGTCTGCGGCACGGCGCGGACAGACCGGGTGAAAGCGACCCGAATTATCGGCGATTGCCGCGCGGAGCGTCAAACCGGCGCGCCGCAGCGCGAACCGCTGCGACATGCAAAAATGCCGCCATGACCGAAACGCTCAGCCTGTGGACGCTGTTCGCGAGCAGCTTCCTCGCCGCAACCCTGTTGCCGGGCGGTTCGGAGGCGGTGCTGTTCGGCGTGATCAGACTTCATCCGCAGCAACTTGGCGCCGCCATTGCAGTGGCCACGCTCGGCAACACGCTGGGCGGCATGTCGTCTTATCTGATCGGGCGCGTGATTCCGCAAAAAGAAACGATCAAAGGCCTTGATTGGGTCAGGCGTTTCGGTGCCGCGGCCCTGCTTCTCGCGTGGGTGCCCGTGATCGGTGATCCGCTTTGCGTCGCTGCCGGCTGGCTGCGCGTCAACCCCTGGTTATCCGCTTTCAGCATGGCCATCGGCAAGCTGGCGCGATATATGATCGTCGCCCGCATCGCGATTTAAATTACCCATAGCGTTCAGGAACACAGCATGATGAAAACAGTTGCGGCCAAACGCGCCGCGCCAGTGAAGTCAACGGACTGCGAACTGTGCCGCAAGGCCGGCGGCAGCGTCATCTGGCGCGATGACGCCTGTCGCGTGGTATTGGTACCCGATCCCGATTACACCGTATTTTGCCGCGTCATCTGGAATTCGCATGTCAGGGAAATGACCGATCTGCCTGCAGGAATGCGCGCGCATTGCATGCGCGTCGTGTTTGCCGTGGAACGCGCGCTGCGCGACGTGTTGTCGCCGCATAAAATCAATCTCGCCAGTTTCGGCAACATGGCGCCGCATCTGCACTGGCATGTCATCCCGCGCGAAACCGATGACGCGCACTTTCCGAACCCGGTGTGGGGGCCGCGCCGCTCCAAACAGGCTGGACGCAGCACCCGCAAACTGCCGCCCAACTGGCGCGCCCTGCTCGCCCGCCGACTTGCACAATTACTCTGACTGTCGCCGCTAATTGCCTGAATGTGCATTAATTCCGTTTCGACGGTTTAATTGCTTGGGCGTGACCTGCTTCACAGCGGCGGCCCGCTCATACGGGCTAATCTCCCGCGCATCGGTCGGCCTTGCCCGAGCGGTTGCGGGTATATAAAGTGCAATAGCTGGTCGTGCCGCGCGTTGAATTCGGCGGCGTTGCAATTGAAGTCAATCACGGAGGCGGGACGGGAATGGTGAGCCAACTGATGGCATCCAGTGCGGGTCAATTGCAGTTTGCCGATGCGGCGGGCTGCAAAAAATGGCTTGAAACCCTGCCGCTGACCAACGTCGCGGGCGCGCAACAAACCCTGCTGCAGCAACTCGGGTTGTTGCAGGCGTCTGCCATTGCGCCGTCCGAGTTATTGCGCGTCCTCGAAACCCTGCGCGACACCGTGATCTATGTGCAATCCGAGCTCGCCTGCAAGTTCACCGGCAAATCGCTGCCGCTGGATGCGAACGAGATGGAGACCTGGTCGCGCGTGCATACACTGTGGCAATGCCTTGCAGAGGCCTACCTCGTGTGCCGCGACGCGCATGCGCAAGGCGACCTCAAGCTTTCATCAAGCGGCGCGCTGATCATGGTCCGCACATTGCGCTTTGCGGGCGCGGCAATGTTCGAGCATTACCGGATTTACCGGCAAGTACCGCCCGCATCGTGGAAACAGCTGCACCGGTTATATGTCTTCGCGGAACAAAGCGGCTTCGCGCGTACACCGGTCAGGGGCGGCAGCAACGATCACGAGGCCGAAACCACCTGCGCTGCGGTATATGCCCGGGCGTTGCTCGCCCATCTCGCCAACCCGTTTGCATTGTCGGGCCGGCAGATGGAATTTCTCGCGCGCTGGATTGAAAAATGGTCGCTGCTGGTCAGCCTTGCATCGCAACCATTGCCGCCCTCGGC
The DNA here is from genome assembly GCA_903889565.1 of uncultured beta proteobacterium. GTDB lineage: Bacteria > Pseudomonadota > Gammaproteobacteria > Burkholderiales > SG8-41 > PALSA-1004. Next base: position 6,434 of record CAISYC010000028.1, read on the forward strand.
AATACCCGGCCTCGCCGTTGATCTCGCCGGCGACGCCGGACCGACCTTCGCGGAAGGACTGCAACCGGCCGGCAGCCTGCGTTACCTCGATTTTGAAATCGTCGGGCGTACCCTGCGCCAGCTCATCACTTTGTTGAAACAGGGCCAGACGCCGGCGCAGCTCGGCCTCGGCGACGACGCGCGCCAACCGGGTTGCGAAAACCTGTTGATGTTGCTTTATATCCAATGGTGCCGGGCGGGCACCGGTCGCGGCGAACAGCGCAACACCAGCACGGAAAAGGCCCAGGTCTGCCTCGGCATTCACGCCTCGCATTTCCACATCAGCGAGCGCGCCTTCCGGCCGCCGGGCGCGAGTCTCTCGCGGCAGGAGGAAGACGACCTGCAGTTGTTCGGGCATGTCAGTGAACGCACCGAAAGGCAGCTTGCTTCGCATCGCAGCGTGGCCGTCGAATCCTGGCAGCTGGTCAATCAAAGCAACTCCGGTTTCATGTGCATGGTGCGCGACCCCGAAGCCCATTTGCGCCTTGCGCACAACCAGCTGGTCTCGGTGCGCCGCGGATCGAGCAAACTGTTCTACGTCGGGCTGGTGCAGTGGATCCGTCTCGACGAAGAAAAATCGCTGTTCGTCGGCGTCCGCCTGTTTCCCGGCATCGCGCGCGCGGTAGCCGTGCGCCCCGCCAATTTCAATGCGCCGAGTGACGTCAAAAGCGGCTTTGAGCGCGGACTGCTGCTGCCGGAGTTGCCGGCGCCGGCAACGCCGACCACCCTGTTGCTGCCCAGCGGCTGGTATCAGCCGGGGCGTTTTGTCGAATTGCACGGCGAACAGAAAACCGTCGCCAAGCTGGTCAACCTGCTGGAGAAAGGCAGCGACTTCGAGCGCTGCACCGTCACACTGGTTTGAGCGCCAAGCCGGGCCCCGCGCGGTTCCACCGCTCCGCGCCCTCGGTTATGATGCGGCTCCCGTCATTTCCGGACGATCCGCCGCCCCATGGCCGCCTCCAAACCCAGTTCGCCGCTGCCCACCGAAATCAAGCTGCACCAGAAATCGCGCGTCGTTGAAATCAGCTTTGCCGACGGCAATAGCTTCCGCCTGCCTTGCGAATTTCTGCGCGTCTATTCGCCGTCAGCCGAAGTGCGCGGCCACGGTCCGGGACAGGAAACCCTGCAAACCGGCAAACAGGACGTCGAGATTCAGAAAATCGAGCCGGTCGGCACCTATGCCGTGCAACTGCATTTTTCGGACGGCCACAATACCGGCATTTATTCCTGGGACATGCTGTACGACTACGGCGTCAACCAGCAAAGCATGTGGGAGCGTTATCTGGAGCGACTCCGGCAAGCAGGCACGGTTCGCTGATCCCACGCCTGCGAAATTGCACATGCAATCCGGGATTGCCCGGCGAAACGTCGCTCGAGAATATTTGGCCCGCACGCGGATAATGTATCGACCAGCATTGAGCGCGAACAACCCGATATCGTCATTTGAAAGAACGGGAGCGAAATGAAATTAAATATTGGCGGAGAGGAGCCCAAAAACGAATGGAAAATTCTAAACATACAGAATAAACCCCATGTCGACTTTGTAGGCGACATCAGCGATCTATCGCAATTTGGCGACAATGCAATAGAAGAGATTTATGCAAGTCACGTTCTCGAACACGTATCGCAAATCAAGATGCTTCAGACGCTGAAGGGAATCCGCAGGGTTCTGCGCCCGGGCGGCAAGTTTTATATCTCGGTTCCCGATTTGGACATACTGTGCCATACCTTTATAAATCCGATCATCACGCTGGATATCAAGTACCACGTGATGAGAATGATGTTTGGCGGTCAAATCGATCCTCACGATTTTCATTTTTTTGGCTGGAACCAGGCATTGCTATGGGATCAACTGACACACGCCGGGTTCTCATCGGCCGAGAGAGTCGGATCGTTCGGATTGTTTAAAGATACCAGCGACTACGCACCGTATGGTTTTCCGATCAGCCTCAATGTGATTGCGACAAAGTAAATCCTGTTCGTTTGGATTTCCCGCAGATAGCGCCCGCGAACGATCGTTGGCCCGGGGTTGGTCGATTAATCACCCGGCTTCAGGCATCGCGTGGCGGGACAGTAAAACTCGCAGGCTCTTCACCCGCCTGGGTTTTTTCCCACATCATCACGTATGCGGCTTCGATGTGTCGCCGGTAGCGATCGCCTTCGAACAGCGGAAATACCACTCGATTCCGCGCCAGCCGGCTTCGATACTCCGAGAGCAATGCGCGGTTTTCCGCGAGTCTGTTCGCCAGTGCTTCGTAATCCGCCGGCGACGACGTCACCAACTCCGGCACGCCGACCGCAAACAACAGGCTGCCCGCGACTCGCGACGCATAAGTTTCCCCCATGCACGTCACTACCGGCAATCCCATCCGCAGCGCATTGCTTGCAGTCGCGTGTGCATTATAGGGAAACGTATCGAGGAACAGATCTGCCAGTCGCTGGCGCGCAAGATGATCCTCAAGCTTTTCCATGCGATCCGCAAAAATCAAGCGTTGTGCCGCCACACCCCGTTTAAGCGCTTCGGCCAAAAGATTGCGTTGCGATTCCGCAGTCCCTTTGCTTAGCCAAAGCACGCTGCCGTCGATCTGCTGCAATAACCGCATCCAGATATCGAAAACCGGTGGTGAAAGCTTGGGATGATTATTAAAGCAGCAAAACACAAACCCGTTCTCCGGAAGTCCCTGCCCGGCGCGCGTCGGCATGCTGTCGGCGGTCAGACCGGCGGCCTCCTGCGGCATGAAAGTGTCGGGCAGATAAATCACCTTTTCGCTGTAATTTTGCCGACTGCCTTCCGGAATTACGTGCGCATCAGCCACAATGTAATCGAGATATTCGGCGCCGCTGGTGCCCGCAAACCCGAGGTAATTCACCTGGATCGGCGCTATCCGGCGCGCCCAGATTCCCATCCGCGCATGCGCGGTGTGGCCCATTAAATCGATTGCAATATCGATTTCCAAGCCACGCAAATACGACGCAACGTCCGGATCGGACATTGAGCTGACATCAATAAACCGGTCAAAGGCTCTTTTGAGTCGCTGGCCTTGTTTGCTTTGAGATTCACCACTCAGGGAAATGCCGATGACTTCAAACCGGTTCCGATCATGCTGCTCTATCAGCGAAGCGATCAGCAATGCGACCGGGTGATCGAGAAAGTCTGCAGACACATAGGCCAGCCGTATCCTTTCGTGTTGATATTTTTTCAGCCCCAGTGGTGTGCTCGACACCGGTAGATGTTCGTTTTCAATATAAATGCGGGCGCAATGCAACTGGTCCGCCGCCGAATTCGATAGAGAGAGAAAGATGAAGGGATTCGAAGCGCGCTTGCCAGCCCGAACGGAGTCGATCACTCGCTTGGTCGCCGCCGCATAACCAGACCAGTCACAACAACCCAGTTTTAAATGAAGCAGGTAACCGAGTGCATAAGGATAGTCGGGGTTAATTTCCGCAATTTTTGCAAACATCGCGATTGCGTCGGAATCTCTCTTCAAGAGATGCAGGGCTAATCCACGGCCATGGAGCGCATTCTCATGAATCGCATCGACCAAGAGGGCGCTGTCATAACTTGCGAGCGCCTCCTCAATACGGTTTAACTCGAGCAACGCATTACCACGATTGCTTAACGCATCTACATAATTCGGTTGAATATTCAGCGCCCGCTCATATTGCGCAAGGGCCGCAAGTGTTCCCCGGCGCTTCATCAATACATTGCCGCTTGTATTCAGCGCCGATGCATTGTACGGGTCGATCTGCAGCGCCTGGTCGCAACTGGCCAGCGCCTCCTCTGCGCGCCCCAGCCTGAGCAGGGCGTAACCGCGGTTACCCAGCGCATCGACAAATTCGGGCCACATCGCCAGCGCCGCGTCGTAGCTCGCCAGCGCCTCGTCAAGCCGCCCGAGCTTCACCAGTACATTGCCGCGGCTGTTGAGC
>CAISYC010000029.1 GCA_903889565.1 uncultured beta proteobacterium
CAATGAAACTAGTCACTGCAATCATCAAGCCTTTCAAGCTTGACGAGGTACGTGAAGCGCTGTCCGCCATCGGCGTGCAGGGCGTGACCGTTACCGAAGTCAAGGGTTTCGGCCGGCAAAAAGGCCACACCGAACTCTATCGTGGCGCTGAATACGTCGTCGACTTCCTGCCGAAGGTGAAAATCGAAGCAGCGATCAAGAGCGAAATGCTTGATCAGGTCGTCGAAGCCATCGAAAAATCGGCCAACACCGGCAAGATCGGCGATGGCAAGATTTTCGTATTCGAACTCGAACAGGTCTACCGCATTCGCACCGGTGAAACCGGCGCGGACGCTCTCTAAGGGGAATGCCATGAAGCGACTTTTTACTCTGCTTGCCCTCGTCGGTGCGCTTGGCTTTTGCGCCGCCCCGCTGATGGCGCAGGACAAACCCGCAGAAGCACCGAAGGCTGAAGCTCCGGCCGCTGCGCCTGCGGCAGCGCCGGCTGCTGCCGCACCCGCGGCGACGGCCGAAGCAGCCGCGCCGGCACCGACGCCGAACAAGGGCGACACCGCGTGGATGCTGACATCGACCGCACTGGTATTGCTGATGTCCGTGCCCGCGCTGGCGCTGTTCTACGGCGGCCTCGTCCGCAGCAAGAACATGCTGTCGGTGCTGATGCAGGTGTTCGTCACGTTCTCGCTGATCTCGGTGCTGTGGTGCATCTACGGCTACAGCCTGGCGTTCACCGAGGGCAACTCGTTCATCGGCGGCCTCGACCGGCTATTCCTCAAAGGCACCTTTGACTCGATGAAGGGCGAGTTTTCGATGGCGGCTACGTTCAGCAAAGCCACCCCGATGTACGAACTCGTATTCGTCGCGTTCCAGGCAACCTTTGCCGCGATCACCTGCTGCCTGATTCTGGGTTCGGTGGTCGAGCGCATCAAGTTCTCCGCCGTGCTGATATTTATGGTGATCTGGTTCACGTTCAGCTACCTGCCGGTTGCGCACATGGTCTGGTTCTGGATGGGCCCGGATGCCTACACCGCAGCCAGCGTGGTCGATGAGATGAACTCCAAGGCCGGCCTGCTCTGGCAGTGGGGCGCGCTCGATTTCGCGGGCGGCACCGTGGTGCATATCAACGCCGGTGTTGCCGGCCTTGTCGGCGCCTACGTGATCGGCAAGCGCGTCGGCTACGGCAAGGAAGCGATGTCGCCGCACAACCTGACGATGACCATGATCGGCGCCTCGCTGCTGTGGTTCGGCTGGTTCGGCTTCAACGCCGGCTCCGCGCTCGAAGCCAACGGTTCAGCCTCGCTCGCCTTCATCAACACCTTCCTCGCCACCGCTTGCGCCGTGCTGTCGTGGACCTTCGGCGAGTGGATCTTCAAGGGCAAACCTTCGATGCTGGGCGCCGCCTCCGGCGCCGTTGCGGGTCTGGTTGCGATCACCCCGGCTGCCGGTAACGTCGGCATCCCGGGTGCGTTCGTGATCGGCTTCGCCGCCGGCATCGTCTGCCTGTGGGGTGTCACCGGCCTGAAGAAGCTGCTCAATGCGGACGATGCGCTGGACGTCTTCGGCGTGCACGCAGTCGGCGGCATCATGGGCGCCCTGCTCACCGGCGTGTTCAACAACCAGGATCTCGGCGGACCGGGACTGGTGACCGATTGGGTCACGGCCAAAGTCGGCTCCAACCCGATCATGGATCAGTTGCTGATCCAGGCCAAAGCCGTCGGCGTGACGGTGATCTGGACCGCGGTGGTTGCCTTCATCGCCTTCAAGATCGCTGACATCATCGTCGGACTGCGCGTCTCCGAAGAAGTGGAGCGCGAGGGCCTCGATACCAACGAACACGGCGAAGCCGCCTATCACGTGTAACAGCGTCGGGACCCTCCTCCCCCGACCATTGGGCGCCTTCGGGCGCCCATTTTTTTGCCTGAATTCCGGCTGCAATGCCGCGATCGCAGGCACCAACAGCCCGGTCAGACGGGTTTGCTACAATAGCCGCCCGTTTCCGAGGCAGCCACGATGACCGTCCCGCGCCTGACTACCGCTCTCAGCGGCCCGCCGCTCGATCTCGAGCGCAAGATTCTTGCCGCCATGCCGTCGATCGAGCACTGGTTCCGCGGCCAGTGGCAGGAACGCGAAACGCCGTTCTACGCCTCGGTCGATTTGCGCAACAGCGGCTTCAAACTGGCGCCCGTCGATACCAATCTGTACCCCGGCGGTTTCAACAATCTGAATCCCGATTTCCATCCGTTGTGCGTGCAGGCGGCGATGGTGGCAGTGGAAAAAATCTGCCCTGACGCGCGCGGCGTGCTGCTGATTCCCGAAAACCACACGCGCAACATGTTCTACCTGCAAAACGTGGCCGCACTGCAAACCATCCTGCGCCACGCCGGCATGAACGTGCGCATCGGCAGCCTGCTGCCGGAAATCACGGCGCCGACCGAGATCGCGCTGCCCGACGGTGCCACGCTCACGCTCGAACCGTTGAAGCGCAACGGCAACCGCCTGTCGGTCGACGGCTTCGACCCCTGCGTGATTCTGCTCAACAACGATCTCTCCGGCGGCGTGCCGGATATTCTGCGCAACCTCGAGCAAACATTGTTGCCGCCGTTGCACGCCGGCTGGTTCATGCGCCGCAAGTCGAACCATTTCGCCGCCTACCGCGAGGTTGCCGCCGATTTTGCGAAAGTCATCGACATCGACCCGTGGTTGATCGATCCGTATTTCGAGAAATGCGGCAAGATCAATTTCCAGGAACGCAAAGGCGAAGAATGCCTTGAGGGCTATGTCTCGGAAATACTCGATGACATCCGCACCAAGTACAAAGAGTACGACATCAAGCACGAGCCATTTGTCATCGTCAAAGCCGATGCCGGCACCTACGGCATGGGCATCATGACGGTGAAGGATCCGTCGGAAGTGCGCGGCCTCAACCGCAAGCAGCGCAACAAGATGGCCGTGGTCAAGGAAGGCCTCGAAGTGCACGAAGTGCTGGTGCAGGAAGGCGTCTACACTTTTGAATCGGTCAACGGCGCGGCCGCCGAACCGGTCGTCTACATGATTGACCACTTTGTGGTCGGCGGTTTTTACCGCGTGCACAACGACCGCGGGCAGGACCAGAACCTCAACGCGCCAGGCATGCAGTTTTCGCCGCTGGCCTTCGCCGAACCGTGTTCGGCGCCCGATCCGGACGATCTCGGTTGCCCGCCGAACCGTTTCTACGCTTATGGCGTGCTGGCGCGTCTGGCGCTTGCCGCGGCCGCGCTCGAACTCGAGCAAACCGCCAGCGCGCCGGCGGAACACTTGCAGGTCGTCGGCGGTAACGCCTGATCATCCGCGTCATTTATTCATGCGCATCGCCTTTCTGATCGACCCGCCCGAGTCGTTCAAGATCTACAAGGACTCGACCTACGCCATGATGGTGGAGGCGGCCGGACGCGGCCATGAACTGCATGCGCTGCAGCAGGAAAACCTCGCATGGCGTAGCGGCAGTGTCAGTGCCGCGACGCAGCGCCTGCACCTGACCGGCGATGCCGACGCATGGTTCCGCCTCGATGCGGCGCAGACCATCGCGCTGAAGGACTTCGATGCGGTGCTGATGCGCAAGGATCCGCCGTTCGACATGGAATACGTCTACAGCACCTATCTGCTGGAACTAGCGCAGGACCAGGGTGCTCGCGTGTTCAACGATCCGCGCGCGATCCGCGACTGCAATGAAAAAATGACCATCGCGCGCTTTCCGCGGTTCACGGCGCCGACCCTGGTCACGCGCGACCTCGAATTAATCCGCGGCTTTCTGGCCGAACACGCCGACATCATCCTGAAGCCGCTCGACGGCATGGGTGGCACCTCGGTGTTTCGTGTGCACGAAAAAGACCCGAATCTCAACGTCATCATCGAAACGGTCACCCATTACGGCCGGCGCACCATCATGGCCCAGCGCTACATTCCGGCGATCGTCGATGGCGACAAGCGCATCCTGCTGATCGGCGGCAAGCCGGTGCCGCACGCGCTGGCGCGCATTCCCAAACCCGGCGAAACCCGCGGCAATCTGGCCGCCGGCGGCACCGGCGTGGCGCGCCCGCTATCGCTGCGCGACCGTGAAATCGCCGAAACCCTCGCCCCCCAGCTCAATGCCCGGGGCCTGCTGCTGGTCGGCCTCGACGTCATCGGCGATTACCTGACCGAGGTCAACGTCACCAGCCCGACCTGTTTTCAGGAAATTACCGAACAAACCGGCTTCAACGTCGCCGGCATGATGATCGACGCGGTCGAACGCGCAGTCGAGCGGCGCTGAACGCTTGCGTTCACGTTTAAATAGTCGCGGTTCACGGTAGAATGTCGCATCGCCATTTCGAGAGCGGCAACAGACGGCATGATCGGCATTCTCATCATCTCGCACGGCGGCCTCGGCGAAAGCCTGATCCATTGCGCCAGCCATGTGCTGAACAAGCAGCCGCCGCAGTTGATGCAGCTCGGCGTCGGCGCCAAGGACGACCCGCTGCTGGTGCTGCCGCGCGCGCTCAACATGGTGAAAGAACTCGACGACGGCAGCGGTGTGCTGGTGCTGACCGACATGTACGGCGGCTCGCCGTCGAACATCGCATCCAAAGTGGTGGTTCCGGGCAAGGTCGAGGCGATCTGCGGCGTCAATCTGCCGATGCTGATCCGCGTGCTGACTTACCGCGACCGCGATCTGCAAACCATCATGACCAAGGCGATCAGCGGCGGCTGCGAAGGTGTCATGCGCGTTCCCATGTTCAAACTCCATAATGCTGCAACAGGAAGCTGAAATCATCAACAAGCTGGGCCTGCACGCGCGCGCGTCGGCCAAGCTGACCCAGCTCGCCGGCCAGTTCAAGAGTGCGATCTGGCTCACGCGCAACGGCAAGCGCGTCAATGCCAAGAGCATCATGGGTGTCATGATGCTGGCGGCGGCCAAGGGTTCGAAAGTCAAAATCGAAACCGACGGCGCGGACGAAGTGGCGGCCATGACCGCCATCACCGCGCTGATCGCAAATTATTTCGAAGAAGGGGAATAACGCGGACTTCGCGGGCCGCGATCAGGCAAACAGGTAAGCAATTGCGGCACCCGTTTGCCCGATTTCCGGTCTGCAGTCCGCCATTCTGGCCATGAGCTTCACCATGCACGGCATACCGGTGTCCGGCGGCATCGCCATCGGACACGCCCATCTGGTGTCGCATGCCAGGCTGGAGGTCGCCCATTACGAGGTGCCGCCGGAGCAGGTCGCTGGCGAACTGGCGCGCTTCGACGCCGCGCTGAAAACCGTGCGCGCCGAACTCGGTGAATTGCGCACGCAGATTCCGGCCAATGCGCCGCAGGAATTCGACGCCTTCCTCAACCTGCACCTGATGATATTGAGCGACGCGACGCTGTCGTCGGTGCCGCGCGAAATCATCGAGTCGGAAAAATGCAACGCTGAGTGGGCGCTCAAAGTGCAGATGGACGCGCTGCTCGAGCAGTTCGACCAGATCGAGGACAACTACCTGCAGGAGCGCAAGGCCGACGTTATTCAGGTGGTCGAGCGCCTGATGAAAGTGCTGCTCGGCCGCCCCGGTTACACGCCGCGGTCGAACGAGGACGAGCGCAACCTGATTCTGGTCGCGCACGATCTGTCACCGGCCGACGTCATCCAGTTCAAGCAGCACCAGTTCGCCAGCTTCATCACCGATGTCGGAGGCACCACCTCGCATACCGCGATCGTCGCGCGCAGTCTCAACATTCCATCGATCGTCGCGCTGCAGCGCTCGCGCCAGCTGATCCGCGAAAACGAGTTGCTGATCGTCGATGGCACGCTGGGCATGATCATTGTCGATCCCGATCCGCAGGCGCTGGCCGAATACCGGCTGCGCCAGCACCAATGGGATCTCGAAAAACAAAAACTCAAGCGCCTGCGCGGCACCCGTGCCGCCACCCTCGACAACGTCGAGGTCGAGTTGCACGCTAACATCGAGCTGCCGGGCGATGTGGAGCAGGTGCTGGAAAGCGGCGGCACCGGCATCGGGCTCTTCCGCACCGAATTCCTGTTTCTCAACCGCGACAACCTGCCCGACGAAGACGAACAGTTCGAGGCCTACCGCCGCGTGGTGCGTGAAATGGACGGTCTGCCAGTGACGATCCGGACCTACGATCTCGGCGCCGACAAGCAGATCAACGACGCGGTGACGACATCGCAGAATCCGGCGCTGGGCCTGCGCGCGATCCGCCTGTCGCTGTCCGAGCCGCCGATGTTTCTCGCGCAATTGCGCGCGCTGCTGCGCGCTTCGCACTACGGCAAGCTGCGCATCCTGATTCCGATGCTGATGAGCGCGGCGGAAATCAACCAGACGCTCGCTTTCCTTGCGCAGGCGCGGCAGGAGCTCGAGGACAAGTTCATCCCCTATGACCGCGAGGTCAAGATCGGCGGCATGATCGAAATTCCCGCCGCCGCGCTGGTCATCCAGACCTTCACCAAACGCTTCGATTTTCTGTCGATCGGCACCAACGACCTGATCCAGTACACGCTGGCGATCGACCGCAGCGACGACGCCGTGTCGCATCTCTACGACCCGCTGCACCCGGCGGTGATCAACCTGATCGCGCATGTCATCAAGGCCTGCAATAAATCGAAAACGCCGGTGGCGCTGTGCGGCGAAATGGCCGGCGATGTGCGCCTGACACGCCTGCTGCTGGGGCTCGGCCTGCGCCAGTTCTCGATGCATCCGGCGAGCCTGCTTGAGGTCAAACAGCAGGTGCTGAAATCGAATCTGCGCGACATCGCGCCGCTTGCCGCGCGCATGCTGAATGCCGCCGACAGCGACAAGCTGCAGGCGATGCTGCGCAAACTCAACGCCTGAGCGCGCATGCTGCGCGAGATCCTCGCGGTACGGCAGGACAATCCGGCATTGCACAGGCGCTGGTTCCAGGACGACTTCTTTGAGCTCTATACCTGGCAGGCGCAGAACGGCACGCTCGCCGCATTCCAGCTCTGCTACGACGTGCGCGGGCGTGAGCGCGCGATGACCTGGCACCGCAGCCACGGCTTTTCGCACAACTCCATCGATTACGGCGGCGCGCGCGGCCGCATGAAGGGCACGCCGCTGTTGGCGGGCGAAGGGCGCTTTCCGCACCGCTTCGTGCGCTCGCGCTTCATCCGCCACGCAGCCACGCTCGACACCGCCATGCGCAGCTTCATACTCGACAAAATGCGCGAGTTCGGGCGTCACACCGCGCGCGGTGAAATTGCGGTTCAGCGCGGTTCGCGCGCGACGCCTTCCAAAAACCCCGCCAATTCGCCCATTTGACAACCGCTGCCTGCACGGGTAACTTAACCCATCGTTGTTGTGCGCCGATTTGATTCAGCTTGCGGGCGCCTAATAAATCCGGCTAAAGAGAAGCATGGAGAACAAAGCCCGGTTTAGCGCAAGCGAACCGGGTTTTTTTATGGCTCAAGAAAACAAACATTCCGTCGGCGAAGTAACGCCGCAGACAGCGCGCTTCGATGAGCCGCTGGCGCTGAAAAGCGGCGCGTCCATCGCCGGCTACGACCTCGTCTACGAAATGTACGGCGAACTTAACGCGGCGCGCTCGAACGCGGTGCTGGTCTGTCACGCCTTGAACGCCTCGCACCATGTCGCCGGCTGGCACGCCGGTGATCCGAAGAATACCGGCTGGTGGGACAACATGATCGGCCCCGGCAAGCCGCTCGACACCAATCGCTTCTTCGTCATCGGCGTCAACAATCTCGGCGGCTGTTTCGGCTCGACCGGGCCGTCGTCGGTCAATCCGGCGACCGGCAAGCCCTGGGGCGCAGATTTCCCGGTGGTCACCGTCGAGGACTGGGTCAACTCACAGGCGCTGCTCGCCGATCAACTCGGCATCGAACGCTTCTCCGCCATCATGGGCGGCAGCCTGGGCGCAATGCAGGCGCTGTCGTGGACCATCCAGTATCCGGAGCGCGTCGGTCACGCATTGGTGATCGCCGGTGCGCCCAATCTGTCGGCGCAAAACATTGCCTTCAACGAAGTCGCGCGCCAGGCCATCATTACCGATCCGGAATTTCACGGCGGCCATTACTACGAACACAACACCAGGCCGACGCGCGGACTGCGGGTCGCGCGCATGGTCGGTCACATCACGTATTTGTCGGATGACGAAATGGCGAGCAAGTTCGGCCGCCTGCTCCGGAACGGCAAGCTCAATTATTCATTCGACGTCGAATTCGAAATCGAGTCCTATTTGCGGCATCAGGGCAACAAGTTCTCGGATTATTTCGATGCCAACACCTATCTGCGCATCACCAAGGTGCTCGATTACTTCGACCCCGCCGCGGCGCACGGCGGCAATCTGAGCCTGGCGCTGGAACCGGCGACCGCGGATTTTCTTGTGGTCTCGTTCACCACCGACTGGCGCTTCTCGCCGGAACGTTCGCGCGAAATCGTCAAGGCGCTGCTCGACAACCGGCGTGCCGTCAGCTACGCCGAGATCGATGCGCCGCACGGCCACGATGCGTTTCTGCTCGACGACGCGCGCTACCATCGGCTCGTCGCCGCCTACTTCGACCGCATTTCGCAGGAGCTCGCGTCATGACCGGCAGCGGCGTGCAACGCTCGGATTTTGCGGCGATCGCCAACTGGATCAAACCGGAGGCGCGCGTGCTCGACCTCGGCTGCGCCGACGGCTCGCTGCTGCGTTATCTGGCCGAACAGCGCGCCAGCATCGGCTACGGCGTCGAAATCGACGACGAGCGCGTGCTCGCCTGCGTCAAAAACGGCGTCAACGTGATCCAGGGCGATATCGAACGCCAGCTCGGCGAGTTTGCCGACGCGTCGTTCGACTACGTGGTGCTGTCACAGACCCTCCAAGCGGTGCGCAGCAGCGAACGCGTAGTACGCGAAATGCTGCGCGTCGGCCGCGAAGGCATCGTCACGTTTCCGAATTTCGGTTACTGGCGCAACCGCCTGCACGTGCTGAGCGGCCACATGCCGGTATCCGACAACATTCCGTTCGAGTGGTACGACACGCCCAACATTCACCTCTGCACGATCACCGACTTCGAGGACTTCTGCGGCGCGCGCGGCGTGCGCATCCTCGAACGCATCGTCATCAACAACCACGGCATGACGGTCAACCTGCTGCCCAATCTGCTGGGCAGCCTCGCCATCTACCGCTTCGAACGCGCGCCGGCAAAAGTCTAAACCTCAGTTTGGTTTGATGCCGGCCGCCAGCACCTGCGGATTGGCCACATCCACCGGTTCGCCGCGCGCAAACGCCAGCACACGGCTGAATTGGTCGTTGTAGTAACGCTCGAGCTGATCGCGCTCGACGTAACCCAGATGCGGCGTGCATACCACGTTGTCCATGTTGAGCAGCGGCTGCGCGAGATCGGTCACCGGCTCCTGCTCATAGACATCGACCGCCGCGAATCCCGGACGCCCCGCCTTGAGCGCGGCGACCAGCGCGTCGGGCTCGATCAATTCGGCGCGGCTGGTGTTCACGATCAACGCCGTTGGCTTCATCCACGCAAGATCGGCCGCTTTCACCATGCCGCGCGTTTCCGCATTCAGGCGCACGTGCAGGCACAGCACATCAACCTCCTCGAACAACGTCTGCCGGCTCGCGGCCGCCGCGTAACCATCGGCGCGCGCTGAGGCGAGCCCGCTGTCGCGCGACCAGATCAGCACCTTCATACCGAAAGCGCGGCCGAACGCCGCCACCTGCTGGCCGATGCGGCCGTAGCCCCAAACCCCCAGCGTGCGGCCGCGCAAACCGCTGCCGAGCCCGCATTGCCATTGACCGCGCCTGAGGCTCGCCATCTGCTGCGGGATTTGGCGCAGCGAAGCAATGATCAGTCCCCAGGTCAATTCGGCGGTGGCCGACGACGGCCGCGGCTTGCCAGCGCAGAGCGCGACGCCATGCGCGGTGCAGGCATCGAGATCGACATGCGGATAAGGCCCGTTAAGCGTCAGCATTTTCAATTGCGGCAGGCGCGCGATCAGGTCGGCACGGATCGGCGTGCGCTCGCGCAGCAGCACGATCGCCCCGGCGTCTTGCAGGCGTTCGGCCAGGACATTCGTGTCTTTACTGTGCTCGCGCCAGATCGTGACATGGTGATCCGCCAGTTGCGAATAGCAGGGAAGCGTGCGCACGGTGTCGAATTCGTCGTCGAGAATGGCGATGTTCAACTCAATTTCCTGTCAAATGGCATACGGCAATAAAACACGGATAATCGCAGAATAGTCACGCGCGCGGCAACGCCGAATTCAAGGTCGAAGACTGCCGCGCATTTTTGACCCCACATTATCCATTCAGTAAGTCGCGGAGCCATTCATGTCGAAGAAAATATTCATCGCTGCGGCCGTTATCTTTGCCGCACTGCTCGGCTATGCGGCAACCCGGCCCGATAGCTTCCGCGTCGAACGCACTGCCAGCATCAAGGCGGCGCCGCAGCAGATCTTCCCGCACATCAACGATTTCCACCGCTGGAGCAACTGGTCGCCGTGGGAAAACCTTGATCCCGATATGAAACGCAACTACGGCGGCCCCAACCCCGGCGTCGGCTCCAGCTATGCGTGGGCCGGCAACAACAAGGTCGGTGCCGGCCGCATGGAAATCATTGCCGCGGAAGCGCCGCGCAGGATCATGATCAAGCTCGATGTCGCGCGCCCCATCGGGGGCCATAACACCGCCGAATTCACACTCACCGGCAAGGGCGAGTTCACCGAAGTGACGTGGGCGATGTCCGGCGCCAGCCCCTATGCGGCCAAGCTGATGGGGCTGTTCGTCAGCATGGACCATCTGGTCGGCAAGGATTTTGAAACGGGGCTGGCGAATCTGAAGACGGTGGTGGAGAAATAGCCGTCAGTTGCATTCTGGTAAAAAATTTTGGTAACGAATAATCGTCGGGTTTTATTTACGCGTCCGAGAGAGCTTATGAACATGCGGGTCTCAATATCAGGATTAGTCCTGCTGACGGCGGGTTGCGCGCAACCCGTTGCAGGGCCGGGCACGAATCTGGCCGCGCAGATCGTCGGCACATGGCGACTGATTTCTGCAACCCAACGCCTCACGGACGGCACTGTCAGGGCCGATCCGCAACCCGGCGCTAGAGGCGCTGGCTATATCATGTATACCGAAACAAACCGTATGTGTGCAGTGCTCGCGAATCCTGATCGGCCCAAATGGAAATCAGAAGCGGTCCCGACCGACGCGGAAATACGTATCGCGTTTGACGGCTTGGTTGCGTATTGCGGTACTTACGAGGTTAACGAATCCGAACGATCCGTCACGCATCACATCGAAATGGATCGCGTGCCAAACCTTGCCGGGACCGACCGCAAGCGCTACGTGGCCCTTGACGGAAAGCAACTGGTGTTGCGCCCGGCACCGCCGCTACCCCAAGGCGTGGCGGAATGGACCGTGGAGTTCGAGCGCGTCACCAATTAGCAACTTAGGGTAAGCAACGAGCTCCCACCCCGACTGTTCACGCCGAACTCAAATCGGCCACCGCTCCGGCCAGTGCGGCAAGGCCTTGCAACGTGCGAGCCACGCCGTGACACCCGGATAGGCGTCGAGCGCAATTCCGCCCTGCGGCGCCGTTTCTGCATAGGGAAAACAGGCGATATCGGCGATCGTCGGCTGGCCGAGCGCCAGCCACTCGTTTGACTGCAAACGCGCTTCGAGCACCTCGAGCGCGATGCGGCCGTTGGCCTGCATCTGCTCCAGCGTGCCGGCGCTGTAAATGCCGCGCATGAGGCCGCGCCGCGCGTACTGCAGACCGTAGAGCATTTCATTGCCGGCGAGCGCGACCCAGTTCATCACTTCGGCCATCCGTGCCGGCGCCGATGGCAGCCACTGTTCGCCGCCGTGCTTGCGCGCGATGTAAACAAGGCAGGCCGCCGAATCCCACAACACGGTTTTGCCATCGACAATCGCCGGCACCTGCCCGCGCGGATTGATTTTCAAGTACTCCGCACTCTTATGCGCATGCGCGCGGAAATCGACCATCACCTCTTCGTGCTCGACGCCGAGCAATGCCAGCAGCACGCGCAGCTTGTACGAATTGCCCGACTGCTTCCAGACGTAAGCCTTCATCGCGCCTATTCCGGCTGGATTTTCGCGATGCGCGCGGCTTCGGCGTAACGCGCGAGTTCGGCATCGACATATTGGCCGAGTTCTTCCGGCGAGCTGGCGAGGATCTCCCAGCCACCGCTGACGAAGAAGTCGCGCACCTTCGGCACCTGCATCGCTTTTTTCACCTCGGCGTTCAGCCGCATGATGATATCGCGCGGCGTTTTCGCCGGCGCGAACCACGCGTTCCAGGTGAAGTGCAGAACAAAGCCCGGCAGCCCGGACTCGGACAGGGTTGGCAATTCCGGCATGCCGTCCCAGCGTTTCGAGCCGGTGAAGGCGATCGCGCGCAAACGCCCCGCCTTGACCTGCGCCACGCCGGCCGGCGGCTGCAGAATAATGACGCTGATTTCGCCGCCGAGCAGCGCGTTCAGCGCCGGCGCCACCCCCTTGTACGGCACGTGCAGCATGTTGAGGCCGGCGCGCGCGTTGAACAGTTCGGTGGCCAGATGCAGCGTATTGCCGACGCCCGGCGTGCCGTAGGTCAGCGGCTTGCTTTGCGTCTTCGCAAATGCGATCAGTTCCTTGACGGTGGTCGCCTGCACCGACGGGTGCACCAGCAGCAGATAACCGAAACCCTGCGCGATGTTGGTAATCGGCGTGAAGTCGCGGTGCAGGTCGTAGGCGAGCTTTTTGTAGACGATGGTATTGAGCGCGAACGACGGCGTCGCATGCACCAGCGTGTAACCGTCGGGCGCGCCCTTCGCACCCAGTTCGTAGGCGATCAGTCCGTTGGCGCCGGTGCGGTTATCCACCACCAGGGTCTGGCCCATCTGCGATTCGACCTGGCTCGCCACCATTCGACCCAGCGCGTCGGGCGTGCCGCCGGCCGGGAAGGGCATCAGCAGACGGATCGGCCGCGACGGATAGTCGCTCTTGGCCTTGACCGCCGGCTGCGCGCAGACGACGGTTGCCATTACAGCGAGGCCGAGCGCGAGTATCAGTTTTTTTGCAAACACGTTGTTCCCCGGCGAATTCATTCAATGATTGTTTGTCGATGGCGGCGTTGCCGCTCCACTTACGATCACGCGAGCCGTCGCCGTCGCGATGTCGTTCAACCCGCCGCTTCTCGCGCGAGGCGGGCGCGCAGGTAATTTTTTTCGCCGCCAAGTTCGATCATTTCGCCGAGAAATCCCGGCAGCGGATTGGCCGCGATCGTTTTGCCGCTGGTCAGATTGCGCAACTGCCAGCTCGCGGTGTCGAGTTCGATGCGATCACCGGCGTTGACGACGTCAATGATGCCGGGGCAACTCACTGCCCACAACCCCGCACTCGCGGCATTGGTGATAAAAAGTTTGCCCAGCGATTCGGCGATGACCGCGCCGATGCCGAGCCCGATCACCGCGACATGCGCGGCAGTCGAGGAGCCGCAGCCGAAATTTTTGCCGGCGACGATGAAGTCTCCGGGCGCCGCCTGAGCGGCAAACGCCGGATCGACTTCTTCGAGGCAGTGCGCGCCCTGCTCTTTCGCAGGCAGATGCGACCATGCCTTGCCGCGAATCAAGTCGGTGCTGATGTCTTCCTGGGCGAATTTCCACGCCTTGCCGGTGAGTTTCATGCGGCCACCTTTACAAATAATCACGCGGATTGGCAATGCAGCCGGCGATTGCCGAGGCCACCACGGTGGCCGGCGAAGCCAGGTAAATTTCCGCGCCCTTGCCCATGCGGCCCTTGTTGTTGCGCGTGCTGGTCGAGATCGCCACTTCGCCCGGCGCGAGGATGCCGCCGTGAATGCCGGGGCAGGCGCCGCAGTTGGCATTGGTGACGATGGCATTGGCTTCGTGCAGCGTATCGATATAACCGGCCCTGGTCGCCGCCATCAGCACCTCGCGCGAACCGGGCGTGACGATCAGCCGCACATCCGGATGCACTTTGCGCCCCTTGATCAGCGCCGCGGCGGTGGCGATGTCTTCGAGCCGGCCGCTCGCACACGACCCCAGATAGGCCTGATCGATGCGCCGCCCCGCCACTGCGCTCACCGGTTTGACGTCGTCGCAGGCATGCGGCACCGCAACCTGCGGTTCGATCGCCGCGACATCGATCGCATGCGTGCTCTCGTACGCAAAATCGTGGTCGGTTTCAAACACCGTGTATGGCTTTTTGCAGCGCGGCTGCAGCCACGCCAGCGTCGTCGCGTCGGGCTGGATGTACGACGACACCGCGCCCATCTCGGTGCCCATGTTGCATAGCGTGAAGCGCATGTCCATGCTGGCCTCAGTGACATACGAACCCCCGAATTCGAGCCCCATGCCGAGCGCGCCCTGCTGGCCCAATACGCCGTTGACATGCAGCGCGACATCGCGACCGTAGACGCCGGGCCTGAGGCGCCCTTCGAGCGTGACCAGCACGACTTTCGGCACTTCGATCCAGTAGCGGCCGAGCGCGTAGAGCATCATGCGGCCGCCGCCAAGCGAGGTGCCAAAAGCGCCTATCGCGCCGACGGTGGGCGCATGCGAATCCTGATTGATCACGATGTCGCCGGGGCCGGCGATGCCGCGTTCGGCCAGCACCAGATGCGAGATGCCGGCGCCGCCGTCGATCACCTCAACGCCATAAGCGCGGAAAAAATCTCGCCACAGCTTGTGGCCCTCGGCCGCCGCCGCCGAGGGCGCGGGCGAGCCGTGATCGGAAAAAGCGATGATCTTGTGCTTGATCGGCAACTGCTTGACGCCGAGATCGGCGAGGTTGGCGGTCAGATGGCGCGCCTCGGTCGCGTTGAACGAGACGATGACGCTGAAAATATCCGGTTCGATTTCGAGATATTCGCCGGCGACCGCATGCGGGCGAGACGGTTTCGCCCTCGCAGCGATCATTTTCTGCAACGCATGCATGCTGCTCATGCCGAAGTTTCCTCGCGCGACGATCTGTGCCGCCGCCTGCTGTCGATTTTCGGAATTCCGGTCGCGCGCGCCGCCCGTCGAACATGATGTGTCGCGGATGCGCGCTGCACGCGGTCGTTCGGACCGCCACCGGATTTGTTAGTATCCTACCCCGAACTCACACTCCGCGCTTTGCGCCGACCGGCACAACCTTGAGCAATCCCCCTGCCGCATCCAATCCGCTGCTGCGTTCCAAACTGTTTTGGGTTGCACTGCTGTACTTTTCCGAGGGTTTTCCGCTCGGCATTTTCTACGACATTTTTCCGGTGTGGTTCCGCCAGCAGGGCGTGGAGTTGCGCAACATTGGCATGATCAGCCTGCTCGGGCTGGCGTGGACTTTCAAATTTCTGTGGGCGCCGGCGATCGATCACTACCGGCGTCACCGCATCTGGATGGCGGTGGTCGACGTGTTGATGGGTGTCGTCATGCTCGCCTTCGCCGTCACCGAAGGGCTACCGCTGTGGGTGTGGCTGGGCATCGGGATTTTCACCCTGCTGTCGGCAACCAACGACATTGCGATCGACGGCTATACGATCGAACTCCTGAACCGAGACGAGATGGGGCTCGCCAATGGCGTGCGCATCGGGTTTTATCGTGTCGGCATGCTGGGCGCCGGCATCATTCTGATTCTTTCCGATGTGCTGGGCTGGAGCGGCGCCTTCGCCTGCGCCGGCATTGCTTTCGTCGGCTGCGCCATCGGCTGCCTCGCCGCTCCGCGCGAATCAAGCGTGGTGCAAATGAAGAGCATCTCGCTAGGCGGCGAGCTCGCCGCCATCGCGCGCGCGCCGCAAACACTGGCGCTGGTGCTGTTGTTCGCGCTGGCCTGCGTATGGCTGGCCAACCGCGTCACCCACTGGTCGAGCGGCAACACTGCGTTCTGGCCTGCAGCGTGGGGCATTGCGGCAGCGGTATTCTCGCTGCTAACCGTGGTTAATCTGGCGCGCGGCGGGCGCCTCGCTGAACCGGGCGAAGCGGCGCTGCGCGGGCCGATGTTCGGCGCACTGATGGATCTGCTCAAGCGGCCGGGCATTCTGCCGGTGCTGCTGTTCATCCTGATTTTCAAACTCGCCGACGCGTCGATGGGCTTCATGATCAAGCCGTTCTGGGTCGATTGCGGATTCACCGCCGCGGAAATCGGCCTCGTCTCGGTCAACATCGGTCTCGGTCTGTCGATCGCCGGCGGCGTCGCCGGCGGCTGGTACACCGATCGCAAAGGCATCTATCGCGCGCTGTGGGTGCTGGGCCTGCTGCAGGCGGTATCGAATCTCGGCTATGCCCTGGCCGCCGCGATCATTCCGCCGGCGGCGATCGGCGGCACGCTGACCTTCGAATACCGCGCACTGCTCTACAGCGCGAGTGCAATCGAATCATTCACCGGCGGACTTGGCACCGCGGCCTTTCTCGCCTTTCTGATGGCGATCGTCGATAAACAACGCGCCGCCACCGAATACGCGCTGCTCTCGTCGGTGTTCGCGCTGTCGCGCAGTTTCGCCGGCTGGGCGAGCGGATTCGGCGCCGAAGCGATGGGCTATGCCGGGTATTTTTTCCTGACCTTTTTTCTCGCGTTTCCGGCATACTTTTTACTGCCGTGGGTCAAAACAATGCTGGCGCGCAGCGATACGGATCACGCTGCGGCACTTTCCGGGAGAATGCAATGAAAAAGATTTTGCTGGGTCTGCTGGTCGTCATCGTGCTCGCCGTCGGCGGGGGCGCCTGGTGGCTCTTCAGCGAACGCGACACCCTGATCGCCGACGCCATCCGCACCTACGGTCCGCAGATTCTCGGCGTGCCGGTCAAACTCGGCGGCGTCAAAACCGATGTCGCCAACCAGAGCGCGGAATTGCACGGCCTCGTCATCGGCAATCCGGCGGGCTTCACCACACCGCAGGCGCTGTCGCTGGGCGCGGTCGGCCTCAAGCTCGACATTGCCTCGCTGACCAAGGATGTCATCCTGATCAAGGAAATTTCGGTGGTCAAACCCGATATCACTTATGAATACAAATCCGGCGGCAGCAACCTTGATGTCATCCAAAGGCATGTCGAAAAATTCGTCGCCGACAAAACCGCCGAGTTCGGTGGCGGCAAGGACGAGAAAAAAGAAGACAAGCCGAAGGAACCGGGCAAAAAACTAATTATCGACAACTTCTACCTGAAGGATGCCAAGGCCAATGTCAGCGCGGAAATTCTGGCGGGTAAGGTGATTTCCGTGCCGGTCGCCGATCTGCATCTCACCGACATCGGCAAAAAATCCAACGGCGCCACTGCCGGCGAAGCAACCCGGCAAATCATCAGCGCGGTGACGTCGAGCGTCACCAAGGCGAGCAGTTCGCTGTTGACCGGCTCGGTCGAGGGCATCAAGAAGGGCGCCGAGGCGGTTGGCGGCGCGCTCAAGGGGCTGTTCAAATAGCGGGGTAACCGATGACGTCGAAAATCACACGCTTCGCCGCAGGTTGCAGGTTTCTCATTACGCTGCTCGCCTTGCTGGTAACGCCGGCGTTGCTCGCCGCCGAATCCGCGCCGGCGGAGAACGACACCTACGATCAGGATTCGATCATCAAGGACGCGGTCGGCTGGTTCGGCAAGGGCAGCGAGGGTCTCGCCAAGGTCGTCGAAAAGGCATTCAAGGAACACGGCCGGCCCAACGGTTATATCAAGGGCGAGGAAGCCGGCGGCGCGATTTCGGTCGGGTTACGCTATGGCAACGGCACGCTGGTGCTGAAATCCGGCGGCAAGCGCACGGTGCACTGGCAGGGGCCGTCGATCGGCTTCGATCTGGGCGCGAATGCGTCGAAAGTCTTCGTGCTGGTCTATCATCTGCCGTCGTCCGACAGCATCTACCAGCGTTTCCCGGCCGTTGACGGCAGTTTTTATTACGTCGGCGGCGCCGGCATCAACTACCAGCAACGCGACAACATCATCCTTGCGCCGATCCGGCTCGGCGTCGGTCTGCGCGCCGGCGCCAGCATCGGCTACGTTCACTACACCAAAACCAAAACGCTCAATCCGTTTTGAGCGCGCCCG
Organism: uncultured beta proteobacterium; assembly: GCA_903889565.1. Lineage (GTDB taxonomy): Bacteria > Pseudomonadota > Gammaproteobacteria > Burkholderiales > SG8-41 > PALSA-1004. The sequence continues at coordinate 18,019 of CAISYC010000029.1, forward strand.
TTTTTCCGTCCTGTGCCGGCACGTATGTCGTGCTGCTGAATGCGGCGCGACGGCGCCGACTCACCATCGGCCGCCTCGGTGCGCTGGCCATGCGCGAAGGCTGCTATTGCTACGTCGGCTCGGCGTTCGGTCCCGGCGGCCTGCGCGCGCGACTGCGCCATCATCTGGGCGTTGCGCATCGCCTGCACTGGCACGTCGATTATCTGCGCCGCGTCACCGCGCCCATGGCTGTCTGGTTCAGCGACGACACGCGGCGTCAAGAATGCCGCTGGGCGCGCGCGCTCGGTACGCTGCCGGGCGCCTCCATGCCGCTGGCCGGATTCGGCGCCAGCGACTGCGATTGCGCGACGCATCTGTTTCATTTCGACACCGCGCCCGCGCTCGACGAATTCGCGCGGCGGCTGACACCGGCAACAACACCGCGCCGGCCGCTAAATGAGGTATCGGTGCCAGACAATCGCACCGCCAGCACGGCACGACCGCAGCCATAATCCGCATCGGGAGGAAAACATGAGCAAGGCATCCTGGGTGTTCAATCTGCAAGGCGACGCGCGCGGCATCATGCGCACACTGGCGCCCGGCATCGAGGCCAATATTTTTCCCGGCGAAAACGTCATGCTGTCGGTGGTGCGCATCGAACCGCATGCGCAGGGCACGGTGCACGCCCATCCCGAAGAGCAATGGGGCGTGCTGCTCGAAGGCACATGCACACGCATTCAGAATGGCGAAGCGATCGCATGCACAGCCGGCGATTTCTGGCAGACCCCGGGCGGCGTCATGCACGGCATCACCACGGGCGAGTCGCCGGCGCTGGTGCTCGATATTTTCAGCCCGCCGCGCGCCGAATACAAACAGGCCGGCAAAGGCTTCGGCAGCGCCGCAACAAAATAGCCGTCAGAGCAAGGCGCCGCGGGCGGTGATCGGCCACAACGCTTCGACGCGGCCGTTGCGCACGCAGACGAACCAGTCGTAGAGATTGACCGTCGGGTCGCAATGACCCGGAATCAGTTTCAGCTTGTCGCCGACCTTGAAGCGGGTGCTGCTGCGGTATTGCAGCACGCCGTGTTCGTCGGAGGCTTTGACAAACTCGACATCGGCGTAATCGGCCACCCGCGGCATGCCCGAATCGACGCTTGACGCCTTGAGGCCCGCATCGACCACCGCGCGGCCTTCCATCGTTGCGCTCATTACCGTCGTCCACACGAACAAGCTGTGCTCGAACGCCGGAATGCCGCTCTCGGTCCATTCATTGCGCGCGTAATCGGCATCCATGAAGATATACGAACCGGCCTGCAGTTCGCGATACACGCTGCTGGTGGCCTCGAACAGATAACTGCCGGTGCCGGCGCCGGTGACGTAATCGCAATCGATGCCGGCGTCCTTGAGCAGTTGCTGCGTATGGCGCACGTCCGCGACGGCTTGCGCGATCGCGTCGCGGCGCTCGGCGACCTTGCGCACATGCTGCGCAGTGCCCTGATAGGCCTGCAGACCGGCGAAGCGCAGATTCGCGCTCGCAGTAATCTGCTTCGCCAGCACCACCGCCGGCGCGCCGGGCGCGACGCCGCAGCGATGCGCGCCGACATCGACTTCGATCAGCAGGTCGAGCGTGACGCCGGCCGCGTGCGCCGCGGCATCAAGATCGCGCACATTGCCGGCGTCATCGACGCACACCTTGATGCTGGCGCGTCTGGCCAGTTCGCACAGCCGCTTCAGTTTGGCCGCGCCGACGACCTCGTTGGCGATCAGCACATCGCCGATGCCGCCATCGACCATCGCCTCGGCTTCGCTCACTTTCTGGCAGCACACGCCGACCGCGCCTGCGGCGAGCTGCCGCCTGGCGATCTCCGGGCATTTGTGGCTCTTCGCATGCGGACGCAGCTTGATCGGCAGGCCCTTCAACGAATCCGGCAGGCGCTGCAGATTGCGCTCGAAGGCGTCGAGATCGAGCAGCAGGCAGGGCGTATCGACTTCGGCCAGCGACATGCCGACCGTGGCGGCAGGACGGAAACTCATCGGGCGGCGACCTTGTAGTCGTAATCGATGATCAGCGGCGCGTGATCGGAAAACCGCTTCTCGGTATAGATCTTCACCTTCTTCGCGGTGGCTGCGACACCCGGCGTGGCGATCTGGTAATCGATGCGCCAGCCGACGTTTTTCGCATAAGCCTGTCCGCGATTCGACCACCAGGTGTATTGCTCGGGCCGCTGATCGACGCGGCGGAAGACGTCAACCCAGCCGATATCGTCGAATATTTTCGTCAGCCAGTCGCGCTCTTCCGGCAGAAAGCCCGAGTTCTTGCGGTTGCCCTTCCAGTTCTTGAGGTCGATTTCCTTGTGCGCAATGTTCCAGTCGCCGCAGACGACAATCTCGCGCCCTTCTTTTTTCAGCGCGGCAAGATGCGGATAAAAGGCATCGAGAAAACGGAATTTCGAAGCCTGGCGGTGTTCACCGCTGGAACCTGACGGCAAATAAATCGAGATCACCGACAACGTACCGAAATCCGCGCGCACGTAGCGCCCCTCGTCGTCGAATTCGCGCACGCCGAAGCCGAACTTGACGCGGTCGGGCTCCTGCAGCGAATAAATGCCGACGCCGCTGTAACCCTTTTTCTCGGCGTAGTGAAAATGGCCGTGGTAGCCCGCGGGGGCGAGCATGTCGGCGCTCATGTCGGCTGCCTGCGCCTTCAATTCCTGCACGCAAATGACGTCGGCCTTTTGCCGCGCAAGCCAGCCGAAGACGCCCTTGGCGGTGGCCGACCGAATGCCGTTGAGATTGAGTGTGATTACGCGTAACATGCTGTTTCGTTGTATTCTTCGCGCGAATTCGCGCGATCAGGCATCATACATTTCGGGGTTCGGCGTCGGCCGGCAGGTAGAACGTAGTGCCGACCATTGCGACCGTATCGTTTTTAACCGCCTTCATTACACACTTCAAGCGCCCTCCGCCCCATGCCCGCCAGCTTCCGGCACGATTTCATCCGTTTCGCCATCGCGCAGAAAGTCCTGTCGTTCGGCGAATTCAAAACCAAGGCCGGCCGACTGTCGCCGTATTTTTTCAATGCGGGGCTGTTCCACGACGGGCTGGCGCTCAAGCAACTCGCGCAATTCTACGCGAAAGCGATTCTCGACAGCGACGTGGCCTTCGACATGCTGTTCGGCCCCGCTTACAAGGGCATACCGCTGGTGGCGGCGATCGCCATCGCGTTGGCCGACTGCGGACGCAACGTCGATTTCAGTTTCAACCGCAAGGAAGTCAAGGACCACGGCGAGGGCGGCAACGTGATCGGCGCGAAACTGGCCGGCCGCGTGCTGATCGTCGATGACGTGATTTCCGCCGGCACCTCGGTGCGCGAGTCGGTCGCCATCATCGAGGCGGCAGGCGCCACGCCCGGCGGCGTGGCCATCGCGCTCGACCGCATGGAACGCGGCACCGGCGCGCTGTCGGCGGTACAGGAAGTCGAGCGTTATCACGGAATGCCGGTGGTGAGTATCGCAACGCTCGACGATCTGGTCGATTTCCTGCGCTCAGACCCGTCCTTGTCTGCGCAGGTGGCGCCGGTCGATCGCTATCGGGAGAAGTACGGGGTGTCGGCGCATGCGTAAATCTAGATTTCTGACGCTATACCTGTTTGCCTGCATCGGTTTCATGGCGGGAGGATCCGTGCTGGCCCAGCAGAAGGCCGGCGGCAGCGGCATCGTCTGCTGGAAAGACAAGTCGGGCAAGACCGTCGGTTGCGGCGACAAAGTGCCGCCCGAGTACCAGGACAACGCGAACAAGGTGCTCAACCAGCGCGGCATGACCATCAAGCAGACCGACGCGGCGCTAACCGCCGAACAGAAGCGCGCACAGGCGGCAGACGACGACCGCCGACGAATCGACGCGCAAAAGCGCGAGGAAGAGCGGCGGCACGACCGCGCATTGCTCGATTCATTTACGACGGTAAAGGAAATCGACCTCAAGCGCACGCGCGACATCCAGCAGATCGAAATCAATATTTCGGCCCAGCAGACCAATCTGAAAAACGTCGGCGACCGCGAGAGCGAAACACGCGCGAAGATGGACCAGTATAAAAAAGCCAACAAACCGGTGCCCGCGCCGCTCCAGGAGGACTACGACCGCCTAGCCACCGAGAAATCGAAAATCCAGGCGCAGATTCTGCAGAAACGCCAGGAAATTGTCGATCGCAACATCGAATACGACGAGATGAAAAAGCGCTTTCTGGAATTGACGGGGGCGACTCCGGCGCCCGGCGCCCCCCCGGCGGAAAAAGCGCCGCTGGCAGGCGGCGCGTCGAAGTAATTGCGGCGCCACAACTGGAAACAGGCAGGCGCGGTTTTAATCAACAGACTTCTGGAGCAATCGAGTATGCGCAATATCCACAAATTTGCAGTGCTTGCCACAGCCGGCCTGTTCGCTCTGTCGATGGGGCCGGCATTCGCGCAGCAAAAAAGCGGCGGCGGCATGGTGTGCTGGAAGGACAAAGCCGGTAAAACCGTCGGTTGCGGCGACAAGGTGCCTCCCGAGTATCAGGACAACGCCAACAGCGTGATCAATCAGCGCGGCGTGACCGTCAAGGAGAGCGGGGCGGTACTTACGCCGGAGCAGCAGGCCGCGCAAAAAGCGGAAGCCGAGAAGAAAAAACTGGATGCGCAAAAACGCGCCGACGACGAAAGGCGCGACCGCGCGCTGCTCGACTCGTTCAGCAACGAAAAAGAAATCGATCTCAAGCGCGCGCGCGACATTCAGCAGGTCGAGGTCAACATTTCGGCCCAACAGTCGCTGATCAAGAGCCTGACCGATCGTCAGACCGAAACCCGCGGCAAAATCGACGAACTGAAAAAAGGCGGCAAGCCGGTGTCGCCGCAATTACAGCAGGAATACGACAAGCAGACCGCCGATCTGGCCAAACTACAGGATCAGGTCACGCAGAAGCGCAAGGAAATCGCCGACAAGAACGTCGAATATGATGCGATGAAAAAACGCTTCGTGGAATTGAAAGGCGGCGGCGCGCCGGCAAAGAAATAACTAGCCGGCGAGTTTTTTCTTCAGCAGATCGTTGACCTGGGCGGGGTTCGCCTTGCCCTTGGTCGCCTTCATCACCTGGCCGACCAGTGCGTTGAAAGCCTTGTCCTTGCCGGCGCGGAATTCCTCGACGGATTTCGCGTTGGCGGAAAGCACCTGATCGACGATTTTTTCGATTTCGCCGGAATCTGAAATCTGTTTCAGGCCGCGCTTGTCGATGATCGCATCGGCATCGCCCTCTCCTTCCCACATCGCGGCAAACACTTCCTTCGCCATCTTGTTGTTGAGCGTGCCGTCGGCACTCCTGAGTACAAGACCGGCAAGGGCATGCGGTGTCACCGGCGCACCCGCAATATCCGTTTCGCTGCGGTTAAGCGCGGCGGCGAGTTCGCTCGTCATCAGATTGGCAACGCTCTTCGCTGCCACTGTCTTGTCCGGCACGCCGGAAGCGGCAAGCGCCGCTTCGAAATAATCCGACCATGCGCGCGATTGCGTGAGCAGACGCGCATCGTAATCCGAGAGTCCAAACTCGCCGGTAAAACGTGTCTGCTTGGCAACCGGCAATTCCGGCATGGTCGCCTTCACTTCCGCGATCCAATGCGGCGTGATCGTCAGCGGCAGCAGATCGGGATCAGGGAAGTAGCGATAGTCCATCGCGTCTTCCTTCGACCGCATCGAGCGTGTCTCATCCTTGTCCGGGTCGTACAAACGCGTTTCCTGGACCACCCTGCCGCCGTCCTCGATCAACTCGATCTGCCGGCGCACTTCGTAGCGGATCGCCTTGTCCATGAAGTTGAAGGAATTGAGGTTCTTGATCTCGCAGCGCGTGCCCAGCGGCTCACCCGCGCGGCGCACCGACACATTGGCGTCGCAGCGGAAGGATCCTTCCTGCATGTTGCCGTCGCAAATGCCGATCCACTGCACCAGCGCGTGCAAGGCCTTGGCGTAGGCGACCGCCTCTTCGGCGCTCGCCATGTCGGGTTCAGTGACAATCTCAAGCAGCGGCGTGCCCGCGCGGTTGAGATCAATTCCGCTCATGCCGTGAAAATCTTCGTGCAGCGACTTGCCGGCGTCTTCTTCGAGATGGGCGCGGGTCAAACGCACGGTTTTCTCGACCTCGCCGACCATGATGGTAAGCGATCCGCCCTGTACCACCGGCAGCTCGTACTGGCTGATCTGGTAACCCTTGGGCAGGTCGGGATAAAAATAATTTTTGCGCGCGAAAATCGAACGCGGGCTGATGGTGGCGCCGACCGCGAGACCGAAGCGGATCGCACGCTCGACCGCACCGCGATTGAGCACAGGCAGTACCCCGGGCAGCGCGATATCGACGGCGCTCGCCTGCGAATTGGGGCTGGCGCCGAAGGCGGTCGAGGAGCCGGAAAATATTTTCGAGCGCGTCGACAATTGCGCGTGCGTCTCGAGGCCGATCACCACTTCCCATTTCATCATTGAAACCCCTGCCACAGAGGGCAAAGAGAGCACAGAGCAAAATTCTCGACGTTTGCCAAGAACGTCCTGTCGGTGTGCTCTGTGATTTCTGTGGCTAACATGTTTCAATGCCCTGCGGCATGCGTTGATGCCAGTCGGTCGCCAACTGGTACTGGTGCGCGACATTGAGCATTTTCGCTTCGCCGAAATAATCGCCGATCAATTGCAGACCGACCGGCAGGCTGGCGCGGTCGAAACCGCAGGGCAGCGACATGCCGGGCAGGCCCGCCAGATTGACCGCGATGGTGTAAATATCCGACAGATACATCTGTACCGGGTCGCCGGATTTTTCGCCGATCTTGAACGCCGTCCCAGGGCTGGTTGGCCCGAGTATCACGTCGCACCGCTTGAATGCAGCAGCGAAATCCTGTGCGATCAGGCGGCGCAGTTTCTGCGCCTTGATGTAGTAGGCGTCGTAATAACCGTGCGACAAAACGTAGGTGCCGATCAGGATGCGGCGTTTCACCTCGGCGCCGAAGCCCTGCGCGCGCGATTTTTTGTACATGTCGATCAAATCGCCGTACTCCGGCGCGCGATAACCGTAGCGCACGCCGTCGAAGCGCGACAGATTGCTTGATGCTTCGGCCGGCGCCAGCACGTAATACACGGGCACCGACAGCTTCATGTTCGGCAGCGAGACCTCGACCATTTCGCAGCCGAGTTTTTTGTACTGCGCGATCGCTTCATCAATCGCTTTCGCCACGTCCGGCGCCATGCCTTCGGCAAAAAATTCGCGCGGCAAACCGATGCGCAAGCCCGTCAGCGGCTTTTCGAGTTCCCGCGTGTAGTCTTCGCGCTCGCGCTCAAGGCTGGTCGAATCGCGCGCGTCGAAACCTGCCATCACGTTCAGCAACAGGCCCAGATCTTCGGCGGTGCGCGCAAACGGCCCGGCCTGATCCAGGCTGGAAGCAAAGGCGATCATGCCGTAGCGCGACACCACGCCGTAGGTCGGCTTGAGCCCGCAAATGCCGGTCAACGCCGCCGGCTGACGGATCGAGCCGCCGGTATCGGTGCCGGTCGCCGCCGGCGCCAGACGCGCCGCCACCGCAGCGGCCGAACCGCCGGAACTGCCGCCGGGCACGGTGGTGATGTCCCAAGGATTTTTGACAGGGCCGAAATACGAGGTCTCGTTCGACGAGCCCATCGCAAACTCGTCCATGTTGGTCTTGCCGATCGTCACCGTGCCGGCCGCATTGAACTGTTCCATCACGTGCGCGTCATACGGGGCCGTGAAGTTGGCCAGCATTTTCGAGCCGCAGGTCGTCAGCCAGCCCTTGGCGCAAAAGATGTCCTTGTGCGCGATCGGCACGCCGGTGAGCGAGCCGCCCTGGCCGGCGGCAAGCAAGGCATCGGCCGCCCGCGCAGCGACTAGCGTTTTTTCCTCATCAAGGCTGATGAAGGCATTGAGCGTTTTCCCCAGCGTCTTGATTCGCTTGAGGAAAAATTCGGCGGCCTCGACGCTGGAGACACGGCGGGCAGCGATTTCGGCAGCCAGTTGCTTGACGGTGAAATTGAGCATGAATGCGGCGGGCGGCGGGCGCAGGCCAGATGACTTGCGCGCGGTCGCTTACTCGATGACTTTGGGCACCAGATAAAGGTCGGCTTCAACTTGCGGCGCGACCGCCTGGAAGGCTGCGTGCTGATCGCGCTCGGTGACGACGTCGTCACGCAGGCGCAGCATCAGGTCTTGCGCGTGGGACATGGGTTCGACGCCCGCAGTATCGACCGCCTGCATTTCGCCAATCAATGCGAAGATGCCGGAGAGCTGGCCGAGCACCTGTTCGGCCTCGTGCGGCGCGGCTTCGATGCGGGCCAGATGCGCGATGCGTTTAACGTCGTCAATAGTCAGTGACATGAACGGGTTTATTGCTTAAAAAATCACTCGTAATGAGGTATTATACCTCGCCAATTCGGGACCATTTTTCCCTTTCGTCGGAATCAGTTATGTTCGGTTTTTTGAGCGGCTACTTCAACAACGACCTTGCCATCGATCTGGGCACAGCCAACACGCTGATTTACTTCCGCGGCAGGGGCATTGTGCTCGACGAGCCGTCGGTGGTGGCGATCCGCCAGGACGGCGGACCCAACGGCAAAAAAGTCATTCAGGAAGTCGGCCTCGCGGCCAAGCAAATGCTCGGCAGAACGCCGGGCAACATCACGGCGATCCGGCCGATGAAAGACGGCGTCATTGCCGACTTCATCATCACCGAGCAGATGATCAAGCAATTCATCAAGCGCGTGCACGATAACAAACTGTTTTCGCCGAGTCCGCGCATCATCATCTGCGTGCCCTGCGGTTCGACCCAGGTCGAACGCCGCGCGATCCGCGATGCCGCGATCGGCGCCGGCGCCTCGCGCGTGTATTTGATCGAGGAACCGATGGCGGCAGCGATCGGCGCCGATCTGCCGGTCGGCGAAGCAACGGGCTCGATGGTCGTCGATATCGGCGGCGGCACCACTGAAGTCGGCGTGATCTCGCTGGGCGGCCTCGTCTACAAAGGTTCGGTGCGCGTCGGCGGCGACAAGTTCGACGAAGCGATCATCAACTACATTCGCCGCAACTACGGCATGCTGATCGGCGAAACCACCGCCGAGCAGATCAAAAAAGAAATCGGCTCGGCTTTCCCAGGCTCCGAAGTGCGCGAGAAGGAAGTCAAAGGCCGCAACCTCGCCGAAGGCATTCCGCGCAGCTTCACGATTTCGTCGAACGAAATTCTCGAAGCATTGACCGAACCGTTGAACAGCATCGTCGGTGCGGTCAAATCGGCGCTTGAACAGACGCCGCCCGAGCTCGCCGCCGACATCGCCGAAAAAGGCATGGTCATCACCGGCGGCGGCGCGCTGTTGCGCGACATCGATCGCCTGCTGATGGAAGAAACCGGCCTGCCGGTGATCATCGCCGACGATCCGCTGACCTGCGTGGTACGCGGCTCCGGCAAGGCCCTCGAGAAGATGGACAAGCTCGGCAGCATCTTTACCGACGAATGAGCCGTCGGCGCCAGGCCCCGACCGGGCGCGTTGCGGCATATCGCTTGCGACTCTTGGGCACGTCCCGGTCCGCGTTGCCGACCGCGCGCTGAATGGCGCATTGAATGGAATACACGCCGCCGCCGCTTTTCAACCGCGGCCCGACCCCCCTCGTCAGATTGGTATTGTGCTCGCTGTTGTCGATCGGCCTCTTGGTCGCCGACGCGCGTTTTCAGTATCTCGATAACATACGCGAGGCGGTCGCCATTGTCGTCTATCCGCTGCAGCGTCTGGCCGGCACGCCGGCGGCGATCTTTGACCGCATCGGCGACTTCTTCGTCACGCAGGCGCGGCTGCGCAACGACAACAACCGCCTCGCCGAACAGAATCTGCAAAACGCCGCCAAGCTGCGCCTGTTCGAAGCGCTATCCGCGGAGAACGCGCATCTTCGTGAATTGCTCGCCGCGCGCGAACGCATTCCGGCGACCACCACAGCGGCGGAGGTGCTCTACGGCGGTCGCGATCCGTTCACGCGCCGCGTCATCGTCGACAAGGGTCAACAGTCGGACATCAAACCCGGTCAGCCGGTGATCGATGAAATCGGCGTCGTCGGCCAGGTCACGCGCGTTTATCCCTGGCTGTCGGAAGTCACCCTGATCACCGACAAGGAGCAGGTAGTGCCGGTGCAGAATCTGCGCAACGGTCTGCGCGCTGTGCTCGCCGGCACCGGCAACGACGGCGAACTCGAACTCAAATTCATTCCACTCAATGCCGACTTCCAGAACGGCGACCAGCTCGTCACCTCCGGCATCGACGGCGTTTATCCGCCCGGGCTGCCGGTAGCGGCAGTATCGAACGTCGAACGCAACGCCGCTTATCTGTTCGCGCGCATCGCCTGCAAACCGCTCGCCGGCGTGGCCAGCCACACCCAGGTGTTGATCGTGAACTGGGAAAACAAGGCGCCTGAACGGCCGACGCCGCCGGAAAAATCCGGCGCCCCGAAAAAACGGCGGGGTGCCTGATGCAGCAGTTCGAAAGCAGACCGCAGACCATCCTGCTGCCGGTGAAGCCGGCCTTCATCGTCTTCACCCTGATCGCCGCGCTGCTGACCAACCTGCTGCCGTGGTCGGGCTGGCTGCTCGCGATCAAACCCGATTTCGTCGCCCTCGTCACGCTCTACTGGTGGATACAGCAGCCGCGCCGCGTCGGTTTCACCGCCGCCATGCTGCTGGGTCTCGCCATGGATGTCGCCGACGGCAGCCTGTTCGGCCAGCATGCGCTGGCGTATTCAATGCTCGCCTTCGCCGGCATCGTGCTGCACCGGCGCGTGCTTGGCTTTACGATGAAGGACCAGATCCTGCACGTGATTCCGCTGCTGCTGGCCAACGACATCATCGTGCTGGTGATCCGCAAATCCGCCGGCGCCGATTTCCCCGGCGTGACTTACTTCATCGGCAGCTGTCTTGCCGGCGCGCTGTGGCCATCGCTATGCTACCTGCTGCGGTTGCCGCAGATTCCGAAGCCGGACCCGGATCATGTCTGAGCTGTACATCAACCCGGGCATCGAACTCAGAAATTCGCAGCGCGAAATCCACCAGTTCCGGTTGCGCCTTGCGGTCGCCTCCGGCTTTGTCATGTTCATGTTCTTCGTGCTGTTCCTGCGCTTTTTCTGGCTGCAGGTGATCCAGCATCAGCACTACAGCACGCTGGCCGAGGCCAACCGCATTTCGATCGCGCCGATCGTGCCCAACCGCGGCATCATCGTCGATCGCAACGGCGTGGTGCTGGCGCACAACTATTCGGCCTACACGCTTGAAATCACGCCGAGCAAGATCGAGGACATGGACGCGATGATCGACGCGCTGGCGACGGTGGTCGAGATCACGCCGCGCGACCGCCGCCGCTTCAAGAAGCTGCTCGAGGAAAGCAAGAGCTTCGAAAGCCTGCCGATTCGCAACCGGTTGTCGGACGACGAGATCGCGCGCTTCGCCGCCAACCGCTTCCGCTTTCCCGGCGTCGATATCAACGCGCGACTGTTCCGCCAGTATCCGCAGGGCGAGCTGTTTTCGCACGTGGTCGGCCACATCGGGCGGCTTAACCAGCGCGAGCTCGACCAGCTCGAGGAAGACGGCAACGACACCAATTACCGCGGCACCGAGTACATCGGCAAGGTCGGCCTTGAACAGAGCTACGAAAAGCACCTGCACGGGACCACCGGCGTCGAGGAAGTCGAGGTCGATGCCGGCGGCCGCGCGGTGCGCACGCTGTCGCGCACGCCGCCGGTGTCGGGCAACAACATCGTGCTCAATCTCGACGCGCAATTGCAGGAGACGGTGTATCGCGCGTTCGGCGATTTTCGCGGCGCGCTGGTTGCCATCGACCCCGCCACCGGCGGCGTGCTCGCATTCGTTTCCAAGCCCGGCTTCGATCCGAATCTGTTCGTCGACGGCATCGATCCGCAGAACTGGAAGGAACTCAACGAGTCGATCGACCGCCCGATGGTCAACCGCGCGCTTGCCGGCACCTATCCACCCGGCTCGACCTTCAAGCCGTACATGGCGCTCGCCGCGCTGACCTACGGCAAGCGGCGGCCCGAACAGGCGATCCACGATCCGGGCTTTTTCACCTTCGGCAACCACACCTTCCGCGACGATCTGGTCGGCGGTCACGGCATGGTCGACATGTACAAGTCGCTGGTGGTCTCCTGCGACACCTATTACTACATGCTCGGCAACGATCTCGGTATCGACAACATCGCGAACTTCATGCGCCAGTTCGGTTTCGGCAGCAGAACCGGGATCGACCTCACGGGCGAGGCCACCGGCATCCTGCCGTCGCAGGAATGGAAGCGCCAGCGTTTTCGCACACCGGAGCAGCAGAAATGGTACGCGGGCGAAACCATCAGCGTCGGCATCGGCCAGGGCTACAACGCCTACACACCGCTGCAAATGGCACAGGCGATTGCCACACTGGCCCACGACGGCGTGATGTTCCGGCCGCACATCGTCAATTACATCGAGGACATTGTCACGCGCAACCGCACCATGGTCGAGCCGCAGCCGCTGCGCACGATCGAGATCAAACCGGAGTACCTGAAGGTCGTCAAAGACGCGCTGATCGGCGTCAACAAGGAGGGAACCGGCGCGCGCGCCTTCGCCGGCGCCACTTATATCAGCGCGGGCAAGACCGGCACCGCTCAGGTGGTGGCAATCAAGCAGGGCGAAAAATATATCGCCAGCCGCGTTGCCGAGCGGCATCGCGACCACGCGCTGTTTGTCGCCTACGCACCTGCCGACGATCCGAAAATCGCCGTCGCCGTGCTGGTCGAAAACGCCGGTTTCGGCGCGGCGGCGGCGGCGCCGATCGCCCGCAAGGTGTTCGATTACTACCTGCTCGGCAAACAGGCCACGCCGGTCAAAGCGGAAGATCTCGATGCCAATGCCACGCCTGATTAACCGCCTCGTCCACCTGCTGACGGCGCACGTCGACACGCAACTGCTGCTCGCCGTGCTGCTGCTGATGGGTGTGAGCCTGCTGGCGATTTTCAGCGGCTCGAACCAGAGCTTCGCGCGCGTCTCCAGCCAGCTCGTCAACATGCTGGTAGCACTGGGCGTGATGTACGCCTTCGCCTACGTGCCGCCGAATTACCTGCTGCGCATCGCGCTGCCGATTTATCTGCTCGGCGTGCTGCTGCTGGTATGCGTCGCGCTGTTCGGCGAAATCGTCAATGGCGCACGGCGCTGGCTGCATGTCGGCGTCACCCGCATCCAGCCCTCCGAAATCATGAAAATCGCGGTGCCGCTGATGCTGGCCTGGTACTTCGACCGCTATGAGGCGACGCTAAAGCTGAAAAATTACATCATCGCTGCGATCCTGCTCGTGATCCCGGTGGCGCTGATCGTGCGTCAGCCCGATCTCGGCACCGCGGTGCTGGTACTTGCCGGCGGCAGCTACGTGATGTTTCTCGCCGGCCTCAACTGGCGCATCATCGCCGGCCTCGCGGTCGCCGGCGGCGCCAGCCTGCCGTTTCTGTGGTCGGCGATGCACGACTATCAGCGCCAGCGCATCCTCACGCTGATCGATCCGACGCAGGATCCGCTGGGCACCGGCTACCACACGATCCAATCGACCATTGCGGTCGGCTCCGGCGGATTTTTCGGCAAGGGCTGGCTGCAGGGCACGCAGACCCATCTGGACTTCATCCCGGAACGCACCACCGATTTTATTTTCGCGGTGTTCGCCGAGGAGTTCGGTCTGATCGGCAACCTGGTGCTGCTGTTCCTGTTCCTGCTGGTGATTGCGCGCGGCATGGTGATCACGGCCAACGCGCCGACGCTGTTCACGCGCCTCTTCGCCGGCGCCATTACGCTCACTTTTTTTACCTATGCCTTTGTCAACATGGGCATGGTCAGCGGCGTGCTGCCGGTGGTCGGCGTGCCGCTGCCGCTGGTAAGTTACGGCGGCACTTCGCTCGTTACCATCTGTCTTGGCATGGGCATACTGATGAGCATCCAGACGCACAAGAAACTGGTTCAATCGTAAAGCGCAAGGAGAGAGGCGTGAGGCGTAAAACAATCGAGACCATTGCGCGCAGGGTTTTTTCTCCTCACGCCTCACGCCTCACGCCTTGCGGCATTGCCGCCGTGCTCATCGCGGCAATACTCAGCGGCTGCGGCAGTATGGGCACGCGCGAATCGGCGCCGGTCGCGCGCGTGCCTGATGGCGAACCCGCCGCAGTCAAACCGGCGCCGCCGCGCACGGGCGGCGGCTATTACCTGAACGACGGGCCCGGCGACAATCCGCCGGCCAATATCGAGCAGATTCCGGATGCGGTGCCGCGACTCGAGCCCTTGCGCGCCGCGACCATGCGCCCGTACACGGTGATGGGACAGACCTACACGCCGATGACGCGGCTCGCGCCATACAAACAACGCGGCATCGCAAGCTGGTACGGCCGGCGTTACCACGATCAAAAAACCTCATCGGGCGAAATCTACGACATGTACGGCATGAGCGCCGCGCACACCACGCTGCCGATCCCGAGCTATGCGCGGGTCACCAACCTCGCCAACAAAAAATCGGTGGTCGTGCGCATCAACGATCGCGGGCCGTTTCACTCCGACCGCCTGATCGATCTTTCGTACACCGCGGCCTACAAACTCGGCGTGCTGGGCGGCGGCAGCGCGCTGGTCGAAGTCGAAACGATCATTCCCGACGGCACCACACCGTCAAGCGCCAACATTGCCGCCGCCCCTGCCGTCATTGAAACTCCTGTCGTATCGCCGCCACCGCCCGAACCGGTGGTGACCAATGCGCTGGCAAAAAACGAAACCCCGGCCCCGACGCCGGTGGTGGCGGTGACGAGCGATGCCAAGGGCGTGTTTCTGCAGCTCGCGGCCTTCGGCTCGCAGGACAACGCCGACAATTATCTGGCGCGCCTGCGCGCGCAGGTCGAGTGGCTGGCGCCGTCGCTGCACGTCTATGCCAAAGACAATCTGTTCCGCGTGCATGCCGGGCCCTACGCCAGCCAGGCCGAAGCGCGCGCCGCCGCCGAAAAATTGAACCAGACGCTGGGCATCAAGGCGGTCGTGTTGTCGCGCTGACCGGCGCGATATCGATCCGGCGCCCGAAGAAACTTAGCGCGCGAACTCGAGCAACAACGGGGTCACCGTTTTTTCCAGCAAGGGCAGGTCGATGCCGGCCTCGCCATACCATCCGTCTTTGCGCACGATACCCTGGCGGTCGATCACGAAAGTCAGCGGAATGCGCCAGATGCGGCCGTAACCCTTGAGACTGGCGTCACGCATAAGCGCCGCCGGAAACGAGAATGCGCGCATGACCTCGCGCACCTTCGCCTCATCTTTCGGATCGTCCATGCTGACGGCAATGATCTGCAGGCCCTCCGCGCGATGCTTCTGGTAATACGCCTCGATCGCCGGCATTTCCGCGCGGCAGGGTTCGCACCAGGTCGCCCAGAAATTCAGAATGACCACCTCGCCGGCGTGTTCGCGCAATGCAAACCGCGTACCGTCGAGCAGCCTTGCCTCGGCCGGTGGCGCGGCCTTGCCGACATCGATGGCGGCGGCAACCGTCACGCCGCCCAGCCACAGCACAACGCCCGCCAGCAGCGCGATGGTTGAAAATTTCATGGCGTGCCAACATGCTTTCATTTCACGCCATCCCGCGATTTTTGAAATAAACCGCCGCAACGGGCTTCGCACAACCCAAATGACGAAGCCCGCCGGCCGTGACCGCATCGTCATGCGCGTTAAAACGCGAATCGCGCCCCGACGGAAAACACATATTTCGGCGCCAGCTGTATGCCGTTCACATTCTCATAGATCGGCAACTGCAGATTTGCATAGGCGGAAACCTTGTCGGTCAGCGGGACGATTGCGCCTGGCGTCAGGTAGACCAGCTTGCCGCCTGTGGCATAGGTATCGGCGGCAAGGCCCGAATCCGCTTTCGCGTAGCGGGCGTTGAGCTGGAGGGTGGGGATAATTGATTCGAGACCCTGATAACGCAGACCAAGGCTCAGGTTCAGACTGTTGCCCGGCTTGTAGGAACCGGCGGCCATGGTCGAGCTGTTCAGCGCGGTCTGGATGCTGCCCTGCGTAAAGTATTCCCAGTCAGCGGAAAGATTATCGAAGTAATAAGCGCCTGCGATCAGGTCGGTGGTGCCGGTGCCAAGCTGCAGACCGGGATCGACGGCCTGAAAATTGCCGCCATTCGAGAACTGGCTTTTCTGCCCGGTCGGCAACTTGATGCCCAACTGGACGCCGAAGTTTTTCTGCTCCGAAAATCCGAAAAAACGGCCGAGCAATCGGACGTCGCCCAGTCCGGACGCCGAAGAAACATAGGCGCCGTTGGTGGCGTTGAAGGTATAGCCGTCGCTGCCCGCGCCGAGCGTGCCGTGCGCGCGGTCAATGTAAGGCACGATTACGCTGAGCCCCCAGCTGTTGCCGTTGTTGTAATCGACGGTGGCGGTGAGGTAATTGTTGCGCGTGTATTGCTCGACTTCCGCCGCGGCATTGGTCTGTGTATTGACGGCAGCCGCTGCGGCAGCCGGCGAAATGCTGCCGGTGCCGGATCTCAACTGATTCTGATTGAGATAGTCGTAGCGCAAGTCCAGACTCCAGCCTGCCGTCGATGAAAGTCCCTGCGCGCTCCAATCCGAATTCAGGCTGCAGCCGCAGCTTGCGCAGGCGAGCGCCGCGCCGGTTGGAATCACTGCGAGCATGGGTAAGGCGATGGCCGAAGCCAACAATTGATTGTATCGTTTCATTTGAATTCCCTGTTTAAGCCGACCAAGCGAACGCCGTCGCGCGGGTTCGGCTTGTCACATGACGATGAAGGCGCGGCCGGTTCGCCGCCGCCTCCGCCAATTCAATTCAGCCCGCTGCGGGCGGACCGCGCGGGCGCGCGGCGAATTGAAAGACTGCCGTCGTGTAGAACGTCGTCTCAGAGAATTGCTGAAAAGCCGGCGGCGCCACAACCAGCGGCGTCCGCAGCGCCGGCGCCAGCACCGGTGTGTAATCGCCGGCCCCAGTGCAATACGGGCAATGCACCAGCGTGCCATTGCCGGCAGGCTGAACCGGCGCACCGGCCGCACCATCGGCAACGGTATGCATGCCGCTCGCCGAACAGATTGTCATCGGCATAGACTGCGGCGGCGCGGCACCATTGGCGACCAGCGGCCACAGCGCATTGAGCGCGATGCCCGCCATTGCCAACCACGCTGCTAGATTGCGACGCATGCCTGTTCCGGAACGGTTAAAGACGCGCCACTATAACAAAATCCACGGGCCGCCGATGCCACCGAATTCATGCGCTGCTGCTTGCACGCCAGCGTGCCGGTTCGGCCTCATCACGATCCTGACGGATCGCTGACAAAGCCGATGCGAGTGAGGCCGTTCTTCGCCGCCAGCGCCATTACCCTGGCAACATTCTCGTACGGCGTGAGGCGATCGGCGCGGATATGCAGTTCGGGTTGCGGCTGCTTTTTCGATTCCACGGCAAACCGGGCGCCGATCGCTTCGAGCGGCACGCTGGCGCCGTTCCAGTAGAGCGAGCCGTCGGCGCGGATGCCGAATTCGATATGGTCGGGGCGCGTGATGTTGGGCGCGCTGCTCGCCTTCGGCAGATCGATCTTCACCGCATGTGTCAGCAGCGGCGCGGTGATGATGAAAATCACCAGCAGCACCAGCATCACGTCGACCAGCGGCACGACATTGATTTCGGCTTCCGGATCCTGATGCCGATGCAAATCGAATTTATGTGCGGCCATCGCCGATGCCCCTAGTTTGCCGCATTGACGCGCCGCGCCGCGCTGTTGGTCTTTTCGCCCACCGTAATCACCGCGTACAAATCGTGCGCAAACGCCTCCATGCGCGCCAGCCAGTTGCGATTGCGGCGGCTGAACGCGCTGAGCGCCAGCACCGCAGGGATCGCAACAGCAAGACCGAGTGCCGTCATGATCAGGGCTTCACCGACCGGCCCCGAAACCTTGTCGAGCGTGCCCTGACCGGACAGCCCGATGTTGATCAGCGCGTGATAAATGCCCCACACCGTTCCGAACAGGCCGATGTATGGCGAGGCCGAACCAGCCGAGGCCAGAACGGAAAGCCCGCGACCGCTGCGCGCCGCCTCCAGATCGATGTGGTTTTGCAGCACGCGCGTGAGAAATTCGCCAACACCGCCGGCAGCCGCGAATTTCTGCTGGCCCGGTTGTTCGGCGCCGCGCGTTGCCGCCAGCGCCTCTTCGGCCATCGCGGCAAAGGCATTGTCCGCGGGTTGCGCCGCGACGACGGCGCGCACCTCCGGCAAGGTATTGGCGCGGAAAAAGCGCTCGAGAAACGCCTCAGCGCGGCGGCCGGCCTGCAGATTCGCCAGCAGTTTGGTCACGATCTGATACCAGCTCGCGACGGACAGCAAAAGCAGCAGCGCCAGCACGCCATGCGCAAGCGCATCCGACTGCCCGATGAAATGCGCGAATCCCAGACCCTCTTCCATATCAACGCCCTTCCAATACGAAATTAAACGGTTGCAACGCCACCGCGCGAACCGGCACGCCGCCGCGCATGGCCGGATTGCAACGCCACTGCCGCACTGCCGACAACGCCGCCTCGTCGAGACGCGACGAGCCGGAACCGGTGGCGACACCGGCCTGCACGACGCCGCCATGTTCGTCGAGTTCGACGCGCAACACCACACGACCCTGTTCGCCGCTGCGGCGCGAATAAGGCGGATAGGCCGGGGCCGCACGATTGGGACAGGTCACCGACAATTCTTCGGTCAGCGTCAGCGGCCCGGCGGGTCGAACGGGCGGCGCCGGCGCCACGGCGACCGGTGGCGGCTCCTTCGGCGGCGCCGGGGCAATCGGCTCGGCCGGAGAAATAATCGGCGCTTCGGCCACCAGCTGCTGCGGTCGCAGCGGCTCGGGCGGTCGGGGCTTTTCCAGCTTCACCGGCCTGGGCGGCTCTGCTTTGGGCGGCGCCTGCGGCGGCGGATTGATGAAGTTGACGAACACAGTAAGCGCATCGGCCGGTATAGGCAGGATGCGATAACTCCACAACGCATAGAGCGCCGCCAGGTGAATAGCGATGACGAAACTGAGGCCGGCAAGGCGGTCCGGTGAAAAGCGGCGCATCACGATCATCGCCGCTTCACGGCCGCGCGCGCGATTTCACGACACGGTCCATCACTACCATCGACCGTCTGTGCCGTCCGTCGCTTACGGTGGACGACCGCACATAACCGACTGCCCGATAGAACCCGGGAAAGTCGTGCAGCCGGAATGTGGCGTGGAACATAACAATGAACGGTGAAGACTGCTTGGCCTGTGTTCCGCATTAATGATGCATCATGTCCATGCCGCCCTTGTCCATGCTACCCATGCCGCCTTTTTCATTGAGGGCGCGCGCGGTGGCCTTGACCTCGACAGTCTCGCGCTTCTTGTCCTTGCCTTCGAACACGAGCGTCAGCGGCACGCTGTCGCCGGCCTTGACCTGGCCTTTGAGGTCAACCAGCATGACGTGATAGCCGCCGGGTTTCAGTTCGACCGTCTTGCCGGCCGGCAGATCGACGCCTGCCAGCGCGCGCATTTTCATCACGCCGCCGTCCATCGACATTTCATGCAGTTCAACCGTCTTGGCGACGGTTGAGCGCACCTCGACCAGCCGCGTTCCCTCGGGGGAGGTTAACTGCATGAACGCGCCGGTGCTCTTCTGTTCGGCGACGGTGGCGCGCACCCACGGGTCCTTGACGGCGACCTGCGCCAGCGCGATTGCGGGCAAGGCGAAGCACAATGAAATTGCAATGATCGATCGTTTCATGATTTTTCCTCAGGTTTATTTGACCGCGAATTTAACCGCGCCTCAACAGCCGTTTCATTTGCCCGCCCTGCCGAATAGGTGGGTGTATGGGCAGGAACACGCCGCAGCGCACGATACCGCAAGCGGACGCGCGCCGGCGAATCAATGACAATCAGAGAATTGCAGGGGGGCCGCGCGGGGGCGGCGAGAGGTCGGGGTTGCCCGGTGCACGAACAGTACCGGGCGCAGCCAAGGGCGCATCGCCCGATGCCATCGCGAACACCGTTACCCGCGGTGGCGTGGCAACTGCTGGCGCCGACGCACTGGCCATACACTGCGCACAATAAATGCCGCCGCCCGCCTTGCCCGGAACATGGCGGGCCGGAACATCGGGCAAGGACAGTATTTTTTTGACGCCCGAGGTGGTGCAGATCTCAGGAATGCCGGTGCGATTTTGAAACCAGAATGCCGCCAGCGTCGAAGACGATGCGCTGAACAGCAGCGCAAACAATGCAATGCGAGCGATGCGGACTTTTTTCGTTGCGGCAAACATGACGGGCAATGTTACGCTTGGCGTCGCGGCGCGGTCAATTTCGGCCGGCGGGTCGCGCAATCGACGCGATTGGCCGAGGGGCCGGCCGCGCGGATGCGGGCGTGCCCCGGCGTAACCGCGAAGTTTCGCCATTACGTTACGAATGTATCCGGAGATTGCCATGGAACGTTTCACGATTTCGATCGACCAGGACCTTGCCCGCGAATTTGACGCGCTGATGCGCGCCAAGGGCTACCGCAACCGCTCGGAGGCGGTGCGCGACATGCTGCGCAACGAACTGGAAAACTTTCGGCTGGCCGCCGGTGCGGCGCCCGAATGTGTCGGTGTGCTGTCCTACGTCTATAACCATCATGAACGGTCGATCGCGCAGAAAGTGATCGGACACGCCCACGCCGAGCACGATCTGGTGGTGTCCACGATGCATGCACACCTCGATCACGACAACTGCATCGAGACCATGATACTGCGCGGACCGACCGCGCGCACGCAGCGCTTCGCCGAGACACTGATTGCCGAACCGGGCGTGCGTCACGGCAAACTCAATCTGATCCCGGTCAAAAGCGGACGGGACGCCAAGCACCGGCACGTGCATTCGCGGCCGATCACCTGAGCCGGCTTGAGCCGTCTCTTCGACCCACATCTCGGCGCGCGGCCCGGTTCGTAACCGCGCGTTGGCGTCGAAGCGATAAATTGGTATGATGATTTTTTGATTTTTCATACCGTCGGCCCGATTCCGTGCGCAACAAAATAATCTGGACGGTGACCGCGGTAACGCTGCAGCTGACGACCGGCAATTACAGCGCACTGGCGCAACAGGCGCCGGTTGCCAAAGACCCGGCGGCGACCCCCGCTACAACCGCGCTGCCTGAAGTTGTCATCGAGGGCGGCCATTACGACAACGCGGTCGGCACCTCGGATGCAGCCTCGCAGGGCGTGGTGCGCGGCGAGCGACTGCAGGATCTGCCGCTGATGAGGCCCGGCGAAGTACTCGAGACCGTGCCCGGCATGGTGGTCACGCAACACTCGGGCGACGGCAAGGCCAATCAGTATTTTCTGCGCGGCTACAACCTTGACCACGGCACCGACTTCGCATCCTTCATCGACGGCGTGCCGGTCAACATGACGACCAATGCGCACGGCCAGGGTTATACCGATCTCAATTACCTGATTCCGGAACTGGTTCAGCGCATCAACTACGGCAAGGGGCCGTATTTCGCCGAAGACGGCGATTTCGCCTCGGCCGGCTCGGCCAAAATGGTCTATCGCAACAGTCTCGACCGCAACTTTGCCAATCTCACACTCGGCGCATTCGGTTATCGCCGCGCGCTGTTCGCCGGCTCGACGCCGCTGGCAGCGGGTGCACCGGCAAAGTCGGTGTTCGGCAGCGGCGGACCGACGCTGCTCGGCGCGCTTGAAGTGCTCGGCGAGAACGGCCCGTGGACCCAGCCCGAGGGCGCGCATAAATTCAACGGGCTGCTGCGGCTGAGCGACGGCGGCATCGATCGCGGCTGGTCGGTCGATGCAATTTATTATGACGCAAGCTGGCGTTCGACCGATCAAGTGCCGCTTGAATTGATCCAGTCGGGCCAGTTGGGCCGGTTTTCCGCGCTCGATCCCAGCGACGGCGGCAACAGCGGGCGCGCCATACTCTCGGGCGAGTGGCACAACCAGAACGAGCAGGGTTACCTCAAGGCCTCGGCCTATGTGCAGCATTACCGTCTGCAGCTGTGGTCCAACTTCACCCTGTTTGAGAACAACACCGTGCAGGGCGATCAGGTCGAACAGGCGGAGAGCCGCAACATGTTCGGCGGGCAGATTGCCAAAGGCTGGACGCAACGTTTGTTCGACCGCGACTCGGTGACGGAACTGGGTCTGCAGCTGCGTCACGATGCGATTCATGTCGGGCTGATGAATACACAGAACCGCGTCGCCTATGCGACGGTCAGTGACGACAAGGTCGATCTGACCTCGACCGGGCTGTACGCGCAGAACACCTTTTACTGGACCGACTGGATGCGCAGCGTGGCGGGGTTGCGCGAACAGTACGTGACGATGGACCGCAATGCGCTGGTGGTCCCGCAAAACAGCGGCAATGCGTCGGGCAGCAAGCTGCTGCCCAAACTGTCGCTGATCTTCGGCCCATGGAACAAGACCGAATATTTCGTCAGCGCCGGCAAGGGCTTTCACAGCAACGACGCGCGCGGCGTTACCGCCAGGGTCGATTCGACGGGCGCGGCGGTAACGCCGGTGCCGGCGCTGGTCGGCAGCACGGGCAAGGAGATCGGCCTGCGCACTGAAGCCATTCCCGGGCTGCAGAGTTCGCTGGCGCTGTGGAGCCTCGACAGCGCTTCCGAACTGGTTTACAGCGCCGACGCCGGCACGACCCAGCCGAACGGCGCCAGCCAGCGCTACGGCCTGGAATGGAACAATCACCTGAACGTCAACCGCTGGCTGCTGCTTGACGCCGATCTCGCCTGGACGCACGCCCGCTACGCCACGATGAACGACAACGGCGCCGCCGGTAATCTGATTCCCAACGCGGTGAACAAGGTCGCGCTATTGGGCGCGACGATACACGACGGTCAATGGTCGGGGGGCATATCGACGCGCTATATCGGCGGCTATCCGCTCACTCAGGACGGCAGTCTGATGGCGCCGTCGGCAATCGTTACCAACCTGCGCGTGCAGCGCGAGTTCACGCGCGATTTTTCGCTGCAGCTCGACGCACTCAATGTATTTAACCGCGAATACTTCGACATCGCCTACGGCCAGGATTACCGTTTGACGCCGACCAGCCCGATCGTGCCTGCCGGCATCACGGTTCATCCGGGCGAGCCGCGCCAGCTGCGGCTGACCGCCAAATTCAAATTTTGAGCCGCAGGTGAATCAGAGCACGTAGCGCGCGAGATCCTCGCTTTGCGCGAGATCCTTCAGCCGCGCATCGACGTAGGCGGCATCGATCGCGATGGTCTGACTGGAATGTTTGGCGGCGTCGTAGGAAACATCTTCCAGCAGCTTTTCCATCACCGTGTGCAGACGGCGCGCGCCGATGTTTTCGGTTTTCTCGTTGACCTGCCACGCGATTTCAGCGAGCCGCTTGATCGCGCCTGGTTGAAAATCGAGTTTGGTGCCCTCGGTGGCGAGCAGGGCCTCGTACTGGCGCGTGAGACAGGCGTCGGTGTTGGTCAGGATCTGCTCGAAATCGGCCACCGACAGGCTCGCCAGTTCGACGCGGATCGGAAAGCGGCCCTGCAGTTCCGGAATCAAATCCGACGGTCTGGCCAGATGAAACGCGCCGCTGGCGATGAACAGAATGTGATCGGTCTTGATCATGCCGTATTTGGTCGAAACGGTGGTGCCTTCCACCAGCGGCAGCAAATCGCGCTGCACGCCCTGCCGCGAGACATCGGCACCGGATGTTTCGCTGCGGCTGGTGATCTTGTCGATTTCATCGAGAAAGACGATGCCGTTCTGCTCGACGTTGGTCACCGCCTGCAATTTCAACTCTTCATCGTTGACGAACTTGGCGGCCTCTTCCTCGATCAGCAGTTTCATCGCCTCGCGGATTTTCAGCTTGCGCGTCTTGCGCTTGCCGCCGCCGAGGTTCTGGAACATGCCCTGAATCTGCGAAGTCAGGTCTTCCATGCCGGGCGGCGCAAAAATTTCCATGTGCGCCTGCTGCGCGCTCAAGTCGATTTCAATTTCCTTGTCGTCGAGCTCGCCCTCGCGCAGCTTCTTGCGGAATTTCTGCCGCGTCGGATTGTCGCTCTCCGCCGGTACGCCGTCGCGCGCGACCGGCAGCAGCACATCGAGCACGCGCTCCTCGGCCTGATCTTCGGCCTGGCGGCGCACCCGGCGTGTGGCCTGCTCGCGCATTTGCTTGATCGCGGATTCGACCAGATCGCGGATGATGGTATCGACATCGCGGCCGACATAACCGACCTCGGTGAACTTGGTCGCCTCGACCTTGATGAAGGGCGCGTTTGCCAGCCGCGCAAGACGGCGCGCGATTTCAGTCTTGCCGACACCGGTGGGGCCGATCATCAAAATGTTCTTCGGCGTGATTTCGTGGCGCAAGGGCTCCGGCACCTGCTGGCGGCGCCACCGATTGCGCAGCGCGATCGCCACCGCGCGCTTGGCTTCGGCCTGCCCGATGATGTGCTTGTCGAGCTCGTGAACGATTTCCTGCGGGGTCATTTGGGACATTTAAAACCCTTTTGCCACAGAGGACGCAGAGAACACCGAGAAAATCCGGATTAAAAACTCGGGGATTTAACTCTGTGCTCTCTATGTCTTCTGTGGCTCGCTTTTATTCCAGCACTTCGATCACGTGCTGCTGGTTGGTATAGATGCACATGTCACCGGCGATGGTCAGCGCCTTCTTGACGATCTCCTCCGGCGGGAGCGGCGTGTTTTCAAGCAGGGCGCGCGCGGCCGCCTGCGCGTAGGGGCCGCCGCTGCCGATGGCGACCAGCCCTTCTTCGGGTTCGAGCACATCGCCGTTGCCGGAAATGATCAGCGAACTCTGCGCATCGCAGACCACCAGCATGGCTTCGAGCCGGCGCAGAATGCGGTCGCTGCGCCAGTCCTTGGCCAGTTCGACCGCCGAGCGCAGCAGGTTGCCCTGATGTTTTTCGAGCTTGGCTTCGAAGCGCTCGAACAGCGTGAAGGCATCGGCGGTGCCGCCGGCAAAACCGGCGAGTATCTTGTCGTGATACAGCCGGCGCACTTTGCGCGCGCTCGCCTTGACCACGATATTGCCGAGTGTGACCTGGCCATCGCCGCCCAGCGCGACGCGGCTGCCGCGGCGCGCGGAAACGATGGTGGTACCGTGGAATTGTTCCATCAGAGGTGGCCTGTGAATTGGCGTGGCGGCTGCGATCAATACAGCGGTCGCCGGGGAATTATAACGATTGCCAGATGGGGGCAACCCGCGGCGAATCAAGTGCCGTTTGCGCTACACGACGTGATCGGGCGCCAGCGCGCAGGCGCGGCCGGTTTCGATCTGTATGGTCACGTGCCCGATATGAAACTGGTGCTCGATATGCTCGACCACGTCGGCGAAAAAATCGTCGCCCGGATGGCCGGCGGGCATAACCATGTGCGCAGTCATCGCGTTTTCGGTGGTACTCATCGCCCAGATGTGCAGATCGTGCACCTCGGTGACACCGGGCAGCGCGGCCAGATAACGGCGCACGCCGAGCGGATCGATGTGTTCGGGCGCTGCCTGCAGCGCGAGGCGCGTCGAATCGCGCAGCAGGCCCCAGGTGCCGACGAAGATCACGGCGACAATCACCAGGCTGACCAGCGGATCAAGCCACAGCCAGCCGGTGTAGAGCATGCCGATACCCGCGATGGCGACACCCAACGACACCGCCGCGTCGGCCGCCATGTGCAGATAGGCGCCGCGCATATTGAGGTCTTCCTTGCGTTCCGACATGAACATCCAGGCGGTAACGGCGTTGATGACCACGCCCAGCAACGCAACCCAGATCATGGTCGTTTCGTTGATCGCGGCGGCGTTTTGAAAACGGTGTATCGCCTCCCACGCGATGCCGCCGACCGCCACCAGCAGCAGCATCGCGTTGGCGAGCGCGGCGAGTATGGTGGTGCTGCCCAGACCGTAGGTAAAACGCGGCGACGGCGGCCGCCGCGACAGTGCAATGGCGCCCCACGCCATCAACAGCCCGATCACATCGCTGAAATTGTGCGTCGCGTCTGCAATCAGTGCCAGCGAGCCGGCCATCACGCCGTAAATCCATTCGACTGCGACAAACGCGGAATTGAGCGCGACACCGATGGCGAACGCGCGGCGCGCACCGGCGCGCGGCAGCTGATGATGGTGGTGGTCCTTGTGACCGTGGTGATGGTCGTGCGGGTGTTCGTGCGGATGGTCGTGCATGGCGGCTAGTGGCTCACAGGAATTCGGCCCACTGTACCTTGAAGCCGCGATGCGCGCCACCGCAATCCGGCAAATTCGCAGCCGGATTCATTTGGCGACGACGGCCGGTCGCGGACCGCAGGCAAAAACAATGATGGCCAGCACCACCATGACCCACACGATCAAAGGCCCGGGCGGCAGATCGCTGAACACCGCCAGCGCGAGTCCGGCGGCGTAACCCAGCGCACCCAGCGCATAACAGGCCGGCAGGCGCCGGCGCGTAAAACGCCGCGTCGCCAGCGCCGGCACGATCAGGGTGGTGAAAACGAGGTAAAGGCCAACCAGTTGCACCGACACGGTGACCGCGCAGGCAAACAGCGCGTAGAAGCCGATGCGGCCGATGCGCTCGCCGAGACCGAACCATACCGACAGTATGCTGGCGTAGACCAGCGCCTCCCACGGCAGGCGCGACGCATTGACCCACAGAATCTGGCCGATCAGCAAATCCTTGAGGTGTTCGCCGCCGCGCGGATTGCTCGCCAGCAGCATGACCGCGCCGCTGGCGGCGAGTATGAATATGACGCCGATGGTCGCCTCCTGCACGTCGGGCCAGCGCTTGTCCGTCCACGTCAGCAAGGCAGCGCCGGCCAGCGCCGCCGCCAGCGCCGATAACTGTACCGCCCAGCCCATTGGTTCCAGCCCCAGCCAATCGGCGCCGATCACACCAAGCCCGGCGATTTGCGCGATCGCCAGATCGATGAAGACGATGCCGCGCCCCAATACCTGGATGCCGAGAGGCACATGCGTCGCGGTGACCAGCAGGCCGGCAATCAACGCCGGCCAGATGATGCTCAGATCGGTCGCCGCCGGACTCATTTTGCAGTCGGCAACAAACGCGCGATGGTGTCGTCGAACAGGCTGAACAGGTCTTTCGCCTGGTCGCTGCCGCCGACCGTGTAGGGCACGACGACCGACGGAATCTTCGCCCGCTCCGCCAGCCATTCGCCGGCGCGCGGATCGTTGTAGGCGGAACGGATCACCACTTTCGCGGGCGTCTTTGCCAGGCGATCGAGCAGCTCGCTCAAATGCGAGGTGGTCGGCGGCACACCGGGTTTCGGTTCAAGGCTGCCGACTTCGCGCAGGCCCAGCCACGCAATGAAATAACTCATGTCCTTATGATATACGACCAGCGGCAGGCCTTTCAGCGGCGCGGCTTCCTTTTCCCAGCGCGCAATCGCCTGCTGCCAGCGCTCGTTGAACGATTTGGCGCGCGCGCGGTAATACTCGGCCTCGGCGGGATCGAGCACCGCCATGCGCTCCGACAACGCGGCCGCGATCTTGGCAACGTTGCGCGGATCCATGTGCACATGCGGATTGCCCTGCGGGTGCACGTCGCCCATCGAACGGTCGAGGCGTGCCGGTATCTCGAGCATGAGCACGTTCGGCGCCGCTTCGAAATAGCCGGGTTGGCCGAGCTGAATTTTCGGATTGCCCGATTGCGTCTGCAGCAACGGCATCCAGCCGACCTCAAGTTCGGCGCCGGTGCACACCATCAGGTCGGCGCTGCGCGCGCGCGCGATCAGGCTGGGCCGCGCCTCGATGTGATGCGGATCCTGCAGCGCGGTGGTGGCGACGTAGATGCTGACCTTGTCACCGCCGAGTTCCCTGCTCAAGGCGCCCCACTCGGGTTCGCAGGCCATCACGTTCAATGCCGCCAGCGCCGGCTGCATTGCCAGCCAGCCGCCAAGCAGCGTGAGCAATTTCAAAATATTTTTCATTCTCGTATCCTTTGCATATCCGGCAGGCATCAGAACTTGTGCGCGCCATGCGCGCCGAGGCTGTAGATGTACTGCAGGAAGATTTGATTGTCGGTCGCGCCAAGACGCGCTTTGTCGGAGGCGAACTGCAAACGGAAGCGGCTGAACTCGCTGGGACTCCAGTCGAGCATCACCGTGTTGCGGGTCGGGCTGTAACTGGCAAGCAGCGGAAAGTCCGCGGCGACCGGCCCCAGGCCGCCGCTGACAATGCCGTTGTTGACGGTGCCGTAGTTCAGCCGGTCATAGCGGTAGCCGACGCGCCACTGTGGATAAAACTGCCAGGCCCCCTGCAGGTAATAACCCGATTGGTCGGTCTGCAGCGCGCCAGTGACGGAATTGAATACCGCACTGCCCGCCGAGTCGTTGTAGGTCAGCGTGCCGTCCTGCTTGAGGCGGAAGTATTCGCCCTGCAATTTGAAATTGTTGTAATACGGGTTGCCGTTCGGCGCCCATTTCAGCACGCCGTTCAAACCGATCAGCTTCGCATTGCCCTGAAACGTATTGGTGACCGCGCCGCCCTGCACGTCGGTGTCGGTATAGCTGCGCGAATTCGACGGCGCCTGCAATAACGAAACACCGGTGCGCCACGCCGTGCTGTCGTCGATATCACCACCGAGATTTGCAAACAACATGCCGCTGCCGATGCCGTTCTTGTTGCGATTGCTGCCCGGAAAATTGTTGCCCGCGCTCAGCTCGCCGCCCAGTTCAATCAGAAGATCCGTCGGCGCGACCCATTTCAGCTGCACGCCATCCTGCTTCAACTGATTGCCGAGGAAGGCCTTGTAAACAAGCGGCGCATCCTGAAAATCCCAGGCGTGCTGGTGCTGCTCGTTTTGATAACCGACGCTCGAAAAGAAGCGTCCGCCCTTGAGGCCAAAGCCCGCCGGCAGGGCGAGTGTCTGAAAATACGCCTCCTCGGCTTCCATGCCGCCCTCGGGGGCGACCGACAATATCGCCACGCCGCGGAAATAATGATCGATGTTGGCGGCGATCGCGAGTTCAGTCTCGGCAATGCCGAAATTGCGCTTAGGCGGATTGACGTCGCCGCCCGAAGGAATGAAACCGTTGATGCGATAACGGTTCGGGTCCTGCGAGGTGTTGGCATAGGCGCCCTGCAGGATCAGCGATACCGCCGGATTGAATGCGCCTTCGCCGGTACGATTGGCGGCGGATGACGCCGCCGTTTCAGCCTTGGCGGCGGTTTGTTCGGCCTTGCTCGCGGCAGATTCGGCATTGCCGGCAGCGGCTTCCGCTTTGCCTGCCTTTGCCTCGGCCTCGGATAAACGCTTCTCCAGATCCTGGATGCGTTTTTCGTACGTATCCTTCATCTGTCGAATCTCGTCGCGTATGCGGCCGAGTTCGGCGTCCTGCGCCGGCGCAGGTGCGGCATAGGCGACGGCAATTGCCGCGGCAATCAATGTTCGTTTGAACATGGACTTCTCCTGTTGACCCAATGGAAAGCAATAACCGCATGAGGCGGCTATCCCAATGCGAAATCAGAGAAGTGCGGGCGGCCCGCGTGAAAGCGGTGTGAGTAGTTGCGGCTTGCGTGAAAGCGCAATCGGATTGATAACGCGCTCGGCGGTCTGAGCGACGATACCGAGCGTATGCGCGGCGGCATTGATCGCACCGAGGACTTCAGCGCAGGCGCCATGGAAATCGCACAAGCGCGGTTTCGACGACTGCTTGCCGCCTTCGTCTTGCTGCGACAGGCCGGCTGGACCGTTCTGCCAGTGCTTGAACTCGTGAGTCAATGCGGCGTACTGCGCCACCAGCAGCAATGCTGCCAGCAGTAATTGCAGTAAACCGCGTTTGAGCATCATTCTGCGAACCGAGCATCCGGCGGAAAGGTCAGGCGCAACAGATTACGCCGTTCGTGTTTACGTT
Organism: uncultured beta proteobacterium; assembly: GCA_903889565.1. Lineage (GTDB taxonomy): Bacteria > Pseudomonadota > Gammaproteobacteria > Burkholderiales > SG8-41 > PALSA-1004. Next base: position 47,950 of record CAISYC010000029.1, read on the forward strand.
GCAAAGCCCGTCAAAAACGCGGGGTATACTGCCGCCCGTGTTCCACCGCCATCCATGCGAATGAAACGCATACTCCTCGTCGCAATCCGCCTCTACCAGTTGTGTCTGAGCCCCTTTGTCGGCGGCCAGTGCCGTTTCTATCCGAGCTGCTCGGCGTATGCGGCCGAGGCGGTCGATACGCATGGCGCATTGCGCGGGAGCTGGCTCGCGCTGCGCCGCCTGCTGCGCTGCCATCCCTGGCATGCGGGTGGCGTCGACCTGGTGCCGCCGAAGCCAAAATCTTAGCCACAGAGTCCACAGAGAAGAATCCAGGCAGCCCCGGGCATTCCGTCCTCTGTGGTAAACGCTTTTCAAACGCGCTTTTCAGTTAACCCGGCAGATCACGCCCTTCAGATACTCGCTCTCGGGAAAATTCAGCGCCACCGGATGATCGGCACCGGCGCTGAGATGGCCGACGATCTGGGCATCTACGCCGGCATCAAGCGCGGCACCGGCGACGATTTTCTGAAACAGCTCGCGCGACACGCCGCCCGAACACGAAAAGCTGAACAACAGGCCGCCGGGCCTGAGCAGCTTGAAGCCGAGCAGATTGATATCCTTGTAGGCGCGCGCGGCTTTTTCCGCGTGCGCCGCGGTCGGCGCAAATTTCGGCGGATCGAGCACGATCAGATCAAAATTGCGCGCCTGGTCGCGCAACTTGCGCAACACCTGGAACACATCGCCCTCGATGCAGTCTGGCGCCGGCAGATTGTTCAGTATTGCATTGCGCCGCAGTATTTCCAGCGCGGGTCCGGCACTGTCGACTGTCGTCACCTGCGCGGCACCGCCCTTTAACGCATTGATGGTGAAGCCGCCGCTGTAGGCGAAACAATCAAGCACCTCGCAACGCGCGGCGAGTTCGCGCAAACGCAGCCGGTTGTCGCGCTGGTCGAGATAAAAGCCGGTCTTGTGCCCGTGCGGCACGTCAATGGCGAATCGCGCGCCGTTGTCGTCCACCGTCATGTCCTGGGGCGGTGCGGCGCCGCGCAGCAAACCGACCCGCGGCTGCAGGCCCTCGAGCATGAGGACATCGGCATCGGAGCGTTCGAAAATGGTTTTCGGTTTTACCACCGCATCGACCGCATCGACGAGGGCGTCGCGCCAGCGCATCGCGCCGGCACTCGATAATTGAAGGACCGCCACATCGCCGTAACGGTCGATCACCACGCCGGGCAGCCCGTCGGCTTCGGCATGGACGAGACGCACGGCGTCGCAACCGGGCAGCAGCCGTTCGCGCAACGCCGCCGCCTGCGCCACGCGTTCAATGAAAAACGCGGCATCAATCTCGCGCGGCTGCCAATCCCACACGCGGCCGACGATCTGCGATTGCGGATTGCATGCAGCCACAGCGAGAAATTCGCCGTTGCCGGCGCACACTTCGACGCTGTCCCCGGGTTCGATGTTGCCGGGCAGTTTCGCCACCGCGCCGGAAAACACCCACGGATGGCGGCGTTTCAGCGATTTCTCGCGACCGGGCCTGAGGATGATTTTTTTCATGATATTTGACAGCCCTGATGCAAAGTTCCGGTCGCTTCCGCGCAGGCGGCAACCCGGGTGTTGGACGCCTCAACGCATCAATACATTACTGGATTCCCGCCTGCGCGGAAATGACAACCAGCCCTTAGTCCGTCGTTCCTCGACAGATCAGATGCCTTACGATTTCCGTTTCGCGCGCGGGTGCGCCTGATCGTAGACCTTGGCGAGCGTCTGGAAATCCAGATGGGTATAGATCTGGGTAGTCGAGATGCTGGCGTGACCGAGCATCTCCTGCACTGCGCGCAGGTCGCCACTCGACTGCAGCACATGCGAGGCAAACGAATGACGCAGCATGTGCGGATGCAGGTCGCCCGACAGGCCGAGCTTGAGCGCCCATTGCTTCATGCGGTATTGAATGGTGCGCGGCGACAGGCGCGCGCCGGCGGCGTTGATGAACAGCGCTTCGTTGCCGGGCCGCGCCAGCGCGCTGCGTTCGCGCAGCCACGCGCGCAGCGCGGCCAGCGCCTTGCTGCCTACCGGCACCACCCGCGTCTTGCTGCCCTTGCCGGTGACGCGCACGATGGCGTCGTCGAAACTGACGTCGTCGATTGAAAGTCCGGTGAGTTCGGCCAAACGCAGGCCGGAGGAATAGAACAATTCCATGATCGCGCGGTCGCGTACCGCCATCGGGTCGTCGCCCGGGAGTTCCATCAGGCGCGCGGCCTCGTCGGGCGACAACGCATGCGGCAGCATCTTTCGCGCTTTCGGCGCGCGCAGTCCGGCGCAGGGGTTGCTGGTGTAAGCGTGGTCGCGCGCGAGGTAGCGGAAAAAGCCGCGCCACGCGGAGAGCATGCGGGCGAGGCTGCGGCCGTCGAGGCCGCGCGCATGCAGCTGAGCGACGAAGCGCCGCATCTGATGGATCTGCAGTTTGGCCAGCGGCGCGCCGGCGGCGAGTTCGAGCAGAGCGCGCACATCGTGCGCATAGCCGCTGACCGTATTGGCGCTCAAGCGCCGCTCATTGGCCAGATGCGAAAGATATTGCGTCAGCAGCGGTTCGTCACCGGCGGTGCGCGGGGCAATCGGCGGTTTCGTGGCTGCGTCCGCGCGCCTCACGCCATTACGCCAGATAGCGCAGCAGCGCGGCGGCAGCGAGTTCGCCGAGACGCTTCAGATACAGGGTGCCCATCTCGGGGTAAAAGCGTTGCGCGTCTTCGCTCGCCATCGCCAGCAGTCCGATGGTTTCCGCGTTCTTCAGGCCGACGTAGGCGAAGGAACGCAGATGCGGCGCGTTTTCACCAAACCAGTCGGCGGTATCGACCATCGCCTTCGGCGTGCAGTACGGGTTGGTCAGGCTCGCCGCGAAATCGTGCGCGGCGGCGCTGACCTCGGCAAATTCCGCGGTCGGCGGATGATCCCATTGCGGCCACAACCGGATCATCGTGTGCGGCACGGCGAAATCCTCGCGCAAATGGAAATGCAGCGCCTGAATCACCGATTCGACGTCGCGTGCAGCAACCAGCGCCAGCGTCAGGCGGTGCAGCTTTTCGCCGATGGCGTCGTTTTGTTCGCCGAACTCGATCAATTCGCGCAGCTTGTCTTCGAGTTGCTTGCCCTTTTCGCGCAGCGACAGGATCTGGCGTTCGCTGATCGACACGGTACGGCCGCCGTGCGGATGAGGCAGCGAGACCGTGGACAGAAAATCGACCTGCTCTTCGAAAAATTCGGGATGCTGCCTGAGGTACTGGACCACTGCTTCGGGTGTCATATCGGCTGTCTTTATAGTTCGATTTCGAATTCGCCTTCGAATACGGTGACGGCCGGGCCGGTCATCAGCACCGGTTTGCCCTCACCCTCCCATAATATACTGAGCTTGCCCCCTCGCGTAGTCACCGTCACGCGCGCATCGAGCAGACCGCGCTGTATGCCCGCCACCACCGCAGCACAGGCGCCGGTGCCGCAGGCCATCGTTTCGCCGGCGCCGCGCTCGAACACGCGCAATTTGATTGCCGCGCGATCGATGACCTGCGCGTAGCCCGCATTGACCCGCCGCGGAAAACGCGTATGGCGCTCGATCGACGCGCCCTCCTCCAACACCGGCGCCGCGGCGACGTCAGGAACGAACTGCACGGCATGCGGATTGCCCATCGACAGCGCGCTGATTTCGCGCAGGCGGCCGCCGACCTCCAGCATATAGGTCGGCGCGCGCTGCGCCGCCTCGAACGGAATGCGCGCCGGCTCGAATTCAGGCGCGCCCATGTCGACGGTCACCGAACCGTCGTTTTCAAGCCGCGGCACGATGACGCCGGAGGCGGTACCGACGCGGATTTCGCGCGCAGCAGTCAATCCGTGGTCGTGCACATAACGCACAAAACACCGCGCGCCGTTGCCGCACTGCTCGACCTCGCCGCCGTCGGCGTTGAATATCCTGTAATAAAAATCGGTGCCGGCGGTGCGCGGCGGCTCGACCTCCAGAATCTGGTCGCAACCGATGCCGAAGCGGCGATTGGCGATGCGGCGCAATTGCTCCGCACCCAACTCGATCGGCGCGCGCGTCGCGTCAAGCACGACAAAGTCATTGCCGAGTCCATGCATCTTGGTGAATTTGAGTTTCATCGCGCGAGCGTCGGTGCGCTTTGACGTAAATACTCGTTTTTATAATCGCGATAGATGCAGCGATCCATGACGACAAACAGACCCGCGGCGCGCGCGCGTTCTGCGGCGGCCTCGTCGATCACGCCATCCTGCAGCCACAGCGCCTTGATGCCCAACGCGATGCATTCATCGACAATACCTGCGACAAACTCAGGCTGGCGAAACACGTTGACCAGATCGACGGGTGCATCGATAGCCGCCAACTGCGCATAGGCTTTGACGCTAAGCACCTCTTTCACCGCCGGATGCACCGGAATAATGGTGTAGCCGAAGCCCTGCATCGCCGCCGATACGCCATGACTGGGCCGCGCCGGATTCGGCGACAGCCCGACCACCGCAATCGTCTTCACGCGGGCGAGCAACGCGCAACGCTCGTCGCGACCGGGGTTTTCAAACATCTTTCACCATGAAGTAATCGTCCATCACGAAACCGCCGCCAATGGGCTGCACCACCGAATCGCGAATGCGGAATCCGTATTTTTTGTAGGCGGCGATCGCCTTCGCATTCGCTTTGTTCACCGCCAGCATCAGCGTCGAGCAACCGGCTGCCCGCGCCGCCATGGCGGCGCGTTCAATCAGGCGTCCGCCATAACCTTTGCGCTGATGATCGTGATGTACATAGAGCTTGTCGAGTTTCATTTCGCCCGGCCGCGCGGCAGCCATATATGAGGCATAACCGATAATGGCGCCGTCGAGCACCAGTTTGTCCCAGCTTGTGTCGCCGCGCGCCAGTTCCGCGCGGATCAGATCAGGCGCGTAGCGTTGTTTAAGCATGTATTCTATCTGCGCCGCCGAAATGATGTCCGCGTAGTGCACGCGCCAGATTTCCGCCGCCAGCGCCGCAATGGTTTCTGCATCTGCGGCCACCGCGGGCAGAATCTGCGCGGCCGCCGTCGCTTCACCCCTCACACCTTGCCCCTCACCGCTTATGGCTCATACGGATTGGCCTCGCCCTCGGGGCGTGTTTTGAAACGCTTGTGCAGCCAGTAATACTGTTCGGGCATTTCGCGCACGCGTTCTTCGATGAAAGCATTCATGCGCGCGGCGTCGGCGGCGAGATCATCGGTCGGAAAATCGGTCCATGCCGGATACAGGCACACGACGTAACCGGCGCTGCCCGGCAACTGGCGGGTGATACAGGGCACGATTACCGCGCCGGCCAATTGGGCGATGCGCGACAAGCCGGTAATGGTGGCGGCCGGTTTGCCGAAAAACGGCGCGAAAACCGAGTCGCGGATACCGAGATCCATGTCAGGCAGGTAATAAAACGGCTCGCCGCGCTTGAGGGTCTTGACCATCGGCCGGATACCGTCCTGGCGCGCAAACAAGGTAGTCTGGCCGAAACGCGTGCGGCCGTGAATCAGGATGTCGTCAAACACCGCGTCCTTGGTGCGGCTGTAGACCGAGTTCAACCGGTACTCGGCGGCAAGTCGTATGCCGCCCATGTCGAGGCCAACGAAATGCGGTGCCAGCAGGATGACCGGACGGCCGTCGAGACTGCGCCAGTGTTCGAGCCCCTCGATCCTGACCAAGGCCTGCACCTCTGCTTTCGAGCCCCACCACAGCACGCCGTGCTCGAGCACGCTGCGCGCGAACGCGCGGAAATGCCGGCGCGCCAGCGCGGTGCGCTCGGCCTCGCTCAATTCCGGAAAGCAGAAGCGCAGATTCAGCAGGACGACGCGGCGACGCGGCACCGCGGCGTAATACAGCAGGGTGCCGAGCAGGGCGCCGAGCCTCGACAGCAGTGCCAGCGGCAGAAAGCGCAGCAGCCAGATGCAGACCAGCCCGAAACGCGACATCACGGGCGCAATACTTGAATCAAGTCAGCTTTGGCCATGGTTTCGCCCCTTCGACCAGCCTTTGTTATAATGCCGCCCTTTGTCAACTCAGCCGTTTGCCTACCATGAGCGATTTTCTGTTTACGTCCGAATCCGTATCCGAAGGCCATCCCGATAAAGTCGCGGATCAGATTTCGGATGCTGTTCTTGATGCGATTTTAGCGCAGGACAAAGGCTCCCGCGTCGCCGCCGAAACCTTGGTCAAGGACAATCTCGTCGTGCTGGCCGGTGAAATCACCACCGGGGCCAAGGTGAATTTTGCCGAGGTCGCGCGCAAGACCATTAAGCGCATCGGCTACACCGACCCGTCGATCGGCTTTGATGCCGACACCGCCACGGTCATTATGCAGTACGGACAACAATCGCAAAACATCGCGCAGGGCGTGAACGAAGGCCAGGGCCTCGATCTCGACCAGGGCGCCGGCGATCAGGGCCTGATGTTCGGCTTTGCCTGTGACGAAACCGCGCAGCTGATGCCGCTGCCGATCCATCTGTCGCACCGCCTGGTCGAGCGCCAGGCGGAACTGCGCCGCGACGGCCGACTGCCGTGGCTGCGTCCGGATGCCAAATCGCAGGTCACGATCAAATACGTCAATGACAAACCGGCGGCGATCGACACCATCGTGTTATCGACCCAGCATCAGCCCGGCATGTCGCACAAGCAGATCGAAGAAGCAGTGATCGAGCAGATCATCAAACCGGTGCTGCCGAAGGAGCTCATCAAAGGCCAGATCAAGTACCTGGTCAATCCGACCGGCGTATTTGAAATCGGCGGCCCCAAGGGCGATTGCGGCCTGACCGGACGCAAGATCATCGTCGACACCTATGGCGGCTACTCGCGCCACGGCGGCGGTGCTTTCTCGGGCAAGGATCCGTCGAAGGTTGACCGTTCGGCCGCCTATGCCGCGCGCTACGTCGCCAAAAACGTGGTCGCCGCAGGGCTGGCGCTGCGCTGCGAAGTGCAAATTGCCTACGCCATCGGCGTGGCCAAACCGACCAGCGTCATGGTGACGACCTACGGCACCGGCGAGATCTCTGACGAAAAGCTGTCCGAACTGGTGTCGCGGCATTTCGACTTGCGCCCCAAGGGCATCATCCAGATGCTCAACCTGCTGCGCCCGATCTACGAAAAAACCGCCGCCAACGGCCATTTCGGCCGCGACGAGCCGGAATTCACCTGGGAACACACCGACAAGGTCGCCGCGCTCAAGGCCGACGCCGGTATCAAGTAATTCCGCTGCAAAGCCGCGCAAAATCGCCCCGTTTATGGGGCGTTTTTGTTTTGGGCCGCTCCTGGGTTACAATGCGCGCCTCGCCGAGGAGCGTTGCGACGGGCTTTGCCAATAAAGCCTGCCAGGCTCGGTGGATTTCTTACCGCAACGGCGCTCACGTACTTTTTTTCTGCAACCTGGAAAGGAGGGCGTGATGAACGCCGCAACCAAATTTACCGATTACAAAGTCGCCGACATGGCGCAGGCCGGCTTCGGCCGCAAGGAAATCGCCATTGCCGAGACCGAAATGCCCGGTCTGATGGCCATTCGCGAGGAATTCAAAGGCAAGCAGCCGCTCAAAGGCGCGCGCATCGCCGGCTCGCTGCACATGACAATCCAAACCGCCGTGCTGATCGAGACGCTGGCCGATCTCGGCGCCGACATCCGCTGGGCGTCGTGCAATATTTTCTCGACGCAGGATCACGCCGCCGCCGCGATCGCCGCGCGCGGCATTCCGGTGTTCGCCTACAAAGGCGAGACGCTTGAAGACTACTGGGATTACACCCACCGCATTCTCGAGTGGTCGGACGGCGGCACGCCGAACATGATCCTCGATGACGGCGGCGACGCCACGCTGCTGGTGACGCTCGGCGCGCAGCACGAAAGAAACAAAACGGTGCCGCCCGAAGGCACCAACGAAGAAGAAGTCGTCCTGTTCGCCGCCATGCGCAAGACGCTCAAGGAAAAGCCCGGCTTCTACTCGAAAATCGAGGCCAACATCAAGGGCGTGACGGAAGAAACCACCACCGGCGTGCATCGCCTCTATCAGATGCAGAAGGAAGGCCGTCTGCCCTTCCCCGCCATCAACGTCAACGACTCGGTGACGAAGTCGAAATTCGACAACCTCTACGGCTGCCGCGAATCGCTGGTCGATGCGATCAAGCGCGCCACCGACGTCATGATCGCCGGCAAAATCGCCGTGGTCTGCGGCTATGGCGACGTCGGCAAGGGCAGCGCCGAAGCGCTGCGCGCGCTGTCGGCGCAGGTGTGGGTCACCGAAATCGACCCGATCTGCGCGCTGCAGGCGTCGATGGAAGGCTTCCGCGTGGTCACCATGGATTATGCCGCCGACAAGGCTGACATTTATGTCACCTGCACCGGCAACCTCGGCGTGATTACCCACGATCACATGAAACGCATGAAGAACAATGCGATCGTCTGCAACATCGGTCACTTCGATTCGGAAATCGAAGTCGCCGCACTGAAGCAATACACCTGGGACAACATCAAGCCGCAGGTCGATCACATCGTGTTCCCGGACGGCAAGCGCCTGATCCTGCTGGCCGAGGGTCGTCTCGTCAATCTGGGCTGCGGCACCGGCCACCCGTCATTCGTGATGTCGAACTCCTTCACCAATCAGACGCTGGCGCAGCTCGAGCTTTACACGCGCGGCGACCAGTACGAAAACAAGGTCTATACGCTGCCCAAGCATCTCGACGAAAAAGTGGCGCGCCTGCACCTGAAGAAGCTCGGCGTCGAACTGACCGCCCTGAGCGAAAAGCAGTGCGCCTACCTCAACCTGCCGGTTGAAGGCCCCTACAAGGCCGATCACTACCGGTATTGATGGAGCGCGGGGCGGTGGTGGAACCTTCGTTCACCGCCGCCCTCACAATGCCATGAAGACACAAGCCGCATTGCCGCGCACCTTCAGCGTCGAGTTCTTTCCGCCCAATACGCCGGAAGGAAAGGACAAACTGCTGGCGACCGCGGCGCAACTGGCCGCACTGAAGCCGAAGTTTTTTTCGGTCACCTACGGTGCCGGCGGTTCGACGCGCGAGCGCACGCTCGACACCGTGCTCGATATTCGCAAGACCGGCCACGCCGCTGCGCCGCATATTTCCTGCGTGGCTTCTTCCCGCGACAACATCCGCGAATGGCTGCAGCGCTACAAGGACAACGGGATCAAACATCTCGTCGCATTGCGCGGCGACCTGCCTTCGGGCATCGCTGCCGCCGGCGAATTCCGTTACGCCAACGAACTGGTGGAATTCATCCGTCGCGAGTTTGGCGATACCTTTCATATCGAGGTCGCCGCCTACCCCGAGTTTCATCCGCAGGCGAAAAGCGCGCAGGACGATCTCGCCAGCTTCCGGCGCAAGGTCGAGGCCGGCGCCGATTCGGCGATCACGCAGTATTTCTACAACGCTGACGCCTATTACCGGTTCATCGATGAATGCGAAAAAATGAACATCGCGATTCCAATCGTGCCGGGCATCATGCCGATCGGGCGCTTTTCGCAACTGGCGCGCTTTTCGGACGCCTGCGGGGCCGAGATCCCGCGCTGGATGCGCAAGCGGCTTGAGGGTTTCGGTGACGATGCGGAATCAATTCGCGCCTTCGGCCTCGATGTCGTGACCGCGCTGTGCGAAGCCCTGCTGAAAAACGGCGCGCCGGGGCTGCACTTCTACACCTTGAACCAGGCCGGTCTCACCACCGCGATCTGGCAGCGCCTGGGGATCTGATGAAACGTGCGCGCTGGAACGGCACGGTAATCGCGGAGAGCGATCGTTGCGTAGTGGTCGAGGGCAATCAGTACTTCCCGGCGGATGCGGTTAATCGCGAGTTTCTGCGTGACAGCGTTACGCACACGGTCTGCGGCTGGAAAGGCACCGCCAGCTACTACGATGTTGTCGTCAACGGCGCCGTCAACAAGGATGCGGCGTGGTATTACGCCGACCCGAAATCGGCCGCCGATAACATCAAGGGTTATATCGCGTTCTGGAAAGGCGTGACGGTCGAATAGCCGGATACCGGACGAAAAAACGGCCGCAATCTGCGGCCGTTTTTATTTGCATCGATGAATCAGGCCGCTTTTTTCTTCTTCGCCTGCGCGGCCTTCGCATGCAGCGCGGCATAGGCGCCGTGAGCCGCAGCCTCGGCATCGCCGACGTGAATCGGCAGACCCATGTCGGAGAGCACCGAACCCAGCGCCGACAAACAGAGCATGACGTTCTCGGGTTTGCACGAGTAGCCCATCAGGCCGATGCGCCAGATTTTGCCGGCAAGCGGGCCCAAACCGGCGCCGATTTCGAGGTTGAATTCGTTGAGCAAGGTCTTGCGCACTTCGGCTTCGCGCGACTGCACCTGTTCCGGGATCAGGATCGCGTTCATTTGCGGCAGACCCGCACCTTCCTTGACCAGGAACTTCAGGCCCATCGCTTCGAGGCCGGCCTTGAGCGCCAGATGGTTGCGCATGTGGCGCGCCCACGCATTCTCGATGCCCTCTTCCTTCAGGATCACCAGCGCTTCGTGCAACGCGTAGAGGCTGTTGGTTGGCGCGGTGTGGTGATAAGTACGGGTGGTTTCACCCCAATAACCGAGCAACAGGTTCATATCCATGAACCAGCTGTGGATCTTGTCCTTGCGCGCCTTCACGGTCTCGATCACGCGGTCGGAAATGGTCACCGGCGACAGACCCGGCGTGCACGACAGACATTTCTGGCTGGCCGAATACACCGCGTCGGCCTTCCACTCATCAACCAGCACCGGAGTGCCGGCCAGCGAGGTGACCGCATCCATGATGGTCAGCGCGTCGTGCTTGTGCGCGATCTCGATCAGCGTTTTTGCATCCGACTGCACGCCGGTGGAAGTCTCGGCGTGCACGAAGGACACGAGCCGCACATCCGGGTTTTTCTTCAGCGCGTCTTCCAGTTTCTGCGCGTCGATCGGCTCGCCCCAGGCATCTTCGACCACGATCGCCTCGCCGCCGGCACGCTGCACGTTTTCGATCATGCGGCCGCCGAACACACCGTTGCGGCAGACGATGACCTTGTCGCCGGGGGCAACCATGTTGACGAAACAGAACTCCATGCCGACCGAGCCCGGCCCGGAGATCGGGAAGGTCAGCGGATTCTTCGTTTGGTAGGTGTAGCGCAGCAGGCTTTTGAGTTCTTCCATCATGCCGACGAAGATCGGATCGAGATAACCGATCGCCGGCAGGCTCATCGCCGCCATCACGCGCGGCGTGATTTCCGACGGGCCGGGTCCCAGCAGGGTGCGTTGCGGCGGGTGAAACGAGTTGACGCGTTTTGCAGGCGCGAAATCATTCATGGTGTCATTCCCTTCAGTTGGCGATCCGAACAAACTGCCGCCGTCCGGGCGCGACTTCATGCGCAGGGGCTTGCGGACGGTGGCTTCGTTGAGCACTTCGACTGCGGTGATTTCCCCGCGCGAGGCCTGCTCCACTTCCATGGCCCAGCGCGCGGGCACGTAACCCGATTTGACCCAGTTGTTGACGACGGCGCGATCAAGGCGAAATTGTCGCGCAACCTCGGCTTGCGAACCGAACAGGGCGACGAGACGATCGACACAGTTCATGGCGGGAATTCTGCCATGTCAAAACTATTTTGACAACTTATGGTTGCCAAATTATTCTTATATCAGCGTATGTTAGCGCCTACTCCGAATCGGAAAAGACGGTGAATTGTTCATCCCGATCAAAGGCTTTGTCACCTTCAACCGGAATTGCGCCCGTCGCCATGACGGCGGCAAAGTCGAATTTTTCCCGATCCAGCAGGTGTGAAAGGCGCACGTCGGCCAACGCACGGAAGGTGCTTTCGACGCGTCCCGGAAACTTCTTCTCCCAATCGCGCAACATGCCTTTGATCTGCTTCCTTTGCAGCGTCGGCTGCGAACCGCAGAGATCGCAGGGAATGATCGGAAATTTTTTGACCCCGGCGTAGGCGATCAGGTCTTCTTCCTTGACGTAGGCAAGCGGCCGGATGACGACGTGCGCGCCGTCATCCGACACCAGCTTGGGCGGCATCGCCTTCAGCTTGCCGCCGAAAAACAGATTAAGGAAAAACGTTTCGAGGATATCGTCGCGATGATGACCGAGCGCGATCTTGGTCGCGCCGATTTCGCGCGCAACGCGATAAAGCACGCCGCGGCGCAACCGCGAGCACAACGAACACATGGTCTTGCCCTCGGCAATCACGCGCTTGACCACCGAATAGGTGTCCTGCACCTCGATCCGGTAGGGAATGCCAAGCCCGTCGAGATAAGCCGGCAATACATGTTCCGGATAACCGGGATGACGCTGATCGAGATTGACCGCGAACAACTCGAAGTCAACCGGCGCCTTCTCGCGCAGCCGCATCAGCACGTCGAGCATGGCGTAACTGTCCTTGCCGCCCGACAGGCAGACCATCACGCGGTCGCCGGCCTTGATCATCGAATAATCGGCGATTGCCGCGCCTGTCAGCCGGCGCAGTCGCTTGGCCAGCTTGTTCGATTCGTAAATCTGCTTCTGGCTGAGATTCAGTTCGCTCTCGGGCGCGTTCATAACGTGATGCTCCGTCCACCGTCGACCGCGATCACCTGCCCCGTGACATAGGGCGCAGCCGAAACCAGAAAATCCACCGCCTTGGCGATATCTGCCGGCTCACCGATGCGCTTCAAGGCGCTCTGGTTGACGATGCGCTGGCGCGACAATTCGTCGCCCCACTCATCGGCCTCCGGCCAGATGATGGTGCCGGGTGCCACACCGTTGACACGCACCTCGGGGCCGAGTTCGCGTGCCAGCGAGCGCGTCAGGGCCAGCAGGCCGCCCTTGGCCACGGTATAGACGACATAATTCTTCATCGGAAATTCGGCATGGATATCGATAATGTTGACGATGCAGCCATGACGCTTGCGCAGTTCCGGCGCCGCCGCCTGCGATAAAAACAACGGCGCCTTCAGATTGGTTCCCATCAGATCGTCCCACGCCTTTTCGGTGATTTCACCGATCGGCGACGGAAAAAAGCTCGATGCATTGTTAATCAGCACATCGAGCCGACCGAACTGGCCGACAGTCGTCTTGACCAGATCGGGCAGACTCGCGCCGTTGAGCAGATCGGCCTGGATCAGCGCCACCGAATCGGGCCGCCGCACATTCAGCTCGTGCTGCACGGCGCGGGCCTCATTGATCGAGGCGCGATGATGCAACATCAGGTTCGCGCCGCGCGCATGGAGTTGGCGACAGATCGCCGCACCGACGCGCTTCGCGCCGCCGGTGACCAGCGCAACCTTGCCCGTGAGATTTTCGTCCATGCATTCAACCGTACTTGTGGATTCTAGCCCATTCATGGAAGATTCAGCGCTTGCTGCCCGCCCACCTTTCCCATCTGCCCGCGCCGGCGCCCGAGGCCACGGTGCACAGCACCCGTCTTGCCGCGGCGATCCGGCAAACCATCGCTGCGGCCGGCGGCTGGATCAGCTTCGCCCGGTTCATGGATCTGGCGCTGCACGCGCCGGGACTCGGCTATTACAGCGCAGGCGCGCAAAAATTCGGCGGCGCAGGTGATTTCGTCACCGCCCCCGAACTGGGCTCTCTGTTCGGATCGACGCTGGCGCGCCAGGCGGCGCAGATTCTGCATGCCGACAATGGCGCAGTCGGCGACATCATCGAATACGGCGCCGGTAGCGGACGCCTCGCCTGCGATTTGTTGCAGCGCCTGCTTGCACTCGACTGCCTGCCGCAACGCTATTGCATCCTCGAAACCAGCGCCGACCTGCGGGCGCGGCAACGCGCGCTGATTGAACGTGAGTTGCCAATGCTGGCGGCGCGCGTGCACTGGCTGGATGCGATGCCGTCAGGCATCGACGCGCTGGTGATCGCCAACGAAGTGCTCGACGCCACGCCGGTCCATCTGGTGACGACGCACAGCGACCGCATCGATGAGATCGGCGTCACGGCCGGCGCGGGCGCTGCGTTTGTATTCGAGCCGCGTCCCGCCGGCGGCGCCTTGTTGTCGGCCGCGCAGGCGCTCGAACTGGCGCCGGGCATGACGACGGAAATCGGGCTTGCCGCGCGCGCCTTCGCCGGCACGCTGGCCGACTCATTGCGACGCGGCGCCGCGATCCTGATCGACTACGGTTTTCCACGTCGCGAGTTTTATCATCCGCAGCGCGCGAGCGGCACGCTGATGTGTCATTACCGGCATCACTCGCATGCCGACCCGCTGTGTCTGGTCGGCCTGCAGGACATCACGGCCCATGTCGATTTCAGCGCGATAGCCGACGCGGTGATCACGCGCGGCGCCAAGGTTGCCGGCTTTTCCGGCCAGGCCCAGTTTCTGATCAACTGCGGCATCACCGACGTGCTCGCGGCGACGCCCGCCGGCGATACCGCGAACTACCTGCCGCAGGCGGCGCAGGCGCAAAAACTGCTGAGCCCGGCGGAAATGGGTGAATTGTTCAAAGTCTTCCTGTTCAGCCGCGACCTCGATATTCCGTTCATCGGTTTCGCCGCCGGCAACCGCCTGCACACGCTCTGACCATCAACACCGCCCAAGCCGGCGCCCGCACAAACGCAGGAATCAACACTTGGTTTTTAACGCCCCCTCGATGGCGGCCACGCGTGCCGCCGCGACTGCATCACGGATCGCTTCAGAACCCGTCAGATTTTTTGCAATCGCACCGGCATCGACGGTCTGCGCAGCAACGAGGGCGGCGCGCAAGCGTTGTGTCGCCGCGCCCGCCTGCGGCGTATCCCATTCCAGCACCTCCAGCCACTGCGCAAATCGCGCCGGCCGCCGCAATGCATCGACGGCCTGCAACAACGCGAGCAAGGCTGCGGCATCGAGCGACAGCGCATGCAGCGCGTTGTCGCGCTGGCGCGCCGCCAGCAGCGCAAGTTCGGCGCACTCCTGCGGCACACGCAAACGCGCGCACAAGGCCTCAAGCGCGGCGTCACCGGCGTGCATGGTGAGCAGGGCGAAGCGCTGCGCCAGCGCGGCGCCGGCCGCCGCGGCCTGATCGAGCACCCGCATGCGCGGCGCGAGCGCCGCGCCGGCAAGTTCCTGCGCCAGTTCGCGCAGAATCACGACCAGCGCGCCGCACGCTGCCAGCGTTTCAAACATGCGCGACGGCCGCGCCTCCATCAGGCCGCGCGCCAGTTCCTGCCAGACACGTTCGGCGACCAGCGCATCGACTTCGCCTTTGACCACCATCTCGCGCATCAGGGTCAGCGTTTCCGGCACCAGCGTGAAATTGAACCGCGCGGCAAAACGCGCTACGCGCAGAATGCGCACCGGATCCTCGCCGAAAGCCGGGCCGACATGACGCAGCAGGCCCGCCTTGAGATCGGCAACGCCGCCATAGGGATCGATGATCGCACCGTCGTCGCCTTTGGCGATGGCGTTGATGGTCAGATCGCGGCGCGCCAGATCCTGTTCGAGGGTGACGTCAGGCGCGGCGTGAAACTCGAAGCCGTGATAGCCGCGCGCGGTCTTGCGCTCGGTGCGCGCGAGCGCGTATTCCTCATGGGATTGCGGATGCAGAAACACCGGAAAATCGCGACCGACCGGTTTATAGCCCAGCGCAATCATTTCATCGGGCGTCGCGCCGACCACCACAAAATCGCGATCGGTCACCGGCAGGCCCAGCAACTCGTCGCGTACCGCGCCGCCGACGGCGTAAATTTTCATGTGTCAGGGCCGGTGTTCGAATTGCGGCAGCACTTCGGCCTCGGCTTGTGCGGCCGCATACCATTCGCGCATCACCGGCAGCGCCAGTATGCGCTCGACGTAGGCTCGGGCCACGGCACTCAAACTGACGGCATAGGTTTTGAAACGCGTCACCACCGGCGCATACATGGCGTCGGCGATGCCGAAGGCGCCGAACAGGAAGGGCCCGCCGGCACGTTTCAAGCAGTCAACCCAAATCTGTTCGATGCGCGCAATATCCCTGGCCACCTCCGGCGTCATGCCCGTCCCGGGAAACGAGCGCCGCACATTCATGCCCATGTTGCTGCGGAGCGCTACAAAGCCGGAATGCATCTCTGCGCTGATCGCACGCGCATGCGCGCGTGCCGCAATGCTGTCAGGCCATAATCGCGCGGCCGGATGGCGCTCCGCCAGATATTCGCAGATCGCCAGCGAATCCCATACGGTGATGGCGCCATCGATCAGCACCGGCACCTTGCCGGCGGCGGAGTACTGCCGGATCTTGGCGTCGTGTTCATCGGCGTAAAGCGCGATGCGCACTTCGTCGAAGGCGAGTCCGGCCTGCTTCATCGCCAGCCACGGCCGCATCGACCATGACGAATACGCCTTGTTGCCGATGACGAGCGTGTATTGCGCCATGCGTGAGGTCAGCCCGGGCGTCCGGCGTGGCCGCGAAAATTGTTATAGCGGGCGCGCGGCGTTGCATTGCCGAACCAGTCAGGTGCGACCGCTTCGATTGCCGCCGGCTGCAGGCCGAACGGAAACGGCGCGCTGCTGACATTGTCGACTTTCATTGAGTCGAGGTTGTCGCGCGACATCAATTTGACCGGCAGCAGTTCGAGCGCGCAGGCCTGCGCGAACGACAACGCGTCGCCCAGACCGATAATCGGCCGCGGATGTCCGCTCAGCCGGCCCGCCAGCGCGACCAGTTCGCGCAGCGTATAAACGGTCGGGCCGCATAAATCATAACTTTGGCCGAAACTGGCGCGATCGTCGATGGCCTGCACGAATGCCGCAGCCACATCCTCGACAAACACCGGCTGAAAACGCGCATCCGGCCTGGCCAGAAACATCACCGGCATCAGCGGCAGCATTTGGGCAAACAAATTGAGGAAGCTGTCATCCGGGCCGAAGATCACCGACGGCCGGAAGATCGTCCAGTCGAGTGCCGCGGCACGCACCAGCGCCTCGGCCGCGCCCTTGGTTCGCTGATAACGGCTCGGACCGTTGGCGTCGGCCCCGAGCGCGCTCATTTGCACATAGCGCTTGACGCCATTGGCCGCGCAGGCGGCGAGGACCTTGCGCGTCAATTCGACATGCGCCTGCTCGAAGCTGTTTTTGCCGCGTCCGTCATGCAGCACGCCGACCAGATTGATCACCGCGCCGGCGCCCTCGATCAATTCTTTGAGTGTCGCCGGGTCGTGCACGTCGGCGGCGACCACATCGACCGTCGGCAGCAGAATCAGATCTTTCACGCGCTCGCGATTGCGCGCCGGCACACGCACGCGCAGTCCGCGCGCAGCGAGCTGATGCACGATATGGCGACCG
The DNA here is from genome assembly GCA_903889565.1 of uncultured beta proteobacterium. Taxonomy (GTDB): domain Bacteria; phylum Pseudomonadota; class Gammaproteobacteria; order Burkholderiales; family SG8-41; genus PALSA-1004. Next base: position 65,203 of record CAISYC010000029.1, read on the forward strand.
ACAAAACCGCCGCCGCCGATAACGCAAATGTCGTTGGTTTCCATCGTCGTGTTCCCGTCAGGCTGCAAGGTGGAGAATCAGGTGCCGGGTTCGTCGAGCGGCTTTTCGCTGACCCGCGAGCGCGGCGCAATGATGCCGATGCGCTCTTTCAGCGACACCAATGTGTGGCCGAACTGCTGACCGTAATAGTTGGCGTTGCTCATGACTTTCTTGACGTAATCGCGGGTCTCGCTGAACGGAATCGACTCGGCATAGATCGCCGCTTCCATCGGGACATCGGCGCGCCACGCGCGCGCGCGCCCGGGACCTGCATTATAGGCCGCCGATGCCAGCACCGGATGATTGTCGAGACTGTCGAGCACGTGGCGCAGATACCAGGTGCCGAGATTGAGATTGGTCTCGATCTGCGTGACCTGCGAGCCGTGCCACTCCTTGAGACCGATTTTGCGCGCGACCCAGCGCGCCGTCGCCGGCATCAATTGCATGAGGCCGCCGGCGCCTGCACTCGATTTAACGTCCGGGACAAAACGGCTTTCCTGCCGGATCAGGCCGTAAACCCAGGCTTCGTCCAGCTGCAGCTGGGCGACGTAGCCTTTCATGACGTCGCGATACGGCGCCGGATAACGCATGCCGAAGTCATGCAGTTCGCGCGTGCGGTCGGCGGTGTTGATGGCACGGTCGTAGATTTCGTTGAGCCGCGCGAACTCCGCGGTCGCCAGCAACTGGCGGTCGTCGAAACCGCGGATCGCCCAGCTCCATTCGCGGTTACCCTCGAAGCGCAGATTGAGGCGGTAGAACGCGAGCGCACGCTGCAGCCCCGGCGCACGCCCCATCGACTGCGCCTCCTCGCGCGTCGGCTTGTAGAGCGCCGCCGGCAACGTGACCCGCGCACCGATTTCCTCGGCCGCCAGTTGTCCATAAAAGCTGTACTCCGACGCCAGCGGCTTGAGCAGGGCCTGCGCGTCGGCGACGCGACCCTGCGCCTTCAGCGCGCGCGCTTTCCAGTAGCGCCAGGCCAGCTCCTGCGCTTCGGTGGCCGACATTGCATCGACCGCCGCGATCACATCGGGCCAGCTCAATGCACGCAGCGCAATGCGGACTTTCCACGCCAGTTGCGCATCGGTCAGATTGAGCGCTTTCGCATACCAGCCTAGCGCGGCCGGATCGAGCCGCTGCGCGCCCTGATAGGCGATCTGGCCCCAGATATAACCGCGTTCGGCCTCGCTGAACGGCTCGGCCAGCGCGTTCCACTGCTGTGCCGCGAGTTGCGGCGACGTGCGCGACAGACGGTGCACGGCGAACATCAGGGTCTCGCGGCCGGCGCGGGTTTTGAGGTTGAATGCACGCCGGTCGAGGTAGGCCTGCGGATTGACCGCGATGCGCGACAGGCTGTTGCCGTCGGGTTGCTCGGCCGGCGGCAGATATTCGGCGACGCGGCGCGCGACCCCGGTATTGCCCGCCTCCAGCGCCAGCCGCAGCCGCGCCCAAATGTCGGCCTCCGTCAGGCGACGGCTTTGCACCAGCGCATCGAACAGCGGTGTGCAGGACTCGGGCAGATCGCGTCCGCTGAACCAGATCGTGCGCGCTTTTTCGAGCACCTCGAGATTGCCGTCGCGGAAACGGCTTTGCAGCGAATAACACAGGATTTCGACATCTTCGCCGACATACTGAGCGTATTCGGCATCGAACGCATCCCATTGCTGGCGATTGGCGAGGAGCTTCAGCCAGTCGGTGCGCAAGCTGTTCGACACCGGACTGTCCTTGACGCGCGCGAGCAAGGCCTGCACTTCCTCCGGCGCAGCCTGCTCCAGCCGCAGGCGCAACCGCCAGTAGGCGATATAAGGTTCGAGCGCATAGCCGCCGAGTGATTTCGCGTAGCGCTCAAAACGCAGCGCGTCGCCGACGCGAAAGGCTTCGCGGGCGGCCAGGAAATCGTCATCCTGGCCGGCAGCCGACACGCCGCATGCGCAACACAGTGCCGCGGCGAGCAATACCGCGGGCAGGACCCTTGCAATCATGTTTTTCATGCTGGCGATTTTAGCGGCATTACGGTCAAATTCCGGGAATCTGACTGCATAGACCGTCGCCACCGCGTGGAATTCCCGCGCGGCGGCGTTAATCGGCGTTCAAGCGAGGAACAAACGATAAGCCGGATTCTTCGATTCGTCCGAATACGGGTAACCCAGCTTCGCCAGAAACGACTTGAACGCCGGCATCTCGCGCGGCGGCACCTGCAGACCAACCAGCACGCGGCCGTAATCGGCGCCGTGATTGCGATAGTGGAACAGGCTGATGTTCCAGCCGTGGCGCATGCTGTCGAGAAACTTGGTCAGCGCGCCGGGCCGTTCCGGAAACTCGAAGCGGAACAGCATCTCGTGCGCGATACCAGGGGCGTGTCCGCCGACCAGATGACGCACATGCAGGCGCGCCACTTCATTGTCGCTCAGGTCGTGGGTGGTGAGACCGTTGCGGCGCAGCGCGCGCACCAGCCGCGCGGTCTCCTTGCGGTCGCGCACCTGCACGCCGACGAACACCTGCGCATCGTGCGCATCGGCGTAGCGATAGTTGAATTCGGTGACGCTGCGCGCGCCGAGCAGCGTGCAGAATTTGCGGAAGCTGCCGGGCTTTTCCGGAATCGTCACGGCGAGAATCGCCTCGCGCTTTTCGCCGAGCTCGGCTTCTTCGGCGACAAAGCGCAGACGGTCGAAATTGACATTGGCGCCGCTGGCGACCGCGACCAGCGTCTTTCCGCGCACGCCCTTCTTTTCGACCCAGGCTTTGGCCCCGGCAATCGCCAGCGCGCCGGCCGGCTCGAGCACCGCGCGGGTGTCCTCGAACACGTCCTTGATCGCGGCGCACATCGCGGCCGTATCCACCAGCACTACCTCGTCGACATACTGGCGGCACAGGCGGAAGGTTTCCACGCCGACCTGCTTGACGGCGACGCCGTCGGCAAACAACCCGACCTGATCGAGACGCACGCGCTTGCCGGCCTTCAGCGAACGCCGCATCGCGTCGGCATCCACCGGCTCGACGCCGATCACCTTGATCGACGGTTGCAGGCGTTTGATATAAGCCGCCATGCCTGAAATGAGACCGCCGCCGCCGATCGGCACAAACACGGCGTCGATTTTGCGCCGCGTCTGGCGCAGGATCTCCATCGCGATCGTGCCCTGCCCTGCAATCACGTCCGGATCGTCGTACGGGTGCACGAAGGTGAGGCCGCGGCTGCGCGCCAGCGTCAGCGAATGCTGATATGCCTCGTCGTAGGAGTCGCCATGCAGCACGACCGTGGCACCGCGCGCCGCCACTGCGGTCACCTTGATCTGCGGCGTGGTCACCGGCATGACGATGGTGGCGCGACATTTGAGCTTCTGCGCCGCCAGCGCCACACCCTGGGCATGATTGCCGGCGGACGCCGCGATCACGCCACGCGCCAGATCGGCCGGCTTCAACAAAGCCATCTTGTTGTAGGCGCCGCGCAATTTGAACGAGAACACCGGCTGCATGTCCTCGCGCTTCAACAGCAGGGTGTTGTTCATGCGCGCCGACAGATTGGGTGCGCGGTCGAGCGGAGACTCGATTGCGACGTCGTAGACGCGCGCCGTCAATATGCGTTCAAGGTAATCGTTTTTCATGGTGGCCCCCGCCTGTTCAGCCGCACAGAGTAGCAGGAATGCGCGTAAACCGCCATTTTCCATACCCCCCTTGATGGGGGGGTGAAGAAAGGGTGCTCTCAGTCAGTGCCGGCATTTACTAATGCGGTCGCAGGATTTAAGATAGCCGCATGACCCAGGACGAACTCAAACAGGCGGTCGCCCGCGCGGCGATCGCGCAGGTGCCGGTCGGCTGCATCGTCGGTGTCGGCACCGGCTCGACGGCGAACTATTTCATCGACGAACTCGGCAAGATCAAGCACAAGATCGACGGTGCGGTCGCCAGTTCCGAAGCCTCGGCGCAACGCCTGCGCAAACACGGCATCGAGGTGCTCGATCTGAACAATGTCAGCGACCTGCCCGTGTATGTCGATGGCGCTGATGAAATCACGCGCCATCTGGCCATGGTCAAGGGCGGCGGCGGCGCGCTGACGCGCGAAAAAATCGTCGCCGCGGTGGCGCGCAAGTTCGTCTGCATCTGCGATGCCAGCAAGCTGGTCGATGTGCTCGGCAAGTTTCCGCTGCCGGTCGAAGTGCTGCCGATGGCGCGCTCCTATGTCGCGCGCGAACTGGTCCGGCTCGGCGGCCAGCCGGCGCTGCGCCAGGGTTTCACCACCGACAATGGCAACGTCATTCTCGACGTGCACAACCTGCAGATTCTGAATCCGCAGGAATTGGAAACAACCATCAACCAGATCACCGGCGTCGTCACCAACGGTCTGTTTGCGCGCCGCGGCGCGGATGTGCTGCTGCTGGGCACCGACAAGGGCGTCGAGACGCTGACACACTGACGGCGCAGCCGGCGCAGGCTAGATCAGGTCGGGCGAAATCCACAGGCGCAGACGCGCACGGGCTTCCGCCCCGCGCAGCGAGATCCACACGATGCCGCCCTTCTTCACGGCCCACTGCGCCGGGCTGCCGGATATCAGGAGTGCGGCCACTTCGCCCATCGTCGGTTGATGCCCCACCGCGACAACACAGCCGCTGCGCGGCCAGTTACAGGCGCGCAACAGATCCTGCGCGCTGCCCGAGGTATCGAGATCGGGGACCGTTTTGAAGTTTTCGCTCAGCGCGCTCGCCGTCTGCTGCGCGCGAACCGCGGGACTGACCATTATTTCGTAGTGTTCGGGCAGGCGTGCCGCCAGCCACTTCGCCATGCGCGCGGCCTGCTTGAGCCCTTTTTCAGTCAGGCGGCGTTCACCATCCGGTTTGCCGAACTCGGCATCGGCATGCCGCCACAGGATCAGTTCCATGCCGGAAGAATGACTTTACTTTGAGGGCGGCGGCACATAACCCTGCGCCTGGTCGGCCCCCTCACCGAAGAAATGTTTTTCCATTTGCTGCACCAGATAATCGCGCGCCTTCTTGTCGGCCAGATTCAGGCGGTTTTCATTGACCAGCATTTTCTGCAATTCGAGCCATTGTTTCCACGCTTCTTTCGACACGCTCTCAAAAACGCGCGCGCCGGTGGCGCCGGGAAACGGCGGAAAATCGAGGCCTTCGGCGTCGCGGCCGAGTTTGATGCAATGTACTGTGCGTGCCATGTCGTTCGCTCCTGCGCGGGCTCGGTGTTGACGGTAAAACGGAGAACAATTTTATCAGGAACGCCAGCCCACCCCGACGGCCGAAGGCAAAGCCGACGGGTGGCATTCCGGATGCGGACGCTCCAGATAATAGCCCTGCAGCGCATCGACGCCGAAGGACTTCAGCATGTCGAGGGTCTCGAGATCCTCGACGCACTCGGCAATGGTGACCTTGCGCATGCCGCGCGCAACCGCGACGATGGCCTTGACGAAAATCTGGTTGTCGAAATCGTTCGGCAAATCGCGGATGAACAGGCCGTCGATCTTGACCGCGTCGGCCTGCAGGTGCTTGAGATAGGCGAACGACGAAAAGCCGGTGCCGAAATCGTCGAGGCAGGTGCGGCAACCGGTCTGGCGCAACGCCTCGATGAAGCGCCGCGCATCATGCAGGTCCGACACCGCCGAGGTTTCGGTCAGTTCGACCAGCAGACGGCGCGGCGCCACACCGCAGCGCTTGAGTTCGCTCGCAATGTATTCAGGCAATGTCGGCTCGTCGAACGAGCGCCCTGAAATATTGATCGCCAGCGAAGGCACGGCGGCGTCGGCCAGCCGCTCGATGCTGTTGCGGATCACCCAGCGGTCGATGTCGAGTATCTTGCCGCTCTTTTCGGCGTAGGGAATGAACTGCCCCGGCATCAGCAGGCGCGAGGGGTCATCCTCGTCGTGCATGCGCACCAGCACTTCGTAATGCGCAAGCCGGTTGTCGGCGGTGTCGAAAATGCCCTGAAAGTAGAGCTGCAGCAGGTTGTGCTCGAGCGCATGGGCGATGCGGTCGTTCCACGACAGGCGCGACACCATTTCGCGCGAGGCGTCGCGGTCGCGGCGATAGGTGCGCCAGGCGTTCTTGCCGGCGTCCTTGGCCTGATACATCGCGGTGTCGGCGTGCGCGATCAACTCTTCGGCGCTGTCGGCATGGTCGGGATAAACGGCGACACCGAGACTGGTGGTCAGGCGCAGGCTCTGCCCCTCGAACTGGAACTTGATGGTCGAGATCGAACGCACCAGCCGTTCGGCCAGCACCGGCAGCATGTTGTCGGCGACCTCCGGCACGAGTATGGCGAACTCGTCGCCGCCAAGACGGCTGAAAATTTCATTGCGGCGCACCTGGCTGGCGACATCGCCGGCGACGCGGATCAGCATCGCGTCGCCCGCGCGATGGCCGAAGGTATCGTTGATATATTTGAATTCGTCGAGATCGAAAAACAGCAGCGCCAGCCGCGTGCCGTTGCGCTGCGCCTCGGCCAGCATGCGACCGAGTTCTTCGTTGAACCGGTGGCGGTTGAACAAGCCGGTCAGCGAATCGCGCTCGGCGAGATAAATCAGTTGCGCCGCAGTCTGCCGCTCGAGTGTGACGTCCTCGAAGATCCAGATGTGGCCGACCGGCCCGCCGTAGACATCTTCGACCGGATGGCATTGCTGCGTGATCAGGCGGCCGTCGGCCATCTGGATTTCGTAATTCTTCGGTGCGCTGCGGTCGCCGCGCAAGCGGAACAGATGCGGCATCTGCTCTTCCGGACGCGCCAGCACGGCGGCTGATTTTTCGAGGACTCGCAGCGGATCCTTGCCGATCAGCGCGGAACCGGCCGGAATCTGCCACAGACGATTGAACGCGGGGTTGGTATAAACGACGCGGTTTTCGGTGTTGACGAACAGAATGCCGATTTCCATGGCCGACAGCAGCGCCGACAGCCGCGCGTGCTCGTCCTGCGCGCGTTTCAGATAATCCTGTTGCACGTCCTGCGCCTCGCGCAGTTCGCTGACGGTCGCCGCGAGTCGCAACTCGGCCTCGCGGCGCTGGCTGACGTCGCGAATGCTGATGCGGATGCCGAGATACTCGCCGCGGCTGCCGTGGATCGGCCGCCAGTCGGCCGCGCCCCACAGCAGCGTGCCGTCCTTGCGCCGCGCGCGAAATTCGAAATCCTGACCGGCATTGCCGCGCAGCGCCTGGCGGATCTGGCGGATGGTGCGCGCGACGTCCTCGGGCTCGACCAGCGCCGCCGGAAAATTCTCCATTGCCAAGCATTCGTCGGGCGTGTAACCGAACATATCGATGATGCGCGGATTGATCCAGATCAGCCGGCCTTCGGTGCCGATCCACAATTCGACGTCATATGAATGATCGGCGATGGCGTGAAACTTCGCTTCGCTCGCCTCGAGCGCCTCGACACGGCCGCGCAGGGCCTCGGCCATGCGGTTGAAGCTCGCCGACAGGCGGCCGATTTCGTTGTCGTGTTCGACCGGCAGACGCACCGACAGATCACCGCCGGCGACGCGATCACTCGCCTCCGACAGCCTGAGCAGCGTCTGCGACAGGTCCGGGCTGCGCAACAACAACCCGAGCGACGACAGCCATGCGCGCGCGTTCACGCGGCGGCCTCGCGCATGGTCTCGGCGCAACCGGCAGTCGCGTTGAAGATTCGCATCCGCCTCCGCCTCAAAAGGCTGCGCGCAAACGGCGCGTCATAGCCGCTTGATCAAGATCTGCGACCGACGCTGGTAGTTATAAAGATCCTGCCGGCGGCGCGGCAACGCCGCCACCGGCGCGGCCTGGAAGCCGCGCTCGATGAACCAGTGCGCGGTGCGCGTGGTGAGCACGAACAGGCGCCGGATCTTGCGCTGCTTGGCGCGCGCCTCGACCGCTTGCAACAGGCGTTCCCCCGCGCCGGCGCGGCGGTGATCCGGATGCACGGCGAGGCCGGCCAGCTCCGCCATGCCCTCTTCAAACGGATAGAGCGCCGCGCAGCCGATGATGACGCGGTCGTGCTCGAGCACGAAGAAGCGGTCGATTTCCATCTCCAGCAATTCGCGGCTGCGTTTGACCAGCGTGCCATCGACTTCGAGCGGTTCAAGCAGACCGAGAATGCCGCGGATGTCGTCGATCTTCGCCGGGCGCAACTTCTCGACCGGGTCCTGCGTCAGCAGCGTGCCGACGCCGCGGTGGGTAAACAGTTCGAGCAGCAGCGCGCCATCGACATGCCGCGAAATCAGGTGCGCGCGCTTGACGCCTGCACGGCAGGCGTTGACTGCACGCGGCAGGTAGAGGCTGACGTCGCCGTTGCCTACGCCGTTACGCACGATCAGCCGCTCGGCCTGACTGCAGGTCAGTTCATGCTTGAGTTCGGCGTGTTTGCCAGTCAGCACGCCGGCTGAATCCATCAAAAAAATCAGCTTGTCGGCGCTCAAGGCCACCGCAGCAGCAGCAGCGACGTCTTCGAGCGCGAGATTGAAAATCTCGCCGGTCGGCGAATAGCCGATCGGCGACAGCAGCACGAGTTCATTGTGATCGAGGCGGTCGCGAATGCCGGTCGCATCGACCTTGCGCACTTCGCCGGTGTGCATCAAATCGACGCCGTCAAGCACGCCGATCGGCTTGGCGGTGACGAAGTTGCCGCTGGCAACCCGGATGTCGGAACCCGCCATCGGTGAATTCGGCAGCCCCATCGACAGCAGCGCCTCGATTTCCACGCGCATGCGGCCGCTGGCCTCCTTGGCGCAGGACAGGGCGACATCGTCGGTCACGCGCAAGCCGTGGGCAAAACGTGAGCGGTGTTTCAACTGCTTCAGCCGCGCTTCGATCTGCGGCCGCGAGCCGTGCACCAGCACCAGCCGCACGCCGACGCTGGCAAGCAGGTTCAGGTCGTGTATGAGGGCCAGAAACTTGGCGCTGTCATCGACCACTTCGCTGCCGAAGGCGATGACGAAGGTGCGGCCGCGAAAGGCATGCATGTACGGCGCTGCCGAGCGGAACCATCTTACAAAGTCGGCCGAACCGGAAAGCGCCATCGCGATTGCACCGGAATATCCTGACGATTGAACATCCAAAACCAATTCAGCGGTGTGCACACAAAACGCATCGTGTTACACAGGCCATTGAATTCGCGAACTTTACCACGATAAACCGGCGGGCTGAAGCAAGGCGGTGATTGGCCGCCATTCATGCGATGCGCCGGCGTGCCGCGCGGTTATCGCGATCAATGCCCGTGACCGTCGCCATGGTGATTCGAAAAATTCCGCCTCACGAATCGTCTGCGGCTATCTGCAGGCAATGCTTTGTTTGCGCCACGGCCATGCGGCTAAAACGGAATCCTCGTTCGCAACTCCAGGCGTTGATTGTTGCCTTGCGCGCCGGCGCCGGGCTTGACGCCCTGCCGGCCTGCACCGCGGGCAGCGCCGACCGTCGTGGCAAAGGTGATCAATTCGCAGCCCTCGAACATGCCGGGAGAAAACGACGGAAACGGCTGCAAGCCCTTCAGGAAGGCGATGACAGTCTCGCTGGTCACATCCCTGCCATCGGCGGCGGTGCCAGGCATCGCGACAGTCCGCAGATCCTTGATGTAGCCGTTCATCTGCAGCGTGATTTGAACCACCACTTCGCCAGGCATCGCGCTGCCCGCACCATCGGCGGGCCACTCGCGCGCTCCGCCCTGCCTGATTTTTTCCTTCACGGCATTGAGATACATTTCCATGGCCGGCGTGAGGCTGCGGTCGTCCACACGGAAGACCGCGGCCGCGTCCTCTTTTGCGATGCCGAGATTCAGGCGCCCGGTGTTTTGAAAATCAGCACCATCGGCAAATCGAGCCGTCAAAAGGGTGACGGCGAGGAAACCCCAGCGGAAAATTTTGCGCCGCATCGCGTTAATGATCCGATTCCCGCAACATCCTTGCCCCATCGTAACAACAATTGAATTTGTGCCTCAATTGGTGGATCCCCTCTACGGACCGCTGCGCCCAATCAATAATTTTTCTACACTGCACACGCCAATCGCGACCAGAAATCATTCTCCGTGCGAACACCCCGATTGCCGGATTCCGGAAAACTAATTGCCCGCTTCACCCAGCGTAAACGACACCTTGGTTCCGGCATTCACGGCGCTCTCGATCCATACGTGGCCGCGGTGCCGATCGATAATCTTCTTTACGGTTGCAAGACCTATGCCGGTGCCTTCGAATTCATTGGCGTGATGCAGCCGCTGGAACGGCGCGAAAAGCTTGTGCACATATTTCATGTCGAAGCCCACGCCGTTGTCCCGCACAAAATATACCGGCCCGTTTTGGCCGGGTTCGCTGCCGACCTCGATTCGGGCAGCAGCCGTCTTCGCCGTATATTTCCAGGCATTCCCGATCAGATTTTCAAGCACGGCATGCATCAAGCCGGGGTCCGCATTTACGTTGATCAACGGCTGCACTTCGGTAATGACTGTGCGCTCAGGAAAAGCCTGCGCCACTGACGCAATCACGCCCCCCGCCAGTTCGCTCAAATTGAAATCCCGTCGCTTTACTTCCTGTCTTGAGAGGCGCGCCATTTCGAGCAAGTCGTCGATTAAATTGGCCAGGTGTTGCCCGCCGGCGACCACCCGCGACAGATTGTTGATCGCCTTCTGGTCGAGAGATCCCCGGCTTTCCTTCAGCATCATCTCGCTGAAGCCGTTGATCGCGCGGACCGGCGCCCGCATGTCGTGGGCGATGGTATAGCTGAACGAATCCAGTTCCTGGTTGGCCAACTCCAGCTCGGCGGTTCGCTGCGCAACACGTTTTTCGAGTTCGGCCTCGCTGCGGCTGCGCTCGATCAGGCGCGCCAGCTGGCTTGAAACACCGTCGATGGCATCGAGCAGCATCGCATCGGGCTCGCTCGCAACGGTTGCGAAAAACTCAAGGCAACCGGCAATTTCATCGCCGACAAATACCGGAATAACCAGCCCGGCGCGAATGCCGAATTCGTTGAAATGTTTGACACGCCCGTCCTTGCTGCCCTGCACTTGCGTAAAGTCGCTGACCCAAAGCGGCCTTCTTTCACGAATCGCCAGCGCTCCAAATTGCCCTTCTTTGGCGTTATACGAATAATCGCCGGACAATTCGATCAACCGGTCGAACCGATTGCGGTCTTTGCCGCACCAAATGGATATTTGCGCCTTGCCGCCCGGCTGACCTTCCGAAAAAAGCACTACATGCCCGAGCTGCCAGCCGCCGTAATCGCACAGATGTTCGGCACAGGTTTTTAATCCTTCTTCCGGCGACTTGGATTGATTGGTCGTGCGCGCCAGCAGCTCCAGCAATTGCAGCAAGGATGCGCGGCGCCGGCGCTCGGTAATGTCCTGCATGATTACGCAGGCGCCGTAAATATTGCCCTGTTTGTCGCGCAGCGGCGAATGGCTGACCAGAACATTTACCACGCGGCCGTCCCTGGTCATGCGGTCGGACTCCTGCAGCACGGACTCCCCGCGCAGCAGTGCATCGTTGTTAGCGGCCAGGTTGGTCGGCCGGTCAGGTCTGGTTTTGGTCACCGACCGGCCGATCATTTCCGCCGCCGAATAGCCGAGCATTTTTTCGGCGCCGGCGTTCCACGACAGGACGGTTCCATCGAGCGAACGACTGTAGATGGCGTCATTCGAATTCTCCACGATCGCGGCGAATTGATTGCGCTCGACCTCGCTGCGCCACAAACGGTAGCGCATGCCGGCGAGCAAACTCAGGAACAACAATCCGGCACACCCGACCAGCAGCGAACGCGCTCGCCATCCGCCCAACACATCGTCCTCGGCAAGTCCGACCGCGACGTAAAACGGGTAGCGCTCGAGCGTCTGGATACTGCGGATCCGCGTGACGCCGTCGATCGAGGCCGGCGAGGTGCCGGTTGCGGCATCCTTTCCGCCTTGAATCACCTTGACCGCAAAATTGTCCGGCGGGAGCGTCTGGTTGACGCGTTCGGCAACGTCAGGCCAGCGGGTGACCAGCTTAAAATTATCACTGCGGTAGAGCGCGACGCCGCCGTGCGGGCCGACGTCCAGCAGGCTGAAAATCTTTTGAAAGTAGGCCAGGTCGATTGAAGCAATCACGCAGCCGCGGAAGCCGCCATCGGCGTCGCGCAATGCCTTTGCCATGACCAGAATTTGGCGACCGACGATCTTGCCCGTCACCACGTCGGAAAACACCAGATCGAACTGCCTGTTGTCGCGCAGCTCGCGGAAATAGTCGCGGTCCAGAACACTGGTCGGCGGCGCCTGCGCGCTGCCTGAATTGTAGATAACGTCGCCGCCCGCGTTGATCACGCGCAGGCCGACCAGCTCCGGAAAATAAAGCAGTTCGAGATCGAGTTTTTCATTGATCTCGCGGGCGAAGCGCGGAACGTTTGCCGGGGTCAGTGCATCGATCGGCGTTTCGCGCGCGAGCGCCTGAAGATGCGCCTCCGAACGCCTTAAGGTGGCGTCCAGACGGGTTTTGATGATCTCGGCATAGTTGCGCGATGTTGTTTCGGCGTTCTGAATCGCTTCCTTGTGACTCGACCAGATCAGGTAACCCATCAATATCAACAATGCGCCCGCACAGAATGCCAAGACTATTACTGGTCGCTGACGATTTGCCATTCCTGCTCCGGTTGCCGTGCCGATTTATGCTTTTGTCCCGTTTTCGCAGCGGAACAATATACGTTTGTCGCGATTATGTCCGTTCGCCATAAGGCACACAAATCGTGCGGCGCGCAACAATGCCCTCTGCTGCGCGGTTGTTGCATCCTGACAGTTGCCGCAACCGGAAAATGCGCCGGCGAAGCGTTCATGCATGCACGCTCAAGCGAATGCCATGGTTGGATATTTTTTGCGCGCAAGCGCCGGACGACATCGCGCATTGGCAAAAAAGGCACGCGCAGCAAAATCGTACCAGGCAAAACTCCAATTTAATACCGGTTGACGCAAAGGCCCATTCGACAACAGGGATATTTTTGAAACATTTCTTTCGCCATGCTTACAATTCAAGGCGGATTGATGTGTTCGAACTGCGTTTGCCGCAATTGATCAAGAATTTTTCTTGATCAGCGGTAAAGAAGGAGTATCGTGGAATTGCAGTTTGTTCACGCATTTCCTCTTTGTCCGGTTTCTTGGGGACCTTGCGCTCCCGGATGAAAATCCGGGAGCGTTTTCTTTTGCCGAACAAGAAAAACGGCAGGCAAGGCGATAACCGCGAACGTCGATAGCGCAATGCAGGATTTGCCGGCAGGTGTTTTTTCCGGAACTGCGTGAATACCGTGCAGTAATTTTTGTCGCCGACCCGAAATACTTTTCGATCAGGGGACTCTTGGCGGCAACGTCAACACACGGTCGCCGCAACGACATGAAGCAGGCTAGAAATCGCCCCACAGCGTGTTGACCGCCGCCAGCGCGGCGAGCGCGGCGGTTTCGGTGCGCAGCGTGCGCGGCCCCAGCCGCATCGCGGAAAAGCCGCGCACCAGCGCGAGTTCAACCTCGACCCCCGTAAAGCCGCCCTCGGGCCCCGCCAGCAAGGTCACCGCCATCGGCTGCGCAAAATCGGCAAGGCGATGCTCGGCGCGGGGAGACATCAGGACGCGCAGTTCGCCGGCGGGCAGCGCGACGAGCCCGGCAAACCAGTCGATCAAGGATTCCGGCGCTGCCACTGCAGGCACGGAATTGCGGCCGCATTGTTCGCAGGCCGCCGCGGCGACCTGACGCCAGTGCGCGAGACGCGTCGCACTGCGTTTCTCGTCGAGCCTCACCACGCTGCGTTCGCTGTAAACGGGCCGGATCGCGTGCACACCGAGTTCGACCGCCTTTTGCAAGGTGTAATCCATGCGATCGCCGCTCGAAATCGCCTGCACCAGCGTGCACGGCAGCGGCGATTCACGGCCGACCGCAGCACCGGCACCCAGCTTTACGGTGACGCCGTGACGGTCGATATGCGTGATCACCGCCTCGTATTCGACGCCATCATCGAACACGGTGACATGATCATCGACCGCCGCGCGCAACACGCGCGACAGATGATGCGCGGCCGCGTCCGGCAATGCGATATTCGCGCCGGGCGCGAGCGTTGCGGTCACGTGTATGCGTGAAAGACTGCCGGAATTCCCACGGGTACGGCGCATCGAACGATTATGCCACGCGCTGCCGCGCAACCTGCTCAGACCGCCCGCACGCGCTTGTAGAGTTCGAGCGTCACCGCGCGCGCCGCCGCGTGATCGACCAGCGGCGCCGGATAATCACGCCCGATGACCGTACCCGCCGCCTGCTGCTGCGCGGCGTTCATCAGCCAGGGCGCGTGGACCTGGCGTTCGCTGCAGCCCTTCAATTCCGGTACGTATTTGCGGATGAATTCCCCTTTGGGGTCGAATTTCTCCGATTGCGTGACCGGATTGAAAATCCGGAAATAGGGCTGCGCGTCGCAGCCGGTTGATGCCGCCCATTGCCAGCCGCCGTTGTTGGCGGCGAGATCGAAGTCGTTCAGCTGTGCGGCGAAATAGCGCTCGCCCCAGCGCCAGTCGATGTGAAGATCCTTGACCAGAAACGACGCCACTACCATGCGCAGGCGGTTGTGCATGTAACCGGTCTGATTGAGCTGGCGCATCGCCGCATCGACCAGCGGATAGCCGGTGCGCGCCTCGCACCACGCGTCGAATCTCGCCTTGTCGTTGGGAAACACCAGTGCATCGTATTCCGGTCGGAAGGACTGCGTCGCTATGCGCGGATGGTGATGCAGGATCATGAAATAAAAATCGCGCCAGATCAGTTCCGACAGCCACACCGCGGCGCCGCGCCCGGCGTCGTGCCAGGCGGCAGCCGCCAGCGCACGAATCGACACCGTGCCGAAACGCAGATGCACCGACAGGTAACTCGGCCCCTTGCGCGCGGGAAAATCGCGCCGCTCATGATAGGCCGCCATGCGGGCTTTGAAATCGGCGAACAATGCGGACGCGCCGGACATGCCGGGATTGATACCAAGGGTCAGCAGGTTGGTCGTTTCAAACCCGAGTTGTTGCAGAGAAGGCAACGTGAAACCTGATTGTGTCGCTAACTGTCCCTTGGACGGCTTGACGACATGCGCCTGCAGATCGCGGTCCGTGAGGCGTTTGAGCCAGGCATTTTTATAGGGTGTGTAGACGCTGTAGGGGCGGCCCTCCTGCGTCAGCACCTCATCCCTGGCAAAGATCACCTGATCCTTGCCAGGGATGAAATCGATACTGGCAGCCGCGAGCGTCGCCGCAACTGCCTGGTCGCGCGCAACCGCCGCCGGCTCGTAATCCTCGTTGGCAAATACCGCGTCGAGCTTGAGTTGTTGCGCCAACCGCGGAATTTCATCGCGCGCAACGCCATGCAACACCAGCAGGCCGCCACCCGACTTCTGCAACGCGGCGTCGAGTTCGCGCAGGCTGTGCCAGATGAACTCGACGCGCCGATCGGCGCGCGCGAGACCGTCGAGGATTTCGCGATCAAACACGAAGGCGCAGTAGACGCGGGCCGAGGCGGCCAGCGCGCGGGCAAGCGCCGCGTGATCGTGCAACCGCAGATCGCGCCTGAACCAGACCAGCGTGCGTTGGTAATTCAATTCGATTCCCCGGGAAACAGCCGCCAGGCGGGGCCCTGGCGGGGCGAGCGGCAATTGTGAATAGACGGCGCTGCGTTTACAATACCGCCGACAGACATTCCGGCGCGAGGCCAGCGGGAACAGAAACCCCAATACATGCAATCGGTGAACCTCACGCATCACTTCCTGATCGCCATGCCCAACATGGCCGATCCGCATTTTTCAAAATCCCTGACCTATATCTGCGAGCACAACGACAAGGGCGCGCTCGGCGTGGTGATCAACCGGCCGATCGACCTTTTGCTGTCCACCCTGCTCGAACAAGTCAGCATTCCGGTGACCGACCGGCAATACGGCGACATTCCCGTGCACTACGGCGGTCCGGTGCAAACCGACCGCGGTTTCGTGCTGCACGGGCCGGTCGGGCACTGGCAATCGACGCTGTCGATCAATGCCGACATCGGCCTGACAACGTCGAAGGATATCCTGCAGGCGGTGGCACGCGGCGACGGGCCGGCGCAGATTTTCGTCACCCTCGGTTACGCCGGCTGGGGCGCCGGGCAGCTCGAACACGAGCTCGCGCAGAACGCCTGGCTGACGGTGCCCGCCAACACCGAAGTGCTGTTCGAATTGCCATCGGAGGAACGCGTGCCGGCGGCGATGCAGTTGCTCGGCATCGACTTTGCGAGTCTGTCGGAAGAAGCCGGACATGCGTGATGCCAGAAGAGGTGTGAGGGGTGAAGCGTGAGAGGACAGGCAGGTGTCGCATCGACTGCCAATGCGGCCACCCAGGCGTTTCCGGCAACATTGCAGGAATTGCGCGCCATGACTGACCCCCGGGATGAAACACCTCACGCCTCACGCCTCACCCCGCACAGTGCGAACGGCACCGTGCTGGCGTTCGATTTCGGCAGCAAGCGCATTGGCACCGCCGTCGGCGAAACGCTGACCGGCACCGCCCACCCGCTGTCGACCATACACGCCGAAGACAAGCAACGCCGCTACGCCGCGATCGCCGCACTGATCGACGAATGGAAGCCGGTGCTGCTGGTGGTCGGCCTGCCGTCACATCTCGACGGCAGCGAGCACGAACTGTCGCGCCTCGCGCGCAAGTTCGCCGGCGAACTGGAGCGGCGCTTCGCGCTGCCGGTGGAATTCGTCGATGAACGCCTGAGTTCGGTGGCGGCCGATTCCAGTCTCGGCGAATCCGGCGTCGCCGCGCGCGATCGCAAGGCATTCGTCGACGCCGTCGCCGCGCAAACCATACTGCAGGATTTTCTCGACCGTCTGGGACGCCCGCAATGACCGAACAAGGACTGCCTTCCGCGGAAACGCTGCTCGCCACGCTGACCGCGCAGATGCGTGCGCAAGTCACGCCGCAAACCGGCTTGATCGGCATCGTCACCGGCGGCGCTTGGCTGGCCGAACGCCTGCACAAGGCGCTGGGCATCGCGGTGCCGGTGGGCACGCTCGACGTCTCGTTCTACCGCGACGATTTTCGCGACCGCGGATTAAAACGCAAAGTCGCGCCGTCGACCATTCCGTTCGAAGTCGACGGCCGCGATCTCATCTTGATCGACGATGTGCTCAACACCGGCCGCACCATCCGTGCCGCCATGAATGAACTGTTCGACTACGGGCGTCCGGCCAGCATCCGGCTGGCCGCGCTGGTCGATCGCGGCGGCCGCGAACTGCCGATCGCCGCGCAGTTTATCGGCGCGACGCTGGATATTCCGTCGGCGCAAAGCATCGATCTTGAACAGGCCGACGGCGGCGGACTGCGCCTCGTGCTGCAACCGGTCAAATAAGAAGAGCGAACGATGTTCCTCAACAACAATCCGCAACTGAACAAAAACGGCGAGCTGCACCATCTGCTCTCGATCGAGGGACTGCCGGCAGACATCCTGCGCCAGATCCTCGACACCGCCGAATCCTTTGTCGGCGTGACCCAGCGCGAAGTGAAGAAAGTGCCGTTGTTGCGCGGGCAGGCGATCTTCAACCTGTTCTTCGAACCCTCGACGCGCACGCGCACGACCTTCGAGATCGCCGCCAAGCGGCTGTCAGCTGACGTCATCAACCTTGCGATCAACGTGTCGTCGCAATCGAAGGGCGAGTCGGTGCTCGATACCGTCGCCAACCTGTCGGCGATGCAGGCAGACATGTTCATCGTGCGCCACGCGCAAAGCGGCGCGCCTTACCTGATCGCGCGCCACGTCAGCCCGGATATCCATGTCATCAATGCCGGCGACGGCCGCCATGCGCATCCGACGCAGGGCCTGCTCGATGTGTTTACGGTGCGTCGCTACAAAAAAGATTTCACGCAGTTGCGGGTGGCGATCGTCGGCGACGTGCTGCATTCGCGGGTGGCGCGCTCGCAGATCCACGCGCTCACCACGCTCGGCGTGCCAGAGCTGCGCGTGATCGGCCCGAAGACTCTGCTGCCCTCGCACGTCGAGGATCTCGGCGTGCATGTTTATCACGACATGGCGAAGGGGCTCAAAGATGTCGATGTGGTGATGATGCTGCGCCTGCAGAATGAACGCATGCAGGGCGCCTTCCTGCCCTCACCGCAGGAATTCTTCAAATCCTATGGCCTCACCGCGGAGAAACTGGCACTGGCCAAACCTGATGCCATCGTGCTGCATCCGGGACCGATGAACCGCGGCGTCGAAATCGATTCCAGCGTCGCCGACGGCAAACAGTCGGTGATTCTGCCGCAGGTCACTTTCGGCATCGCCATCCGCATGGCCGTCATGAGCATACTGGCGGGAAATTGAAAAACCTTGCCACAGAGGACACCGAGTGCACAGAACGAAAAACAGATTTGCCGCGAAACGTTTCTTCTCGGTGTTCTCTGTGATCTCTGTGGCTGAATTGTCATGAAAATACACATCAAGAACGGCCGCCTGATCGACCCCGCCAGCGGCACCGACGCCACGCAGGATGTCTTTATCGCCGCCGGCAAAATCGTCGGCATCGGCGGCGCGCCGGCGGGCTTCACCGCCAACCGCACGCTCGACGCCACCGACCTGATCGTGTGTCCGGGCCTGGTTGATCTTTCGGTGCGCCTGCGCGAGCCCGGCTTCGAATATATGGCCACACTTGAAACCGAAATGAGCGCCGCCGCAGCCGGCGGCGTGACCAGCCTCGCCTGCCCGCCGGATACCGACCCGCCACTCGACGAGCCGGGCCTCGTCGAAATGCTCAAGTTCCGCGCGCGCAATCTGCACGAATCGCATGTCTATCCGGTCGGCGCGCTGACCATCGGGCTGAAGGGCACACGCCTGACCGAAATGGCCGAGCTGACCGATGCGGGTTGTGTGGCCTTTTCGCACGCCGACGCGCCGCTCACGGACAACCAGATGCTGCTGCGCGCGCTGCAATACGCGGCGACCTTCGATTACCCGGTGTGGCTGCGGCCGCAGGATGCAGCGCTCGCGCGCGGCGGTGTCGCGCACGACGGCCAGGTTGCCACCCGCCTCGGCCTGCCGGCGATCCCGGTGACCGCCGAGACGGTGGCCTTGTCGACCATTCTGCTGCTGACGCGCGAAACCGGCGCGCGCGTGCACCTGTGCCGGTTGTCGAGCGCCGAAGCCGTCAACATGGTGCGCGAAGCCAAGCAGCGCGGGCTGCGCATTAGCTGCGATGTCGGCATCCACCACGCCCATCTGTCGGAAATGGATATCGGCTACTTCGACCCCAATTGCAACCTGACGCCGCCGCTCAGAAGTCAGCGCGACCGCGACGCGTTGCGCGGCGCGCTCGCCGACGGCACCGTCGATGCATTGTGTTCGGACCACACGCCGGTCGATGACGACGCCAAGCAGTTGCCGTTCGGCGAAGCCGAAACCGGCGCCACCGGCGTCGAGCTCCTTCTGCCGTTGACGCTCAAATGGGCCGAAGAATCAAAGCTGCCGCTGGTCACAGGGCTCGCGCGCATTACTGCCGATCCGGCGCGCGTGCTGGCGGTCGATGGCGGCCGCATCGCAGTCGGCGGCACCGCCGACGTCTGCGTGTTTGATCCGGCACGTTTCTGGAAAGTCGGCCCCGACACGCTGAAAAGCCAGGGCAAGAACACGCCGTTCACCGGCATCGAACTCAAGGGCCGGGTGCGCTATACGCTGGTCGAGGGTCAGGTCGTTTACGAAGCGGCGTGACCCCTCCCGCGAGGCGTTGCCGGCGTCGGCGTCGAACCTTGCGGTAATTTACGCGTCCAACGCGGGCTCATTGTAGAATTCCGCGCCCCAACGACCGATTCACCCCCCCTTCAATTCTGTAAGCTGCCGCCATGAATCCATTGCTCGATTTTTCCGGACTGCCGCATTTCGACGCGTTCAAACCCGAATTCGTCGCGCCGGCGGTCGATCAACTGCTGGCCGAAAACCGCGCCCTGATCGAACGCCTCGCCGCCGATACGGCGGCGCCCGGCTGGGACAATTTCGCCGCGCCGCTCGCCGACGCGCATGAGCGCCTGAATCGCGCCTGGGGCCAGGTCGGGCACATGAATGCGGTGATGAACAGCCCTGAGCTGCGCGAGGCCTACAACTCGAATCTGCCGAAGATCACGCAGTACTACACCGAACTCGGCCAGAACCCGGCGCTCTACGCCAAATACCGCGCCCTGCATGGAAGTCCGGCTTTTGCCGGACTCTCGGCGGCGCGGCGCGCGGTGATCGAGCACGAAGTGCGCGATTTCAAACTGGGCGGCGCCGAACTCTCCGCCGACAAGAAAGCGCGTTTCACTACCATCCGCGACCGCCTGTCGGCGCTGACGTCGCGTTTCTCCGATAACGTGCTCGACGCCACCGACGGATTCGCGCACTTCGTTACCGAAGAAACCGAACTCAAGGGCATCCCGGACGATGTGGTGGAAGCCGCGCGCAATGCTGCGGAAAAAGACGGCAAGCCCGGCTGGAAATTCACCCTGCATGCGCCGTCCTATCTGCCGGTCATGCAATACGCCGACAACCGCGCGCTGCGCGAGTTGATGTACCGCGCCAGCGCCACGCGCGCCTCCGAATTCGGCAAGCCCGAACTGGACAACACGCCGCTGATCACCGAGATCGTCAATCTGCGCCGCGAACTGGCGCAACTGCTCGAATTCGAAAGCTACGCCGCCTACTCGCTCGAGCCGAAAATGGCCGACACCCCGGCGCAGGTGATGAAGTTTCTCGAGGATCTCGGCGTCAGGGCAAAGCCGTTCGCGCAGCGCGATCTCGCAGAGCTCAAGGCATTCGCGCGCGACAAACTCGGCATGCCGGCGCTCGAAGCCTGGGATGTCGGTTACGCCTCGGAAAAACTGCGCGCTGCGCAGTTCGCGTTTTCCGATCAGGAGGTCAAGCAGTATTTCCCGGAAACGCGCGTGCTGCCCGGCATGTTCCGCGTCATCGAAACCATCTACGGGCTGTCGATCCGCGAGGAGTCGGCGCCGGTGTGGCACCCCGACGTGCGCTTCTTCGGCATCTATGACGACCGGAACCAGATCGTCGGCCAGTTCTATCTCGACCTCTACGCGCGCCAATCCAAACGCGGCGGCGCATGGATGGACGAAGTGATGGCGCGCCGGCGCACTGCGCACGGCATCCAGACGCCGGTGGCTTATCTCAACTGCAATTTTTCGCCGCCCGTCGGCGAGAGCGGTGGCAAGAAGCGGCCGGCGCTGTTCACTCACGACGAAGTGATCACGCTGTTCCATGAATTCGGCCACGGCCTGCATCATCTGCTGACGCGGGTCGAGGAGCTCGGCGTCTCCGGCATCAACGGCGTCGAATGGGATGCGGTCGAACTGCCCAGCCAGTTCATGGAAAATTATTGCTGGGAGTGGCGCGTGCTCGAACCGATGACCGCGCACATCGATACCGGCGCGCCGCTGCCGCGCGCGCTGTTCGACAAGATGCTGGCGGCAAAGAATTTCCAGAGCGGCCTGCAGACCGCACGCCAGATCGAATTTTCGCTGTTCGACATGCGTCTGCATCACCATGCCAACGACATCAACGACCAGATGGTCAAGGACACGCTCGACGCGGTGCGCCGCGAGGTCGCGGTTTTGTTTCCGCCGGCCTTCAATCGCTTCCCCAACAGCTTCAGCCACATTTTCGCCGGCGGTTATGCCGCCGGCTATTACAGCTACAAATGGGCCGAGGTACTGTCGGCCGATGCCTACAGTCTGTTCGAGGAACGCGGCGTGCTCAATCCGGAAATCGGCGCGCGCTTCCGCGACGAGGTGCTGGGCGTCGGCGGCAGCCGGCCGGCGCTCGAATCCTTCGTCGCGTTCCGCGGCCGCGAACCAAGCATCGACGCGCTGCTGCGTCACAACGGCATGGTTGCCGCCGAGACGGCCTGACCGGGCGCCCGCCGCTACCGGCGGCAAAGGCCTTGTGTTAGAGTAAATCCGGTTGTTTTGGGAGGATGAATCGATGAAAGCGTTCTCGCTTCTGTTACTGGCGGCGCTTGCCGTGCCCGCGGCCGGCGCGGAAATGTACCGCTGGGTCGATGAAAAGGGCACCGTCAATTACACGCCCTATCCGCCGCCCGCCAATATCAAGAAGGTCGAGACCAAGCGTCTCGGCAGCAACACCGTACAGACCAGCGAGGGCTCTTACGGACTGCAGCAGGCGACAAAAAATTTTCCGGTCACTCTCTACACCACCGACTGCGGCGATTTATGCAACAACGCGCGCGCCCATCTGAAGAAGCGCGGCATTCCCTACACCGAAAAAAATCCGACCGATCCGAAAGAAGCCGACGATTTCAAAAAACAGTCCGGCGGCGGCATGGAAGTTCCGCTGCTGATTGTCGGCTCGCTGAAAACCATCAAAGGCTATCTCGCCTCGGACTGGGACGCCACTTTGGATCAGGCCGGTTATCCGAGCACCGCCGTGCCCGGGGCGAAACCGGCCGCCGCGCCACCAGCGCCGGAAAAGAAATAATTTTGCGGTTGTCACAATCGGCGCTGCATTGCAGCGCCGTTCGTTTGTACTGATTCCAGTCGTTTACAACAGGGCAGCAGCATGAAGATCGCGACATGGAACGTCAACTCGCTCAAAGTGCGCCTGCCGCAGGTGCTGAACTGGCTCGCCACCCATCAGCCCGACGCACTGTGCCTGCAGGAAACCAAAATGGAGGATGCAGTCTTTCCATTGCAGGACATCGAACAAGCCGGTTACCGCGCAGTATTCGCCGGACAGAAGACCTACAACGGCGTGGCGATCCTGAGCAAGCTCGTCGCCGCCGATCCCGTAATCGCAATTCCCGGTTTTGACGATCCGCAAAAACGCGTGCTGGCGGCGACGATTGCCGGCGTGCGCGTGGTTTGCCTCTACGTTCCGAACGGCCAGAGCGTCGGTTCCGACAAATACCAGTACAAACTCGCATGGCTGCAGGCAACAACGGCGTGGCTGAAAGCGGAGCTGGCGGCACACCCGAAACTGGTGGTGGTCGGCGACTACAATATCGCGCCTGCCGACATCGACGTGCACGACCCCAAAACCTGGGAAGGCCAGGTCCTGTGCAGCGAGGCCGAACGCGCAGCATTGCAGCAACTGCTGGCGATCGGCCTGCAGGACGGATTGCGCCTCGTTGAGCCGGCTGCGCAGATATTTACATGGTGGGATTACCGCATGAACGCATTCAAGCGCAAGATGGGTTTGCGCATCGATCACATTCTGGTCAGTGCCGCGATGGCCGCAGCGATCCTCCGCTGCAGCGTCGATCTTGAACCGCGGCGGCACGAGCGGCCCTCCGATCACGCGCCGGTAATGGCGGAATTCGCCGGCTAAATCATCGACTCAGCCGCCGACTCCGCTTCAGGCGTCGCCGCCCTTGTCGGCATCGAGACCCAGTTCCTGAATCTTGCGCGTGAGCGTATTGCGACCGAGGCCGAGCAGCTGCGCGGCTTCAATGCGACGCCCGCCGGTGTGCATCAGCGCACGGGTGATCAGCGCTTTTTCGAATTCCGAACCCATCGTGTCGATCAATCCGGTTTCGCCGCGATTCAGCGCATTGGTGACTTCAAGTTCCAGCGCGCCGACCCAGTTCTGGGCGGTCGCCGCGCCGGATTCGACGCGCAGTTCGGACGGCAGATCCTTGACCTCGATATTGACGCCGGCCGCCATCACCGTCAGCCAGTGACAGAGATTCTCCAGCTGGCGCACGTTGCCGGGAAAATCCTGCGCGGTTAAAAATTTGAGCGCGGTGTCCGACAGGCGCTTCTGCTCGACGCCGATTTCGCGCGCGCTTTTGGCGAGAAAAAATTTCGCCAGCAACGGAATGTCCTCGCGCCGTTCACGCAGCGGCGGCAGGCGCAGACGGATCACGTTCAGCCGGTGAAACAGGTCCTCGCGGAAGAGGCCCTGCTTGACGCGGACTTCGAGGTCCTGGTGAGTCGCCGCAATGACGCGCACGTTGGCGCGGATCGGCTGGTGCCCGCCGACGCGGTAGAAATGCCCGTCCGACAGCACGCGCAGCAGGCGCGTCTGCAAATCCGACGGCATGTCGCCGATCTCATCGAGGAACAGCGTGCCGCCGTCGGCCTGCTCGAAGCGCCCGCGTCGCATGTTTTGCGCGCCGGTAAACGCGCCGCGTTCGTGGCCGAACAATTCCGATTCGAGAAGATCTTTCGGGATCGCCGCGGTATTGATGGCGACAAACGGCTTCTGCGCGCGCGGACTGTGGCGGTGCAGGGCGCTGGCAACGAGTTCCTTGCCGGTACCCGATTCGCCGGTGATCAGGACGGTCGCGTGGGACTGGGACAGGCGGCCGATGATGCGAAAAACGTCCTGCATTGCAGGCGCCTGGCCGAGTATTTCCGGCACTGCTTCAGCGGGCTCGACCGCGCCCTCTTCGCGCACGCTTTCAGCGAGCGCGCGCCGGATCAGTTCGAGCGCGTGATCGACATCGAACGGCTTGGGCAGATATTCATAGGCGCCGCCCTGAAATGCCGCCACTGCACTCTCGAGATCGGAGTAGGCGGTCATGATGATCACGGGCAGCTGCGGATAGAGCTCCTTCGCGCGCTGAAGCAGGATCAATCCGGATTCGCCCGGCATGCGAATGTCGCTGACGATGACCTGCGGCGCTTCGCTGTTGAGTTCGCCCAGCGCCTCGTCGGCGGATGAAAACGATTTGAAGGCGATGCTCTCGCGGGTCAGCGCTTTCTCAAGCACCCAGCGGATGGAGCGGTCGTCGTCGATAATCCAGACAGGTTTCATAAGCATGCAATCAATGGGTGACGTTCGGCTGGACCGGCAGCAGAAGGGTAAATGTGGTGCCGCCGGCTTGCGTATCGAAGGTCACGGTGCCCTGATGCTGGGTGACGAAGTTCTGCACCAGCGTGAGCCCGAGTCCGCTACCGCCTTCACGGCCGGAAACCAGCGGATAAAAAACCTTGTCGCGTATTTCTTCCGGAATGCCCGGGCCGTTGTCGCAGATCTGCACCTGCACGGCCTGCTTGAAACGGCGCCTTGCCAGCGTCGCCTGCCTTGCAATGCGCGTGCGCAAACGGATCTGGCCGACGCCCTGCATCGCCTGCGCGGCATTACGCACAATGTTGAGCACGGCCTGGATCAGCTGCTCCTTGTCGCCGGTCAGCAGCGGCAGGCTGGTGTCATAGTCACGGATGACCGTGATGCCCTGCGGACATTCGGCCAGGATCACGCTGCGCACGCGCTCGAGCACTTCGTGAATATTCAGCGGCGCGGGTTGCGGCAACCGGTGCGGCGTCAGCAGACGGTCCATCAGCAGCTGGAGGCGGTCGGCCTCCTTCATGATGACCTGGGTGTATTCGTGCAGATGCGGCCGGTCGAGTTCGCGTTCGAGCAATTGCGCGGCGCCGCGGATGCCGCCCAGCGGGTTCTTGATTTCGTGCGCGAGGTTGCGGATCAACTCGCGGTTGGCCTGGCTTTGATCCAGCAACCGTTCCTCGCGCGCAATTTTCATCTGCTGCTCGATGTGGCGAAACTCCAGAAGCAGTCCGCGCCAGCCGGCGACCCAGCCGTCGAGTTCAACCGGATTGGCCGTGCAGCTCAAGAGCAGCTTGGGGCGGCCGAACGCGCCGATGCGCAGATCATGCTCGGTGTAACTGCTGTTGTTGGAGCGGGCGTAATCGATCGCGGCGTCGAGTATATCGTCCTGGAATATTTCCGAAATGGAATGGCCGATAAAGCTCTTGCTGCTCGCCTCGAAGAGATTCTCCGCCGATGGATTCGTGTAATGCACGCTTTTATCCTGATCAACCAAAACAATTGCGGTCCCGAGAAGATCAAGTCCTGTGAGTGCCGGGATGGCCATTGTTCGATCTAACAATATGGTTGGTTGAGCAAGAAGCGAGCCACCCTGCGGCGGCCGCCGGGCGCGTCAGTCGGCCGTGCAATACAGCTATTTGATGTTGGCCAATTCCCGTTTGAGACTTTCGATGTTGCTCTCGTGCAGCTTGACGCGGCTCTCGAACGGTTTGAGACGCTCTTCGACCCGCGCATAGTTCTTTTCGTTGCCCAGCCGCAGATCCTGCTGCTCCGCCAGTTGCTTTTTTGCGGCGTCGAGCTGCTGCTGCTCCTGCGCCATTTCCTGTTCGAGGATCTTGCGGCGCCCGGCATCGCGCTGTTTTTGAGTATCGCTGTCGACACTCGGAAAATTCGCCGGTTTCGGCTGTTGCTGCGCGCGCGGCTCCTGCGCCGTGTTGAGGGGCTCCAGATTGAGCGCCTTGCAGCCCTTAACCTCGGCACGTACGTTGGTATAGCGGGTGTTGCCGTCGCCATCGACGCATTTCCACATTTCAGCGCCCGCCGTCGGGGCCAAACAAGCCAGAACCACCGCCAGACAGATTTTCATCGCCGTTCCTGTGTCATCCCGTTGCCCTTGCGCGGCGCCTGCGCATCGCCGATGCACGCCACGACTTGCGTTGCGAGTCTACACCCCATGGGCGGCATGAGCCAAAACGGAGGACCAACCCGGAAAAGAAAACAGGGCGGGGAAACCCCGCCCTGTCTGCCCTAATGAAGCGACGATTACAGGCTGTAATACATATCGAATTCCACCGGATGGGTGGTCATGCGGAAGCGCGTGACTTCCTCCATCTTGAGCGCGATGTAGGCATCAAGCATATCGTCGGAGAACACGCCACCCGCGGTCAGGAAGGCGCGATCCTTGTCGAGATGTTCGAGCGCCATGTCGAGCGACGAGCATACGTTCGGCACCTTCTTCGCTTGCGAAGGCGGCAAATCGTAGAGGTTCTTGTCGATCGGGTCGCCGGGGTGGATCTTGTTCTGCACGCCGTCGATACCCGCCATCATCATGGCGGTAAAGGCGAGGTACGGATTCGCCGTCGGATCCGGGAAGCGGATTTCGACGCGACGCGCCTTCGGGTTCGTCACGTACGGAATACGGCAGGACGCCGAACGGTTGCGCGCCGAGTAGGCCAGGTTGATCGGGGCTTCGAAGCCCGGCACCAGCCGCTTGTAGGAGTTCGTGCCCGGATTGGTGATCGCATTGAGCGCCTTGGCGTGCTTAATGATGCCGCCAATGTAGAACAGCGCGAATTCGGACAGGCCGGCATAACCATTGCCGGCGAACATGTTCTGACCGCCCTTCCAGATCGACTGGTGCACATGCATGCCCGAGCCGTTGTCGCCGACCACCGGTTTCGGCATGAAAGTCGCCGTTTTGCCATAGGACTGCGCGACCATTTGCACGGTGTATTTCAGAATCTGGTTCCAGTCCGCGCGCTTCACCAGTTTTTCGAATTTGGTGCCGATTTCGCACTGGCCGGGCGCGGCCACTTCGTGGTGATGCACCTCGACTTCGACGCCCTGTTGCTCAAGCGCGATGCACATCGCATTGCGGATATCCTGCAGTGAGTCCATCGGCGGTACCGGGAAATAACCGCCCTTGATCGGCGCGCGATGCCCCATGTTGCCGCCTTCAAATTCTTCATTCGACGACCACGGCGCTTCCTCGGAATTGATCTTGACCGACGAGCCCGACATGTCCACCTTCCAGGTGACGGAGTCGAAAATGAAAAATTCGGGTTCCGGACCGAAGTAGGCGGTGTCGCCAAGGCCGGTCGACTTCAGATAGGCTTCGCCGCGTTTGGCGATCGAGCGCGGATCGCGATCGTAACCCTTGCCGTCCGACGGTTCGATGACGTCGCAGGTGATGTTGAGCACGGGTTCGTCCGTGAACGGGTCGAGACGGGCCGAATCCGGGTCCGGCATCAGAATCATGTCGGAGGCTTCGATGCCCTTCCAGCCGGCGATCGAGGAACCGTCAAAGGCGTGACCATCGGTGAATTTTTCTTCGGTAAACTGCTTGGTCGGCACCGACACATGTTGCTCTTTGCCACGCGTATCAGTAAAACGAAAGTCGACGAATTTGACTTCGTTTTCTTTGACCATTTTCATTACATCCGCTACCGCCATGTGTCTCTCCTAACTAAATGAACGTTGTTTTGAAAAACTGAAGGGTTTGGAGCGCTAGGTTCAGCACGAAATATGCCAACCTGAATTTATGCAAAGTCATTGTGCCATAAGTGATTTGGCGTACTAAAACCGCCAGATACGCACTATTTTAGTGCAAATTACAGATTATTTGCTCGGCAACGGTGCAAACTCGATTGGTGGTCATCCGCTAAACTAAAAAGGTCATTTTATTCCTCAGGAGCACGGCGTGTCAGACAGCAAATTGATTCTGGAGGCGGCGCGGCAGCGTGCGCAAAAGGCAAACCTTCCCTATACCGGTGCATTGCTGCCCATGGAAGCACAAGCGCTTCGCACTACGGACGGCGCAGTCCTTGTCGATGTGCGCAGCAGCGCCGAACTGGATTTTGTCGGCCGCATACCCGGCAGCGTTGAAATCGAATCGAAATCCTACCCGGGAATGAAACCAAACCCGGATTTCGTCGCCCAGCTCAAACAGGCAGTGCCGGCTGCGGCCACGGTCATGTTCATTTGTCGCAGCGGAGCGCGCTCGCATGAGGCGGCGCTGGCGGCGCAGTCGGCCGGCTACGGCAGCGTGTTCAACGTGCTGGAAGGTTTTGAAGGCGACCGCGATGCCAGCGGACACCGCAATACCGTTGGCGGCTGGCGCGCCGCCGGTCTGCCGTGGACGCAAAGCTGATCAAACCAATTGCCGCCGATTGACAACGTCAGCCCGCGCCAGCCCCTGCAAGGACAACAATGCCGCCGCCAGCGTTGTCGCACCGCCCGCGATGAGCGCCCAGAACGGCGCATAATTCTCGACAATCCAACCGGCTATTGCGATTCCACTGCTGACGCCCGCCAGCAGACTGGTCGATGCCCAGGTGAAGCTTTCCGCCAGCATCGCAGGCGGCGTCAGGCGCGCCACCAATACGGATTGGGTGGCAAGCACCGGTGCCATCGGCGAACAGGCGAACACGGACAGCGCCGCAAGCCAGTACAAATTCGATACCGGCGCCAGCAAAAACATTCCCGCCGCCATTGCAAACTGGGCGACGACGTACTGGCGTCGAATCGGCAGCGCCCAACTGCGGCTGCCGAAAATCAACGCGCCGATGCCGCTGCCAACACTCGCCAATGCGAGAATCACCCCCGCCGCTGCCGGTCGGCCCTGGGCAGTGGCCAGCGCGGTTACCGCGACTTCGAGCAATCCGAAGGCGATTGAATACAGCGCGGTCGCCGCGAACAACGCCAGCAACGGCCGATTTCGCAACGGTCCAAGCAAACTGCAGCCGGTGCGCGCAGCCGGCTGCACCCATGCTCGAATCGCCGGCGAGCGCATGAACAGCAGGCTGCCGATGAACGCACAGGCCGCGGCAAACAATACGGCGCCGGCACGCCAATCAGCCACAACGAAAAATGCGATCAAGGCCGGACCGGCGACGAATATCGACTCAATCAAAATCGAATCGAGCGAGTAAGCGGTCTGCAGCAACTCGCCGTCGACCAGCAAGCGCGGAAACAATGTGCGCATGCAGATGGTGACGGGCGGCAGCATCGAGCCCGCAATCAGCGCCGCGATCGCCACCCAGCCGGCGGGGGCGCGATACTCGACCAGCCCTATCAGTGTTATCAACGCAGTCGGGTAAATCAGCGCGCTTGCCAGCAACAGCGGCCGCGGCCCGAGCCGGTCGATCAGGCGTCCCACCAGCGGCGCGATCACCGCCAGGCCCAGCACGTAGAGCGCGCTGACCACGCCCGCCGCCGCGAACGAGCGCATGCCGCTCTGCACGTACAACAGTATGGCGAGCCCCGCGATGCCCATCGGCAGGCGGCCGATCATTGACGACAGCAACGCGGCGCGCAGGCCCGGCGTCGATAGCAAACGCTTGTAGCGATCAAACGAGATCAAATGAACAGCCGATCTTTGAAAGGATCAGCCCCGCGACGCAGGGCGAATCCGGCGACTACACGCTCCAGGCGACCGCGCCCGAATAAGCCGTTACGAGCACGACTGCGCCGAACGCAATCCGGTACCAGGCAAACACCGTGAAATCGTGACTCGTGATGTAGCGCAGCAACCAGCGCACGCATAAAAACGCCGAAATGAACGAAGCGATTGTACCGACCGAAAACAATCCGATGTCGCCCGCGTCAAACAACGCGCGATTCTTGTAGAGATCGTAGGCGCCCGCGGCGACCAGCGTCGGCACAGCGAGAAAAAAAGAAAACTCGGTCGCCGCGCGGCGCGATAACCCGAAAAACAGGCCGCCGATGATGGTGGCGCCCGAACGGGAGGTGCCGGGAATCAGGGCGAAAGCCTGCGCGCAACCGACTTTCAGCGCGTCGGTCCAGCGCATGCCGTCCACCGATTCGACGACGATTTTATGCGGGCGTTTTTCCGCCCACAAAATAATGAAGCCGCCGACGATAAACGCGACCGCCACCGGCACCGGTTTGAACAATGCCGCCTTGATGTACTTGCCGAAGGCGAGGCCCAGGATCGCCGCCGGCAAAAAAGCAATCGCAAGGTTGATTACAAACTGGCGCGCGCGCGCATCATGCGTCAGCCCCGCGAGGACGGCCGCAAATTTTCGACGGTATTCCCAAACGATGGCCAGCATCGCGCCGGTCTGAATGACGATCTCGAAAATCTTGCCCTTGTCGTCGTTGAAGTCGAGCACCTGGCCGACGATGATCAGATGCCCGGTGCTCGAAATCGGCAAAAATTCGGTCAGGCCCTCGACGATGCCGAGAATCAGCGCTTTAATCAGCAGCGGGATTTCCATTCAACGATCCTGATCACTTTATGTACGCGGAGTTGCGCCAACAAAAACGGCGGCCGCCGGGCCGCCGCATGCTGCCTCAATAAAATCCGTTCACGCCTTGTGATAAATCTCGGCGCCCTTGTTCTTGAACTCGATGGATTTTTCTGCCATGCCCGCTTTTGCCACCTCCGCAAGGGCGGCTTTTTCGTCAACGCCCTGTGCGGCTGCATAGTCGCGCACATCCTGCGTGATTTTCATCGAGCAGAAATGCGGCCCGCACATCGAGCAGAAGTGCGCCAGCTTGGCGCCATCCTGCGGCAGCGTTTCGTCGTGAAATTCCTTGGCCTTGTCCGGATCGAGACCGAGGTTGAATTGATCGTCCCAGCGGAATTCGAAACGCGCTTTCGACAAGGCGTTGTCGCGGATCTGCGCGCCCGGATGCCCCTTGGCCAGATCGGCCGCATGAGCGGCGATCTTGTACGCCATGATGCCGTCCTTGACGTCGTTCTTGTCGGGCAGGCCGAGGTGTTCCTTCGGCGTGACGTAACACAGCATCGCGGTGCCGTACCAGCCGATCATCGCCGCGCCAATTGCGCTGGTGATGTGATCGTAGCCGGGCGCGATGTCGGTGGTGAGCGGTCCCAGCGTATAGAACGGCGCCTCCTTGCAGACCTTCAGCTGGCGTTCCATGTTTTCCTTGATCAGGTGCATCGGCACGTGGCCGGGGCCCTCGATCATGACCTGCACGTCGTGCTTCCACGCGATGTCAGTCAGTTCGCCCAGCGTTTCGAGTTCGGCGAATTGCGACTCGTCGTTGGCGTCATAGCCCGACCCCGGACGCAAGCCGTCGCCGAGCGAAAAGGCAACGTCGTAGGCCTTCATGATTTCGCAGATGTCTTCGAAATGCGTGTAGAGGAAGGATTCCTTGTGATGCGCGAGACACCACTTGGCCATGATCGAGCCGCCGCGCGAGACGATGCCGGTCATGCGTTTGGCCGTCATCGGTATGTAGGCGAGCCGCACGCCGGCGTGGATGGTGAAGTAATCGACACCCTGCTCGGCCTGCTCGATCAACGTGTCGCGGAACATTTCCCACGTCAACTCCTCGGCCTTGCCATCGACTTTTTCCAGCGCCTGGTAGATCGGCACGGTGCCGATTGGCACCGGCGAATTGCGCACGATCCACTCGCGGGTTTCGTGAATGTTCTTGCCGGTCGACAAGTCCATCACGGTGTCGCCGCCCCAGCGCGTCGACCAGGTCATCTTTTCGACTTCCTCGGCGATCGAGCTCGACAGCGCCGAGTTGCCGATGTTGGCGTTGATCTTGACGAGGAAATTGCGGCCAATGATCATCGGCTCGGTTTCCGGATGATTGATGTTGGCAGGGATGATGGCGCGGCCGCGCGCCACTTCATCGCGCACGAATTCCGGCGTGATCACCGCCGGAATCGCCGCGCCGAAACTCTGGCCCGGATGCTGGCGCGTGACCAGTTCCGACAAGCCTTCGCGACGCTGGGTTTCGCGGATCGCGACATATTCCATCTCGGGCGTAACGATGCCGCGGCGCGCATAGTGCATTTGCGACACATTCATACCGGCTTTAGCACGGCGCGGATGGCGCTGCAGGTTGAAACGCAACTCGGCTAGTTTCGGATCGGCGGCGCGGCTGCGGCCGTAGGCGGACGTCAGGTTGGGCAGCAACTCGGTGTCATTGCGTTCGACGATCCATTTTTCGCGCAACGGCGCAAGACCCGAGCGGATATCGATTTTCACCGCCGGGTCGGTGTACGGACCCGAGGTGTCGTAGACGTAAATCGGCGGGTTCTTTTCCGCGCCCATCGCGGCCGGCGTGTCCGACTGGCTGATTTCGCGCATCGGCACGCGAATGTCCGGGCGCGAACCCTCGACATAGACCTTGCGCGAATTGGGCAGCGACTTGACCGCCGCCTCGTCAACCTGCGCGGTGGCACTCAAAAATTTGGGATTTGCATTCATCGCTCGCTCCTCACGGTCGGTAAACAGGGAAGCGGCGGCGCCAAAACGACTCGACTGGTCGGCCACGCTTCCCTGCGGCGGCATTATCCGCATCAGGTTCCAAGGGACTCTCTCACCCGGCAAACCGCCGCGCAAAGACGCGCGTGCGACCGTCAGGACCCCCAACGTATCGGCATCAAGCTACTGGAATTATGGGATAATTGCAAGCGTCGGCGGCCCGTCGAACGAGCCGGCCAAATCCTTCTGCCTTCTGGGTAAAACCGCCATCATGACCGCACAAACCGATATCGAACGCGCCCGTTTCAACATGGTCGAGCAGCAGATCCGGCCGTGGGAAGTTCTCGACCAGAATGTTCTCGATCTGCTGTTTGAACTGCGGCGCGAAGACTTCCTGCTGCCGCAATACCGCAGCCTCGCTTTCGTTGATATGGAAATCCCGTTGCGGGCAAACGCCGGCCCGGGCGAGCGCATGCTGCCGCCCAAGCTGGAAGCGCGCATGTTGCAGGAACTGACGGTGAAGCCGACCGACCGCGTGCTCGAAATCGGCACCGGCAGCGGCTACATGACTGCTCTCCTGGCACGCCGCGCCGCCCACGTCACCAGCATCGAAATCGTTGCCGAGTTCAGCGCCCAGGCGGCAACCCGCCTCGCCGCGCACTCGATTAACAATGTCACGCTCGAAATCGGCGATGGCGCGCGCGGCTGGACGCGCAATGCGCCCTATGACGTGATCGTGCTCACCGGCTCGACGCCGGTGCTCGACGATGCGTTTCAGCACAGCCTCGCGCCGGGCGGACGCCTGCTCGCCATCGTCGGCGAGGCGCCGGTGATGACGGCACGGCTGATCACCTGCGAGGCCGCCGGCGCGTTCCGCGCGAGCGGACTGTTCGAAACCTGCGTCGCCGCATTGCGCAACGCGCCGCAACCGGAAAGATTCGTCTTTTGATCGGGCAGGTTCAAGCCGACGAGTTGCAAGCCTGGCTCGCCGACGACGCGCGGGCAAAGCCGCTCGTGCTCGACGTGCGGGAACCGTGGGAACACGAAATCTGCAGCATCCCTGATTCCCGTCTGCTGCCGATGCAGGAAATCCCCGCACGCTGGCAGGAATTGCCGGCGGATGCCGCAATCGTTGTCGTCTGCCACCACGGCATGCGCAGCCTGCAAGTCGCGCAATTCCTCAAACAGGCCGGACTGGCGCAGGTCTATAACCTCAGCGGCGGGATTGCCGCGTGGGCCGCGCAGGGCGATCCGGACATGCCGCAGTACTAGGTCATGCGCGTGCCCGGGCTCATGCGGTTTGTCGTCGGCCTGGCCTGTGCCGTCGCCGCCGCACAGGCAACGTCTGCCGATTTGCTGTCGATCTACCGCGATGCGCGCGACGCCGATGCGGTATACGCTTCGGCGCGCGCCGCCTATGCCGCGGGCCAGGAAAAATTGCCGCAGGGTCTGGCCGGCCTGCTGCCGAACGTTTCGGCTTCCGCAAATACCCAGTACAACAACCGCGACCTTGAGTTTCGCCCGCCAGTTGCGCCGGGATTCCAGAGCGGTACTTCACGCTACAACTCCAACGGCTACGCCGTCACGGCAACGCAACCCTTGTTCAATCTGCAAAGCTGGCTGACCTACCAGCAGGCGGCAAACCAGGTATCGCAGGCCGAAGCAACCTTCCGTCAGGCTGAACAGGATCTGGTCTTGCGTGTTGCGCAGGCCTATTTCGACGTGCTGGTGGCAGACAACAACGTGACGCTGGCGGCGGCACAGAAAACCGCCATCGCTGAGCAGCTGGCACAGGCAAAACGCAACTTCGAGGTCGGCACCGCCACCATCACCGATGCCAACGATGCGCAGGCCCGCTTCGATCTCAGCGTGTCGCAGGAAATCGCTGCGCAGAACGACTACGAGGTCAAACGCCAGGCGCTCGCGCAAATTGTCGGTAAACCGCCGGCGACGCTGCTGCCGGTGCGGGCTGATGTGCCGCTGGTGCCGCCGTCGCCGAACGGCATGGAACAATGGGTCGAGCAGGCGATGAATTCGAGCCTGCAGGTGAAGGCGGCGCAAGCCAATCTCGAATTTGCGGACAAGGATGTGGCGCGCAACCGCAGCGGCCATTTGCCGAGCCTCAATGCAGTTGCCGCCTATAACGAGTCGGCGCAGGGCGCCGGCGTGCAGATCGGCCCGGGGTTCGACAGCGCGACCAAATACGTCGGCCTGCAACTCGCGGTGCCGATTTATCAGGGCGGGCTGGTCAACTCGCAGGTGCGCCAGGCAATGGCGAATCTGGACAAGGCCAGACAGGATCTCGAGAACACCAAACGCACAGTTGCCTTCAACACGCGCCAGGCTTTCCTTGGCGTGACGAGCGGGATCGCCCAGGTGCAGGCGCTCAAAGCCGCCCTCGTATCGACGCAGTCCTCGCTCGATTCGACCAAACTCGGCAAGGACGTCGGCGTGCGAACGCAGGTCGATGTACTCAATGCGACGCAACAACTGATCAGCGCAAAGCGCGACTTTGCGCAGGCCGTCTACGGCTACACGCTGTCCGCGCTGAAGTTGAAGTCCGCCGCCGGCACGCTCGGCGAAGAAGATCTCGCCTACGTCAACCAGTGGCTGGCGAAATAGCCGGCACTGCCGCGCAGAAGGCGGCGCTGCGCAAGCAAATCCTCGCCGCGCGCGATGCGCAAAACGCCGCAACCCGCGCCGCCGCAAGCGCCGCCATCACACGCGAACTGCTCGCACTCGACGCCTGGCGTAACGCGCGCTGCGTGTTGGTCTACCTGAATTTCGGCAGCGAATTCGACACCACGGCGCTGGTCGCCGACGCGGTCGCAGGCGGCAAACAGCTGTGCCTGCCGCGCGTCGATCAGGCCGCACATGCGCTGGCGATTCACGCCATCAACAATCTGGCGACCGACATACAGCCCGGCGTATGGGGCATCCGCGAGCCGCGGCCCGCATGCCCATTGACCGATCTGGCATCAATTGATTTTGTACTGGTGCCCGGTGTCGCCTTCACGCCGCGCTGCGAACGCCTCGGCTACGGCGGCGGTTTTTACGACGCGCTGATCGCGCGCTTTGCGCAACGCCCGCCGCTGGTCGCGGCGGCGTTCGACCTGCAAATATGCGGGCAGATTCCGCTCGACGTTCGCGATCACGCGCTCGATCTCATTGTCACCGAAAGCACCGCGCATTGCGGCTGCTGATCACGCATCGCACGACTATAATCGGCGTGTCATGCGACTGAGCAGCGCGCGGATCCATTGATGAACAGCAACGATAAAATCTATGTGGCGGGACACCGCGGGCTGGCCGGCTCCGCGATCGTGCGCCGCTTGCAGGCGGCCGGTTACACAAATCTCGTCACGCGCAGCCATGCCGAACTCGATCTGACCGACGCCGCGGCGGTGCGCCGCTTTTTCGCCGACGAACGCCCCGCTCATGTGTTTCTCGCCGCGGCGAAAGTCGGCGGCATCGTCGCCAACGATACCTATCCGGCCGAATTCATCACGCAGAATCTGGCGATTCAAAATAATGTGCTGTCGGAGGCGCGCAAGCATCAGGTTCAACGGCTGGTTTTTCTCGGCTCGTCGTGTATCTACCCGCGCGACTGCGCGCAACCGATTCGCGAATCCTATCTGCTGACCGGGCCGCTCGAACACAGCAATCGCGCCTATGCCATCGCCAAAATCGCCGGCGTCGAAACCTGCTGGGCGTTCAACCGCCAGTATCAAACACGCTACATCGCGGCGATGCCGACCAACCTCTATGGCCCGGGCGATAATTACGATCTGCAAAACTCGCATGTGCTGCCGGCGCTGATGCGCAAAATGCATGAAGGGAAAGTGAACGGCGCACGCAGCGTGAGTGTATGGGGCAGCGGCATACCGCGCCGCGAATTGCTACACAGCGACGACATGGCCGCGGCCTGCGTGTTTCTGGGCGATCTGAACGACACCGCGTTCGACCGCCTGTTCGACCGCGGCGCGCTGGCCCCATTGATCAACATCGGTTACGGCTCGGATCTCAGCATCGCCGAGCTGGCCGCGCGCGTGGCCGCTACGGTCGGCTTCACGGGCGCGCTCGAATTCGACCGCAACCGCCCCGACGGCACGCCGCAAAAGCTGCTCGACTCAGCGCGCATCCGCGCCCTCGGCTGGACGCCGGCGATCAGTCTCGACGCCGGGTTGCGCCTGACCTACGAAGATTTCCGCGTCCGCTTCGGCAACGACGCGAGCGAAAAAATTTGGCTCATCAGGAAATCGAGTGGGCGAAAAGGGCATTAAAAATGCCTGAAAGTCTTATGGGCACTGGGTTGCAGGGGTTTCGTAAGGGCTTTGAATTGGGCATCATGTTTGGATGGCCAATTCAACGAAGCGACAGCGACG
>CAISYC010000030.1 GCA_903889565.1 uncultured beta proteobacterium
CTGAGCCAGCGTAAGCAACTGCTTGTCGTTCATATCGATCACCATGCCTCGCATCATGATCGATCCCAGATACCCGCTCAGACTCAAACCCCGTTGGAATCACGCTCCCCGTTCAGACTCAAACCCCATTGGACAAGGCTGCGGTTGGACGTTGGGGGCGAAAAACGCTATGCTTGCCCCCCTGTTTTGAGTCTGACGCTGCGCCCGTAGCTCAGCTGGATAGAGTGTCGGCCTCCGAAGCCGAAGGTCGCCCGTTCGAATCGGGCCGGGCGCACCAAGGTATTCAGAGAGTTACTTCTCGGTAACTCTGTTTCGTTACTCCAAAAAGTCCCAAAAAACACAATTCCAACACAGTTGGAGGCGTGATTGGCGACTATTACACCGCGTAAAACCGGATGGCAGGTTCAAGTTCGGCGTCACGGATTCAAACCGCTCTCAAAGCATTTCAAGACCAGTGCCGATGCGAAGGCTTGGGCACGCACCGTCGAGGCGGAGATGGACCGCGGCGTGTTCGTGGATCGGTCGCACGCAGAACAAACCACCCTTGCAGGGATTCTTGAGCGGTATCGAAACACAGTAACGACGCTCAAGCGGGGGCAGAAGCAGGAGAGCTCGCGAATCAACGTCGTGTTGGCCCATCCGATCACCTGCCAGACGCTTGCATCGCTTCGCGCCGCTGACTTTGCAGCCTATCGTGACGATCGCCTGCGGCAGGTCTCGGGCTCAACGGTCAATAAAGAACTCAATCTTTTCGCTCACGTGATTGATACTGCGAGGCGGGAATGGTCAATTCACATTGAAAATCCAGTCCGCCTTATCAAGAGACCGAAGTCCAACAAGCCAAGGGACAGGCGTCTTGATCCCGGCGAAGAAGCAAAGCTGCTCACTGCAGCAAGGTTGTCCGGGTCGGCAAAGATAATTGAATTTGCCATCGAAACCGCAATGCGGCGAGGTGAGCTGGTCGGCATGTGCTGGTCCCACGTCGATTTGGCAAAGCGGGTCTTGTATATCCCGATGACAAAAACCGAAACGCCGCGTTACATCCCGCTATCGTCCAAGGCGGTCGAAATCCTCCGTGGATTGACCAGAAGGATTGACGGCCGAGTATTCGGTGTTCGTCCCCAAGGCATCACCCAGGCATTTGAGCGGGCATGTCTGCGAGCAAAGATCGCAAATCTAACGTTCCATGATCTGCGGCATGAGGCGGCCAGTCGTCTGTTTGAACGAGGCCTGAACCCGATGCAGGTCGCAGCAATTACGGGCCATAAGACATTACAGATGCTCAAAAGGTATACACACCTCAGAGCGGTTGATCTGGTCGCGCTATTGGCTTAATGGTGGGGCACCTTACAGAACAGGATTGAGGTAGCCTAAAATCGACCTGATCTCTTCGACAAGCGGCGCGAGTTGATGGAGTTGTGGGCAGTTTGTTGCAGCGGGCGGGGAAACAATGATCAAAAATAAACCGCGTTATGATTCGGACATAAACAAGTCGCCATCGGGCATGTCGACCCTTGGACTTCCTCCGCCCCCATGGTTGAAGAAACTACTCGACCGAGCTAACGCGGCTGACGCAAACGATGACGAAGTAACTTTGCTTCGGCATTACAAAGGCGTGACTGCCCTGCATCGCGTGAGCAAAGATCCTGACATACTCGATAGCCTATCCTCGATGCGGATGAGCCTGGTAAGAAAAAATTTCAGCGATGCAGACGAACGCCTCACGCAGTTTCTTTTTGAAGCATGTATCGGCTGTAGCTTCGCTAAATCAACATTCAGACTCCCGCCGAGTGAGCGCGCGCCCCGTATTAAACGACTTGCCCACCAAGCGCATAAGCTGGCAAACATGATTACGCTGGAGCTGGAAGCCAAATCC
The DNA here is from genome assembly GCA_903889565.1 of uncultured beta proteobacterium. Lineage (GTDB taxonomy): Bacteria > Pseudomonadota > Gammaproteobacteria > Burkholderiales > SG8-41 > PALSA-1004. The sequence continues at coordinate 1,877 of CAISYC010000030.1, forward strand.
TTTCTGTCAAGCACTGATCGACTGTCATATCTTATTGAACAACAGAATCATCCGCGGGGCGTTTCCGTTGCAGCGCTAATGGGCCTTAGGGGCGAGCGATTCAAAATAAGCACGCTACCAACACTTCGTGAAACGCTACTCTGCTTTGAGAAAGTGCTTGAAGAGCAAGCCTTGTTAGTCAAGGAACGCGCGAGAACAAACCAAACACCGATATCTAACTATGTCGATCGCCTCATCCGCGCATCGGTGAGCCTTTTCCCCGATATTAACCGCGCATTAATTGCTAAAGTTGCCTCGGTAGTAATCGGCGAGGACGTAGACCCGACTACCGTCGGATATCGCGTCGATAAGCTAATGCCAAGCAGCAAGCCGCGGTCCCGCAAGAAATAAGCAATTCAGCCGCGCGCCAAATGCGCGGTGCCGACCGTCCACGGCCGGAAAACCCCTCCTAAAAAATAGAGCGCTTTGCCGCGTGCGGTTTTCGGCCTTCACATACAATATTGAATCGTGGTCGCGCATCCCTGTGCAGGCCATCTGAACCGGAAAATAGGTTCAAAAATATAGATTTCTTTTCCGCGCGAAGTTTCCTAAATCCCCACGCGACCTTGCGGAAATCGGTCAACGAAGAAATGTGATTTCGAAGAAAACGTCGAATTGACGCATCGCGAAACGCGCGCGAGCGCAACCATAACTGAAATCAAATTTTTAAAGGAGTCAGATCATGGCAACAAAAACAGACATCGCCTGGACCGACAGCACGTTCAACCCCTGGGTCGGGTGCACAAAGGTGGGGCCAGGTTGCGACGGATGCTACGCTGAGGTGCAAGACAAACGGAAACTTTTGGGCGGCGTCACTCATTGGGGCGCCGGCGTCCCGCGTCACCGGACCTGCGCCAGCTATTGGAAACAACCAGCAAAGTGGAACAAGGAAGCCGCAAGCACTGGCAAACGGCATTTGGTCTTCTGCGCCTCGCTCGCCGATGTGTTCGACAACGAGGTCCCAGCGCAATGGCGCACCGACCTGTTCGATCTGATCCGGTCGACTCCTGCGTTGACATGGCAGATCGTCACGAAACGCATCGGCAACGCCATGGCAATGCTCCCGCCGGACTGGGGTGCCGGCTACCCAAACGTCTGGCTGATCTCGACCATCGTAGATCAGACGGAGGCCAACCGAGACCTGCCGAAGCTCCTGGCGATCCCCGCGAAAGTGCACGGCGCCAGCTACGAGCCGGCCCTAGGACCAGTCGATTGGACGCCGTGGTTCGCGCTCGGATTGAAGTGGGTAATCGTCGGAGGCGAAAGCGCGCAACGAGGGCATGCCACGAGGCCCTTTGATCTGGCGTGGGCGCGCAGCACGATCTCACAATGCCACAAAGCGGGCGCTTTCCCGTTCGTGAAGCAGGTCGGATCCGTTCATTCTCTGGACACAACGCTACGTGATCCCGCGGGCAGCGATCCGAGCGAATGGCCGGACGATATTCGCGTGAGGGAGTATCCACTGGCGAGAATCGCTTGCGCGGGGGGCCAACATGCAGTCCAGTAATAACGCTGAGATTACAGCCGAGAACAGTCCGACACTAACACCGCTTGAACCGGACTTTGAAGAAGCGTGGCGATTTCTCGAACTTCTCGATCCGGAGGATGGGCAATTCACGTTTCAGACTTTTCCGGATAAGAAGGACGCGTCCGGTGTGGGCGGGCTGACACGCGTCCTACACGGCTTCTTCCATCAACATGCGAATACGCTGGCCTCCTTGAATCGTGATGGGGCCGGAGTGTTCGTTATGATCAACCAGGGCGACGGTGTGACACACCCCGGAAACAAGACATGTCGGACGATCAAGAACGTCGTTCGCGTGCGCTACGCCTTCGTCGATCTTGACGGCAGTCCGCTCGAACCTGTTCTGGCAGCGCCGGTGGCGCCTTCGATTGTCGTCGAGAGCAGTCCGAGCCGCTGGCATGCGTATTGGCATTTGAACGATTGTCCGCTGGAGCAATTCAAGCCGATGCAGATTGCGTTGGCCGAAAAGTTCGGCGGCGATCCATCAGTCAACGACTTATGTCGCGTCATGCGACTCCCAGGGTTCATTCATCATAAGCACGATCCGTTTATGACGCGGATCGTGAATACCAACAAGAATCAGGAGGAGAAATAATGGAAACGATTGAAAGCGGCACTGTAGAGGCGAGCTATTCATACGAGGAGTTCATCGCCAAGCTGGGGCTGAAAGTTCGAAAGGGACATGGCAGCAAACGGACCGAGGTATTGGAGCCAGAGCAGTCAGGAACGACCAAGCTGCAAACGACCTCGGAGGGTGGCCGTAATACGGCATTAACGAGCCTGGCCGGGACGCTCCGCCGTCGTGGTATGCCAGCCGACCTCATGCGCAGTGTCCTGCTGACTCAGAATCAGCTGGTATGCAAACCTCCATTGCCGGAAGACGAGGTCGAGCGCATTGCCAGCAGCGTAGGACGATATGAGCCTCAGCCAAGCGCAGATATTGCGACGACACTGACTGATACCGGGAATGCTGAGCGTTTCGAGCAGAACTGGAAGGACTGTCTGCGGTATGTTCCGAAGTGGAAGAGATGGTTGCTTTGGGATGGCACGCGCTGGGTAAAAGACGACTCCAGTCACGTCGTGGAACTCGCCAAGGAAACTGCGCGTCGCATTTATGAGGAGGGCGTTGGGCTACCCGACGAGAACGTCAGGATCAGCATCGCCAAGCACTCCGCCAGGAGCCTGCAGGCCGAACGGCTCAAAGCTATGATCAACCTGGCAACGAGCATTCCGTCGTTGGTTGCTCAGGAGTCTCAGTTGGACGCGGACCCCATGCTGCTGGGAGTCGTGAACGGTGTCCTGGATCTTCGAACTGGTGAACTGCAGCCAGCCAAGCCCGAAGATCTGATCACAAAGCAATCCCCGGTGCAATTCGATCCTGCCGCCAAGTGCCCGAGGTTCGAGGCATTCGTTCAGGAAATCATGAATGAGAACGAAGAACTTATCGCGTATTTGCGCCGCGTCATGGGCTATTGCCTCACCGGACTCACCGAGGAGCAATGCCTGTTCTTCTTCTATGGCAGCGGGGCGAATGGCAAGAGCACGTTTCTGAATGTGATGAAGGACGTGCTTGGTGATGACTACTGCAAGCAGACTCCGTCGGAGACGTTGATGGTCAAAAAGAACGGGCGGAACTCAACCAACGATATTGCCAGACTGGTCGGTGTTCGGTCGGTCCTGAGCAACGAGGTTGAAGAGGGTTCAAGGCTCAGCGAGTCGTTTATCAAAGAAATGACGGGCGGAGATCAGATATCGGCAAGATTCTTGTATGCCGAGTATTTTGAATTCCGCCCGGAGTTCAAAATCATCATTGCTGGCAATCACCAGCCGGTCATTCGTGGCGACGACACGGGTATCTGGCGGCGACTGCACATGGTGCCGTTTACCGTGACGATTCCGGCCGAGAGGCGAGATCCGAAACTGGCGGAAACCCTCCGGGCAGAGCTTCCTGGTATTTTGAACTGGGCGCTCGCCGGATGCCTCGAATGGCAACGTCAGCGGCTGAATCAACCGAAGCTGGTAACTGACGCCGTCGCGGAGTATCGCTCGGACATGGACGTCCTCGGCCAGTGGATTGAGGATCGGTGCGAGCTTGGCGATGACAGAACCGCTGGCGCAACAGATGCCTACCAGAGCTACAAGTTCTGGGCCGAGTCGAACGGCTTTAGTCAGATGTCCAACAACGCCTTCGGACGCAAGCTCAAAGAGCGGTTTATCAGAAAGGCAACGAGCACCGGGAAGGTTTACCTCGGCCTTCGAGTGATACCAGGAAGGGGCTACAACTGATGATGACGGATCGTGACGGATTAGGGTCCATTTTCATTAATTACCCTTGGAAATTACTTCATGTAGGTATTAAGGGAAAAGCCCTCAATTCCGTCACAATCCGTCATTGATTGAATCTGCAGCGGCGTGGGCATAGCAATTTTGCCCTCGCCGACGCAGCCCGATTGGCATCACGCTTTATCCGCGAGCCACAGGCACCTTCCAGCGCGCATTGCCACCCCACTCCACAGCCTTCAATCCGCGGTTTCAGTGCGGGCGGTTTCTGCCGTGCGCAGGGCCGTTTAATGCATTCTGGCCACAGGACTGATCCGTAATCGATGGCTAATCTGGAGCCACGCTATCTTCACTTCCCCACGTCACTTTCACAATTTTTCGCCGGGGTTTTAGCCTCAACTCGGTCGTAAGTGCATCGTCAAAAAAATCTTTGACAACGACCGGCCGCTCTTGCTCCAGTAGATAAGCTCGGGAAAGGCCCAAGAACTGTTCTGGAAATTCAATTTCGGCATTCGCCACATGCTGAACCACGATCGGAATATGGGTGACGCCGGCCATTCGAAGAGCAACGACCCGGTGAAAGCCATTACCAAGAACAAGTCGACTACCGATCATCCACGAATTTATTGGCGCAGCGCCAAATCCAACCAATAAACTAACAGCCTCAACAGGATGTCCACCAGCGTAAGCCACTGCCAGATCATCTTCACCTACTCTCTTCGGAGCGCCACTGATGAAGCGAAGATCAAGACTCCTGCTGCTATAGGTCATTTGATTTTGAGCCGTTTGTAGTGCTTGCAACTCAGGCGGCTCTGTCCGCGGCCCCACACAATATTCGACGAGATCCGTTACTTCATGCCCAGGGATTCGACTTCGTAGGACCTCAACGTAGTCAAGATTAACATCCCGTTGAGGCGCAACCAGAGAATCAATTTCTACGATCTTAATATCCGTGGGCATAGCTGAGAAACTTGCCCGGAATAAGGGATCCTCTTCAATCTCTATCAGTCTCGCCCGCATACTAGCGGGCGCATCTGCCACGGAAATTCGATCTGGCAGCCCCCCCTCACTCGCGGCCAGATTTGCCATCCTCGTGGATGCACCACGCCAAGCGCGCACAATTTCATCAATGCGAGTGACGTCTTCAGGAATACACGTCAGACGAACCGTCATTGCTAGTGCATTTTGCTGCATCGCCCCCATCAAAAAACGATAGCGAAAGCATGCAGTGGTCGATCGATGCTCACTCATTAATTCACCTCTTGCAATTGTCTCTTCGCATTGGGACTCGTAGTGGCTCACTAGCTCGGCACTATATTAGCCACGGATCCACGCAAACGAATGCTGCACTAAGATTTGGGGCGGCGCAAATTTTCACGCGCCAGTTATCTGCGACTCCGAATTAGGGCGTTTTAACCGTTTGGAACAAGCATTTAAAAATCCGTCAGAATATGCAGATGGTTTACGAAAATGCCCTGAACATCTATACAGATGGATCATGCTATCCCGGTCCGCGCCGCGGTGGCATCGGAATCATTTTTGTTACGGTCGACGAAACTGGGAATGACGCTATCGAGGAAATAGGGCTGCCTGGCTACCAGCAGGCAACCAACAATCAGATGGAACTAATGGCGTGCATCAAAGCGATGCGGATTGCTTCTACACACAAATCCATCAACTCAGTCAACAAAGTCTATGTCTTCACTGACTCGATGTATGTTTCCGATAATTTGAACCGAGCTAAGTATGAATGGCCAAAACAAAGGTGGAACAACCGGGATGGCCGACCTGTCGAAAACGCCGATCTGTGGAAAGACCTAGTCAAACAAATCAAGAAGGTTCAACGCGGTGTCGAATTCAGATGGGTGAAGGGGCACGCCAAAAACACATACAACAAGGCGGTCGACAAACTCGCAAAGCAGTCAGCGAAAGGCGTTCTCAACCGGCCGCTAAATGTGACCACGGTGAGGCGCAAGAAAACTTCTCAGTCAGTGGAACGCGGGAGCGTTCGAATGTTGGGCCAAGAACTCTCGGTAAGGATTGTTACCGATACCTACCTGCGCACTCAAAAGATATACAAATATAAGTATGAAGTGCTATCACCAGATAGCGAATACTGCGGCAAGGTCGACATAATTTTTTCAGAGCATATTCTGCGATCCGGCCATCACTACCGTGTGAAGGTCAACGATATAAAAAACAACCCGCGTATTCTGGAACTGCTGGAGGAGTTAGATCGAACCTAGTAAGCGCTCCACCCGCGGCGGCATTACTGCCGGGCGGCACTCGCATACATCGCCGTGCCCTGCAAAGCTTTACTGTTGGAATAGGGAAGATGGTCTACCAGGTAGCCCCTAGCGCGGTCGTCCGCCAGCACCGCGGTCTGGTTTCCTTCGATCGCGGGGGCATTCTGCTGCAGGCTTTGCAAAGCCATCCCGCCGACGAATGCGACGAAGGCCACCGCAGCGACCTTTGCAGGCATTGCCAAAGCGAACCGACTCAACTTTTCCGGCTTTTCGCGGGACCGCGGCGGTAACAGCACCGTTGGCTCGGTCCTGAGATGGGCGCAGATCCGGGCGCCTAGATCAGAACCGTCCATACCGCGTATGGTGTCCCCGATCAGGTGGTAACAGGCCCAATCTTCGCGGATAGTGAAATCGCGTTTCAGCTTTGGCAGCAGGTCGCGGGCCTCCTCGGGTTTCAGCTCTCCATCCATCCAAGTTGATAAGCGTTCGGTCATCGCTTCACCATCCCGTGTTATTAGCAGCAGCCGTCGTGCCCAATATCTGAGGCAGCCAATTTACGCGTTGGTTCAACGCTTATGCGAACTTTTACCAAGCCAACCCCTTGCTTCACTCAACCCCAGTGACACACCTCTCTCCTCGACCGGAGACAGGCGCTCCCAAAAGTTCATTTTGGCCGCGCCCAATGCCCAACCGGTCGCGCCCACAATAAAATTTAGGCTCCCTCTGTGACCGTCTTGCTCAAGGGTTTCATACAGGCATCGCCTTCGGTTCTGATATTGGAGGGCGATTGTTCTCTTGGGATGGAGACAGCCACCTATTTATATAGATGCCACAGATCGTCGTAAGAATGAAGATGATGACAGCGGCCAAAACGTGGTCTTTGAGCCACCTACCGATTGCCTTCAATCGAGAAAATCTCTCGTCTTCTGGCAACTCCAATAGATACGAATCAATTTCTTTCTTGACGTCAGTAGGGCCGTCCGTCCGTCGTGAATCGATGGGCACGTGGAGATTGCAATCGATCTTTGTGCCTCTAATATCCCCTTGATTATCGATCAATGCATCGCCACCGATTTGGATATTTCCCGTCACCGTTGAGTCAGTAAGTTGCGCGCCGGGACCAATTTTTATGATTGCCATGATGCTTATCCGCCTACTTGTTCATAGGCCAGCTTCATGAACGGCTTGGCAAGCTCAAGGTCTGCCGTATTTTTGATTGCAATCTCAAGATTTCCGGTTCCGAAGTGACCGATTTCGGATACGTCACGAGAAATGCCCGGCGGCCCCACATGCTTCGCAGGATCAAGCTTCAGAAACACTAGAACCTTCTGTTTTTGGGGCTCAACACATGCAATGTTCTGTGTTGTTCGATATGCAATGTAGAGTTTTTTTGCAGCCTCCTCCACTGCCGGATCTAACCCCATCATGTATTCCTGAATTCCGAGAACAAGCGCTCGGATGTGCTCTGGCTTTGACTCGATGTGCTGCTCGAAAGTCCATCCACCGAGAGCCTTGGTCATCGCCGCCTTCTTGCCTGCAGCCACCATGACCGGATCCTTTCCAGACTCCACAGTCGACGATGCACCCGCAGTGTTCTGGACAACTTCCTCCAAATAGAAAACGCCGTTTGCAAAAAGGCGGTATGTCCACAACTCGATATTCGCACCCATGACCTGAACCGCATGCAGGTCGTATTTTTTATAGCTTGGCGCTATGCAAATTACTCGGACATCAGACCAATCGATTTCTATATTCGACCCCAACGTCTTCTGCACAGCAATCTCGAAGTCACCGTGGTGATCCCGTATCCATGCCAGGTAAAACAGGCTCTGGTTAATCAGTTCTGATGAAGCGACCCGCTTGTATTCAATGATGACAGGGTTGCCATCTTCGGAAAGTGCAAGGCTGTCAATCCGTCCCGCATGCACTGAACCCGTAGAGAATTCTGTGGCCACAAATCGAAAGTTGAAAACCGACTTTAGATTATGCTCAATCAGACGCTGAAGCGTCCGCTCATCTGGAAAATCCGATTGCGCAACAGGAACAAGTTCGTCATTAGACAGTTGGAAAAGGGGCATCGGAACAGGCCTTTTCTAAAGAACGAATTCAACGCTTTTTAGACACGTTAGAACGTATCAGTGGAGCACTTCATCTGGAGGTGCGTCATCTGGAACATATTCGTCAAAGACAGAAGCAGAAAGTGATTCGACGGACTTGCCGTATCTTGCAAGGTAGCTATCCACAAATTTTGTAACCAAACGGTCAGCATCTCGAATTTGATCGCTTTTCTTGTCAATGTCATCCACCAACCAAGCCCTGCCAGCCGGCGTTAAGAATGCCTGCAGCTTGTGTGGACTCCAATAGGAGTGAATGAGTAGATTTCGGATTCTTGCCGCCTCTTGTATCTGACGCTTTTCGGGCACGGTGATGTATTCCACTGCGCGCACTTCTGCAAAAAGAGCGCCAATAGTTTTTGGCATGCGGGGGTCAACCGGACTTGTGCGGGGGGGCAGACCTTGGCGCTTACGCTCATCATCGATGACACCCAGAAGCAAAGCCAGACAATTTTCAAGCAAGTGGCATGTATAGACCGCCAGTCCATACGAGTGAAAAATTGGAGCCAACTCTGTGGTATTTGGTCCGGACATTTGATCCTCTCAATTTGGACCGCATAAGGTCTCAAAAGACCATATACGAGCCCTGAACATTCAGATTACGCTTAAGCTGTTGTTCTCTCAAGCAGCAGAAACATAATAGATGCTTGCCCCCCATCGCCATCGATGGTAACGGGAAATCCGGCGGTCGCATTCAACGATGACCGGTAGGGCTCTTCTTTACTTTCCTTGCAGAATTTTTTTATTTCTCGTTTCTGAATGTTCGAGGTTGCGGTCCCTCCCCCCACCGGTCCCTGAAACCTACCCCCCGTTTCGATCTGGATTTCATCCCGGCCAAAAAGAATTCTTTCCCTTGCGCTTCGCGCTCTGTCCTCAGTGTTCTGAGCAACTTCGCTCAAACACTCCGAAAGGACAGCATCATGGGTCTCAAGCTCGTTCCACCCAGGACTCCCCGCCCCTCGCGCACGAAGGCCTGCGCCCTCGTCGCATTTCGCGCAATCCGCATAGTGCAGGCTAAAGCTGCACGAGTCCCCGGCGTCTTGGCTCAAGCCCGCAATGACGTTGTCACTGCGTGGCGTGAATCGGACATCGTAAGCCCAAAAGCCTGAAGGGGAATGACCATGATCGAATCTGGAATTCTGGTCTTTCTCGGGATTGCGTTCCTGATGCTGAAACTGCCTCGCCGCCTTGCGCTGCGCCTGCTGAAGCACGACCTAGCGATCGACATAGCAGTGTCGCTCCTGGTCTTCCTGATGCATTTCGGGACCTTCAGCGGAGTGATGGCCGCGACAGTTGCGGGGTTGCTCACATCACTGATGACGAGCGGGCTGAAGAGGCTCTTCGGATACGTCGACGGGAATCGCTACGTCCCCGGCCGAATCAGGCTGGACGTGTAGGCCTAACCCCGCTCGATCTTTTCCTTGGCGCCGCAGCCGCGGAGATCGCACGTCAGATCGTGCGCCGCGGTATGCGCATCTTGTTCAGATAGCCCCGCATCGTCGGGGCTTTTCTATTTGGAGATTCACATGAATGATCTTTATCAGGAAGTGACTGATCGTATCGTCGCAGCAATCGAAGCTGGCACGCCGCCTTGGGTGAAGCCTTGGAGTGTTTCGGATTTTCGCCCTCGGAACGCAACCACCAATCGCCCTTATCGCGGAGTTAACACAGTGCTGCTTAGCCTTGAAGCTGATGCAAGGGGCTACACCGATCCGCGCTGGCTCACGTTTCGCCAAGCGATCGAAATCGGTGCACGCATTCGTGGTGGTGAACGCGGAACGACGGTCGTGTTCTACAAGCTCACGAAACTGCCGGAGCAAAGCCAGGATCGACAGGAGCTTCAATACCGCACGGTGCCGCTTTTGCGGAGCTTCACCGTGTTCAACGTCGCACAGGTCGATGGCTTGCCGGAGTCCATGACAAAACCACCTGAGCCTGTCGTGTGGGATTCACATGCCGAAGCGGAAGCGTTGCTCTACGCATCTGGCGCCGAGATCTATCACGGTGGCGAGCAGGCGTATTACCAGCGTGCGAAGGACGAGATACATCTTCCGCCGAAGAGCTCTTTCTCGGACGCAGGTGCCTACTACACCACGGCGCTACATGAACTCGTGCACTGGACCGGATCGCCAAGCCGCTGCAACCGCGAACTCAAGGGCCGGTTCGGTGACAACGCATACGCTGTTGAAGAACTCATCGCAGAGCTTGGTTCTGCGTTTCTATGCGCCCACTGTCGCATCGACGGTCAGTTACAGCATCCGGCTTACCTGAGGGCTTGGCTGCAGGTGCTCAAGGCAGACAAGCGGGCGATCTTTACCGCGTCCGCGAAGGCACAGGCCGGAGCGGATTTCGTTCTTCGCACTCAACAGCCAGCGGAAGCTGAGGAGGCAGCATGAACCAAGACCGACTGATTCAACGGGCATTGAAGGTCCTGGACGGCAGGATACGGACAGAGCCCGCGCTCAATTCACCGAGCGCCGTGCGTGATTACCTGAGGCTGAAGCTCGCGTCGCTTGAGCACGAGGTGTTCGTCGTCATTTTCCTCGACGCACAAAACCGTGTAATCGAGGTCAATGAAATGTTCCGCGGGACGCTGACTCAAACATCAGTTTTCCCAAGGGAAATCGTGAAAGCCGCGTTGAAGTGCAACGCGGGCGCGATGATCTGTGCCCACAACCATCCGTCCGGGGTGGCGGAGCCATCGCATGCCGATGAAACGCTCACGTCGGCTCTGAAGCAGGCGCTGGCGCTGGTGGACGTTCGGGTCCTAGACCACTTCGTTGTAGCCGGAGCCGGCGTTCTGTCGTTCGCGGAGCGGGGGCTGATCTAAAAAGTGACGGATTGTGACGGAATTGACCCTAAATCCCTTAATACCCTTATGAAGTGAATTCCAAGGGTAATTAATGGAATTTGACCCTAATCCGTCACGATCCGTCATTCAGCCAGTGGATGACAAGGCAGGGGCTCAAAACGAGAGCATTTGACACCGAATTAGATATGCTAAGCCATTGTTTTTAAATGTAACGTTTAGGGTAATCACGCCTCGGCAAAACCGAGGCTTTTTTATGGAGATTCACATGGAAAACCACTTCACAAAGCTCGCTCAGATCAACGTATCGGAACACATTGAACACAAAGGAAATTTCGCGTATTTGAGCTGGCCATATGCTGTCGCGCAACTGCGGCAGGCTGATCCCACAGCGACATGGCAAGTCGAGCGCTTCGATGGCCTGCCCTACCTCCAGACGGACCTAGGCTTCTTCGTTGAGGTCGCTGTGACCGTCGAGGGCGTCAGGCTTTCGCAAATTCATCCGGTATTGGACTCAAGGAACAAACCGATCGAGATGCCGAATGCTTTCGACATCAATACGAGTTTGCAGCGCTGTTTGGTCAAGGCCATCGCTCTGCACGGCCTAGGTCTATCGGTCTACGCCGGAGAAGACCTGGTTACGGCTGCCGCGAACGACGCTCAGCCTCAGCAGCCTACGACAGAAATGGTGAGCGCCGACCAGATCGCACGAATCAAGAAGTTGCTGGCTGACTCAGGGCAGACCCTACAGCGCCTCCTCGGCTTCCTGAAGGTCGAAGCTCTGGAGCAGATCCCTGCCGCGGATTTCCAACGTGTGGTGCAGCTACTGGAACGCGCCAAGCGCCGGGCAGCGTAAACCGAAATATCAGGCGTGCTCACTTGATCTGGGAGCTTCTGCCTTTGCTTTTCGAATCTGCTCGGCAAGCTCTTCGTGTGAAAGCGGGACGTCGGAATCGTCCCCTTTCCATTTGTGTTGTTCCATGGTCTCCGCATCGGCGACGATGGCACGGGCCTCCAGGCGCTTTCTGTTCCGGCGATATTCCAATTGTTCTTTTATCAGCCTCTTGAAGCACAGCAACAACACAAGCGTTCCGATACCAACGCTGGCCACAACCACCCAAATCCAGAAATCGTGACAGATGACTGTGCGGATGTCGTTTTCTGCACAATATTGCGCGAAGATTCCAAGCCGCTTGAGCTGCTCCCAATACTGCTGAATTATTTTGATGGCTTCCATACAGAAAAGTCCCCTTCGCTGAATGCCAACTTTTTTTGAATCTCGATTACATCAGCGGCACAAACAATGTGATCAGTTGCGGTGGGTCTTGGCAAATCGGTGTAGGCGGTGCAGGTGGGGCTGGATTAGAAAATATTTTCCCATTCCCCATATCGCCGTTATCTAACTTTGTATCAAGCGCAAGAGCAACATTACATGGCAAATTGTCGATTTGAATAAAATGCGGAATATTGCGATTGATCGTAAGAGCGGTAATCGCTGGCAACGCACCGATTAGCGTATTCGTGTCTACGATGTGAATCGGCTCCTGAAACGGCGTAACCGTATGGTCCAATCCTGAAAAAAATGGATGGATCTGAAAGTGAACCAAAGTCTGCGGATCTACATTGGCCTTGATAAGACCTGCGGCATATAAGTGTTCGGTTACACAACCCGACTTCAAAGCAGTATCAATACGCGTATCCCCAGGCCCCGCCCCACCAGTCCCAACGGCGTAGTTACATGTGCCACTAACAGAGGGAAACGCCACCGCCGCGTTGGGCATGTCTCCCGGAAAATATCCAGTCGTTTTTCGAAAGCTATATACCGCCTCGGTCAAATCTTTTACTTGCGTTATCAGCGCAGTGGTTTTGGCATCTCTAATGACTGCCTCACCCTTAAGAACTGCAGCCAAAATTAAAGTGACAATAAATAATACGACCCCTATCTCGACTAGCGAAAAACCACTTTGCGCTCGCAAGATCACTTTTCTTTCTCTGCAAATTTCTCTAACGCCTCGTCGACAAACATCGCTGCGGAGTAAGAGAGAAGCATGCCAACACCGATCGCAAACAAGCCGATCAAATAATTAAATCCGTTGGCCGTGAACGAGTGAGGGGACATGATGGCAATAAACATACAAACCCCTGCCGCGCCAGGGAGCAGGGCCAAAGCGAGTCGGAGCCGGCGCCTTATACCAGTGCGTATGCCTTGGCGATCTGGACTGGCATTCATTGGATTCCCTGGAGGTATGCTTTTGGAAGCGGGGTTGAAAACGTAGTGCCATTGCAAGACGAAACAAATACGACGCCACCACCGCCGACCGAAGCGTTCCCGGCGCAGGGGGAGATAACATTAGATACAGCAAGATAAGGTGTGACGGTGTTGTTAGGAGACGACGCCGTCGGAAAAATGGTTGGGGAAGTGGGAGGTATGGATGCCGACTGGTCTAGGAGAGTCGATGCCAGGGCCGCCTTGGTGGTTGTTAGCGGAGGCCCACCGCAATTATTAGTATTGGGGGCGCCGAAATTTTTTATGTCATAAACGACAAAATACCCGATTGTTGTCGATGGGTTGCATGGATCGACTGCGCTTGTTGCAGGAAATGTGCAAGGAGTAGGACTACAAGTGGTTGTAGATGGTAGATAATAAATATTTGCAGGAAGGCATGACGCGCTCGGCGGAGTAACGGTGCAGCTGGCATTTGCCGTTGTGTTAGCTCTCACAAATCCAATGAGTTCTAATTGCGCCTGTTGGAATGCTGCTGCTACCTGGCTTTCGATAGGTTGAGTAAGGCCGCTTTTCGTCATTGTTACAGTGAAGTCCTCGCGTCGAATAATCTGCACGACGTCATCAAAGACCCCGCCAACGTTCGCGGTATTGTCAGTGTTCACGTTCGTGTCACGTATTACCAGAGAAGGCCCACCACGAATTACATTTCCCACGAGAATCGGAACTGCTGCAGTTAGTGCGCCAGGTGCGTTTGCTGCTTCATCCACGTCAGCCGCATTTATTGCAGCGACGCGCGCCCCCTGCTGAGTCGAGAAGGCCCCTGCGCCGTTTGGCCCATGAGAAACAATTACCACTACTGCGCCGGCTGGAGGCGAAGCCGCGGGATCAGCAATTTTGATAGGTGTGGCTGTCGGAATTGTGCGGGTATACACAGGGATAAGCCCCGGTGCATTCGTATTCGTATTTAAGTTAAAGGGATTTCCAGTAGTATCGAAAGCCCAGTTAGGCGAAACGTAGTAATCGAACGGATTGGCCCATCCATCGAGAGCAGTCTCTTTTGAAAGTCCTAGGGTGACATATGGAATTGGCCCCCAAAGATTCAAACACTGTTTTGTGCCCGCGGTCCAATCTGACGTGTCCTCTACCCCATCAAAATTTGCGTCTGGGCACGGCAGGCGCTTACTTCGCATCAGGAGTCCAAGTAACGCGTCCTTGATTGCTTGCTGGCGCAGTTGGGTTAACGTCACCGACTCTTTCGCCAGATAAGCGTTTAGTGCCGACAACCCCATCGTCAGAGTCATCGCAACGATGAGCACCACGACGGCAATCTCGATGAGCGTAAAGCCAGCGATTTTCTTATGTGCTGTGCGCTTATGCATGGACAGTAGGTTAGAAGCTCACACTTCTCGGACCGAGATGGTGATCGAGGCACCATGCCATGATCACGCCGCTTAGATTTGCCAAGTAATATGCTATCTGGCTGATACTAAGGAAGTCTTAGTATCGCGTCAACGTCAAAGCTAAGAATCTCTGAGCCTCAGTTGGATTAATGGGGCAAAGGGATGGATGCGGTCTCGGTCGTTGCGAAGCGCCTGAAAGAAGCGCGGGTTGCGGCAGACATTTCGCAGAAAGAGCTGGGAATCAAAGCAGGAATTGACGAGTTTTCAGCCAGCGCTCGAATCAATCAATACGAGCGTGGAAAGCACGCGCCTGACTTTTTGACGGTCGAACGTCTTGCTAAGGTGCTGCGAGTGCCTACCCCGTTCTTCTATGCCAGGGACGACGACCTAGCTGAGGCCATTTTGCAATTCGGCAAACTAACTCCGCGGCAACGCCGACAGAACAAGCCTCAACAACGGTCGTAAGCTTATCCACAAAGAGCTCGCCGAGCGATGCGGGCATTCCAGGTCCCACCTGAGCCAAATTGCGTGCGGCAAAGCGAATGACCCACGTCCTACCATTTTGGACTTCGGGTAGGAACGTAAAACTCACCGCATTTTCCTGTCACCGCTAATCGGTTCCGATTTCTTGGCGCTGCGGAGGAGGTGGAAGAAAATGTATGTTCGCTGCTCGATAATTCTTGCTGTCACCTAGATTTCACCTATGAAAATCCATCGAATCACGAAACACAATTTCAACACACCCAGCCTTGAAAATGCTTCTATGACGCGTTATTCTCGGAGCCGACTTAACTCGAATTATTTAACCAAGAATTGTTGTTATTAAAGACTTTTTGGGGGCATGACGGGTGCTGCGCCCGTAGCTCAGCTGGATAGAGTGTCGGCCTCCGAAGCCGAAGGTCGCCCGTTCGAATCGGGCCGGGCGCACCAATTTACCATGGCGGATTTTTCACGGCGCCGCGATGCGCCGCAGCGAAAAATTACGGCACGTCGAATCTTGTCATTGATCCCAACTTGAACAGCGCAGCGATGTTTGACGCCGATACCCGCCAGCTTGCGTTCAAGCTGCGCCATGGCATGCGCCCGTCGGCGCTTTTCGATGGCCGGCCCGGGGCGGAGATTTTCAAGGTCGAAGCGCGTCATGTCGGCGGCCATCTGCGCGAAGCCGTCGTCGGTGAGGGCGCCGGCGGCAGCGCATGGCGCTTTTTGTCGGACGAGGGCTTGCATCTCAAGGGCACCGATCTCGCACCCTTTCCGTTCGGCTATTTCAATGCGGGTTTGCAGTCCGACCTCATGCGCTGCCTGCGCAATGCGGCGGTGGCGCGCGCGGTTGCCCTCGACTCGCTCGAACTCACGCTCGACAACGAATACTGGCTGACCGGTTCATTCGCGCTTGGCACGGGCCGCGGCTTTGCGGCGCCGACGCGAATCGAAATTCGCATTGGCAGCGCGGCACCGGCCGACACAGTTGCCGACGTCGTCAAGGCGGCGGTGGCTGCATCGCCGGCGCTGGCCTTGCTGCGCATGCCGCTCACCAATACCTTCGCGCTCTATATCAATGGCCGTCGCCGCAGGGTTGCGGCGGGGGCTGCATCGCCGGCTGCCGATGTGGCGGATCCTTTTCTGAAATATGCCGCGGCGCCGCAGGCGGTCGAGCCGGTGTCGATCGTGCCGGTCGAAAAGTGCGCAATGCGCGAAGCCGGTGAAATCACCATTGCGCCGGCGGCGACGACCACGCGCATCACACGCAAGGTTACCGGACGCGGCCGCTTGCTTGATGCGAGCGGCTTATGCGAAATCGAAACCTGGCTGCAATTGCCGGGCATGAGCCATTTTTTGTTTCGCACGGATGAAAGCGCAGAGGACCGCGCGCCGTCTGGACTCGCCCTGGTGTCGGCGGGGCTCGCATTTTGCTACATGACGCAGCTCGCGCGTTATGTCGAGGGCATGCAACTCGGCGTCGATTCGATCCGTCTCGTGCAGTTCAGCCCGTTTGCAAACGGCACCGCCGCCGGTTTCGATACCCATCTGTTTCTCAATGGCGATGCGCCGGAATCGGCGCAGTCGAATCTGCTGTCGATCGCCGCGCGCACCTGTTATCTGCATGCAACGATGGGGGACGCGCTCACGCCGCTGATCAGCCTCCGGCACAACGGCATTGCGCTGGACTGATATCGTCGGGGCGGCCGGCGTAGAATCGCCGGCAACCATGAGCCCGATTAAATCGACCGCTCGGGGCGGGCACGCCGCGTGAGCCGCCTTCAGCTTCGTTCGCCCGTCGGCATGACGGCACTGATGTGCGGCGCCGAAGCCCTGAGCATGACGGGTTTTGCCTGCTATACGACGCTGCTGCCGATCCTGATGAAGGAATGGGAGCTCAGCAATACGCAGGCGGGCTTCGTCGGCGGCATTTTTTACACCGGCTACATGGTTGCCGTGCCGGTGCTGGCGAGCCTTACCGATCGCGTTGATTCGCGCAGGGTCTACGTATTTTCCTGCGTGCTGTCGGCGCTGGGCGCAGTTGGTTTTGCTCTGTTTGCCGACGGTTTGTGGGGCGCGTTGCTGTTTCAATTCATCATCGGTGCAGGTCTCGGCGGCACCTATATGCCGGGGCTGAAGACACTTACTGATCATCTTGAAGGCCGCGCGCAATCGCGCGCCACCGCGTTCTACACGGCTGCTTTCGGCGTCGGTTCCAGCATCTCGATCCTGTTGAGCGGCAAGATCGCCGCCACGCTCGGCTGGCCGGCCGCGTTTGCATTCGGCGCCGGCGGCCCGGTGATTGCTGCGATGCTTGTTTACGCAGGCATGCCCGGTGGCCGCGTGCGCGCGGCGCACGCGGCCTCGCCGGCCTTGCTCGATTTCCGGCCGGTGCTGAAGAACCGCATGACGCGGTTGTACGTGATTGGCTACTCGCTGCACAACTACGAGTTATTCGGCCAGCGTTCGTGGATGGTGGCTTTTCTGGTGTTCTGCGGCAGCCTGCAGGCCAAAGGTGCTGGACTGCCGCTCGCAGCGGCGACCTTCGCCGCCATCGTCAACGCACTGGGGCCGGTGATGAGCGTGTGCGGCAATGAATTAGCACTGCGCTTCGGTCGCGAGCGCATGATCTTTTTCTTCATGGGGGCGTCAGGCCTCCTCGCCTGCGTACTCGGCTACACTGCGTCGTTGCCGTGGCTGTTCGTGATTCTGTTGATGTGCGTGCATTACGGCTGCATGCTCGGCGATTCGGGTGCACTGACCTCGGGTGTGATCGCCACCACGTCGCCGGAGCAGCGCGGCGCCACCATGGCGGTCTATTCGCTGTCGGGATTCACCGCAGCATTTCTGGCGCCGCTGATTTTCGGCGTGGTGCTTGATCTGGCCGGCGGGAACACCAATCCGGTGGCCTGGGGGCTCGCCTTCGGCAGTATCGGTATCTTCGGCGCGCTGGCGCCGCTGGCGCGCTGGTTGGCGCAGCGCCGCTGACGGCAGGCGTTATTTGCCCGTGTACCAATCGGGCCAGCGTTCCTTCACCCACGCGCCGTCTTCCTTGTACATGTGACAGGCGTTGATCTGGAACGGCCGTTTCGCCGTCTGCGGATTGGCGGCGCGGTGATTTTCGCGCGCGCGGTTGGTGGCTTGAAACGCCGTTGTTGCGAGCGGACCGAGCAACTCGACGAGGTGTGTGCAGCCTTTGGCGCCGCCCAGGTGTTCGAGCATTTTCTTGCGCCAGCCGGGTCCGATCGTGATGCCGATGAGTTGCTTGAAGCTGGGCGTGATCGACGGGCACAGGTTGTAGGGGCTGGCATCGGTCACGGCTTCGACGTCGCGGATCACCATGTCGAGATCGATGGTCAGGCGCAGCCACATGTTGTGCACCGGTTCACCGGGCTGGCGCGCGCGACCGGTGTCACGCGCGGTAGTGGCGAAGGCCTTGGTATCGACCAGATGACCCTCGATATCCCACAGGCCGTCGGCGCGTTCATAGCCGCAACACTGGATGTCGCGGGTATGCATGAGTTGTCGGGGGGCGGCGGGCGGCAGTGGCATGAGCGGACTCCGTGGGTCGTGAATGGCCGTGCGGCGCTCAGCGCGACGCGGCGGTTTTGCGGTGTTCGAGTTCGGCGAGCAGTGCGCGTTGCTGCTCGGGTGTATAGGTGGTCCAGCTGGAAATCTCGTGCAGCGTGCGATAACAGCCGCGGCAATAACCGCTGGCGTCATCGATCACGCACTCGCGGATGCACGGCGATTCGACGGCGTCGTTCATTTGGCCGCTGCCGGTTTGCCGGCGCGCGCACGCGCCACGCGCGACTGCGTTTCGCGGCCGAGTGCCGCACAGATGAAGCTGCCGGCGGCGATCAGCTTTTCCATGTCGATGCCGGTCGCGATGCCCATGCCGTCGAGCATATAAAGCAGGTCTTCCGTGGCGACGTTGCCGGTGGCGCCTTTGGCATAGGGGCAGCCGCCAAGTCCGGCGACCGAACTGTCGAAGGTCGCTACGCCGCATTCGAGTGCCGCCAGCGTGTTGGCAAGCGCCTGGCCGTAGGTGTCGTGAAAATGGCCGGCGATTTTTGCGACCGGAATATGCTGCGCGACGTCTTCGATCACTGCGCGCGTCTTGCCCGGTGTGCCGGCGCCGATGGTGTCGGCGATGGTGATTTCATAACAGCCCATCGCATAGAGGGCTCGCGCCACGCGCGTGACTTGCGACGGTGCAACCTCGCCCTCATAGGGGCAGCCGAGGCAGACCGAAATATCGCCGCGCACCCTGAGGCCGCGCGCGATCGCTTCGGCGCACACTTCGTAAAACCGTGCGAGGCCCTCGTCGATCGAGCAATTGGTATTGCGCTGCGAAAACGCTTCGGTGGCGGCGCCGAACACCACCACTTCGTCGCAGCCGGCTGCGATGGCGGCGTCGAGACCCTTGCGATTGGGTACCAGCACCGGATAGCCGACGCCGGCTTTGCGGCGGATGCCGGCCATCACGGCGGCAGCGTCGGCCATCTGCGGCACCCACTTTGGCGAGACGAAGGCGGTCGCCTCGATCACCGGCAGGCCGGCGTCGGTAAGACGGTCGATCAGCTCAATCTTGATTGCGGCCGGCACCTGTTGCGCTTCGTTCTGCAGGCCGTCGCGCGGACCGACTTCGACGATGCGGACTTTGTTCGGTATGACCATGACAAGCCTCAAATCACGCCGCAAAGGGCGCAGGTCAAATCAAAGCCGGAATTCATGCGGGGATTATTCTCATGAAACCGGCGGACTCTGCAGCTAACGCCGCCTGGGTTTTTTTACTGTCGATGCGGGCACCACCCAGGCGGCGCGCCGTTTTTCGAGAAAAGCACCAAGGCCCTCCTGCGCTTCCGGCGTGGCACGGATCTCGGCGATGGTGTGCGCGGATTGTTCGACGACCGCGAGGTTGATGTCGGCGTGCGCCACTTTCGCGATCTGGTGTTTGGCGGATACGATCGCCCTGGGGCCGCCGCAATAAAGCTCCGCCAGCACGTTGCCGATGCGTGCATTGAGCTCGTCGGTCTCGACGATGTCGTGCAGCATGCCGAGGCGAAAGGCCTCGGCGGCATCGAAAATTTCACCGGTCAGAAAATAACGCCGCGACTGGCGCTCGCCGATCGCTGCCACCACATAGGGGCTGATCATCACCGGCGCAATGCCCAGCCGCACTTCGGTCAGGCGGAAGGTTGCATCGCGCGAGCCGATCGCGATATCGCAGGCGGCGACGATGCCGACGCCGCCGCCACGCACCGCGCCATGCACCCGCGCGATGGTCGGTTTTTTCAACGAGTAGACCGTGTGGTAGATCTGGGCGTGCGCCAGCGCCGCCTCGTAATTCTGCTTTTTGGAAAATTTCGCGCTCTTGCGCATGTGGTCGATATCGGCACCGGCGCAAAAGCTGTCGCCCTGGCCCATGATGACGACGGCGCGCACTTTGGCGTTGGCTTCCAGCGCCTTCAGCGTGGTGATCAACTGCGCGCCCATTTCCGGATCGAGCGCGTTGTGCACGTCCGGGCGGTTGAGGGCGACGGTGGCGTTGCCGTCGCGATCGATTTGCGACAAGATTTTTTGCGGCATGCGGATTCCAGTCGGGGCGGGATGATGCGTAGCTATGCGGCGCGCCCGCAGATTCGTGTGCCGTCGATTATATCTGCGCGGGGCGCGTCCGGCTTGTGCCGCCGAACGCGCGGTGCATGGCGGGCCGCAGCGCCTACAGACGCGCGAGTTCCGCGGCGTAGGCTTCGCGCATGGCAGGGTCGAAGCAGGCGAAAATGATTTTTTCGAACGCCGGCACGGCATCCGCAAGCGTCGCCGTCTCTCGCACCGCAATCGTCACCGCCTGCGCCACCGGGTAGCGATAGACGCCGCAACTGATGGCCGGAAACGCGATCGTCCGGATAGCGTGCGCGCGCGCCAATGCCAGGCTCTTGCGATAACAGGAGGCCAGCAGATCCGCCTCGCGCCGGTGGCCGCCCTGCCAGACGGGGCCCACCGTATGAATGACGAACTTTGCCGGCAGGCGATAGCCGCGTGTGATTTTTGCGTCGCCGGTCGGACAGCCGTTGAGCGTGCGGCATTCTTCCAGCAGCGCCGGACCGGCGGCGCGATGGATGGCGCCATCAACACCGCCGCCGCCAAGCAGCGATGTATTGGCGGCATTGACGATTGCATCGACCGCGAGGGTCACGATGTCGGCTTCCATCGCCTGCAGGATGTCGCGCACTGCCGGCATCGGCTCAGAACGGTCCCTGCGTCAACCAGCGTTCCATCTGGTCGAAACGATCCACGCCCCAGAACGGCTCGCCATCGATGACGAAATACGGCGAACCGAACACGCCGCGCGCCAATGCCGCATCGACTTCATTTTTGAGACGGGCTTTGATGGTTTCGCTGCCGATCGCTGCGAGCAGCTCTTCGCGCTTCAACCCCAGTGTTGCCGCCACATCGGCGGTGACGTCCGGACTTGAAATATCGAGGTCGCTCACGAAGTAAGCGCGGTAGAGCGCGCGTGCCAGTTCATGCGCAAGCGGCGGGTCGCGCTCGTCGAGCCAATAGAAAGCGCGCGCCGGGGCCTGGCTGGCGATCGGGAATTTCGACGGATGCCGGTAAGGCAGGTCGTGAAAGTTTGCCGAGCGCGGAATATCGCGCAGCGAATAATCGCCCTTGAGCGGCAGCGTCGGCAGCGGCTTGCCGCCGGTCACTTTGAATACCGCGCCCAGCAGCACCGGTTTCCAGTTCACGCGGCGTCCATGGCGGGCGGCAATGCCGTCGATTTTCATGGCTGCGATGTAGCCGTAGGGCGATGAGTAGTCAAAATAGAAGTCGATCGGGTTGGCCATAGCTTCCTTCGCGCTGGAGGTGAATTAGTGGTCTAAAAAGCGGCCGATAAGTGAATTTTGATCAAAACCGACTCAATTTTATTGACGTTTACGTAAACGTAACTACATTTTGCGTAGCATCACGCTGGCTTGGTTTCGACCGTTTGGCGGTGCGAGCCGGCCAACGAACGGCGGCACTGATTTTCGAAAAATGCAAATTCGTCCAGCATCGCTGCGATGTCCTCGCTACGCTGTTCCAGTTCGATGCGATGACGTTCCAGTTTGGCCAGCAGGCCTTCGAGTTTTCTGCGCTCGTTGCCGGCATTGTCGTAGAGGTCGAACAATTCGTGGATTTCCGCTAGAGAAATTCCCAGGCGCCGGGCGCGCAAGGCCAGTTTGAGACGGGCGCGGTCGCGATTGCCGAAGAGCCGGTTGATGCCATCGCGTTGCGGGCTGAGCAATCCAACGTCTTCGTAATGACGGATCGCCCGCGTGGTAATCTTGAATTCTTTGGCAAGCTCGGAAATAGTGTAGACTGGCGTCATGGTGCGTTGCAATAAAATTGGTTGGACGGCAAAAAAGGTATTAAAGGTTATTACGTTGACGTTAACGTAATAGCAAAGATTTGAAAAGTCAATGCTGATTACTTAACAACGGAGAATTGAAGTGAGTGAACCGCAAACCCCGCCGGCCTACGATCCGGTCGAACTCGCGCGCGCTTACTCCGAGATCGCGCAACGCAGCAGCCAGATGGTCAGCCGCTACATGGCCAGCCACGACACCAACGGCGCGCCGGTTTTCAAGGACGAATTGGGCGTCGCCAAGGCGTTTTACGACATGGCGGGCAAGCTGTTCTCGGACCCGTCGAAGCTGGCCGAGATGCACGTCAAGATGTGGCAGGACTACACGTCGCTCTGGCACAACACCATGCTGCGGTTCTGGGGGCTCGACGCCAAGCCGGTGATCGAGCCGGCCAAGGGCGACCGCCGCTTCAAGCACGACGACTGGCAACAGAATTTTCTGTTCGATTACATCAAGCAGTCCTACCTGATTGCGTCGCGCAACCTGCACCAGATGGTCGGCAGCGTTGAAGGTCTTGACGAGACAACCGCGAAGAAAGTCGAGTTCTACACCCGCCAATACGTTGATGCGCTGTCGCCGACCAATTTTCTGGCGACCAATCCCGAGGTGTTGCGCGAAACCCTCAGCAGTCACGGGCAGAATCTGGTCAAGGGCCTGAACAACCTGCTCGACGACATGGAGTCGGGCAACGGCAAGCAGTTGCGCGTCAAGATGAGCGATCCCTCGGCCTTCGCAGTCGGCCGCAATCTCGCCACCACGCCGGGCAAGGTCGTCTACCAGAACGAATTGATGCAGCTGATCCAGTACGCGCCGGCGACCACCGAGGTCTGGCGCAAACCGCTGCTGATCATTCCGCCGTGGATCAACAAGTACTACATCCTCGACATGCGCGAAAACAATTCCTTCGTGCGCTGGGCGACGCAGCAGGGACACACCGTTTTCATGGTGTCGTGGGTGAATCCGGACGCTGCTCACGCGCGCTGCAGTTTCGACGACTACCTGAAGTGCGGCCCGCTGGCCGCGCTCGATGCGATCGAGCAGGCGACTGGGGAGAAGTCGGTCAATGCCGTCGGCTTTTGTCTCGGCGGCACGCTGCTTGCGTGCACCCTCGGCTATCTCGCGGTGCGCCGTGACAAGCGTATTGCCAGCGCAACTTTCTTCGCCACCATGATCGATTTTTCGGAGCCCGGCGAACTCGAGGTATTCATTGACGAACAGCAGGTCGCCAATCTCGAAAAAAAGATGGAGCAGCGCGGTTACCTCGAGGGCGCCGAGATGGCGCAGACTTTCAACATGCTGCGCGCCAACGATCTGATCTGGTCGTTCGTCGTCAACAATTACCTGCTCGGCAAGTCACCTTTTCCGTTCGACCTGCTCTACTGGAACTCGGACTCGACGCGCATGCCGGCGGCGATGCACAGTTTTTATCTGCGCAACATGTATTTGCGCAACATTTTGCGCGAACCCGGCGGCATCACGCTCGATGGCGTGGCGATCGATCTGACGAAGGTGAAGACGCCGGCCTATTTCATATCGACCATCGAAGATCACATCGCGCCGTGGAAATCCACTTACGCCGGCGCCCGCCTGTTCGCCGGCGAGACCCGTTTCGTGCTCGGCGGATCAGGGCATATCGCCGGCATCATCAACCCGCCTGCGGCGAATAAATACTGCTACTGGACCGGCAACAAACTCGCGCCTACCCCGCAGGCCTGGTTCGATGCGACCGAACAACATCCGGGCTCGTGGTGGACGGACTGGCAGCAATGGATCGAGTCCCGCGCCGGCGACAAGGTGCCCGCACGCGAGCCGGGCGCCGGCGAACTGCCGGCAATCGAAGACGCGCCCGGTTCCTATGTAAGGGTTAAATTGTCCGCCGAACAGCCGCCTCCAGCGGCGCCCAATCCCGCGTAGAAAAGGGCCGCGCGCGGCGAGCCGGGATTTTCAATACATCATCCTTGCGCAGGCCGGGCGCAGCATTGCGCTGAACGTCGCAAAGGCGCCGCTGGCGGTGCGCGCATGCAAGGCGCCAGCGCCGAACGTCGCGAAGTCATGATGATCTTGGTCGAAAACGCCGCCCGTTTCAAGGCCAAATAGCACGCTGCCGGCCTGCGGCCTGATTGATCATCGACCGCGCGTTATTTCCATACCAGGCCAGCACCGTTCGCATCGGGCGCCTGCAGCTTTCGCGCAATTGCCCGCCTTCGGGGGCTGCGACGCGATGATATAATCGCGAAAAACCGCCGGCGCCAAAAGTGCCTGTTGCGGTGCCGGGGTGTCTCACCAACCAGACACCGACAACCCCACAAAGGTAGGACTATGGACATGCAGGATATTCCTGACGTTGATCCGCAGGAAACCCAGGAATGGCTTGACGCGCTCGACGGCGTGATCCGGCAGGAGGGCGTCGAACGCGCCCACTTTCTGCTCGAACAGCTGGTCGACAAGGCGCGGCGCAACGGTGCTTATCTGCCGTTTTCGCTGAATACCGCCTACCTCAATACGATTCCGCCCGGGCGCGAAGATCGTTCGCCCGGCAATCACGAAATCGAAAACCGCATCCGCGCCTATGTGCGCTGGAATGCGATGGCGATGGTCGTGCGCGCCAACAAACACACCAACGTCGGCGGGCATATCGCGAGCTTCGCCTCGGCGGCGACGCTCTACGATGTCGGCTACAACCATTTCTGGCGCGCGCCGAGTGAAAACTTCGGCGGCGATCTGGTTTTCGTGCAGGGGCATTCGGCGCCGGGCGTATATGCGCGTGCTTTCATGCTCGGCCGGCTCAGCGAAGAACAACTCGACAACTTCCGCCAGGAAGTCGATGGCAAGGGTCTGTCTTCCTACCCGCACCCGTGGCTGATGCCGGATTTCTGGCAGTTCCCGACGGTGTCGATGGGACTGGGGCCGTTGATGGCGATCTATCAGGCGCGCTTCATGCGGTATATCAAGGATCGCGACATCATCCAGCCGCAGGGCCGCAAGGTGTGGGCCTTCATGGGCGACGGCGAGATGGACGAGCCGGAATCGCTCGGCGCGATATCGCTCGCCGGCCGCGAAAAACTCGACAACCTCGTTTTCGTCATTAACTGCAATCTGCAGCGCCTTGACGGTCCGGTGCGCGGCAACGGCAAGATCATTCAGGAACTCGAAGCCGATTTCCGCGGCGCCGGCTGGAACGTGATCAAGGTGATCTGGGGCGGTTACTGGGATTCGCTGTTCGCGCGCGACACCAAGGGCCTGCTCCTGAAACGCATGGACGAATGCGTCGATGGCGAATTCCAGACCTTCAAGTCGAAGGACGGCGCCTATGTGCGCAAGCATTTCTTCGGCAAATATCCGGAGCTGCTCGAACTCGTGTCGACCATGTCCGACGACGATATCTGGCGGCTCAATCGCGGCGGCCACGATCCGCACAAGATTTACGCCGCCTATTCGGCCGCGATGAAACACAACGGCCAGCCGACCGTCATTCTCGCCAAGACCATCAAGGGTTACGGCATGGGCGAGGCGGGCGAATCGCAGAACATCACCCATCAGCAGAAAAAGATGGGCACCTCGTCGATCAAAACGTTCCGCGACCGCTTCAACATTCCGGTGCCCGACGACCAGCTCGAAGAAGTGCCTTACCTCAAGCTCGCGCCCGATTCGCCGGAACTCAAATACATGCGCGAACGGCGCGAAGCGCTGGGCGGTTATCTCCCGGCGCGCCGGCGCAAGGCCGATTCCCTCGAAGTGCCGCCGCTGTCGGCGTTCGATGCCTTGCTCAAGGCGTCCGGCGAAGGCCGCGAGATGTCGACGACGATGGCCTTCGTGCGCATTCTGACGACGCTGGTGCGCGACAAGAAGATCGGCAAGTTCGTGGTGCCGATCGTGCCCGACGAATCGAGAACCTTCGGCATGGAAGGCATGTTCCGCCAGCTCGGCATCTATTCGCATGTCGGCCAGCTCTACACGCCGCAGGATTCCGAGCAGCTGATGTTCTACAAAGAAGACAAGAAGGGCCAGATTCTCGAAGAGGGCATCAACGAAGCCGGTGCGATGTCGTCGTGGATCGCGGCGGCGACCTCTTACAGCACGCACGGCGTGCCGATGATCCCGTTCTACATTTATTACTCGATGTTCGGTTTTCAGCGCATCGGCGATCTGGCGTGGGCGGCGGGCGACATGCGCGCGCGCGGCTTTCTGCTCGGCGGCACCGCCGGGCGCACCACCATCAACGGCGAGGGCCTGCAGCACGAAGACGGCCACAGCCATCTGCAGGCGGCGACAATCCCGAATTGCGTCTCGTACGACCCAACCTACGCCTACGAGTTGGCAGTCATCATCCAGGACGGCATGCGCCGCATGTATCAGGTGCAGGAAGACGTTTATTACTACATCACGGTGATGAACGAGAACTACGAGCATCCGGCGATGCCCGCGGGCGCCGAGCCCGGCATACTCAAGGGCATGTATCTGCTGCGCGAAGGCAAGGGCAAGAAGGGCGCGCCGCGCGTGCAGCTGCTGGGCAGCGGCACCATACTGCGCGAAGTCATCGCCGGCGCCGATATTCTGGAGAAGGAATTCGGCGTTGTTGCCGATATCTGGAGCGTGACCAGCTTTAACGAACTGCGTCGCGACGGACTTGATGTGCAGCGCTGGAACATGCTGCATCCGGAGCAGCCGCCGCGCCTCGCCCATATCGAAGAATGTTTGAAGGACCGGCCCGGCCCGGTGATTGCCGCGACCGATTACATGAAGCTGTTCGCCGACCAGGTGCGCGGCTTTATTCCGGGGCGCAATTTCTTCGCGCTTGGCACCGACGGCTTCGGCCGCTCCGATACGCGCGAAAAGCTGCGCGGCTTTTTCGAAGTCAACCGCCATTACGTGACCGTTGCCGCATTGAAATCGCTGGCCGACGAAGAGGTTGTGCCGCAAACGACGGTCGCCGCCGCCATCCAGAAGTTCGGTATCGATCCTGAGAAGCCGAACCCGACCACGGTATAGCCGATGAGCATTGTAGAGATCAAGGTTCCCGATATCGGGGACTACAAAAACATCCCGGTGATCGAAGTGCTGGTCAAACCCGGCGACAGCGTCAGGGCGGAGGATCCGTTGCTCACGCTCGAATCGGACAAGGCGACGATGGAAGTGCCGGCGCCGGTGGCCGGGATTGTCAAAGAGCTCAAGGTAAAGGTTGGCGACAAAGTGTCGGAAGGCGTGCTGGTAATGACGCTCGAAGGCGCAGCCGCACCTGTCGCCGAGAAAAAGTCGGCAGCGGCGCCCGTCGCCGCACCGGTTGCGACGGCGCCCAAGCCCGCGCCGGTTGCCGCCGCGCCGCGCGCGGCGCCGTCGCCGATGCCTGCGCCGGTTGCGATCGACGAAGTCGCGGCGCGCTCGGCGCACGCAAGCCCGTCGGTACGCCGCTTCGCACGCGAACTTGGCGTCGATGTATCCAGGGTCCCGGGCAGCGGGCCGAAGAACCGCATTCTGCGCGAAGACGTGCAGGCCTTCGTCAAGGCCGCGCTGGCGCGGCCGGCGGGCGGCGGCGGTCTTGGCTTCAATCTGCCGCCGATGCCGCAGATCGATTTTGCCAAGTTCGGCGCGGTCGAGACGCAGCCGCTGTCGCGCATCAAGAAAATCTCGGGCGCCAGTCTGCATCGCAACTGGCTCAGCATTCCGCATATCACCCAGCACGACGAAGCCGACATCACCGAACTCGACGCGTTTCGCAAGAGCGAGGCCGATGAGGCGAAAAAGACCGGCATCAAGGTTACGGTGTTGGGTTTTCTGATCAAGGCGGTGGTGGTCGCGCTGAAGGAGTTCCCCAGCTTCAACGCATCCCTGTCGCCCGACGGCGAAAGCCTGATCCTCAAGCATTATTTCAACGTCGGCGTGGCGGTCGACACACCGAACGGCCTTGTCGTGCCGGTGATCCGCGATGCCGACAAGAAGGGCCTGCGCGAACTGGCGAAGGAGTTGGGCGAGGTCAGTGCGCGCATGCGCGACGGCAAGATCAATCCGGCCGATTTGCAGGGCGGCTGTTTTTCAATTTCCAGCTTGGGCGGGCTTGGCGGAACTTTTTTCACGCCCATCATCAATGCGCCCGAAGTGGCGATCCTCGGCGTCGGCAAGGCATCGCTGCGGCCGGTGTGGGACGGCAAGCAGTTCGTGCCGCGACTGATGCTGCCGCTGTCGCTGTCCTACGATCATCGCGTGATCGATGGCGCGCAGGGCGCGCGATTCATCGCTTTTCTCGGCAGCGTGCTGTCCGATATCCGCCGCCTCGTTCTTTGATCCCTGCATTTTCGCCGCGCGCAATCGTCGCGCCGATTGTGCGCGCTTTGCGCGACCGCTTTGACTCCATCCCCATGACGCATTACCCTTGAACTGATGTCTATTGCTCCCATCGGGATTTTCGGCGGCACTTTCGATCCGGTTCACTACGGTCATTTGCGCCTTGCACAGGAACTCGGTGAGTTGCTGCGGCTGGCTGAAGTGCGCATCATCCCCGCCGGCACGCCGCCGCACCGCGCAGCACCCCAGGTCACCGCCGAACAGCGTCTGGAGATGACGCGCTTGGCAGTGGCCGGCAATCCGCTGCTCGCGGTCGATGATCGCGAAGTGCGCCGTAGCGGCCCCGGCTATACCATCGACACGCTGACCGAGTTGCGCCGGCAATTGGGGCCGTCGCGCCCGCTGTGCCTGTTGCTCGGCGCCGACGCATTTCTTGAACTTGCAACATGGCACCGCTGGCACGATCTGTTCGGCCTCGCGCATCTGGTGATCGCGCACCGCCCGGGCTTTCCGCCGGAGTCGTGGCCGGCGCGCATGCCGGAACCGCTGGCGCGGGAATATTCGGCACGCTTGCTGCGCCAGCCGTTCGGCGTGCATTTGTCGCCGGCCGGCGGCATCGTCACCCAGGCGATCGCCGCGCTCGACATTTCGGCTTCAATGATCCGCGATTCGCTTACGCGCGGGGTGAGCCCGCGTTATTTGCTGCCCGATCCGGTTCTCGACTATATTGGCCGCAACAACCTATATGTCACGCAGGAGGTGAATGAAACCCGATAAGATTTTGAAAGCCGCCGTTGATGCGCTCGAAGATATCAAAGGGCGCGAGATCGTTGTGATCGACGTGCGGAAAATGACGCCGCTGTTTGATCACGTGATCATCGTGACCGGCGAATCGACCCGCCAGAACAAGGCGCTGGCCAACAACGTGCAGGAAAAGCTCAAGCCGCTGGGGCTCACCGTGCACGGCGTCGAAGGTGTGGATCCGGGCGAGTGGATACTGGTCGATCTCGGCCAGATCGTGGTGCATGTCATGCAGCCGGCGATTCGCCAGTACTACAATCTCGAAGAACTGTGGGGCGCCGCGGCATCGCTGCCATTGCGGCGCGCCGGCGGCGCGCGCTAGCTTCGAAGCCTGCAATCCATGAAGTTTCAGGTAGTGGCCGTCGGGCACAAGATGCCGGCGTGGATTGCCGACGGTTTCACTGAATACGCGCAGCGCATGCCGCGCGAATCGCGCATCGAGCTCGTTGAAATCAAACCGGCCATTCGTGGAAAAAGCGGTGGCAAAAGTGCCGCCGGCGAAACGACCGCCGCAAAATGGATGGCGCTTGAAGCTGAACGCATCGCCGCCGCACTGCCGGCGCGCTGCGTCAGAGTGGTTCTCGACGAACGCGGCAAGGCGCTCACGACAGCGGATCTCGCGCGGCGTATCGAACGCTGGCGGCAGGACGGCAGCGATGTCGCCTTCATCATCGGCGGCGCCGACGGCACCGCGCCGGAATTGCGCCGCGACGCCGACCTCTTGCTGGCGCTGTCATCGTTCACCCTGCCGCACGGATTGTGCCGCGTGATGCTGGCCGAACAACTCTATCGCGCGGTCTCGCTGCTGGCGAGCCATCCCTATCACCGGGAATGAATATATCGTGGTGACCATTGAGCAGGCCGCGGCGAGCGCGCCGCGTTTTTATCTGGCCTCACGCAGCCCGCGCCGGCGCGAACTGCTGACGCAGGCGGGATTCGCCTACGCCGAATTGCCGCCCGGCGCCGCCGATGTTGATGAAACCCCGCAAGCGGACGAAGCGCCGGTTGACTATGTGCTGCGCGTCGCGCGCGAAAAAGCCGCCGCCGGCTGGCGCGCCGTCGTTGCCGGCAATCTCGGCGCCCTGCCGGTGTTATCGGCCGATACCACGGTGGTGGTCGAAGGCGCCATCATCGGCAAGCCGGATGATGCCGCGCACGCGCGTGAAATGCTGGCCATGCTGTCGGGTCGTCCGCATCAGGTGTTAACAGCGGTGGCACTCGCGGCAGCCGCCGGCGTGGTGACGCGGTTATCGGCATCCACGGTAGAATTTCGCGAACTCGCCGCCGCGGAGATCGAACGCTACATTGCCTCCGGTGAATCGCTCGACAAAGCCGGCGGCTACGGCATTCAGGGACGTGCCGCGGTTTTTGTGCGCGCCATCAGCGGCAGTTATTCGGGCATCATGGGCCTGCCCTTGTTCGAAACGGCGGAATTGCTCGGCAGCCAGGGGATTTTCCCCGGCTGATCACAGTCAGGACCAGCGTGAGCGAAGAAATACTGATCAACGTGACGCCGCAGGAAACGCGCGTCGCGGTCATCCAGCAGGGCGTGGTGCAGGAGGTGCAGATCGAGCGCACCTCGGCGCGCGGCTGGGTCGGCAATATTTACATGGGGCGCGTGGTGCGGGTCCTGCCCGGCATGCAATCGGCGTTTGTCGATATCGGCGGCGCGCGCGCAGCCTTTCTGCATGTTGCGGATTTGTGGGGGCACCGGCAGGACGGCGCCGAGGCGAAACCGATCGAGCGCCTGCTGTCGGAAGGGCAGAACCTGATGGTGCAGGTGATCAAGGACCCGATCGGCACCAAAGGCGCGCGGCTGTCGACGCAGATCAGCCTCGCCGGCCGCCTGCTGGTGTACCTGCCGCAGGAATCCCATATCGGCATTTCGCAACGCATCGAAGACGAGGAAGAGCGCCTGCATCTGCGCGACAAGCTGCAGCAGCTGCTGCCGCCCGAGGTCACCGGCGGCTTCATCATCCGCACCATGGCGGAAGCGGCAAGCGATCGCGAACTTACCACCGACATCGAATACCTGCGCAAGCTGTGGGGCGACATCAAGGAAAAGGCGAAATCCGCCGCACCGGCCGCCGCGCTCTATCAGGACCTCAATCTCGGTTTGCGGGTTGCGCGTGATTTCGTCAACGACGACACCACCCGCATCCTGATCGATTCGCGCGAGACCTTCCAGAAGGTGCAGGGCTTCGCGCAGGAGTTCACGCCGAATGTGGCGCCGCGCCTCGAGCATTATTCGGGCGAGCGGCCGCTGTTTGACCTCTACGGCGTCGAGGACGAAATCGAAAAGGCGCTGGCGCGCCGCGTCGACCTCAAATCCGGCGGCTATCTGATCATCGACCAGACCGAGGCACTGACCACGGTTGACGTCAACACCGGCGGCTTCGTCGGCGGACGTAGTTTCGATGACACCATTTTCAAGACCAACCTGGAGGCGGCGCAGGTGGCCGCGCGCCAGCTGCGCTTGCGCAATCTGGGCGGCATCATCATTGTCGATTTCATCGACATGGACAACGAAGAGCACAAGAACGCGGTGCTCAACGAATTCCGCAAGGCGCTGGCGCGCGACCGCACGCGAATGACAGTGAACGGCTTTACGCAGCTGGGGCTCGTCGAGATGACGCGCAAGCGCACGCGCGAAAGCCTCGCTCACGTCCTGTGCGAACCCTGCCCGGTATGCGAAGGGCGCGGCGAACTGAAAACCGCGCAGACCGTGTGTTACCAGATTTTGCGCGAACTGCTGCGCGAGGCGCGCCAGTTCGACGCGCGCGAATTCCGCATTCTTGCCTCGCAGTTCGTGATCGACATGTTTCTCGACGAGGAATCGCAGAGCCTTGCCATGCTGTCGGATTTCATCGGCAAGCCGGTGTCACTGCAGGTCGAGTCGCAATACAACCAGGAGCAGTTCGACATCGTGCTGATGTAATCTGCGCTGCCGCGCCGGGCGACTGTTTGCGGTCGAGGCCGAAAAAGCTGCGGATGCGGGCGAGTATCCCCGGGTGTTCGCGCAACGCGCGCCGGACGAACAATTCGGCGTCGGCCGCCTTGAGTTTTCGATCGAGATCGGCCTGACGCGCGGCCAGCCTGCGCGAAAAATCCTCCGCCAGCTGCTCCTGCTTGCGCGTCCGGTAATCAGGTTGACGAGCCGCCAGCTTGGCGGCGATGGCCGATCACGCACGAAATCGGTCAAACAGCAGCGCGGCGTGCAGCGGTCGTAGCCAAGCTCAAAACGGCCGCATGCATTGCGGCGCGGGTGCGGTGGCGACTGGTCACGACGCCAAACGCGGTGCACACTGTGCTCAGCGGCGGTGACGCCAGATTTGCCGCGTAATGCAAGGCGACCGACCCAGCGCGAAGGGGGCTTTGGGCGGCTCACGAATAACGACCGCGCCGGCAGCAATATCCTCTCCGTCAGAGATGGTATTTGCGGCGGTCTCGCCGCGGCGGTTGGTTGTCGCCGCGAGAGTAGATTGTCCGGTTCGACCATCCTTTACTGGCCTGCATACATCGCTGATGGTCAAATTTTAGTGATGCCAATCGACGAGGTCGTCGGCTTCAAGCTGAATGTCATTCCACGCCTCGACGACCGCTTGATCATTCAACCGTACAAGTTCAGCAATTCGTACCGGATCATCTTTTTCCGGCGGG
The DNA here is from genome assembly GCA_903889565.1 of uncultured beta proteobacterium. Lineage (GTDB taxonomy): Bacteria > Pseudomonadota > Gammaproteobacteria > Burkholderiales > SG8-41 > PALSA-1004. Next base: position 35,152 of record CAISYC010000030.1, read on the forward strand.
AAATGGTTGATTTGAGCAGTCGTTAGTCGGAATGCCTGTTCAAAAAACTGTTCGGGATCCATATGCGCCCTCCTTTTCTAACGCGTCCGCCAAGGCGGACCGATAAATTCCGGACTTTAAATTAGTTTACTTGTGTCAAACCGCGGAGGCATTTGACCGAAATCAATCCGCATCCGGCGGCGCCCGCCGACAATGTTCGTTATGCTGGCGGTTGATGGTGAGGAGGGTTCTGACATGTTCGAATCGGCTGAAATCGGTCACCGCATTGCCAAGCGCGAATACGACGGCACCGTGCCCAAGCTGCGCGAAGCCCTGCTCAAGGCGCAATACGATCTGCTCGCGGACAGGGGCTTTCCGGTGATCATCATCATCGGCGGCGTCGATGGCGCCGGCAAGGGCGAGACGGTCAACATCCTGAACGAATGGATGGATCCGCGGCATATTCATACGCATGCCTTCGCCGAAATGTCCGATGAAGAACGCGAACGTCCGCGCATGTGGCGCTACTGGCGCGCGTTGCCGCCGAAGGGACGCATCGGTATTTTGTTCGGCGGCTGGCACACCGATCCGATCGTCAATCGCGTGATCGGCCGCACCGATGCCAACGAGATGCGGCTGGCAATGGAGGAAATCGTCCATTTCGAGCGCATGCTCGCGGACGAAGGCGCGCTGATTCTGAAGTTCTGGTTCCATCTATCGAAGAAGGCGCAGCGTACGCGGCTCAAGGCGCTGGAGGCCGATCCGAAGACGCGCTGGCGGGTTACCGATACCGACTGGGAGCGCTTCAAGCTCTATGACCGTTTCCGCAAGGTGTCGGAGAGCGCATTACGCGAAACCAGCACCGGTTATGCGCCGTGGATCGTGGTCGAGGGCAGCGATCCGAACTACCGCTATGTGACGGTCGGCCGCACGGTGCTCGACGCGCTGAAAAAGCGGCTTGCCGGCAAACGGCCGGCGGTGAGCCGGGCGGCGGCGCTGCCGGAGCCCGCGCTTGACGGACGCACGGTGCTTTCAAGTCTCGACTACACCAGCACGCTTGCGCACAAGGCATATGGCAAGAAGCTCGAAAAATACCAGGGACAGTTGAATCTGCTCAGCAGGCACAAAAAATTCAGCCAGAAGTCGCTGATTGTCGTTTTCGAAGGCGCGGATGCCGCCGGCAAGGGCGGTGCCATTCGTCGCGTTACCGGCGCGCTCGACGCGCGTCATTACCAGGTGACTCCGGTGGCGGCGCCGACCGAAGAGGAACGCGCGCAACCGTACCTGTGGCGCTTTTGGCGCCATTTGCCGCGCAAGGGGCGGGTGACGATTTTCGACCGCTCGTGGTACGGCCGCGTGCTGGTCGAGCGCGTCGAGAAATTCTGCTCCGAGGAGGACTGGATGCGCGCCTTTCACGAAATCAATGATTTCGAGGCGCAGCTCGCCGAGGCCGGCGGCGTGGTGGTCAAATTCTGGCTGACCATCACCAAGGAGGAGCAGTTGCGGCGTTTTCGCGAACGTGAAAAAACGCCGTTCAAGACGTTCAAGATAACGGCCGAGGACTGGCGCAACCGCAAGAAATGGGACGACTACGAGCGCGCGGTGTGCGACATGATTGAGCGCACCAGCAACGATCAGGCGCCGTGGGTACTGATACCGGCCAACGACAAATACAGCGCGCGTATCCGGATTCTGCAGACGCTGTGCGAGCGGCTCGAAGCCGCGCTTTGAACGCGCAAGCTTCGGGTTAGACCGTTGCCGGCGCCGGCAGCGGCGCGGGTTCAATCACGGCAGGCTCGACCGCTTCGCCGTCGAGGCTGGCCTGAATGCGGGCCAGCACCTCGCGCTGCTGCTCGAGTACCACGCGCTGCGTTTCAAGCTGTTTCATGCGGCTTTCGACCGAACTGATGTTGTCGCGGATTTTCTTGAAATTCTCCAGGCGCTTGGACAGCACCTGTTCGTGTTCCTTGATCTGCAGATTGAGCGGATTGAGCGCCGATTTGATCCAGCTCTCCGCATCCATGCGCGTCATTTCGAACACCTGCCGCGCTTCGCCGACCAGGCTTTCATAGAATTTGACGACGACAAAATCCTTGTATTTGGCGACATTGACCGGGTCTTTGCAGAACTGCCGCGCGGTCGCCTGCAGACCGGTCATGGTCAAGGTGTGTTTTTCGAGATTGAGCGATGGCGGAACGAGTTTCGCGAAACCGAATTTTTCATGGAAGTGGGCGTAGGTCATGTCGACCAGCCCCTTGATCTGGTTTGCGAAGTTCAGGATCTTGCTCGAGACCGAGGTGAAATGCTGGAACAGCATCTGCATGTTTTTCCAGAGGCCGGCTGTGGTCCATGCGCCTTCGATGAATTCGCGGTCCTTGTTCAGCACTGCCTCGATCGAATCATCCTCAAGTTGCTTCAGTAACGTCGCGCCCTGGCCGGTCACGGTGTTGTAGGTGGCGCGGAAGGCCTGCACCGTGGCCTGGTAATTGGTCCGGTCGGCTTCAAGTCGCGCCACCATCGATTGCGCCATGCTGCGGCTTTTGCCGGACATGCCCGCAAGCTCCTTGAGTTCGGTGTGCGTCGCCGTCAGCTGGTTCGCCACTGCCGTGCGCGAGGCGGCGACCATGGTGCCGATCTCGCGCTGCACCGCCGCGCGCATGATTTCCTGCTTGGCAGGGATGATTTCGGAGGCGAGCAGGTGTTCGAGTTGCTGGATGCCGCTTTTCAGCAGCAGTTCGTTGTCGTCGCGCACGCGCGCGAGCAGCGCTTTTTGCGCCGACACCGCCATCACATGCGAGCGCGGCAGCATCAGCATATTGGCGGTGGCATCGATCTGGCGGTCGACGTCGCTGCTGATCTGCTCGCCGGTTTTCAATTCATCCCACATCAGATCGATTTTGTTCAACACGGCAATGCGCCGCGTTGCCGCCGGCTGCACGTATTTCTGCCAGACCTCGAGGTCTGACTTGGTGACGCCGGTGTCGATCGCCAGCAGAAACAGGATCGCGTGCGCGTTTGGAATCATCGACAGCGTCAGCTCGGGCTCGGTGCCCAGCGCGTTGAGACCCGGCGTATCGAGCACGACGAGACCGCTTTTCAGCAGCGGGTGCGGATAGCTGATGATGGCGTGGCGCCACGCCGGCACTTCGACCTGGTCGCCGTCCTTGACGACGACCGTGGTCGACAGCGGGTCGTTTTCGTCCCACAGACCGAGTGACTTGGCCTCGTCGAGACTGACCGTCTTGACCTCGACCAGGTGTTTCATCGCCTTGGCCATTTCGTCGCGCGAATCGATGTCGAGCCTGACCTTGATCCACTCCACCGGCTGGCGTTTTAACGCGCCGACGCTTTCCTGACGCTTGCGGGTTTCGATCGGCAGCAGCCGTATATAGGGTTCGTCGGCCGGGTCATGAAAAATTTCGGTCGGGCACATGGTCGTGCGCCCCACATTCGACGGCAGCAGGCGCTGCTTGAAGTCGGAAAAGAACATCGCATTGATGAGTTCGGTCTTGCCGCGCGAGAACTCGGCGAGAAATGCGAGCGTCATGCGATCATTGCGCAGACTTTCGATCAGATCGTAAATCCGCAGCGATTGCTGGATGTCGGCATAGCCGTTCGTATCGAGCCACGATTTATAGGACTCGATGCCGGAAATCATTTGCGTGCGCCACTCCTGATAGTGCGCGACTTCCTGTTCGAGTTGGCTCGTCATCCGCGATTGGGGTCATCACCGGCGCCGCAGCCGGAAGGATAAAAAATCCCGCTTTTTCCGGAGCTTATGCGCAACACTTCATATGATACATCGGATTTGACGGAACGCAAACCGGCGCCCCGGCGGCGCGCCGGCAGGGCGGCGATGCTATGCCGGGGTCATGCCGCCGGCAGCGGATTGTTTTCGGTCGCGGGCCGGGCCGGCGGCGCGGTATTCAGCGCCAGATTGGTGCGCAGCAGGTCGAGTTGCTCGCCCTGCTTTTTCAGCGACTGGCGCTGGAAGTCGAGCTGCTTGATGCGTTCCTGCACCGAGGTCAGGTTGTCCTTCATGTTGCGCAGGCTTTCGACGCGTTTGAGCATCAGCGTCTGCCGTTCCATGATCTGGCCATTGAGCGGGCCCAGCGCGCCGCGCAGCCAGTGTTCGGTGTCGATCCGGGTTAGTTCGAACTGCTGGCGCGCTTCTTCGACCATCCCGTCGTAGAATTTCTTGATCAGAAAGTCCTTGTAGGTCGCGATATTCAGCGGGTCGTGGCAGAACGAGCGCGCGTTTTCTTCGAGGCCGCGCATGGCGTCAAGGTGTTTTTGCAGCGTTAGCGGCGGCGGGCTCAGTTTGGCGAGACCGAAATTTTCGTGAAACTGCTGGTAAATGCCTTCGACGGCTTCGCGCAGTTTCACCGCGTAATTCATGATTTTTTCGACCTGCATGGCGAAATAGCCGAACAGGCCCTGCATGTTTTTCCACATGCCGGCGGTGGTCCAGGCACCCTGGATGAACTCGCGGTCGTGGCTCAGAATATCCTCGATGCGGTCGTCGTGCAGTGTTGCCAGCAGTTCCTGGCCCCGCGCATTGAGATCCGAGTAGATGACGTTGAAGGCGGCGACGCTTTTCTGGTAGAGCTTGCGTTCGTTTTCAAGCCGCGTCAGCATGTCCTGCGCGACGTTGCGGTTCTTGCCGAAGGTCGAGGTCAGATCCTGCATCTCCTTCACCGCGGCGATGAAGCGCGCCGCCACCGCCTGCCGCGCCGACTGCACCAGCGGACCGATTTCCTTGGCCACCGCCGACAGCAGCAGCGTCTGCCGCTCGGGAATCAGTTTTTCCGCGTGCAGTTTTTCGACGCGGTCGAAGGCGCTCATCAGCGCGGCCGATTCCTCATGCGCAAGGCGCGCCGCCACCGCCTGTTTGATCTGCAGCGAGAGCACGTTTTCGGCCGGCAACTCGAGGGTCTTGGCCACGCTTGCCGCGGTCGCCGCATCGGCGCCGGCGCCGCTGTCGAGAACGACGAATTTATGCGCCTGGGAATTTTGCGCGTATTGTTTCCAGACGTCGTGCGACGAGGTCGACAGTTCCTTGCCGAGCACCATCAGCACCGATTGCGCGCTCGAAGCGATGCGCAATGCCACTTCCGGCTCGGCGGCCAGCATCTGCGGTCCCGGCGTGTAGAGAACGATGAGGCCGCTTTTCAGCATCGGGTGCGGCATGTTGATCAGCGCGTAGCGCCAGGCCGGGATCATGACTGCGTCGCCGCTGCGCTCGACGTTGGAGAGCGTCAGCGATTTGGCTTCGTCGATGCCGACCGCGCGTGATTCCATCAGGCTGCGCGTCGCCTCGGCGATCGATTCGGGCGAATCCGGATTGAGCCGCATGGTGATCCACTCGATCGGACTGCGCCGCAGGTTGGCGATGCTCTCCTGCTTCTTGCGCGTGTCGATTGGCAGCACCCGCACGTACGGCGATTCGCTCGGATCATGAAAGATTTCCGTGGCGCAAAGGAATTCACTGCCGGCGCCGAGCGGCAGCAGGCCGCCGGGCAGGTCGGAAAACAGCAGCGCATTGATCAGACCGATCTTGTCCTCGGCCGACTCGCCCATGAAGGCGAGGCGGATGCGGTCGTTGCGCAGTCCTTCGACCATGTCGTAGATGCGCAGCGTCTGCTCGATGTCGGCGTGGCCGTAGGTGTCCTGCCACGAGCGGAATTCGTCGATCGCCGCGACCAGTTTGGTGCGCCAATCGGTGTACTGGGCAATGCGTTGTTCTAGTTGGCTGGGCATGAAGCCTCCAGGCGGGCAAGCAATTTCATTGTATCGGCGTCGCAGCGGGCAAGTTCAACGATTTTTCGCCGGTTGCGGCTGCCCTGGCGGATGTTGATCTGCGAGAGAGGAAGCTTAAACCATTGATGCAGAAAGTCAATTACGGCCCGATTGGCTTTGTCATCGACCGCCGGCGCGGCGATTTTCAGTTTCAGCGCGTCGCCGTGCAGGCCCACCATCGCGGTGTTGCGCGCGTTGGGCTGGATATGCAGGGTCAAGGTGATTTTGCTGCGCGCGGGGTCGGTTTTCCACCAGCGCGCGACCGGCGCTGTCGTCACAGCAGCCGCCCCAGATTGGCCTCCAGCCAGACCAGCGGCACGCCAAGCAGCAATTGGCACACCAGCAAAGCCGCCAACGGCGACAGATCGACGCCGCCGATCAAGGGGATCACCTGTTGAAACGGTCGCAGAAAGGGCCGCGTCACGCTGTTCAAAAGCGGCGCAATCGGGCTGTAAGGATTCACCCAGCTCAACACGGCTTGCAGAATCAGCGCGCCCATTACGAGGTAAACCGCGAGCTGAAATAGCTGTATGGCGGCCATCGCCAGCAGCGCGACCGCCGCCACACCGGTCACCGCGCCGATTTGAAAGCCCTTGATCTCGACGATCAGCCACAGCTTCAGCATTTCCGTCAGCCACGCCAGCAGCAGGGTCGCCAGATCAAGTCCCCACAGACCGGGGATCACCCGCCGCGTCGGGATGACAATGAAATTGGTGAGGGCGGCGACGAATTCGGAGAGCTGATTGCGTGCCGGCGCGCGCACCCATTGCAGAATGAAGCGCGCAAGCAGCGCGAAGGCGAACAGGTCGCCGAGCGTGGTGACGATAAAGGTCAGCGTCTGAGCCAGCATGATGAGGTCAGTATTTGCCGGGTTCGGCGCCGAGTTCGATGCCAAGCGCGCGGCTGCGGTCGTTCGCTGCATTAACGGCACGCATGATGGATTCCTTGACCCCGTTCGCGTGCATGCTTTTCAGCGCCGCTTCGGTGGTGCCGCCCTTGGAGGTCACGCGCTCGCGCAGAATGGCGACATCTTCGCTGCTGGCAGCCGCGAGGCGGGCCGCGCCGAGCACGGTTTCGAGCGTCAATTCCGCCGCCGTGGCGGGTGCGAGACCCAGCGCGCAGGCGGCGTCGCGTATCGCTTCCATGAAATAAAACACGTAGGCGGGGCCGCTGCCTGAAATTGCGGTCACCGCATCCAGTTGCGCTTCGTCATCGACCCACACGACTTTGCCGATGGCCTTGAGGATGCGCTCGACGCCGGCGCGTTGCTCCGCGGCCAGCCCCGCGGGTGCGCAGGCCGCAGTAATGCCGGCGCCGATGAGGGCCGGTGTGTTCGGCATGCAGCGAACGATACGCGCATAGCCGCCGAGCCAGCGCGCCAGATCGGTCACGCGTAAACCGGCGGCAATGCTCAACACGACCTGATTTTGCAGGCGTGCGCCGAGCGGCTGCAGGGCGCCGCGCATTTGTTGCGGCTTGACTGCCAGCACCACGACGTCACCGATCGCGCCGAGTTCTGCGAGGCCGGCCACCGCGGTCACACCGGCGTGTTTTGACAGTTGTGCACGCGCCGTTTCCAGCGGCTCGACAACACTGACCGCGCCGCCGTCGAAACCGTCGCGCAACAGTCCGCCGATGATGGCGCCGGCCATGTTGCCGCCGCCGATAAAGGTGATTTTCATGAAGATGTCCGATTTAAACGCAATTAACGTGTCGCTCAGCCCTCGACCGCTATTCTAGGGCGTTGGCGCCAGTTCCGTGCCGTCGCTTAATGCTGCTGCCGCGTGCCGAATATCGCGGTGCCCACACGCACCATGGTCGAGCCCTCGGCGATCGCCGATTCGAGATCCGCCGACATGCCCATCGACAGGGTGTCGAGCGCGAGCCCCTGCGCGACCAGTGCGTCGCGCAGCGCGCGCAACTGGCTGAAGTAACCGCGCTGAACGCGCGGATCGTCACTGGCGGGCGGAATCGACATCAATCCGCGCAGACAAAGTCGCGGCAATGCCGCCAGCGCGCGCGCCAGCGCCGGCGCCTCGGCGGGGGCGACGCCGCTTTTCGAGTTTTCGTCGCCGATATTGACCTGCAGACAAATCTGCAGCGGTGGCTGAGCTGCGGAACGCGCCGCCGACAGACGCTCGGCAATTCTCAGGCGATCGACGCTGTGCACCCAGTCGAAATGCGCCGCGATCTGGCGCGTCTTGTTGCTCTGGATGGGGCCGATAAAATGCCAAATCAGATCGGACTCGGCGAGCGCCGCAATCTTGTCGATCGCTTCCTGCAGGTAATTTTCGCCAAATGCGCGTTGTCCCGCGGCGCGCGCGGCGCGCACCGCACCGGCGTCGAAGGTCTTGCTGACGGCGAGCAATTGAATGCCGGCGGGATCGCGTCCGCATTGCGCGGCAGCGGTCGCGATGCGGGCTTTCACCGCTTGCAAGTTGGCGCCGATTGTGTCCATAATTTCAAGCAATTATTCGGATTCGGGCGTGTGATTTTTCACGGTCCTTGCAGGCGTCCCCGACTTTGCCTGCCCGCCCGCTTTAACAGGGAAATTATAATGGACATCTCAGAACTGCTTGCTTTTGTGGTCAAGAACAAGGCATCCGACCTGCATTTGTCGGCCGGCCTGCCGCCGATGATTCGCGTGCACGGCGACGTGCGCCGCATCAATCTGCCGGCGATGGACCACAAGGACGTCCACGGCATGGTGTACGACATCATGAACGACGGCCAGCGCAAGTTCTACGAAGAAAATCTGGAGTGCGACTTTTCGTTCGCGATTCCCAACCTCGCGCGCTTTCGGGTCAATGCCTTCGTCCAGCAGCGCGGCGCCGGCGCCGTGATGCGGACCATTCCGTCGAAAATCCTCTCGCTTGAAGATCTGAAGGCGCCGAAGATTTTCGGCGAGATTGCCGACCAGCCGCGCGGCATGGTGCTGGTCACCGGCCCGACCGGTTCGGGCAAATCGACCACGCTGGCGGCGATGGTCAATCACAAGAACGAAACCGAGTACGGCCACATTCTAACGGTCGAAGACCCGATCGAGTTCGTGCACGAGGCAAAGAAATGCCTGATCAACCAGCGCGAGGTCGGCCCGCATACGCTGTCGTTCTCGAACGCGCTGCGCTCGGCGCTGCGCGAAGACCCGGACGTGATTCTGGTCGGCGAAATGCGCGACCTCGAAACTATCCGGCTGGCGATGACCGCGGCGGAAACCGGTCACCTGGTGTTCGGCACGCTGCACACGAGTTCGGCCGCCAAGACCATCGACCGCATCATCGACGTCTTCCCGGCGGAAGAAAAGGAAATGGTGCGCGCGATGTTGTCGGAGTCGCTGCGCGCGGTCATTTCGCAGTCGCTGCTCAAGACCAAGGACGGCGCCGGCCGTGTTGCCGCCCACGAAATCATGATCGGCACGCCGGCGATCCGCAACCTGATTCGCGAGGCCAAGGTCGCGCAGATGTACTCGGCGATCCAGACCGGCCAGTCGTTCGGCATGCAGACGCTCGACCAGAACCTGCTCGAACTGGTCAAGCGCAACATCGTTTCGGTGGACGAGGCGCGCACCAAGGCGGCCAACAAGGATAACTTCAAGTAAACGCGGGCGCCGGCGGCGTTCAACACAAGGCGACAAGGGAGTCTCAATGGATCGTGATCAGGCAGTCCAGTTCATGCATAACCTGCTGCGCGCCATGCTCAGCAAAAAGGCTTCCGACTTGTTCATCACCGCGGGTTTTCCGCCGGCGTTCAAGGTCGACGGCAAGATGACGCCGGTATCGAACCAGACGCTGACGCCGCAGATGACTGCCGATCTTGCGCGCGGCATCATGAACGACAAGCAGGCCGCAGAATTCGAAGCCTCCAAGGAGTGCAACTTCGCGATCGCGCCGGCCGGTATCGGCCGCTTTCGCGTCAATGCCTTCGTGCAGCAGCAGCGGGTCGGCCTCGTCATGCGGACGATCACCACGGCGATTCCGAATTTCGACGCGATGAAACTGCCGCCCGTGCTGAAAGACGTGGTGATGAGCAAGCGCGGCCTGATCATTTTTGTCGGCGGCACCGGCTCGGGCAAATCAACCTCGATGGCGGCGATGATCGGCTACCGCAACGAAAACAGTTACGGCCACATCATTACGATCGAAGACCCGGTCGAATATGTGCACGAACACAAAAACTGCGTGGTGACCCAGCGTGAAGTCGGTGTTGACACCGATTCGTGGGAAAACGCCCTGCACAACACCCTGCGGCAGGCGCCCGACGTCATTCTGATCGGCGAAATCCGCCACAAGGAGACGATGGAGCACGCCATCGCCTTTGCCGAAACCGGTCACCTCGCAATGGGCACCTTGCACGCCAACAGCGCCAACCAGGCGCTGGACCGCATCATCAACTTCTTCCCCGAAGAGCGTAAGCAGCAATTGCTGATGGACCTCGCGCTCAACATGCGCGCGCTGGTCGCCCAACGCCTGATCCCGACAAAAGAGGGCAAGGGGCGCCGCGCCGCGATCGAGATCCTGCTCAATTCGCCGTTGATCCAGGACCTGATCTTCAAGGGCGAGGTCCACGAGATCAAGGCGATCATGGCGAAGTCGCGCGAACTCGGCATGCAGACCTTCGACCAGGCGCTGTTCGATTTGTACGAAGAAGGTGCGATCAGCTACGAAGATGCGCTGCGAAACGCCGACTCGGTCAACGAACTGCGGCTGAAGATCAAGCTCGAGAGCAAGGAGTCGAAAGACAAGGATGTGATGGCGGGTATCGAGCATCTCAACATCGTTTGATTCCGGGCGCTGCGCGCCGGAACAAACTCCGCCGGTTTGAACGGACGGCTTGGCCGCCGATCAGCCGGCGGAAAATTAAAGATCGCGCAAAAAGAATCTCCCTCGCCCCGCTTGCGGGGAGAGGGCAGGGGTGAGGGGCAGCACACCCATTTCGCAGCCTGATTTAATGTGACGCCGGGAACAGCCCGGCGTTTTTATTCATGCACATTCCATTCGAGTGGCACAGCCTTGCCGTCAGTGCGCTGGTCGTTGCCGGCGCCTACATCGTCTTCGGCATTACTGCCTTCGGCGCCGCATTGATCACGGTGCCGGTGCTGTCCTATTTTTATCCGCTCGATTTCGTGCTGCCGATGTGTGTGCTGCTCGATGTCGCCGCCGCGCTCGCGATGGGCGCGCGCTTTTCACGCGATGCCGATCTTGCGGAGCTCAAATGGATGGCGCCGCTATGCCTCGTCGGCGCGGTGCTCGGCGTTACGCTGCTCGTGAAATTGCCGCGCCAGGCGACGCTCGCCGCGTTCGGCAGCTTTCTGCTTTTCTACGGCGTCTATACGCTGCGCCGCAAAGAGGGCGGGCGCCTCGTCAGCCGCGCGTGGGCGCCGGTAGCGGGCTTTGCCGGCGGCTTGATGGGCACCATGTTCGGCATCGGCGCGCCGCCGTATGCAATGTATCTCTCGCACCGCAAAACCGAAAAGCTGGCGCTGCGCGCCACGCTCTCCAGCATGGTTTTGCTCTCTACCACCATCCGCGCGCTGGTCTTCACCGCCGGCGGTCTGATGCTGGCTGACCGCCTGCAGATGTTCGCGATATTGCTGCCCTTCGCGCTGGTCGGTCTGTGGCTGGGTAACCGGCTGCAGGGGCGCATTTCGCGCGAGCAGCTTGGTCGCTTCATCAGCGTGCTGGTGTTGCTGATCGGCGCTTCGGTACTGATCCGGGCATTTGCCTGATGCTGCACAATACCGAATTCTGGCTGCTTGCGCTGCCGGTGATTTTCACCGGCTACTTCATGTTCGGCATTTCGGGTTTCGGCGCCTCGCTGATCACGGTGCCACTGCTGTCGCACGTCGAGTCGCCGGCGCAGCTGCTGCCGATGCTGGTGTTGCTCGACATGAGCGCCTCGCTGATCATGGGTGCGCGTTTTCGCGCGGATATGGCGCGCCGGGAGGTGATAGGACTGATTCCGTTCACCGTGCTCGGTTGCGCGCTCGGTGTCACGCTGCTGGTGAAACTGCCGCGTGAAGCGCTGATGATCGCGATCGGCGTGTTTACGCTTTTTTACGCGGCCTACCAGCTCTACGATCCGGTTAATGTAAAACCGATCTCGCGCGCCTGGTCCGCGCCGGCCGGTTTTGTCGGCGGCATGATGGGCACGCTGTTCGGCGCCGGCGCGCCGCCCTACGTCATGTACCTGACGCGTCGCGTCATCGACAAATCAGCCCTGCGCTCGACAATTGCCGCGATGGCGGTGCTGGCGATCGGCGCGCGCCTGCTGGCCTTTACCGGTGCCGGACTCATGTTCAACGGTGAACCGTGGCTGGTTTTTCTGCTGCTCACACCCGTCGCCGGTCTCGGTCTTTATTGCGGTCACCGCGTGCATCTGCGCATCAACCGCGCGCAGATGCTGCGCGCGATTTTCGTCATGCTGCTGGTATCGGGCGGATCGCTGCTGGCGCGTGCGCTGCTGAATTAACGCGGCTCCGGTTTCGCGTTCGAGCCGTCGCGGATCACCCGTCGCAGCAGTTCGCGCAGGCGGCCCTTGTGCATGAACTGCCAGTCGCCGCCGTATTCGATGTCCTCGACCATCCAGCGGCGGCCCTGTTTGATCAGGAAGACCTTGTCGGCCCAGCGCGTCGGCGCCTGGCCGCCGGCGTCGGCATGTTGCAATGTTATCGTGCAAGTCGCGCTGCCGGTCGCGCCGCGATGACATTCCTGCACGGCAAACGATTGCGCGCCTTCGAACAGCGACGTGAAGAGATCGCCCTCGACCAGCGGCGGCACGGCGTGATTCGTCACCCGCGCGTAATGTTTTTCTGCGATGTCGCCTTTCTGCAGCAACTGCAGCAGCGAGGGCGAAACGACCGGTGCAAAGCTGGCGAGTGTTCTGGCTGAAGGCACGCCGGAGACGCGGGCGTCCAGATAGACGCGATAGAATGCGGTGGCGCCGCGGTTGATATCGGTAACGGTGTCGGCATGGCCCGGCAGCGGCAACGCGATCGCAATTGCGAGCAAGGCGCAAATGGGCAAGGCAAGTCGGACTGGATACCGCATGTAATTTTTAACGTCTGAAACTAACGAGGCTGTTTATGCCTCGGTATTGGATTGCGGGGTTAGATGGCACTGCTACTACTCTTCTAACGTCATTCGATCAACAAACCATTCATCGCGCTTCCGCAGCGACAACAAGGCTCTACCGTTTGCATTTGCGCCTTTTACCGCAAAGTCAATGCTCCCATCTTTTTTTGTTAAGCGAAACGAGCGCAACGATAGATCGTTGATTGCCCCAAACCTCGCCGTTGCTTCCGGAGCATTGCGAACATACTCGGATGCGACAACATATGCTTCGAAATTTAATGCCCATAGCCACGCAGAAGCGCCGCCAATAAGTCCTATCGCAACACTCGCAATAAGCCAACGTCTACTTTGTGCTCGACGTCCCATACCATCTAACGAATAGGATTTTATCCGTCGTGCGAAAGCATGGCGGATAAAATCGGTTGGACTGAACCGCTGGATATGGGGCGAGGCGGTTTGGAGTTTGTAAGGTGGATGGGGTGGCGCGCGGTGGCTGTAAAGGGCGGGAGATGA
>CAISYC010000031.1 GCA_903889565.1 uncultured beta proteobacterium
GATCTCGGTGCACGAGGCAGGCGGGTCGCCTGCGCTACGGGTTGTCGGGCAGCGTGACTGGTTCTGCCTTTTTCAAATGAAAGTATTGATTCCCAGCGCGCTGTTGTCCTACACGGCGAGCAGCACCGTCGACGCGAGCGGCGCGACGGTCGCCGCAGTGCTTGATGCGCTGGAAACCCGGTTCACGGGCATCCGCTTTCGCATGATCGACGAGCAGGGCGCGATCCGGCGGCACATTCGCATTTTCGTCAACGGCACGCAGGTCCCTGATATCGCGCATCCGCTCAAATCCAGCGATGAAATCGTCATCGTGCAGGCGCTGAGCGGCGGCTGAATCCACTCAAGGAAAAATAGCATGCAGAAGATCACGCCGTTTCTGTGGTTTAACGATCGGGCCGAAGAAGCCATGAATTTCTACGTGTCGATATTCAAAAATTCGACCATCGGCGAAGTCAAGCGCTGGGGCAAGGGCGGGCCGGCGCCTGAGGGTACGGTGATGTCGGCGAGCTTCGTGCTGGACGGCCAACCCTTTCACGCGTTGAACGGCGGTCCGCACTACCAGTTCACGCCGGCGATCTCGATGTTTGTCAGTTGCGACTCGCAGGCCGAAGTCGATCAGCTATGGGACAAGCTGGTCGAGGGCGGCAAACCGAGTCGCTGCGGCTGGCTGACCGACAAATTCGGTTTGTCCTGGCAGATCATTCCCACTGCATTGGGCAAAGCATTAAGCGATCCCGATGGCGCCAAGGCCGGTCGCGCCATGCAGGCGATGATGCAGATGGTGAAGATCGATATTGCGGCGCTGGAGGCGGCGCAGCGATAGCGTCACTGTTTTGCAATCGGAACACCGCTTTCGATTGGTTCCGTCTCCCCTTGAGGGAGAGGGGCAGGGTGAGGGGTAGCTGCGCGGCACTTACCCTCACTCCAACGCTCTCCCGTCAAGGGAGAGGGGGCGGCCCACTCCAAGCCGTATGTTCTAAATGCGATCAGGAAACCGGATGATGAATCCATCCCGGTTCGGCATTTTGATTTTCGCCAGCGTCGCTGCATCGAGCGCTGTGTTGTCGTCGATCACCTTGTTGAGCGCGAGCAGATAGGCGGTCAGCGCATAGACCTCGTCATTGGTCAGCGATTTCGGCTGCTGCCACGGCATCGCGCGGCGGATGAAATCGAACAGCGTGCTCGCATACGGCCAGAAATTGCCGATGGTTTTTTCGCCGCCGTTGATGCTGGTGATCGGCCCCTTGGCAGTGAGCGCCGAGGCGCTGCCGCCGACCCCGTTCTCGCCGTGGCAGGCGACGCACTTGCCGGCAAAGATCTGCGCGCCCTGAGCGGCAGTGCCGCGACCCGCCGGCAGGCCCGAACCGTCGGGCATGATGCTGGTATCCCAGGCGGCAATGTCGGAGGTGGCAATGGGTTGACCAAGGCCCGGGCCCGCGGCTTGCGCAAACCCTGCGCTGAGCACCACGAGCAGGGCGACGCCGATCGATTTACGCGTAAACATGTTTGACCTCCCCGTCGGCAGTTATGCCCCAACTCGTGATCGCGTTGAAATGCTGATTGGGAAACGCCACCAGCGACAGCGGCGCTTTCAGTTCGCCGCGCTTGGCCACAAACTCGGCGCGCGTCGGCTGCACGTTGCCCTTGTCGTCCCAGGCGCGGCTTTGCAGAATCGCCGGGCCGCCGTCCCAGCGCCATGGCAAGCGGAATCGGGTGAATGATTTGTCGAGTACCGGTTCCTGCAATGCCGCCTGCGCCCAGCTCTTGCCGCCGTCAGCCGAGACCATCACTTTGGCGATTTTGCCGTCGCCGGAAAAAGCCAGGCCGGAAATTTCATAAAATCCGGGCCCGCTCATTTTCAGATCGGGCGAGGGCTGGGTGATGAAGGATTTCACTTCCTCGATAAAATAAAACTGGAGCGCTTTGCCGTCGGGCAGCAGTTGCGTATAGGTCTTGGTTTCCGGAAAAGTCATTGCCGGCGCGTCGGTCAGCTTGATGCGACGCAGCCACTTGATGTTCATGTTGCCTTCCCAGCCCGGCAGCAGCAGGCGCGCCGGATAACCGTTGGCGGGCATCAGGCGCTCGCCGTTCTGATAGAGCGCGATCATCGCGTCATCCAGGCCCTTCTTCAGCGGCACGCTGCGCGTGAGCGTCGGCGCATCGGCGCCTTCGGCGATCAGCCATTTCGCTTTCGGATCGATGCCGGTCTCTTCGAGCAGCGTGGATAGCAGCACGCCGGTCCACTCCGCACACGACACCAATCCGTGCAGCGCCTGCAGATTGGCCTGCATCGGCGTCGGCGAAAACAGCGGCGCGCTGTTGCCGCCGCATTCGAGAAAATGCGTGCGCGTGACCATCGGGTAGCGTGCCAGAGCGTCGAGCGTGAACACCAGCGGCCGCTTGACCAGACCGTGGATGACGATGCGGTGTTTCGCGGGGTCGATGTCGGGCGCGCCGCTCTGCGCGACCACGAAATGCTGACCCGCCGGCGTGATGACGCCGTTCAACCGATGCAGCGGCGTGCGCGCATTCTGCACGCGCGTCTCGCCCTTGGGGTTGGTCAGCGTGCGCGCGACCTTTTCCTCGTAGCGCGAGCGTTGCTCGTAGGGTTTGGTGACCGCACCCGGCGTCAGGCTCCAAGGGTCATCGGCGAGCGGTTCGGCCGCTGCGTTATTGACCAGCGTATAGCCCATGGTGGCCGCAATCGCAGCGCCGCCGCGCAAAAAGCTTCGGCGGTCAAGCAGGCCGTTGCCGGCGACCGGCGTTAGATTATCGCCGCGGTTCGCGGCCGGTGTGCGTTTCATGGTTCCTCCCTGTGCAGGTTGCGGCCGGTTTGTTTTTTTATCCATGCCGCGGAGCTAGCGTAACATTTGTGCGGCCGCTGCGCTTGACGCCGCCGGCGTCATCGGTAAAACTTGTGGCCGGCTCCACTTCCCTCCGAAATCCGATGCTTCGTCGCGAAGACCAGCGCCTCACCACCGGTCATGGCCGCTACACCGTCGACTGGAATCTGTCCCGACAATTGCATGCGGTGTTTCTGCGCGCCGACCGCGCGCACGCGGCGATCAAACGCATCGACATCACCGCCGCACTGGCGCATGCCGGCGTCAGGGCGGTGCTGACCGGCGACGATGCCAAAGCCGCCGGCTTCAAATCGCTGCCGAATATCGTCGGCTATCCCGGCCGCGACGGCATGCAACTGCACAAGCCGTTTTATCCGGTGCTGGCGCAGGAACGCGTGCGTTTTGTCGGCGAACCGGTGGCGATGGTGGTGGCCGACGCCGAGGCGATTGCCGAAGAGGCGCGCGACCTGATCGAGATCGAATACGAAGACCTTCCGGCGGCGATCGGTTTCGATGCCGCAACAACAGAGGGGGCAGCGCAAATCCACGCCGGCGCGCCCGGCAATCTGGCTTTCGATTTCGAATCGGGCGATGCGGCTGCGGTAGCGGCAGCATTCGCGCGCGCGAGGTTTGCCAGCAAGCTCACCATCAACAGCCAGCGCCTGATCGGCAATTCGCTCGAACCGCGCGCCTGTCTGGCCGCATTCGATGCGGCGAGCGGGTGCTATACGTTATATGTGCCGCTGCAGGGTGTGGGCGGCATGCGCGGCCAGCTGTCGGCGGTGACCGGCGTGCCACAGGACAAAATCATCATCGGCACGCTCGATGTCGGCGGCTGTTTCGGCATCCGCGGCCCGGCCTATCCGGAATACGTTGCAGCGATGCTGGCCGCGCGCAAACTCTGCCGCCCGGTCAAATGGACCGGCTCGCGCAGCGAATCGTTCAGCAGCGATTTTCACGGCCGCGCGTTGTCGCTGACCTGTGAACTGGCACTCGATGCCCAGGGCAACATGCTGGCGATCCGTTTCGATGATCGCTGCGATATCGGAGCCTATGCGGCAGCCTTCGGTTCCTTCATCGCCTCGCGCAACGTCACCGTGACCATCGGCGGCGTCTATCGCGTGCCCGCGCTGTATGCGCGCACGCGGCTTGCCTTTACCAATGCCGCGCCGGTGTCGGCTTATCGCGGCGCAGGTCGTCCCGACATTGCCTATGCGATCGAACGGCTGGTCGATTTCGCCGCGCACGAGCACGGCTTCGATCCGATCGAACTGCGGCGCCGGAATTTCGTGCCGCCCTTGGCGATGCCTTATAAGACCGCCAACGGCACGGTCTACGATTCCGGTGAATTTGCCGCGGTAATGGATGACGCGCTGAAACACTCCGATTGGGCGGGTTTCGCCGTACGCCGCGAGTCATCGAAAAAAGCCGGTAAATTGCGCGGCATTGGCATCGCGACCTATCTTGAGGCCGGTGGCGGCGGTTCCGGCAAGGACCAGGTCGGCGTCGAATTCGATGTCGACGGCAACCTTACATTGCTGGCGGTGACCCATTCGTCAGGGCAGGGTCATGAGACGGTGTTTCCGGAGATCGTCGCGCGCGAACTCGGTATCGATGCCTCGCACATCCGCTTTCACGTCGAACCCACCACCGCGGCGCTCACCGGCAGCGGCACCGGCGGTTCGCGCGGCGTGCTTGGCACCGGCAGCGTGTTTCGCGTGCTCGGACAAAAGCTGATCGAAATCGCGCGCCCGCATGCGGCCGCCGCCATGAAAGTGCCGGAAGGCGAATTGCGTTACAGCGCAGGAGGCTACCACGCAGGTGATCGTTCGCTCGGTTTCATCGAACTGGCGCGTTCACTCGCCGCGATCAAGCCGCATCCCCTCAACACCGTCGCCGAGGGCGCCTTCGGCGTCAGCTTTCCGAACGGCTGTCACGTCGCCGAAATCGAAATCGATCCGGATACCGGTTCGACAGCAATTGCGCGCTATACCGCGGTCGATGATCTAGGCACGGTGGTCAATCAAACGCTTGTCGAAGGCCAGGTGCACGGCGGCGTGGTGCAGGGCGTCGGTCAGGCCTTCAGCGAACACGCGGTCTACGATGTCAGCGGCCAGTTGCTGAGCGGCAGCTTTCTTGATTACCCGATGCCGCGCGCTGGCTGGCTGCCGTCGATCGACGTTCATGAACACGCGGTGCCGACACCGACCAATGCGCTGGGCGCCAAGGGCGTCGGCGAATCCGGTTGCAGCGGTTCATTGCCCGCACTCGCCAACGCGGTGATCGATGCGCTGCGCCCGCTGGGTATTACGAAACTCGACATGCCGTTCACGCCGCCGCGCGTATGGCAGGCGATTCAGGCGGCGCAACGATAATCTGCAGCGCGAGCTCGCAGGAAGCAAAGCGAATTGCGGGATCAGACTAACGATCCGGTGATGCGGCACTGAACCCCCGCCCCTCGCTAAGCGGGGCGCGGAGGAAATTCCCGCTCGCCGCGCTCAAAGCCGGCGGCATCGGCCTCAAACAACTCCTGCAGTTGCGCCGCCGCTTCCTGTGCGGTCTGGATCAGCTTCGCTTCGTCGTGCTTGATCGCGTATTGCGCGTCGAGCTGGGCCTGATCGTGTTGTTTGAAGAGGGCGACCGCGCGCTGCGCCGCCGACACGCCGAGACCCAGGCGCAGCAGCGCCTGATGCGCGACCTCGAGGCTCGACAAAAATGTTTCCCGATAAATCGTCTTGATGCCCAGATCGCGCAGTTTAAAGTGATGCACGCGGTTGCGCGCGCGGGCGAGGATCGGCAGGTCGGGGAAATGCTTGCGTACCAATACTGCGGTCCGGACCGAGGCCTCGACATCGTCGATCGCCAGCACGAACAGTTTGGCTTCGCCGGTCTTCGCGGCGTGCAGCAGGTCGAGCCGCGAGGCGTCGCCGTAATAAATCTTGTTGCCGAAGCGGCGCACGAAATCGACCTGCGCGTAGTTCGCTTCGAGCGCGGTGAACGGAATGCCGCACATGCGCAGTACGCGCGAAACAATCTGGCCGAAGCGGCCGTAGCCGGCGATGATGACCGGATTGCCGGGGCCGTCGATGGTGTCGTATGCGGGCTCCGCCGTACGTTCGAGCCAGCGCTCGAGCAGGCGTTCGTGCACGGCGAAGGCGAAGGGCGCAAGCAGCATCGACAGTGTTACCGCCATTACCAGCAGTTCAGTCGTCGCTTGATTGAGCACGCCGAGCGCTGCGGCGGCCGAGAACAATACAAAGGCGAATTCGCCGCCCTGTGCCAGCGAGACGGCGAGCCGCTGCGCGCTGTCTTCGGGTGCCCGCATGATTTTGCCGATCGCGTACATCACTGCGAATTTCGCCAGCATCAATCCGAGTGCCAGACCACAGACGAGCAGCGGGATGGTTTTCAGCAACCCCAGATTGGCGCTCATGCCGACCGCCATGAAGAAGAGCCCGAGCAGCAAGCCCTTGAATGGTTCGATGTCGGCTTCGAGTTCGTGACGGAATTCGGAATCGGCGAGCAGCACGCCGGCGAGAAAAGCGCCGAGCGACATCGAGAGGCCGATTTTTTCCATGATCAGCGCGGCGCCAACCACCAAGAGCAGCGCCGCCGCGGTAAACACTTCGCGGCTGCTGTGACGCGCAATGAACTTGAGCGCGGGGCGCACGAGCAGGCGGCTGGCGACAATAACAAAAGCGATCACGGCCACACCTTTTGCAGCGGCAAGCCAGTGGCTGCCGCCCTGCGCGCGTTCGTCGGCCAGCAGCGGCAGCAGCGCCAGCAGCGGGATCACGGCGAGATCCTGAAACAGCAAAATGGCAAAGGCTTCGCGGCCGTGGCGAGTAATCAACTGGTTGCGTTCGGCGAGCGATGAAATCACCAGTGCGGTCGATGACATTGCGCCGCCGAGTCCGGCGATCAGGGCCGCCTGCCACGACAGGCCGGCAGTAATTCCGACTGTTGCGAGCACTGCGCCGGTGGCTGCCACCTGCGCGCCGCCGAGTCCGAACACCGCATGCCGCAGCGCCCACAGCCGCGCAGGATCGAGTTCGAGGCCGATCAGAAACAGCAGCAACACCACGCCGAATTCGGCGAACTGCAGCGTCGATTGCATTTCGCCGACGATGCCCAGTCCCCAGGGGCCGATCAGCATGCCGGCGGCCAGATAGCCGAGCACGGCGCCGAGCTTCAGGCGCTGGAACAGCGGCACCATCAATACGGCGGTGAGCAAAAAGATCGCGGTTTGTTCGAGTAAATGCATGGCGCACCCGGCGGCGTGGAACGAAGCTTGAGAATAGCCTGCCGGCGCCGGCGCGCAAACCCTGATGCGAATATGGTCTAGCCGGTATTTTCGCGCACAGCGGATCGATAAGCAGCGGCGGTTTGACGTATGCCTTCCGCGTAGGGCGTGGCGACGACGCCGAAGTGCCGGCTGAATTTGCCGGAGTCAAACAGGTAGGGCGCATCGTTTTGATACAGCATCTCGGCCGACTCGCGGATTTCACCGTCAAACAGACCGGCCAGTTTGATCATGGTGCGGCCGAGCACGCGGTAACGCGGCGCGACGCCGAATACGTCGGCGGTCATGCGGACAAATTCGCTGCCGGCGGGCGGCTGCGCCGCCGTCGGCACATGCCAGGTCTGGTTCCATGCCGATTCGGTCGCCGCCAGCAATGCAAGACTGCGCGCGGCGTCCGGTGTGAAAGTGAACGAGTGCGGCACGGCGTCATTGACCAGCCACGCCGCGGTTGAATTTTTTGCGAGCTTGTCGAACACCAGAATGTTCGCGACACTGGTGCGTGCGGCGGGGCCGTAGAAATCCGCCGAGCGTGCGATCATCGCGGTGAGTGCGCCGGCCTTGATTTGATCAAGCAGCGTCTTGGCAATCATGGCGCGCAGTTCGCCCTTGCGGCTGCAGGGGTTGAACGGCGTCTCTTCGGTCATCGGCCCGTCCACGCGGCCGTACATATAGACATTGTCGAAAAACACCAGACGGGCATTGCTGCGTTTGCACGCCTCGATCGTGTTGCGCATGATGCGCGGCCATCGCTCGCGCCAGACCTTGATGTCGTATTTGAGGCCGGCCAGCAGATAGACTACCTGCGAGCCGGTGACGGCGCGCAGCGTCTGCCCGGGATCAGCCAGATCTGCGGCGACGGTTTCGGCGGCACCGGGCGCATGCGCGGGATTGCGGCCGACCAGGCGAACTCGCCGGCCTTTGCCGGCGAGTTCCTTCAGCAGTTCGCTGCCTATCGCGCCGCCGGCGCCCAATATGGTGTGCATGAAATGTCCTGTTGAAATGCGTCAGCGTTGGGCGCTGGCCTGACGCGGCTCGTTGGCATCCCAGCCGCCGCCGAGCGCCTTGTAGAGCGCGACCAGGTGATTGAGCGTCTCTTCACGCGTGGCGACTTCGTCGGCTTGCACGCTGAACAACTGGCGCTGCGCGTCGAGCACTTCCAGAAAATCCGCGAGTCCGCTGCGATAACGCATGGCGGCGAGGTTGCGCGCGTCTTCGTCATAGGCGAGGGCGGCGGCGAGTTTTTCGCGCCGTTCGCGCGTGCCGGCGTAACGCAGCGCGGCCGCCTCGACCTCCTCGACCGCGCGCGCGGTGGCGCCGTCATAGCGGATCGCCGCCTGATCGTAGCGCGCGCGCGCGGCGTCGAGTTCGGCATTGCGGCCGCCGCCGCTGTAGAGCGGGGCGGAGAATCCGGCGCCGGCATTCCAGGCGGCGCTTGCCGCGTTGGTGAAGTTGCCGGTCGCGAGCGAGAGCAGGCCCAGCGTGAGGCTGGCCGACAGGCTGGGGTAGCGCGCGGCATCGGCGACACCGACGCGCGCATTTTCCGCGGCGAGCGAGCGTTCGATTGCGCGCAGATCGGGTCGCCGCGCCAGCAATTGCGCCGGCAGCGCCGGTGGCAGTTGCGGCACCAGCGTCGGCAGCGGTTGTGGTGGGGATAACTCCGCGATCAGCGAAGCGGCTTGCGCGCCGCTCAATACGCCAAGCCGGCGCATTGCGACATCGGCATCGGCCAGCAGCAGCGGCCGTCGCGCCGCCAGCGTTGCGGCGAGTTCGCGCGCGCGCAACAGATCGAGGTCGCTGACGAGCCCGGAACGCAGGCGCGCGGCGGCGATCACAATCGAGTCCTGCGCCACCGCCAGTTGCTCGTCGAGCACCGCAAGCTGCGCTTGCGCGCCGCGCAATCGCAGATAGCTGTTGACCACCTCGGCGCTGACGCTGACGGCGACCGCCGCGCGATCGAATTCGCTGCTTGCGAGTTCCGCCGCTGCCGCATCGCGCGCATGCGCGACGCCGCCGAAGGCGTCGATTTCCCAAGACGCATCGAAGCCGCTCTGATAGATGTTGGCCGGATTGGTGATGCCGGTCGTCGGCAGGCGCCCGTTCTGCGACATGCGGTCGCGCGCGGCCGAGCCGGAGATTCCGAGTTGGGGCGACGCGCGGGCGTCGGCGATGCCGCGCATCGCGCGCACTTCGCGGATGCGCGCCAGTGCGAGTTGCACGTCGCGGTTGGCATCGAGCGCGCGATCGACGATTTTGTCGAGTTGCGGGTCATTGAACTGCCGCCACCATTGCGCGAGTTCCTGCGGCGTTGCTGCGGTGGCCTGCGCGGTTCCGGGCAGCGCGACACTATAGGCGTCGGGGAGCGCCGGTTTCGGTTCGGCGTAACGGCTGCCGGTGGCGCAACCGGCCAGCAGCATGGCCGCGCCGCAAGCGGCGATGATCAGGCGCATGTTCATGATTGCGGTTTCGGCGGCTGCGCGCCAGCCGCGGCGGTGGCTTCGATGAAGACGTCCATCTGCTGGCCGACAAAAATCGGCAGCGCCGCGCGGTCGAATGCGAACAACACCTGCAGCACGCGCGTATCGACGCGTTCGGTGCTCGCGCCGGTCAGCGATTTTTTCGGCGTCACATAGGGCTCGATGCGCACGAAGGTGGTCGGCACCGAAATCGCCGCATTGCCGCGCAGGTAGGCGATTGCGCGCGCGCCGGGCTTGAAGCGCCAGGCATCGGCCTCATCGACATCGACGCGCACATGCAGTGTCCGTGTGTCGCCGAGGATCACCGGCGGCGTGCCTTCGCCGGGCCGGAGGTATTCGCCGAGCCGCGCATTGAGTTGCAGCACTTCGCCGGCGACCGGCGCGCGCACTGTCAGGCGGTCGTAATCGACCTGCGCCTGTTTCAGTTGCGCGCGCGCCTGCGCC
The DNA here is from genome assembly GCA_903889565.1 of uncultured beta proteobacterium. Taxonomy (GTDB): domain Bacteria; phylum Pseudomonadota; class Gammaproteobacteria; order Burkholderiales; family SG8-41; genus PALSA-1004. The sequence goes on from CAISYC010000031.1 coordinate 10,065, forward strand.
AGCGCAGCCTGCGCCATTTTCAGACGCGACGCCGCGGCATGCGCGGCGGTTTCGCGGCGCACGATTTCTTCGCGGCTGACGGCGCGCGGATCGGCGAGCGAACGCACCTTGGCGAGCTGCTCGTCGGCTTCGGCGCGCTGCGCCTCGGCTTCGCTGACGCGCGCGTCGGCGACCTGCACATTGGCGCCGCGCGCGGCGATGTCGGCGGCGAGCGGTTTTTCATCGAGCGTAAAGAGCGGCGCGCCGGCGGCGACCTGCTGGCCTGCCACCACATGCACGCGCGTGATTACGCCGGCAAGCGGGGCGGCGACCGCCAGGTTTTGCGTGCTGGCTTCGACCAGACCGGCGCCCGATACGGTGTCGGCGAACGGCGGCCGCGCCGGTTGCGCCAGCGGCGCGGCGACCGGAAAGGTCTTGTCGCCGGCGGCCACCGTCATCAGCATGGCCGACAGGCCGACCCCGGCCAGCGCGGGAACGATCCATTGGGAGAAGCGCGGTTTGTTCATTGGGGACTCCGGAAAAGCAATTGATGGGGATTCAGGCGGGGACGGCTTCGCGCGCCGCTGCGTTGGCGGTGATATCGGTGATGCGGCCGTCATCCATGCGCGCGATGCGGTCGGCAAAATTGAAAATACGCGCGTCGTGCGTCACCACCACCAGCGCGCGATCATCGACCGCCGCCACCGCGCGCAGCACGTCCATCACCTGATGGCCGGTTTCGTGATCGAGTGCCGAGGTCGGTTCGTCGCACACCACCAGCCGCGGCGCATGCACCAGCGCGCGGCCGATGGCTACGCGCTGCTGCTGGCCGCCGGACAATTGCGAGGGCAGCGAATGCCGGCGGTTGTCGAGACCGACGCGCGCCAGCATTTCGCCGGCGCGTTCGAGCGCCTGACTGCGCGGCACGCCGTTGATCAACAGCGGAATCGCCACGTTTTCAACCGCGGTCAGCGCCGGCATCAGGTTGAATGCCTGAAAAACAAAACCGACATTTTCGCGCCGCCACAGCGTGCGTTCGGCCGCGCTCATCGCCGCCAGATCGTCGCCGAACACGCGGCAGGCGCCGTCGGTTTTGTCGAGGATGCCGGCGATGATCGATATCAACGTGGTTTTGCCGCAGCCCGAGGGGCCGACCAGCATCATCAGTTCGCAGCTTTGGATGTCGAGATCGATGCCGCGCAGCGCTTGCACCGCGGTTTCGCCTTCGCCGTAGACCCGGGTCACCGCCTTGCAGGCGACCGCCGGTGTGTTTGAGGATGGTTTCATGGTCAGGCCTTGAACACGACGGCCGGTTCGAGTTTGAACACCTGGCGCAGGCTCAGCCACGCGGCCAGCGCGCACACCGAAATGATGGCGGTGAAGGCGAAGGCCGGCACATACCACGGCATCGAGAAGGCGAGGCCCTGCGAAGCGACAATCCAGCCCATCATCGAACCCAGGCCGACGCCGACGCCGTAACCAAGCACGGCCACCGTGCCGGCCTGCAGCAGCACCATGCCCATCAACTGGCTGTTGGAGACGCCCATCGCTTTCAATGCGCCGTAATGGCGCAGGTTGTCGAGCGTGAAGTTGTAAAAGGTCTGTCCCGCGACCAGCGAACCGATCAGCACGCCGAGCGCGACGGCGAGACCGAAGTTGACCAGAATGCCCGTGGTGTTGAGGATGTAGTCGGCGGTGAGCTTGATGAATTCTTCGTTGGTGCGCACGGCGAGTCCGGTGCGGTCTTCGAGCGCGGCTTTCACCGTCTGCAGATCGTGGCCGGGCTTCACCTTGACCAGAATGAAAGCGAGCGAATTGCGCTCGGGTGGCGCGTACTGGAGGGCGCGCGAATAGGTGGTGTAGACCACCGGCTCCCAGAAAAACGATTCGCGTCCGCGGTAGGTGCCGGCGACCACTGCTTCCTGATCGTTGGCGGAGAAGCGGTCGCCAATGGCGAGCGGGCGGTTGCCGCCGCGCTTCATCATCAATTTTTTTTCCGGTTTGTCGGCCTGGATGAATACCGCCTTGTCGCGCCTCAGATCGGCGAGCGTGCCGTCGGCGATTACCGGCGGCGCGCCCATCAGCGTGGCGTCATCCAGGCCGACCAATATCATGGTGAAGCGCGTGCCGTCGGGCATCTTGCCGCGCAGGAAGCCCTGATACAGCGGCAGCGCCCAGTCGACGCCGGGCACGCCGCGCGCGAGCTGGATGGTGGTGCCGCGCACCGGCACCTGATCCTGCGAGAAGCGCACTTGCGGATCCATGATCCACAGATCGGCCTGCGCGGTGTCGCGGATGAAGGCGCCGGTCTGGCGCGCAAAGCCGACCAGAATCGACGACTGCTGCAGGATCAGCATGGTGGCGAAGGCGATGCCGGCGACGAGACCGAAGTACTTGAGCTTGTCGCCCATCAGCATTTTCAGCGCGATCGAATTCATGCGCGCCCCGCCTCATCGGCGACGAGACCCCACAGCAGCGCGTCGACAATGGCCGTGATGCGTTCTTCGCGCGGCGCCCATTCCAGCCACGGGTCGCAGCCCATGGCGATTTCGAGGGAGGCCATGCCATGCACGCCCGCCCACAGTGTTTGCGCGACCACCTCGGCGTCGCGAAATCGCTCGCGCAGCAGTTCGGCGTCGATCGCCATCTGCACGACCTGCCTCAACAGCGCATAGCCGTCGCGCGCGGGGTCGCCTTTCTTGGCGAGTATTTCGTCGTCGAGTTCCTTCATGGCCGGCGGTTTCGGCGTCATGAACATGAGCCGGTACTGGTTGGGATTTTCGAGCGCGAAGCGGATGTAGCTGGTGCCGATGGCGCGCAGCGCGTCAAGCGGCTTCGAGGGTTCGAAACTGCGCGGGAAATTCTGTTCGAACGATTCCCAGTCGGCCACGCACAAGGCGCGCAGCAGTTCGTCCTTGTCCTTGAAGTAACTGTAGATGGTGCCCGGCGCGTATTCGATCGCGTTGGCGATCTTGCGCAGCGTGACGCCTTCGTAGCCGTGCGCGATGAACAGTTCGCGCGCCTTGTCGAGAATTTTTTGCCGGAGTTCTTCGCGTTCGCGCGCCCGGCGGTCGGCAACTGACATGGTTTTGTGCATATGCAATAAAAACGATGGTTTAATTATGAACAATGTTCATTTATTAGTCAACGTTTCGATGAAGATTGGTTTTTTCTATTTGATTTAAAGGGATAAGCGGGATTTGACGGTGAAAGCCGCCGGTCCGGCGCTTAGCTGTAAGGGGGGCGGCACGCCTTATTTTGCAGCGGCAGCGGCGATCCCATCGCTTTTGTTGGTGCTTACTCTGCGTCCACGGCCGGCTTGACGCAGGGCGGCGCAGGCTCTAGCTTTGGGACCAGACAAAGGAGTCCGGGTCAGGCGCAATCATCGCCGGCCAGCGGATTTAAACCAGGGGGCGCGCTGCAGTCATGCGGCGCCAGCGTTCAACCGTTATCGAAGCATTGAAAGGCCGGCCGTGTCCCAATTGCTGCCGCTGCTGTTCGTCTTGTCCGCCTTGCACGTCGTCCCCGCTGCGGCACAACCCTATCCAACGAAGGCCGTGCGTGTGGTGCTGCCGTTTCCGGCCGGCGGTGCCGCCGACATCATCGCGCGCCTGCTTGCGCGCAAACTCGGCGACGGCAGCGGGCAGAACTTTGTCGTCGATAATCGCGCGGGGGCGGCCGGCATCATCGGTTGCGAACTGGTCGCGCGGGCGCCGGCCGATGGCTACACCCTGTTGTTGGGCACCACCGGCACGCATACGACCAACCCTGCGGTATTCGCCAAGCTGCCCTACGACCCGGTGAAGGACTACGCGCCGGTATCGCTGGTCGCCGAGGCACCGTTCGTCCTGCTGGTGCATCCGTCGCTGCCGGCGCGTTCGGTGCGGGAGTTGATTGCGTTTGCGCGGACGCGGCCGGGCCAGCTCAATTTCGCGTCGGCCGGCGTCGGCAGTTCATCCCATCTTGGTTTCGAGTTGTTTAACTCGATGGCCGGCATCAAGGCGGTCCATGTGCCGTACAAAGGACTCGGCCCGGCGTCGGCTGACACCATCGCCGGCATCATTACAATGACATGGGATGCGATTCCGTCCTCCAAACCGATGATCGAACGCGGGCGCTTGCGCGCGCTGGGCATCGGTTCGCTCAAGCGTTCGCCGCTGCTGCCCGCAGTGCCGACCATCGATGAAGCGGGTCTGCCCGGGTTCGAACTTGGTTCGTGGTACGGCTTGTTCGCGCCCGCCGGCACCGCGACCGATATCGTGCGCCAGCTCTATCGTGAAACGGCAAAGGCCGTGACCACTGCCGACGTGCGCAATCAGTTTGCCGCGATGGGCGCCGATGCCGTCGGCAGCACGCCGGAGGAACTGGCGGCGGTCGTGCAGCGCGATCTGGCGAAATGGGCGAAGGTCGCGCGCGACGTCAATCTCGAAAAGCAGTAAACGTTTCCGCACTCAGTCGAATCAATATATTTCAGGAGATCGTCATGAAAATTGCCGGCAGTGTCACCGAATTGATTGGAAAGACTCCATTGGTGCGCATCAACCGTCTTGCCAGGGATTGCGCGGGTGAGGTGGTGGCCAAACTCGAATTCCAGAATCCAGGCGCGAGTGTCAAGGACCGCATCGGCCTGTCGATGATCGAGGCGGCGGAAAAGGCCGGCCGGATCAAACCCGATACCATCATTCTGGAGCCGACCAGCGGCAATACCGGTATCGGCATCGCCATGGTCTGCGCCGCGCGCGGCTACAAATGCACGATCGTGATGCCCGACACCATGAGCAGGGAGCGGCGCGCGGTATTGCGCGGCTACGGCGCCGAGCTTGTGCTGACGCCGGGCGCGGAACGCATGCCCGGCGCGATCAAGAAGGCGCTGGAAATGGCGGCTGCCGATCCGCGCTATTTTATTCCGCAGCAATTCGAGAACGCGGCCAATCCCGAAGTGCATCGCAGAACCACTGCGGAGGAAATCTGGAACGACACCGACGGCAAGGCCGATATTCTGATCTCGGGTGTCGGCACCGGCGGTACCATCACCGGAGTCGGCGAAATCATCAAGGCAAGAAAGCCGTCGTTTCAATGCGTCGCGGTCGAACCCGACGCCTCGCCGGTGCTGTCCGGCGGCCAGGCGGGGCCGCACCCGCTGCAGGGCATCGGCGCCGGTTTCGTGCCGAAGATACTGAACACGAAAATTTACGACGAAGTGGTGCGCGTGAAGAACGATGACGCCATGAACATGGCGCGCCGCATGGCGAAGGAAGAGGGCCTGCTGGTCGGCATTTCGTCGGGCGCGGCGATGTGGGCGGCGCTGGAAGTCGCGAAACGCGATTCGAGCAAAGGCAAGCTGATCGTTGTCATCATTCCGTCGTTCGGCGAGCGTTATCTCAGCACGCCGCTGTTCGCGGGACTCGGCGACTGATATTTATTCACAATTAGAACTCAGAATCAGAAAAACGGGGAGGAAGTGAAAATGACGGAAACAATAACGCTGCTGGTGCCGGAAGCGCCGCTGCCGGTTGCGGCGGCGCTGGCGGAGGGGCGTGCGCTTGGCGCCAAGGGTATTCGTTTCGGTACACTCGATAATGGCAAGGGTAACGCCGATTTCCTGCTGGCCATGATCACTGACGCGGTGATGGCCGCACTGCCGGTGGCTTCGGCGGTAGCGTTGCGGAAATCGCGACCAAGCGAAGCGGCGCCGAAGGAAATTCTCGACCAGCTCGCGCGCGAGGCTGATTGCGTTGTCGGCGCGATGGCCGATTGAGGGGCCTGCACGTCGTGGAGTGTCCACGACATGTCAGAGTTGCGCAAACGCGGTCTCATCACCGCTGTCATCTGTTCGGAACCGTTTAAAAAACTCGGCACCGCGCAATCGCGCGTATTCGGCACACCCGATTTGCCGCTGATCATGATTCCGCATCCGCTGGGTGGCTTGTCAATCGAGCAGGTCGGCGCGCGCGCCGAAATCGCCATTCCGCAGATTCTTGCCGCCATCAGGGAGCACTTGAAATGAATGGACTCGATGCGTTCATGCGCGCGCCGGGCGCGACCATTGAAGTAGCCGACGACCCGGTCGAAATCAGCCGGTTGTATTGCGAAAGCGGCTGGAGCGACGGCCTGCCGATCATTCCGCCGACCGCTGCACGTGTGGAACAGATGCTCGCGTACTGCGATCGTCCATGGCACGAAGCCATTGGAAAAATCGGTCCGCGCTATGGCGAGGCAACCCCGGCGCGCATCGCCGTGAGCGCGGTGATGGCGGGCGCAGAACCAAGCTCCTTTCCGCTGATCATGCTGGCTCTCGAGGCAATGTGTGAAAAGCGCTTCAACCTGTACGGCATCCAGGCGACCACGCACAATGCTGCACCCTTGATGATTTTCAACGGACCGATTGCGCGCGAGGTCGGCATCAACTGCGGCCACAACGCCTTCGGTCCCGGTGTTCAGGCCAATGCAACGATCGGTCGTGCGGTGCGCTTGGCGCTGGTCAATATCGGCGGCTCCATTCCGATGATCGGCGACATGTGCACCTATGGCTCCCCCGCGAAGTACACGTATTGCGCGGCGGAAAACGAGGCGGCCAATCCTTGGGAACCATTGCACGTCGAGCGCGGCTACAACATCGACGACACTACGGTAACGGTGGTTGGCGCCGAATGCCCGCACAACATCAACGATCATGAAAGCATCACCGCACTCGGCGTATTGACGACGATTGCCGGTTCGATGGGTGTGGCCGGCGTTAACGATGTCTATCACGATGTTTGCGAGCCGGTGCTGCTGATCGGTATCGAGCACGCAAAGACCATCGCCGAAGGGGGCTATACCAAGGCGGCTGTAAAAAAATTCATCTGCGAGAACGCTAATCTGCCGATGAAAAAATTCTCGCGCGAGAACATCGAGCGCCGCCTGCGTTTCTGGTTTCCCGGCAAGTATGACAACGCCGGGCCCGAGACACTGGTGCCGATGATTCAGCGCCCCGAGGATTTGATCGTCGTCGTCATCGGCGGTGCCGGCAAGCACTCGGCATTTATCCCGACTTTCGGCGCCACGCTGTCGGTCACCCGCGCGCTCAAATGCGCCGACGGCCGATCCGCGCGTTCGGTGGAAGAGTTTCGCCGGCGCTGATTACGCATGCGCGATCGCTCCTTCGTCATTGGCGCGCTACTGGCGCCGCTGGTCGCTGCGCCGGCGCTCGCGCAGAATTATCCTAACCGGCCGGTCAGGCTGATCGTTGCACTGGCGGCCGGAGGTTCGTCGGATGTGGTGGCGCGCGTGATCGCGGCGCGATTATCCGAACAGCTGGGCCAGCAGGTCGTCATCGACAACCGGCCCGGTGCCGGCGGCAGCGTCGGCGGGGATCTTGCCGCACATGCCCCCGCTGACGGTTACACGCTCTTCTTCGCCGCCAGCGGAACATTGGCGATTGCGCCGAACATGCTCAAACTCGGCTACGACGCCGGCCGCGATCTGGCGCCGGTGTCGATGGTCGGCGTGTCGCCTTTTGCAATGATGGTGCATCCGTCGATGCCGGTGAAGTCGGTGCCGGAACTGATCACCCTCGCGAAAGCGCGCCCGGGCAAAATCAATTTCGGCTCATCCGGACAGGGCTCAACCGGGCATCTGGCGTGGGAACTGTTCAAGCTCAATGCCAAAGTCAATCTCACCCATGTGCCGTACCGCGGTTCGGCGCCCGCGCTGGTTGGCATTATTTCCGGGGAAATCGACGCCGTCATATTCGGTGTCTCCGCAGCGCACGCTTTCATCCGGAACAAGCAGGTGCGCGTGATTGCTGTGACGAGCGCCGAACGCATGTCGATCCTGCCGGAGGTTCCAGCGATTGCCGAAACGCTGCCCGGTTTTGACGTGGTGTCGTGGTACGGTTTATTGACGACGGCGGGCACGCCGGCGCCGGTGATTGCGCAGCTTCATCAGGCGCTGGGGCGCACGATGGCGACACCCGAGGTAATCGCAAATTTCGGCGCGATCGGTGTCTACCCCGAAGCTAGCACACCCGAGCAGCTGACCGCGAAGATGCGGGAGGAAACGGCAAAGTGGGGCAGAGTCATCAAGGCGATCGGTCTTAAAGCCGAATGAACCGGGCATGGAAAGCGGGCTCGGTGTTGCTTGCCGCCCTGGCATTGACGCAGATGCGAATGGCGGCGGCGCTGGATTTTCCGTCGCGCCCGGTGCGCATGATCGTGCCGACCGCCGGCGGCGGTGGCGACAATGTGGCACGCGTGGTGGCGCAGAAGCTGTCCGAACGCTGGCCGGTGCAGGTCGTGGTGGATAATCGCAGCGGTATCGTCGGGCCGGAGATCGTCGCCCACGCGGCGCCCGACGGTCACACCATCATGATGACAACCTCGACTTTTTTGTTTCGTGAGGCGATCACCCCGGCGGTGCCGGTGAAAATGCTGGAGGATTTCACGCCGGCGATCCAGATCGTGCGTCAGGCGCTGCTGCTGGTGGTGAATCCGGCGGTGCCGGCAAAATCGGTTGCCGAGTTGATTGCGCTGGCGAAGGCACAACCGGGCCAACTCAATTTCGGCAGCGGGCTCGCCGGTTCGGCTGGCCATCTCGCCGGCGAGTTGTTCCGCAATCTTGCTGCAGTTAAAGTCGTGCATGTGCCGTACAAGGGCACGGCATTCGCGATCACCGATCTGGCGGCGGGCCGTTTGCAATTCGTTTTCGGTACGCCTGAATCGATGCTGCCGCTGATCAACGAGGGACGCTTGCATCTGCTGGCGGTAACGACAACGCGCCGCGCGCCGTCGCTGCCCGGGGTGCCGACGGTCGCCGAATCGGGCTTGCCGGGCTACGACTTCACCGGCTGGATCGGCGTATTCGTGCCGCTGCGCACGCCGGCATCGGTCATCAGGATACTGCGTGACGGCATCGTTGACGTGCTTGCGGAATCCGCGGTGCGGCAGAAGTTCGAACAAAATGCGTCCGAAGTGGTGGCGAATACGCCGCAGGAATTCGCGCGTTACCTCGCCGGCGAACTCGCGCGCTGGAAAAAGATCGCCGCCGACGCCAATATCCGCGCCGAGTAATGCGTGTTAATCGCGATTTTCTCTGACAGCTCGCGTCCGGTATCGGGAAGGAAGCCGAAATTGGCAGGAGTCGACCCCGGCGGAACTCGGAGTGCCACTCAACCTGGGGGTATATTTGACGCATTTCGGGGTAACCATGCTTAGGCGACACGCTGCATCACTGATGTTTTATTTTGCCGCTGTGTTGTTCTGGAGCGTTGCACACGCCGAGGATTACCCGAGCAGGCCGATCCGCATGCTTGCGACCGAAGCCGGGGGCGGCACTGATTTTGTTGCGCGGCTGATTGCGCAGGGTCTTACGGAAAGTCTGCGCCATCAGGTGATCGTCGATAATCGCGGCAATCAAGCGGCGCAGATTGCCGCCAACGCGCCGCCCGATGGATACACGCTGGCGCTGCTGGGTCCGCCCATGTGGGTGTGGCCTCTTTTACAGCAGGCGCAGTACGATCCAGTCAGGGATTTTGCGCCGGTCGCGCTGGTGGCAAGTTCGGCCAATGTTCTGGTAGTGCATCCCTCGCTGCCGGTGAATTCGGTCAGGGAATTGATCGCCTACGCCAGGGCCAGGCCCGGCAGCCTTAACTACGCATCCAGTTTGATCGGTTCATCCAATCACCTCGCGGCGGAGCTGTTCAAGTTCATGGCGGGCGTCGACATTGTGCGCATTTCCTACAAGGGCGCCGCGCAGGCATTGACCGACCTGATCGGCAGCGCGGTGCAGCTGTCGTTTCCTTCCGCCGCTGCGGCGAGGCCGCACATCAATTCGAGCCGATTGCGGGCGCTGGCGGTGACCGGCGCCGCGCCTTCCGCGTTGTTGCCGGGTCTGCCGACGATGGCAGCATCCGGCGTGCCCGGTTACGAATCGGTCGCCATGTTTGGTGTGCTCGCACCGGCCCGCACGCCCGCGGCGATCATCGCCCGCTTGAATCAGGATATTGTGCGTTATCTGAAGCGAACGGATATCAAGGAGAAATTCGCCGACGGCGGAAACGAGGCCGTGGGCAGCACCCCCGCCCGGTTTGCAACGGCGATCGCATCCGATATGGCGAACATAGGCAGGTTGATCAAAGCGACCGGCATGCACGCCGACTGACGACAGGAGAATACCGATGCCGACTTTGCGCGTGACGCCCGACCTCGACATGCATTACGTGGTCGATGACTTTACCGACCCATGGACCAGCCCGGATACCATTTTGATGCTGCATGGCAATTCCGAAAGCGGCCTCGCCTGGTACGGTTGGGTGCCGCAGCTTGCGCGACACTATCGGGTCGTGCGCCCCGACATGCGCGGCTATGGAAAGTCAACGCCGATGCCGCGCGACTATCCGTGGAGCATCGATGCCATCATCAGCGACTACCTGAAACTCATGGACACCCTGGAAATCCAGCGATTCCATCTGGTCGGCGCGAAGATTGGCGGCACTGTAGCCCGGGCATTTGCCGCACGCCATCCGCAACGCGTGCAAACGTTGACGTTGATCGGAACACCGCCGCCGTCGCGCGCCTCCAGGGACCCGATCACGCCGTTGCTGGACGAATTCGAGAAATTCGGTGTCGAGCATTGGGCGCGCCGGACGATGGCGGCACGCCTGGGCGGCAGATTTCCGGCCGAAGGCGTCGAATGGTGGATTCAATTCATGGGGCGCACCGCGGTATCGAGCCAGATCGGTTTCATGCCCGCAATTGCCTGGGCCGATATCCGCGCCGATCTGCCGAAGATCCAATGCCCTGCGCTCGTCATTACCACCGAGGAAAATGGACACACCTCGACTGACGCGACGCGTGCGTGGCAGCAGACCATCCCCCATTCCGAGTTGCGCGTGCTGCCGGGAAATTCCTACCACGTTGCAGCGAGCGATCCCGAGGCATGCGCACGGGAAACGCTGGCATTCATTTCCCGCCAATCCACGGCGTGAAACAGACTGTCATCTATTTTCATTCGCTGCGGCTCCGGCCTATTGCGCGCGCCGGCGGCTATTTTTCCGGTACGGGATGTCTCGGCATGGCCCGCTTGCCGTTGACGACAGGCGGAAAGTCCTTCACCTCGTCATATACTTCGGTGATGAAGCGATCGGTGCTTTCCTGTGTGTCGCCCTGAGTGGACTTGTCATATGGCGCCGTCAGATGTGCGGCCAGCACTTCCTTCAGCGACTTGCCCTGATCGCGCAGCGCCTTCACCCTCGCCAGGATGTCCACCAGCATGGCGCGATAGGGCAGGAGATCCTGCTTGTGGATCAGCGTGCCATGGCCGGGAATCAGCCAGGTGTCGGGACCGGCCAGCTTCTGGAAGAGGTCAACCGCCTCGATCATGCCCTTGATCGAGCCGCCACTGGTCTGCGCGGCGTACGGGTAGCCGAAGTTGCGGTAGAAATCCTCGATGTAGATCACGTTGGCCTTGTGGAAGCGAACCACCGTGTCGCCCGCGGTGTGGGACGGCATCATCGGGATGAAGTCCACGGTTTCGCCGTTCATGTGGAGTGTCACGGCCGGTTCGCCGGGCATGGCGGGGTTGTAGCGATAGGTCACCACCGGAATGGCGGCCGGATCGGGCGCCGGACCCGCGGTGCCATCGGAACGCAGCGGATTCAGCATGTCCAGGCGCAGATTCTCCTGTGCAAAGATCACTGCGCCCTGCCTCGCGAAGAATGCATTGCCGCCCGTATGGTCGCTATGAATATGCGTGTTGACCAACACCTTCAGCGGACCGTCGGTAACTGACCGGATCGCGGCGAGCGTCTTCTCTTGCGTCTGCCGATTGTTGGTGTCCACCATCAACACGCCATCCGGTCCGAACAGAATCATCATGCGCCCGCCGGACGCGTCCGGGTGCGACAGATCAAGGCCGGAGGAGCCATGGATCACGAAGAGATTCGGCGACATCTTCTCTGTCACCCGCATCTCGACCTTGTCAAAGGGCGTGGTGTAACCCTCGGGAAACGTGTACGGGCCCTTTCCCGTCGGGATGACGATGACGGGATAGGTCTGTGCCTGTGCTCCGACGATCGCCGGAAGCGCCGCCATCAGCATGGCTGTACCCAAAATCAACAATCCGCGCTTTTTCATCATCCCCTCCTTGTTTTGGTTTTTCGACTGATGTGGCGAAGTCCCGCGGCCGGTTGATCGAAGCGGACGTTAACGTCTGAAATCAGCGGCGCGCGCTTTTTCGTGTCCGCACTGGATTGATCGGTTAGAGCGCATAGGATATTACCCACCGAACAATAGTAATAAGACCAATAACCGCGAGCACAAGAAAGATGGTTTTACCAACTTCCGTGTCGAGAAATGCGCTCCTTGGCTGATCGCCGGAGGATGTTTCCAAATTGAACGAGATGCCCTGATCTAGGTCTTTGACCGGAAGACATGCAGCGACAAATTCTGGAAAGTTCGCATCAGTCTTGTCGGGCTTCCCGTCGAGTCCTGCCTGAAGATCCGTGGCGAGACGACGCATTTCACTGGCCGTTCCAATCACCATGAGCCCGCGCTCTTTGCCTGAAATTTTGTGGATACGGATCATCGTGCTTGGCTTCGACTTGCTTGCGCTGTAACGAATAGGATTTTATCCGTCGTGCGAAAGCATGGCGGATAAAATCGGTTGGACTGAACCGCTGGATATGGGGCGAGGCGGTTTGGAGTTTGTAAGGTGGATGGGGTGGCGCGCGGTGGCTGTAAAGGGCGGGAGATGA
>CAISYC010000032.1 GCA_903889565.1 uncultured beta proteobacterium
ATGCCGGGGTATGTGTACGGCGGGTGCGTCGTGCTGATTTCTTGACCATCGAAAACTCCTTTTCGCCAGTCCGTCTTCGGACCAGCATTGTGACCGGAGTTTCCACTTATAGCGTTGTTCAAATTTCCGGAGCCACTTCTGACCGAGTGGATCAAAGTCGAGGTGCCCGCCATCATTGACGAAAAGTTTTTCGACCGTGTCGCGGCTCGACGCCATGCCCGGCAACCCGCCAAAATACCCGGACAACAACTGGCCTCCCCTGCGCTTTTTTCAGGCCTGATCAAATGCGGGCACTGCGGCGCCGGCATGACGCAGGCGACGGGAAAAAGCGGACGCTATCGTTACTACAAGTGCGTTACCCGAATGACCATCGGCGTGAACCGCTGCACTGCCCGGAACTTGAGCCGTGAATCGACGGAGCAGATCGTTCTCACCACCCTGGCCGACAAGGTCTTCACGCCGAGCCGGGTGGAGATCATGCTCCGCGAACTGAGAACACGTCAGCGCGCCGCACGTACGGCGGAGGACGCACGGTTCCAGCAATTGACGCGGGAACTCAAGGAAGTCGATACGGGCATTGCGCGTCTCTACGAAGCCGTAGAGAAAGGCCTGCTCCCGCTCGATACAACGCTGCAGGAGCGCTCGCAGAAGCTGCAGGCAAGGCGGCAGGACGTGCTGGTCGCCAGCGCAGCGCTACGCGACAAATGGGAAATCCCGCTCCATAAGCTCACACCGGTACACGTCCAGAAATTCACGCATGCATTGAGGACGCGGTTGCTCGATACGGAATCGGGATTCGGCAAAGCGTACCTCAATCTGCTGGTGGATGAGATACGGCTCGATGGCGACGAGCTGCACGTCAAGGGCAGCTATCGTGCCCTCGCGCGTGCAGTATCGCTCTCGAAAGAAGGGAAGCTGGGCACGGTGCCCAGCTTCGTACCAGAGTGGCGCGCCCGGCAAGATTCGAACTTGCTACCCCTTGGTTCGTAGCCAAGTACTCTATCCAGATGAGCTACGGGCGCTTGAGGGAGCGGATTATATCAGAGGCTTGGCATGTGGTCATGGGGCAGGATCATGTCGTCAAATCGGGGGCCGGGAGACGTGGCCGACCGCGAAAACGGCTCCCCTTCAGTTTCCCGCCAACCGCGGAGAATGCGCCGACTTCCGCGGTTTTTGCCGGCCGGAATTCCATCAAATCTATCCGCACCCGGAAGCCAGAGCCCGGTTCAGTCGGCAAACGCGACGCCGGCGTCATTTTCGACGCGCGCGTTCGCCCGAAACCGATCCGTTAAGATTCGCCTCGGGTCTGGCACAAAAACAGAAGTCTCCCGACAACGCGCATTGCCGGCATAAGGAAAAAATCATGTTCCGCTCGCCCCTGACGTCTGCCGCTCATTCATCGGACCGCCGCCGCTTTCTGCAAGTCGGCGCGACCCTTGCCGCGGGTGCCGCAATGTCGCCTTGGCGGGCATTGGCCCAGACCGGCGCGTTGCCGCGAATCGCAATCGACATGCATGCGCACTGGACGCCGGAATCCTATGCGACGGCGATGGGCGATCTCGGCCGGCCGACTTTCGCCAACGGGTCGGCGCTCAATCCACTGATGTACGATCTGCCCAAACGCCTGGCGTGGATGGACCAACGAAACATTCAAACCCACCTGCTGACCCTGGGCGGCAACATGCCCTGGTGGTGGGCGAGCGAAGCGGATGCATTGCGGCTGGCGCAACTGATCAACAATGCGGCGCTCGACGCGCACAGCCGCTATCCGGAACGCTTTCTGATCGGCGTTGCGGTGCCGATCAAGCAGCCGGAATCGGCGATACGCGAACTCAACCGCATGACGGGCAAGCCGGGCGTGCGCGCGGTCGGGTTACCGAATTCAATGAACGGCCAGGATTATCTGTTCACGCCTGAATATCTGCCGTTTCTAGCGCGCTGCGAAGAACTCGGCCTGCCGATTCTGTTTCATCCACTGGACTTTCCGCCGAACTATTACGGCGGCCCCGAGCGTCTCGCCGGCCCCAGCTTTTTGTACAACACGCTGGGTTTTCCATTCGAGCACGCCAACACCGCGGAGAAATTCATCATCAGCGGTTACCTCGACCGCTTTCCGAAACTGAAGATTCTGCTCGCACATGCCGGCGGCGCATTTCCGTTCATCGCCCCGCGGCTGGCGCATGCGATGGAAAAATCCGCGTCCAATGTCAAACTGCCGCTGCCGTTCAAGGATTACATCCGGCGCTTTTACTACGACTCGCTGGCCTATTCGCCCGCCGGCCTGCGCTTCCTGATCGAGACGGTGGGCGTGGATCGCGTCGTCATCGGCACCGACGTTTTCGCCATCATGGACGTTAACGACCCCTTGTACCTGGTCAATCAGCTGAACCTGGCGACCGCCGATCGCGAACTTATCCTGCGCGACAATGCGCTGAGACTGATTCAAACATAAGGGCAAGAACGCCTGCCGTGCCGGGGTCGATATCGCCCGATGGTTAAAAGGGCTTAATCGAATCGGCTGCGACGGATCAGCCAAAAGCAATCACTCGATGCGGATTGATGAACGCTTGACGACCTCCGCCCATTTAACCGTCTCTGCACGCAGATAAGTGGAAAACTCCTCCGGCGTATTGGCCACCACCTCGGCACCGTCACTCAACAAGCGCGCGCGCACCTCCGGGTTCTGCAGACCTTGCGCAACAGACGTGCGCAGCAAAGTGACAATCTCCATCGAGGTGCCGGCCGGCGCCATCAGACCGAACCACTGCGCCGCGTCATAGCCCGGCACGCCACTCTCGGCGATGGTCGGAATATCGGACAAACCGGACGCGCGTTTTAAACTGGTCACGCCGAGCGCGCGCAAGCGCCCCGCCTTGACATAATTGAGCACGGTGATGATGCTCGGCGCCATCACCAATATCTGTCCTGAAATCACATCGATAATGCCGGGCCCTGCGCCTTTGTACGGCACATGGATCATTTTCACGCCGCTCATGCTGGCCAGCAGTTCCATCGCGAGGTGCGGACTGGTGCCCGCACCGGCCGATGCGTAGGTCAAATAGCCCGGACGAGACTTTGCGAGCGCAAGCAATTCCCTCACATTGCGTGCCGGCAACGACGGATGCGCCACCAGCAGATTCGGCAACGAGACGATTTGCGTGATGGCCGCCAGATCGCGCAGGGCATCGTAAGGGACTTTTGCATACATGGCCGGATTGATCGTCAGCGGCGTGCTGGCCAAAAGCAGCGTGTAGCCGTCAGGCGAGGCTCGCGCGACCATTTCCGTGCCGATCATGGTGCCGGCTCCGGGACGGTTATCGGACACCACCTGCTGATGCAAAACCTCGCTTAGACGGGGCGCGATAATGCGCGCCGTAATATCGCTTCCGCCGCCCGGGGACGAAGGCACGATCAGCCGGATCGGCTTCGACGGGTAATGTTGCGCAGTTGCGATCGAACAAAAAAACGACATGGCGATGCACATCAGCCCGATCACGCAAGCATCACCCGGCAGGCGCAAATGCTTTTCTTCAATTGGATGCCTGACAGCCGTCATTCTCAAGGACCTCTTCCGCGTTGATATCGACGGCCCGGTCTGTCGAAAAGAACTGAAACCGGGCCAGCGCCGTTTAGCCTTCCCCCCGCAATCAAACCATCGCCGAACCGGCGTTGACATTGAGATTGACGCCCGTGATATGGCGCGCGTCTTCCGAGGCGAGAAACAAAATGGCGTCTGCGGAGTCCTGCGGTTCAACCAGGCAGCGCAACGGATTGCCGGCGGCTTTCTTTTGCTGCGTCGCCAGATCCCATACTTTTGCCACGCGCGGCGTGAGCGTGGTGCCGGGGGACACCGTATTGACCGTAATCCCGTCAGGACCAAGCTGCTTGGCGAGGTGCTTGGTCAACACAATAATCGCCGCCTTCGAGCAGGCATAAGGAATATTCGAATTGGCCCCCGTGTTCGGTCCAACGCCGCTTTGCGATGCCATATTGATAATTCGGCCGCGTTTCTGCGCAATCATTATTTTCGACACCGCGCGTATGCACAGAAATGCCGATTTCAGATTGAGCGTGATCGTGTCGTCCCACTCCGCGTCCGGGATATCGGTTATCGCGGACAGTTTTTGCCATCCGCCGACACCGTTAACCAGAATGTCGATGCGCCCCCACTGCTGCATCACCGCCGCCACCATGGCCTCGACGTCAGCCGTGCGCGTTACGTCCGCCTGCACCACCAGCGCCTCACCACCCGCCGCCGCGATTATCCCGGCAACCCTTTGCGATTCCGCAAGCGTGCGACTCACAATTGCAACCCTGGCGCCTTCGCGCGCGAAGGTAATCGCCGTGCTTTCGCCGATCCCGGCGCTCGCACCGGTAACGATGGCGACCGATCCGGCCAACCTGCCTTTTTGCATGATTTCCCCTCGATTAACGTCGCCAGCGTCCGCGATGCTGCGCTGACAACGTCGATTGAATTGCCCTTGCCGCAATCGCAGCGGGCATCTTTTAAACGCAATTTGGAACGCAATGATTCTAGCGCATCTGCATCAGCCGGAGGGTGCGTCGCGGAAAACCGCTCCTCAAAATCGGGCATAGCAGTTATGCCGGAACGAATCGATGTGATTTGTATTATTATTTGTGACCAACAAAAACAATTGAATTCTGGAGAAGGTTCATGGTCAAGATTTCCCCTCACCTTAATCGCGAGATGGTTCTCAAGGAATTGCATTTCGACGAGAACGAACGCTGGGCGGTTCCGGTTCTTAATCGCATGTCGGTGGTTGACCCGCAGATTCCGAAGCACAAAGTCATTATCAAGGACGACACCTTCCGCGAATCAACCAACATGCCGGGCGCCTCGCCCACCAACGAACAAAAACTGACGCTGGCGAAAAAGCTCGAGGCCGTCGGCGTTACCGAGATTGTCGCCGGCCATGCCGGACTCAAGGACCAGTGTGATTTCATGCGCATGGTCAAGGATTCCGGTTCAAAGCTGATGGTGCACGCCTATGTCGATTTCGGCGACTGGAAAAACGGCATTGAGAAAGCGGTGGCGGCCGGCGCCGACGCAATCTGGATGCCCGGCGCGCTGAATCCCAGCCCGATTTTTGCAGCGAAGCTTGGCCCGAAATACGGCTACTGGAGCCCCGACTTCGATCTGACCGCTGTTTTAGGCACCATGGATTCAGCCATCAAGCTCGCCAAAGACCATGGCAAGCTGATTACGGTGGGACGCGCGCCGATGATCCCTGAGATTTTCGACAAAGCGCTCGACGCCTATGTGAAAGCCGGCGCCGATCGTATTTGCATCTTCGACGACCGCGGCAACTACACGCCGCAAACCATGGGCCATGTCGTAAAAATGCACCGTGACCGGGTCGGCCCGGATGTCCGGTTGGAAGTGCATTGCCACAACGATTTCGGTCTGGCGCTCGCCAATTCTCTGGAGGCGGTGCGTTCGGGGGCCGACGTGGTGGATTGTGTCTTGAACGGCTACAGCCACCGCTCTGGCAACTGCGCGCTCGAGCAAATCGTCGCCGCGCTCGAGGTGCTCTATGATTTGCGCACAGGCGTCGATCTCAAACAAATCATGTCGCTGTGCCAACTCGCGGCCGAAGTCTTTGGCGTGCCGATTCCGCAACAGGCGCCGCACGTGGGCGCTTCCGCATTCGCTTACGGCGGAGTACACATCAGCGCGTTGCTGGAGGAAGGCTGGTTCGTGTGGGAAACCATGCAGGCGGAAACCATCGGCCAGAACCGCCACGTCGTGTGGACCCCCACTGCACTCGAACGCCACGGCATGGCCGGGCCGGTTGCGCTGAAAATCAAACGCATGGGACTGCCATTCAACGAGGCCCAGCTTCAGGAAGTGTTTGCCAAAATGCGCGTGGCCATGACGGCGAAAAAATTCGCCACCGATGAAGAACTCGAATCCGTCGTGCACGAGGTGCTGGGCTGAACTTTTTCGGACGATACGACCCGGCGTTTGGCGCACCCGAATCGAAAAATAAGCAATGCAGACCAAAGCTTCAAACAGAACGCCAGCCGATGGCGCAGCGCAGGATGACGCAATCACGCCCGGCGAGAATTGATGGTTAACTCGCATGTCTAAAAACGCGGCCTGCATTGTGAATTGTGATGCTTCATTTTTTACTTTATGCGCAGTTTTCTGGCTGGCAACGTGCGGTGCCTTGATCAGTCCGGCGACCTCAAACGCGCAGAAGACCGGTGATGCGACGGACTACCCGAATAAACCGGTCCGCATGGTCGTTGGGTTTACGGCGGGCGGCGCATTACCGGACATTACGGCTCGTCTGATCGGCCCCCGACTATTCGAGGTTTGGCATCAGCAGGTCATCGTTGAAAATCGCCCGGGCGCCGGCGGCATCATTGCGGGCGATATTGTGGCCAAGGCCAACCCGGATGGTTACACGCTGCTATCCGCGTCCTCCGGCCACGCGGCAATACCGGCCATCTATTCGTCGATACCCTATGACACGCTGAAAGATTTTGCCGGCGTGACACTGACTTCAAGAGGGGCGTTCATTCTTATTGTCGCCCCGACGTCGGAAGCAAAATCGGTAAAGGAACTTATCGCACTTGCCAAAAGCAAGCCCGGTCAACTCAATTTCGCCTCATCCGGAACCGGCAGCGGCACCCATTTTGCCGCCGAACTGTTCAGGGATCTCGCAAAACTGGACATGACTCATGTCGCTTACAAAGGCCCGGCCGAGGCGATTACCGACACCATTGCCGGGCGCGTGGAGTTTTTTATGCCGCCGCTCGCAAGTGCCGCCGGACTGATCAAAGACGGCAGACTGCGGGGTCTTGCCGTTGGCACAGGTAAACGCGTTCCAGGATTCATGGAAATTCCGACGCTCGCGGAATCCGGCGTCATAGGATACGAATGGGATGCCTGGTCCGGAATACTCGCGCCGGCGAAAACACCGCGCGCAATCATCGAAAAACTGAATCTTTCAATTACCCGGATATTGAACCTTCCGGATATCCAGCAGCGCCTGCTGGCAAGCGGCGTCGAAGCAGCGCCCTCCACGCCCGCACAATTTGACAAGCTGATTGCCGAACAAATGGTTCTGACGAGCCGGCTCGCCCGCTCGGCGGGCATCAAAATAAACTAGGCGCGGCAATTTCCTCAGCCCCCATTCTCGGGTTCATCTGCGATGCCTGATGGTCGTGATCAGCGACACGACAGATTGAGAATTTCCTAAACAGTCACGCGTCCAGAATAGCAGCGTGATGCTTGAACCGAGAATGTCTGTATCGCCGGATAGCGGACAGGGCGCGAGGCCAAAAAAAAGAGCCCTTCACCAGGAAGGGCTCTCGTTGACTGGCGGAGAGAGAGGGATTCGAACCCTCGATAGGATTTTGTCCTATACACCCTTAGCAGGGGTGCGCCTTCGACCACTCGGCCATCTCTCCGTTTTTGCCTTCGAAACCTGTTCCTGCACTTGCGACAACGCGATTCTATGCGTGGTCAAAGGCGCGGTGCGCTTTTTTTACGACGGCTGGCGCCGTGACCACTCGGCTCCGCCTTCGCCATTACCTAAAATAAAACGCCGCCAAGAATAACACAGGACAACGCCTCAGGCGGGCTGATCCAGCCCGAAAGCCTTGTGCAGCACGCGCACCGCGAGTTCCATGTATTTCTCGTCGATGACGACGGAAATCTTGATCTCCGAGGTGGATATCATCTGGATGTTGATACCCTCTTCGGCCAGCGTGCGAAAAGCGGTGCTGGCGATGCCGGCGTGCGAGCGCATGCCGACGCCGACAATCGATACCTTGGCGATCTTGTCGCCGCCCTGCACTTCGCGCGCCTTGATGTGGGTGGCGACGTTTTTCAGCACGTCGAGCGTCTTCACGTAATCGTTGCGGTGCACGGTAAACGAAAAATCCGTCGAGCCGTCGTGACCGACGTTCTGCACGATCATGTCGACATCGACATTGGCGTCGCCCACCGGACCCAGAATCTGATAGGCAATGCCCGGACGGTCCGGCACACCGAGCACGGTGATCTTGGCTTCGTCGCGGCTGAACGCGATGCCTGAAATAATCGCCTGTTCCATCTTTTCGTCTTCCTCAAAAGTGATCAGCGTGCCGTCGCCATGATCTTCGAAACTCGACAACACGCGCAACTTGACGCGGTACTTGCCCGCAAACTCGACCGAGCGGATCTGCAGCACCTTGGAGCCGAGGCTCGCCATTTCGAGCATCTCTTCAAAGGTGACCGTTTTCAGGCGACGCGCTTCCGGCACGATGCGCGGATCGGTCGTGTAAACGCCGTCGACATCGGTGTAGATCTGGCATTCGTCGGCCTTCAGCGCCGCCGCCAGCGCGACACCCGTGGTATCCGAGCCGCCACGGCCGAGAGTGGTGATGTTGCCGGCTTCGTCCACCCCCTGAAAACCGGCCACGACGACGACATATCCCGCATCGAGATCGGCGCGCATGCGCTGTTCGTCGATGCTGAGTATGCGCGCCTTGGTGAACGCGCTGTCGGTGAGGATGCGCACCTGACCGCCGGTATAACTGCGCGCTTTCAACCCCGAATCCAGCAACGCCATCGACAGCAGCGCAATCGTCACCTGTTCGCCGGTCGAGACCATGACGTCAAGTTCTCGCGGGTCGGGCTGGGCCTGGATTTCCTTGGCCAGCGCGATCAGGCGGTTGGTTTCCCCGCTCATGGCGGATACCACGACCACCACCTGATGACCGTCGGCACGCCAGCGCGCCACGCGCCGCGCCACGTTTTTGATGCGCTCCGGACTGCCGACCGAAGTGCCACCGTATTTCTGGACGATTAATGCCATTGAATCAATTGCCTGCCAACTGAAAAGTCTTGAATTTTATCGTATTTCACCCAAAAAAACGAGGTCGCGCCTGAGCGCCTGCCATGCTGCCGTAAAAAATGCATTTCGCATGAACCATTGGTGGATTTTCCTGTCATTTGTTGTATGGACAGATTGAATATTCCACCGAGGAGCTTGTAATGAAAAAGACCGAGAAAACACCGAATCTGCGCAAATTGCGCCGCAGCATGGGTTTGAATCAACATGCGTTCTGGTCTGCCGTCGGCGTCACCCAGAGCGGCGGATCGCGCTATGAAACCGGTCGCGTGATGTCGCGCCCCGTGCGTGAACTGGTGCGACTGGTGCATATCGAGGGCATCGATCTCAAGCGTGCACGCGGAGACCATTTCAACGTCGGCGCCGAACTGCAGCGCAGCAACGCAACGCTCTACAAAAAATTATTGCAGCAATCGCAGGCGCGCCGCGCGCGCTGACTGGCTGCATGGCGGGACGCGCTACACGCCGCCCTGCGCTGCCACCATTCAATACCGCTAAACATCGGCGTCCGCGGCCGGCAAATCTCGCCGGGTCCGGAAAACGCGGCGGCATTGCGGCAGCCGCCCCGCACCCTGCGCAGTTACTTCGCTTCCTTCTCCATCAGTTTCTCGACCAGGCTCGCCGGCACTTCGGAGTAGTGGTCGAATTCCATGGTGAAGGTGCCGCGCCCGCTGGTGGCCGATCGCAGGAAGTTGATGTAACCGAACATTTCCGCCAGCGGCACGAAGCCCTGAATGAAAGCGCTCGGACCCTTCTGGCCCTGATCGGTGACCTGGCCGCGGCGACGATTGACGTCGCCGATAACGTCGCCGAGATAATCGGCTTCGGTCACGACTTCGATTTTCATCACCGGCTCCAGAAGCTTCGGCTTGCTGGCGCGGTGTGCTTCGCGGAAGCAGGCACGGCCGGCAATTTCAAACGCGAGCGCCGACGAGTCCACATCATGGAACTTGCCGTCGATCAGGCGCGCCTTGAAGTCAACGACCTCATAACCCGCAACCTGCCCCTTCTTGCTCTCGGTGCGGATGGCGTGCTCGACGGCCGGAATGAATTCGCGCGGAATACGGCCTCCCGTGACTTCGTCCGCCCAAACGATGCCCGAACCCGGCTCGCCCGGCTCGAATACCATTTTCACTTCAGCGAACTGGCCCGAACCGCCGGACTGTTTCTTGTGCGTGTAGAGACGATCGGTGACCTGACCGAAGGCTTCGCGGAAACTGACCTTCGGCTTGCCCATGACGGCTTCGACGCCAAGCTCGGTGCGCATGCGGTCGATCGTCACCTCGAGATGCAGTTCGCCCATGCCGCGCAACACGGTCTGGCCGGTTTCCTGATCCACCGACAAGCGCAGCGACGGATCGGCCTTCGCCATCTTGTAGAGCGCGGTTGACATCTTCTCGACGTCAGCACGCGTTTTCGGCTCGACCGAAACGCTGATCACGGGGTCCGGGAAGCGCATGCGCTCAAGCAGGGCCTGATGATCGGGATCGGAGAGCGAGTCGCCGGTCTCGGTGTCTTTCATCGAAACGAAGGCGCAGATGTCGCCGGCGCGCGCCTCTTCGATGTCCTTGGTCACGTTGGCCTGCACTTCAACGATACGGCCGATACGTTCTTTCTTGTCGCGCGTGACGTTGTAGAGCGTGTCGCCCTTCTTGATCACGCCGGAATACACGCGCACAAAGGTCAGCGTGCCGAACTGGTCGTTGATCACCTTGAACGCCAGCGCGCGGGCCGGCGCGTCGTCGCGCACTTCCTGCTCGCCGATGACATTGCCGTCCGGATCGACCATCGAGATGCCGCCGTTTTCGCCCGGGTACGGCATGTAATCGACCACACCGTCGAGCAACTGCTGCACGCCCTTGTTCTTGAACGACGAACCGCAGAAGATCGGCACCAGCTTGCCCGAAACGGTACCCTTGCGAATGCACTCCTTAACCTTGGCGATGTCGAACTTGCCGTTCTCGACGAATTCCATGAACGCATCGTCATCGAACGCCAGCGCAGTTTCGATCGCTTCACGCCGGAGGTCGAGCAGGTCGTCCATCCACTGGTTATCGCGCGTGCTGGCGAAGGTGAATCGGCCCTTCATTTCCTCGATCGGGATGGTCTCCCACGGCGAATCCTTGTCCTCTTCCTTCCACACATAGCCGCAGCCCTGGATCAGGTCGACCATGCCCTTGAATTCATCGTGGCTGCCGATCGGAATCTGGCACAGCACGATGTTGGCGCCGAGGCGCTCCTTGATGCCGGTGATGGCCTTTTCGAAGTTGGCACCCATGCGGTCCATCTTGTTGATGTAGCACATACGCGGCACGTTATATTGGTTAGCCAGGCGCCAGTTGGTTTCGGTCTGCGGCTCCACGCCGGCAACGCCGTCAAATACGACCACTGCACCGTCGAGCACGCGCAGACTGCGGTTCACCTCGATGGTGAAATCGACGTGACCCGGGGTGTCGATGATGTTGACTTGATAGCCCTTCCACTCGGTCGAGACGGCGGCGGACTGAATCGTGATGCCGCGCTTGCGTTCCTGCTCGAGGTAATCGGTGGTGGTGCTCGATTTGCCGTCCTTGGTGTCATGGACGTCAATGATCTGGTGTTTTTTGCCCGTGTAATAAAGCACACGCTCGGTCGTCGTGGTCTTGCCCGCGTCGATGTGCGCGATGATGCCGATATTGCGATAAAGCTTCAGTTCCTTTTGCCTTGCCATGTTGCTGCCTCTTTAAATTTAGCCTGCCCAGGTTTCCGGTTATGTGTGTATTACGTATAGATTCATTAGCGGCGCAGAATTTTAGACTGAACAGCGCTGTTTTGGCAGGTTTTAATGCGTGATTTAAGCCATTTTTCGAGCCTTTCCCGAAAAAAATCTGTTCGACGCCGCGAAACCGGGCTTGGCAACGCTCAAACAGCGGCGATTTGCCGAATTTCGATGACAAAAAACCGTGTCACCCACCGTTTTGAACGCGTCACGCACAGGTATTCGGCGCGGTCGGGGGCACCGGCCGCGATGCTATAATCCGCGCCTCGTTCATCCTCCGCCGCCCTCGATGCGCATCACCCGCAGGCTTGAATTCGACGCCGGCCACCGCATTCCGAACCACGCCAGTCTGTGCCGCCATCTGCACGGCCACCGTTACGCGATCGAAGTGACCGTCAGCGGCCCGGTGGTCGGTACCGCCGGCGACGCCGAACAGGGCATGGTCGCCGATTTTGGCGGCATCAAGGCGCTGATGAACAAACACGTGGTCGAGCCCTGGGACCACGCGTTTCTCGCCTACCGGAACGACACCCAGCTGGTTTCGTTTCTGCAAACCATACCGCAGCATCGCACCGTGCTGTTCGAAGCGCCGCCGACCGCCGAACATCTCGCGCAAAGCGCGCTGAATGTGCTTGCGCAGGCGTTGGCCGAAGTCTACGGATCGCGCCTGCGTATCGAACAAGTGAGGATTTACGAAACCCCCAATTGCTGGGCGGATGCAAGCGCAGCCGCCTGAAGTCGATCAACGTAACCGGCGGCGCATAAAAACCTGAGTGGACGCTGGCGGGTGCCGTCAAAGCCGCGTCGTCTTGAAGAGGAGCCTCAGATGCAAAGCAATCCGACTTTGACCGCCGCCCCATCGAAGGACCGCCGCCGCTTCCTGCAGTTTGGCGGCGCGCTGGCACTGGGTGCCGCGGTTTCGCCATCGACCGTTTTTGCCCAGAACGCAACGTCGCCGCGTATCGCGATCGACATGCACGCGCACTGGACACCGGAGCCTTACGCCAAAGCGATGGCGGATCTCGGACGCCCGACTTTCGCCAACGGATCGGCGCTCAACCCGCTGATGTACGACCTGCCCAAACGCATGGCGTGGATGGACCAGCGCAATATTCAAACGCATGTGCTGACACTGTCGGGCAACATGCCGTGGTGGTGGGCCGGCGAAGCCGACGCCGTGCGGCTCGCGCAACTCGTCAATGATGCCGCGCTCGACGCGCATGCGAAATATCCGGAGCGCTTTCTGGTCGGCGTCGCGGTGCCGATCAAGCACCCCGAGGCGGCGTTGAAGGAACTCAATCGGATGGCCGGCAAACCGGGCGTGCGCGCGGTTGGTCTGCCCAACTCGATGAACGGGGAGGACTATCTGTTTGCGCCGGAATATCTGCCCTTTCTCGCGCGCTGCGAGGAGCTCGGCCTGCCGCTGCTGTTTCACCCGCTCGATTTTCCGCCCAATTATTACGGCGGCCCGAGCCGCCTGGCCGGCCCGAGTTTTTTATATAACACGCTGGGCTTCCCATTCGAGCACGCCAACACCGCCGAGAAGTTCATCATCAGCGGCCATCTCGACCGTTTTCCGAACCTGAAGATTCTGCTCGCGCATGCCGGCGGCGCCTTCCCCTTCATCGCACCGCGGCTCGCGCATGCAATGGAGAAAACCGCCTCCAACGTCAAGCTGCCGCACCCGTACAAGGAATACATCCGGCGTTTTTATTACGACACGTTGACCTATTCGCTGCCGGGTTTGCGTTTTCTGATCGACACAGTCGGGATGGATCGCATCGTCATCGGCACCGATGTGTTCGCCGCCATGGACGTCAACGACCCGCTGTATCTGGTCAACCAGATGAACCTGCCGCCGCCCGACCGCGAACTCATCCTGCGCGGCAATGCGCTGAAACTGATGCCCGCGTGATTGGCGGCAAGGGCTGCCGCCGTCGTGGATTTACAGGCCTGACGCGCGGCGCAACCAGGCCAGCGGTTTGCGCAGCACGTAGTAGCTGAGCGGAACAAAACCGGCGTACAGCTTGGCGGTACCCTTGAGGCCGATGCGCGGCGGCGTGGATCCATCGAGGCGCGCCTTCAACACGTAGGCGAGGGTGCCGTCGGCCGTCTGCGCGGCTTCGTAGCTGGTCTGCGTCACGGTCGCCGCGAGCGATGACAACGGCGAAACGTTGAGAAACATGCGCACCGCGGTGCCGGCGTCGAGTTCGATGGCATCGTCGGCGGGCACATAGAGCGTCAACTCGACAGCCGCCGGATCGGATAGCAGCATGATGCGCTCGCCCGTCTGCACCGGCTTGCCTAGCCAGTCCAGCGGATCGGCAAAAATCGCGATGCCGTCGCGCGGGGCGGTCATGCGGATGCGCCCGAGCAATTCGGTGAGATAGCTGACATCGGCGGCCTTTTCCCGAGCACGGGCATCCAGAATCTGCAACTCGGATTTGCTTTGATCGTCGCCAAACGCTTTGCCGGTGGCGCGCTGCAATTCGGCCTGCGCGATTTCAAACGATTTTTTCGCCACCAGCAAGCGGTTGCGGGTCACCGTATCGTCGAGCGTCACCAGAACGTCGCCGGTCTTGACACGCTGATTGGGCTCCACCCACACCTTCTGCACCACGCCGTCAGCCGGCGCGGTGATCGGCGTCGGATCGAGCGGCGTCACTTCAGCGGGCGCCAGCACGCTCAGCCGCACCGGAAACACCACCACCGCAACTGCTGCGGCCAGCGCGTAGCGCGCGCGTTTGCCGGCGAAAAATTGCTTCAGTTGCGCGGCAATCGCCGGCCGCCGCGAGCGCCAACCCCACAGCGCGAAACCGGCGGCATCGGCCAGCCATTCGGCCACCGCCAGTTCAGCCGCATTAAACGGCGTGTCTCGCGAGAACCACAAAAAGCCGGCGGCGCTGCCGTCGGGCCCCGCCGGTTTGCAGGCAATGGCGTGCGCGGGAATCCAGTCGGCGCCGCTTTCAGCGAGATCGACCGGCAATTGCGCCGGCGTGACTGCCACGACTTTGCCCGGCTGCGTGAGTAGCCATGCGGCCAGCCGCGCAAACCATTGCGCGAATGGCGCGTTGACATCGACTTCGGCAAGGCCCGACACGGCGGTGAGGCGCAGACTGCCGCCGAGGCCCGGCATGGCGAGCACCGCCTGATCGTAATGCAGCAGCGGCAACGCATCGTTCACCAGCGCGAAATGCAGTTCCCGCGGCGAGCGGCAACGCTGCAACGCGCGCTGAAAGCCGAGCAGCGCCTGCGGCAGCCCGGCCGGCGCCGGCGCGTCGCTCACAATGGCGGCATGTTGATCATGCGTGGATCACTGCGGACGCTTGGGAAAACTCGCGTCGAGCACCATCCCCGGAATCAGGTCGCGACTGCGCCCCAGCAGCGCTTCGACCTCGATCGTCTGACTCACGCCGTCGATGCGCGCATTGAGCCGCGAAACCTTGCCGCTGTAGGACTGTCCGCCGGGGGATTTGAATGTAACCGGAGCGCCCGGCCGCAGCCACTGCAAAAACGACGAGGGCACATTCATCGTCGCCTTCAGACCGCCGACGTTGACGATCTCCAGCAGCGGCTGTCCGACACTGACCGTTTCGGATGATTTCGCGCGCAGCTTGGCAACGCGCCCGGCGTACGGCGCCGCGACACTGCAATAGGCAATCTGCGAATTGATGAGTCTCACCTGCGCCGCGGCCTTACCCGCCGCCGCGGCCGCCGTTGTCACTTCGAGTTCGCCGGCAGCACCCAGCCCCTGTAAACGCAGTTTGGCGAGATGCGTCTCGCGCGCGCCGAGCGATTCGGCCTTGGCCGCATCGAGCTGGGCCTGACGTTCGGCGCAATCGAATTCCACCAGCACGGTACCGGCGGCAAACGACGCGCCGAGACCGACGTTGAATTTTTCAATGCGACCGGCCATCTGCGCCGACAGCACCGCCTCTTCGCCGGCAACGATGATGGCCGGCGTGCCCTCGTCGGCGAACGCGCCGGCCGCGATGCCGGCCAAAGCCAGCAAAACGACGTATTGCAACCTGCTGTTCATGCGGAATTCCTTAAGCTTTTCACACGTTGTAGTTCAGCGCGTTCAGCGCACTATCGCCGGCTGGCCGAGAAAACGCTGCAGCGGCGCGGTCACGCGGTAACCCGCGCCCTCGCCCAGCGCGGCCCACTGCAGATTGTCGATCGGTTCGAGCAGCACGCTTTTTTGTTCGCTCTCCGACAGGACCTTGCCGGCCGCATCGACCACGCGCACCTTCATTTTGACTGACTGCGCATTGTCCTCGCGCGCGCCCATTTCAAGGCTGGTTTCGACGCGCGCAGCCGCCTTGTCGTTCGACACTGGAATACGCGCCAGCGTGAGCGCGCGCTGCACCGCCGAACGGAACGCATCCATGCCCTCCGCCGGCACACCCTGCGGACCGGCGATGGCGACGGCGCGCCTTTCGGGCACCACGGCGGTGAGAAAGTTCTCTTTCTCGAATGCGGAAATACTTGCCGCGAGTTCCTTGCCGATCGATGCAGTTTCGAGGCTGGCGGTCGCGGCCGGCAGACTGTCGAGACCGACCGAGTGGTAGACGCGGCCCATGGCCGCCTGCAAACCGGAGTAAACCAGATCGCGGTTGATCTTGGTGATCAGCAGGCGCGCGCTGGCGCGGATGATTTCCAGTTCGGTATCGAGCCCGGTCTGATTGGCCGACTGCAAATATTTGACGATCTGCTGATCGTCGCGCAGGGCCTCGTCCCAGACCGAATATTCGTTCTTGAGCAAGCCGAAGCGCACAGCGGCAACACGCGTCTGCGTCAGCACGGCGCTGGACACCGCAAGCCGGCGCGCATCATCGACGGCTTTCTGCGCTTCGAACGAGCGGTTGATCGCCGGCAGCGAAAACACCTTGACCAGATTGAACGCGACCGACATGCCGGCCTGTTCCCATGAATTGTTGACCAGGAACTTGTTGGTGTCGTTGTAATAGCCATAGTCGATGCCGGCACCGGGCACCAGCGTTGCCCACTGCGAGCGCGCGTGCTCGAGCGCAGTGACGCGGCGGCGATAGTCCTCTTCGCGCAACTCGGGGCGGTTGATCAGCGCGATATTTTCCAGCGCATCGAAATTCGCCGTAAGGTCCGGCACATCGCGCGCCAGCGGCTGCACCGCCACCTGGTAAGGCGTCCCCGGCCGCAGATTCATCAGCGCCGCGAGCTCCAGCTTCGCCTGCACGAGATCCTGCCGGCGCAGGGTGATTTGCTGCGCAAGGTCAAGCAGCGAGCGGCGATAGGCAATGATCTGGATCGGCGGCAGCAGGCGCCGCGTCTCGATGAGCTTGGCGCGCTCGGCGGCGAGATCGACTTCGCGCAGCAGTGCATCGATTTCCGGCACCAGGCGCTCGGCGCTCTCGGCGCGCCACCATGCGAAACGCACGTCCTGCGTCAGGTTCTGCAGCGCGCGGCGGCGATGCTCTTCGGCGATCAGACTCTGGTCGGCAAGCTGTTTGGCGCGGTAGTACGAAAGGCCGAAATCGAGAATGTTCCACGAAAATACGGCGCTGTCGGTCAGATGATTGCGCTCGACCGCAGTCGATGGACTGTTGGTGATGACACCATTGGGCTGCACGCCGTAACTGTAGGCATCATTGTCGCGCGAGGTGTAGCCGGCCTGCAGCGTCAGCTTGGGCAACAGATCCCAGTTGCCGACATCGAGCTGGCCCAGCGCGGCGACCTGCTCCATCAGGCGCTGGCGGTAATCCATGTTGTATTTGACGGCGCGGGCGGTCGCCTCTTGCAGCGTGATCGGCGCCGTCACCGGTTCCGACGCCTCGGCAAGACGCTGCACATCCTTGCGCGAACGCTCCGCGATGTCGCTGGCCTTGAACGGATTGGGCACGACCGCGCAGCCGGCGAGCGTGACAGCCACCACCGCGCCGATCGCGACGCGGCGCGCCTGCTTCATTTTTCTCTGCATCCCGCTCTCAACTGTAAAAAAGTCTTTCATCCGCATCCGTCAAGACGCCGCCGGCTGCACCGCATTGCGCGGTGTGTCATGGCTATCGGGAAAATTTTCGAACGCCGCGGCATGACGCGGCTTCGCCGCTTTCAATTGATCGCCGAAACGCAGCGCAGCCGAACGCACGGCTGGGCGCGCACCGGTTGCACCATGGGCATCGATCGCCGCGACTTCGGCATGGCCTGCATTCGACCGCAGGCTGTGGCCGTCGGCGAGCCGCACGGACTCCGCCGGCCACAACATTGCGCCGGTGGCTGCCGCAAAATTGATGCGGAAAGTCTGTTGCGCTTCGTGACCTTCCTGATCGCGCGCCACCACCAGCACATCGACCGAGGTCGCGCCGGGCGGCGGCGTGCCGGAAAAAATGCCGGAGATATCGTCGAACGAAATCCACCCGGGCAGCGGCTGTCCGTCCGGCCTCGTCGCGATCAGGTTCACCACGTTGTCGGGATCGGTGTGCATGAAGCTGTTGTGCGGCAGTTCGAACACAAATTCCGCGCCGAGCCGGAAGTTCTGCGTGCCGATCGGCGTGCCGAGCCGTAGTTCGCGCGTCGCGCCGGGCACCGGCTGCCTTTCCGCCGGCCAGCCGAAGGTGGTCGACTCCAGCACCTGGCCGTCGGGCCCGACCGTTTTTACGCCGTTCGCCGTGACGATCGAGAACATGTTCAGATTCAGACCCGAATCGCCAAAAGGCGGCAGACGGCCCCCATCGGTGAAGGTGACGAGGCCGCCTTCATTGCCGCCGACACCGCCGGCGAGAATGAATCCGGTCGGGCCGCCACTGCCGGGCGGCGACGGATTGTTGCCCGGCCCCGCCTGCGGGCCATCGACCGGCGGCAGTCCCGGCGGCAACGGCGCCGGCGGCGGCACGAACTGGGATGCAAAGTTAAGCGTGACGCTGGCCGTTCCACTTAACGCGCCGCCGAACCCCTGCAATCCCGAATTGCCGTCATTGAGCTGATAAACGATGGTCAGCGAAGACGGCGGCGCGGCACTGCTGTTGCGGTAATTGATCGCCTCGAGCAGTTGATCGACGCGCGCCGTCGTTGCGTTGGCGTTAAAGACAAAGGTCAGCAGGCCGCCAACCTGTGTCACCGAACCGATCGCGATGCCGCCGACATTCGCGTTGCCGCCGGCAAAGCTGACATTGGCGCCGGTTACACCGAATACGTCGCTGGCGTTGGCGCCGCCCTGACGTGACAGCGTCAGCGTCGAACCGCTGTAACTGCCCGCGCCGCCGCTGAACGCATCCATCTCAAGGTCGTGCACCAATCCGTTCGGACTCAGCTGCACCGCCGCCTGCCCTGCCGTCAACAACTGGCCCGGTCCCAGCGCGGTGAACGACGGCGCGCTGTTGACCTCGC
This sequence comes from uncultured beta proteobacterium, assembly GCA_903889565.1. Lineage (GTDB taxonomy): Bacteria > Pseudomonadota > Gammaproteobacteria > Burkholderiales > SG8-41 > PALSA-1004. The sequence continues at coordinate 18,988 of CAISYC010000032.1, forward strand.
CGATATTCAGCGTCACCGGACTGGTGGTGACAATCGAAGTGCCGCCATTGCCGAAAGTCGAACCGCCCGGCAGCGAGCCCGGCATCTGGCCCGTGTTGCCGTTGTCATTGGTCGCCAGCGTCAGCGTATCGGCACCGTAATAATTGGTGTTCGGCGTGTAGCCGAGTCCGGCGAGCGTCGCGTTGATCTGCGCGACTGTACCGGTAATCACGACATTGGCGGTGCCGCTGCCGGTCACGCCGGCGCCGCCAGCCGCAACGACGGAAAGCGTGCCGTGCAAGACGCCCAATGTGGCAGTCATGCTGCCGCCGCTGGCATCGGGGTCGGCGATCGAGATCGTATTCGCACCGGTGAAGCTGAGCAACTGGTTTTGCAGATCGGCAACCGCGCCGGGCACCGTGTTTACCGGGGGGCTGTCGATGGCGACAATATTGACGACGACACTGCCGGTACCGGCCAGCGCGCCGCCGGTTCCCTGCGCGCCGGCGTTGTTGCCGTCGTTGACCGTATAGTCGAGCGTCACCGATGCCGGCGGATTCGCATTGCTGTTCGAGTAAGTGATGCCCTGCATCAGTTGATCGACGCGCGCGGTGGTCGCATTGGCGTTGAACGTCAGCGCGAGCTGGCCGGCGTTCTGCGTATAGCTGCCGACCGTAACCCCGCCGACGACGATATTGCCGCCGCTCAACGAAACCGCGCCGGTGCCACCGAAAACATCATCGGCATTCGCGCCGCCGTGGCGCGCCACAGTGAGCGTGGCGCCGTTCCAGTTGTTCGCGCCCTGCAAGTCAGCGTCGTTGAGCACGCCGGCCGGCGCCAGCACCACCGGCGTGCCGCCTTCAGTAAAACTGTCGGGCGCGCCGGGCAGCGAAGCAATCGTCGGCGCAATGTCGGCGCGCGTCAGTGTCAGCGTGCCGCTGGCGCTCAATGCGCCGCCGGTGCCCTGCCGGCCGTTTGGATTGGCGGGATTGCCGTCGTTGAAGGTGTAGGCAAGGGTGACCGCCGTCGGCGGCGTTCCGCTGTTGTTCTGGTAGGTAACCGCTTCGATCACCGCGTTGACCGTGCTGCGGTTCACGCCATCGGCAAAAGTCAGTTGCAGGGTGCCGCCGGAATTGGTCGTCACGCTGCCGACGGTGCTGCCGTTATAGACGAGATTGCCGCCCTGAGTCAGCGCGCCGAGCAACCCGCTGTTCGAAAAAACGTCGTTGGCGCTGGCGCCGCCCTGCCGCACCATCGTCAATACGCTGCCGCCAAAATTATCGCCCAAGGCGGTGAGGTTGGCGTCGCTGACGCTCAGGGCGCCGTCAATTACCGCCGCCGACCCGCCCACCGCGTATTGCGCGCTGCTCGTCAGATTCGCAAACGCCGGAGCGGTATTGGCCGAACGCTCGCCGAAATTGACCGCGGTCTGCGTCGCCGCGGAACCAAGCGCAACGGTGGCGAGATTGTCGGTCACCGGCGCTGACACATCGAATACCGAAGAATAGCTGCCGCCGTTGGCGACGAAGCCCGTCCAGCCGGAACTGAGCTGCACGCGATAATTGCCGGCGGGCAAGGCACCGAAACTGTATTGACCGGCGGCATTGGTGACGGCATTGAGCGTGACGTCGTCGGCGGTGCCGAATACGCCGTCCGGTCCCGCCCACGTCAGTTGAATCGGCACGTTCTGCAGCAAAGGCTGGCCGCCGAGCGGCGCACCGGTGGCGTTGACCGCGGCCAGATTGGCTTCAATGTCGTTCCATACCGTGCCGCCGATGACGCCGATGCCGGTAGTGACGCTCGCGTCATAAGCGTTTGGCGCCACACCCGATCCGGTGCGCTCGCCAGTCGTGCTGCCCACAGCCCCTTGCGTCGAACCAGCCAGCGGCGTGCCGCTGCCGGTGAGACTCGTGTAGGTCAGATTGGCGGTGTCGCTGGCGGCCAGCGCGGCATTGTTGACCTGCGCGGTGTAGGTAATGGTGACGGTTCCGCCGACCGGTATCTGGCCGATCGTGGTATCGAGTTGCGATGCGTTGCTGTTGTTGGTGATGCCGCTGGCGCCGCCGCCCAGCGTTACGTTCACGTTGGCGAGATTGCTTAAATTCCCCGGCAGGCTGTCGAGCACATGCGCATCGAATGCGGTCGCCGTGCCGCTGTTGGAGAACGTAATCTGATAAGTGACGTTCGTGCCGTCGGTCGCAATCACCTGCTGGGCAAAGTTGGCAATCGCCGGCTCAACCACCGTTTCGGTCGCGGTATTCGAGGTCGCCACCGTGGTCTGCACGCCGGAGATGTCGCGCGACACGGTGAAATTCGCCGCCAGTGACTTGCCGGCGGTGTTGCCGGCGACGTTGGTCACAATCGCGTTGAAATCCACCACCACGTATTCGATATTCGGATTGTTGTTGGCATTGCTGACATTGCCGAGACTGAAGGTCACGGTGTTGCCGGCGCTGCTGATATCCGCGCCCGGAATCACGTATGTCGGGGTCAGACCGTTCACGCTGGTCTGGTCGCCGGTCAGCGCGGCAGCGAAGCTGTTGATCGCGGCCGGCGCGCCGCTCGACGTCACGTTCGCACCGGTCGACGACACGAATGCGAGTTGCGCCGTGCCGTCGTTCAGAAACAGCACCCCCGCCGGCAGGCTTTCCGTCAGTTGCAGGTTATTGGTCACGCTCTGCGGAATACTGACCACCAGTTGATAGCGCACGATCTCGCCGATCGCGACCTGGCCTGAAGTGGACAATCCACCGTAGCTGCCGTTGGGCGTATCGACGGTTGCCGCCTCCGAAGTCACTTCGGTCAACTGCGGCTGCGCGATGAAGACCGTGATCGGAGAGCTGCCGCTTGCGGTGTAGGTATTCGGATTGGCCGCCACCGTGCCGTCCGTGCCCGACCGTTCGGTATTTGCCGCGTACGCGGTTGGCGGCGTGTACGTGCCGGGCAACGAGGTCGCCGTAGCGGTTGCGGTGTCGGTGATGACCTGACCGAAAGCAACGCCGCTGGCGACCGTTCCGGTGATCGTATAGGTCACGCCCTTGCCCACGGGAATATCGGTAATCGTGCTGACGAGCTGAGTTGCGCTGGTTGCCAAGTTGTCGACCGCGCCGACGCCGACGTCGGCGACCGCGCTCACCAGCGCCAGATTCTGCAAGCCGGCGGGCAACAGATCATTGAGGTTGACGTCGAAGGCATCGGTCGTGCCGTTGTTCTGCACTCTCACCGTATAGGTGACGACGTCGCCGGCCTGAACGTTCGCGGCGCCTGGCGTCACCGTGACGCCGAGATTGGCCTCGCGCACCACCGCCGCCGCGGAACCGGTTTTCGAATCGAGCGTGGTCGCCCACGTCGCGTGGTTGTTGTCGGTGACGCCGTTTTTATTGCTCGCCACATCGAGCACCACCGCCTTGTAAACTACCGTGATGGTATCGGTGGTCGCAGCGTTCAGATTGGAATTGGTGACGGTGCCGAAATTGAGCGTGAAGTTCGAACCGTTTGCGCCGATCGACGCCGGGGTTTGCACGGCAGCAAATCCGCCGCCGACATCGGTGCTGACGCCGCTCGATGGCGTGATGCTGGTTACCCCGACAAAGGCGAGCCCCGGCGAGAGCGTGTCGCTAAAGGTGACGCCGCCGGCTTTCGAAGACGTGCCTTCGGGAACGGTAATCACGGCCTGATAGGTCAGCACTTCGCCGATCGCCACGTTGTTGCCGGTCGTAAACGCCTGATCGGTTGCGATCAGCGTTTTCACGACGTTCGCGCCCAGCGTTGTCGTCGTTGCCGTATCCGTCAGCCCGGCGCCGGTCGCGTAACTGGAACCGTTGTTGAATCCGGAGTAGTTGACCAGCGTCGCAGTCGAAGTTGTCACTTCTTTCGGCTGGATCGAGGACTGCGCCACCAGATCAAAGGTGATCAGCGCGATATTCAAACCATTGGTCGGATCGCTGGCCTTGAGCGCGCCGCCCGCGCCGGCGACATCGGCCGGATCCTGCAGGCGTATGCCGCTGGTTGTCAGCGCGGTAACCAGTGTCGCCTGGGTCGCGCCGCCGACATAAGCGCCGGTCGCGTCCATGATCAGCGTGCCGCTCGCATCGGTGACCGCGAGGCGCTGGCCTGCACCGTTCACCGCGTTGAATTGCATATTGGCCGCCGGCGCAAAATCGGCCGGCAGTCCATCGGTCAGGGTCAAATCAAACGCGCCGTTAGGCGACGAACCTTTATTCAGGATCGACGTTGCGTAGCGCACCGTGTCACCGGCCTCGATGCCCGTCACGTTGGCGTTGATCGGGTTGGCCGTCAGCGAAGTCGTATCGATGGTGCCGGTAAACGGCAAGCCGCTGCTGCCCGCTGCCGCCCAGGTGACACCGCCACCCGCGGCGGCGGTCAGACTGGCGTTCGGATCGTTGACCGCGACGATGCCCTGTTGAATCGTGACCACCGGCTCGGCGCGCTGGATTTTCGTCAGGCTCAGCTTGTTGGCGACAACACCCGGCGAGTTGACGTCGTTCTCCTGCCCGAGATTGGTCAGTTGCAGGCCGTCGGCATATTGCGCGCCGGACGCCTTGACGGTGTAGAGCACGTCAATCACCTGCACGCCGTTGCTGACGGTCTGTGAACGGCCGAAACTGAAAGCAACGCTGTTGGTGCTGCTGGTACCGGTGACCGTGGGCGTCAGCGTGACGCCAAGCGCATTGAGCGTGTCCGACGGGCCGAGCTTGAATTCGCCGACTGCCGGTGCGGTGCTCGAAGTGCCGCTGGTATCCTGCGTCCACACCAGGGTCGCCGGCACCGTACCGGTCTGATTGGGATCGGTCGTGTTGAAAATCGGCAGCGGCAGAAAGGAATTGAGGGTGAGTCCTTCGAAGTTGCTGTCGGCAAACGTGTAGGTCAGCCGGTAGGTGATGGTGTCGAGCGGCGCAATATTGAGCGAACTGAATGACGTGCTGCCATCGACCGCGTACACCGAAATTTGCAAACTGCCCTGCGGGATCGAAATCCCGGCTGCGCTGTTGTCGGTTTGCCCGGCATAGAGCGTCGCATACGCGCTCGATGCATCGAGAATATCGGCGGTGACGATCTCGCTGTTGCTGATCGCATCGCCTTCCTTGACCATGTTGTTGGCCGGCGTGCCGGAGTACGAGGGCGCCGCCTTGTATTGATCGAGCACCTGGGCGTTGAACGTCACGACCGCGCGATAGGGATCGCTGCCCGGCGCGCCGGCGACATTGGCGCCGACGAAACGCCCGGTGCCGCCAAGCGCCGACGACACATTGAACGCCAGCGTCGTCGTGCCGTCCGCGTTGTTGGTAATCGCCAGATTGCCGCCGTCGGTAAAGTTTGCCGCGCCGACCACCGTACTGCCGCGGTAAAAGGTGACCACGCCGGAGCCGCCCTGATAGGTCACGCCGTCGCCCAGCGTGTCGGTGAGGACCATGTTGCCGGTTGCAAAATAGTCGGAGACCTGCGTATCCATCGTGTAGCGGACTGTGTCGCCCGGAGTAAAGCCCGGCGCGCCGAGATCGCTGATATCGGTAACGCTGTTCTGGGTTGCGATCGACTTTGCCGTCAACGATGCCGCATTCGGCGTCGTGACATTGATGACCTGCGCGCTGTCGCGCGGGTCGAGCGGCGTCCAGTTGCCGGTTGCCGAATCGCTCATGGATATCGTCACCGGCGCGCCGGTTGCCGCATTCAAAACCGGATTGTTGTTTGCATCGAGCCTGGGCACGTAAAAATTCGTGGTGAAGCTTTGCGTGCCGGTCACATTGCCGAAATCCCAGACCACGTTTTCGGCATTCGAGGGCGCACTCGTCGATAACAACAGCGAGGCCGGATCCAGCGCGCCGGTGGTGCCCGTTGCCCCCTGATAAACGAGCGAGTTCGGCAACAATTCCGTAACGTCGAAATTGGTCAGCGTCTGGCCCGGCGCAACATTGACGCTCACGGTGAAGGAACGCGCGTAATCCGGTCCGGTCGCGGTTTCGCCCTCGGGTCCGTTGTACGCAGTGGTCAGCGTATAAACCTGCGGATTGATGTTCTGCGAGCCGTTCGCATCGATGCCGCCGACGATGCTCGGATCGGTCGCCGGATCGACCACCGGCGTCAGCCCGTATTGAAAACCGGCGCGCGCTTCGATGTTCAACTGCTTGCCGGCGCCCACATCGGCCAGATTGCTCAGGCTGGCCGTGACCGTGATCGGCGCCACCGGCTGCCCCGGCGTGTAACTGCCGAAGGGCAGCTGCAACACCACCAGTTCGTCACCCGCCTGACCACCAAAAGTCGATGCGTTGACGATGATCGGGTTGCCGGCGGAATTTACCGCGTACGGATGCGTGGCGTTGCCGGACGCATCGAAGGTCAGCACGGTCGCGGTTAACGCCGTGCCCAGATAAGACGCGGAAACAAAGGTGACGCCGTCGGTGCCAACGCCGTTGACGCCGTCTTTGCCGTTGGTGGGCAGATAGAGATCGACATAAGGCCCGTAGCCCGTCATCGAGCCCGTATTGCTGAAATCGAGTTCGAACGTGAAGTTGGTGCCGATCAGCACGTTGGTCGGCGCGGTGATCGTCACGTCCGGCACCGCCGCCAGATCCTGGTCATAGGCAGCAAGCACGGACGGCGCGATCGCCAGCGGCGTGTTCAGCACGCCGGTCGAGTATTCGAGATTCCAGTCGCCGCCCGCGCCGCTGCCGCCGGTAAGATTGGTCGAGGCGCCGACCGCCGCGCCGGTAATCTGCGACAGCGTGTTGACGAACAACTGACCGCTCGCGCCCTGCGCGACATCGCAGCCGAGCAGAAGAATGTCCGCCTGCGGCGCCAGCGCTTCCTGCCACGAATTGATTTCCCGGTTCAACTGGCCGAGCAGTGCGGTGCTGTCCACCGTGCGATTGCCGAGCACCAGTTCCCCCGGCGTGCCGTGCGAAATAATCTGCACCGACGCCACGTTTTGCGCGGCGGCGAGCGTATTGGTAATGACCTGGATGCCATCTTGATTGGGCGCAATCAGCACCACGGTCGCGCCGGCGCTCACGCCCTGCGCAAGCTGCTGGTAGTTGGCGACGTTTTCGTCGATGAATACGATGGTTTGCGGCGCGGCCGGCACCCGCTCGGCGAGCAATCCGGCCGTTGATTTGTCGGCGCTGGGCGGCGGAGTATCGACAGGTTTTTGCGGGGCATCCGCGTGCGTTGCGGCCGCTGCGACGTCTGCGGCCAGCGCGCCGTCGAACAGCATGCGCGGCTCGAGTGCCAGCAAGCGCGTACGTTTTTTCAGAAGGCCGTTGTCTTGTCGAAGATTTTTACGCAGATTTGCCTCATGCATCGGTGGTTAGCAGGACTTTAAGGTCGATTCCAGACAAAAAAATACCGACGCGCTGTCTGGTCCGCGCTTTGATCAACATTTCGGCGCGACGCCGGCAAACCGGTCGGTTGCAACAACTGCGGGATTATGGGCAATTTCCGCGCCTATCCAAAGGTCCGGCGCTGCGGAAAAACAGCAACCGGACGGGATGCCGAATATTTGCGCCTGCCGGCAGCCCGCAAAGGACTAAAACCCGCTTTCGCGGACCACGATCGCCACCAGCCGGCTGAAGAAATTCGAGGCAAGCCCAAACAATCCGGTGTCCACGCGCGCGGTGCCGCGCAGCACCTGTCGCGGCGTCGCCGTCGCATCGTCCAGGGCGACCAGCACGCGGTAGACCGCCTCGTGCGCGCGCAACTCGCGTGTATGGCTGCCGCTGACCGCAATATCGCCGCCGTAAGTCGATGCCAGCAATGCGCGCGGCAATTGGGCACTGGCAGCCGTATCGATCGCGGTAATGGCGCCGCCGACGACGGCACGGCCGGCCGTGCCCGGATAAAAACGCACGCGCTGCCCGATCCCCAGCGCGCCGACCTGCGCTTCGCTGACAAAGGCCTCGATAACGCCGGCATCCTGCCGTACCACGCGCATGAGCAGTTGCCTGGGGTTTAACCAGCGCCCCGCCACCATATCAAAGGGCACATCGCGCACCACGCCTTCCTGCTGCGCCACCAGCGTGAGTTGCGCGGCTTCGTCTTTCGCCGCCTGCAGATCGGCAAGGCTTTCCGCCAGCTGCTGCTGAACCACGCCGGCGCGCTCGAGACGCTGCGTCGAAGTCGAACGCAAGGCGAGTTCGATCTCGAAGCTGCGGATGCGCACTTCCGCTTTTTCGATGCGCGAGGCCAGTTCCGGCGATTCCAGTTGCGCCAGCAGCTGGCCCTTTTTAACCTGTTGTCCGGGCGTCACGCCGAGTTTTACGAGGCGCGCCGCCACCGGCGGGAAAATGTTCTGCTCATCGGCCGCGCGCAGCAGCGCCGGCGCGCTGACATTCGTCGCCACCGGCATCAACCACAGCAGCAAAAGCACGATCGCGGTCAGCGCGACGACCGGGCGACGCGCCACCCGCATTTTGGCGCGACGCTGCCACAGGTAAACCGCTTCCGCCGCAATCGGCCGCAATACGAACCAGCTTATCTCGACGAGCATCAGAAAAATGCCGAGCAGCTTGAAGAACAGGTGATAGACCAGGAATGCGATGCCGAGAAACAGCACCAGCCGGTAAAGCCATGTCGCCAGCGCAAATGCGACCAGCGCGCCGCGCTGGCGCGCCGACCAGTTTCCCTCGGCCGACGGCTCGTCGAGTCCGAAGATAGTGGTGCGCGCCCAATGCCGCGCCAGCGCGCCGCTGCGCTCGTGCAGATTCGGGATATCGAGCGCATCGGACAGCAGAAAATATCCGTCGAAACGCATGAACGGACTCATGTTGATCGCAAGCGTGATTACCCACGTCGTCGTCGCCAGCAGGAAAAACACGCTTTTGACAGGGCCCTCCGGCGCGATACTCCATGCGAGCGTTGCAATCAGCGCCAATACAAGTTCGGATGCAATGCCGGCTGCTGCCACGCGAAAGCGGTCGCGCGGGTTGCTCAATTTCCATGATTCGCTGGTGTCCGTATAGAGCATGGGCCACATCACCAGAAATGCCACGCCCATGGTCGGCACGCGAATGCCGTAATGCTTTGCGGTGTAGGCGTGCGCGAGTTCGTGCACGATTTTCGAGAACGCCGCGGCAAGGCCGTAATAGATCAGCCCCTCCAGATTAAAAAAGTAGAGGAAGGTCTGGTGAAAACTTTCCCACTGCCGCGTCACCAGCACAAGATCGAGTGCAAGAATCAGCGCGAGCACGCCGAAAAACCACGGTCCCGTCAGGCGCCTGACCCACGGCAATGTCGCGTCCAGAAAACGGTCCGGACGAACCAGCGGAATACGGAAGAACAGATAGTGGTGCAGCAGCATCTCGCGCCACGGCCGCTGCCCGGCGAGCCAGCGCGCGCGCAAGCCGTGCCGGTCAGCTTCGCCAGCCGGCAGCACCAGCTGGTTGCGTTTCAGGAATTCCAGCAGTTCCAGCAACTCCGGCGGGGTCGGGCACAAAGTCGTTTCGCGCGCGACACGTGCCAGCAGATCGGCCGCGTCCCGCGCCTCATGCCAGCGTTGCAGACATTCGAATTCCAGCCAGCCGATTTCAAAAAAGCGGTTGCGTACCGGGTCGAGTATGCGCCAGCTTGGCGCACCATCCGGCTGCGCCGGACCTTCGTGCAGGCGCAGATCTTCGCGCAGGCGCGGCAGACGCGGCAGACGCGGAATTTCAACATTTTTATCGGGCATGGTTGACACGAATCGCCTGTGCAGCGCTCTCTTATCGCCCAGCCGCGGCGGACCCGCGAGCGCAAGCGCATACGGCGCGCGCAATTGACGCAAAACCGGCCAACAAAATTTCCACCCCTCCGTTTGCGGACGGTCGAAATTTATTTAGAATGATCGACGCAACATTCACGCGGCTCTCCAAAGTTGCGCAGACGTTTCAACCGGCGGGGTAATGAGATGGCTCGATTTTCCTTGGTCGCCGCGGCGGCAATCCTCGCGGCGGTTGCGCAAAACGCCTTGGCTTTGACCTTTCTCACCGAGGAAAATCCGCCGCTCAATTTTACCAAGAACGGTCAGGTTAGCGGTACCGCAACGGCGACCGTACACGACATGTTGAAACGCTCGGGCCTCATCGCGGAAATCCGGGTGCTGCCGTGGGATGAAGCCTACGCGCAGGCGCAGTCCGATCCCGCCACCTGCGTCTACGCCACGGCGCGGCTGCCCGAACGTTATAACCTGTTTCAATGGGTGGGCCCGATCGCGCGCGGCGTTTACTCGGCATTTGCATTGGAAGGATTCAAGGACAAGGTCGCCAGCACCGGCGACCTCTTCAAATACCGGATCGGCGTCGCGCGCGATGCCCGCGCCCAATATCTGCGCCGGCGTGGATTTACCAATCTGGTCGAAGCCGACCGCGACAGCGACATTCCGGCCCTGCTGACCTTGAATCCGGCAAAATCGGGCAGCGTTGATCTTTGGGTAACCCAGGCACGGATGGCGCGCGATGTCGCGCGTCAGGCCGGCGTCGGCGCCATCAAGGAAGTATTCCCGGCCATTCTCACCCAGGAGTACTGGCTCGCCTGCAATCTCAAATTGCCGCAGGAACAGATCCGCGCCTTATCGGATGCGCTGATGGAGATCGAAAAACAGGGCACCGCCATTTCGAAGTAACTCGCCTGCGCTCATTCATGGCGCCAGCCGAAGACGGAAACATCGCTGCAACCTGATTATTGCTGGCGGAGGCGGTGAGATTCGAACTCACGAACGGTTGCCCGTTGCCGGTTTTCAAGACCGGTGCAATCGACCACTCTGCCACACCTCCAACACAATACGTACGTCGGCTTTTCAAGCCGGCGCAGTCAACCGCCCTGCCGACCTGTGGTCTGCGATTGCGATTACGTTACATAATAGCATGTGCTATCAATTGCTTGCCTCCCGACTGGCGGTTGCAATCCGGCCGCAATAATGATTGAAACTTTAACCCCTATTGGTTAGTCTTACCCACGTGCCGATTGACCGGCGCATTGAGGAGACCCGAACCATGCAACCTGAACTGCAAACGAACCCGACCCCGATCTCGACCATCGCGTCGGCGCAAGGCGTCAGCGCGCAGCAGCGCGTGTTGCGCAACACCTACCTGCTGCTGGCGATCTCGATGATCCCGACCGGCATCGGCGCCATGATCGGCGTCAATCTCGACTTCGGCTTCATGCGGGCGAGCCCGATGATGTCTTCGATCCTGCTGATGGCAATCATCTACGGCATGTTTTTCGCAATCGAAAAAAATCGCAACAGCGGCCTCGGCGTCGCGCTGCTGCTCGGCCTGACGCTGTTCATGGGCGTCATCCTCGGCCCGCTGCTCCAAGTCGCGCTGCATCTGCGCAACGGCGGCGAACTGGTCGCGCTGGCCGCCGGTGGCACCGGCGTGGTGTTCTTCAGTCTGGCCGGCATAGCCAGCGTGACCAAACGCGACTTCGGCTTCATGGGCAATTTTCTCGCGGTCGGCGGCATCGTAGTGATGCTGGCGGTGGTGGCAAATATTTTCCTCGCCAGCCCCCTGCGCTTTACCTGACGATCTGCTCGGTGTTTGTCTTGTTCAGTTCGGCGATGATTCTGTGGCAGGTCAGCCAGATCATTCACGGTGGCGAGACCAACTACATTTCGGCCACGCTGACGCTCTACGTGAGCATCTACAACCTGTTCACCAGCCTGCTGCAACTGCTGATGGCGTTCAGCGGCAACCGCGACTGAGCGACAGCCTGCATAAAAAAAGGGCGCCTGCGGGCGCCCTTTTTGTTTCACGTTATGCCGAACCATCAGCGATCAAATACCGCAATGGATTCGACATGCGCAGTATGCGGAAACATGTTGACCACGCCGGCGGCACTCAGCGTGTAGCCGTGCACATTGACCAGCACCTCGGCATCGCGCGCCAGCGTGGCCGGATTGCATGACACATAAACGATGCGGCGCGGACCGTCGGCCGGCAGCGACTTGACGAGTTCCATTGCGCCGTCGCGCGGCGGGTCGATCAGCATGCGATCAAAGTGCCCCCATGATGCGACCATTGCGGCATCGATCTTGAACAAATCCTGTTTGTCAAAGCGGCTGCGCTCAGCCAGACCGTTGACGACCGCATTGGCGCGCGCGCGCTCGACCAGCCGCCGGTCGCCCTCGATGCCGAACACATCGGCGCCGCAGCGCGCGATTGCGAGGGAGAAATTGCCAAGCCCGCAGAACAGATCGGCGATACGCTCGCCCGGCTGCGGCTGCAGTAAACCGATCGCGCGACGCACCAGCACCGTATTGACCGCATGATTGACCTGCGTAAATTCGGTCGGCAGGAAAAAGATTTTTAGATCGAATTCCCGCAGCAGGTAATGCAGCAAACCGCTGTGCGGCGGATAAAACGGCAGCGCCGTTTCCGGACCCGCGGTCTGCAGGAAAAACTGCACGTGATGCAAATCGGCAAAGGCGCGCAGGCGCGCGCCATCGGCATCCGACAAAGGCTCGAGGATGCGCAGCACCAGCGCATCGACATCGGCACCGATTGCGAGTTCGATCTGCGGCAGACGCTGGCGGATCGACAGCCCTTCCACCAGTTCGCGCAGCAATGGCAACAATTCAGAAATACGCGGCGGCAGCACCTCGCAGCTTTGCATGTCGGCAACATAGCTGCTGCGCTTTTCGTGAAAGCCGACGAGGATGCCGCCTTTCTTGGCGACATCACGTACCGACAACCGCGCGCGGTAGCGATAACCCCAGGGCACGCCGACAATCGCCGGCAGAATCACGCCGGCGCGCACTTTGCCGATGTGCGCAAGATTGTCTTCGAGCACCCGCTGCTTGGCGGCGACCTGGGTGCGCGCATCGAGATGCTGCATGCTGCAGCCGCCGCAAATTCCGAAATACGCGCAACGCGGCGTCACCCGTTCCGGCGACGCCGTGATGACGGTCTCGACCTTGGCCAGTTCGTAATTCGGCTTGCGGCGGTACGGCACATAGGTCACCGTTTCGCCGGTCAGCGCGCCCTCGATGAAGATGACCTTGCCGTCGACATGGCCGATGCCGCGCCCTTCCTGGTCCAGCGCCTCGACCTGGAGCGTTCCCGTCATTGAGTGCCCTAAACCGGCCAGCGCTGCAGAAATTCGCGCCAGTGCGCGAGCGGAGATTTTTCCAGCGTGGCGTGCAGCAGTGCGACCTCCTGCTTGTACTGATCGGCGCTCAACATGCCGCGCATCAAGTGAAAGCGCAGGTAAACGAGATAGGTGTTGGCAACATCGGCCTCGCAGTAATTGCGGATCTGCTCGATGCCGCCCGCCTGCCAGGCGTCCCACACATGCGCGCCGCCGATGCCGATCTTGCCCGGAAAACCCATCAGCTGCGCGATGTCGTCGAGCGGGGCGCCGGCACGCGGCTGGTACAGCGCCATCAAATCCATCAAATCGAGATGGCGCGAGTGATAGCGGCTGATGTAATTATTCCACTTGAAATCACGATCGTCCTCGCCCTGATCCCAGAACCGCGCCGCACGCACGCCGTGGATCAGCCCGCGATAATTTAGCACCGGCAGATCGAAGCCGCTGCCGTTCCACGACACGATCTGCGGCGTGTATTTTTCGATGCCGTCGAAAAAGCGCTGGATCAGCACGCCCTCGGCGTCGGCTGCGTCACCGATCGACCACACGCGCACGCTGTCGCGCTCGCGCAGCACGCAGGCAATGGCGACGACGCGATGCAGATGTAATTGCAGAAAGTCGCCGCCGGTAGACTGGCGCCGGCGCTGAAAGGCCATCGCCGCCACATCCGCATCGGTAACCTCGGGGCCGAGTTCGTAGAGCGTGCGCAGGCCGGCGATATCCGGCACGGTCTCGATATCGAACACCAGCACGGGCGTCATTGATCGCCCCTCTCTACAGGGTGCGTTGCGGAGTCGCCGCGCATCAGCCGGGGAAAATACCGGTCGAGAGATAACGGTCGCCGCGATCGCAGATGATGCAGACGATCACCGCATTTTTGACCTCGGCGGAAAGCTTGAGCGCGGCCCATACCGAACCGCCCGAGGATACGCCGGCGAAAATGCCTTCTTCACGGGCGAGTTGGCGGGTCATGTCTTCGGCGTCCGCCTGGCTCACTTCGATCACGCGATCAATGCGGTCCCAATCGCAGATTTTCGGCAGATAAGCCGCCGGCCATTTGCGGATTCCCGGAATCTGCGAGCCGTCGGTCGGCTGGCAACCGACGATCTGCACCGTTTTGTTCTGTTCTTTGAGATAACGCGATACGCCCATGATGGTGCCGGTGGTGCCCATGCTCGAGACAAAATGCGTGACACGGCCGGCGGAATCGCGCCAGATTTCGGGGCCGGTGCCCTCGTAGTGGGCGAGCGGATTATCCGGATTGCCGAACTGGTCGAGGATGATGCCCTTGCCTTCATCGCGCATTTTCTCGGCAATATCGCGCGCCATCTCCATGCCGCCGGTTTGGGGCGTGAGCACGATCTGCGCGCCGAATGCGGCCATGGTCTGGCGGCGTTCGATCGACAGATGCTCGGGCATCACCAGCACCATCCTGTAGCCCATCACCGCCGCTGCCATTGCGAGCGCGATGCCCGTGTTGCCGCTGGTCGGTTCGATCAGCGTGTCGCCGGGCTTGATCTGGCCGCGTTCCTGCGCGCGCTTGATCATCGACAGCGCCGGACGGTCCTTGACCGAACCGGCCGGGTTGTTGCCTTCGAGTTTGGCCAGAATCACGTTTGACGTGTCACCCGGCAGGCGCTTCAAACGCACCAGCGGCGTATTGCCGACGTAATCTTCCAGCGTTTTGTAATCAGCCATCAGATCCCCGCCTTCCCGCACAATTCCGCGACGTAAGCCGCAACCCCCTCTTCCACCGTCTGCATCGGCGTCGAGTAGCCTGCGGCGCGCAAGGCGGTAATGTCGGCCTGCGTATAACTTTGATACTTGCCCTTGAGATCGCCGGGAAACGGAATGTATTCGATGATGCCGCGGCTCTGTAGTTCAGCCAGCGTCAACAGCGTCTCGCCGGCATGCTTGCGGCAAGCGTTGACGGTAGCGACAGCGACATCGTTAAAACTCTGCGCCGCGCCGGTGCCGACGTTGAAAATACCGGAACGCTGCGGATGATCGAGAAAATACAGGTTGACCCTGACCGCATCCTCGACCGAGACGAAGTCGCGCCGCTGTTCGCCGTTGCCGTAGCCGGCCGTGCCCTCGAACAGGCGCACCTTGCCGTTGGCGCGATACTGGTTGAAAAAGTGGAAAGCCACCGACGCCATGCGCCCCTTGTGCTGTTCGCGCGGGCCGTAGACGTTGAAGTAACGCAGCCCCACCACCTGCGCGGTGCGCTCGCCCCAGTTGCGGCGCAAATACTGGTCGAACAGGAACTTCGAGTAGCCATACACATTGAGCGGCGATTCGTGGGCCGGGTCTTCGCTGAAGACGGCGCCCGCGCCATACACCGCGGCCGACGAGGCATAGATGAACTGGATCTCCTCGTCCGTGCAGTAATCGTAGAGCGCGCGCGTATAGCTGTAATTGTTGCGCATCATGTAGCGGCCGTCGCTCTCGGTAGTATCCGAGCAGGCGCCCTGGTGCAAAATGGCGTCGATCACGCCCTCGAAGGCGCCGCGCTCGAGTTCGGCCATGAAATCTTCGTGATGCAGGTAATCGGCGATCTCGCAATCGACCAGATTGACGAACTTGTCGCCCTGTTTCAAATCGTCGACGGCGAGTATCTCGCAATCGCCGCGATCGGACAGCGCCTTGACCAGATTGGCGCCGACGAAGCCGGCGGCGCCGGTGACTACGATATACATTTTGAATTTAGCAGTTCATCGCGTTGGTCGGGCAAACGCCCGAAGAAGCGGAATTCTAGCGCGAGTTGGCGCCGAATTCTGTGCTTTCTGGCATCGAAAACAGCCGAGGCTGCGCGGTGCGGCCTATTTCTGCGCGGGAAACAATTCCTGCGGCGTGCACACAGCGGTGCCGAACTTTCCGACCACGATACCGGCAGCGCGGTTGGCCAGCCCCACTGCATCGCCGAGGCCGGCGCCTGCCGCGAGCGCCACCGCCAGCGTGGCGATCACCGTGTCGCCTGCACCGCTGACGTCGAACACCTCGCGCGCCTGTGTCGCCACATGCAGGTGCGAGCTGCGGGTAAACAGGGTCATGCCCTCTTCGCTGCGGGTGACCAGCAGGGCTTCGACCTTGAGCCGGGAACGCAGCTTTCGGGCGTGCGCGGTGAATTCGCGCTCATTTGCCCACTGGCCGGTGACAGCGCGAAATTCAGACCGGTTCGGCGTGATCAGGGTGGCGCCGGCGTAGCGCGCAAAGTCCTCGCCCTTGGGATCGACCAGCACCGGTTTCTTGAGGCGTCGCGCCAGCGCGATCATGTGCGAAATATGCACGAGACCGCCCTTGCCGTAGTCGGACAGGATGACGACGTCGCAGGCAGCGACGAGTTTGGCGTAATCGGTCAGCTTGCTGCGCAGGATTTCATGGCTGGGCGCGGTTTCGAAATCGACGCGCAGCAACTGCTGCTGGCGCCCGATCACGCGCAGCTTCACCGTGGTATCGATGGTGCGGTCGTTGTGCAGTCGCGCGGCGATTTTGTCCTGCCGCAGCAGTTCGCGCAGGCGGCGTCCCGGTTCGTCCTGTCCGATCACGGAGAGCAGCGTCACACGGGCGCCCAACGCGGCCGCGTTGCGCGCAACGTTGGCGGCGCCGCCCGGACGGTCTTCGCTGCGGTCAATCTTGACCACCGGCACCGGCGCCTCGGGCGAAATGCGGCTGACATCGCCGAACCAATAGCGGTCGAGCATGACGTCGCCGACCACCAGCACGCGGGCGCGGCGGAAGGCGCCGAGTGCCGCACGCGCCGTCACGAAGGGATTGGGCTGTTCCATCTCAGCGTCCGATGCCGGAATATTCAATGCCGAGACCGCGCACGAAAGCCGGCTCGTAGAGATTGCGGCCGTCGATGATCACCGGCGCCTTCAGGCGGCGCTTGATCTCGTCGAAATCCGGACTGCGGAATTCCTTCCACTCGGTGATGATGACGAGGCAGTCCGCGCCGTCGAGCGCGGCCTGCGGCGATGCCGCGTATTCGATCCCCGGTAACCCGGCGAATACCTTTTTCGCCTGCTCGACCGCTACCGGATCATAGGCGACGACACTGCCGCCACGCCGGATGAGTTCGGGCAACACGACCTGGCTGGTGGCCTCGCGCATGTCGTCGGTGTTGGGCTTGAACGCGAGGCCCCAGACCGTAAAGCGGCGGCCGGCGAGGTTCTCGCCGTAGCGCGCAATGATTTTTTCGAGCAGACGCGATTTCTGCGCCTGGTTGACGCGTTCGACCGCATCGATGATTTCAAGATGCATGCCGGACTCCTGCGCGGTTTGCTGGAGCGCGCTGACGTCCTTCGGAAAACAGGCGCCGCCGTAGCCGCAACCCGCATACAGAAAATGGTAGCCGATGCGCGCGTCCGAACCGATGCCCTGGCGCACGTGCTCGATGTCGGCGCCAAGCTTTTCAGCCAGATTCGCCAGCTCGTTCATGAATGAAATACGTGTTGCCAGCATCGCGTTGGCGGCGTATTTGGTCAGCTCCGCCGAGGGAATATCCATCACGATCATGCGTTCGTGGTTGCGCTGGATCGGCGCATAGATGGCGCGCATGATTTGCTTGGCGCGCTCGTCAGTGGCGCCGATAACGATGCGATCGGGACGCATGAAATCATCGACTGCCGCGCCCTCCTTCAGAAATTCCGGATTCGACACCACGCTGTAGTCGTACGAAACACCGCGCGCCGCCAGCTCATCGGCGATCGCCAGCCGCACTTTTTCCGCAGTGCCGACCGGCACGGTCGATTTATCGACAATCACGCGGTAGCCGTCCATATGGCGCCCGATGTTGCGCGCGGCTGCAATTACGTATTGCAAATCGGCCGAGCCGTCTTCATCGGGCGGCGTACCCACCGCGATGAACTGCACTTCGCCGTGCAACGCGCTCTCGGCAAAATCGGTGGTGAAATGCAGGCGCCCCGCTGCTGCATTGCGTTTGACCAGCGCTTCGAGGCCCGGCTCGTAGATCGGGATCTCGCCGCGCTTGAGCATGCCGATCTTTGCGGCATCGACATCGAGACACATCACGTCGTTGCCGAGTTCAGCCAGACAGGCGCCGGAAACCAGTCCGACATAGCCGGTGCCGATAATCGATATTCTCATGCGGTTTTCCCTGAACTGATTTCGCGATTGATCGCGGCAAGCGCGGCCACTGGATCCGCCGCCTGCGTGACGGGACGCCCGATCACCAGATAATCCGAACCCGCCGCAATGGCGGCGGCCGGCGTCATCACGCGCTGCTGATCGTCTTTGCTCGAAGAGGCCGGGCGGATGCCCGGGGTCACCAATTTGAAACCGGGTCCGCAGGCAGCGCGCAACAGCGCCGACTCCTGCGCCGAACATACTACGCCGTCGAGTCCGCTCGATTGCGTTAGCAGGGCCAGCCGGCGCACCGCGCCGGCAGCATCGCCGACAATGCCGACCTCGGCGATTTCCTGCGGCCCCATGCTGGTCAGCAGCGTGACCGCGATCAACAGCGGACGACCGGCACCGGCGCCGACGGCCTCGCGCGCCGCTTCCATCATGGCGCGGCCGCCGGAGGCATGCACATTCAGCATCCACACGCCGAGCTGGACGGCGGCGCGGCAGGCACCGGCCACCGTGTTGGGTATGTCGTGAAATTTCAAGTCGAGAAATATATCGAAACCTTGTTTCGATAATGTTTCAATCAGCGCCGGCCCGGCCGCGGTAAACAGTTCCTTGCCGACCTTGAGCCGGCAGTCCTGCGGATTCACGCGACGCGAAAAAGTGATTGCCTCGGCGGCGGTCGGAAAATCCAGCGCAACAATGATCCGCGATGCACTCATGCCGGTTGACCTTTTTCTTCGGTACGCTTTGGCGAGTAGGTTTCCCATTCGCCGCACGCCGGACAGTGCCAGTAATACTGATGCGCGCGGAAACCGCAGTTGTCGCATTTATACATGGCGAGCGTGCGCGTGTGCTGATGCACCAGGTTCTTGACCAATTCGAGATCGGCGCGCCGCTGCACCGGCGCCTCGAGCAATTGAGCTTCGAGCAGCTTGTCGAGCCCGAGCAATGAAGGGCTGCGGCGCATTTCGTCGCGCACCAGTTGATACGCCGGTTCGGCGCCTTCGCTCTCCAGCACGCAGGAAAATACGACATTCAGCACGTCGATCGAGGGGTAGCGGGCGAGCAGCCCGCGCAGCAGGTTCAGACCCTCGCCGCTTTTTCCCATTTGCCGGTAGGCCTTGATGATGCGCTCGGCCACCAGCGCAAGATAGGCCGGATTCTGCGTTTCGATGCGCTTCCACGCGTCGACCGCAGCCTCCGGCCGCTGCAGCGCAATTTCAATGTCGCCAAGCAGAACATTGGCGCGCACACATAGCCGGTGATGCGCCAGCGCCTGCGCAAGGTGCGGCCGCCCCGCTTCCGGACGCGACTCCATGACCTCGCGCGAAGCCAGTTCGCAGAAAAAATTCGCAATCTCTTTCTGGTGCGACTGGCCGGTGACCGACTCGAGTTGCTGCGCGGTGTCGATCGCCTTCAGCCAGTCCTTTTCCTGTTCGTAGATTTCGAGGAGGTAGCGCAGCGCCGCCTCGGAATGCGAAGTGCCCTTCAGCCTGGCGAACAACTCCTCGGCTCGGTCGAGCAGGCCGGCCTTGAGATAGTCCTGCGCCAGTTCGTACAACGCGTCGAGTTTCTGCGGCTGCGGCAGGTCGTCGCGTTCGACCAGATTCTGGTGCATGCGGATGGCGCGTTCGACTTCGCCGCGGCGGCGAAACAGCGAACCCAATGCAAAATGCAGTTCGATGGTCTGCGGCTCGACCTTGACCACTTCGATGAAGGCCTCGATCGCCTTGTCGGGCTGCTCGTTGAGCAGAAAATTCAGACCCTTGAAATAAGACTGCGGCAGCGCCCGCGATTCGGTCAGCAGGTGCTTGATGTCGATGCGCGCGGCCAGCCAGCCGAGCACGAAGAACAGCGGCAGCGCCAGCAGCCACCAGTATTCAATTTCCATGGGGTTCCGCCGCTGACATGTTCACGCCACCTCGACGGGCACGCCGGCGCCGCCCTCGGCACGGCTGCGCAGTTCGCGCCGCAGCGCGCGCAGTTCGCGCCGTTGGCTGGCAATCTTGCCAAGGCCGGTCAGGATGCCGGCGACGATGCCGATTGCCAGCACCAGAAGCAGCACGAACGCCAGCGGCGCCTGCCATTCGAGACCGGCAAAATAACGCAGGGTCACGCTGTCGGTGTTCTTGATTGCGAATCCAAGCAGCAGCAGAAACACCACGACTTTGGTTGCCAGTGAAAAAATACGCATCACTCAGATCCTCCGCAGGCTTGCGCCGCACGGACAAAAAAAAGGCGGCATGATCTTTCGACGATGCCGCACCGTACCGATTGCGTCGCGCTTATTTCTTGGGGTCGATTTTGTAGTCAACGCGCTCGCGCAATTCCTTGCCGGCCTTGAAATGCGGCACGTACTTTGCCGGCACCTGCACCTTCGCACCGGACTTGGGATTGCGTCCGGTGCGCGGTGGCCGGTAATTCAGCCCGAAACTTCCGAAGCCGCGGATTTCAATCCGCTGCCCCTGCGACAGGCTTTTGCCCATCGCGTCGAGCACCATCTTGACGGCAAGCTCGGCGTCCTTCGCCACCAGCTGCGGATAACGCGCAGCCAGCTTTGCGATGAGTTCGGACTTGGTCATGTTCACCTCTGTTATTGACCCGAATTGGCGGTATCGAGCTTGGCTTTAAGCAGCGCGCCGAGGCTCGTGGTGCCTGCGTTGGCCGGTTTGTCGGCCGCCATCTTCTGCATCGCCGCGGATTCCTCGGCCATGTCGCGGGCCTTGATCGAGAGGTTGATCGTACGGTTCTTGCGATCGATGTTGATGATCATCGAGGTCACCGCATCGCCTTCCTTGAGGTGGGTGCGGATGTCTTCGACGCGGTCGCGCGCGACTTCCGAGGCGCGCAGATAGCCTTCGACGCCGCCTTCGAGTTCGATCACGGCGCCCTTGGCGTCGATCGCCTTGACCGTGCCCTTGACGACGCTGTTCTTGTCATGCACCGACATGAAGCTGGTGAACGGATCGCCATCGAGTTGCTTGATGCCGAGCGAAATACGCTCGCGTTCGACATCGATGCCGAGCACGATCGCTTCGGTCTCGTCGCCCTTCTTGTATTTGCGCACGGCTTCCTCGCCGGGCACGCTCCACGACAGGTCCGACAAATGGACGAGGCCGTCGATGTTGCCGGGCAGACCGATGAACACGCCGAAGTCCGTGATCGACTTGATCTGGCCTTTGACTTTTTCGCCCTTGCGGTGGTTCATCGAGAACTCTTCCCACGGATTCGGCTTGCACTGCTTCATCCCGAGGGAGATGCGGCGGCGCTCTTCGTCGATCTCGAGCACCATGACTTCAACTTCATCGCCCAGATTGACCACACGCGACGGATGCACGTTCTTGTTGGTCCAGTCCATTTCCGACACATGGACCAAGCCTTCGATGCCCTGCTCGATCTCAACAAACGCGCCGTAGTCGGTCAAATTGCTGACCTTGCCGAACAGGCGCGTGCCCTGCGGGTAACGGCGCGACAGGCCCACCCACGGATCTTCGCCGAGCTGTTTGAGGCCGAGCGACACGCGGTTCTTTTCCTGATCGAACTTGAGGATCTTGGCTTCGACTTCATCGCCCACCGCCAGCACTTCCGACGGATGCTTGACGCGGCGCCAAGCGAGGTCGGTAATGTGCAGCAGACCGTCGATGCCGCCCAGATCGACGAACGCGCCGTAGTCTGTGATGTTCTTGACGATACCCTTGACCACCGCGCCCTCGGCGAGGCTTGCCAGCAGCGCCTGACGCTCGGCACCTTGCGACGCTTCGAGCACGGCGCGGCGCGAGACGACCACGTTGTTGCGCTTGCGGTCGAGTTTGATGACCTTGAAATCCAGAACCTTGCCTTCGTACGGCGTGGTGTCCTTGACCGGGCGGATATCAACCAGCGAGCCGGGCAGGAAGGCGCGTATGCCGTTGACCATGACCGTGAGGCCGCCCTTGACCTTGCCGCTGACGAGGCCTGAAACCTGGGTCGATTTTTCGAGCGCCTGCTCCAGATCGAGCCAGGCTGCCAGACGTTTGGCCTTGTCGCGCGACAGGCGCGTTTCGCCGAAACCATCTTCGAGTGCGTCGATCGCCACTTGGACGAAGTCGCCCGGTTTGACTTCGATTTCGCCACGGTCATTCTGGAACTCTTCCAGAAGGATGTAACTTTCTGATTTCAAACCGGCATTGACGACAATGTGGTTTGCATCGATGCGGATCACTTCAGCAGTGATCACTTCGCCAATGCGCATTTCCTTGCGCGAGAGGCTCTCTTCAAAGAGCGCAGCAAAATTTTCGCCGGCGGCGACGTCAGTGGTTGTCATGTTATTCAAGTGAGATTCCGAAAAGCCCGTTTTATCAACGGGGTCTGATTTATAAACGCCAAGCGCCTGGCAGCGTCATGGCACCCGTATTACAACTGCGTGACTGCCTTGTAACGCGCCAATACTGCTTCCACTGCCGCATCAATCGAAAGATGAGTGGTATCGAGCAGCCTGGCGTCGTCGGTCTTCTTCAGGGGGGCCGCCGCGCGCTGGCTATCGCGTTCGTCGCGCGCCCGTAACTCCTGCAAAAGGGCGGCCATATTAGCATCCATTCCTTTACCTATCAACTGTTTATAGCGGCGTTCGGCCCGCGTCTCGGCGTCCGCCGTGAGGTAGATTTTGAGCCGCGCATCGGGAAATACCGCCGAGCCCATGTCGCGGCCGTCGGCCACCAACCCCGGCGCCTGACGAAACGCCCGTTGGCGGTCGAGTAAGGCCGCACGCACGGCCGGCCACACCGCCACCTGTGAGGCGCCGATGCCGCCGTCTTCACTACGCACAGAATTCGTCACAACCGATTGATTTAAATATATTTCATCACTGTTAAAACGAACATCGAGGGCGGCCGCCAGCGGCGCCAAAGCCGCCCCGTCGTTCCACGCAATACCCGACTGCTTGGCGGCGACCGCGACCACGCGGTAAAGCGCACCGCTGTCCAGATAGTGGTATCCCAATGCCGTGGCGACGCGCTGCGCGACCGTGCCCTTGCCAGAGGCCGACGGACCGTCGATCGCGATCACCGGCGGCAGCGTACCGGCGGTCATGCGGCAATCCCGGCGAATACATTGAAATACTCCGGGAAGGTCTTGGCCACGCAACGCGGGTCATTGATGCGCACCGTAACACCGCCCAGCGCCGCCAGCGAAAAACACATCGCCATGCGGTGATCGTCATAGGTATCGATCGTCGCCGGCGACAAACGGGCCGGCGGCGTTACGCGCAAACTGTCAGCAGTGGCGTCAACCACCGCGCCGAGTTTGCGCAATTCGATCGCCATTGCGGCAATACGATCGGTTTCCTTGACCCGCCAGCTGCCGATGTTGCGCAGCGTGCTCGGTCCGTCGGCAAACAAGGCCGCCACTGCGACCGTCATGGCCGCATCGGGAATGTGGTTGAAGTCGGCATCGATCGCCTTGAGTTTGCCGCGGCGCTTGGCTGCTGCACCAGCCGTCGCACTGATCCAGTTGTCTCCCGACTCGATCTCCGCGCCCATCTCGCGCAACGTATCGGCAAAACGCACATCGCCCTGAATGCTGTCGCGGCCGACGCCCTCGACGCGCACCGCACCGTCCTCGCCGAGACCGCTGATTGCACCGGCGGCCAGAAAATACGATGCAGCCGACGCATCGCCCTCGACGAAGATTTCACCGGGCGAACGATAACGCGCAGCCGGCAGCGTAAAACGCGACCAGCCCTCGCGCGCAACTTCGACGCCGAATTTCTGCAGTGTCTTCAGCGTAATCTCGATATAGGGCTTGGAAATCAGTTCGCCCACAATGTCCACCACCATCCTGCGTCCAAGCAGAGGCAGCGCCAGCAACAGCGCGGTCAGATACTGGCTCGACACATTGCCGCGAATCGACACCACCCCGCCCTCGATGGCCGCCGGACGAATATGCAGCGGCGGAAATCCCTGCGCGCCTTCGTACTCGATGCGCGCGCCGAGACTTTGCAGCGCATCAACGAGATCGCCGATCGGGCGCTCGTGCATGCGCGGCACGCCGGACAAGCGGTAATCGCCGTTGCAGAGTGCAAGCACCGCGGTCAGCGGCCGGAAAGCGGTGCCGGCATTGCCGAGAAAAAGTTCGGCCTGCTTAACCTTAAATGCGCCACCGGCGCCGCATACGCGCACACCGCCGGCACCGTCGGACGTGCAATCGACCCCCAACGCGCGCAGGGCGGCGAGCATATGCCGCGTATCGTCGGCATCGAGCACGTCATGCAGATGGGTTTCTCCCGCTGCCAGCGCCGCCAGCAACAGGAACCGGTTGGAAATGCTTTTCGAGCCGGGCAGCCTGACGCTGCCGCGCACACTGCGGATCGGCCCGAGGTCAAGAAATTCCATGCGCCCTCACCGCACCGCGCCGGCAAAGCCCGGGGGCGTCATTGGCAACTCATTTTCGTTTAAGCCAGCGCGCGCGCGCGTCGCGCGCCGCGGCAAAGCGTTGCTCGAGTGCGGCGCCGTCATTGGCGGCCAGCAATCCGCGCAATCGCTCGAATTCGGCCAGATAATCGTCGAGCGCCTGCAGCAGCGCATCGCGGTTCGACAGACAAATATCGCGCCACATTTCCGGCGAACTGCCGGCGATGCGCGTGGTGTCGCGAAAACCGCCGCCAGTGTGGGCGAGCAGGGTTTGCGCATCCTTGTAACCGGCGACCTGACCGACCAGCGCGTAGGCCACCACGTGCGGCAGGTGGCTGACCAGCGCGAACATGCGGTCGTGCGCCGCTGCATCCATCTTGTTGACGCGCATGCCGGCCAGCCGCCATGCCGCAGCGACCTTCTTTACCGCCTGCGGATCGGTTTCACGCACGGGCGTGACAATGAGTTCGTGATCGCGGAACAACGCGGCGAACGCCGCCTTGGCGCCGCTTTTTTCGGTGCCTGCGATCGGATGCGCCGGCACGAAGCGGCCGAACTGCGCGCCCAAATAACGCCGCGCCTGCGCGATGATGTCGAGCTTGGTGCTGCCGGCATCGGTGACGATCGTCTGCGGCCCGAGATGCGGCGCGATTTGCGCCAGCACCGCTGCGTTCTGCGCCAGCGGCACCGCCAGCAAAACGACGTCCGCATCGCGCACGGCTGTGGCGGCATCGGCGGCGATTTCGTCGATGATGCCGAGACGCCGCGCCGTCAGCAGGTTGGCGCGCGAACGGCCGACGCCGACCACGCGAGCGACGGCGCGCTGCTCCTTCAATGCGAGCGCAAACGAACCGCCGATCAAACCGACGCCGAAAATCACCAGCTTGCCGATAAGCGGCTTGCGCGCGGCCTGCGCGCCGCCTTTGCGCGCGCCTGATTTTTTTTTCATTCCGCCAGCGCCGCCTTCAAAGCCTCGAGGAAACGCGCGATTTCGCTCTCAAGCCCGGTGCTGACGCGCAGGTAACCCGGCATGCCGTAACCGGCGATCGGCCGCACGATGACGCCGCGCTTGAGCAGTTGCTGGAACACTTTGGCGGCATCGCCGACCTTGAAGCTTACAAAATTGCCGAATGACGGAATATACGACAGGCCCAGCGTTTCGAGGCCGCGCACGAGCTGACGCATGCCCGCGGCGTTGAGTTCACTGCTGCGGCAGACGAATTCATGATCGAACAAGGCTGCCGCCGCCGCCGCCAGCGAAATGCTGTTGACGTTGAACGGCTGACGCACGCGGTTCATCAGGTCGATCACGCGCTCGTGCCCGAGTGCGTAACCGACGCGCAGACCGGCCAGTCCGTAGGCTTTGGAGAACGTGCGCGTCACCACCAGATTGGGAAATTGCTCCAGCCAGCCAATGCTGTCGGACTTCAAATCCTCCGGCAGGTATTCGTTATAGGCTTCGTCGAGCACGACGATAATGTGCGACGGCAGCGCGCGCAGGAAACCCAGCAAGGCGTTGGCGCGCAACAGCGTGCCGGTCGGATTATTCGGATTGGCGATGAAGACCATGCGGGTCTGCGCGGTGACCGCCGCGAGCATGGCATCAAGGTCGTGACCGAAATCCTTCGCCGGCACCTCCACGCCGGTGGCACCGATTGTCTGCGTCTCGATCGCATAGATGGCAAAGGCGTGCTGCGCGTAGATGGCCTCCACCCCGGGCGCGAGAAACGCGCGTGCCGCCATGTCGAGCACGTCGTTCGAGCCGTTGCCGAGCGCAATCTGCGGCATCGCAACGCCAAAGCGCCGCACGATCGCCTGCTTGAGGTCGAAGCCGTTGCCGTCCGGGTAGAGCGCGATACCGGCAAGCGCCTGCTGCATCGCCTGCATCGCCAGCGGACTCACGCCGAGCGGATTTTCATTCGACGCAAGCTTGATGATGCGGTCCGGATCGAGATTGAGTTCACGCGCAAGTTCCGCGATCGGCTTGCCCGGCTGATAAGGCGCAATCGCGCGGATATAACCGGGCGCAAGATCGCAGGCATCGGCGGCGACGGTGCCCGCGCGCAGTGTGGCGTTGGTAACTGACATGGCAATGACCGTTGTGGTTGAAACGCGGAACCTAGACTGTTCCGGCCGGATAGGATCCGAGATTCTTCATGTAAGCCGCCTGCGCGCTGATCTCCTGCAGCGCCTGCGCGACATTCGCGTCCTGTTGATGGCCCTCGAGATCGACGTAGAACACGTATTCCCAGCGCGCCGTGCGCGCCGGCCGCGATTCGAGACGGGTCATGCTCACCGCGTGTTTTGCCAGCGGAGTCAGCAGCGCGTGGATCGCGCCCGGAATATTCCGCGTCGACAGCACCAGCGAGGTCTTGTCGCGTCCGGACGGCCCCGCGTCCTGCGGCGCGATGACGACAAACCGCGTCGTATTTTTCGGCTCGTCCTCGATGTTGGCGGCAATCAGCTTGAGTTTGTAGACGGCGGCAGCGGCGCGGCTGGCGATGGCTGCCGCGGAAGCATCCTTCGCCGCCATGCGCGCCGCCTCGGCATTGCTCACCACCGGCGTGCGTCTGGCCGCCGGGAACCGCTGATTGAGCCATTCATGGCACTGCGCGAGGCTCTGGCTGTGCGAGTAAATCTTTTTCACTGACACCGGCTTGCCGCTTTTGCTCATCAGGCATTGATGCACCGGCAGCAGCACTTCACCGCAGATTTTCAGCGGCGTCGCCAACAACAGATCATGGGTGCGGCCGATGCTGCCCTCGGTGGTGTTTTCAACCGGCACCACGCCGTAGCCGGTCTGGCCGGATTCAACCTGGCGGAACACCTCGTCAATCGACGCGCAGGGGCGCAATTCGGCCTGACCGCCGAAATGGCGCAGCGCGGCTTCTTCGCTGAAAGTGCCCTGTGGACCGAGATAGGCGACGCCGATGCCGTCCTCGAGCGCGCGGCAGGCCGACATGATTTCGGTATACAGGCGCGCCACCGCGCGCTGCGGCAGCGGGCCCTGATTGGCGGCGGCGAGCCGGCGCAGGATCTGCGCCTCACGTTCCGGGCGATATTTGGCGCCGCGTTTGGCGCCGCCGATTTCCTGCGCCAGACGCGCGCGCTCGTTAAGCAGTTCGAGTATGCGGTCGTCGAAGGCGTCGATGCGGTCGCGTATTTTTTTGAGCGGATCGGTCACAGGGTCCCCGGCCGGTGTTGAGCGGAATAATCAGCCGGCAGGCCCAGATGATAAATCAATCGGTGCGCCGGCGGCTACGGCGCGCAGATCGCTACGCGAATGTCCCACCGCGATTAAATGCTGACACCGTGCCGGCGCAGCCGGCCGCAGGCGGGATGCGTGCCGGCCGGATCAAAGCCGTCGTCTTCAGCTTCGTTCCAGCGGCAGATTGCGCACCGCCAGCACGCCCTTGATCGCCGAAATGCGCGCAACCACCGCGTCCGATACCGCGCTGTCGACATCGACCAGCGTATAGGCCATCTCGCCCTTCGACTTGTTGACCATGTTATGGATATTGAGGCCGGCGTCCGCCATCGCGGTGGAAATCTGCCCGAGCATGTTCGGCACGTTTGAATTGGCAATGCCGACCCGGAACGGCGACTCGCGGCTCATCGAAACATCCGGAAAATTCACCGCGTTCTGGATATTGCCGTGCTCGAGATACTCGCGCAGCTGATCGACCACCATGATCGCGCAATTGTCCTCGGCTTCGCCGGTCGAGGCGCCGAGGTGCGGCAATGCAACGACACCGGCCTTGCCGATCAGTTTCTGCGCCGGGAAATCGCACACATAGCTGCCGACCTTCCTGCCGGCCAGTCCTGCCAGCACGGCATCGATGTTGACGATACCGTCGCGCGCGAAATTAAGCAGGATCACGCCGTCCTTGCACAGGTTGAGACGTTCCGCCGAGATGAGATTGCGTGTGGCGTCGAGCAAAGGCACATGCAGGGTGACAAAATCGGCCGCCTTCAGCACTTCTTCGACCGAATTGGCTTTTTTCACCTGTGCCGGCAGGCTCCACGCCGCATCGACCGTGATGTGCGGGTCGTAACCGAGCACGTTCATGCCGAGTTTGATCGCCGCATCGGCAACCAGACTGCCGACCTTGCCCAGCCCGATCACGCCAAGCGTGCGGTTGGGCAGTTCGACGCCGGCAAAATGTTTTTTGCCGTCCTCGACCAGCTTGTGCAGCGACTCGTCGTCGCCGCTGAGGCCGTCGACAAAGCGGATCGCCGGCACCAGATTGCGCGCCGCCAGCAGCATGCCGGTGATCACGAGCTCCTTCACCGCGTTGGCGTTGGCGCCGGGCGCATTGAAAACCGGTGCGCCGCGCGCGCTCATCTGCTTGACCGGAATGTTGTTGGTGCCGGCACCGGCGCGCGCGATCGCCTTGACGTTGGCGGCGATCTCCATCGCATGCATGTCCTGCGAACGCACCAGGATCGCATCAGGATCGCCGATCTTGCCGCCGACCTCGTATTGCCCGGCAGGCAGGCGCTGCAGGCCGATTTTGGCGATGTTGTTGAGTGTGAGAACGCGAAAGGGTTTGGCCATTTTGCTCAGCCGTGTTTGGTCTGAAATTCGCGCATGAATGCTACCAGCGCTTTGACACCCTCGACCGGCATCGCGTTGTAGATCGAGGCACGCATGCCGCCGACCGAACGGTGCCCCTTGAGTTCGAGCAGCTTGTTCTGCTTGGCCAGCTTGAGAAATTCGTCGTTAAGTTCCTCGTTGCGCAGGCGGAACGGCACATTCATCAGCGAGCGGTCGGACTTCTCGACCGGCGAATAGTAGAACTCGGTCTCGTCGAGAAAATCGTACAAAAGCGCAGCCTTGGCGCGATTGATTTCCTCAATCTTCTTCAGGCCGCCCTGTTGCTTCAGCCACTGGAAGACAAGGCCCGCGATGTAGACGGCGTAGGTCGCCGGCGTGTTCGGCATCCAGCCGTTGTCGGCCTGCACCCTGTAATCGAGCACCGAGGGCGTGATCGGCGAGGCCTGTCCGATCAGGTCGTCGCGCACGATCACGATCGTCAATCCGGCCGGCCCGATATTCTTCTGCGCGCCGGCGTAGATCAAGCCGAACTTCGACACGTCAACGGGACGCGAAAGTATATGCGACGACATATCGGCCACCAGCGGCACGCTGCCGGTGTCGGGCACCCAGTGAAATTCGACGCCGCCGATGGTTTCGTTCGACGTGTAATGCACATAGGCCGCGTCCGCATCGAGCTTCCAAGCCGATTGCACCGGCGCGTAGCTGAAGTTGCGGTCTTCCGCGCTCGCCACGATGTTGACCTTACCGTAGCGCTTGGCCTCCTTGATCGCCTTCTTCGCCCACTCGCCGGTATTGACGTAGTCGGCCGAGGCTTTGCCGCGCAGCAGGTTCATCGGGACCGCCGCAAATTGCAGCGTTGCGCCGCCCTGCACGAACAGCACCTTGTAGTTGGCCGGAATCGCCATCAATTCGCGCAGATCGGCCTCGGCCTGCTCCGCGATCGAAACGAACTCCTTGCCGCGATGACTCATCTCCATCACCGACATGCCGCTGCCGTGCCAGTCGAGCATTTCTGCTGCGGCTTGTTGCAAGACGGGTTCGGGCAATACCGCGGGCCCGGCGGCAAAATTGAAAATGCGTGTCATAGTGGCTACTCGATTAAAAAAATTATGGCGCCACCGCCGGCATCAGAGTCCGGCGTTCGTGCGCGGCGCATGAATGGATCCCGCTTAACCAGTCGCGCCGGGCTCCGGTTTGATTTCTTCATCGTCCTCGTCGCGCTCGAGGATTTTTTCGAGGCCGGCGAGTTTTTCGCCGTCGCCGAGATTGATCAGGCGGACACCCTGCGTGGCGCGGCCCATGTCGCGGATTTCGGCGATGCGCGTGCGAATCAGCACGCCGCCGGTGGTGATCAGCATGATCTCGTCGTCGTCGCCGACGATCTGCGCCGCCACCAGCTTGCCGTTGCGCTCGGAGTTGGCGATCGCGATCATGCCTTGAGTGCCGCGACCGTGTTTGGTGTAATCGCCGATCGGCGTGCGTTTGCCGTAACCGTTTTCGGTCGCCGTCAGCACCGAGACATTTTCATCGGCCGCGGTGAGCAGCGAAATCACGTGACCGCCGTCGGGCAGTTTCATGCCGCGCACACCGCCCGCGTTGCGACCCATTGCGCGAACCTCGTCCTCGGCAAAACGCAGCGCCTTGCCGGCGTCGGAGAACAGCATCACGTCCTGCTTGCCGTCGGTCAATGCAACGCCGATCAGGTAATCGCCGTCGTCGAGGCTGACGGCGATGATGCCCGAGGGGCGCGGCCGCGAAAATTCCGACAGCGCGGTTTTCTTGACCGTGCCGTTGGCGGTCGCCATGAAAACGAAATGATCGTCGGCAAATTCCTTGACCGGCAGGATCGCCGTGATCTTCTCGTGCTCAAGCAGCGGCACCAGATTGACGATCGGCTTGCCGCGGCTGTTGCGGCTGCCCTGCGGCACCGTGTAAACCTTCAACCAGTAGATGCGGCCGCGATTGGAGAAGCACAGGATGTAATCGTGGGTGTTGGCGATGAACAGCTTTTCGACGAAATCGTCGTCCTTGGTCGTTGTCGCCTGCTTGCCGCGGCCGCCGCGCTTCTGCGCGCGATAGTCAGCCACTGGCTGGCACTTCATGTAACCGCCATGCGACAGCGTGACCACCACGTCCTCGGGGACGATCAGGTCTTCCATCGACAGGTCCTGCGTGTGCTGCACGATTTCGCTGCGCCGCTCGTCGCCGTAACGGTTTTTCACATCAGCGAGTTCGGTGCTGATGATGCGGGTGACGCGCTCCGGCTTGGCCAGAATGTCGAGCAGGTCGAGGATGGTTTCCATCACCTCTTTGTACTCGGCAACGATCTTGTCCTGCTCGAGTCCCGTCAGGCGCTGCAACTGCATTTCGAGTATGCGCTGCGCCTGCGCTTCGGACAGGCGGTAACCGCCGGTCTTCTGCGCGCCGAATTCCGCGGCGAGTCCAAGCGGACGGCTGGCCGACGGATCGACCCGCGACAGCATGTCCTCGACCAGCTGCGAGCGCCACAGCCGCGCCATCAAATGCTCTTTCGCCTCGGCCGGCGTCTTTGCCGCCTTGATCAGCGCGATCACTTCATCGACATTCGACAAGGCGACCGCCAGGCCTTCGAGGATGTGCCCGCGGTCGCGCGCCTTCTTCAGCTCGAACACCGTACGCCGCGTCACCACCTCGCGGCGGTGACGCAGAAAGGCGTCGAGCATCTGCTTCAGATTCAGCACGCGCGGCTGGCCGTCCACCAGCGCCACCATGTTGACGCCGAAGCTGTCCTGCATCTGCGTCATGGTGTAAAGGTTGTTGAGAATGATCTCGGCAACCTCGCCGCGCTTCAACTCGATCACCGCGCGCATGCCCGACTTGTCCGACTCGTCGCGGATTTCAGCGATGCCCTCGAGGCGCTTTTCGCGCACCAGTTCGCCGATCTTGATCAGCAGATTGGCCTTGTTGACCTGGTAGGGCAGCTCATCGATGATGATGGCCTGGCGATTGCCCTTCTCCATGTCCTCGATGTGTGCGCGCGCGCGCATGATGACGCGGCCGCGCCCGGTGCGCAGCGCTTCTTTCGGCCCCTGCGCGCCGTAGATGATGCCGCGTGTCGGAAAATCCGGCGCCGGCACGATATTGATCAGCTCTTCGATGTCGATAGCCGGATTTTTCAGCAACGCCTGGCAGGCATCGACCACCTCGCACAGATTGTGCGGCGGAATGTTCGTCGCCATGCCGACCGCGATCCCGGAAGAACCGTTGATCAGCAGATTCGGAATCTTCGACGGCATCACCAGCGGCTCGTGCTCCGAGCCATCGTAGTTCGGTCCGAAATCGACCGTTTCCTTATCGATGTCCTCGAGCAGCTCGTGCGCGATGCGCGCCATGCGGATTTCGGTGTAACGCATGGCGGCGGCATTGTCGCCGTCAACCGAACCGAAGTTGCCCTGGCCGTCGATCAGCGGGTAACGCAGCGAAAAATCCTGCGCCATGCGCACGATCGTGTCGTAGACCGCAGTGTCGCCGTGAGGATGGTATTTACCGATCACGTCGCCGACGATACGCGCCGACTTTTTGTAGGCGCGGTTCCAGTCGTTCGACAGTTCGTGCATCGCAAACAGCACACGGCGATGCACCGGTTTCAGGCCGTCACGCACATCGGGCAGCGCTCGTCCGACGATTACGCTCATCGCGTAATCGAG
>CAISYC010000033.1 GCA_903889565.1 uncultured beta proteobacterium
GAACGATTGTTTCGCCGACTCAAAGGCTTTCGTCGCATCTTCTCGCGATTCGAGAAACTCGACATAATGTTCTTGGCTTTTATCCATTTCGCCCTGATCGTTGAAAGCCTTCGCTATCCACTTGTGTGAACACGCCCTAGAGAGTCATAGCTTCGGCCTTTGCCATGCTTTAGGACGTTGATGGCCAACTGTAGATCAGAAAACCGTTCTTTAAGTAAGACCTCGCCCTTAGCCTCCAATAACGCGGCCGCGTCCTGAAAACCATCTGCGCATTGCAACCGGTCCTGGAGGATCGCGTCAAACATTGAAAACATACCAACAGCCGAGATCGCCTTTTGCAGCTGAATTATTTGAAGGGTCTTGACCAGCGGAGTGACGGCGTTGGCTTGCAGTTCCTTGACCACACGTTGCTGAGCCGCTTCAAGTGCGTTGAGACTGAACGTTGTGCCGCGCTGGACTAGCTCACTAAAGGCATGCATATCCCTTCCCTGGGGCTTAACGTGAATTGGTTGACATTGCTGAAATCCTAGGCTCCTCTATTCGTATATGCAACCAACCATAGGTATATCTATGCATCTGCGCCTGTATATATTGGCATATGGCATTCAGTCGCCGGTTTCAATCAGCACTTTTTTCTGCAGTCCCGGTGCGCGCACGGTTTGCCAATCCGTTTCCCAAACCATTCGCCGCAACCCGCCCTGACTGTCGTAGCGGTAACGCACGCGCACCAGGCGGTCGCCTTGCTGGATGACCAGCTTTTTGGTTCCGTGCTGTCCCGGCGCGAGTGTCAGACGCGTTTCCATGCAATGGCAACGGCGCACGGATGAAGACGGTTGAAGGCTGCGACTTTGGTAAGATGCAGCCGCGTCGAAAAAATTGAAGTGTCAAGCCGGGCGCGCGGGATGTTTGTAATGCGGCACCCGTCAGTGCCGGCGTCGCGGTTCAGCGTGAGGGCAACGGAGGAAAGCCATGTTGAAAATTCAAATCGTCGCGCTGCTGGGCAGCTTGTTATTGGTGTCGTTGCCGGCGTTGGCGCAGTCGGATTCCTATCCATCGAAGCCGGTGCGCCTGATCACGCCGTTTCCGCCGGGCGGCAGCGTCGATGTGATCGCGCGGCTGGTTGCGCCCAAGCTGTCCGAATCGCTCGGCCGCCAGGTCATCATCGACAACCGTGTGGGCGCCTCGGGCAATATCGGCAACGAGCTGGCGGCGCACGCGCCGGCCGACGGTTATACGCTGCTGATCAACACGCTGCCGCTGGTCACCAACATGTACCTGTTCAGCCGCGTGCCGTACGATCTGCAGAACGATTTCGAACCGGTCTGTCTGCTGTCGTCATCGACCGCGATGCTCGCGGTGCACCCCTCGCTGCCGGTGCGCACGACGCAGGATCTGCTGGCGCTGGCGCGCTCGAACCGCGGTGTGCTCAATTACGGCACCGCCGGCATCGGCACCAATCCGCATATCGCCGGCGAACTGTTCAACTATCTCGGCAAGATCAACATCGTCGCCGTGCACTACAAGGGCGGCGGGCCGAGCCTGATCGCGACCATGAGCGGCGAGGTCACGGTGAGCTTCTCGAATATTTCCGAATCGCTGCCGTATGTCGAGAGCAAGCGCCTGCGCGGCATTGCCATCACCAGCCTCAAGCGGCGCGCGGCCCTGCCGGAGATGCCGGCGATCGCGGAGGCGGTGCCGGGCTACGAGTTTCTGACCTGGCATGTGATCATGGCGCCGCGTGGCACGCCGCGCGCGATCATCACCCTGCTTAACGAGCGCTTGCGCAAAATCCTCACCGCGCCCGAACAGGTGCAGCAGTTCGCGAAGAACGGCGTCGATGTCATCGCCAGCACACCAGAAGAGGTCACGGTCCATCTCAAACGCGAGATGGACAAGTGGAGCCGCGTGATCAAGGAGCGCGGCATCCGCGCCGAATAGCCGCGGCTAGCGGCGCTCGCCCATGCTGACGCGCGCGCGGTCGCCGTCATGGTCGCGGTCGGCGTCGTGGAGGACCGGTTCGCTGCGGCCGTGCACGATGCGCACGGGTTCGCGCACCACCTGCGCCGGCGCCCGAATCACGGTGCTGCGCTCGATGTAGACCGGCGCCGGCGCGTAAACGACGCGCGCCGGTTCGTAATAGACGGTGGCCGGGCGGTAATAAGCCTGTTCGTAGACCGGGTAGTCGGCGCAGCCCGCCAGCGCCAGCGTTGCAACGCCTGCCGCGATGAGTGTTTTCATGGTCGCCTCCTGTCGGTTTGCCGCGCAACTGCCGCGGCCCCGATTATTTAACGTGCGAGGCGCGTTGCGGGCGCCATACAGGATGTAAACTTTTGTAACCGCGCGCTGGCCACTGCGAGCCGCGATTCAAGGAGGAGGATTCATGTTCGAGGACGCATCGGCGCTCAACGCCGCCGGCCGGCTGTGCATTGTGTTTTTCTTTGTCGTCGCCGGTCTGTGCAACCTCACGCCGCAGCGCATCCGCGATCACATCGAGCGCATGGCCGCCGCGCATACGCCGTTTCCCGAGGCCGCGTTCTGGTTCGGCATCGCGCTGCAATTCACCGGCTGCGCGCTGATCCTGCTCGGCTGGCATGCCGACATCGGCGTGTGCTGCCTGATCGTGTTCACGCTGGCGGCGACCGCGATCTTTCACCGCTTCTGGCAGGCTGCTGATCCGGCCAAACGCAACAGCGGGCGCGTCATGCTGCTCAACAACGTCGGCGTGCTCGGCGGGCTGCTCCTGCTGCTGCAGAACCTGCGATGAATGCGATGTCGCGAGGTCGTGCCCGTTCGATATCGCAGACCGATGGTTGCGGCGGCGCGCATGAAACTCGCAATACCCTGCGCGCCTTGCGGACCTCAGGCTGGCAAGTGCTGGGGATGTCGGTCTGTGCGCTCGCGGCGTGCACTGCCTGCGCGCAGAACTATCCGTCCAAGTTCGTGCGTTATGTGGTGCCCTTCGCCGGCGGCAGCGGCGCCGACACGCTTGCGCGCATCGTCACTGCCGGCATGGCGCCGGCGCTGGGTCAACCGGTGATCGTCGATAACCGCAGCGGCGCCGCCGGCAACATCGGCACCGAGTTCGTCGCGCGCGCCGCGCCCGACGGCTACACGCTGTTGCAGGCGAGCACGCCGCAGGCCGCCAATACCAGTCTCTACAAAAACCTGCAGTACGATCTGACGCGCGACTTTGTCGCCATCAGCCTGTTGGTGCAGGCGCCCAACATGCTCGTGGTGCACCCCTCGCTGCCGGTGAAATCGCTGCGCGAACTCCTCGCGCTGGCGAAGGCGCGCCCCGGCGCGATCAATTACTCGTCGGCCGGTTCCGGCTCGTCGATCAATCTGTCGTTTGAAATCTTCAAGGGCATGGCCGGCGTCAACATCGTGCACGTGCCGTACCGCGGCGGCGGCGAGGCGGTGACCGCGGTGGTCGCCGGCGAAACCTCGGTCAGCCTGCTGCCGCTGGCGACCGCGCTGCCGCAGGCGCGGCAGGGCCGGCTGCGCGCGCTGGCGGTATCGAGCGCGCAGCGCGCGGCTTCGGCGCCGGAATACCCGACCATCGCCGAGGCCGGCGTGGCCGGATATGAATTCAGCAACTGGTATGGGCTGCTCGCGCCCGCGCGTACGCCGCGGGAGGTGATCGCCACGCTCAATGCGGCGGCGGTCGCCGCCCTGCGCAAACCGGAGGCGGTGCGGCGTTGCGCGGATCTTGGCTACAGCGTGGTCGCCGATTCGCCCGAGGCATATGGCGCCTACGTCAAATCGGAAGTCGAGCGTCTGGGCAAACTGATCCATACCTACAAGCTGGCCGTCGATGGCTGAACTGTCGGCGCCCGAGATCGCCTATTGCGTGTTTGTCATGCTGCTCGCCTACGGGCTGCGCGGCAGCACCGGTTTCGGCGGCGCGCTCGGCATGCCGCTGCTCGCACTCGTGCTCCCGATCAAGGTGCTGGTGCCGGTGTGGACGCTGCTCGGTTTTGCCTCGTCGATGGCCATACTCGGCCGCGACCGCCGGCATGTCGATTACCGCGCGATGGTGGCGTTCATGCCGTGGTGCGCCGCCGGCATCGCGGTCGGACTGTATTTTTTCAAGTCGCTCGACGCGCGCATGCTCACGCGCGGGCTCGGCATCGTCGTGCTCCTCTATGCATTGCAGTCGCTGGCCGGCCTTATGCGCGCGCGCGGTCTGCCGGCGTGGCTGCGCCGCGTCATCGAACCGGTCGCCGGCACGCTGTCCGGCGCCGTCGGCACCATGTTCGGTTCGATGGGCAGCGTATTCTTCGCCATGTATCTCGACGCGCGCGCGGTGGCGAAGGACGCCTTTCGCGCCACCACCTCGGCAATGCTGCTGCTGTTGTGCATCGTGCGCGGCATCGGCTATTACGCGGTCGGCGAATTCACCGTCGATGCGTGGATCATGTTCGCCGCGGCGTTTCCGCTGATGCTGGTCGGCATCTATATCGGCGACCGCGTACAGGTCAATATCAGCGAGCGGGGCTTTCGCAAGCTTGTGTGCGTGACGCTGTTCGTGTGCGGGATACCGTTGCTGTTTAAATAGCCGCGCGGCATCGCATCATTCGATGCGCATGCCGGAATCCTTGACGACCTTTGTCCATTTGACGAGTTCGGTTTTAATGAAACCGCCGAACTGCCGGGGATCGCTCGGCATAATTTCGAAACTCTGCGCGGCAATTGCCGCCTTGATCTCGGTTTGATCGAGCAGTTTGGTCAATTCTAGATTCAGCCTGGCAATGACCAGCGCCGGCGTGCCCGCCGGCGCGATGACGCCGTACCAGGCTGTTGTTTCATATCCGGGCACGCCCGATTCGGCGATGGTGGGAATATCGGGCGTGAAGCTCGACCGTTTCGCACTGGTAATGCCGAGCGGGCGCAGGCGGCCTTCCTTGATGTGCGGAATGGTCGAAGGCTGGCTGCTGAAGGTCAGTTGAACTTCGCCGCCAAGCAGCGCAACGAGTGCGGGGCCGATTCCCTTATACGGAATATGCACGATGTCTGCGCCCGTCATGCTGCCGAACAGCGCGCCGGCCAAATGCGCGGCAGCACCGTTGCCGCCCGATGAGTAATTGAGCTGCCGTGGTTTCGCCTTCGCCAGCGCAACCAGTTCCTGCACGCTCTTTGCCGGCACTGACGGATACACGACCAGAATGTAGGCGGTCGATGCAATCAGGCGCACCGGCGCGAAATCCTTCAGCGAGTCGTAACCGACATTCGGATACAGCGCCGGATTGACGGTGAGCGTCGGCGTGGTGAGCATTAACGAATAGCCGTCCGGCACCGCGGTGGCCAGCATGCCGAGGGCGATGTTGCCGCTGGCGCCGCCGCGGTTGTCGATCACCACCTGCTGCCCGAGTTGCTCGCCGAGTCGCGGCGTGATCTGGCGCGCGACGATGTCGGCGCCGCCGCCGGGCGGAAAGCCGATCAGCATGCGGATCGGCTTCGACGGGTAGGGTTGGGCTGCGGCGACCGCGCCCCACGCCAGCAGGAAGAAAAATGTGAGCTGCGAGTAGCGCATGGCAAAAAGCTACGCGCTCGCCCCGGAGAAGTCAAAACTGTGCGGCATTCGTGCGCGGCATTGAGGCGGGCCGTGTTTCTTTGTAGTATTCGTGCACCCGATCACGGCGCGCAAAAACAACAATCCCGCGCGCATCCAGCGACCTTCCGGAGGAGCAGTCATGAGCGTCACGTCAGCATGCGCGGATTTCACCATCAATCTCGAATTTGCGGACATCCCCGCCGAGGCCGTCAAATGGGTCAAGTGGGGCATACTCGACACCACCGGCGTGACGCTTGCCGGCTCGACGACCGAAACGTCTTCGGTCATCGGCAGGTATCTTGATTTTGTCGGCGGCAATCCGCAGGCGCGCGTGATCGGGCTCGGCACCGCAACCAGCGCGCCCGAAGCGGCGATGGCCGACGGCACGCTGGCGCACGCGCTCGACTACGACGATGTCGGTGGCTTCGGTCATCCGACCGCAGTGCTCGCCCCGGTGATTTTCGCGCTGGCCGACCTGACCAAACCGAGCGGCAAGGAGGCGATCGAAGCCTATGTCGCCGGCTACGAAGTCGGCAACGCCATGGCCGACCGCAACACCTTCGGCAAGATCGACACAAAGAGTTGGCATCTCGGCTGGCATCCGACCGGGCCGTACGGCACGATCGGCGCGACCGCTACTGCGGCGCGCCTGTTGAAGCTCACGCGCGAGCAGACCATGCACGCGTTCGGCATCGCCGCCTCCGAAGGCTGCGGCATCCAGAAAAATTTCGGCACCATGACCAAGCCGCTGCACGCAGGTCTCGCCGCCCGCAACGGCGTGTTCGCCGCACTGCTGGCGCAGCGCGGTTTCACCGCCGACACCGACGCGCTCGGCGGCGAGCAGGGTTTCCTGCGCGCATTCAAAGGCCCCGGCGATTACACCGAAGAACTCGTCTGCGCGAAACTCGGCAAGGTATGGTCGATCAGCCGCGGACTCGTCATCAAGTGGTATCCGGCGTGCTGGTCGACGCACCGCGCGACATCCGGCGTGATCGATCTTGTCAAGGAACACCAACTCAAACCAGCCGACATCGAAGCCATCGAAGTCGATTTTCGTTTGATCCCGCTGCTGCACACGCAGCCGCAAACCGGTCTGCAGGGCAAGTTCTCGATGGCGTTCAACAACGCGCTGGGCGTGTTGAAGGGCTGGTCGGAAATCCCGGATTACACGGCCAACCGTACGCAGGAGCCGGAAGTAAAGGCGGTCATGCAGAAACTGAAACATGTCGATGATCCGGCCGACGGCAGCGTGCAGGTGACGATCGTCACGACCGACGGGCGGCGGCTGGCGAAGAACGTCAAGCACGCGCCGGGCGATCCGTCGTTCGGTTTGCAGGAAGAACGCACGCGCAACAAGTATCGCGGCTGCGCCGCCTTCCGCCTCGCGCCGGAAGCCGTGCTCGCGGTGGAAAAGGATATTCTCGATCTTGAAAACGTCGCTGATCTCGCGCCGTTGATGAATGCGCTCGCAGGCAGCAAACAGCCGGCGCGCCAGACGGTACCGGCATGAGCACGCTCGTCGAGCGCATCGGCGGCTACGCCGGCGCGCTGCAAACTTCGGACATTGACAGCAAGGTTGCCGATTACGCCAGGCGCATCCTGCTCGACAGCCTCGCCTGCGGCTATGGCGGTCTCGGCAGCGAGCCTGCGCGGATCGTGCGCAACGGCATCGTTGAACTCGATGGCGGCGCGCAGGCAACGTTGATCGGCATGAAGGGCGCCAGGGCCAATGCGCAGTTTGCGGCCCTCGCCAACGGCGTGGCCATCCGCTATCAGGATTACAACGATGTCTACTTCGGTCCGGCGTGGACCGCGCATCCGAGCGATACCATCGCGACGGTAATGGCCGCGGCCGAATGGAAAGGCCGTTCGGGCTCGGATTTTCTGCTCGGCATGATCATCGCCTACGAAGTGCAGATGCGTTTTTCCGATTTGCCGGTGCCGAGAAATCTGTGGCACCGCGGCTGGCATCATACGGTGGCCTGTTCGTACGCAGCGGCCGCCGGCGCCGGCCGCATGCTCGGCCTCGATGCGGGCCAGCTCGGCAACGCCATTGCGTTGTCGGGCGCGCGGTCGAATACGCTGGCCGAAATCCGCCACGGCGACATTCCGATGGACAAGGCGCTCTCCGCGCCGATTGTCGCCAGCCAGGCGATTCTCTATTCGCTGCTCGCGCGCCAGGGCTTCACCGGCTGCAGCACGCTGCTCGAAGGGCCGTACGGTTTCGGCCAGTCGGTCGCCGGCGGCGTCGATCTCGAGCCGCTGGTGCCGAAGAAAGGCGACTTCCGCATCATGAAGATCGGACTCAAGCCCTATCCGGTCGAGGGCATGACGCCGGCGATGGTGCAGGCGGCGATCGAATTGCGCGCCGAACACAAAATCGTTCCGGCCGAAGTCGAAGCGATCACCATCTACGCGCACGAAGAAGCGGTCACCAAGCCGAGCTGGGACGAGCACAAGTTCGCGCCCGCCAACAAGGAAACCGCCGACCACAGCTTTTACTATTGCACCGCCATCGGACTGGTCGCCGGCGAATGCACCTCGGCGCAGTTTGAGCCGGTGTGGTTGCGCAATCCCGATGTGGCAAGGCTGATGGCGGTTTCCACGCTCAAAGCGAAGCCGGGGCTGACGGCATTGTTCAAGCAGGGTGCGCGACCTGCCGCGGTGGAAGTGAAAACCGCGCGCGGCACCTTTATCCGCGAGGTGCTCTATCCAAAGGGCGATCCGCACAGCCCGATGACATGGGACGACGTGGCGAAGAAATTCATGACCCAGGCCGAACCGGTTCTCGGCAATGCGCTTGCGCGTGAAATCATCGAACGCACGACGGCGATCGAGAAGGAAGCTGATATGCGTGATTTTGCGCGGAAACTCGGCGGAATCTGATCTGCCGGGCTACTCGACGCGTATCCCCTGCTGCTTGATCAGTTTGTCCCACAGCTCGAAATCCTTTCGCAGAAACGCGGCGAGCGCTTCGGGCGTGCCGGTGGCGCCGGTTTCGATGCCCTGGGTGGCGAGGCGTTCCTTGATTTCCGGCATTTGCTGCACCTTGGCGATGTCAGCGGCGAGGCGCGTGATGATGTCTCGCGGCGTGTTGGCCGGCGCGAAAAACGCGAACCACGCAAAGACGTCGAAGCCCGGGTAACCGGATTCGGCGACGCTCGGCAGGTTGGGCATGCCCGACCAGCGTTTCTCGGTGGTGATGGCGATGGCGCGCAGCTTGCCCGAATCGACGTAGGGCTTCGACACGATGGGCGCGGTGAAACTCACCATGACGTGGCCGCCGATCTGATCGACCATCAGCGGGCCCGCGCCCTTGTAATGCACGGTCAGCACATCGATGCCGGTGCGCGCGCGGAACAGTTCGCCGGCCAGATGCGTCGGCGTGCCGGGGCCGGGTGTGGCGAAGGTCATCTCGCCGGGTTTGGCTCTCGCCAGCGCGATCAAATCCTTCACGTTGTGCGCCGGCAGCGCGGGATGCACGACGATCATGTTCGGCGAAGTCGCGCCCAACGCGATCGGCGCGAAATCGCGGAACGGATCGTACGGCAGTTTCGCATAGAGGCTGAGATTGGTTGTCAGCGAATTGTTGGCGATGAACAGGGTATAGCCGTCGGCCGGCGCTTTGGCTGCGAGTTCGGCGCCGAGGTTGCCGCCGGCGCCGGCGCGGTTATCGACGATCAGGTTCTGGCCGAGCAGTGCGGGCAGTTTGATGTTGATCACGCGCGCAACGATGTCGTTGCCGCCGCCGGGCGGGAAGGGCACGATCAGCCGGATCGGCTTGCTTGGATATGGTTGCGCAACGGCTGGCAAAGCAATTGCGCCCGCTGCAACTGCAACCCAGAAATTCACCAGGAATCGAATCATGCTGTTTCTCCTCGCATTGCTGTTTTCGGATCCACTTTCGTCATTTCCGCGCAGGCGGAAATCCAGTGGTTTCTATGTTCCGGTGAAGTCCGGGCTCCCGCCTGTGCGGCAGCGACGACCCTTTATGGCCCTCTGGTTCTGAAGTGGTTCCGAGGTTCAGCCGCGCTTGACGATGCGCGGCATTTTCGCCGTGCCGCGCGGCGTGCCTTTGAGGTCCGCCCACACCGGGCGCGCGACATTGACGATTTCGCCGAGCTGGGCGTAAGCCGAGCCCGACAGGCGGCAGGCCGGGTCGAGCAGGCGCGGATCGATGCGGCCGTTTTTCCACACGGCCTTGCTGACGTGCGCGTGCACGATGCGCGCGAGCACGATGTGGGTGTTGTTGTCATCGACGATCTGCATGACCTTGCATTCGAGATGCGCCTTCGCCTCGCCGACGCGCGGCGGGCGCACCTTGGCCGCCGGCACGGTGGTCAGTCCCGCCCAGGCGAATTCGCTCTCGTCGTGCGGAAAATCGCCGGACGAAAAATTCATCTGCTCGATCAGGTCCATTGACACGATGTTGACGACGAACTCCGGTATCCTGCGCAGATTGCTGACGTTGTCTTTTTCGCCGGTCGAACCGAAGGCGCAGTAGAACGGATCGCTGCCCATCAGGTTGAAATACGAGTAGGGCGAAACGTTCGGCACGCCGTCTTCCGAGATGGTCGAGATCCAGCCGATCGGGCGCGGAATCACCATGCCCGTCATCAGCTGGTAAAAATCGCGTTCCTGCAGATCCTCGGGACCGACATCGAGATCGCGATCGAGTGTTGCGGGCGGAGCGTTATGCGAACCGGCCATGACTGCCTTTCAGAATTGCGTGGGAGAAGAGAAAAATCTTAACACAGCGCGACGACGCGACCGCTGATCAGGTCGAGTCAAGACGCAGGCCGGCGCGCTTGATCACGCGCAGCCAGCGCGCGGTGTCGTCGCGGATCAGCGCGGCGAATGCCTCCGGCGTGGAAGGCGCCGGTTCGTTGCCCTGCTGCAGAAAGGTTTCACGCAGCGTGACGCTCTGCAGTGCTTCGACGATCGCCGCATTGAGTTTGCGC
This sequence comes from uncultured beta proteobacterium, assembly GCA_903889565.1. GTDB lineage: Bacteria > Pseudomonadota > Gammaproteobacteria > Burkholderiales > SG8-41 > PALSA-1004. Next base: position 10,516 of record CAISYC010000033.1, read on the forward strand.
ACGATCTCGGGCGGCGTTTTCGCCGGCGCGAGCAGGCCCCAGAAGGTTGACGCTTCATAGCCGGGCAGCGCCGCCTGCGCAATCGTCGGCAGTTCCGGCAATGCGCCGGAGCGCGTCGCACCGGTGACGGCGAAGGCCTTCAGCTTGCCGGCGCGGATATGCGGCACGACCGACGACACGCCGGGATAGGCGAGATCGATGTGGCCGGCGAGCAGATCGAGCGTCATCGGGCCGGTGCCCTTGTACGGCACGTGCAGCGTGCGCACGCCGGCCATGCTGTTGAGCAACTCGCCGGCGACGTGGCCGACCGTGCCGTTGCCGGTGGAGGCGAAGGTCAGTTTGTCCGGTTGCGCTTTCGCCAGCGCCAGCAATTCCTTCAGCGTGCGCGCCGGCACCGAGGGATGCGCGACCAGCACGAATTGCGAAGTGGCCACCGTCGCCACCGGCGCAAAGCCGGCGACCGGGTCATAGGGCAGTTTGGTAAAGCCGGGCAGTATGGTGAGAAAACCATTGACCCCCAGCAGCAGCGTGTAGCCGTCGGGCGGCGCACCGGCGACACTCGCCGCACCCACCGCGCCGCCGGCGCCACCGCGGTTTTCGACCACCACGGGTTGCGCCAGCACCTCGCCGAGTTTTTGCGCCAGCGGCCGGCCGACGATGTCGGCGGTACCGCCGGGCGCAAAGGGGATCACCAGCCGCAGCGGTCGGCCCGGAAAAGTCTGCGCGGCGGCGCTCGCCATGAAAAACGCGCCGAGGGCGGCGCAAAGAGCCGCCGCGCCGGCGCGCTGATTCACGTGCGGCCTAATTGATCGAACGGTAAAAACGCTCGTCGTAGAGGCTGCCGCTCATCGGCGACAGCGTTTCGCGGAACTTCTTCTTCGCCGCGGTAGCCGAGTGCGCATCGATCGCGTGCTTGTCCTTCCACAGTTCGATCACCGTCATGTGATTGGGACGGCTGTTCTGCGTCAGCACTTCGAAGCGGATGTTGCCGGGGTCGCTGCGGCTCTGCTCGGCCATTTCCTTGACCAGACTGACGCCCTTATCCTTCTCGGTCGGCACGATATCGACGTGCGTCAGCGCGAAGATGCCGGTGCGGCTTTTCTCTGCCGCTACGCCGACCGCGCCGACGCCGAGCGCGGTGTGCGGCCGCTCGTCATAGGGGCTGCGCAGCATGGCGCCGAGTTTTTCGCGGAATTCCCGGGTGCTCGCGGCTTCGGCATGCGCGGTCAGCGCGGCCTTGTCCTTCCATGCTTCGAGTATGGCGAATTGATCGGGCTGGCCGACGCGCTGCAGCACTTCGAAACGCAGGTTGCCGTCTTCCCTGGCCACCGCTTCGCTGAGTTTGCGCGCGAGCGCGCGCACCTTGTCCTTGTCGGCGAAGGCGGTTTCGAAATAGGCGACGACGTAAGCGGTGTCGCCGTCGGCCGCGCGCGCGGTGTGCGAGAAGCCGAGCGTGACGATTGCCAGCGCGACGAACAGTCGCAAAAAGTTCTGCATGTTTCCCCTCCCTTGTTGATAGGCGGCCCCGGATTTTTCCGGTGGCCTGTTGATCATCCTACGCAGGCGCCGCCGAAATGCAAGCGCATCGCGCATCGCCGCGCTATTCCGCGTGCACGCCGGCGAGCCGGATGGCGAGTTTCATCTTGTCGAGCTGGGCCTTGATATGCGCGCCGTATTCCGCGGGCGTGCTGCCGATCGGCTCGGCGCCGACGCCGGCCAGGCGCTCCTTGAATTCGGCGCTCTTGATCGCCTCGTTCTGGCCGGCGTTGAGGCGGGCAATGATTGAGGGTGACGTTCTGGCCGGCGCCACCAGTCCGTACCAGCCCGACCATTCGTAGCCCGGCACCGATTCGGCGACGGTCGGAATGTCCGGGGCCAGCGCCGAGCGGTGGCCGGCGGTGACGCCCAGCGCGCGCACCTTGCCGGCCTTCACTGCCGGCAACACCAGCGGTGCGACCAGCACCGTCATCTGAATTTGCCCGGCCATGGTATCGGTGAGTGCCGGCGTGGTGCCTTTATAGGGCACGTGCAGCAGATTGATGCCGGTCATGCTTTTGAATACCTCGGTGGCCAGATGCGGCGCCGAGCCCGAACCGGCCGAGCCATAGCTGAGGCTGCCGGGTTTGCTTTTGGCGAGCGCGACGAGTTCCTTCACGGTGGTCGCCGGCAGCGCCGGATTGACGACGATAAAGTACGGCGCCGAGGCCAACAGGCTGATCGGCGCGAAATCGTTGACGAGGTCGTAGGGCAGCTTGTCGTAGAGCGCCACCACATTGGGCTGCTGCGAGGTGATCATCGCCAGCGTGTAACCGTCAGGTGCTGCGCGCGCCGTGATTTCGGCGCCGATGTTGCCGCTGGCGCCGGCGCGGTTGTCCACCACTACCTGCTGGCCGAGTGACTCCGACATCTTTGCCGCGATCAGCCGCGTGACGATGTCCGCGCCCGAACCCGGCGTGTTCATGACGATGATGCGCAGCGGTTTGGTTGGCCACGGTTGCGCGCCCGCGGTGTCGGCCGCCAGTATCGTGGCGGCGCAGACCGCGACTGTTCGAAATGGCATGCTCGCTCCTCTGGCGTTCGGGCGTCCGTATTTTTTTTCCTCCCTTGCGCGTCGTGCGGGGAGGCGGATGATATTGGCGTTGCATTGTAGCGCGTGGCCGGGCGGTGTTGCGCGCGCAGCATCGCAGTAGAATCGGACCAGCGGAGAGCGGTTTCAAGAATGACCGCACCGGTTATATCGGGGGAGCGGCACCATGCAAGACATATTTCGACTGGGCGCCTGCCTGCTCGTCGCCGGCGCCGCCGGCAGCGCGATCGCGCAGCAATATCCGGTAAAGCCGATCCGCATGATCGTGCCGTTTCCGCCCGGCGGCAGCGTGGACACGGTGGCGCGCCTGATCGCGCCGAAAATGTCGGAGACGCTCGGTCAGAGCGTGATCATCGACAATCGCGCCGGTGCCTCCAGCAATATCGGCATGGAGGCGGTGGCGCGCGCCGCCCCCGACGGCTACACGCTGCTGGTCAACACGGTGCCGGTGGTCGCCAATCCGAGTCTGTTTCCGAACATCAGCTTCAAGCCCGAGCGCGATTTCGCGCCGGTGTCATTGACCGTCAATGGCGCGAGCGTGGTGTTCGTGCATCCCTCGGTGCCGGTGCGCACGATCCGCGAATTGATCGCGCTGGCAAAGGCTCATCCCGGCGAACTCAAATACACCTCATCGGGCGCCGGCACGCTGCCGCATCTGGCGACCGAATTGTTCCGCTATATGACGAAAACCGATCTTGTGCACGTTGCCTACAAGGGCGGCGGTCCGGCGCTGATCGCGCTGATTTCCGGTGAATGCGAATTGAGCATGCAGACGCTGGTCGCCACCGGCGGCCAGATCAGCGCGGGGCGTTTGCGCGCACTGGCGGTGACCAGCCGGCAGCGCATCAGCGCGCTGCCCGACGTGCCGACCGTGGCCGAGTCGGGTGTGCCCGGCTATGAATTCAAAACCTGGGTCGGCGTGCTCGCACCCGCCGCCACGCCGCCGGCGCTGATCAAGTTGCTCAACGAACACGCGGTGAAAGCCGCGCGCGCACCGGAGGTCGCCGAACGCGTCACCCGCGAGGGCGCGGAAGTGGTGGCGAGCACGCCTGAAGCGTTCCGCGCCACCATCGCCGCGGATACCGCGCTGTGGAGCAAGGTGATTCGCGAGATGAACATCAGGGCGGATTGAATGTTTTGTGGCGCAGGCGATTCGCCTGCGCTACAAGTGCGCCGGTAACCCGGATGGCGCGCAGCACGTTCCGGGGGCGCACTCGCGTTACGAAAACTTCGGCTTCACGCCCGCCAGTTCGTAAAACTCGCGCCAGATCGGCGATTTTTTCTGGTCGAGCCAGACGCCGCTGAGCATTTTGCGGAACAGCGGATCTTTCAGCGCGATGGCTTTGACGCGCGGAAAATATTCCTTGCCGTGATAAACGAGCAGATCTTCGAGCGGGCTGGCGGCCAGGATGGCGCGCACTTCCTCGGAGATCGGCTCGGCGTGTATGCGCAGGATCAGTTCCCAGCACAATTCGGGGTCTTCGTTCGGCAGCAGCGCGAAGGCCTGGATCGCCGACGCATCGTCGTCCTCTTCCTCCTGCGCCAGAATCCATGCGGCGACGAGTTTGTTTTTTTTCAGTTCATCCATGAGCGTGCGTTTTGTCGATTGAATTGTGCGGATGCTACCAGAGGTGTCGGGTGCTGCCATCATCGCGGGCGCAATTTTTTGGCGATCACGCCGGAATTTATCACCAGGCAGGAATCGCGCCACCGCCTTTTTTTGGCGGTCGGCGCGTTTCGCAGCTGCAGATTCATTCCGGCCGGATGCCTGCAGCCTTGATCACCGCCGCCCAGCGCGCAAGTTCACGCCGGATGTGGGCGGCAAATTCCTCCGGTGAATTGCCGACGGCTTCGGCGCCGTCGGCGGCGAGGCGGTCGCGCACTTCGGGCTGGCGCAGGATCGCAACGACTTCGCGATTGAGCCGGTCCACGATTGCACGCGGCGTTTGCGCGGGGGCGAGCAGGCCGTACCACGAGGCGACTTCATAGCCGGGCACGCCGGATTCGGCGACCGTCGGCAATTCGGGCAGCGCAGCGAGCCGCCGCGCGCCGGTGGCGGCGATCGCGCGAAGCTTGCCGCCGCGCAGCTGCGACAGCATCGACACCGCGCTGTTCATCATCAGCTGCACCTGTCCGCTGAGCAAATCCACCAGCGCAGGCGCGGTGCCTTTGTACGGCACATGGGTCAGTTTGACATGCGCCATCGCGTTGAGCATTTCAGGCGCGAGATGCGCGATCGATCCGCCGCCCGACGAGGCAAAGTTGAGCTGCCCCGGCCGCGCTTTCGCGTACTGCACGAGTTCCGCGATTGATTTCACCGGCAACGATGGATGCACCACCACGATCAGCGGCGCCGACGCGATCAGGGTGATCGGCGCGAAATCGCGCACCGGATCGTAGGGCAGTTTCGCCTGCAAACCCGGATTGGTGCCGTGGCTGCCGATGCCGCCGAGAAACAGCGTGTAGCCGTCGGCCACCGCGTGTGCCGCGGTTTCGGCGCCGATGTTGCCGCCGGCGCCGCCGCGATTGTCGATCACCACCTGCTGCGCCACCGCTTCGGTCAGTTTCCGGCCGACGGTGCGGGCGAGTATGTCGTTGCCGCCGCCGGGCGGAAAGGGCACGATCAGACGGATCGGTTTCGCCGGCCACGTTTGCGCGCAGGCGCCGCCGGCCGCGGCGGCCATCAGCGCAAGCGCCAACGCCAGCGGTTGCTTCGGCACCCTAGAGCGTAAGGCCGCGCAAAAAGCCGGTGCGGTCGCGCGCGCTCGCCATCATGAACGCGAGATCGGTGCCGCTCAGAATAAAGCGCATGCCCATGCCGATGTACTTCTGCAGCAGCTTGTGCTCGGTGACGCCGCCCATGCCGGCGATCTTGCCGTGTTTTTTGCAGGCGGCGGTGACGATGCGATAGGCGTCCTCGACGCGCGCGTCGCCGAACTGGCCGGGGATGCCCATCTCGGCGCACAGATCGTTGGTGCCGATCATGACGACGTCGATGCCCTGGACTGCTGCAATCGCGTCGGCATTGGCGATCCCGAGCGGGGTTTCGAGCATGATGATGACCAGCGTTTCTTCGTTCGCAAGCCGCGTGAGTTCGCCGACCGGCAGCCCGCTGAAGCTGAATTGCGGCTGCATGCTGGTCACCGAGCGGTGGCCGATGGGCGGATATTTGCAATGCGAAACGGTGCGCGCCGCCTCCTCGGCGGTGTCGACATGCGGCACCACAATGCCCTGCGCGCCGGTGTCGAGAATGCGCGAGGCATGGTGATGTTCCTTGCCCGGCACGCGCACGATCGGCGAAATGCCCACCGCCAGCGCGCCGGAGGCGATCTGCGCCGCGTTGTCCATGTCGAACGAGCCGTGCTCCATGTCGATGAACAGCCAGTCGAAGCCGCAGGTCTTGGCGGCATGCGCGATATCGACGGTGCGCGCGCTGCGCAATCCGAGACCGAGCGCCAGTTCGCCGGCGGCGAGCCGTTTCTTGGTGTGGTTCGGAAACGGCGTCGCGCTCACCACAATCCCTTCAGGCGGCCGCCGTCGAGATTGAGCGACACGCCGGTGATATAGCTCGCGCGCTCGGAACACAGGAAAACGATTGCGTTGGCGAGCTCTTCGGGCTTGCCGAAGCGGTTGAGCGCGTTGCGGCGCGCCGCCAGCTTGCGCGCTTCGGCTTCGTCCTTGGCGTTGAGCTCGGCCTTGAGGCCCTGCGCATTCCTTTGCCACAGGTTGGTGTCGACCCAGCCCGGGCAGATCGCGTTGACGTGCACGCCGTCTTCGCCGAATTCGGTGGACAGCGATTTGGTGATGTTCAGGAGCGCGCTGTTGGTGATGCCGCTGCCGAACATGTAAGGGTCCGGCTCCTTGCCGGCGCCGCCGATGGTGTTGATGATGCGGCCCCATTTTTTCGCCTTCATGATCGGATAGACGAGGCGGATCGCGCGCATGAATCCGAACAGCTTGGTTTCGAGCTGTTCCTTGAGGCCCTCGTCGGTCATCACCGCGTAGCGGCCGGAATACATCTGGCCGGCGTTGTTGATCAGGATATCGACGGTGCCGAACTGCCTGACCGTTTCATCGACCAGCTTTTTGATGTCGGCCTCCTTCACCATGTCGGCGACCACGCACTTGATGTCGCCGCCGGTCTGTTTGGCCAGATCGGCGCGTGTTTTTTCCAGCGTTTCCGCATTGCGGCCGCTGATCATGACGCGCGCGCCTTCCTCGAGAAACTGGCGCGCCGTTTCGCGGCCGATGCCGCGGCTGCCGCCGGTGACGATTGCGACGCGACCCTTGATGCCTAGATCCATGCTGATGCTCCTTTGGTAATAAGCGCTGAAAAATGTTTTGCCACAGAGATCACGGAGAACGCAGAGAGAATCAAAAACAAAGGAAACAACCTGCGGTCGTGGATTGCCATTTTCTCCGGGAACTCTGTGTCCTCTGTGGCTTGATTTTGAATTTCAATCAATCTTGATTCCCGCAGCGCGGATGATTTCGCCCCACACGCCGATTTCGTGCGCAACGTAGTCGCCAAACTGCGCCGGCGTGAAGCGCGCCGTCTCGGCCGAATTGACGGCGAGTATGTCTTTGATCTTCGGCTGCTCCAGCGCCGCACTGATGTCGGCATGCAGCTTGTTGATGATGGCGCGCGGCGTGCCGAGCGGCGCCCACAGGCCGGAATAGAGGCCGAGATCGAATTCGCCGACGGTCTCGGCGATGGTCGGCACGTCCGGCAGTTGCGGCGAGCGTTTAGGGAACGACACTGCGAGCAAATTGAGGCGCCCCGCCTTCGCCTGCGGCAGCGCCGCCGGAATGGTCGAAAACGCCACCGCGGTTTCACCCGCAATCACCGACGAGGTCGCCGGCACGCTGCCCTTGAACGGCACGTGGACCATGTCGATGCCGGCCATGCGCATCAGCCGCACCATGCCGAGGTGGGTGATGGCGCCGCTGCCCGACGACGCGTAGTTGAGCGCGTGCGGTTTGGCCTTGGCGAGTTCGATCAGTTGCGGCAGCGTGCGCACGTTGTGCGATGGGTTCGCCACCAGCACCATCGGCGAGCCGGCGATCATCATCACTGCGTCGAAATCCTTGAGCGCGTCGTATGGCAGCTTGCCGTACAGCGAAGGCGCGCTGCAGTGGCCGCCTAGATCGTTGATGAGCAGCGTGTAGCCGTCGGCGGGTGACTTGGCGACCAGCGTTGCACCCAGCGTGCTGCCGGCGCCCGCGCGGTTATCGATCACCACCTGCTGGCCCCACACTTCAGAAAGGCGTTGCCCGACGCTGCGCGCGATGACGTCGGTGATGCCGCCCGGCGGCCATGGCACGACGATGCGTACCGGCCGGTCCGGCCAGGTTTGCGCGCGCGCGGGCGCGCTGACGACGAGCGCGGCCGATGCAAGACATGCCATCAACGCGGCAGCGGTGCGGAATCCCATGATGCCTCCTCCAGGCAGAGCAGTTGATTGTAATGTATCGGCGCCGCCGCCCCGGCGCTGCGGCGGGCCTGCGCAGGCGCTGCGTTTTATGCGTGGCGGTGCCGGGCCAGAAATTCGAGCGTCGCGCGCGCGCATTCGTCGGGCGCGACGGCCCCGGTATGATAGCCGTCGACCGGAATCTCGACGATTTCGGCACGCGGGATTTTTTTCTGATAAGTCCGGAATTCATCGATCGGCCGGCGCGCCGTGTCGTTGGCGATGACCAGCGTCGGACATTGCACGTCTTTCAATTCGGCATTGAGATCGACGCCGCCGACCCAGTTCACGTAGGCAAGTCCGGTCGATACCGCGGTTTTCCCCATCAGATCGACCCACCAGTCGACGCCGCGCGGCGGCATCTTGCTGCCGAGGCGGCCGCCCATGGTCCAGCGTGCCCAGCTGCGCATGCCCCTGGTCGTCATGTGATCGACCCAGCCCGGCACCGTCGGCCCTTTCACCGGCGAGCAGACGAGGGTGACGGTCTTGACCAGATGCGGCCGCAGCATGGCGAGCTTGAGCACCGGCATGCCGCCGCTTTTGCCGCCGACGATATGCACCGGCTTGTGCGGCGACAGCGCGCCGATCAGGCGCGCCATGTCGTCGGCGAACAACTCCGACGTAAACGTGAAGTCCGCCGGCACCGCGCCGCTCTGGCCGAAGCCGCGCTGGTCGTAGCGGATCACGCGGTATTTGCGCGAAAAATGCGGCACCCATTGCTGCCACGCTTCGGTACTCTCGCAGAAGCCGTGCACGAACACGACGGTCTCGGCTTCGTTCCACGCATCGGTGTGATCATCGATCGTGTAAAACATCCGCAGATCCGGCGGCAGATCAAGAAACGGCATGGTGCTCCTCCCGGGGAATTCGTGATGCGCGATCGAACGTCGCGTCAATGCGCCGATTCTACCGTGCGGACGGAGCCGCTGCAGGGGCATGCTAGACTTTGATCAAAACAAAATGCGTTGGTCCTCGAATAGTGGAGGCGTCATGCTGGTCAAAAGTGTCATTGCGGCGGCGGCGGTCGTTTGCGCCCTGTGTGCGGCCGCCGCCTGCGCGCAATGGCAGCCAACCAAAAACGTCGAGCTGATCGCGCCGGCGGCGGCCGGCAGCGCGATGGACACCATCGCGCGTTTGCTCCAGCGCGTGGTGCAGGACCGGCAGTTGTCGAAGGCAAACATTTCCATCATCAACAAGACCGGCGGCGGCAACGCGGTCGGTTTCGCTTATCTTTCCTCGCATGCCGGCGATCCGCACTATCTGATCGCCACGCCGTTCACCGTCATCACCAACAAGATTACCGGCACCAACGCGCTCAACTATCAGGACTTCACGCCGATCGCGATGCTCGCCAACGAACAGATCGGTTTTGTCGTCAACGCGAATTCGCCGATCCGCAACGGCCGCGATCTGCTGGCGCGGCTCAAAGCCGATCCGGGTTCGGTCAGCATGGCGCTGGCGGCGGCGCTGGGCAACGCCAATCATGTCGCGATCAGCCTTGTCGGCAGGGCGGTCGGCGCCGACCCGAAGCGTTTCAGGATCGCGGTATTCAATTCGAGCGGGGAGTCGATCACCGCGGTGCTGGGCGGTCACGTCGATCTCGCCATCACCACCGCGGGGCTGCTGGCGGCGCAGGCGCCGTCGGGCAAGCTGCGCGTGATTGCGGTAGCGGCGCGCGAGCGTCTGGGCGGCGCGCTGGCCCAGGCCCCGACGTGGCGCGAGCAGGGCATCGATGTCGTGTTCGGCAGCTGGCGCGCGCTGATGGGCGCGCGCGGCATCACTGCGGAACAGGTGGCTTATTGGGAAGCGCTGGCCGGCCGCGTGAGCGCGCAGGACGAATGGGCGCAGGAACTCGCCCAGAACGGGCTGGCGCCGTTTTTCTTTGGCAGCGAAGACACGCGCAAATATCTGCAGGCGCAGGACGCGCAGCTGCGCGCCGTGCTGCAGGATCTCGGTATGGCAAGGCAATAACAACTGCCCGCGCGGCCGGGCCGCAACACGCAGGTTAATAACGGAGGGCAACATGCTGAAATCGATCATCCGCCATCCCCTGGCGATCGCAGTGCTGTGCATGGCGGCCGGCGCCGTTCAGGCCGCCTGGCCCGAACGCTCGGTGCGCATCATAGTCACCTCGCAGCCCGGCGGCGGCAGCGACACCACGTTCCGCGTGCTCGCACCCAAACTGACCGAGTATCTCGGCCAGCAGTTTTTTGTCGAGAACCGCGCCGGCGCCAGCGGCAACATCGGCGCCGAGGCGATCGCGCATGCGGCGCCCGACGGCTACACCCTGGGCACGCTGTTCTCGTCGCACACCAGCAACGTCGCGGTGATGAAAAACGTGCCGTTCGATCTGCTGCGCGATTTCGCGCCCATCACCAATGCGGTGACCATGGCCAATATGCTGGTCGAGCATCCGTCGATTCCGGCGAAGAACCTGAAGGAACTCGTCGCCTTCGCCAAGGCGCGCCCCGGGCAGTTGCAATACGCGACCTCGGGCGTCGGCGCCAATGCGCATCTGTCGATGGTGTTGCTGCTCAACATGACCGGGCTCAGCATGGTGCACGTCCCGTACCGCTCGACCCCGAGCGCGTTGACCGATGTCATCGCGGGACACGTGCCGCTGATGATGTCGAACATCGTCGTCGCCGTGCCGCATGTGAGGAGCGGGCGCCTGCGCGCGATCGGCGTGACCAGCGCGCAACGCTCGAGCGGCGCGCCGGAACTGCCGACCATCGCCGAGATGGGCCTGCCCGGTTATGAAGCGGTGCAGTGGTACAGTCTGGTCGCGCCGGCCGGCACGCCGCGCGAGATCATTCTGAAAATGCACGCTGCGATGCTGCGTGCGCTGCAGGATCCGGCCGTGAAAAAACGCCTGAATGAAGACGGCGCCGAGCCGACGCCGAACGCCACGCCGGAGGAATTCGGCGCCATGCTGAAATCCGAGATGCTGAAGTGGGGCAAGGTCGTGAAATCTGCCGGTATTCAGGAGGAATAGCGCGATTGCCGCCGGTTTGCATTAAATTCCGGGTTGTATGAGCACACCGACCATGATGAGCCCGCCATGAGTTATGCCGTCTGTCCGAAATGCGGACACAGCCCCTTGCCGGCCGACCAGTCGCTGCCGGCGGCCTGCCCGGCCTGCGGCATCGTGCTCGCCAAATTCGGCGTGGCGCCGCTGAACACGCGGCGCGACGAAGTTGAAGCGGACGCGGAGGAAACGCATCCGGAGGGCGGTTTCTTCAAGCGCTGGCTGCTGCATGTGCCGGATGCGGTTGCGAAGACCGACTGGCTGGGGCGCTGCGCGCTCCTGATCGCCGTCACGCTCTACACGTTCAAGATTTTTCACGACACCGACCCGCAGTACGGCGACCTTGGCGGCTCGCTGCTGCATGGAATCATTCTGCCCTGGCATGAGGCCGGCCATGTCGTGTTTCGGCCGTTCGGCCGCTTCATGACCACACTCGGCGGCACGCTCGGCCAGCACCTGTTTCCGATCACGCTCGGTGTGGCGCTGCTGGTGACGCGCCGCGATTCATTCGGTGCCTCGATTGCATTCTGTCTGCTCGGCTTTTCGGTGATGGATATGGGCCACTACATGCACGACGCCGGCGACCCGCAGATGATGATGGTCAATGGCGAGAGCAGTGCCGAGACCGACGGCCACGACTTCATCAACATCTTCAGCGCGATGGGCGGCTGGTGGCTGCAGCACGCGACCACCATCGGTATCGTGTGGGGACGGATCGGTGAAGCGATGATGTTGATCGGCATCGCCTGGGGCGCGTATATGCTGTGGCTGCAAAAAGCCAATCTCAGCGATTCGGCCTTCGCCGGGTCGCCGCTCGATCGCGACTAGACCGGGCGGCAGGCCGTTCAGCCGCGCGGCGACTGCGCGGTGCACATGGGTGGCGGCGATGCGTCTCTTGCGTTGGAGCAGACCGCCGACAGCAGGCCGATGATGGCCAGCACGAGGGCGATCTCGACCAGGGAAAAGCCTCGTTGGCGATGAATGAGTTTTGCTGCCATCTGCGTGCGTCCGCGGAACCGATGCACGGTTTCAGCAATTCACGTGCCAAAGGACAGCGCGGCCCCGTCGCTGCGTGCCTGCGGCAGAAAATCCGCCCGTTTGCGCGATGGCGGCTGCCCGCCGGCGGCACAAGGTATTGAAAGCGCACCACAAAAAATTTGTCGTTTGGCGACACCGTGACGTCGATCCGGGTGCGGGAAGCAACCCGTTAACGGCGGCAACGATGGTCGGGACCGCCAATATTTCGGCGCGGTGCAGGACTTCCGCCATCCGGCGGATTGGCAACGGCAAAAACGGGCATTGATATCTGAGGATCGTTTTTCGCACCCAATTGATGTTTGTCAGTGTTGGCAGGCGGTCATCGGGAAATGCCGGTCAGGGCCGATCGCGGATCTGCGCGCAATCGTTGCCTCAGGCATCAAACCGGCGCGTGCACGGTTTATTGCACGAATCCGGGTTTTTCCGGTTGGTTGCCGCGACCAGAGCAGATAGGATGCGCCTGAGCGATTACTTTTTTTGAAAAATATGCTGGTTCGGGCGATCAATATTTTGCGGCGGTTGCATTGTTTGCCGTCGCGCGCGCCCGCTACCCCGGTGTCTGCGCGCGACGATGCACGATTCTGACCGCCAGGCCCGCGCAGAGGCCGCGCGCCCGCAGATCGAACGGGGCAAACAACTCAGTGTCGGCGGCGAACATGCAGAGGCGGCGTCGGCATTCCGGCAGGCGCTTGCCATCGATCCGGACAACGCGGAGGCGTATTTCCGGCTCGGTCTCGCCATGCGCGATCAGCAATTGCTCGATGAGGCGGCGGGCTGTTACGGCCGCGCCATTGCGCTGCGGCCGGATTACATCGAAGCGCATAACAATCTGGGGTCGGTGCTGCAGATGCAGGGGAAAACGGATGAGGCGCTTGCCTGTTACCGCCGCGCCGTGCGCCTGGGCCCCGGTTTCCCCCAACCCTATTTGAATCTGGGCCGTTTGCTCGCCTCGCGCAATGAGCGTGACAGTGCGGCGGCAGCCTTTCAGAGCGCGATCGATCGCGGAATCGATGTCGACAGTTTCCGGCATTTGCTCAGCGCGCTTGGCGACCAGACCACCGCGCACGCGCCCGACGAATACGTGCGCAACCTGTTCGACAACTTTGCCGGCGATTTCGACCGCCGGCTGGTTGACGAACTCGGCTACCGCATTCCGGAACTGCTGGCGACACGGATCAAGGCCCTGCAGCCGCGGCGCAATCTCGACGTGCTCGATCTCGGTTGCGGAACCGGTCTGTGCGGACTGCATCTGACAGGCTGCTGCGCAATGCTGACGGGCGTCGATTTGTCGCCGGCGATGCTGCACAAGGCTCGCTTGCGCGGCTGCTACGACGTGCTTGCCGAAGACGACATCGGCCGCTGGCTCGCCCGCGCCGTGAATAAGGTGTTCGATGTGGTGCTTGCCGCCGACGTGTTTATCTACGTCGGCGAAATCGCGGAAATCTTCGCCGCCGTGTCACGGTTGCTAGCGCACGACGGCCTATTTGCATTCTCGATCGAGGCGGCCGCGCAGGGCGACTTCAAACTCCAGGAGAGCGGCCGCTACGCGCACTCGACGGCGTATGTGCGCAGACTGTGTGCCGAGAACGGCCTGGTTGAAGTTGAAGCCTTTGCGCATCACATCCGCGGCCCAGTCGACGGCTTCGTGTGTGTATTGCGCAGGACTTAGCGCATCCCCTGAAATTTCGCGAATCCCATCGCCTGCCGACCGCCATCGGGTTTGAGCCGGCTCTCACTCTGTAGCGTCTTCAGCAGGCCGGCTGCCATGTCGCGCTCGTTCATCAACTCAAGGCATTGCTTCGCTGCATTGAAATCGCCGGGCGCCAGATTACAAAGATTGGAAAGCGCTGACTTTAAGCGCGCCATTTGCTCAGGCGAAGTACCCTTGATGCACAGTTCGTCCAAGGTCGTTACGAACATCTCCCACGCCTGATTTGCGTCGAGATAATCGAATTTCACCTTGATCCCGAACCGCCTCATCGCAGCGCTGTCGAGGTTGTTGCGAAAATTCATCGCGCATAAGTGACGCCGCATCGGTCAGGGTATTTAAAACAAGTCGAGTTAAAATAGTCTAGTCGCTGACCCGTTAGTAATGTTTTCTGAAATGGTTACCGATTAAGAGCCTTCGCCAATCAACCCGGGTAATTTCGTGAATTCCATATCCCAAACCGTCGCCGCGCACGTCGTTGGTTGTAATTATTTCGCGCTACCCGCAAGTTCGGTGCGCGCGGCGAAAATGCTAATGCTCGATACGCTCGCGGTGGCGTGGAGCGGATCGTCGGCGCCGGGCGCGCCCGAAGCGCACGCACTGCTGGTTGATGAGGGCGGGCGTGCTGACAGCACGGTGTGGAGCTTCGGCGGAAAGCTGCCGGCGACATCGGCGACCTTTGTCAACAGCATTGCCGGTGCGGCGCTGGATTACGACGGTGTCGATTGTGTGCACGGCGCGGTGGTCGCGCTGCCGGCGGCGCTGTCCCTGGCTGAACGCGAGCGCACGAGTGGCAAGGATTTTCTCGCGGCCTATGTAATCGGCAGCGATTTATGTTCGCGTTTTGGCGGTGCGATCACGGGTGAGCACAAGGGCTGGTACACGACCTCGATCTATGGTGCGTTCGGCGCCGCTGCGACCGCCGCTAAACTGCTCGGGCTGGATGCAACGGCGACGTGCAATGCGCTGGGACTTTGCCTGAGCCAGGCGGCCGGAACGCAACAGTCGAACATCGAGCAGGCGCTGAGCAAGCGTTTGCAACCGGCATTTGCGGCGCGTGCCGGCGTGTTCTCGGCGCTGTTGGCGCAAAAAGGCATCAGCGCGCCGCGCGAAGCGATCGAAGGCCGCTTCGGCATGTTCGCGCTGTATCAGGAGGGCGAGCCGTATAGGATCATCGAGAACCTCGGGCAGCGTTTCGAGCACGAGAACACCGCGATCAAGAAATATCCATGCTGCGCCTGCACGCATGCCTCGGTCGAAGCCGCGCTTGGGTTGGTTCGCGAATACGATTTGAAACCCGAAGACGTGACGGCGATTGAAGTTCGCCACTCGCCGTTCATGCACCGTCTGGTCGGCTCACCGTTCAACCCAGGCGAAAATCCGCAGGTGTCGGCGCAGTTCAGCGCTCAATATACGGTCGCGTGTGCGCTGTTGCGGCGACAGATGACTGTTGCTGATATTCAGGAGGGCGCGATATTCGATCCGGCAATCAGGCTGATTGCGGATCGTATTCGCGTGGTCGTTGAAGATGGATGGACCAGCAATCGTGCACCGGCGTCGGTGACGATGACGACGCGACAGCACGGTACGATCAGTCGCACCACGGAAAAATTCCCATGGAGCCCGGAGGACCCGCCTACCGACGCGGCACTGCAGGAGAAACTGGCGGCGTGTTTCAGCGAAGGCGTCAACCCGTTGACGGCCGAGCGCCGCGCGCGCCTTGTCGATCGGGTGAACGACATCGAAAGTGTGCAGGACATGAGCGAGTTTTTCGAAGGTGTCATTTAAAAAATCGCGTCATCCCGGAAGGAAATGCAGTAATGGGCAGAAGGCTTTTGAAGCAGGCGTTACTGTTGCTTGCAATGGCATTCGTTACGGTCGCATGCGGCCAGGGTTATCCGCAAAAACCGATCAGGCTGATTCTGCCGGTACCGCCGGGCGGTGTGGCCGATATCATCGCGCGGCCGCTCGCGCAAAGACTCTCGCAGGGGCTTGGTCAGCCGGTGGTGCTGGATAACCGGCCCGGTGCGACGGGTGCAATCGGCCTTGGGCTGGCGGCGAAAGCGTCCCCCGATGGTTACACGCTGTTATGGGGCTCGACCAACACTTTGTGCATGGGAACGGCGTTGTACGCGACGGCCCCGCCGACCGCCGATTACGCGGCGATTACGCCAGTGATTATTTTTCACAACGTGCTGGTGGTGCATCCGGCGGTAAGGGTAAATTCAGTCGCGGAACTGATCGATATTGCCAAAGCGCGTCCGGACACGCTCAGGTTTGCGTCGTCCGGCGACGGCAGCACCAATCATCTGACGGCCGCGTTGTTTCAGATGCTCACCAAGACGCGCACCATCCACGTGCCTTATAAAGGCGGCGGCCCGGCGCTGATCGACGTGATGGGCGGACATGTCGAAGGGATGTTTGCGACGGTGCCTTCGGCCGTAAGTTATATTTCCGGCGGAAAACTGAAAGCATTGATGGTGACGAGCCGGAAACGCGAAGCGGCCCTGCCCGGTGTGCCGGATGCCAATGAGGTGGGATTGCCTGGCCTGATTGTCTCGACGTGGAACGGCGTGCTGGCGCCGGTTGCGACGCCGCGCGCCATCGTCAACACGCTGAATGCGGCGATCATAAAAATCGCGCGGACGCAGGAGATGACGGATCGCTACGCCGCGCAGGCCGCAGAGGTTTACACAACCACGCCCGAGCAGTTCGCCACGGTGATTCGCGATGATTTCGCGAAGTGGAGCAAGGTCGTCAAGGAAATCGGCCTGAAAGCCAATTGAACGATTAGTTGGCCTTGATGCCTTTTTTCCTGATCAGCGCCGCCCACTTGGTTTTTTCTGCGGCGAGAAAGGTGCTGAACTTCGAGGCGGGGCCGCCAATCAGTTCGGCGCCGAATTCAGCCATCTGTTTCTGATATTCGGGGTCGTTCAGCGTTTCATTGATGGCGCGGTTCAGCGTCGCCACCAGTGCCGCGGGTGTCTTCGCTGGCACGAGTATGCCGTGTGCGATGACGGACTCAAAACCTCGCAGGCCGCTCTGGTCAAAGGTGGGAATGTCGGGCAGCACGGGCGAGCGCGTCAGGCTCGCGATCGCCATGCCGCGCAGCCGACCGCTGCGCAGATTGCCGATCGCGGTTGCAGTCGCGTCAAACAGAAGTTGTACCTCTCCGCTCATCAGCGCCGTGACTGCCGGCGCACCGCCGCGGTAAGGCACATGCCGCAGTTCGATCCCTGCCGCATCCATCAGCAGTTCTCCGGCGAGATGAATCGACGTGCCGGCACCGCCTGAGGCGAAATTCAGGCTGCCGGGACGCGCTTTGCACAGCGCAATCAATTCCGGCACCGTGGCCGCAGTCAACGAAGTGCTGGTCAGCAAGACGTGCGGCATTCTGCTCAACAATATGACCGGTGTGAAATCGCGATCGGCATTGAAGGGCAGACGATCGTAGAGCATTGGATTGACCGCCAGTACCGGATGCGCAACGAACAACATCGAATAACCGTTCGGTGTCGCTTCAGCGATGGCGGCTGCGGCGACATTGCCCGCGCCGCCGGATAGATTCTGTACTACCACAGGTTGCTTCCACATTCTGCTCAAGCGGTCGGCAAGACGACGCGCGTTGATGTCAGCAGCGCCGCCGGGTGGTGTCGCCGCGACGATGCGCACCGGCTGAACAGGAAATCCCTGCGCCAGCAAAACCGGAGAGCATGCGAGGCAAATTGCCGCGCACGCCAAGATTGAAAAAAAGTTTTTCCGGAAAATACAAGATGAGATTGGCATGATGGGAGCTGACGTGTGCCGCGACAGCGTTTTGAGTTACACTTTTCACTTTACCAGAACCGACGGAGTTTCATTGCATGGATCTTCAATTGAAAGGGCGGACCGCGCTCGTCACAGGTGCCAGTCAGGGTCTCGGTCGTGCGATTGCGCTCGGCATGGCTGCCGAAGGGCTCAAGGTTGCCGCAGTTGCGCGCCGCATGGATTTGCTCGAAGGATTGCGCGCGGAAATTTCGAAAGCAGGTGGCGCGGATCCGGTGCTCATTCAGGCTGATCTGTATCCGGAGGGTGCCGCGGAAAGCATCGCCGAGCGCGCGCTTAAGGCGCTGGGCCGCGTGGATGTTCTGGTCAATGCGGCGGGCGGCAGCCGTCCGTTGCCGGTGAATGCACCTAAAGATCAATGGATGGAGGGGCTGACGCTGAATTTTTTCCGTCTGCGCGAATTGACCGAAGCACTGGTCGGCAGCATGCAGGCGAACGGCTTCGGCCGCGTGATCAATCTGACCGGCACGCGCGAGCCGCGTAACCTGAATTCGGCGCACGCAGCAAAAGCTGCTGTGCATGTGTGGTCCAAGGGACTGTCGAAAGTGGTCGCCAAGGACGGCGTCACTGTCAATTGCATTCAGCCGGGCAAACTGCGCAGCGAGCAGATCGACAAGCGCTGGCCGACGGAAGAGCTGCGTCGCGAATGGGCGAAAAAAGAAGTGCCGATGGAGCGCATGGGCGAGCCGCATGAGATGGCCGATCTCGCGGTGTTCCTCGCATCTCCGCGCGCCAGCTACATCACGGGTAACATTATTGCATTCGACGGTGGTGCGAGGTTCTTCGCGTTTTGATTTTGCAGCGCGACTGCATTGCGGTCGGCGGGTGACGGTCTTTTTCCATGGATAGGTTGAACGTGGCACGATACGTCAAGGACCGCCTTGCGGAGCTGGTTCACGGCATCCGTTTTCAGGACCTGCCGCCGGAAGTGGTGCAGGCAGCCAAGCGGGTGATCCTTGATACGCTGGCTTGCGCGTCCGGCGCCATGCGCAGCGATCCCGCGGCGATCGTGCGCGGTGTCGCGCATCAACTCGGCGGAAATCCGGAAGCCACGCTGATCGGCGGGGGCAAAACTTCGTGTGCGCTGGCGACGCTGGTCAACGGCACATTGATGCGCTATCTGGACAACAACGACTATTACTTCGGTCTCGACTCGGGGCATCCCAGCGGCAATCTGGCGCCGGCGCTGGCGGTTGCGGAAAAAGCCGGGCGCAGCGGCGCCGATGTCATCGCCGCGCTGGTTGCGGCGTATGAGATTCAGATCCGCTTCTGCGATTTTGTCGGCGCGCCCGGCATCTCAGCGCGCGGCTGGCATACCGGCACGCATACGCAGTTCTCAAGCGCCGCGCTGGCCGGTCGCCTGCTCAGCGACGATCCCACAGTGACGTCCCACGCACTGGCGATTGCCGGCAGCCACAACAATACGCTGGCGCAGGCGCAGCGCGGACATATCCCGCTGATGAAGGCCACCGCCGAGGCCGCCATCGCGAAAGGCGGCGTCGAGGCGGCGCTGTTGGCAGCGGGCGGACTCACCGGCCCGGATGAAGTCTTCGAAGGCGTTGCAGGTTGGGTCAACATTGTCGCCGGCACGGCGGATTTTGACGCGCTGACGGCGCCGGTGGGCGGACACTATCGCATGCTCGATACCTGTCTCAAGCCCTACGCGGCCGTTGCCGGTGCGATGGCGCCGATCCGCGCCGCGATCGATCTCGCCACGCAGGAAAAATTGCGGCCTGCGGACATCGTCAGCGTGACCATCAAGCTGCACGCGCACGCCGTTAAAAAAGCCACGGACCCAAAAAAGAACTATCCGCGCGACAAGGAAACGGCAGACCACAGCTACCATTACTGCATTGCGGCGGCACTGCTCGATGCCGCCTGCGGGCCGGCGCAGTTTGAAGACGCGCGGATTGCCGCCGAGGACATTCGCGAACTGATCGCAGTGACCAGCCTGGAAGCCGATGCCGAACTGACGGCGCTGTGGCCGGCCTCGTCGGGCGGCGGTGTGGTGGTGCGATTGCGCGACAGCAGGGAACTGAAGCGCACGTACCCGTATCCGCCGGGGCATCCGAAAAATCAAATGACCGATGCGGATGTCGAGCGGAAATTGTTCGACCTCACCGACGGTGTTCTCACCAATGCGCGCACGCAACAGATCGTTGAGGCGGTGGGCCGCTTCGAGCGTTGCGACCGCGTTGGAGATGTGCTCGGTCTGTGCGCTATCGACGCCTGAGGGCGGACGGTCATTCCGTCCGGATATTGCTGCTCCGGATCGCCTTTTCCATGCGGCTGGTTTCCGCTTTGACGGTCGCCGTGAGTTGCTCCGGCGAGCTGGCGGCGATTTCCAGGCCGATGTTGAACAAGCGCTCCCGGATATTGGCCTGATTCAGTATCTGCACGATTCCCGCATGCAGACGATCGAGAATTTCCTGTGGCGTGCCGGTCGGCGCAAACATCGCCACCAGGGAGACGGCTTCATATCCAGGTAGCCCCGCGCTCGAAACGGTTGGCAATCCAGGCGCCAGCGCAGACGGGCCCGCGCTCGTCACCGCCAGCGCGCGTACTCTCGATGACTTCACATGCGGCATGACTGAAGCCGCTGTCGCGAACATCAGATGTGCTTCGCCGCCGACCAGCGCATTGACTGCAGGACTCGCGCCCTTGTAAGGCACGCGTACGATGTTGACGCCCGCCATGTGGTTGAACAAGGCGCCCGCCAGATGATTCATCGCACCGGAAATCCCGGAAGCATAATTGAGTTGCCCCGGCATTGCCTTCGCCAGCGCGATCAGTTCCTTGACGGATTTGACGGGTAGCGACGGATGCACGACGACGATGTTGGGTGTGCTCGCCGCAAGAGTGATGGGTGAAAAATCCCGCAGTACATTGTACGACGTGCTGTCCTGAAGCAGCGGCTGCAGCCACAGGGCGTTAATGAAGACCAGCAGCGTGTAGCCGTCGGCCGGCGCCCTGGCGACGATGCCGGCCGGGATTGCCACGTTGCCGCTGCGATTTTCAACTATCGCGGCTTGTCCCCAGGCCGTGGTAAGCCCCTGAGCAATCACGCGCGACACAATGTCGGTAGCGGCGCCGGCGTCAGCGGTGATGATGCGTATGGGCTTGACTGGATAGCCTTGCGCATTCGCGCTGCTTGCCAGCAGCAAACCGGCGCACAGCGCTGCTGGGCGAAACCGATTGCGCCGGAATTCCGGCCTGGTTGATATTCTCATGGTGCGGGTTGGGCGCAATTGGTTGCTGCGGGCGTGTCGCGGCAGTGTGCTGGTCGCAATGGAAGCAATTCGCCGGCGCATCATGAATTAAACATCCTCGCCGTAGAACATCCGCCGGTAGGTGATGTTCAGCACGTTGCGCGAGATGCGCATGTCGAGCACCATCGGGCCGTCGCCTTTCATGAATTCATCGATGCCTGAGGCGACTTCATCGAGCGTGCGCGCGGTGGCGCCGCGCACGCCGAAGCCGCGCGCGACGGCGGCGAAGTCGGGCGATTCGACGTTGGCGAGCGCAGGCTCGAGCTTGGCGGCCTTCAGCTTGTGGTATTCGGCGCCGAGCGTTTCGTCGTTCATGATGATGAACAGCAGTTTTGCGCCGGTGCGGCGCAGGGTATCGAGTTCCTGAATATTCTGCATCGCGCCGCCGTCGCCTTCGATGGCGACGAAGGGTTTGCCCTTGAGCGCGACCGCGGCGCCGATGGCGGTGGCGAAGGTTTGCCCGATCGAGCCGAAACCGTTCGAATAAATCTGGAACGGCCGCGGCTTGTTCATCACCATCACCGGAAACGCAAAGCAGTGGCCGAGGCCGATCGCGACGCCGACTTCCGGCGGCAGTCGGTCGTCAATAATGCGGCAGGCCTCGCGCGGATCGACGGTGCCGGCTTCGATCTCGTATTCGGCGGGGTCGCGGTCGGCGCCGGCGAGCAGTTTTTTGACTGATGCGGTGCGATAACCTTCCTGCGAAAAATTTTCCTGCGCGAGCAGGTCTTCGAGCATCTGCACCGTCACCGCGGCATCGCCCTGCACATAACAATCGGCGGCGCGGCCGTTGCCCATCACCACCGCCGGTTCGGCGTCGATGTGAATGATCTTGCCCTGCGGGAACAGATAGCCGCCTTCGATGGTGTGCGGGTTGAGGCTGGCGCCGACGGCGATCGCGCAGTCGGCTTCCTCGAACATTTGCATCACGGTTTTGGTCGAGAACATGCCGGCGATGCCGGCGTGATACTCGGGATCGCCGAACGTGCCTTTGGCGAGCAGCGTGGTCGCTGTCAGCGCGCCGAGGCGCTTGGCGAGTTTGGCCGCGGCATCGAGCGCGCCGGATTTGATCGCGCCGCGACCGCAGACCACCACGCATTTTTTGCTGGCGCGGATGATATCAACTGCCGCATTCAGTCGATCGACGGCAGGGCGGATTTTCTGCTGGCCGCGGAAGAGCGTGGTGGACGGCTCGTAGTCGGCGCCGTCGGCGTCGCATTCCATTTTCTGCACATCCATCGGCACCGCCAGCACGACCGGCCGCAGTTCGGTGCGCGCCATATAGAAAGCCTGGCGCACTGCGGTTTCGGCGAACGCCGGTTTCAGGACTTCGACGTAACCGGCGCCGGTGGCTGTAACGAGACGCCGCTGGTCGATCGCCTGATTGATGCCGTCGTTGTTGAGTTCGGTCGCGCTGGTGCAGATCACAACGGGAATCCGGCAGCGCGTCACGCTGACCAGCGAAGTGGTCATGCGCGTGAGGCCGGGGCCGTGGGTGACGCTGCAGATGCCGACTTTGCCTGTGGCGCGCGCCCAGCCCTCGGTCATGGTGAGGGCGGCGCCTTCGTCGCGCGCATCGACGTTTTCGACGCCCGGATATTTCGAAATCGCCGCCGCCCAGTTCATGTTGCCGTCGCCCAAAAGGCCGAAGATGGTCGAAGTGCCTTCCTTGATAAAGGCATTGGCGATGGCTTCGTAGACTTTCATGAAAGACTTTCCGGATTGTGCGGTTGCATTAATGTAGCGCAGGCGACCCGCC
>CAISYC010000034.1 GCA_903889565.1 uncultured beta proteobacterium
CCTGCTCCTAGTACGAGAGGACCGGAGTTGACGCACATCTGGTGTACCGGTTGTCACGCCAGTGGCATTGCCGGGTAGCTCTGTGCGGAAGAGATAACCGCTGAAAGCATCTAAGCGGGAAACTCGCCTTAAGATGAGACTTCCCGGAGACTTGATCTCCCTGTAGGGTCGTCCGAGACCAGGACGTTGATAGGCTGGGTGTGTACGGTCAGTAATGGCCTTAGCTAACCTGTACTAATTGCCCGTGTGGCTTGATCCTATAACCGTGAAGGTTATCTGGTATCAGCGCGCAACAATCGAATTCGAAGCTTTACTTCTTCCCTCTTTTGTTAAGCATCTCTGAATTGCTTAGCAGCCATAGCGAGTTGGACCCACTCCTTCCCATTCCGAACAGGACCGTGAAACGACTCAGCGCCGATGATAGTGCGGACTACCCGTGCGAAAGTAGGACACTGCTAGGCGCCTTACCCTGAAAAAGCCCTCCTCGCGAGGGCTTTTTCTTTTTGTGATGCTGAACAATGCAACCGGCAGGGCCAATGCCGGCAAAAGGCAATCCCAGACGCGGACTCAAGAAACTGAAGTAACCCTTTCAATCCCCGTCACACTTTGCTAAAATTCAAGCCCTTTTGAACGGGGCATTTTTTTGATGGGCTTATAGCCCATTTTTTGTTTGTATTGAATGGCTTGCGTGAATATTGAGGCTTTGCTGGAACAGACAGTGACAGGGTTGGGTTATGAGTTCGCCGGGTGGGAACGACCCGGCTCTGGCCTGCTCCGCGTCTATATCGATAAACCTGCGGGTATCGATGTGGAGGATTGCGCGCAGGTCAGCAACCATCTGTCGCGGGTATTTTCGGTTGAAGGCGTCGACTATGGCCGGCTGGAGATTTCGTCGCCGGGGCTCGACCGCATGCTTAGAAACGAAGCGGATTTTGCGAGATTTACAGGGGAAACGGCGCGTGTGAAATTGCGCGTGCCACAGGACGGACGGCGCAATTTTGTTGGCATTTTGCGCACGGTTCGCGATGGAAAACTGGAAATGGACGTGGATGGCGAGGTGCTGGAATTACAGATCAGCAACGTCGACAAAGCACGTCTTGTCCCAAGAATTTAGGAGGCCGATTTGAGCAAAGAACTGTTGCTGTTGGCGGACGTACTGGCGCGTGAAAAAAACGTCGACAAGGAAATCGTTCTTGGCGCACTCGAACTCGCACTTGCCTCCGCGGCGAAAAAGCGTTTTAGCGAGGACGTCGATATCCGCGCCTCGGTCGATCGCGACAGCGGAGAGTTCAGTTTTTTCCGCCGCTGGATCGTGGTCAACGACCGTGACATCGAGGTGCCGGCGCGCGAATACAAACTGCACGAAGCGCAGGAGATCAAAGAGGACTCCAAGGTCGGCGAATATATCGAGGAGCCGATCGAGGGTTTCGAAATCGGGCGTATCGGTGCGCAGGCCGCAAAGCAGGTCATACTGCAGAAAATCCGCGACGCCGAACGGGAGCAAATCCTCTCCGATTTTCTGGCGCGCGAGGAACATCTGGTGACCGGCGTTATCAAGCGCATGGAACGCGGCAATGCGATCATCGAATCAGGTCGCGTCGAGGCACTGTTGCCGCGCGACCAGATGATCCCGAAGGAAAATCTGCGCCCGGGCGATCGTGTTCGCGCTTATCTCTGGAAAGTCGATCGTACTGCGCGCGGGCCGCAAATCCTGCTATCGCGGATTACGCCGGATTTCCTAATCAAGCTGTTTGAACTCGAAGTACCAGAACTCGAGGATGGACTGCTTGAGATCAAGGCGGCAGCCCGCGATCCGGGATCGCGCGCTAAGATCGCGGTCAAGTCCAACGACCAGCGCATCGATCCGATCGGCACCTGCGTCGGCATGCGCGGCTCGCGCGTGCAGGCAGTGACTTCGGAACTCGGCGGTGAGCGCGTCGATATCATTTTGTGGTCGGATGACCCGGCTCAATTTGTCATCAATGCGCTGGCGCCCGCGGAAGTCAGCAAGATTACCGTCGATGAAGAGAAGCACAGCATGGACATCGTCGTCGACGAGGAAAATCTCGCGCAGGCGATCGGCCGCACCGGTCAGAACGTTCGCCTCGCCAGCGAATTGACGGGTTGGGAAATCAACCTGATGACGCTTGAGGAATCGCAGAAGAAGAGCGAGGAAGAGTCCTCGGTCATCCGCAACGTATTCATGGAAAAACTCGACGTTGATCAGGAGGTCGCCGATATCCTCGTGCAGGAAGGTTTCAGCACGCTGGAGGAGGTTGCCTACGTTCCGGTTGCGGAGATGCTGGAGATTGAATCGTTCGACGAGGACACTGTTAACGAACTGCGCAGCCGCGCCCGCAACGCGCTGCTGACCGAGGCGATCGCCACGGAGGAAAAACTCGAGCATGACGTCGAGGACCTGCTGACGCTGGAAGGGATGGATGCGCAGACTGCCCGTCAGCTGGCGGAAAAGGGCGTCATTACGAAGGAAGGTCTGGCCGACCTCGCGATGGATGACCTTGTCGAGATGACGGGGATGGATGCAGAGCGTGCAAAACAGCTGATTATGACCGCGCGCGCGCCGTGGTTTGCCTAATTCATAGCGGAGTTCCAGATGGCACAGATCAACGTCACACAGTTTGCAAAGGAGCTCGGCCTGCCGGTCGCATTGCTTCTCGAGCAGTTGCAGACCGCTGGCATCAAGAAGCAGCTGGCCGACGACACGGTTCTGACCGAGAAGGACAAGACGCAGCTTCTTGATTACCTGCGTCAGGCACACGGGGCGAAGGAGAGCAAGAACAAGATCACACTCACCCGCAAGCAGACGACCGAAATCAAGAAAGCCGATTCGACCGGCAAGGCGCGCACCATTCAGGTCGAAGTGCGCAAAAAACGCGTGCTGGTCAAGCGCGACGCTGCCCCCGAGGCCGCACCGCCGGAGGCGCCCGTGCCCGAGCCGGTCGCTGTCGCGCCGGCACCTGTTGCGCCGGCGGCACCGGTATCGGTGATCGACGCGGCGCAGATGGCGATTCGCGAGGCGGAGGCCAAGAAACAGGCCGAGTTGATTGCGCGTCAAAGCGAGGAGGCGCAGGAAAAGCAGTCGCGTGTGAAGCGCAAGAAGGCCGAGGCGGAATCCGCCGAGGCGGCCGCTGCCGCGGCAGCGCCGGTGGCGCCGGCTGCACCCGCGGTGCCGGTCGCGCCGGTTGCGGTGGCGGCGGCGCCGACCGAAGGCACCCTGCACAAACCGGCGCCGAAACCCGGCGAAGCGGCCAAGGGCGACAAGAAGGCGAAAAAACCGGTCAAGGAAGTGGTCTGGCGCGATGACGCCGTAAAGCGCCGCAGCATCAAGACCCGCGGCGACGTTGCCGGCGCGACCGGCTGGCGTACACGCAAGGATCGCCATGCTTCGCACCGCGATGACGCTGATCAGGGACAACATGCGTTTGCAGCGCCGGCCGAACCGATCGTTCGCGACATCAGCGTGCCCGAAACGATTACCGTCGCGGCGTTGGCGCAAAAGATGTCGGTCAAGGCGGTCGAGGTAATCAAAGCGCTGATGAAACTCGGCAGCATGGTGACCATCAACCAGGTGCTCGATCAGGACACCGCAATCATCGTCGTCGAGGAAATGGGGCACAAAGGCGTGCGCGCAAAACTCGACGATCCGGATGCCTTCCTCGCCGAACCGACGGAGCATGCGGCAGTGGCACTGGAGCCGCGCGCGCCGGTGGTGACGGTCATGGGCCACGTCGATCATGGCAAGACCTCGTTGCTAGACTACATCCGTCGCACCCGGGTTGCCAGCGGCGAAGCGGGGGGCATCACGCAGCACATCGGCGCCTATCACGTCGAGACGCCGCGCGGCATGATTACCTTCCTCGATACGCCGGGACACGAAGCGTTTACCGCAATGCGCGCCCGCGGCGCGAAAGTCACCGACCTCGTTGTACTGGTGGTGGCTGCCGACGACGGCGTCATGCCGCAGACGACGGAAGCGATTCATCATGCCAAAGCCGGCAAAGTGCCGATGGTGGTGGCGCTGAACAAGATGGACAAGCCGGGCGCAAATGCGGAACGCATCATGCAGGATCTTGCCGGTCAGGAAGTGGTGCCGGAGCAGTGGGGCGGCGACACGATTTTCGTGCCGGTGTCGGCGAAGACCGGCGATGGCATCGATAAATTGCTGGAGAGCATTTTGTTGCAAGCCGAAGTGCTTGAACTCAAGGCGGCCAAGGAAGCGCCGGCGCGCGGCGTCGTGATCGAAGCGCGCCTCGACAAGGGCCGCGGACCGGTTGCGACAGTGCTGGTGCAGTCCGGAACGCTCAAGCGCGGCGATGTGCTGCTGGCCGGCGCGGTGTTCGGTCGCGTGCGCGCAATGCTTGACGAAAACGGCAAGAATATCGATCAAGCCGGTCCGTCGATTCCGGTGGAAATCCAGGGCTTGTCCGACGTGCCGGTTGCCGGTTCGGAGGTCATGGTGCTGGGCGACGAACGCAAGGCGCGAGAAATTGCATTGTTCCGTCAGGGCAAGTTCCGCGACGTCAAACTCGCGCAGCAGTCGAGCAAACGCGAAAACGTGTTCGATCAGCTCGGCGAAGGTGCGGTCAAGACGCTGTCCGTCATCATCAAGGCCGATGTTCAGGGTTCCTACGAGGCGCTGTCGCATGCGCTCGAGAAATTGTCGACCGAGGAAGTCAAAGTCAATATCGTGCATTGCGCGGTCGGCGGCATCACGGAGTCGGACATCAATCTGGCGCTTGCTTCCAAGGCGGCGGTGATTGGCTTCAACACGCGGGCCGACGCGATGGCGCGCAAACTGGCGGAAAACGGCGGCGTCAACATCCGCTACTACAACATCATTTATGAGGCAGTCGATGATGTGAAGGCGGCGTTGTCTGGCATGCTCGCGCCGGAGCGCAAGGAAAGCCAGATCGGGTTGGTCGAGATCCGCGAGGTCTACAAGATCTCCAAGGTCGGCACGGTGGCCGGTTGCATGGTCACCGAGGGGCTGGTCCGGCGCGGTTCAAAAATCCGTGTGCTGCGCGACAATGTGGTCATTCATACCGGTGAACTCGACTCGCTCAAGCGTTTCAAGGACGACGCGCGCGAGGTCAAATCCGGTTTCGAATGCGGTCTTTCACTGAAAAACTTCGATGACATCAAGGTCGGTGACCTGCTTGAGGTCTTCGAAGTGGTTGAAGTCGCGCGCTCGCTTTAATACCGGCGGCGCCGGTCGTGGAAATTCGGGCGTCGCCAGCGCAGCTGCGGCGGCGCGCCTATTCCTTTTTTTTGCTGATGCCTGTCTTCGGCCGAGCCTGAACATGCCCCGTGATTTCTCCCGAACCCTGCGCGTTGCCGAGCAAATCCAGCGCGAACTGGCCGACTTGGTACGTCTCGAGGTCAAGGATCCGCGCGTCGGCATGGTGACGCTGACCGATGTCGAAGTTGCCGCCGACTATGGTCACGCCAAGATATTTTTTACGTTGATGGGGGATTCGGCGCAAATTGAAGCGGCTACCGAGGGGCTCAACCACGCGGCAGGTTTTTTGCGCCGCGAACTGGGTCGGCGCATCAAGCTGCGGACGATTCCGCAACTGCACTTCTGTTTCGACGAGTCGGTCGAGCGCGGCATGCGCCTGTCGCGGCTGATCGACGCTGCCGTCGGCGGCGACACACCATCCTGACCGCGGCGCCCCGGAATTTGAAGCCGGTTCGAGCGACTGTAGCAGCAATCGATGGCGTCCTGTTGCTGGACAAGCCGTCCGGTCTGACATCCAATGCCGCCCTGCAACGCGTGAAGCGTTTGCTCGGTGCCGCCAAGGCGGGGCATGTCGGCACGCTCGATCCGCTGGCGAGCGGCCTGTTGCCCGTCTGTTTGGGCGAGGCCACCAAATTTTCGGGACAGATGCTGGCGGCCGACAAAACCTACGAGGCCGATGTATTGCTGGGGGCGACCAGCACTACTGGCGATATCGAGGGTGAAATCACCGCCCGCCGTGCGGTGAGCGCGTCGATGCCGGAAATCGAGGCGGCGCTGGAAAAATTTCGCGGCAATATTTTGCAGACGCCGCCGATGTACAGCGCGCTCAAGCGCGACGGCAAGCCGCTGTATGCGTATGCGCGCGCGGGTGAAACGGTAGAACGCGAGCCGCGTCCGGTGACCATTCATGCGCTGGACATGGCCGCCTGCGAACTTCCGCACCTTCAACTGTCGGTTCGATGCAGCAAGGGCACTTACATCCGTGTATTGGCCGAGGATTTCGGTGCAGCGCTGGGTTGCGGCGGCCTGTTGGCCGGACTGCGCCGGACTGCTGTCGGCGCTTACGTCATATCGCAGGCCACCTCGCTCGCCGCGCTAGAGGCGATGGACCCGCAGGAACGGCACGCCAGGTTGTTGCCGTCCGACAGCTTGCTTTCCCGCTTGCAGACTCTGCGACTGGATACGGCCGCAAGCCGGTTGCTGGTCACGGGGCGGCGGCTAGCGATGCCGGACGTCGGGGCGGGGTTTTACCGGCTTTATGGTGCCAATGGAGGCTTTTTGGGGCTGGGCGAGGTTGGTCAGGGCGAATTGCTCGCTGTCAGGCTGATGGCGACGCATGCGAGCCAGGAATCGGGCGCTCAAGGCGGCCCGCAAGCCACTAAAATTGCTTGAGAAAACGTCGTTTTACAGGTTAGAATAACGGACTTTGCAGCAATTGGAGACAGGTAATGGCAACAAGCGGCATTCAGAAGGCCCAGATCGTCAAAGACTTCCAGCGCAAGCAGGCGGACACGGGTTCGCCCGAAGTACAAGTCGCGTTGCTGTCTGCGCGCATTACCGAATTGACAGAACACTTCAAGACCCACGTCAAGGATCATCATTCGCGGCGCGGTCTGTTGCGGATGGTCAGCCGGCGCCGCAAGCTGCTTGATTATCTCAAGGGCTCGGATGTCGAGAAGTACCGCGCATTGATCGATCGTCTGGGTTTGCGCAAGTAATCCGGTTTTATCAATGAAATAAAGTTTCAGTGGCTACGCTGGGCACAGGGCTCCGCGTGGCCACATGTGTTTTTGCAGTTCGATTTTCAACCAGTGCCCGCCACCCCTGTGTGGCCTGACATGGCAAAGAGGACAATAACGTGAGCGCGATCAAAAAAACGATGATGTGGGGCAGTCACAAGCTGACGCTGGAGACCGGCGAAATTGCGCGCCAGTCGAGCGGTGCGGTGCTGGTCAATATTGACGATACCGTTGTGCTGGTCACCGTGGTCGGCAAGAAAACCGCCGATCCGGCAAAGGATTTTCTGCCGCTGACGGTTGATTATCAGGAGCGCACCTACGCCGCCGGAAAGATTCCCGGCGGCTTTTTCAAACGCGAAGGGCGTCCGTCGGAAAAGGAGATCCTGACTTCGCGCCTGATCGACCGTCCGATCCGCCCGCTGTTCCCGGACGGCTTCTACAACGAAGTGCAGGTCGTTGCCACGGTGATGTCGTCGAACAATGAAGTCGATTCCGACATCGCCGCCATGATCGGCACCTCGGCAGCACTCGCGGTGTCCGGCATTCCGTTCAACGGCCCGATTGGCGCGGCGCGCGTCGGTTATGCCAACGGGCAATACATTCTGAATCCGACCGCAACCGAATTGAAAACGTCGGAACTCGATCTGGTAGTGGCCGGCACCGTGCAGGCGGTACTGATGGTCGAATCGGAAGCGAACCAGTTGTCCGAGGATGTCATGCTCGGCTCCGTCGTGTTCGGCCACGAGCAAATGCAGCCGGTGATCGAATTGATCAACCAGCTTGCCGACGAAGCGAACCCGGCGCAATGGAACTGGGCGCCGCCGGCGAAGGACGAAGCGCTGGCCGCCCGCATCTCGACGCTGGCCGAAGCCGAACTCAAAGCAGCATTCGAGATCAAGGAAAAACAGGCGCGCTCGCATACGATCGACGCGATCTGGACGCGCGTGTTCGACGAAGTCGGTGTCGGCAAGGATGGCGGTCCCGACGGCAATGCCGTCAAGGAAATCTGCTTTGCGCTCGAATCCAAAATCGTGCGCGGCCAGATCCTGAACGGCGAGCCGCGTATCGACGGTCGCGATACCCGCACGGTGCGTCCGATCACGATCCGCTCAGGCGTGCTGCCGCGCGCTCACGGTTCCGCGTTGTTCACGCGCGGCGAAACGCAGGCGCTGGTGGTTGCAACGCTGGGCACCTCGCGCGACGAGCAGCGCATCGACGCGCTGATGGGCGAATATACCGACCGCTTCATGCTTCACTACAACATGCCTCCGTATGCGACCGGCGAGACCGGCCGTGTGGGTTCGCCGAAGCGCCGCGAAATCGGTCATGGCCGTCTGGCCAAGCGTGCGTTGCTGGCAGTACTGCCGAGCGCCGAAGAATTCGGCTATTCGATGCGCGTGGTTTCGGAAATCACCGAGTCGAACGGTTCAAGCTCGATGGCTTCGGTCTGCGGCGGCTGTCTGGCGCTGATGGATGCGGGCGCGCCGCTGAAAGCGCACGTCGCCGGCATTGCAATGGGACTGATCAAGGAAGGCAACCGCTTCGCCGTGTTGTCGGACATTCTTGGCGACGAAGATCACCTCGGCGACATGGATTTCAAGGTGGCCGGTACCGAAAACGGCATTACCGCGCTGCAGATGGACATCAAGATCACCGGCATCACCAAGGAGATCATGCACGCAGCGCTGATCCAGGCGCGCGAAGGCCGTCTGCATATTCTCGAAAAGATGAAGAGCGCGATGGATTCGCCGCGCACCGAACTGTCGGCATTTGCGCCGCGCATGATCACTCTGAAGATCAAGCCGGAAAAGATTCGCGACGTCATCGGCAAGGGCGGTGCGGTGATTCGTGCGCTGACCGAGGAAACCGGCACCTCGATCGATATCAGCGACGACGGCACGGTGACCATCGCCTGTGTTTCGTCGGAGGGCGGCGAACTTGCGCGCAAACGCATCGAGGAAATTACGGCGGATGTCGAAGTCGGCCGCGTCTACGACGGCACGGTTCTGAAGTTGCTCGATTTCGGCGCGATTGTGAGCGTATTGCCCGGCCGTGACGGTTTGCTGCATATCTCGCAGATCGCCAACGAACGCGTCAATGCGGTCGCCGATTACCTGAAGGAAGGACAGGCGGTACGTGTCAAGGTGATCGAGGCCGACGAGAAGGGCCGTCTGCGTCTGAGCATGAAGGCCGCTGCGGCCGAAGCGCAGGAAGCGCCGCAGACCGTTCAGTAAGCGCATCCCGGCAAATAAAAATGGCAGCCTGTTGGCTGCCATTTTTTTTACCGGTCCGGAGACTCCGGCATCAGGACATTAACGCCATTTACTTGGCGACCTGCTTCTCGCGCAATTCGTCGAGCGTCTTGCAATCGATGCAGAGCGTCGCGGTCGGCCGTGCCTCAAGGCGCTTGAGGCCGATTTCGACGCCGCAGCTGTCGCAGTAGCCGTAATCCTCGGCATCGATGCGAGCAATGGTTTCGTCGATTTTCTTGATCAATTTCCGTTCGCGGTCACGGTTGCGCAGTTCCAGCGACATGTCGGATTCCTGGCTGGCACGGTCGTTGGGATCGGCGAATATCGTCGCTTCGTCCTGCATCGTATGTACGGTGCGGTCGATATCCTGCGACAGGTCGCGCTTCATGGCCTCGAGCATCTGCTTGAAATGCGCGAGCTGTTTGGGATTCATGTATTCCTCGCGCGCCTTGGCCTTGTAAGGTGGGTAGGTTTTGTGCAGTTCTGCGGCCATGGGGTGATCCGATACTCGAAAAAAGCTGCTTTAATAGCAGAAATTGGAAGGGGGTGCAAGCAATGCCTGCACCATGAAATGAGGCGCGTGTTTCGTTGACCCGGCAGGGGGCAGGGGGGTATATTACGCGCCTTTGGTTGCGGCGTGATGTTGGTCGTGAACTGGACCGGCAAGCGCCTGATTTGGCGGAATTCCGGGGTGTAGCGTAGCCTGGTAGCGCGCCTGCTTTGGGAGCAGGATGTCGGGAGTTCAAATCTCTCCACCCCGACCAGTTTCAACAGGGAGTGCCCGTAGCTCAACCGGATAGAGCACCGGCCTTCTAAGCCGGGGGTTGTGGGTTCGAGTCCCGCCGGGCGCGCCACACCAAAGCGCGCCCTGTCGTTATGTATCAATGGTGGCTGTAGCTCAGTTGGTAGAGTCCCGGGTTGTGATCCCGGTTGTCGTGGGTTCGAGTCCCATCAGCCACCCCATCCCTTCAGGCAGGTCAAGCTGACGTTGGAATTACCTGACCTTGAGCACGCGCTGTTTTTCGCGTGCCCACTCGCGTTCCTTGTCCGCCTGCCTTTTATCGTGCTGTTTCTTGCCTTTGGCAAGGCCGATATCCAGTTTAATGCGGCCTCGCGTGTAATGCATGTTGAGCGGAATCAAGGTGTAGCCGGCACGCTCGACCAATCCGATCAGCCGGCTGATTTCGAGCGCCTTCAGCAGCAGCTTGCGGGTGCGCACCGGGTCGGGCTGGACGTGGGTGGAGGCGGTCGGCAGCGGGCTGATATGGCAGCCGATCAGAAACAACTCGCCATTCTGGACGATGACGTAGGCTTCCTTGAGCTGCACGCGGGCCGCGCGAATCGATTTGACCTCCCAGCCTTCGAGCACCAGTCCGGCCTCGAAGGTCTGCTCGATGAAATAGTCGTGAAAGGCTTTTTTGTTTTGCGCAATGCTCATGTCGCACTTTGTTGAAACATCGGGCAGAATTGTAACAGTTGGCAGATAAACGCCGCGCATCATGCGGCGCAGGGACGAAATGGCGGAGGTCAAACAATCAGTGCTGGTGCCGTATTCAGCGGCCCGCATGTTCGAACTGGTCGATGCGGTCGAGCAATATCCGCAGTTTCTGCCGTGGTGCGGGGGCAGCGAAGTGGTATTTCGCAACGATGACGCATTGCGCGCGATTATTCACATCGATTTTCGCGGCATCCGCCAGAGTTTCAGCACGGAAAACGCGCGCCACCCGCCGCATGAAATGACCATGCGCCTCGTTGACGGACCTTTCAAGTCGCTCGATGGCTCCTGGCATTTCACCGATCTGGGCAATGCGGGCTGCAAGATCGAGTTTCAGTTACGCTGGGAGTTTTCCAGTCGCGTGCTGGCCGCGATGGCCGGCCCGGTCTTCAATCACATCGCGCACACGATGGTTGATGCCTTTGTCAGTCGTGCGCAGAAACTGTATGGCGATTGAGGGTGGGGTGATCAAGGTCGAAGTCGCCTATGCGCTGCCCGACCGGCAGACCGTCGTCGCGCTGCCGGTGGCGCAGGGTTCGACCGTATCTGAAATCATCTCGCGCTCCGGAATTCTTGAGCGCCATCCCGCGATCGATCTGGCGGTCAACGCAGTCGGTATTTTCGGACGGCGCGTCGCCCTGACCGATTGCGCCGGGGATGGCGACCGCATCGAGATCTACCGGCCGTTGATCGCCGATGCAAAACAGGCGAGGCTCAGGCGGGTTCAACGCAAGCGTCGCTGACCACGAATTACTTCTTGCACCAGCTGTCGACCGCTTTTTGCGCGTTGGCGATTTCGGCCGGCCGGTCCTTGTCTTCGAGGAAAGTCCGTTCGCCGGTATTGGGATCGATTTTGGAAATGCGCATGCCCTCCTGCAGTTGCTTGAGTTGAGCTCGCGAGTCATTGCAATTCTTTTCGGATGTCTTCGCGTCGGCGCGTTCCTTTTCGCCCTTGGCATCGGCCTCCTGCCGCTCGGTCTGGCGTTTTCTGAACGCCGCGTCCTGCTCGGCCAGTGATTTGCCGGAAGCCGCAGCAGGGGCTGCGCCGCTGCCCGTGGCCGCACTGGCGCCGGCGCGTTTGACTTCCTTGACCGTGCCCGGCGGACAGAACTGGGCGAGCGTCTTGGCACCCTTGGCGTCGATGCATTCCACGATCTGGGCGGACGCGGCGGCGCTAAAAGCCAGCAGTGCAACTGCAGTCAGGAAACGGATCATCGTTTGCGTCCTTTTGAAGTTGCGCCAAGTTATCGATTTCAGGGGAATTCGTCAATGTTCCCCGGTGTTTAACGCCGCCGCTTGCTTGGCGGTTTACGGCCGCCTGCGTATAATGCGCTTTTGCGAAGGATCACACGATGCGCGTGGTGCAAAAAGCCCTCACCTTCGACGATGTTCTGCTGGTTCCCGCCCACTCCAAAATATTGCCGCGCGACGTCAGCTTGAAGACGCGCCTGACGCGCAGCATCACGCTCAACATCCCGCTGGTCTCGGCGGCGATGGACACGGTCACCGAAGCCCGTCTTGCAATCGCCATCGCGCAGGAGGGCGGCATCGGCATCGTGCACAAGAACATGACGATCCCGGCGCAGGCCAGCGAGGTGGCGAAGGTCAAGCGCTTTGAAAGCGGGGTGGTTAAAGACCCGATCACGATCACGCAGAACATGACCGTGCGCGATGTGCTGAACCTTACGCAGCAGCACAAGATTTCGGGTCTGCCGGTGGTCGATTCCGCTGGTCGCGTGGTCGGTATTGTCACCAACCGCGATCTGCGTTTCGAAACCAATCTCGGGCAGCCGGTAAAAAACATCATGACCCCGCGCGCAAAACTCGTCACCGTGCGCGAAGGCGCCACGCGCGAGGAGGCAATGACGCTCATGCACAAGCATCGTCTTGAGCGCGTGCTGGTGGTCGGCAAAGGCTTTGAATTGCGCGGACTGATCACGGTCAAGGACATCCAGAAATCGACCGAGCATCCGCTCGCCTGCAAGGACAAACTCGGGCGTTTGCGCGTCGGTGCCGCAGTCGGTGTCGGTGAAGGCACCGATGAACGCGTGCATGCGCTGATCGAGGCGGGCGTCGACGTCATCGTCGTCGATACCGCGCACGGTCACGCCCAAGGTGTGCTCGACCGCGTCAAGTGGATCAAGAAGCGTTATGCCAAGACGCAGGTCATCGGCGGCAACATTGCGACGTCCGACGCGGCGCGCGCGCTGGTCGATTGCGGTGCCGACGGCGTCAAGGTCGGTATCGGTCCGGGTTCGATCTGCACCACACGCATCGTCGCCGGCGTCGGCGTGCCGCAAATAACGGCGGTGCAAAACGTTGCCACCGCGCTCGACAAACTCGATATACCGTTGATTGCCGATGGCGGCATCCGATTTTCGGGCGACATTGCCAAGGCAATTGCAGCTGGCGGTCACGCGGTGATGATCGGCGGGTTGTTTGCCGGAACCGAAGAGGCGCCGGGTGAGATCGAGTTGTATCAGGGGCGCTCCTATAAGTCCTACCGTGGCATGGGTTCGCTGGGTGCCATGCAGCAGGGCGCGGCAGATCGCTACTTTCAGGATGCCGAGGAAGCAACTGAAAAGCTTGTGCCCGAAGGCGTCGAGGGCCGTGTGCCGTACAAGGGCGGCGTGGTGCCGCTGGTTCATCAATTGATGGGTGGCTTGCGCGCCAGCATGGGCTATACCGGTTGCGAGTCGATCGAAGAATTGCGCCACAAGGCAAAATTCGTAGAGATCACTCACGCCGGCATACGTGAATCGCATGTGCACGATGTGCAGATCACCAAGGAAGCGCCGAATTACCGGATTGAGTAGGTCGATCGGTTGAAACCGGCGTTCCGCCATTCGATTACTGCATGCTTTGCCATGCCTACGCTTTGCAATCATCCACACACGGCACCCGCATGACGCATCAGAAAATTCTCATTCTTGATTTCGGCGCGCAATATACCCAGTTGATTGCGCGTCGCGTGCGCGAGGCGGGCGTTTATTGCGAACTGCATCCGCATGACGTCAGCGACGATTTTGTGCGCGCCTTCAATCCCCTTGGCATCATACTTTCCGGCGGCCCGAATTCGGTGTGGGAGTCGGATACGCCGCGCGCGCCTGATTCGGTGTTCACGCTGGGCGTGCCGGTCCTCGGTATCTGCTACGGCATGCAGACCATGGCGGCGCAATTGGGCGGCAAGGTCGAAAGCGGCCGTGTGCGCGAATTCGGTTATGCGGAGGTGCGCGCGCGCGGGCATTCGGCGCTGTTCAGGGATATTCAGGATCGCGTCAACGGCGAGGGCCACGGCCTGCTTGATGTCTGGATGAGCCACGGTGACAAGGTCACCGAGCTGCCGGCCGGCTTCAAGGTCATCGCCAGCAATGCGGCGACGCCGATTGCCGCAATGGCGGATGAAACGCGGCATTTCTATGCCGTGCAATTCCATCCCGAGGTCACGCATACATTGCAGGGCACCGAGATCATCCGGCGCTTCGTGCATGGCATTTGCGGCCTCCGAAGCGACTGGACCATGCCGGCTTATGTGGACGAGGCGGTCGGTCGTATCCGTTCCGAGGTCGGCGGCGACGAAGTGCTGCTCGGCCTGTCCGGCGGTGTCGATTCGGCGGTGGCGGCGGCGCTGATCCATCGCGCGATCGGCAAGCAATTGACCTGCGTGTTCGTCGATAACGGATTGTTGCGTCTCAACGAGGCGCAGCAGGTGATGAAGACGTTTGGCGAGAACCTCGGGGTGAAGGTTATTCACGTTGACGCCAGTCAGGAGTTTCTCGGCCAGCTTGCCGGGGTCAGCGACCCGGAGCAGAAGCGGAAAATCATCGGTCGCGTATTCGTCGAAGTTTTTCAGCGCGAATCGGCCAAGCTTCAGAACGTCAAATGGCTGGCGCAGGGCACCATCTACCCGGATGTCATCGAATCGGCCGGCGCCAAGACCAAGAAGGCGCACACCATCAAGTCGCATCACAATGTCGGCGGGTTGCCCGAGACGCTGCATCTAAAGCTGCTGGAGCCGCTGCGCGAATTGTTCAAAGACGAGGTGCGCGAACTTGGCCTCGCACTCGGGCTGCCGCGCGACATGGTGTTTCGTCACCCGTTTCCGGGGCCGGGTCTTGGCGTGCGCATTCTGGGCGAGGTCAAGGCCGAATACGCGGACCTGTTGCGCCGCGCGGACGCGATTTTTATCGAGGAATTGCGCGAATCAGGCTGGTACGACAAGACGGCGCAGGCGTTCGCCGTCTTTTTGCCGGTGCGCTCGGTCGGCGTGATGGGCGACGGCCGCACCTATGAATTCGTCGTCGCTTTGCGCGCCGTGCAGACCACGGATTTCATGACCGCGCATTGGGCCGAGTTGCCCTACAGCCTCCTGTCGAAGGTGTCGGGCCGTATCATCAATGAAGTGCGCGGCCTGAATCGGGTGGTCTACGATATTTCGGGCAAGCCGCCGGCGACGATCGAGTGGGAGTAGGAATCACCGGCTCCGCCGAACTCTGGCGGTCTCGTCCGGTCTATCTTTTTATCTTTCGATTCTCGTTCGCTAACACGGTCGTGCCTGCTGCCGTGTCGCATCGCAATACCCTACAATCTGGACTTTAGATACGGCCGAACTTGCTGCCATGACCGTCCGCCTGCGCGAAATCCCCTATAACTACACCTCGTTTTCCGATCGCGAGATCGTCATACGCCTGCTCGGCGCGGAAGCCTGGCGGGTGCTGGAATCGCTGCGCGCAGAGCGCGTCACCGGGCGTTCGGCGCGGATGTTGTACGAGGTGCTGGGTGATATCTGGGTGGTACAGCGCAATCCCTATCTCGAGGACGACTTGCATGCCAACCCGCAGCGCCGCGCCGCGCTGATCGAAGCCATGCGCCATCGCCTGCGCGAGATTGACAAGCGCCGCGGCAGCAATGAGCGCGTGGGGCAGCTGCTTGAAGCGGCTACCGCCGCAGTCGCAGCGTTCGAACAGCATTTCGTCGATAGCGCAGCCCTGCGCAAGAAGGCGATGCGCCTGCTCGCAAGGCACACGCGTCGCGACAATATTTGCTTCGACGGGCTGTCGCGCGTCTCGCATGTGACCGATGCCACCGACTGGCGGGTCGAATATCCGTTCGTCGTGCTGTGCCCGGACAGCGAAGAGGAAATCGCGCCGCTCGTGCGCGGCTGCATCGAGCTCGGGCTGACCATCATTCCACGCGGCGGCGGCACTGGTTACACCGGCGGCGCGGTGCCGCTGACGCCGCTGTCGGCGGTGATCAACACCGAAAAGCTGATCGATATGGGGCCGGTTGAACAGACCGTGCTGCCGGGTTTGAGTTGGACCTATGCGACGGTGCGTACCGGCGCGGGGGTGGTGACCAGGCGCGCGATGGAAGTCGCAGAAGCCGCCGGTTTGGTTTTTGCCTGCGACCCTACTTCGGCCGACGCTTCCTGCATCGGCGGCAATGTGGCGATGAACGCGGGCGGCAAGAAGGCCGTGCTGTGGGGCACGGCGCTCGACAATCTTGCCTCATGGAAGATGGTGGCGCCTGACGGCAATTGGCTGCTGGTGGAACGCCTCAACCACAATCTCGGCAAGATACACGATCAGGATGTGGCGACCTTCCGCCTGACGCGGACCAATGATCGCGGCGATAAACTGGGCGAAGAAGAATTGCAGATTCCCGGCGCGCAATTTCGTTGCATCGGTCTCGGCAAGGATGTGACCGACAAGTTTTTGGGCGGCCTGCCCGGGGTGCAGAAGGAGGGCACCGACGGCATCATCACCTC
Source organism: uncultured beta proteobacterium (assembly GCA_903889565.1). GTDB lineage: Bacteria > Pseudomonadota > Gammaproteobacteria > Burkholderiales > SG8-41 > PALSA-1004. Next base: position 16,514 of record CAISYC010000034.1, read on the forward strand.
GGCGGTGTGGATACTGCACAAGATGCCTCCGGTGACGCGTAGCGTTTGCCTGGAGTTTTTCGGCCAGGTGCGCGAAGCGGTGCCCTCGATTGTCGAGATCACTGAATATCTGAAGCAACGGCCGCGCGGCGCCATTCTGGCCGGACTTGAACATCTCGACGAGCGCTACGTCAAGGCGGTCGGCTATGCGACGAAGGCCAAGCGTCACGGGCGGCCCAAGATGGTGCTGGTCGGCGATATTGTTGGCGAGGACGAGGCGGCGGTGATGGCGGCGGCTTCCGAAGTGGTGCGCATCGCCAATGCGCGCGGCGGCGAAGGCTTCATCGCGGTATCGGCCGAGACGCGCAAGAAATTCTGGCTTGATCGCGCGCGCACCGCGGCGATCTCCCGGCACACCAACGCCTTCAAGATCAACGAGGATGTGGTGATCCCGCTGCCGCGCATGGGTGATTATTGTGACGGCATTGAGCGCATCAACATTGAACTGTCGATCCGTAACAAACTCGCGCTGTGCGATGCGTTAACTGGGTTCTTTCGCGGCGATCTGCCGGTTGCGGTGGGCGATACCGGGCTCGACAAGGATGAGTTGCTTGGCGACGTTCGCGACCGCGCGCTGGAACTGGTTACGGTCGTCCGCGCGCGCTGGCAGTGGCTCCTCGACAACCTCGACCTGCCGTTGGCAAAAGCTGAAGCCTGCTTCGCCGAATTCGGCGTCAATGCCGGCACGCTCAGCAACAACGCGGCCAACCCGACGCTGTTTCATCGCCTGCAGGATTATTCGGTGCGCGTGTCGTGGAAACGCGAACTGAAGGAACCGCTGGAGGCGATTTTCGAGGGCAGTGTTTATCGGCCGATCTACGGCCGCATGGAGGCGGTGCAGAAGGAGGTGCTGCGCGGCCGCGTCTTCGTCGCCTTGCACATGCATGCCGGCGACGGCAATGTGCATACCAACATCCCCGTCAACTCGGACAATTACGCCATGCTGCAGACCGCCACCGCGGCGGTGGCGCGCATCATGGCGCTGGTGCGTTCCCTGGGCGGCGTGATCTCGGGCGAGCACGGTATCGGCATCACCAAGCTCGAATTTCTGAGCGACGAGGAATTGCAGCCTTTCAGTGAATACAAGCAACGGGTCGATCCGCAGGGACGATTCAACAAAGGCAAGCTGCTGCGTTCTTTAGACAAGCACGCTGAACGTCACGCTGATCTGACCAACGCTTATACGCCTTCGTTCGCCCTGCTTGGCGTCGAATCGCTGATCATGGAGCAGTCGGCGATCGGCAGCATCTCGGCATCGATCAAGGATTGCCTGCGCTGCGGCAAGTGCAAACCGGTGTGCTCGACCCATGTGCCGCGCGCCAACCTGCACTACAGTCCGCGCAACAAGATTCTCGGCACCGGGCTCTTGATCGAGGCCTTTCTCTACGAGGAGCAGACCCGGCGCGGTATCAGCATCCAGCACTTCGACGAATTTTCAGACGTCGCCGATCACTGCACGGTATGCCACAAATGCCTTAATCCCTGCCCGGTCGATATCGATTTCGGCAATGTCTCGATCGCAATGCGCAACTTTCTGCGGGTGCAGGGCAAGAAGAAGTTCAATCCGGGCACTGCGGCAGCGATGGCTTTTCTCAACGCTACGGATCCGGCGACCATCAAGCTGATCCGCGGCGGCCTGATCCAGCTTGGCGGCAGGTTGCAGCGCTTCGCGCATGGCATCGGTCGCGCGCTCGGCGTGATTCAGGGTTCGACCACGCGTCCTGCGGCGACGCTGGGCGGGGCGCCGATCAAGGCGCAGGTGATTCACTTCATTAACAAGCCGATGCCGCGCAATGTGCCGTCGCGAACCGCGCGCGCCCTGCTCGATGTCGAGGACGACAAGACCATACCGGTCATCCGCAATCCGCAATGCGGCGCGGAAGATTCGGATGCGGTGTTTTATTTCCCGGGTTGCGGCTCGGAGCGCCTGTTTTCCCAGGTCGGGCTGGCGACACAGGCAATGCTCTACGAGGTCGGGGCGACCACGGTGCTGCCGCCGGGGTACCTATGCTGCGGCTATCCGCAGACTTCGAGCGGCGACGAAGAAAAAGGGCAAGCCATCACCACTGCCAATCGCGTGCTGTTCCACCGCGTTGCCAATACGCTCAACTATCTGGATATCAAGACCGTGGTCGTCTCCTGCGGCACTTGCATGGACCAGTTGCAGAGCTATGAGTTCGACAAGATATTTCCCGGATGCCGTTTGCTCGACATTCACGAGTATCTGATGGAAAAGGGCCTCAAGCTCGAAGGTGTCGATGGCGTGCGCTACATGTATCACGATCCCTGCCACACGCCGATGAAGACACACAGTCCGATCAAGGTCGTGAATCAGCTCATGGGGCAGACGGTGTCGCTCAATGACCGCTGCTGCGGGGAGTCCGGCACCTTCGCGGCAAGCCGTCCCGACATCGCGACGCAAGTGCGTTTCCGCAAGGAAGAGGAAATGAAAAGGGGAGCGGACAAACTGCGCACGGGTAACTTTTCAGGCGAGGTCAAAATCCTTACTTCGTGCCCGAGCTGCCTGCAGGGTTTGTCACGTTACGACAACGATGCCGGCACCACCGCCGACTACATCGTTGTCGAGATGGCCAAGCGCATGCTTGGTGCGGATTGGATGGAAAAATACGTCAGCGCCGCCAACAGCGGCGGCATCGAGCGGGTATTGCTCTAACCCCCGCGGGTCCCCGGCGCCAGGAATGTTTCTGCCACGCGGCCGGCCACTGCCATGCAGCCGGTTTTCCTGGATTACGCAATTCGGTGCGACCATTGATACACTAATGTCGTGGCGACATTACCCCCCTTAACCCATCACGAGATTCTGGGCCTGGTCGAGCCGTTTACCCGTCACGGCCGGCGCCCCGATTTATCCGCCAGCAACCGGGTCGAGCGGCGTCTGCAATTTAAGCCGTTAGCGCACGCGGATTTGGCCGCAGAATTGGCCGGGTTGCAAGAAAGTCTTCAGTTGGAGAATCCCTACGCCGGCTTTTATCGCCTGACGCGAACGTTGCAATTACCCGACGGATTGGCGGCGACCTTATACACCGAGGGCGCGCAACCGGGGGAATTGCTGGCGCGCATCGAAACCGTCGCGCCCTCGCGCCAGTTCAAGTCGAGCGAGGGCTACCTGATTGCGCTGAGCTATCGAATGGAGCCGCTCGCAGCATCTACGCAGGATGCTGCGGCTTCCCGTGCCGTTCGCTTGTTGCTTGGTGTTGGCGTGGCGCAGGCCGGCGGCTTCACCCTTGTGCTGACACCGTCTGCAGTGAAAGGTTACCCGGCCGATATTAAACTCGTGGTCGCGGCAGACGACGATATCAAGGTGCCGGAGGATCTGCTTGCCGTGCTGGGTTGGGATTGGGCGCCGCTGCGCCGCGATCAGGACGGCTGGAACAGCCGGCTGCGCCTGCGTGGCAACGAATTTACGCGCAGCCAACGGGCCGCGGTGCAGCTTGAGACGGGGGCGAGGCATCTCGCCCGAACGATGGCCGAGCCGCCGTTGCGTTTTCATCAGCGCCTGCGCGCGGCGCGGTGGGGTGTGGTATTTCGTCGCGGGATTCCGCTGCTGAGCTTTTTGCTGCTCTTTGCCGGCGCGCTGGCTGTTCCCTACATTGAACTGGCGCAGGAATCGGCGGTCCGCATGCTGATTTTCAACTCGCCGCCGTTGCTGCTGGCGATTGCATTCTGCCTGCAGGAATTGCCTCGCTTTGAGATTCCGCCGTTGCCGCGTGCTTCCTCTGCCGCCGCCTGGCGCAGATCGAAAACGGAGTCCGCGCACAACCGCAAGGAATACAGCTTGGAGCAAGCTACGCTGCAATGAAAATTGAATTCGGTTTGGCTCGAATTCAGTGCCATAAGGATATTCGATGATCGGCAATCCGATGAATATTCCGCCGGTATCGATCGCTGCGGCGAAGGCGGCGCTGATCGAGCAATACGCCGATGTACTGCTGCGCCGGCGCGCGTCGATGCTGTGGGGCACGCGCGGCGTCGGCAAATCATCGATCGTGCGGCAGGTCGCGGAGCATTTTCGAGTGCCGCTCGTGGACTTGCGCTTGACGACGATCGAGCCGGTCGATATCCGCGGCGCCATTTTTGCCGACGATACGCACGGCAAGACAGTCTGGTTTCCGCCAGAGTTTCTGCCGACACAGGAACAGCCTGAAGGCATTCTTTTTCTCGACGAACTGACAGCCGCTGACCAGCGCTTGCAGATCTCGGCTTACTCGCTGATTCTCGACCGGCGCGTCGGCAATTATTGCATGCCCGACGGTTGGCAGGTGATTGCCGCCGGCAATGCCGGTTTTCATGGCGCAGTGAGTCATGACATGGGGACCGCACTCGCCGACCGGATGTTTCACTTCAACGTGCAGACCGTGATCGACGCTTTTCTGGCGCACGCGGTCGCCAACGGTTTCGCTCCAGAGGTGATGGCTTATCTTAAAGTCCGGCCGGACAAGCTCGATGACACACAGGCGCAGCTTGCCAACGATTACTTGATCGGTGCCAGTCCGCGCGGGTGGGAGGATATTTCAAACGTGCTCAAATCAGGACTCAGCGAACAGGCCAAGCGTGTCTTCGTGCAGGGGCGAATCGGTGCGGCCAATGCCGCCGAATTCTTCGGCGTATTGCGTGAAATCCAGGCCAGTGTGGATGTGGTCAGACTATTGGCCAGCAAAGCCGGCGCCGACACCGTTGCGCTGTTGCCGAAAACACTCGACGGTTTGTACGGCCTGATCTACGGACTGCTTGCTGCCAGCAGCCACGACGCGGCGCTGGCGCGCGCACTGGAAATCGTCGAACAACTGCCGGATATCCGCGCCGACGTGTCGCTGCCGGTGCGCGAAGCGCAGACGCTGGCGATGGAACTGCTGATGCAGAAAGCGCTGGAAAGCGGCCTTGAAGCGACCATTCTCGACAGTCCTTCCTATCGACGCTACACCGACGGCCGGCGTCGCGAAGCCCAGCATGACTGATCCGGCAGATAGCCATCGCCATCGCGGCACGCGCGCAATTCAACGCATGGTCGAAATTGCGCCATCCACCGGCGGACTTGCGTTGTGGGTGCGACACTGCGAATTGCCTGCGGATGTTGATTCGCTGCCGGTGGTAACTGATGGCAATGCGATTTTGTACGGGATCGCATTCGAGGATCTGTCACTGCCGGAGCAGGCCGGGTTGGTGGCGCATGAAGTGCTGCATATCGCGCTGCGCCACCCGCAGCGTTATCTCGATCTGCAGCATCTGCTGGGTGACGTCGATCTGACACTCTTCAATATCTGCGCGGACGCCATCGTCAACAGCACGCTCGGGCATCTCGACTGGTTGCAACTGCCGGCATCCGCGGTTTATCTCGATCGCTTGCTCGATCGCGCGCTTGGCATCAACGAGGACGTCGCGAAATCACTGTTGGAGTGGGATGTTGAGCGGCTGTATCGCGAGATTGATGATCGTCAATTGCCGGCAACGGGCGGTCGTCGCTCGGAACGGGGGCAATCGGGCAGCCGTGCCGATGCGCGCGGCGGTGGCGCCAGCAAATCGGCGGCCGCGTCGCCAGCGGATAGCCAGTTCAAGGCTGGTGCTCGTTTCGACGGGCCGCGCGCGGCGGCCGCGCGCGCGCTGGGCGATCGCCACTGCGCCTATATTCTGCCCGGCCCCGACACGCAAGGAGTGCCGGAAGCCGAAGCGGAACAGGCGCGGGCGTGGAGCGAGCGTTTGTTGCGTGGGCATGCCGGCGATGGCGAGCATTCGATGCTGCGCGCCCTGATCGCGGATTTGCCGAAAATTCGTACGCCCTGGGAACAGATTCTGCGCACGCGATTGGCGCACAGTCTCACGCCAAAACCCGATGTCTCGTGGTCGCGCCCGTCGCGCTCCTATCTGGCCAGCCAGGGGCGCGGCGGCCCGCACCGGCGACGTCCATGGGAGCCCGGTTTCAGCACCGCAAGGCGGGTGCCGCGGCTTGCCGTGATTGTTGATGTCTCGGGTTCGATTGCCGACGAGCTGTTGTGGCGATTCGCCACGGAGATCGAGGCGATCACGCGCCGTCTGGAATCTTCGCTGGTGTTAATTATTGGCGATGATCAAGTGCGGCGGGTCGAACATTTCGAACCGGGGTGTTCGGATTTGCGCGCGATTGAGTTCAGCGGCGGCGGCGGCACTGATTTCGCACTCTTGCTCGAAGAAGCCGACAGCCATCGTCCTGATATCGCGGTGGTGCTGACCGACCTTGAGGGGCCGGCGCGTTTCAGGCCGCGCTGGCCGGTGATCTGGGCCGTGCCCGAAGGCTGTGACAGAGCGGTAGAGCCGTTCGGGCGCAAGCTCGTTCTGAATTGAGTAGACGCTTCGGGTGGCGCTGCAAGCGCGGGGCTTGAATCTGCAGTTCAAGCGAACGCCCGCGGCTGGCCGGTCGCTTCGATCACCGACATCCACAAATCGCCATCGGTATCGACGCGGCGGCTTTGCCGCACCGTCAATGCCATCGGCACATGCACGAAGCGGCCATGCCAGCGGCCGATCAGCATGCCGGTGTTACCGGCCATGGCTGCGTGCACGGCATTGCGCGCCATGTTCCAGCAATACACGCTGTCGGATGGACAGGCCGGGACGCTGCGAATGGCGTAACTGGGATCGATATATTTCACGGTAGTTTCTCGATTGAGCGCACGAAAATGCGCGACGATGCGATCACGCATGAACACGCCGACATCCTTGAGCCGCGCATTGCCGCTTTTATCTTTCGTTTCGTCAAGCAACTGGTCGGCCATCAGGTCCTGTGCCGCGCCTTCGGCGACTACGATGACGGCATGGCCCTTGCGGGCGAGCACGCGCTCGACACAGGCATAGACGCCATTCTGGCCCCCGAGCGTGATCTTGATTTCCGGGATCAGCACGAGATCTGCTTCGGTCGAGGCAAGCGCCGCCTGGCAGGCGACGAATCCGGAGTGGCGGCCCATCAGCTTGACGAGGCCGATACCGTCGCGCGCCGCCATCGCTTCAATGCGGGCTGCGCGGATCACATCGACCGCAGCGGAATAGGCGCTCACAAAACCGAAACTGCGATCGATGAACGGCACGTCGTTGTCGATCGTTTTTGGCACACCGACCACGCCGATGCGGAGCCCCCGGCGCGCGATTTCGGCGCACACCCGCAGCGCGCCGTTCATGCTGCCGTCGCCGCCGATCACAAACAGGATACCGATGCCGTTGGCTTCGAGGTTGTCCACCAATTCCGCCGGATCCTGCGAACCGCGCGAGGTTCCGAGCACCGTGCCGCCTTCGTGGTGTATATGTGCGACCGATTCGGGCGTGAGTGCCATTGGCAGGTGGCCGAAACGCGCGATCATGCCTTCGTAACCGTAACGAAAGCCGAAAATCTGCCTGACGCCATAGCCGCTCCACAGTTCGAGCACGATGCCGCGCACGACGTTGTTGAGGCCCGGCGCCAGTCCGCCGCAGGTGACGACGCCGCAGCGCACCGTGCGCGGATCGAAGAAAATCTTGTCGCGTGGCCCCGCCAGTTCGAAGGCCGGCCGTTTTTCAACGTCGCCGGTGGCGGCGCGCAGACCCGAAAGCGAGTCGTCAAGTAGCACTTTGTCGGCGGCGCCGACAAAGTGAACCCCGCGCTCGCCGAGGTGGCTGGCAACGGGGGACGGCAGCAGGCAGCGACCCAGAATGTCGATGGCCAGATCATCGGCAGTGAACTGGCCGATGCGCTCGTCGTGAAAATCGGATTCGTTGGTTGCCATCTCTCGGTGCGTGCATCACCTGCGAACAGTGGCGGCGCACGAAAATTGTGCGGGTTTCGGCGGCGTAAGACTTGTTAGCATTGGAAAAAGCAAGAGCTGTGCCCAAAAAGTGCGCAGCATTGCAAGCAAGCGATGAAAGCGGCAGACGGTTGGCCTGGAGCGGGTGCCAATGAGACTTGCAATAGCAGGGTAAATCCGTGATTGGAGCGTAGATTCATGCATTACCTCCCGAACTATCCGCTTGCTGTTTTTGCGCTGTCTTTTGCCGGACTGTGGCTGGCGACCTGGACCGGCGCCCATGGCTTGCGGCGCCGGTGCGCCATGTCGCCAGATGAGCGTGAAGATTTCGGCGTGGTATTCGCCGCGCACTGGTCCTGATTGAATGGTTGCGCGTTGGTGCTGCATCGGGGCCAGTCCGCGTAAAATCGCGTTCTGACCGGTAAAACGGTTTCAAGGCGGAGCGGAGCTTGGCAATCATCGTATACGGTATCAAGAATTGCGATACGGTAAAAAAGGCGCGCCTTTGGCTTGACGGCCACGGCATCGCTTATGAATTTCACGATTTCAAATCGGCCGGCATCCAGCCTGCCAAGTTGCAGCAATGGTGCCGGAAGGCCGGCTGGGAAACGCTTTTGAACCGCGCCGGCACCACCTTTCGCAAACTCTCTGAACGGGACAAGAAAGTCGCCGACGCCGCGGGCGCGATCGCACTGATGCAGGCGCAGCCATCGATGATCAAACGGCCGGTACTCGAATCCGAAGAGATTCTGCTCGTCGGGTTCAAGCCCGAGGTCTACGAAAGCAATTTGGCAGGCAAACGCTAGGCATGGCAAAAAGCGATATCGATTTCATGAACGAAGCGCTGGCGCTTGCAGACGAGGCTGCTGCGCTTGGTGAAGTGCCGGTAGGCGCGCTGTTGGTCAAGGACGGGATGGTGATTGGTCGCGGTTGCAACCAGCCCATCGGCCGGCACGATCCGACCGCGCACGCCGAGGTCATTGCGCTGCGCGACGCCGCGGCGCGCGAGGGCAATTACCGGCTCACCGGTGCCGAGTTGTTCGTCACGCTTGAACCCTGCGCGATGTGCGCGGGCGCCATCATGCATGCGCGGATCGCACGGGTGGTGTTCGGCGCGGCCGACCCGAAAACAGGCGCCTGCGGCAGCGTGGTCAATTTATTCGATTCGTTGCTTAATCACCATGCGGTGGTGGTGGGCGGTGTGCTCGCAGACGCCTGCGGCGCCAGGTTGAGCAGTTTTTTCAGCGAAAGACGGCGCGCGGCGAACTGATGGCCAGCATCGATATCGATCTGCAAATCCAGTCAGCCGTGCTGTTCGGGGACGACGGCGCCGCCATCAAGCGTTACGGCATCTCCAGCGCGCGCAAGGGGGCGGGTGAACGCAACGGCAGTCTTTGCACGCCGCGGGGGCGTCACATCATTCGAGCCAAGATCGGCGCCGGACAACCGGTCAATGCCGTCTTTGTCGGGCGCCGCCCGACCGGAGAAATCTACACCCCTGCACTCGGCGTGCAATTTCCGGATCGCGACGGGATATTGACGCGAATACTGTGGCTTTCGGGTTGTGAGCCCGGGTTTAATCGACTGGGTGACGTTGATACCATGCGCCGCTACATCTACATCCACGGCACGCCCGATAGTGTCGAACTGGGCATACCCGGGTCGATCGGCTGTATCCGGATGCATAACAACGACTTGCTGGAGATTTTCGAGCAGGTTCGTGCCGGCGATCGGGTTCATATCCACGAATAAGCCGGCAGTTTGTGCTGTGCTTTTGCCACCGCTGTCCAGCCCAATCGATCAAAATTGCGCGGCATATTGCGATGCCGCAACAATTTCCCTATTCTGAGGTTGCTTATTCATTGTGCGGTGCACTAAAATGAAATTAATGGTGCGTTGCAGCGTGACGCAAAAGTCTTAATTATCAAGGCGAGGCGAGACGATGAGGCTGAAGGACAAAGTTGCAATTATTACCGGCGCCGCACGCGGTATCGGCCAGGCAACATCGGTCAAATTCGCCTCCGAAGGCGCCAAAGTCGTGGTCTGCGATCTCAGTCCGGAATGGATCGAGGAAACCGTCAAGTTGTGCAAGGACACGCCCGGCGACGCGATGGGGTATGTCGCCGATGTGCGCAAACTGGAGTCGTTGGAGGCCATGGTTGCCGCGACGGTCACCAAATGGGGGCGCGTCGATGTTCTGGTGAACAACGCCGGTATCGTCGCCGATGCACAGCTGAAAAACATGACGGAAGAACAGTTCGACCGCGTCATAGAAATCAATCTCAAAGGCGTCTACAACTGCACCAAAGCGGTGGTCAATACCATGCTTGCACAGCAGTCCGGCGTGATTCTGAATGCATCCTCGATCGTCGGTCTTTACGGCAATTTCGGCCAGACCAATTACGCAGCGAGCAAGTTCGCTGTCATCGGTATGATGAAAACCTGGGCGCGCGAACTAGGTCGCAAGGGCATCCGTTCGAATGCGGTTTGCCCGGGCTTTATCGCCACCAGCATACTCGGCTCGATGCCGGAGCGTGTGCTGCGTGCGCTAGAAGAAAAAGTACCGATGGGGCGCCTTGGCCGTCCGGAAGAGGTCGCCAACACGTTTGCCTGGCTGGCCTCTGACGAAGCCAGCTATATCAACGGCGCGGTAATCGAAGTCAGCGGCGGCCTGACTATCTAGGGCGTGTTCACACAAGTGGATAGCGAAGGCTTTCAACGATCAGGGCGAAATGGATAAAAGCCAAGAACATTATGTCGAGTTTCTCGAATCGCGAGAAGATGCGACGAAAGCCTTTGAGTCGGCGAAACAATCGTTC
>CAISYC010000035.1 GCA_903889565.1 uncultured beta proteobacterium
ATGCCGGGGTATGTGTACGGCGGGTGCGTCGTGCTGATTTCTTGACCATCGAAAACTCCTTTTCGCCAGTCCGTCTTCGGACCAGCATTGTGACCGGAGTTTCCACTTATAGCGTTGTTCAAATTTCCGGAGCCACTTCTAGAATTGGTAGCCATTAATTGCTTAATTGGCCATGTCCGATCTACTCACCTTTGTTGACCACCCATGGATTCTTGGAGCAGCCATCTGCCTAGCCATTCCCGTGATCTGGGGTTATTGGAGGTGGTTCTTTGGAGACGCGGAAGACTTTGCCACCGATCTTGAGGATGCGGCCTATCGGGATTGGATCAATTTGCTAAGGGGACGTTACTGGGAGGGCGAATGGGCGGAAGTAAAGATCATATGGTTCGTCATCATTTCTGGTGGCTTCGTGGCGGCTTTGTATGCGATTGGTGTTCGCGTGTTTTACTAGGGGGAGAAATGAACAAACGCTGCAGACTGCTCACCGTAGTGTCCTGGTGTGCTGTAACTATGTGGACGACCTATTCCTCGGCACAGGTAATCGAATGCACTGACGCCAACGGGAAAAAGACATTTGCGAGCGAATGTCCTTCAGGCACGGTTAAACAACGGGCTTTATCGAACGGAGGCACCAGTGCTTTGCCTGAAGGTGGTGGACAAGCTCAGCCGTCTTACAAAGAGCAAGATGCTGCATTTCGCAAACGGCAAATTGAGAAGCAGGAGGCCGAGGCCAAAGCCAAAGAAGACTATGTAACCGCTTTAAAGGAATGCTCCAATGCTCGCGGGCATCTTTTAGATCTAAAAAGTCACTTACAGGTTGGCGTGATTGATCCGTTTACAGGCAATCGCAGGATGCTAACTGAAGAGCAGCGCGTAGCTGAGATTAAGAAGGCGCAAGAAGTAGTAGATCAGGTGTGCAAAAGATAAATCACTTCGAGAAAAGCAATACTGTCAGCACCGAACTTCGTTGACTTTGCGCCATGACAACGCGGTGCTAAGATTTACAAAAAACAACCTTACAAAGGGAAGGATATAACAATGTCACATTTCATTCGAGTTCCGCTGCTCGCCCTCGCCTTCTTTGCTGGCAGTGCGTTGGCTCAAAACGCTGACAGGCCCGATGTGCGAGTGGGTGATCGCTGGTCTTGGCAACATACAAACGGCTTGGCAAACGAAAAGGACTTCACAACTATCGAGGATGTTGTCGAAGTATCCGACACTGAAATTCGCACTCGAATCCGTACGAAAGGTCGTACAGGTAACGCCGTTGCCACGTATAGCAGGGAATGGAACCCTGTCGATGTTGTCTCCGCAAAATACGATCCCAACTTGAAGCAGTTTTCGTTTCCGCTTCAGGCAGGAAAAACGTGGGATGGGACGGCAGACAAGATGCTTTTTTCGAATGGCAAGCATGGAAAGTTTTTCCTCAAAGGCAAAGTCGTTGCCTTTGAGAAAGTAACAGTTCCTGCCGGTACATTTGATGCATATAAGATCGAGTTGACCGTGGATGCATCAGGGACTGACGAAGACGCCAATATCGGGAAAACAGTTGAAACACATTGGTACGTTCCATCTGTTAGGCGTGATGTTAAGACTGAAAACACCTTTAGCAGGGATGGTCGTGTCAGGAGCAAAGACATTCAAGAGCTTCTTGAATACAGTCTACGCTAGAGCAAAATGGGATCCATGGGGCTCCGTTGCCTGACGGTTGTATTAGTCATATTGAGTGCTGGATGTACTGCGACCTTAGACGGGCAGCACTCTCTCGTTAACACTGACGCAAAGGTCCGGAAGGACGAAAGGTCAGTATTACTTGAGAATCCGGCACAACCAACCCCATTGGGTCTCGCTGTCCGTATGAAAAATGGCACCGCTCCTGCTCAACAGGATTCCACGTCATCAGAACTTGAGGCACGAGATCGGCTAAATGTTGATTCTTCGCCTTTGAATCTGGAGTGAGGTTATGCTTCGAAAAGCATTATTCGTAATTTTTCTTGCTCTATCGTGTCTCACCTTGTCATACGCGGCAGACTCTGTGGACAAGCCGGACGTACACGTTGGTGATATCTGGAGATATCGTTCGTTAGACGGCTTTACAAACGAAGTGAAGGGGGAAACCACCTTTCGTGTTTTCGAAGTAACTGATTCCGAAATTTCTACTAGGTTGGAATTTAAGGGCCGCCCAAACAAAGGCCAAATGATCTTTGACCGACAATGGAACACGGTAGATGACGGTGTAAGTAAATACGAGCCAAATAGATCTGACTTCAAATTCCCCTTGAACGTTGGGTCAACATGGAAACAGCAGGCTCAAAAAACAGTGTTCACGAGTGGCACTACATATTCGTATTTCACAGACGGTAAAGTTATTGGAAATGAAAAGGTGGTCGTTCCCGCCGGAAGTTACGATACCCTGAAGGTTGAGACTGACACTGAATCACGCAGCGCAGGAAGTGACGGTGTAGTTACGAAGTTTGTGACAACGGCTTGGTACAGCAAAGAGGTAAATCGCTTTGTTCGTATGGATATTCAGACCATGGCCAATGGTCGAGTCCGGGACAAGTTTGTTATGGAGCTCCTCGAATACGCACCTGCGAAAGCTAAAAATTAGCATTGTTATTTGGGTGGTAGTAAACAGTCTCACACCATGTGTGGCAGATACGTAACCCCGACTCAAGCTGCTGCTGAACGTTCCTGGCAGCTTAGTTCGAAACAGAAACGGAACCCGTTAGGTTCAACTCAAGGGGACAGACCACGGTTTTCTTACCGTCCGAACCGGCTCCCGATCGATTGCATCATGCGCGACACGGCGTCGGGCCTGGCTGGCGTGACAAGCAGGTGAACGTGGTTAGTCATCAACACGTAGGCATGCACGTCACAGCCGTATTTGTTTGCCGCGTCCATCAGGCATTCGCGATAGAACGCATAGTCGTCATCAGCCGCAAAGGTGGTCTGGCGGTTATTGCCGCGTTGCACGACGTGCTGCGCAATCCCGGGCAGGCTCAGGCGGGGGCGGCGTGGCATGGCTTATGTGAGCGGCCGAACGGGGACGCGCCGCGGCTCATACGCCGTCGAAAAATCAAATGTCATCGCTCACCTCCGGTGGGGTTCGCGAAAACATTAATCGAGCAGACGCGGCAACGCAATCGGCCAAACAACTTGTTGCCGAAAAGCCGCCGCAACTAAACCTTAAGCACTACGCTCGTGCTTACGCGGCGACCGTCAATCGCTAGAGGATGTCCCGTCCGTAGTTGAAGGTTGAGTTGGTGGTTGAAGCAGTCGTGGGCCCAGAATGCGGGTTCTCGACATCCTCAACCTGAAACCAAGAAAGCTCAACCACCATGAAGAAGTTTACTCGCAAGTCGCAATTTGTTAACAAGAACTCGGCAACGCTGGAAGCGCTGCCCCTGCTGATGGCCAACCCGCAAGCGGCCTTGCCGCTGATGTCGATGATCGGGCAAGCGCAGTTTTCCATCGAGGATCTGCTGGGCAAGTTGTCGCGGCAGTTCGTCGAACAATTGCTGATGATGGCCGCTGAATCGGTGGCCGGCCCGAAGCACCCTGGGCGCGCGGGCGGTGAGGTGCGCTGGCACGGCAAGCAAGCCGGTGTGGTCAACTTGGGAACCTCCAAGCTCAGGGTCAACCGCCCGCGGCTGCGCGACCGCGCAGGCGAAGTAGTCTTGCCCGGCTATGCGGCGCTGGCACGTGACGAAGATCTCTCGCGTCGGATCGCTGACGTGCTCACGTGCAACGTGAGCACCCGCAAGTACACGCGGGTGATGTACCAGTGCGCCGACGAGATGGGCATCTCCAGAAGCGCGGTATCGCGTCATTTCATCAAGGATAGCGCTCAAGCGCTGGCCAAGATGATGGCTCGTGATTTCACCAATACTGATCTGGTGGCGATCTACGTGGACGGCATCATCGTTGCCCGGCATCACCTGATCGCTGCCATCGGCGTTGATGCAACCGGTGCGAAACACGTGCTGGGTTTGGTTTCGGGTTCCAGCGAGAACGCCCGTGTGGTTAAAGACCTTCTCACTTCCCTGACTGAGCGCGGCGTGGACATGAACATTCCCCGACTGTGGGTGATTGATGGATCGAAAGCGCTGCGCTCGGCCATTGACCAGATGTGCGGGGATGCCGCTCGCGTGCAGCGCTGCCGGATTCACAAGATTCGCAATGTTGCCGAGCGTCTTCCCAAGTCCAAAGCGGCGCAAACCCGCTGGGTAATGGCGCAGGCGCTCAAAGGCGACGCCGATGCCGGCATTCAGAAACTCAAAGTGCATGCCAAGCACCTCAAGGCCCAGCATCCGGACGCCGCCGCCAGCCTGCTTGAGGGATTGGAGGAACTGTTCACGATCAACCGGCTTGGTGTCACTGGGGAACTGGCGCGCTGCCTGGCCACCACCAACGTGATCGAGTCTCCGAACTCCGTGGTACGACGGGTCGGCAGACGGGTCACGAACTATCGCGATGTGAACATGGCCATGCGCTGGGCGGCGGCAGGTTTCCTGGAAGCAGAGAAGGCGTTTCGCAGACTCAGAGGGCACAAAAACATCCCTGCGCTCATCCACGTACTTCGGCCTGCTATCCTTCATCTCAAAAAAGCCGCATAATTATTTCTGCCACCCGCTCAAACCTTCAACTGTGAGCGGGACATCGTCAATCGCTAGACCTTCGGTTTTATCCCGACCTTCTCTTGCAGCAGCTTGAAGTTGTCGGGGCTCATCTTGAGCTGGCCCTTGTTGATCATGCGGTCGATCTCGACGACCGCATCGTTGAACGGCGTCGCAATGCCGAGCTCGCGACCGCGTTTCGATACCGCGCCCGGGATAAATTCCATTTCGCTGGTGCGGCCCTTGATGTGATCGTGGATGGGCGCGGTGCGGCCCTGCGTGATGTGGCCGAGCAGCGTGTTCATCGCCTTGATCAGGATTTCTTCGCCGGGGCCGACCATGTCGTCGGCGCGCAGGCCGAAGATCGGTTCCATGCGGTAACCGAGCGCGGTGCCGACGGCGAGCGATTCCTTGCCGAGCGCGATCGACAGTTCGAACATGCCGGGCAGCGCGGCGGCATCCTTGTTGCCGAGGCCGAGCAGGCCGAACGGGCCCATCGTCATGGTGTTGGCGACGAGTTTGGTCCACTTGGTGCTGTAGATATTGCCGGTGGCTTCGACGCGGCCGACGTGCGAGAGCAGGGCTTCGATTTCCTTCAACCGCGGCGTGTAGAAACCGTCGAGTTCGCCGACGCCGAACCAGGTTGTCTGATGCGTGGTGTTGCGCTTGACCTCGCCGGGCGTGAAGACTTCCGCCGACAGTTCAAGCGCGCAGCCGATCACGCGGTTGCGGCCGATGATGGAGGCGATCGAGTCGTCGTTGAAACCGTTCTGCACCGGTACCAGCACGCCGTCGGGCTTCAGATAAGGTTTGATCAGCTCGGTCAGCCAGCGGTGGTCGTTGGATTTGACCGCGAGCAGCACGATATCGAATTCCGGCGTCTCCGACGACAGCTCGCACAGATGCAGCGCGCGGATCGGGCTGCGCACTTCCTGATCCGGCATGCGGATGATGATGCCGTCTCTCTTGAGTTTCTCGACCTGCGCCGGCCACTGGTCGATGACGGTAACGTCGAGGCCGGCCCGGGTCAGATCCGCGCTTACGCTGCTGCCGATGGCGCCGGCGCCGATGACTGCGATTTTCCTGTTCATGTCTGTTCCGTGTTGGATTGCACCGCGACGGCGCCGTGTTATTTTTTCTGCCAGGTGTCGCGCAGCGTCACCGCGCGATTGAACACCGGCGCGCCCGGCTTCGAATCGTTGAGGTCGGCGACGAAGTAGCCATGGCGCTCGAATTGAAAGCGTTGTTCCGGCTGCGCGTCCTGCAGTGCCGGTTCGAGTTGCGCGGTGATGCTGCGCACTGAATCCGGATTGAGGTCGAGCAGAAAATCGCGACCACCCGCGCCCGGATTATCAACCTTGAACAGGCGGTCGTAGAGGCGCACTTCGGCAGGATGGGCATGGCGCGCGCTCAGCCAGTGAATGTTGCCTTTGACTTTCACCTTGTCGGCGCCGGGCGTGCCGGATTTTGTATCCGGGTCGTATGTGCAATGTACCGTGTCTGTCGCCGCGTCGTAGCCGGTGCATTCGATCACATAGCCATGACGCAACCGCACCTTGTTGCCGGGGAATAATCGGAAGTAGCCCTTGGGCGGCGTTTCGGTGAAGTCCTCGCGCTCGATCCAGAGTTCGCGTGAGAACGGCACACTGCGGGTGCCCCAGTCCGGTTTTTGCGGATGGTTGGCGACGATGCTTTCTTCTTCACGGCCTTCGGGATAATTGTCGATGACGAGCTTGAGCGGGTCGAGCACCGCCATGCGGCGCGGCGCGATTTCGTTGAGGTGCTCGCGCATGCAGTCTTCGAGTATCGAATAGTCGATCCACGAATCCGATTTTGCGACACCGATGCGGTCGGCAAACGTGCGGAAACCTTCCGGCGTATAGCCGCGGCGGCGCGCCGCGACCAGCGTCGGCATGCGCGGATCGTCCCAGCCGGAGACGTGTTTTTCTTCAACGAGCTGGATCAGCTTGCGTTTGCTGAGCACAACGTAGCTGAGATTGAGGCGCGCGAATTCGATCTGTTTCGGCAGCGGTCGTGCCAGCAGGCCGCCTTCAGCGAGCTTGTCGAGCAGCCAGTCGTAAAACGGGCGCTGGTCTTCAAATTCGAGTGTGCAGATCGAATGGGTGATGCGTTCAAGCGCGTCTTCAATGGGGTGCGCGTAGGTGTACATCGGGTAAATGCACCAGGTGTTGCCGGTGCGGTGGTGCTCGGCGCGGCGGATGCGATAGATCGCCGGATCGCGCAGATTGATGTTGGGCGAGGCCATGTCGATCTTTGCGCGCAGCACCAGCGTGCCGTCGGCGTGTTTGCCTTCGCGCATCTCGTGAAAGAGCCGGAGCGATTCGCCGGCCGGGCGGTCGCGCCACGGACTGTTTTTGCCGGGCTCCTTCAGCGTGCCGCGATTGGCGCGCATTTCGTCGGCGGTTTGCTGGTCGATATAGGCGTGACCGGCGTTGATCAGGCATTCCGCAGCTTCATACATGAAGCCGAAATAATCGCTGGCATAATACAGGTTCTCATCGCCAAAGTTATGCCAGTCGAAGCCCAGCCATTTGACTGCGGCGAGGATGGAATCGACGTATTCCTGTTCTTCCTTCTCCGGATTGGTATCGTCGAAACGCATGTGGCAGGCGCCGCTGAAATCGCGGGCGAGACCGAAATTGAGGCAGATCGACTTGGCGTGGCCGAAATGCAGATAACCGTTGGGTTCCGGCGGGAAACGCGTGCGGATTTTTGCCGGGTCGATCGCTGCGCCGGCATGCGCGGCCGCGCCGCCGGGTTTGCCGCCCCAGGTGCGCGCGGCGTAGGCGCCGCCGGCGAGGTCCGCTTCAATAATGTTGCGGATGAAGTTCGTGACGTGCGGCACGGCGGTTTTGTTGGCGGGTTGTGACATGGCAATGAGCGTGCGGAGAAGGCGCTATTCTAAACGATGCGTGCGGGCGACGCCGGTTGACGCGTGGCGATTACGCGCTAATATTGGCCGCATCGACAACATCCAGCTTGGGAGCGGTGCACATGACCGGCGTATATATCACCTTGGCAATCGGCGCGTTGATACTGATCTTCGACTACCGCCATGAAACCAGGCCCGCGGAGGATGACAAACACAAGCGTCCGCGCAAGTTGAGCAAGCAGGCCAGGGACAATCTGCGCCAGCTTTTTATCGGTACCATCGTCGCCGCCGGTGCGGTCTACGTCATCCAGCAGATGTTCGACTAGGCAACCTCTGAACAGCCTGCTGCCCGTCTCCTCGGGTCTCGATCCGCTCGCTACGGTTCTTCAGAGGTTCCCGGGCGGCGCTTGCCGAGGTATCGCGTGGCTACCCGCGTTTCAATGGCGCGGTGACCGGTCCGCGTGACGCGCCACGCGCGTGCGCGCGGCAGACTGGCAACCGCGCGTTTGAAACGCGTGCCCTCGAAATGCAGGGCCACGCCGTCATCGGCGGCGATTCCTGCAACGATCGTGCCGCGCGCGATCATCCGCCGGTAGCTGGGGCGCCGCAACGGTTCGCTGTCGTAATGCGGGCAGTTGCTGCCCGGCAGAAAACCGAGGCAGGGCATCGCGGTCAACGGACCGGCGACCGAATCGGTGACGCCGGCGTCGAACCAGCAGATCGAGCCGGCGCTGGCCCCGCCTAGAACGATGCCGGCTTCCCATGCCGCGCGCAGATGTTGTTCGAGTGCCCATTCGCGCCAAACGGCCAGCATGCTGCGCGTGTTGCCGCCGCCGACGAAGATCGCATCCTGCTCGAGCACGAACGATGCGAGATCGCGCGGCGTGCGCGCGAACAGCGGCAGGTGGGTCGGGCGGCAAGTAAAGTGGCTGAAGCCTGCATAGAAGCGCAGGCGGCCGGCATCGGCGTCACCGTGGGCGGCGCCGATAAAACAGACGCGCGGATTGCGTTTGCCGGTCTGCGCGAGGAAATATTCAATGAGCAGCAGGTTGTCGAGCTCGAGCGGCAGCGCGGCGCCGCCCATTGCGATGATTTGCTTCTCTTTCATTTCAACATCCACTTAAATTAAGGTTTCCTGAGGGCGGCGCCTTGATCGCCTGCGCGGTCGCATCCCCGCAAGCGGGGCCCCTGCTCCTCGCTGCGGCGAACCCGCCCATTGCGATGATTTGCTTCTTTTTCATTTTGAGATCCGTTTGCCTTGACCCGGAATAATATGCCGCACTCCTGAAAGCGACAAACCGTGTTCGCCGGCGGCGTTATCGACTATTCTATGCGACCGGACTATCGTCATGACCCCACTGACTTTCCAGACTTTGCGCCTGCTTGCCGACGGTGAATTCCGTTCCGGCGAAGAGATGGCGCGCACGCTTGGCGTCACGCGGGCGAGCGTATGGAACGCCTTGCACGGTCTCGATGGCGCGGGTCTCGAAATATTCAAGGTGCGCGGCCGCGGCTATCGTTTGTCGAAACCGCTGTGCTGCCTTGAACAGGGCGCGATCGAACGCGCGCTGGCGGCGCGCGCGCAGGATTTCAAAATTGAATTGCTTGATGTCGCGACATCGACCAACACGCTGCTGATGGAGCGCGCGGCTGCGGGGGCGGCGAGCGGCAGTATGATCGCGGCCGAATGGCAGACCGGCGGGCGCGGCCGTCGGGGTCGCGTCTGGCATGCGACACCGGGTGCCGCGTTGACCTTTTCGCTGCTGTGGCGGTTTCAACAGGGCGCCGGCACTTTGTCCGGATTGAGTCTGGCCGTTGGCGTGGCACTGACGCGCGCATTATCGCGGCTGGGCATCACCGGCATCGGTCTCAAGTGGCCGAATGACGTGATCTGGCAGGGCTGCAAACTCGCCGGTGTGCTGATCGAACTGCAAGGCGAGGCCAACGGTCCCAGCGCGGCGGTGATCGGCGTCGGCATCAACTGCTGTCTGCCCGATGCGCTGCGCGATCGCATCGATCAGCCAGTGGCCGATCTTGCACAGATCGCCGGCAGCGGCGTCGACCGCAATCGTTTGCTTGCCATTCTCTTGATTGAACTGGCCGCGACCCTCGGCGAGTTTGCGCGTTCCGGGTTCGCGCCATTGCGCGCCGAATGGCAGACCCGCCACGTCTATCAAAACAAACCGGTGCGCTTGACCCTGCCGGAGGCGGGCACGCTCGACGGCGTCGCGCAGGGCGTTGATGACAACGGCGCGATGCTGATCGAAACCGCGAACGGCCTGCGGCGCGTGCACAGTGGCGACGTCAGTCTGAGGTTGCAGCGTGGCGCATAGTCGAGCAACCGCAGCCACGCGTCTGCTTGCCATCGACGCCGGCAACACGCGGATCAAATGGGGTCTGCATGATGGCGCGCGCTGGTTGAAATCGGGCTGGGTTCCGACTGCGCAGGCGTCGCGTCTGCGCGGCGTATTTGCAGCGCTGCCGGCCGTGACGGCAGTTCTGATTTCGAATGTCGCGGGCGCCCGCTTGCGCGGCGAACTGGCGTCGGTGCTGCCGGTAGCGGTTCGCGTGCGCTGGCTGAAAAGTGCTGCTGCGCAATGCGGCGTGCGCAACGGCTATGCCGAACCCGCGCGCCTCGGTTGCGACCGCTGGTCTGCATTGATTGCGGCGCACCGCCTGCACGAGGGGGCCGCAGTCGTGGTCAATGCCGGCACCGCCCTCACGGCGGACGCCCTGACCGCGGACGGCGTGTTTGTCGGCGGTATTATCGTGCCCGGCGTCGAGTTGATGCGCGCGGCGCTGGCCCGCGACACCGCCGGCCTGAAGCGGCGCGCAGGCGAATTCAGCTTTTTTCCGGACAACACCGGTGACGCGATCATCAGCGGTGCGGTCAATGCGCTGTGCGGCGCGGTCGAGCGGGTTGCGCGTCATCTCGAACAAGGCGGCGGCCTGTCGCCGGTCTGCCTGTTGTCCGGCGGTGCGGCGGCATTGCTGGCGCGGCAGCTTAACCTCGAGGTCAAGGTCGTGGATAATCTCGTGCTTGAAGGGCTGGCCGTGATTGCGTATGCCGATTGAACGCCGTGCCCGTTGAAAGGTCCATGAGACTACTGTTTCTGCTGGCGCTGCTCGCCAACGTCGCCGTCTACGCTTATATCCGTTACACGGAGGGCCGCGCCGGCGCCGACACGCAAATTGCGATGCTGCAGATCAGTCCCGACAAGGTCAAACTGGTCAAGGCCGGCACGGTGCCGCCGGCGGCCAACCGCGAAAAGCCGGCGCTGTCGGCGGTCTGCGTCGAATGGGGCGGGTTTTCCGCGGAAGATGCCGCGCGGGCAGCCGCGACGCTGGAAACTCTGGGGCTGGGTGATCGCCTGTCGCGCCGCGACGCGGCGCCGACGTTCTGGGTGCATATCCCGCCTCTGAAGTCGCGCGCCGACGCGGAAAAGAAGGCCGCCGAATTACGCGCTCTCGGGGTCGGCGATTTTTATATCGTGCAGGATGCGGGGCCGCTGCAAAATGCGATTTCCCTCGGCGTGTTCAAAACCGAGGAGGCCGCGAACAACCATCTTGCGCAACTGCGGCCAAAGGGGATACGCTCCGCAATAGTCGCGCCCTTTGGCGCCGCCGCCACGACATTCGTCATCCGCGAACCGGGCGACGCAACGACGCTGAAGCTGGCCGAGTTGAAGGCGGATTTTCCCGGCGCGACGTTGAAGGCGGTCGGCTGTGCGGACATACCGGCGGCAAAAAACTAGGCAAGCGTTCGGATACTCCGGCTGCGGCCCGGCAGGTTGATCACGCGCCGGATGCCGGATGGAGCCGGCTAATTGTGTCAGATCAGCCGCGGATGCGCTGCAAGGTGGCGGTGGTCGAGCGGTCGTGAACGAACGGAATGGAATAGACGCTGCCGCCGCGGTTTTTGACGTCGGCCGCGCCGACGATGTTGTCGGGCGACCAGTCGCCGCCCTTGACCAGAATGTCGGGCTGTACCAGCCGGATCAGTTCAAGGGGCGTGTCGTCGTCGAACCAGGTGACGAGACTGACGGGTTCCAGCGCGGCGACCAGCGCCATGCGGTCTTCAAGCGGATTGATCGGCCGCTCGGGACCTTTGCCGAGGCGGCGCACGGAGGCATCGCTGTTGACGGCGACGATGAGGCTGGCGCCCAGGGCGCGGGCCTGCGCCAGATAACTGGCATGGCCGCGATGCAGGATATCGAACACGCCGTTGGTGAAGACCAGCGGGCGCTGCAGGGCGCCGATGCGCGCCGGCAGTTGTTGCGGCGGGCACAGTTTGTTTTCGAACGAAGGTGTGGAGAACATGCGGGCAGTGTAGCAAAGGCGGGTGCACACGGTGTGCGCCTTGCAACCGGGCCGCGCATTTGACGAAGAGGAAGGCGCTTGAAGGTACGATGGAAGGAACTGCAATGAGCCGGGCGAACGTCAGCGACGAGGTGATCGATGCAATTGCATTCATCGAAATGCATCGGCAGGAGTCTGAAAAGGAAAGCGGCACCGGCGCGGCCTGTGCCGAGGCGCTGCCCAAGTTGCAGGCGCTGCTCGACCAGCTCGGCGCCGAGACCGCCGATCCGGCCGATGTGCACGCGGCGAATCTTGCGGCGGTGACCAACGACATTGCGCGTGTCAAACGCCTGGCCAGCGGTGGCGGCGGTGGCGGCGGTGGCGGCAGACACTCGCGACCGGCGCAGAAGAAACCAATGCAGCGTCAGCATGGCCAGGGTCATGCGCATCAGGGTCAGGGCCATCCCGCAGCCGGCCATGGCCATGGACCGAATCAGGGGCACGCACCGAATCAGGGTCAGGGGCGCCGTCGCGGGCGTAACAAGCGTCGCGGCGGTGGTGGGGGCGGCGGTAACGGCGGCGGGGCGGGCGGCGGACCGCGGGGAACCCCTGCGGCTTGACCGACGCCGGCGGCCCGAAGCTTGTGCCCGGTTACGTTGCCGATTTCCGGCGGGCGGCGCGATTGGCCGCCGCCGATTTAGTCCAGAAACTCGAACAGGCGGACGACCTTTTGCACGCCGCTGGTGGTGCGTGCGATTTCGGTCGCGTCGTCGGCTTCCTGATGGTTGACCATGCCCAGCAGGTAGACCACACCGGCTTCGGTGACAACCTTGACATGCACCGCATTGAATTTGTTGCCATCGACGAAGCGCGCCTTGACCTTGCTCGTGAGGTAGGAGTCGTTGGTGCGCGCTGTCAGCGAACTGTTGCCGACGACCGCCACTTCGTTGTAAACGCCGCGCACGTTTTCGACCGCGCGAGCGATGCGTTCGATTTCCAGTTTCGCCGCGTTCGACGTCGTTTCACCGGTGACCAGGACCATGCGGTTGTAGCTGGTGACGTTGATGTGGGCGTCGGGAAACTTGTCGGAGATCCGGTTCCCGGCCTTGAGTTCGATGGCGGAATCCTCGGTAACCGTGCCGACGGTGCGGCGGTCGGCGCCCACCAGTGCCGCGGTGCCGGCGCCGCCGACCACCGCGGCAACGCAACCGGTAAGGGCTGAAACCACCGCAAGCGCGGCGATGAGTCGAAGTAGTTTCATTTATTCAACTCCAAGTAATAGACAATCGATCGCGTCGCACAGGCAGTGCAGCGTGAGCAGATGCACTTCCTGAATACGCGCCGTGCTTTGAGCCGGTACGCAAATCTGGATATCCGTCGCTCCCAGCGCTTCGGCCATGGTGCCGCCGTTGCGGCCGGTCAAGGCGATTACGCTCATGCCGTTTTCGTGTGCGGCATGCATCGCCGCCAGAACGTTTTTCGAATTGCCGCTGGTTGAAATGGCCAGCAGCAGATCCTGTTTCTGGCCGAGCGCGCGAACCTGTTTCGAGAACACCTGTTCGAAATCGTAGTCGTTGGCGATTGACGTCAGCGTCGAACTGTCGGTCGTCAGCGCCATCGCGGCCAGACCCGGCCGCTCCATTTCGAAGCGGTTCAGCAGTTCCGCCGCGAAATGCTGCGAATCGGCCGCCGAGCCGCCGTTGCCGCAGGCCAGTATCTTGCCGTCCTGACGCAGGCACTGCACCATGCGTTCGGCTGCTGCGGCGATGGGTGCAGCCAGCGCGTCCATGCTCTGCAGTTTGAGATGGGCGCTTTCGGAAAAGTTCTCGCTGATGCGATTGATCAGGTCCATGTCTTCAGATCCGTGAGAACGCGAAATTATCGCACAATTCATTCCCCGAACGCGTTTTTAAGCCACTCCGGCGGGCGCTCGTCGCCGCCGATCAGTACCGCGTCAAAGCGGCACGCCGGCGTGCGCGCGAGGCCGGCGAGATAATGCCGCGCCGTGCGTAGCAGTTTGTCGCGCTTCGCCGCGGTAATGCTGGCGGCGGCGGCGCCGAATGCAGCACCGGAACGCATGCGCACTTCGACAAACACCAGCGTGGCGTTCTCGCGCGCGATCAGATCGATCTCGCCGAAACGGCAATGGTAATTGCGCTCGACCAGTGTGAGACCCTGTTGTTGCAGGAATGTTGCCGCGAGGTCCTCGGCGGCGCGGCCGCGTTCGCGCATCAGCGCGGCTCCCCGATCAGCACGCATTTGCCGTCGCTGAATTGCGCAAACGCGGCTTCCCGCAGGAACTGCTGGTCGGCGCCTTTGCGGATGCGGCCGGTCACGCCATCGAGCACCGGATCGCGCGACTGGCTCAGCAATTCGAGGCCGAGGCGGAAGGCGTCGATGCCGAAGGCGTAGAGCCGGTCGAAATCGACCGCATCGCCGAACGGCGAGCGCGGATAAACCATGACCGCGGCATGATCGGGCTGCAGCAACCACGGCATGTCGGTAAAGCGCACGCCGTTCAGGGCGCGCGCCGCAGCGGTGTTGCCGCCGTTTACGCGCGAGGTGCCGTAAATTGCCGGCGTATTGCCGAGGAAGGGACGCGTCTTGACTGCCGCCGCCGCGTCGAGCGCGAGAAACACCATGTCGGCACTGTCCAGTTCCGGCGCCTGTCGAAGTTTTGCAAGCTCCGCCTGATCGTCGGTAAACGCGTGGTCGGCCGCGATGATGCCGCCGCGCCGAGCAAACTCCTGCGTGAAGGCCTCGCGCATGCGGTGGCCGAGCGGCGTGCTGTCGGTGACTACGAAGGCCTTGCGCCGGCCTTCGTCCAGCGCAAGTTGCGCGATCTGGCGCGCCTCCTGTTCGACGTTGAGGCTGAACAGGTAGAGCCGCGCCGGTTGCGGCGAACCCGGCTCGAGCGCGTTGAGCGCAAGTGTCGGCACCGTGACGAGGCTGCTCGCGGCGAGCGCGCCGACGCCTGCGCGCGTGAGTGGACCGACGACGATACGCGCGCCCGCTTCGAGCGCCTGTTCATAAACCGTCAGCACATTGAGGCTGTCTTCGTTGACCGGATAGATGCGCACCGGCGGCGCGTTTTTCCCGGCGACCCTGGCCGCCGCGGCGAAACCCTGACGCACGGCATCGGCGTGGCGGCCGAACGACGGCGAATTGAGCGGCAACAGCAGCGCGATATGCGCTTCGCGGCCGGCCGCCGCGGCGGCGCCGGCGGGATGGGTGGCGCCGCCCGCAAGTGCGCCGTATAGTAGGGCGAACCAGAAAACGCCGCGACCGACGCACAACTCACGGATTCGATGAAAGACAAAACGCATGGCGGGGCCGTCGACGGAGGGCGAGCTTCATTATATGTAGTGGCGACGCCGATTGGGAATCTCGCCGATATCACGCTGCGCGCGCTCGACATTCTTAAACAAGTCGATGTGATCGCCGCCGAGGACACGCGCGTGACTGCGCATTTGCTGCGGCATCACGGTATTGCCACCAAGCTGCTGGCACTGCACGAGCACAACGAAAGGCATGCCGCCGATCGGCTGATCGAATTGCTGGCCGCGGGCAAATCGGTGGCACTGGTCAGCGATGCCGGCACGCCGGCGATATCCGATCCGGGTGCGCTGGCGGTGGCGGCGGTGCGCGCGGCCGGTTATCCGGTGTTTGCCTTGCCCGGCGCGAATGCCGCGTTGTGCGCGCTGGCGGCATCCGGACAGGCGGTGCCGCATTTTCTGTTTTACGGTTTTCTGCCGGCGCAGGCGGCGGCGCGCCAACGCGAACTTGAGGCGCTCAAGACCATGCGCTGGCTGCTGGTGTTTTACGAGGCGCCGCACCGCGTGGTCGAATGCATCGAAGACATGACGTCGGTGTTCGGCGCGGCGCGCGGCGTGACGATTGCGCGCGAGTTGACCAAGCTGTTCGAGTCGGTGCATCGCTGCACGCTCGGCGAAGCGGCGGCATGGCTTGCCGGCGACGACAACCGCCGGCGCGGCGAGTTCGTGCTGCTGGTCGAAGGCGCGGCGGTCGCTGTTGCGGATGAAATTGCGGCGGCTACCCGCACGCTGGAAATCCTGTTGCGGGAACTGCCGCTCAAACAGGCGGTGCAGTTGGCCGCCGAAATCACCGGCGGCGCGCGCAACGCGCTCTACAGCCGCGCTCTGGAATTGAAGAAATCAGGCGCCGTTTAACGCGCCCTTCCAAAACCGCGGCTTTACCCTGTACTATCGCGCTTCAAGGAAAACCGACGATGACCCGCATAACCATCACGCGCCCCGACGACTGGCATCTGCATCTGCGCGATGGCAATCACATGCGCGCGATCCTGCCCGATGTCGGTCGCCGCTTCGCGCGCGCCATCGTCATGCCCAATCTGAAACCGCCGGTGACCACCACGCAGAACGCGCTGGCCTACCGCGAGCGAATCCTGTCGGCGCTGCCCGACGGCATGCAGTTCGAACCGCTGATGACGCTCTATCTTACCGACAGCACGACCGGCGACGAAATCCGCCGCGCCAAGGCCAGCGGCGTGGTGCGCGCAGTCAAGTATTATCCGGCCGGCGCGACCACCAATTCGGAATCGGGCGTGTCCGAGTTGAGCAAATGCGAAGACGCGCTCAACGCGATGAGCGAGTGCGAACTGCCGCTGCTGGTGCACGGCGAGGTTACCTTCCCGAATGTCGATATTTTCGACCGCGAACGGATTTTCATCGACCGCGTGCTGATTCCGGTGCTGAAGAAATATCCGAAGCTGCGCGTCGTCTTCGAGCACATCACGACGCGCGAGGCGGTGCGTTTCGTCATGGCCTCGCCGCCGCGGGTGGCGGCGACGATCACCGCGCATCATCTGCTGCTCAATCGCAATGCCATGTTTTCCGGCGGCATCCGCCCGCATCATTTTTGCATGCCGGTATTGAAGCGCGAGGAAGACCGCCAGGCGCTGATTCACGCCGCGATCAGCGGCAATCCGAAATTTTTTCTCGGCACCGACAGTGCTCCGCATGCGCGCGATACCAAGGAGGCGTCCTGCGGATGCGCCGGCGTCTATACCGTGCATGCCGGGATCGAACTCTACGCGGAGATTTTCGGCGCTTACAATGCGCTCGAAAAGCTTGAGGGTTTCGCCAGCGTCTACGGGCCGGCGTTCTACGGTTTGCCGCGCAATACCGACAAGATCACGTTGATCAAGGAAACCTGGGATGTGCCGAAGGAAGTGCCCTACCACAAGGACACGCTGGTGCCGTTCCGCGCCGGCGGCACCGTCGCCTGGCGACTGATGTAGCAAGCGCTTCGCGCGGTGCGCACGAAGCCGCGTGCTAAAATCGCCGCGGGAGTCGGCCAGGCAGTCGCTGCCGGCGCGTTAAAGTGCCGGTAGAGGAAAGTCCGGGCTCCACAGGGCAGGGTGACGGTTAACGGCCGTCCGCCGCGAGGCGAGGAACAGGGCCACAGAGACGAGTCCGTTTTATTCCGGCAACGGGATGAAACGGGGTGAAACGCGGCAACCTCCACCCGGAGCAACACCAAATAGGCAAGCGATGACGTGGCCCGCCGAGCTTGCGGGTAGGTGGCTGGAGCGCGCGGGCAACCGCGCGCCAAGAGGAATGACTGTCACGACGGCGCAAGCTGCCGACAGAACCCGGCTTATCGGCTGACTCCCGATGATTCGGAACGCACCGGCGCGGCGTTCGCACGCGTCGCTTTCATGCAATTCAGTCATGGGGAAAACACATGAAGAAATACAGGATCGCCTATATTCCGGGCGACGGCATCGGCAAGGAAACCGGCCCCGAGGGCCTGCGCGTACTCGAGGCGGCGGCGCGCAAATTCGGCTTCGAGCTGAAGTTCGACGAATACGACTGGAGTTGCGACTACTATCAAAAGCACGGGCGCATGATGCCCGAGGACGGCCTCGCGCAGGTGCAGCAGCACGACGCGATTTTTTTCGGCGCAGCGGGCTGGCCGGCGACGGTGCCCGATCATATTTCGCTGTGGGGACTGTTGATTCCGTTCCGTCGCGGCTTCGACCAGTATGTGAACCTGCGGCCGGTGCGTTTGATGCCCGGCGTCAAATGCCCGCTCGCCGACCGCAAGGTCGGCGACATCGATTTCTGGGTGGTGCGCGAAAACAGCGAGGGCGAATACTCGTCAATCGGCGGCCGCATGTACAGCGGCACTGAAAATGAATTTGCCACCCAGCAGGCGATTTTTTCCCGGCGCGGCACCGATCGCATCATGAAATTTGCGTTTGAACTGGCGATGAAGGGCAAGAAAAAACACGTGACGTCGGCGACCAAATCCAACGGCATCTCGATCTCGATGCCTTACTGGGATGAGCGTTTCAAGGCGATGTCGGCGCAGTATCCGGAGATCCGCACCGATCAGTATCACATCGACATTCTCACCGCGCATTTCGTCATGCATCCCGACTGGTTCGATGTGGTGGTCGGCTCGAATCTGTTCGGCGACATCCTGTCGGACCTCGGGCCCGCGTGCACCGGCACCATCGGCATCGCGCCCTCGGCGAACATGAATCCGGAGCGTTTATTTCCGTCGCTGTTCGAGCCGGTGCACGGTTCCGCCCCCGACATTTATGGCAAAGGCATAGCCAACCCGATCGGTCAGATCTGGTCAGGCGCGATGATGCTCGAGCACCTGGGTCATCCCGAGGCGGCGAAGGCGATCGTCGATGCGATCGAGGTGGCGCTGGTCGAAGGGCCGCGCACGCCGGATGTCGGCGGCAAAGCCAGGACCTCGGATCTCGGCAAAGCGATCGCCGACGCGCTGTAACAACAGCGCGCTCGACGGGAAAAGTTTTACGTCTAGCGCGTACTGGCTGACGCGCCGGCTTTAAACGGCGGCGTCGTCGCACCCTGCGGCGCTTCCTGCGCCAGCGGCAAAAAATTCAAAGTCTTGATACCTGCATGTCGCCGGTGCCCGCCCGTATCGCCGGTATTTTTAATCGCGCGCGTTCCTTTGATGCCGGCCAATTTCATTCATTCCGGTGTTGCGCGCGCGCAACGACAGTGCGCGCACGTAAGTTGTTGAATCACAAAAGTAAAGTTAATGTAATACTTTTAAAGTTATTAATAACTTAATGTTTTTAATAAATAAATTGCTTTCAAGTTTGTCCCTGCGCTGAGTCCTCGCGTGAATTTGTCCTCATAAGTCTTTGTCCCGAATACAAAAAATAGCATCGACCCGCTTGACCGACCCAAGGGTTTTTCATATAGTGGGCATTGGTGGGAAAAAGTGGGAAATGAGGATGTTTCCCACCTCAATTCGGGGGACTCGTGTTTCGAGGCGTCGCACATCTCAATCTGGACAGCAAAGGTCGGCTTGCGGTGCCCGCACGCCACCGCGACGCATTGGCGGCGCGTTGCGCAGGACGCCTTGTCATCACCGCCGATTCCGACAAGTGCCTGTTGCTCTATCCCTTGCCCGACTGGGAGCCGATTCAGCAAAAGCTGATGGCGCTGTCGAGTCTCAATCCGCGCATCCGCGATCTGCAGCGTCTGCTCGTCGGTTATGCCGAAGACATCGAAATGGATGCTGCCGGTCGCGTGTTGATTTCGCCGGCGTTGCGCAACTTTGCCGCGCTGGCGAAGAGCGTCGTGCTGGTCGGCCAGAACAACAAATTCGAATTGTGGGACCGCGAGAAGTGGGACCAGTTGCATGAGCAGAGCGCGGGCTTCGGCGGCGGCGAATTACCGCCTGAACTGGAGGGCTTCTCGTTGTGAGCCGCGGCTCACACGTCCCGGTTTTGTTGAAGGCGGCGGTAGATGGATTGAAGGTGCGTGCAGACGGCGTTTACGTCGATTGCACGTTTGGCCGGGGCGGGCACAGCCGCGAAATTCTGCGGCGTCTGGGCGCGCACGGCCGCTTGATAGCGCTCGATCGCGATCCGCAGGCGATTGCAGCGCACGGAGAAGCGGATGGTGCACGCGATGATGGACGGTTTGAACTGGTGCACGGCAGTTTCGGCGGCCTGCGCGATGCCCTGCAGGTGCGCGGCATCCGTGCTGTCGACGGCATCCTGTTCGATCTCGGCGTGTCGTCGCCGCAACTCGACGACGCGCAGCGCGGTTTCAGCTTTCGCGCAGACGCGCCGCTCGACATGCGCATGGACACAAGCCGCGGCGAAACCGCAGCGGCATGGCTTGCCTACGCCGGTGAAGAAAAAATAAGGGAGGTCATCCGCAATTATGGCGAAGAACGGTTTGCTCGGCAGATTGCAGCAGCGATTGTTGCAACACGAACGCGGGAGCCTCTCACAACCACACGGCAGCTTGCCCGGCTCGTGGCCGCGGTCGTCCGCACGCGTGAGCCCGGGCAGGATCCGGCGACGCGGACTTTTCAGGCTCTACGGATTCACGTCAATCAGGAGCTTGAAGAGTTGACGCAGGTGTTGCCGCAATGCGTTGAGGCTCTGGCGCCGGGCGGACGCCTCGTTGTCATCAGTTTTCATTCGCTCGAAGACCGCATCGTCAAACGGTTCCTGCGCGAGCATTCGCAGCCGCCGCGCCTGCCGTCGCGCCTGCCGTTGCGCGCCGCCGAGCTGCCGCGGCCGCCGCTCGAACTTGTCGGCAAGCTGCAGCGGCCCGACGACGCCGAAATCGCCGCCAATCCGCGCGCGCGCAGCGCGCTCCTGCGCGTCGCCGAGAAAATCGGGGCGGCGTGATGGCGCGGCTCAATCTGATCCTGCTCGCCGTCGTCGTTTTCTGCGCGCTGTCGGTCGTGACCTCTCAGCACAAGGCGCGCAAGCTCTACGGCGAATTGCAGAAAGAGCAGGAGACGACGCGCAAGCTCGATGTCGAGTTCGGGCAGTTGCAACTCGAGCAGAGCACGTGGGCGATGCATGCGCGGATCGAAAAAATCGCCGGCGGCCAGCTCGGCATGCGCGTGCCCTCGTCTGCGCGCATTCAGGTGGTGCCTGCGGAGGCGGCGCAGTGAACGGCGCGACGCTGGCGGCGCCGATCGCGCATCCGCGCTGGCGCGCGCGCATGGTGCTGGCATTGCTGCTGGCAGGTTTTGCGCTCCTCACCGCGCGCGCCGTTTACCTGCAGGGGTGGCATAACGAGTTCCTGCAGCAAAAGGGCGAGTCGCGTTACGGCCGCGTGCTCGAGATGCCGGCCACCCGCGGCATGATCACCGATCGCAATCACGAGCCGCTGGCGATTTCCACACCGGTCGAATCAGTGTGGGCGAGCCCGGGCGACGTCGAGCTCACGCCGGAGAAATTGCGCCGCCTTGCGCAGCTGCTCGAGCTCGATCCCGCGGAAATCAACAAGAAGCTGGCGGATACCAAGCGCGAATTTGTCTATATCAAGCGCCATCTGCCGCCGGAAGAAGCGGCCAGGGTGCTCGCACTCGATGTGCCCGGCATTTCGGCGCAGCGCGAATATCGCCGTTACTACCCGGGCAGCGAATTCTTTTCGCATCTGATCGGCTTTACCGATGTAGACGACAAGGGTCAGGAGGGTCTCGAACTCGCGCTCGAGGGCGAACTCGCCGGCAAGCCGGGCAGCCGCCGCGTCATCAAGGACCGCCTCGGTCACATCGTCGAGGATGTCGAGAGTATTCGCACGCCGCAACAGGGCAGCGATATCGTGCTGTCAATCGACGCGCGTATCCAGTATCTGGCCTATCGCGAATTGAAGAACGCGGTCGAACTGCATCAGGCGAAGGCGGGCGGCATCGTCGTGCTCGACGCGCAGACCGGCGATATCCTGGCGATGGCGAATCTGCCGTCGTACAACCCGAACAACCGCGACAAGGTCGATCCGCGGCGCACGCGCAACCGCGTGGTCACCGATTTGTTCGAGCCCGGCTCGACACTGAAACCGTTTACCGTGGCGACCGCGCTGGAGGCGGGGGTGGTCAAACCGGAAACGGTCATACAGACCGCGCCCGGCAAACTCACCATCGGCGACCGCACGATCCACGACGCGCATGCCGAGGGCGCGCTGACGGTGTCGCAGGTGATTCAGAAATCGTCGAACGTCGGCGCGGCCAAGATCGCGCTGGGGCTGCCGGCGGAAAAAATGTGGGCCATGTTCAACGCGGTCGGTTTCGGTTCGCCGCCGCATTCCGGATTTCCCGGCGAAGGCTCGGGTCGTTTGCGCCCGTTCGCCGGCTGGCGCCCGATCGAGCAGGCGACGATGGCCTACGGCCACGGAATTTCGCTGAGCCTGCTGCAACTCGCGCATGCCTATATGGCCTTCGCCAGCGACGGTGAAATCCGCTCGCTGTCGCTGCTGAGGCGCGAAACGCCGGGCGAGGCGACGCGCGTAGTTTCGGCCCAGACCGCGCAGCAAATCCGCAGGATGCTCGAACTGGTCGTATTGCCCGGCGGTACCGCGCCGCAGGCGCAGGTTGCCGGCTATCGCGTTGCCGGCAAAACCGGCACCGCGCACAAGCTCGATGGTGCGAACTACGCGGCGGATAAATACGTTTCGTCGTTTGTCGGCCTGGCACCGGCCTCGGCCCCGCGCCTGATTGTCGCCGTCATGATCGACGAACCGACCGCCCACGGTTACTACGGCGGTACCGTGGCCGCGCCGGTGTTCAGCAGCGTGATGGCAGGCACGTTGCGCCTGCTCGGTATCAAACCCGATGCGCCGCTCAATAATGTGGTCCTGCCGCCGCCGAACGCGCCGGAAGTGCGGGAAGAAGTATGACGACGCCTGCCCGCGCAACCGGTCCCGCGTTGTCGCCGGCGGAAACGCGCGACCTCGAGGCGTTGAATATGCGCCGTTTGACCGCCGACAGCCGCGCGGTCAAGCGCGGCGACACTTTTGTCGCCTATCCCGGCGAATCGCGCGACGGCCGGCAGTTCATCGCGCAGGCGATCGCCGCCGGCGCTGCTTCGGTGCTGTGGGAGCGGCGCGGCTTCAAATGGAATCCGGCGTGGCGCGTGCCAAACCGCGCGCTGCGGGATTTGCGCGCGCGTGTCGGCATCATTGCCAGCCGTGTCTACGGCAATCCCAGCGGTCGTTTGCGGGCAATCGGCATTACCGGCACCAACGGCAAAACCACCTGCAGCCAGTGGATCGCACGCGCGCTGAACGAACACGGCGTGATGACGGGTGTTGTCGGAACACTGGGCTATGGACTGCGCGGCAGGCTGCGGCCGCTCATCAATACCACCCCTGACGCGTTGTGGCTGCAGGCGCAACTGGCGGATTTTGCGCGGCGCGGCGCGCGCGCAGTCAGCATGGAAGTATCGTCGATCGGTCTCGTTCAGGGCCGCGTCGCCGGCGTCGCCTTTGACATCGCGGTGCTGACCAATTTAACCCGCGATCATCTCGACTATCACCGCACGATGGCGCGTTACAAGGAGGCCAAGGCAAAACTGTTTGCCGCCGGTTCGCTGCGTCACGCCGTGCTCAATCTTGACGACCCGTTCGGCGTTGAACTTGCCGGCACAATCAGGCGCCGCGGGCTGCAGGTAATCGGTTATGGCTTCGACGCGCCGGCGGGCCCGGTCGGCCGTCTGCCGCGCGTGCGCGGGAAAAACTTTGCCAACACACCGGCCGGCGTGCGGTTTGACGTCTCGACGCCGTGGGGAGATGCGTTTGTCGCGAGCCGCGTGCTGGGCAGGCACAACGCGTCCAATCTGCTGGCAACCCTCGCCGTGCTGCTGGTCTGCGACATCAAACTCAAAGACGCGGTGGCCTTGCTGGGCCGGCTCGATGCGGTGGCCGGACGCATGCAGCGCATCGGCGGCGGTACGCGCCCGCTGGCGGTGATCGATTACGCGCATACGCCCGATGCGCTGGAAAACGTGCTGCGTGCGCTGCGCGATCTGACCGCGGGAGATTTGTGGTGCGTGTTCGGCTGCGGCGGCGATCGCGACCGCGGCAAACGGCCGCTGATGGGGCGCGCGGCCGCGCAACTGGCCGATCGCGTGATCGTCACCAGCGACAATCCTCGTTTCGAAACCCCGCGCACCATCATCAGCGACATCCGGCGCGGCGTGCGCGGCCAATGCATTATCGAGCCCGACCGCCGGCGGGCGATCACGGCAGCGTTGCGCGACGCGCGGCGCGGCGACGTCGTGCTGATCGCCGGCAAGGGGCACGAGCCGTATCAGGAAATCCGCGGCGTGCGGTATCCGTTCAGCGACGTTGAAACCGCGCGCGCTGCCTTGCGGGGGGCGCGCACATGATGATGCGTTTGTCCGAGGCGGCGCGCGTGCTGGGCGCGCGATTGCACGGCGACGATGCCGCCTTCGATGCGGTCAGCACCGACACGCGCGCGATCCGGCCCGGCGACCTGTTCATTGCGCTCAAGGGCGAGCGCTTTGACGCGCATGCATTTGTCGGCGAGGCCGCCGGCGCGGGGGCGGCGGCGGCGCTGGTCGATCGGGTTTGCGACGCGCCAATTCCGCAATTGATTGTTGCCGATACGCTGGCCGCGCTGGCCGCTCTCGGCCGTCACTGGCGGCAGCGCTTCGACATTCCATTGATTGCGATTACCGGCAGCAACGGCAAAACGACCGTAAAGGAAATGCTTGCGGCAATCCTGCGCGCCGCCGCCGGCAATGACGCGGTGCTGGCGACGCGCGGCAATCTCAACAACCACATCGGCGTGCCGCTGATGCTGCTGGAGTTGCGCGCACGCCACCGCTACGCGGCGATCGAACTGGGCATGAACCATCCGGGCGAAATCGCACAACTCGCCGCCATCGCGCAGCCGACGGTGGCGCTGGTCAACAACGCCCAGCGCGAGCACATGGAATTCATGGCGTCGGTTGAGGCCGTGGCGCAGGAAAACGCCGCGGTGTTTGCCGCATTGCCCGCCGACGGTATCGCAGTAATCAACGCCGACGACGCGCATGCCGGCGATTTCCGGCGCGCAGCAGGCGCGCACCGCATTGTCGATTTCGGACTGGAAAACCCCGCTGCGGTCGGCGGTGGTTACGTGCTGAAAAACCTGTCGAGCGAAATTTATTTGCGCACGCCGGCCGGCGAGGCGTCGGCGACACCGGCAATTCCCGGACTGCATAACGTGCGCAACGCGCTGGCGGCCTGCGCCTGCGCTCACGCGGTGGGCATCGCGCCCGCCGTGATGTGCGAAGGATTAAACAACTTCCGCCCTTATACCGGCCGCCTGCAGGTCAAGCGCGCGCTCAATGGCGCAACGGTGATCGACGACACGTACAACGCCAATCCGGATTCAGTGCGCGCGGCGATCGATGTACTGGCCGAATGCGCGCCGCCGACGGTGCTGGTGCTGGGCGACATGGGCGAGGTGGGCGAGCACGGCGTCGAGTTTCATCGCGAAGTCGGCGCTTATGCACGCAACCGTAATGTATCTTCACTGTGCGCGATTGGTGCGCAGAGTGGCGCAGCGGCGGGTGCTTTCGGGGCTGCCGGCACACATGCGGATTCGATCGAGCAGCTGCTCGAACGCGTCAAGGCCAGCGCCACGCCGCAGGCCACGCTGCTGATCAAGGGTTCGCGTTTCATGCGCATGGAGCGTGTGGTCAACGCGCTGACCGGCGACAACGGAGGGGCGCACTGATGTCGCTTGAATTGATCATTGCACACCGCTCGTTCCACGCAGCATCGCTGACCGGAGGTCATCGATGCTGTTAGAACTCGCGCAGTGGCTGGCCAAGGACATCCGCGCGTTCAACGTGTTCGGCTATATCACGCTGCGCGCGGTGCTCGCTTGCCTGACCGCATTGCTGATTACATTCATGGTGGGCCCGGCCATGATTCGTCGGTTGACCTCGTACAAAATCGGCCAGGCCGTGCGCAGCGACGGCCCCCAGTCGCATCTGCCCAAAGCCGGCACGCCGACCATGGGCGGCGCGCTGATCCTGGTGGCGATCGGCATCACCACGCTGCTGTGGGCCGATCTTGAAAACCGTTTCGTCTGGGTGGTGCTGGCGGTGACGCTGGGCTTCGGCGCGATCGGCTGGGTCGATGATTACCGCAAGGTGGTCAATCGCGACCCCAAGGGATTGTCGGCGAAGTCGAAGTTCTTCTACCAGTCACTGATCGGCGTGATTGCCGCCTACGTCATCACCTACAGCACCAATCTTCCGGCGCAGACCGAATTCATCGTGCCCTTCTTCAAGAACCTTGCGTATCCGCTGGGCGTCGTCGGCTTCATGGTGCTGACCTACTTCGTGATCGTCGGCACCAGCAACGCGGTCAACCTGACCGACGGCCTCGACGGACTGGCCATCATGCCGACGGTGATGATCAGCGGCGCGCTCGGCATCTTTGCCTACGTCGCCGGCAACGCGGTGTTCTCGAAATACCTGGGCTTTCCGTTCATTCCGGGTGCGGGCGAACTGGCAGTGTTTTGCGGGGCGATGGCCGGCGCGGGGCTGGCCTTCCTCTGGTTCAACGCTTATCCGGCCGAGGTATTCATGGGTGATGTCGGCGCGCTGGCGCTGGGCGCCGCGCTTGGCACCGTCGCCGTCATCGTGCGCCAGGAAATCGTGCTTCTGATCATGGGCGGCGTGTTCGTGGTGGAAACGCTGTCGGTAATGCTGCAGGTCGCGTCGTTCAAGTTGACCGGCAAGCGGATTTTCCGCATGGCGCCGTTGCACCATCACTACGAATTGAAGGGTTGGAAGGAGAACCAGGTCGTCGTGCGGTTTTGGATCATCACAATGATGCTGGTTCTGGTTGGTTTATCGACGCTGAAACTGCGATGAGAAATGCTGGAACTCGACGGCAGAAAGGTACTCGTGCTCGGATTGGGTGACACCGGATTGTCGATGGCGCGCTGGGTGGCCGCACGCGGCGCCCGCGTCACCGTCGCCGACACGCGTACGGCGCCGCCGCAGGCCGGCGCGCTTGCGCGCGAACTGCCGCAGGCCGTCATCGAATGCGGCGGCATCCGCGAGTCGAGTCTGCGTGACGCCGAATTGATTGCCATCAGCCCCGGCGTCGATCGCCGCATGCCGGCGATCGACGCGGCAATCAAACGCGGCACGCCGGTTGCCGGCGATGTCGAATTGTTTGCGCAGGCGCTGCCCCGGCTCAAATCGAAACCGCGGGTGATCGCGATTACCGGCACCAACGGCAAAAGTACGGTGACACAGATGGCAGGCGACATCTGTGCTGCGGCGGGTCGCAATACCGTGGTGGCCGGCAATATCGGCACGCCGGTGCTCGATGCGCTGGATGCAGTCGAACGCGGCGGTGCCGTACCCGATGTATTCGTGCTGGAACTGTCGAGCTTCCAGCTTGAGAGCACCGCCAGCCTGAATGCCGATGCGGCGACCATGCTCAATCTGTCCGAAGATCATCTCGATCGCTATGACGGGATCGACGATTACGCGCGCGCCAAGCAGCGCGTCTTTAACGGCGACGGCGCGCAGATCCTCAATCGTGCGGATGCACGCAGTCTGGCGATGGCGCAGGCGGGGCGCGTGGTGCATCGATTCGGCAGCGATGCACCGCAGGGCGCCAATGAGTGGGGCATCGCCGGTGTTGCCGGCAACCAGGCCCTGATGCGCGACAGCGATGCCTTGCTGCCGCTGGCCGAACTTCCCGTGGCCGGTTTGCACAATGCCGCCAATGCACTGGCGGCGGCGGCCTTGTGCCACGCGATCGGCATCGACGACTCAGCAATCGCCAAAGCCCTGCGCGCATTCAAGGGGCTGCCGCATCGCGTCGAACAGGTCGGCACGCTCGACGGCGTGACCTATTACGACGATTCGAAGGGCACCAACGTCGGCTCGACGGTGGCGGCCCTCGGCGGCTTCACGCAGCCGGTGGTGCTGATTGCCGGCGGCGAGGGCAAGGGCCAGGACTTCGCGCCGCTGCGCGAGCCGGTCAAGCGGCGCGCGCGCGCAGTGATTCTGATCGGCCGCGACGCGCTGCTGATCGAAGCCGCGCTCGCCGGCTGTGGCGTGCCCTGCACACGCGCGAGCGACATGGACGACGCGGTGACGCAGGCGCGCGCGCGCGCCTGCTGCGGCGACGCCGTGCTGTTATCGCCGGCCTGCGCGAGCTTCGACATGTTCCGTAATTACAACCACCGCGGCGAGGTGTTCGCCGCCGCGGTGAAAAAATTGGTGAACGATGAGCAGCACTGAGGCCCTGATGTTCGGCAGCGCGAAAAGCCGGCCGGCGATGGCCGCGTTCGACTTTGCGCTGTTGTGGGCGGTGGTGTTGCTGCTGGCGCTCGGGTTGGTGATGGTTTATTCGTCGTCGATCGCGATTGCCGAGGGCAGTCGTGCGACCGGCCAGCAACCGGCCTATTTTTTGATCCGCCAAAGCGTTTTTCTGATGATTAGCGGAATGCTGGCGGTGGTGACGTTTCAAATGCCGCTCGCGATCTGGCAGAAATATGCGCTGTATTTGTTTATGTTCGGCGTCGGCCTGCTCGCGCTGGTGCTGGTGCCGGGGATCGGCCGCGAGGTTAACGGCAGCCAGCGCTGGTTGTCGCTGTTCGTCATCAACTTCCAGCCGTCCGAGGTGATGAAGCTGTTCGCCGTGATTTATGCCGCCGACTATACGGTGCGCAAGGCCGGCGACATGCACAGTTTCAGCAAGGGCTTTCTGCCGATGTTCGTCGTCATGCTGCTGGTCGGCGGCCTGCTGCTGCGCGAGCCCGATTTCGGCGCCTTTGCCGTGATCACGGCGATTGCGATGGGCATCCTGTTCCTCGGCGGCATGAACTGGCGGCTGTTCGCCGGCCTGCTGGTGCTGCTGCTGGTGGGGTCGGTGCTGTTGATCTGGATCTCGCCGTACCGGCTGCAGCGCGTGGTCGGCTTCATGGACCCGTGGGCCGATCCCTTCGGCAAGGGTTATCAACTGTCGCACGCGCTGATCGCCTTCGGGCGCGGCGAATGGCTGGGTGTCGGTCTCGGCGCCAGCGTCGAGAAACTGTTTTATCTGCCCGAGGCGCATACCGACTTCCTGCTCGCGGTGATCGCCGAGGAACTCGGTTTCGTCGGCGTGCTGCTGGTGGTGCTCGCGTTTTCCTTTATCGTCGCGCGCGCTTTTTCGATCGGGCGTCAGGCCGCGCAACTCGAACGCCATTTTCCCGCGCTGGTCGCGCAGGGCATCGGCATGTGGCTGGGCGTGCAGGCGATCATCAATATGGGCGTCAACATGGGCGTGCTGCCGACCAAGGGCCTGACACTGCCCCTGCTGTCATTTGGCGGCAGCGGCATCGCGGCGAATTGCTGCGCGCTGGCACTGTTGTTGCGAGTCGACTGGGAAAACAGGCAACTCCTGCGGGGCGTGAAGATATGAGTCGCACCCTCATGATCATGGCGGGCGGCACCGGCGGCCATATCTTCCCCGCGCTGGCGGTGGCGGAGAATCTGCAGGCGCGCGACTGGAACATCGTGTGGCTGGGTTCGCCCGCCGGCATGGAGGCAAAGCTGGTGGCGCCGCGCGGTTATACGATGGCGTGGATCAACATGTCGGGGGTGCGCGGCAAGGGCCTGTTGCGCGCGCTGACCCTGCCGGTGCAATTGCTGATTGCGTTCTGGCAGAGCGCGCACGCGATTTTCACGCATCGTCCCGATGTCGTGCTCGGCATGGGCGGCTATGTGTCGTTTCCCGGCGGCATGATGGCGGCATTGCTGAATCGTCCACTGGCGATACACGAGCAAAACTCCGTCGCAGGGCTGGCTAATCGCGTACTGGCAAAACTTGCCGATCGCGTGCTGGCCGGTTTCCCCGATACCTTTGCCGCGCAAGGCGCCATATGGACCGGCAATCCGGTGCGCAGCGATATCGCCGCATTGGCTGCGCCGGCGCAACGTTACGCCGGCCGCAGCGGCCCGCTGCGATTGACGGTGATCGGCGGCAGCCTCGGCGCGCAGGCATTGAACAGCACCGTGCCGCAGGCGCTGGCGCTGATGCCGCCAGCCGAGCGCCCGCAGGTGACGCATCAATCGGGGCAGCGTCATCTGGCGGAGGTCGAGCGGCATTATCGCGACGCCGGCGTGGCGGCGACGCTGCTGCCGTTCATCGACAACATGGCTGCGCAATACGCCGAAGCGGATTTGATCATCTGTCGCGCCGGCGCATCGACCATCGCCGAACTTGCCGCCGCCGGCATTGCCAGCGTGCTGGTACCGTTCCCGCACGCGGTGGACGATCACCAGACGCATAACGCCCGCTTCCTTTCAGCGCGTGGCGCCGCGGTGTTGATTCCGCAAAGCGAACTGACACCGCAGAATCTCGCCGAGTTATTGCGCACACTGAAGCGCGATGCCTTGCTCGACATGGCGAACAAGGCTCGCACTGTCGCCAAGCCGGACGCCACGCAAACGGTCGCCGATGAATGCATGAGGTTGGCCGCATGAAAAACAATGCCAAAAAAGTGCATTTCGCGGGCATCGGCGGGACCGGCGCGAGCAGCGAGCAGGGGCCCGCGCTGTGCGCGGGATGCGAGCGTCCGCGAGTGCCGTCGGCCGCCGCAGCGATGAAGTCGGGCAGGAACGCATGAAGCACAAAGTCAAAAAAGTGCATTTCGCGGGTATCGGCGGGACCGGCGCGAGCAGCGAGCAGGGGCCCGCGCTGTGCGCGGGATGCGAGCGTCCGCGAGTGCCGTCGGCCGCCGCAGCGATGAAGTCGGGCAGGAACGCATGAAGCACAAAGTCAAAAAAGTGC
>CAISYC010000036.1 GCA_903889565.1 uncultured beta proteobacterium
ATTTTCCGAACCCTTGATGTCGAGTTCCGATTCGCTGTTGTTGAAGGCGTCACCGCTCAACTTCGACTGATAACCGGCAGCCAGCGAAGTATTCGGCACACCGGCAATGTTGTTACCTGCACCGCCGGCGCTGTAGTAGCCATAGAGGAAGTTCAACTTGCCGCCGATGGTGACGTTGCTGCCCGACGCGTTCGAACCGGTCACACCGTCCGGGGTCGAAAACTGCGCGAACGCCAGCGACGGCAAACCGAATGCACCTGCGACAGCCACTGCCATTAATTTTTTGTTCATTCAGACCTCTCCTTATTTCAAAAATATCGAATCAGCGGATCGACGAAGTGCGGAAACTGCTGCCGCCTCGTAACCTGCCATCGTGCGCGGGTGATCGTCGTTCCGTTTGACCATCACACCTTGGGGGCAAGTGTCATCGTGCCTTCCTGTGGTCACAATCAGTTTTCACGCGTACGTAAAACAACGTATTCATTGATTTAAAAGGATAAATTAGGATTGCGTAGCAATGCGTTTGGACCACGCGTTGCGCCGATGCAACACTTCGTACGGGTCCATGCATAATGCGTTGAATAACAAAGGCTACAAACGATGAATGGAACTCCAGTTGAGGATCACGACGTGACGCCGACGGCGACCGCCATCCGGCCGGCATTTATGCCTTTTGAATATGCAATATGAATAATCAGAATCCATGACCTCCGGTCCAACGCAGCCATCTGCATCGGCACAGTCCGGCGCGCAAACAACCCTGCCGGCCCGGTGGCGCGCGCCGGCAATCAGCGCGGCATTTGTCGCGGTTTATATTGCGCTCGCCTGGCTGACGAGTTTCTACATGGTCCGGCCGTTTTCCGTCACGCCGTGGAATCCATCTGCCGGGCTCGCGCTTGCATTTCTGCTGGTGTGCGGAATCCGCTACTGGCCGGCGCTGGCGGTCGCCGCATTGGCGAACAGCCTTTTGTTACGCGGCCTGCCGGCAGCGCCCTACACGCAACTGCTCGGCCCCTTGTGCCTGACCGCCGGTTACCTCGCGATGGCCGCCATCCTGCGCGGCCCCCTGCGCTTCCACCTCGCCTTCGACCGTCTGGGCGACGTCGTCAAACTCACCGCTGTCGCAGCCGCCGGCACCCTGCTGATTGCGGTTGCGTACACCGCTGTATTGAATACCCTCGAAACCATGACCACGCAGGACAGGCAAGCCGTCCTGCTGCGATTCTGGATCGGTCACCTGATCGGCATCGTCATCAACACGCCGCTGCTCCTGTTGCTGTGGGCGCGCCGCCGGTCAATGTTTTCCGCGCGCGTCAACTGGCGGTTTGCCGTTGAAACAGGCACGCAGGCCGCCTGCGTGATGCTGGCGCTGTGGATCATTTTCGGGCCGCGCTGGATCGACCCCTACAAATTCTTCTATCTGCTGTTTCTGCCTGTCATCTGGATCGCCACCCGTCACGGCATCGCGGGCGCGGTTCTCGGCACTGCCGGCCTGCAGATCGGCCTCGTCGCGATCTTGGTCGATTCCGAATACCGGGCCGGCACCGGCATCACGGAATTTCAATTCATGATGCTGGCGCTGGCGATTGCCGCGCTGTTTCTCGGCATGGTCGTCACCGAGCATCGCGCCGCCCGCGAGTCGCTGGCGCGCAGCGATTCGCGGTTGCGCACCATCGTTGCCACCGCGCCCGATGGCATTGTCACAATTGACGACCGCGGCACGATACTCGCCGCCAATCCAGCGGCCTGCCGGATTTTCGATCTCGCGCCACGCCAACTTGACGACAGCAACATCACCGCGATTCTGCCGGCGTTCGAAACGATCGGCGCCACCGGCGATACCTGCATCATTGAAGGCCTGCGCAGCGATGGCAGGCACTTTCCCGCCGAACTCTCGATCGGCCACACCGGCGGCTCGCCAGATCTGCGCATTGCCGTGATCCGCGACATTTCACGACGCGTCGATACTGCGCATCGACTTGCCGAACAGCAGGAGGAACTTGCGCGCGCCG
This sequence comes from uncultured beta proteobacterium, assembly GCA_903889565.1. Classification (GTDB taxonomy): domain Bacteria; phylum Pseudomonadota; class Gammaproteobacteria; order Burkholderiales; family SG8-41; genus PALSA-1004. The sequence continues at coordinate 2,013 of CAISYC010000036.1, forward strand.
CGCGCCTCGCTGCCGCCGGCGAAATGGCCGCGGCGCTGGCGCACGAATTGCACCAGCCGCTGACGGCGATCCGCAGTTATGCGCGCGCGGCGCAGTTGCAAAGCGACGCTGCCGGTCGCGCCTTGCCCGCCAAGATTGAAAGCGAGGCGACCCGCGCCGCCAACGTGGTGCAGCGCCTGCGCGATTTTTTCCGCGGCGGCACCTCGCGACTGGAAACGGTCGGCACCGGCAGCCTGATCGAAAATGCGCTGGCGCCAATGCATGAGGTGGCAGCCAAGCAAAACGTCGCATTGGCGGTCGCCAACAACTGCGCGAAGTCCGAATTGCTGATCGATCGCGTGCAAATTGAAACGGTACTGCACAGCCTGGTGCACAATGCGATCGAGGCGATGGCAGGCACCGGCGGCGGCCGCATTACGGTTGCGGCAATGGCGCAAGATGTCGGCTGGATCCGCATTACCGTCGCCGACAACGGCCCCGGCATCGACCCGGCGTTTGCCGATCGCGTGTTCGAAGCCTTCGCCACCACCAAGGCCACCGGCACCGGCATGGGGCTCGCCATGAGCCGCTCGATGATCGAAGCGCAGGGCGGGCGCATTTGGTTCGACTCCCCGGCCGCCGGCGGCACCGCATTTCATTTCACCGTTCCCACCATACTACTTCACGAGGCCGTCGCATGAGCAACCGCGAACAATGCGCATTTATCGTCGATGATGACGCGTCCGTCCGGGACGCACTGGGTCTGCTGCTGGGTCTGAAGGGCTACCGCACCGTGCCGTTCGCCAGCGCGGACGATTTTCTCAGCGCCTGCGACCCGGCCTGGTCCGGCTGCCTGCTGCTCGACATCCGCATGCCGGGCACCGACGGACTCGCGCTGCAATCCATTTTGCGCAAACGCGGCCTGACCATCCCGATCATTTTCATGACCGCTCACGGCGAGGTGCAGACGGTCAGAACGGCGTTGAAAGCCGGCGCGGTCGATTATCTCGAAAAACCGGTTGATCCCGACGCACTGCTGGCCGCGGTGCGGGCGGCGATGGAAGCGGACAAGGTACGGCGCGAAAAACTGCAGCGCGCCGATCAGAGCGAACGCCGCCTCGAAAGCCTGACGCCGCGCGAACGCGAAGTACTCGAACTGGTGGTGCAGGGCCAGCAATACCGCCAGATCGCCGCCGTCCTCGGCATCAGCCCGCGCACGGTCGAAGTGCATCGCGCGCGCCTGATGGAGAAACTCGGCGTGCACAGCATTTCGGAACTGGTGCGTCTCTCGCTGACCAACGCGCCCGGATAACGGCGCCCGTTGGACTCGCGGGCCGCCCTACTCTTTTGCAACCCCGGCGACGCGCATGACCTCGGCGGTCTTCTCGTAATCGGCTTTGATCGCACGCCTGAATTCTTCGCTGGAGTTGCCGACCGGATCGTAACCGGCGGCGATCAACGGTTCGCGTACCTTCGGTTCCTGCATTGCCTTGTGCGTTTCGAGTTGCAGACGCGCGATGATTTCACGCGGCGTGCGCGCCGGCGCCAGCCAGCCGTGCCAGGCGCCGCTGTAGACAAAATCGGCGAGCCCGGATTCAATCATGGTCGGCACCTCGGGCAACAGCACCCAGCGGCCCGCGCCGGTGAAGGCGATCGCCCTGACGCGTCCGCCTTTCAGTTGCTGCAATACGGTCGGCGTCGGCGGCACGAACAGCGACTGGATTTCGCCGGCGATCAGCGCATTGACCGCCGGCGCGCCGCCTTTATACGGCACATGGGTCAGCCGCGCACCCGTGCGCAGATTGAAAAGCTCGCCGGCCAGATGCAGATTGTTGCCGATGCCGCCGGAGCCGAAGCTGAGCCTGCTGTTCGGGCTTTTTGCAAGTGCGATGAATTCCCGAACGTTGCCCGCCGCTACCGACGGATGCACCAGCATCAGATAACCGACGCCCCTGACTACCATGGTGACCGGCGCGAAATCGCGGAAGATGTCGTAGGGCAGATTGCGGTGCATCAAGGTGTTGATGACGAAATCCGACGAGGCGTGCAGCAGCGTATAACCGTCGGGCACCGCCTTCGCCACCAGGTCAGTGGCGATGATGCCGGTGGCGCCGTCGCGATTGTCGATGACGATATTCTGCCCAAGCTGCGCGCCAATCTGGCGTGACGCGGTGCGCGCAATCAGATCCTGGGTGCCGCCGGGCGCCAGCCCGACAATCAGGCGGATCGGCCGGCCGGGCCAGGCATCGGCGGCGTGCAAAGGCAGCGCAAGCAGCGCACATGCCGCGACGACCAGCAAACGCATGCCGTCAGGCCGCCAGTTTGTCGCGACCGATCGCAATCGCCGCCTCGATGAAGGCGGTCACTGCGGCGCCGCGCTCGGACATTTGCAGAATATCCTCGGCGGTTGCCACCGCGCCGACAAATTCCTTGAGGTGCCAGTGTCCAGGCGCTGCCAGCGGCGGCAACTCGGCCGGCTTCAACCGCGGCCACGGGCTGACATAGACGTAGGGTTGCGCATAATGTTCGTCGCCCGGCGAAACGCCGACGCCGATCAAACGCGCGTTTTCGGCATCGCCGCCGAGCACAATCCGCGTCGCAATGTCGAAGTGATGCGGCCAGCAACGCACCGCGCCGCCGCCGTGTGCCGTGGCGGCAGCGGTGAGCAGGCCGGCGGCCGCCTCGTACCAGCGCGTGAGTTCTTCGAACGCCTCCGATTCGCCGCTGACGTGATAGGCCGAGCCGCGCGTCACCGGCAGCGACGGCAGCGAGTACGGCAGTTCGATGCCTTCCACCGTCTTCAGACCCAGCGCGCGCAACGCCGAATCGAACCATACCTCGACGCTGGAATCCTTCCGCCCGCCCAGTTCGAATTCGTCGAGATCGCGGTTGTTGCGCAGTATGATCAGCGCGAAGCGGCGCAGCCTGAAGCCGATGCGAACCTCGGCGCCGCCAGCCGTCAGCGCCTGCGAGACAAAGGCCGCGCGCGCCGCATCCCACGACAGGCTCGAATGGCCGTCATCGGCAACCGCTTCCAGATTGGCGCGCGCCGCCTTGCTTACCCATTGCACCGCATGATGCGCCACATTGCGCGCCCTGACCAGGGATGTCGGCGCCTTCGCGCCGAGCGTGGACCAGTCAAACTGCATTCAATTTCTCCCGGATTTTCGATGCGCGAGTCTAACATCGGCACAGCCGAAAGCAGAACCGCCCGCCGCGCGCGCGACCGCCGGGGTCGCGCATTCCGCGGTTATTTCTTCGGCCAGTTGGCGATGGCGCGCGCCGCACCGGTAAGTTGCAGGATATGCATGCCGGTATTGGCGCGATCGACGACGTAGATATAACCGCGATCGTCCACGTCAACGTTGTTCGACTGGATCGCCACGCGATCGGAGGCCGCCGTCGCGTTGACCTTGCCGCGCTGCGTCGCCGGCGTTTCGAGCGCAACCGTGTTCTTCGTCATCGCCGGAATGTAATAACCGATTTCCTTCGGATGATAGGGGTCGCGGATATCGACCGCGCGCACGCCGGCGCTGAACCAGGTGAAGAACATGATGCGCTTGTGGTAAATCGAGGTCACCGCCTCGTTCGACGAGTGCGAGCCGAAGCGGCCGCCGCGCGCGCAGAAATTGCCACTCTTCTCCGGCACGTTGAACGTCGCGACCCCCATCGGAAATTTCTCGTTTGTGATGTCGGCGATCCACACCTGCTGGCGGAATTCGAGGCATTCCTTTTGAATCGCCTCGTCGGTGATGACGACAAAATCGCGCGGGCTGCCGCCCTTGTCTCTGGCGAATTCCGGCATCTCCACACCGAGCAGCGGAAACACCGTATGCGCGCCGTTGCTCGGCATCAGGTTGAGGCGCGACACCTCGGGATAACGCAGGTTGTCGGGCGTCGGCTCCTTCGGCCCGTTGAGCAGTTTGTCGCGATCGACGATCTGCAGGATGCCGCCGGCGTTGGTGCCGTAACCGAAATAAACGCGGTTGCCCTTGACGCCGGTGGACATCGCCCCATGCAGAGTCATCGGCACCGGCCCCGTCGCGCCCGGCTCCTGGCCCGGCAAACCGAAGTTGCGGATGAACACCGGATGCGCCGGATCTGACAGATCGAAGATCTGCGTCATGCGATTGGAGCGCCAGTTCGGCTCGCCGGAAACGAGATAGGCGATGCCGGTGTCGCATTCCCACCAGTTCTTGTGCGTGCCCTTGAGATCCTTGACCACCGTCGTCAGCAACGCGGGATTGGCCGGATCGGTGACGTCCCAGATTTCATGCGCTGCATTGCCGAACACGCGCAACATGTAGAACTTGCCCGTGATGCCCTTCGGTAGTTCGTCGCCGCTGCAGATGCGCACCATTTGCGCGCCGCCCTGCTCGGCCTTGCCGGGCTCGCCCGGAATGTGCGCCAGATACTTCGGCTTCGCCGGATCGGTGACATCGACGATCGAGGTGCCGTTGTTTTCGGTCTGCCCATTGAGCGTATTGATCTTGATGTCGCCGTGATGGCCGATGTAGGCGATATAACGGTCGCCCTGGCGCTGAATCGTCGGCTGGTAGGCGGTGCGCGCCTGCAGGTCGCTGTAACCGACCAGCGCCATGTTTTTACTCTCGACGCGCGACAGCGGTGTCGCGGCCTGCAATGCGCCGGCTGCAATCACCAGCAACATGCTCAACACAACGGCAAAGGGCCTGTGCACCATGCGGATTCTCCTCGTAACCATGTTGGATTTGCGCGGCATTACCGCGCAACTGTTTTTCTTGTTTTGCGGCGGAAAGCGCAGTTTAACGCAGGCACTGCGGCTACGCGCCTGCGCTCAGATTACGCCGGATTTTTTCAGCGCGGCCTGCGCCGCGGCGTCGTAACCCAGCGCCGACAACACCTCTGCATTGTGCTCGCCCAGCTTCGGCCCCAGCCATGCCGTAGCACCCGGCGAATCCGACAGCTTGGGCACGATGCCCGGCAGCTTGACCGGCTTGCCGTCAGGCAGCGCGTGCTGCTCGATCATGCCGCGTGCGAGGTACTGCGCGTCCTTGACGATATCCGCCACGTCATAGACCTTGGCCGACGGCACATCGACGGCGTCCAGCGCCGCCAGCACGGCATCGAGATCGTGCGCCGCCGTCCACGCGCCGATCGCGCCGTCGATCTCCGCGGTGCGCGGCACGCGGCCGGCATTGGTCGCAAGCTGCGCATCGTCGGCCAGATCGTTACGGTTCATCGCGTTCATGAGACGCTTGAAAATCGCATCGTTGTTGGCGCCGATGATGACGAACCTGCCGTCGCGCGTCGGATAGGTGTTGGACGGCACGATGCCGGGCAGCGCATTGCCGGCGCGCTCGCGCACGAAACCGAGCACATCGAATTCGGGCACCAGACTCTCCATCATGCTGAACACCGCCTCGTACAGCGCGACATCGACCATCTGGCCGCGCCCGCTCGTGTGCCGGTGCTGCAGCGCCATCAGCGCGCCGATCACGCCGTAGAGCGCGGCAATCGAATCGCCGATCGAAATGCCCAGCCGCACCGGCGGCCGGTCCGGGTAACCGGTGACATAACGCAGGCCGCCCATTGACTCACCGATCACGCCGAAACCCGGCTTGTCGCGATCCGGGCCGGTCTGACCGTAACCGGACAGACGCACCATGATCAGGCGCGGATTGATCGCCGCCAGCGCGTCGTAGCCGAGATTCCATTTTTCGAGCGCGCCCGGACGAAAGTTTTCGATCACGATATCGGCGCCCGCACAGAGCTTGCGCACGATCGCCTGCCCCTCGGGCACGCGCAGGTTGACGGTCAGCGATTTCTTGTTGCGCGACTGCACATACCACCACAGCGAGGTGCCCTCGTACATCTTGCGCCACTGCCGCAACTGGTCGCCGCCGTCGGGCGACTCGATCTTGATCACCTCGGCGCCGAACTCGGCGAACAGGCGGCTGCAGAACGGCGCCGCAATCAACGTGCCGAGCTCGATGACCTTGATGCCTTTTAATGGCGGCGATCTGGTCTCGCTCATATAATCCGCTCTCTCCTGCGTTTTCCCGCCGGGTTTATCTCCGCTGGGGGCATTTTAATATGGCCAAAGAAACCCTATTCTCGCTGCTGCTGCGCGCGCCGTGGTGGATCAGCATACTCTCCGCGATCCCGCTGTTCGGCGCGGTGCAGCTGTTTTTGCCGCCGCTGGTGGCGCTGAGCGCGACCCTGCCCTTTCTCGGCATCGCCGCCATGGCCGGATGGAAACAACTGCGCGCGCCGACCCCGGCCAATGTCGATGAAATCCTCGGCAAACTGCGCGCGATGTCATGGGAGAATTTTTCGGCAGTCATCGCCGAAGCGTTCAGGCGCGACGGTTATGCCGTGAGCCCGACCGGCGCCGGCGACGCCGCCGATTTCGAGGCGACCCGCAACAATCGTCTTACACTGGTGAGCTGCAAACGCTGGAAAGTCGCTCAGACCGGCATCGGGCCTCTGCGCGATCTGTACGAGGCGAAAAAAACGCGCGACGCGCAGGACTGCATCTATGTCGCCGCCGGCGGCTTTACCGATAACGCGCACGATTTTGCACTGAAGAATTCGATCCGCCTGCTGTGTGACGGCGAACTCGCGCAACTGGCGGCGCGCGTCGAGCGCGCGAACCACCGCTGGAAGCTGTTTTAGCGCGGCTTGCGCGCGTAGGCCTCGTCGAAGGCCGCTTCGAGTTTAGCGTCCGCACCGCGCACGCCGTCGATCACCGCCTTCGCCCACTCGAAATAGTCCTGCTGCCGCGTCAGGCTCCATGACGCCGGCGGACTGGCCGCGATGTCGCGCAGATTGCTGATCTTGTCGGCGAGCTTGACAAGCTTGGCATTGGGACTCGCATGCGCCGCGTGCTCGACCTGCAGACGTTTGCGCTCGGCCTTCAGCAACAGCTTGTCGTCGGTTACCTCGAGCACGATATCGCAGATCACCGCACCGAACTCCGCTTTCAGTTCCTCAGCCGTGGTTTCGGTGTCTTCGATGGTGTCGTGCAGCAGCGCCGCGCAGATCACCTCGGGATCGTGGATGCCCGCCTCATTGACCAGAATATTCGCCAGCGCGATCGGGTGATTGATGTAGGGCGAGGCATGCACGTCCTTGCGCCGCTGGTCGCGGTGCTTGTGCGCGGCGAACTCAAGCGCGTGCAGGATCAGCGCGAGATCCGCCTTCGGCGATTTCCGGTTGCTGTTTGCCATCGTTGACTCGTTACCCTGCCGTCAATTACGTATGACCGGATCGATCGGCAGACGTTCCGCATGACCGAGCAATTGTTCGAGGTACGCGCCGTAAGAGAATAGTTTCTCTTCCGAGCGCAGCGGTCCCGCCACCTGCAATCCGACCGGCAATCCGCTCGGCGTGAAGCCGCCGGGCAGCGCGAGGATCGGGCAGGCGGTGATCGACAAGGCACAGGTCAGCGCGAGCCAGCCCATGTAGCCGTCGAGTTTCACGCCGTCGAGTTCCGCGATGTAACGCGTTTCCACCGGAAACGGCGGGCACATGACGGCCGGCGCGATCAGCAGGTCGTAGGTTTCGAAGAACTTCGCCATGCGGCGGATGATTTCGCCCTGCGCGATCTCGGCGGCCACTACTTCGGACAGGCTCAGACTCAGACCGTATTCGGTGTTGCCGATTACCTCGGGCTTGAGCAGCTGCCGGTAATTTTCCAGCAGCGGCGCGATGCGCGCGATATAGATGGCACCGCGCAGCACCATGAAATTTTTTACCGCGCCCGACAAATCGGGATGAGTTTCTTCAACGATTACACCATCGCCGGCGATTTTTTTCGCTGCCGCCTCGACCACCGCGCGCGTGTCACGGTGCACCACCGGCGCGACGCCGAGATCAACGCTGTAAGCAACGCGTTTCGGTTTTGTCGGCCGCGCTGCCGCCGAACCATAAACGCCTGACACGGTCGGCTGCGCCAGCGGATCGAGCGGGTGCGCGCCCGCTTCGCATTCGAACATCAGCGCGCAGTCGGCGACGTTGCGTGCCATCGGCCCTTCGACCGAGAGCGCAGAAAAAGGCTGTTTGTTGGCGCGCGGCACCATGCCGGGTGACGGCCTTAAACCCACCGTCGAACAATAACTCGACGGTGTGCGGATGCTGCCACCGAAATCGCCGCCGGTGGCGAGCCACACCTGGCCACTCGCCAGCGCCGCCGCCGCGCCACCCGAGGAGCCGCTGGGCGTCATGCGCGTGTCCCACGGGTTGCGCGTCACACCGAACACTTCATTGAAGGTATTGCCGCCGGCCGCGAACTCCGGCAGGTTCGACTTGGCCACCACCAGCGCGCCGTTTTGTTCCAGTCGCTGCACGATGAGGTCGGACGCCGTCGCGATGCGGTCGGCATAGATGCGCGAACCCGAGGTCCAGCGCACGCCCTCGACCTCGGTGTTGTCCTTGACCGCGATCGGCAGGCCGTAGAGGTAATGCGCCGGCGGCGATTTCGGCGGTGTCTGCATCAGGCGTTTGGCATGATCGCGCGCGCGATCGAGACACAGCGTCGGCAAGGCATTCAACGCCGGTTCGGTTTCGGCGATGCGCGCCGCCGCGGCATCAATCATTTCCAGCGGCGAGACTTTGCCCTGCTTGAGCAAAGCCACCGCGGCGGTAGCCGACAGGCGGCAAAGATCATTCATGCGAAAAGTTCCCCCGGCGGCTGTAATTATGGTGCGAAGTATAACGCGGTCATGCGCTGTGCCGCCGCCGCGCTTCTCCGCCGTATTTGTCGCAAGCGGCTACAATATGCCCTTGCGCCGCAGCCGCCGCGGCGCCTTCCAGTCAAACAACAAACACGCGGAAACTTCCATGAAACCTTCTGATACGACATTGATCCGCACCGGCGGGCAATTGCTTGTCGATGCGCTCAAAGTGCATGGCGTCGATATGGCCTTCGGCGTGCCCGGCGAAAGTTATCTGTCGGTGCTCGACGCGTTTTACGAATCGCAGGACCAGATCAAATTCGTAATCTGCCGTCAGGAAGGCGGTGCGGCCAATATGGCCGACGCCTACGGCAAACTGACCGGCCGCCCCGGCATCTGCTTCGTCACGCGCGGCCCCGGCGCCACCAACGCATCGATCGGCATCCATACCGCGTTTCAGGATTCGACGCCGCTGATCCTCTTCATCGGCCAGGTCGACAATGAAGTCGCCGAGCGCGAAGCGTTTCAGGAAATCGATTACCGCCGCATGTACGGCCAGATGGCGAAATGGGTGGCGCAGATCGACCGCCCCGAGCGGGTGCCGGAAATGATCAGCCATGCCTTCCATCTCGCAGTGTCGGGTCGCCCCGGCCCCGTCGTGCTCGCCCTGCCCGAAGACATGCAGACAGCCACCGCCACCGTGCCTGACACAGCGCGCTACCAGCGCGTTGCCGCGCATCCGGGCGTCAAAGACATGAACAAACTGCGCGAGATGCTCGCGCAGGCCAAACGCCCCTTTGTCATGCTCGGCGGCGGCGGCTGGAATGCGAAAGCCTGCGAAGACATGCGCGCCTTCATCGAAACCAACAACCTGCCGACCGCCTGCGCCTATCGCTGTCAGGACCTGCTCGATAACCGCAGCCCGAATTATCTTGGCGACATCGCCGTCGGCATGAACCCTGCAATCGAAAAGCGCATCCGCGAATGCGACCTGCTGCTGGCGATCGGCCTCCGGCTCGGCGAGTGGACGACGATCAATTACACCTTGATCAATATTCCGCGGCCGCAAATGAAATTCGTGCACGTGCATGCCGGCGCCGAGGAACTGGGCCGCGTCTATCAGGGCGATCTGTTGATCAATTCCGGCATGCCGGAATTTGCCGCCGCCGCGCGCGCCTTGCCGCCGGTGCAACCGGTGTGGGCCGAGCAGACCAAAGCCGCGCGCGCCGAATTCGACGCGTGGCAACTGCCTGTCAAAACGCCGGGCACGCTCAACATGAGCGAAGTCATCGTCTTCCTGAAAAAGCGTTTGCCTGAAGGTTCCATCCTGACCAACGGTGCGGGCAACTTCACGCTGTGGGCACACCGCTTCTACCAATACACCGGTTTCCGCACCCAGTTGGGGCCGACCAGCGGCGCAATGGGTTACGGCGTGCCGGCCGGTGTGGCGGCGAAACTCGTGCATCCGGAGCGGCCGGTGATCGCCTTCGCGGGCGACGGCGACTTTATGATGAACGGGCAGGAACTGGCGACCGCCATGCAATACTGCGCGAAAACCATATTTATCGTCATCAACAACGGCATGTTCGGCACCATCCGCATGCATCAGGAACGCCATTATCCGGGCCGCATCAGCGGCACCGAACTGCACAACCCGGATTTCGCCGCACTCGCGCGCGCCTACGGTGCGCACGGCGAGGTGGTGACGAAGACCGAAGAATTCGAAGCCGCGTTCGAGCGCGCATGGAACGCGAAAACCGCAGCCCTGCTCGAACTGCGGATCGATCCCGATTCGGTGTCGCCGCGCGCGACGCTGTCGGGCATCCGCGCCGAAGCGCTCAAGAACAAAAAATGATCCGTTATTTAAAGGAGAAAGACGTCGAGCAGCTGCTGCCAATGTCAGCGGCGGTCGAACTCGTCGAGCAATCGCTGAAGGCGCGCGCCGAAGGCCGCGCGGTCGACGTGCCTCGCGTGCGCGCGCGCATCCCGGCCGGCACGCTGCACATGATGGAAGCCGCCGCGCCTGAACTTAACATCATCGGCTACAAAGCCTACTTCTCGGCAACCGGCAAGGGCACCCGCTTTTACGTGCATCTCTTCGACACGGTTTCCGGCAAACCGGTCGCGATCCTCGAAGCAAGCCAGCTCGGCATGGTGCGCACCGGTGCGGCCAGCGGCGTCGCTACGCGCCACATGGCGCGCGAAGATGCCGCCGTCGTCGCCACGCTGGGCGCCGGCAAACAGGCGATCGGTCAGCTCGAAGCGGTGTGCGCGGTGCGCAAAATCCGCGAAGTGCGCGTGTGGAGCCGCAGTGCAGAACGCGCGCAGAAATTTTGCGCCGCGCTCGACAAAAAGCCCGGCGTCGAAATGAAGGTCATCACTGACGCCGCCGAGGCGGTGCGCGGCGCCGATGTCATCAACGTCATCACCAAGGCAGCTACACCGGTGCTGCTCGGTGCCTGGCTGGAAGCCGGGCAGCATATCAATGCCGCGGGTTCCAACTCGCTCGCGCGCCGTGAACTTGACGAAGCGGCGGTGCGCCGCGCCAACCGCATCGCCGTCGATTCGCGCAACACCGCCCGCAACGAGTGCGGCGACCTGCTGCCGCTGACCGAATCCGGCATGCTCGACTGGGATTCGCTGACCGAACTCGGCGAAATCATCGCCGGCCGCGTGCACGGACGGCGCAGCAAGGACGACATCACGCTCTACGAATCGCACGGCATGGCGATCCAGGATTTGTACACGGCCAAGTTCGTGCTCGATGCCGCGTTGAAGCAGAATGTCGGCATCGATCTGCCGGTTGGCGACTAGATCCGCGTGGCTATCACCGTGCCGCATCGCGCGGCCGCCGGCCGCGCCTCGGGAATGCCGTCATGCAAATGACAATGCTGCGCAGGCTGCTGCGCAATCTGATCAATAAATTCGGCGCCGATCAGCCGCGCGGCCGGCTCACAGCGGCGGACAATGCCACGACGCCCCGCGCAGCCGAGCAGCGCGACACCGGAGAACCCGCGCGCCTCGACCATATCATCTGCCCGCTGCGCCATACCGACCTCGTCCCCGAGGATCCGCTCAATTACCGCGCCGAATACTGGGCGACGTATGGCGCCTTCGTGCCGCGCGCATTGCGGACCCTTGGCGTGCAGGTTCTGGCGCCCGCCGCGCCCGCCGAAGATTTCTCCATAGCGTGGCATTTTGCCGACGGCAGCTGCGTGCGGACCGGTATTTCCTATTCGGATTTTTTCTGGGACTACGACTCGTCGCTCGGCATGGACGGGTTGTTCAAGATCCGGTATCACCCGACCCGCAAGTCCGATATAAAACCGCGCCTGCCGGTGGCGGCAGCGGGTTTCGGTCTCGCCGTCAGCGGCGGCTACGGCGACAATGACGAATTCATCGCCAACACCCTGCCGCAGCTGCGGCGGATCAAGGATGAAGAGCCGCAGGCGGCGACGATTTTTTTCAACCCCGCGCATTTCCGCACCATCGGCATTGCCAGTCCCGACACCTATCCGAACCGCGAACGCTTTCGCCAGGCCCTGCGCGTAGCGCAGGGTAATTTTGAACCCGCCGGCAGATGGCTCGAAAGCGTAGCGCGATCGTCGTGGGTGCTGAACCTGTGCGGCAGCGGCAATTCGATCGATCGCAAAGTCGTCGAACTGTGCGCGATCGGTTGCGCCATTATCAGCGACCGCGGGCTCGAAGACCTTGAACTCCCCTACGGCCGACACTTCGTGCACGGCGAAAACATCTGGTTCGTCGACAATCCCGAAGACCTTCTGGCAGTGCCGGAAGTCGTCACCGGCGATGTCTGGCGGCGGCTCGTCGATGGATCGCGCGAACTGTACATGACGTGCTTTCAGCCGGAGCAAGCGGGGCGCTGGTATCTGAAAAAAGCACGGGAATGGGCGCAATAACAAAGCCGCTTCAGCACTGCCGGCATTTGGTATCCGGCCAATCCGGCGTCCTGCTGGCGCAGGCAAACGCAGTCCGATAAGCTGCGTTGATCCGCGCCGGCCTGCCGCATCCGCTGAATGCAGCCCGGTTTTGCGCCGAACATCGTCGCGCTACTCAATCAAAACTCAATCAAGATTATGGCGCCAACCGAATCGAAACCGATGTTACGCAAGGAAACCATGTCCAGCCTCGGCAAAATGATCTTGATTTCGGGCTGCGCCGCGACGCTCGGCACAGCCGCATACGGACAAACCTGGCCGTCGAAACCGGTGCGTTTCGTGGTTCCCTTCGTCGCCGGCGGCCCGACCGATATCCAGGGCCGCATGCTCGGCGAAAAACTCGGCCAGCGGCTCGGCCAGCAGTTCATCATCGACAACCGCGGCGGCGCCAACGGCAACATCGGCATGGAACTCGCCGCCAAATCGCCGGCTGACGGCTATACGATCGTGATCGCCACCGTCGGCACCTGGGCGGTCAATCCCAGCTTGTACAAGAGCATGGCCTACGATCCGGTGCGCGACTTCGCGCCCGTCATGCAGGTGTCGAGTTCGCCCGGCGTGCTGGTGGTGCATCCCTCGGTGCCGGCAAAATCGGTGAAAGAACTGATCGCGCTGGCGCGCAGCAAGCCCGGCAAGCTCGACTACGGCTCGTCGGGTGTCGGCGGCTTCGGTCACATCTCGGGCGCGCTGTTCTGCCTGATGACCAAAACCGAGATGGTGCACATACCTTACAAAAGTTCGGCGCCGTCGCTGACCGATCTCATCGCCGGCCAGATCCAGGTGCTGTTCAACAACGCGATCTCGACCGTGCCCTTCATCAAATCAGGACAGACGCGCGCGCTGGCGGTGACCAGTCTCAAACGCATGTCGGCGCTGCCCGAACTGCCGACGATCGATGAAACCGGCGTAAAGGGCTATGACAATTCATCGTGGTCGGCGGTTGCCGCACCTGCCGGCACGCCGAAGGAAATCGTCGCCCGGCTCAACAGCGAACTGAATGCGATACTGAAACTGCCCGACGTCATGGAAAAAAACGCCGCGGTCGGCGCCGATGCGGTCGGCGGCACGCCCGAGCAATTCGGCGATTACCTCAAATCGGAAATCGCCAAGTTCGCTCGCGTGGTTAAGGAAGCGAAAATCTCTGCGCAGTAGTGCGGAAGCAAAAATCTCCGCGCAGTTAAGATTACGCAACCTTTTAGCATCGTCGTTCCCGCGCAGGCGGGAACCCGGGAATGTCAGATACGGCCGGATGCCCGCCTGCGCGGGCATGAAGCTTATTGAAGTGTCGCGACTACCTGCGCGAATAATCGATAAAGCCGTCCCGATTCGGCATCTTCACCTGCGGCAATGATTGCGCGTTCATCACCGCGTTCTCGGCAACGATGCCGTTGAGATTCAGCAGATAGGCGGTTACCGCGTAAATCTCGTCGTTGGTCAGCGACTTCGGGCTCTGGATCGGCATTGCGCGGCGCACGTAATCGAACAAGGTCGTCGCATAGGGCCAGTAACTGCCTACCGTGCGCAGCGGCGTCGCCGTGGCGAGGCTGCCGATGCCGCCCGCCAGCGCGTCGGCCGGCTTGCCGACACCTTTTTCGCCGTGACAGCTGACGCACTTGCCGGCATACACCGCCGCGCCCTGCCGCACATCGCCGCCGCCTGCCGGCAGCCCGGAACCATCGGGCGGGATGCTGATGTCGGCCGCGGCGATTTCCTGTGCAGTGGCGAGGCGGCCGAGATTCGGACTTTTCGTCGGCGCCGGCGCAAGCGTCGGTGCCGCGCACGCCGCGAGCAGCGCGGTTGCCGCCATCGCAATCACCATACGCTTAGAGGTAAACATTTTTCACACTCCCGTCGGCATTGACCGCCCAGCTGACGATCGAATTATTGTGAAAACGGATGTCCGGCGCGAACTCGGCGCGGAACGCCGCGCGCGACGGTTGCGTATTGCCCTTTTCGTCGGTGGCGCGGCTTTGCAATGCGGTGGCCTGCCCGTTCCATTCCCACGGCAGCCGGAAGCGCACCAGGCTCTTCGGCATCGCCTGTCCCTGCAGAACGGCGTCCTTCCACGTCGCGCCGCTGTCGGTGGAAATTTCGACGCGTGCGATGCGTCCGCCGCCGCTCCACGCGATGCCGGATATTTCATAGAGCCCGGCGCCCTGCATGCTCATGGTCGATGACGGCCGCAGGATCACCGACTTCGCGCCCATCTCGAAGGTGAACTGGCGCGCCCTGCCGTCGGGTTGCGGATCGGTATAACGCGAGGTTTCGTCCTTGGTGTGCGTGGGCCCCGCCGTCACCTTGAGCCGGCGCAGCCATTTCACGTTCATGTTGCCTTCCCAGCCCGGCAGCAGCAGGCGCACCGGATAACCCTGCTCCGGGCGCAGACGCTCGCCGTTCTGGTAGAGCGCGACGATCGCGTCGTCATAACATTTCCCGAGCGGAATGCTGCGGCTCATCGCCGCCGAATCCGCGCCCTCGGCGAGCAGCCATTTGCCGGCCGGCTCGACGCCGGCTTCGTCGAGCAGCAAGGCCAGCGGTATGCCGGTCCAGTCGGCGCAGGAGACGAGGCCGTGCATGACGCCGGCCGGCAGCTGCGGCGGCTGCGGCGCAAGATTGAGTCCGCTGTTGCCCGAGCACTCGATGAAATGCATGCGGCTCACCATCGGATAGCGCAGCAAATCCGCGATCGAAAACGACAGCGGCTTTTTCACCAGGCCGTGGATCAGCAACTGATGTTTGGCCGGATCGATATCGGGCGCGCCGTTGTGACTGCGGTCGAAATGCAGGCCGTTCGGCGTGATGACGCCTTCCAGCCTTTCGATCGGCGCTCGCGCGCCGCCGGTGCCGGGCGCCAGATCGCCGAAGGCTTTCTGCACGTAGCGCTGCACCGGCGCCTCGAAGCGCGACGGCTGACCATAACCGCGCAGCGGTGTGCCGATTTTGGTTGACCATTCGGGAAAGTCGCCGCCGATCGGGTCGGCAGCGCGCGCCGTCGTCGCCGCGGCAGCGGCGGCGGCGAGGCCGGCCGCGCCGCGTTTGAGAAAGTTGCGGCGCTCGCGCGCGGCGTCCGCTGTTGCGACGGCGGATACGGCGTCGCTCACCGGGTCATGGTGGTCTGTCATGTGCTTCTCCTCCCTTGGTCAGGCGCGGGCATTTTTTTGAATGGCATTTTTGAATCGCGCTAGAATCGATCATAACCAAGTTCAAACAATGCCGCCATGCGCATTTTCGGGGAGAAAATCATGCGTCATTCCAATGCCCTTCCGCTGTGCCTGCTGTCCGTCCTTTCGCTGACCATGGCGACGCCTGCGGCATTCGCCGCCGAACCGGCCCCGGCAAAACCCGCCGCCAAATCCGCAATCGCGGTGCCCAAACCGGTCAGGCTGAGCGGCCCGGTGTCGATCGCCAAACAGGGTTACTTCTTCGTCAACGGCCAGTACGCAACTTCGAAAGACGGCCAGATCATGGCCGGCCAGATGTTCGTGCAGTTTCAGATTCCGCAGGCGCGTACGCACAAATACCCGATCATCATGTGGCACGGCGGCGGCCAAACTGGCACCAACTTCCTCGGCACGCCTGACGGGCGTCCGGGCTGGGCGGAATATTTCCTGCGCCAGGGTTACGCGGTCTATGTAGTCGATCAGCCGGGCCGCGCGCGCTCCGGTTATTTCACCGACGCCTACGGCCCGACGCGGCGGCCGAACGCGACCGCGATGTCGGAGCGCTTCACTGCGCCGGAACTGGCGAATCTTTATCCGCAATCAAGATTCCATACTCAATGGCCGGGCAAGGGTGTGGCCGGCGATCCCGTGTTCGACCAGTTCTTCGCCTCGCAGGTCGAGGACATGTCGAACCTGACCATGCTCGAAGATCTCAACCGCAATGCCGGCGCCGCGCTGCTCGACAAAATCGGCCCCGCCATTGTGCTTACGCATTCGCAGTCGGGACCGTTCGGCTGGGAAGTGGCCGACCTGCGGCCGAAGCTGGTCAAGGCCGTGCTCGCGATCGAGCCGAACGGCCCGCCGTTTTATGAAAACGCGGTCATCGGCGCACCAGACTGGTTCAAGGACGGCCCGCTCGGCCGCGAGTGGGGCATCTCGCGCATGCCGCTCACCTACGATCCGCCCGCCACCGTGCCGAAAGATCTTGCGATGACGCGTCAGGACAAAGCCGACGGCCCTGACCTCGCACGCTGCTGGCTGCAGGACACGCCGGCGCGCCAACTCGTCAATCTGAAAGGCATTCCGATCCTGATCGTCACCAGCGAATCGTCCTACCACGTGCCGTACGATCACTGCACCTCGAAATACCTCGCGCAGGCCGGCGTCAAACATTCCTTTGTGCGCCTGCCCAGCGTGGGTATCCACGGCAACGGGCACATGATGATGCTGGAGAAAAACAATCTGGAGATCGCGGCGCTGTTGAACGGGTGGGTAGCGAAGAACGTGCGGTAAATTTTTTTTGAAAAAGCCCCGCGAATTGCGAGTCAGATAAACCGTTTTGAATTAATCTGAGGATCGGGCGGCAATCCCCCTGAGAGCCACCGGGCAGCACAGCTGCGCCGGGCGAAGTGGGCGAGGACTGTCTGAGCCCTTGTCGTTTTTTGACAAGGGTCGCGCGAACACGTTACTGGCGAAGCCAGCCGTTTGCGGGTAGCGCGCCAAGCGCTCGCTCCCGCCCCGGATCTCTTCGCGAACGCCGTGTCGCGAGCTCAGTTCCGCAGCCGCCCGGCGTGGCGAGCAGCGCAGGGAAGTCCGAAGGACAGGCGAACCGGGGGCAGCTGTGACCCGTTAGCCGCAGGCCCGTTTGCAGGAACAGCTGCCAGCGCCCCGTTTAACTTTTGCATTCACAGCCGTGGCGCCCCTCCCGCACCGGCGCTGCACGACACCGCGTCGGGGCGCTCCTTCTCTTTGAAATTGCGCCACCACGTGATATACAAATGACATCCATCCGGCGGAATGCGCTTCGCTTTTCCGCCCTACACAATTCGCCGTTCGCAGGCGAGGCGCCTGCGCCACCAGAGCGCATCACCCGATCTAACGCGACACCTTGCCTGCGTCAGCGCCGAACAACGCGCGATACAACCACGTCGAAAACACCACCACCGCCCCGGCGGTGATCGCGAATGCCGCGCGATACCCGGGCCCATCGACGACGTGACTCAACACGTAGACGCCGGTACCCTGCCCCAGAAACAGATAGAACACGAAGCCCGACAGCGCGGTGCCGCGCGCGGTTGGCGCGATCTCGGTGGCGCGCACCTGCAGAATGCCGTGCATCAGAAAAAACCCGAATCCGATCACGGCCAGCGCCGGCACCAGCAACTGCCATGCCGGGGCCGCGGCAACCGCGCAGTAACCGGCGCTGACCAGCGTGCCGCCGATCATGACCATGCGGCGCTCGCCGAGGCGTTTGAGCAGCCAGCGCACGTTGAAGGTATAGAGCATGCCGCCGGCGCCGAAGCTCGCCAGCACGAGGCCGATGGTCGCGTAATCGATGCCGAATGTCTGCTTGAGAAAAGACCCGGCGTAGGGCACCGCTCCCATCGTCAGACAGCCCTCGAAAAAACCGGCCATCCAGATGTTTCGCGCGGGCGCATCGCGCAACAGATCGAGGTGCGTAGTGCGCGTGGCGGACGCCGCGGCCGGCGGCCTCGGCGCGCGCAAGGCGGGCCGCCAGAGGCCGGCGGCGATCGACAAACCGGTCGCGCCGTAGACAATGAACGCGGAGCGCCAGCCGATGTATTCGGCAAAGATGCCGGCGATGCTGCCGGCAGTCATCTGCCCGAGCATGCAGGCCATCAGAAAGCGCCCGATCACCGCCTGTCGCGATTCGTAGGCGACGGTGTCGCCGATGTGCGCCATTGCCAGCGGCGCCACTGCGCCGGCAGTCATGCCGGTGGCGAAGCGCAGCACTGCCAGCGCCGTCACCGAACCGGCGAGCGCGCAGGCGGCGGTGGCGATCGAAGTGAGTGCAAGCGCGACGGTGATCACGCGCAGCTTGCCGAGGCGGTCGCCGAGCGGGCCGTGCAGCAACTGGAAGATCGAATAGCCGAGCGTAAACGCCGTCACGCTGACGGCGACGCCGCCAACGCTGGTCGCAAAATCTTCGGCGATTTTCGGCAGCAGCGGATCGGAAATGCGAAAGGTGCCGACCGCAATAAAACCGGCGGCGCCGAGCAACCAGAGATTGGGCGACTTCAAGGTCGTTTTACTTGACCAGATCCTTCATCACCGCATAGAGCGCGTTCTGCGCTTCGAAGCCGATACCCGGCCGCTGCGGCAGGTTCAGCCAGCCGTTGTCGACCCTCGCCTCGTCGGCGAAACCGGCGAACACGCCGAACACATCCGGGTAGGCCTCGCAGCCGCCGAGACCGAAGCCGCCGACAATATGCAGAGTCATCTGATTGCCGCCGTGCGGAAAAATTGACGCGCGCTGCCACTTGTGCCGTTTGAGCATATCGAGGGTGCGCGAAAACTGCGTGATGCCGTACGACTGCGGCACGTCGATCTGGATGATATCGCGGTCTTCGCGCATGCCGCCGAAGCGCACCAGGTTTTCGATGTCACCGGTGGAAAAAAGATTTTCGCCGGTGCCGATCGGCGAATCGTAAATCGAGGCCACATCCGCCAGCAGCGCGTAATCGAGCGGATCGGTCGGCTCTTCGAACCAGCGCAGCTTGAACGGTTTCAGCGCCTGCGCGTATTGCAGCGCGCGCATGCGATTGAAGCCGGCATTGGCATCGACCGCAAGGCGGTCGCCGGATCCGACCACACGGATCGCCGCCTCGACGCGCCTGACGTCGTCCGGCACCGCCATGCCGCCGACCTTGATCTTCATGGTCGTGTAGCCCTCGTCGAGCCGCTTGCGGATTTCGTCTTCGAGTTCGGGGATGCCCTTGCCCGGCGCGTACCAGCCGCCGCCGACGTAGCACTGCACTTTGTCGAGAATTTTTCCGTCGCTGAATTTTTCGGCGAGCACCGCGTGCAGCGGTTTGCCGGCGATCTTCGCCACCGCGTCCCAGCACGCGACTTCGATGGTGCCGATCGCCACCGAACGCTCGGTGTGTCCACCCGGCTTTTCGCGCTGCATCATCGCCGCGAGTATCTTCGCGGGATCGAGATTGTCGCCCGCCTCGTTCAGCAACGATTCCGGCTTCGCCTGCATGATGCGCGGAATAAAACGATCGCGCATCTGCGCGCCGCAGGCGTAGCGGCCGGTCGAGTTGAAGGCGAAGCCGGCGACCGGCCTGCCGTCGCGGATGACATCGGTGATCACCGCCACCACCGAGGTCGTCATCTCGGAGAAATCGAACACCGCATTGCTGATGGTCGAGTTGATCGGAACTGCGACTTCTCGAATTGCAGTAATTCTCACGCCGTGCTCCTCGTTTATTGCCTTCTACAACACACTCCAACCCTGTTGCTCCCGCGCAGGCAGGCGCCCATAGCTTCCATTCTCGATAAATTTATTTTTGTACTGGATTCCCGCCTGCGCGGGAATAACGAAGAAAACAATCCCGCCGTACCCGGTCAATCCAAAAGCTGCAATCCTGCTACTCCGCCGTGATGCCGGCAGCCTTGATGACCTTGCCCCATTTCTCGATTTCAGCTTTGACCTGCACGGCAAATTCTTCCGGCGTGCTGGCGACGATATCGAAACCGAGTTCGCTCACGCGTTGGCGCATTTCCGGCTGCGCCAGCAGGCGCTTGATATCCGCAGCGATCTTGTTGACGATCGCTTTCGGCGTGCCGGCCGGCACCAGCACGCCCTGCAGCGTGTCGGCTTCCTGCCCCTTGAATCCCGCTTCCGCCATCGTCGGCAGGTCCGGCAGCGCGGACGAACGCTTTGCACCAGTGACGGCGAGGCCGCGCAGGCGCCCGGCCAGAATATATTGCGTGGCTGGCGGCATTGCCACGCAGCCGAGCGAAACCTGGTTGCCGATCACCGACGCCACTGCCGGCCCGGCGCCGCCGAAAGGCACGCGCACCAAATCAAGCTTTGCCGTCATCTTGAAGAGTTCCGCCGACAGATCGGGCGTGGTGCCGACGCCCGCCGTCGCGATGCTGTACTTTTTGCTGTCTTTCATGATGAGTGCGGCGAGTTCCTGCATGCTCTTCGCCGGCACCGACGGATGCGCGACGAATACGTTTGGCGACGCCGCGATATTGGTCACCGGCACGAAGCTCTTGTAGGGATCGTACGGAATCTTCGCATAGAGCGTCGGGTTGACGACGAAACTCGAACTGACGACGGCGATCGTATAACCATCCGCAGGCGAATTCGCCGCGAGGCCCATGCCGATGTTGCCTCCCGCACCGGCGCGGTTATCGACGACGACCTGGTCGTTCCACGACTCGGACAGTTTCTGCGCGACGATGCGCGCAATGACGTCGGTCGGGCCGCCGGGCGCGAACGGCACGATCATGCGCACCGCTTTGCCTGGATAGGGTGCATCAGCAGCGACGGCAGGCGTGACAGCGGCAAGCCCGCACACTAAAAGTATGAGACGACGGATTGATTTGTTCATGGCAAGTCCCGACAGGATCAAAATTGAGGCGCCATTTTACGACTGTTTTATCGCCATCCGTTGCCCCTGGACAAAGGGAGGTTGTGGCGCATGTGCCTCGCCTGCGAACAGCAAACCAGAAAAAGCCGCAGGCCGGATTTTCGAAATCCGCGCCCTGCGCCACGAAAAACGCGCTAGCGCGCCGCCGCCGTCTCCGGGAGCCGCACCGTATTGCCGCTGGCCACCGCCTCTTCAATCGCCAGCGTAATTGCGAGATTGTTTCGTGCTTCCAGCGGCGTCGCCAGCGCGCACGGCCGTCCGGTCGCAACAAAATCGAGCCAGTTGCGCGTCTCGCTTGCGAGCGGGCCCCAGAAATCACCGCCGACCCAGTCACCCGGCGCCGAACTGGAAAGGAACGCCATGTTCACCGTCACGTCCGGGACATAGATATGCGGAATGCCGCGCTCGGTGTACATGATCTGGTCGAGATGATCGTCGTCGATCATCAATACGCCCTCGGTGCCGATGACCTCGATGCGCGCGCAGTAGCCGAGCGAGGGATATTTGTCGGGCAGCGCAAAACTGCAACTGAAATTGACCAGCGCGCCGTCGGCGAGCGTCAACACCGCATAGGTCACGTCATCGCAATCGAAGCCAGCCTTGCGGATGGTGCCGCCCTTGCCGCGCGCCCACACTTCGATGACGGGATTGTCGGGCACGTACCAGCCGAGCAGATCGACGAAATACGTCAGCGAATCGACCACCGGTGTCGCGTGCGGATCGCGTTTCAGCATCTGGAACACCTGCGCGCGCGAATTGTAGATGCGCGCCGACAGACCCGACACGCTGCCGAGGCGCCCGCGCGAAATCTGCTCCTTCACCGTCAGATAGCGGCGCTTGAAACGGCGGCTGTAACCAACGTGCAGGCTGCCGCTGCTTTGCGCAGCGGCGGCAATCAATTTATCGGCGTCCGCGAGTTTCAGCGCGATCGGCTTTTCGACCAGCACTTGTTTGCCCTGATTCAGCGCCTGCAGCACCGGTTCGACGTGCTGGTGTTCGCCGGTAGCGACGATGACGGTATTGATCGCCGGATTGGAAATGACCTCAAGGCTGTCGCTGCCGACGATCGATGCGCCGCAGGCTTCAGCCAGCTTGTTTGCCGCGGCCGCGTCGGTATCGGCCACGCCGATGCAGCGCACCGCCGCGTGCGACGCGGCGAGCGTTGCGCGCATGGTGCCGATGCGGCCGGCGCCGATAATGGCGAGACCGATGTCTTTGCGATGCAGGCCGGTCTTTTTTTCCACCCGTTACCCCCCTTTTTTCATCAATTGGATCGTAACAGTTTGCCGACGGCTTCGATGCCGGGCGGCGCTGCTGCGCATTGCAAGCGGTCACTGACGAATCCGCCGCAAACCTGCTTTTGCATTTGTAAATTATTTCATCGCGCGCGCCGCGGCGGAATCAGGCGGCATGAAGAAAACGCTTTGCTTTCAGCGGCGAATTCGCCAAAACGGCGCAAGCATCCGCGCCGCCGAATGTAACAATTTGTAAGCTGGCCTCCTATTACCCCTCAGCTTCGCCGATAAAAATGCGTCATCGCCGGCGACACTGTGCCTGCGCTCACGCAACAGCGGGCACAAATCCACCCACCATTGGAGGCTCCGATGTCCATCAGTTCCGTATCTTCCGCAAACAACAGTTATCCGCAAACCAGTCAGGCCAGCCCGCTCAAACAGGCGAAACAGGATTATGCCGCGCTCGCGCAGGCGCTCGCCAGCGGCAACCTCACCGGCGCGCAACAGGCGTTCACCGCGTTCCAGAGCGATCTGCAAAAAGTTCAGCAGGCCAGCGGCGGCGCACAAACGGTGCAGGCGACGCAATCGGCGCAAGGCGGCGTGCAGGGCGATTTGAGTTCTCTCGGCCAGGCCCTGAGCAGCGGCAACATGAGCGGCGCGCAAACCGCCTTTGCCAATCTGCAAAAGGATGCGCAGGCCGCGGTCGCCAGTCAGACCGGGCAAACCCATCACCACCATCATCATCATGGCGGCGGCGGCGAGCAGTCCGCTGCGACGAGTTTGACCGCCACCAGCAGCACAACAACCGGCAGCGGCAGCAGCATCAACACCACCGCCTAGCCATCGCCACAGCCGCCGCCAGCACGATAACCCCCGGACCATCGAAAGGTCGCCGCCATGCGCTTTGCCATTACCGCCACCGATCGATATCTGGGGATCTTCGAAACGCTGGTCAACAGCGGCTGGCAGCCGCTGAAGCTGTTTACGACGCCGGTGGACAACCGGCTGTTTCACAACACCGCGACCATCCAGTATGCGCAGCAGCTGGGCGTCGCCATTCAGCTCTCGCCGATCAATACGCGGGATCTGCAGGAACTCGGCGCGCTCGGTTGCGAGGTGCTGGTGGTCGCCAGTTACAACCGGCGCATCGAGGACTGGACCCCTTACCTGAAATACGCGGTGAATTTTCATCCGTCGCCGCTGCCGGTCGGCCGCGGCCCCTATCCGCTCGTCAAGGCGATCCGCGACCGCCACAGCGAGTGGGGCGTCACCTGCCACAAACTCTCGCCGCGATTCGACGCCGGCGATATCCTCGCCTGCGAACGTTTCCCGCTGTCCGTGGCCGAATGCCACGACAGCCTCGATCTCAAAATCCAGATGGCCGGCAAACGCCTCGCCTCCGCGATTGCGCCGCGCCTCGCCAGACTGTGGGACAACGCGCTGCCGCAAATCGGCGGCAACTACTGGCGGTTCTGGAGCGAAGACGAACAAACCATCGATCCGGCCGGTCAAGTCGCGGAAATTCTGCTGCAATTAAGATCGTTCTGCGGCCACGAATCCTTCATTCACGTGAACGGCTTCAGGCTGCGCGTGCGCCGCGCGCTCGGCTGGACCGAGGCGCACAACCACGCGCCGGGTGCCGCGGTGCACGCCTACAACAATACGGTGGTCATCGCCGTCAAGGACGGCTACCTCGCGCTAACCGAGTGGACGCCGGCCGCGCCGGCAACGCAAACACTGCCGGTGCCGCTGGGCGCGGAGGTTGCCGCCGCCACGCATCATTGATGGCGCCGGCGACGGTTGATTTACCGAACCGGCGCCACACCGGGGTCGAACGGCAATGCGCCGGCGAGTCCGGTTTCGCTTGCGATGCGCGCCAGATCGGCGAGCGTGTCCTCCGGCAGCAGCAAGCCGTCGCGCCGGTTGGCGAGGTTGTTGTTGGCCTCGATCTCGCCGGGATAGAACACTTCGTCGTGCCCCTTGGCGAGCGGCACTGATTTCAATTCGGCGATGTATTGCTCCATGCGCGCATTGAATTCTGCGAGCGGCTGGAAGGCCTCGATATTGATCGCGATCATGAAGTGGCCGCAGTTGCTTTTCTCGGCGGTCTTGTAGGGGCTGTGCACCTGCGACAGAAATCCGCTGCCGGTGAGCACGCCCGATAGCACATCGACCATCATCGCCAGCGCATAGCCCTTGTGCCCCGCCATCGGCAGGATAATGCCGTCGATCGCGGCCTGCGCGTCGGTGGTCGGCGCGCCGTTCTGGTCGATCGCCCAGCCTTCCGGGATCGGCTGGTGCTTGTTGCGCGCGAGATAAATCTTGCCGCGCGCCACCCCCGTGTTCGCCATATCCATCAGGAAAGGCGGGTGTTTGCCGGCCGGGGTGGCCACCGAAAACGGATTGGTGCCGATGATTTTTTTGCGTCCGCCCCAGGGCGCCATTGCCGGGCCGCCGTTGCTGGTGAGAAACATCGCGCAACCGTCCTGCGTGCCCACGCGCGTGTAATACATGCAGGTGCCGAAATGATTCGACATGCGCACACCGACCGCACCGAGGCCGTGAACCTTGGCGCGCTTGATGGCCTCGCGCGTGGCGAGTTCGGTGACGACGTGACCGACGCCATCGTGGCCGTCGATCACCGCGATCGTTCCCGCATCGACGACGAATTCCGGTTTGGTTACCGGCTTCATCACGCCGTTGCGGATGCGGTCGAGATACCAGCCCAGCCGCAACACGCCGTGCGATTGATGGCCCCACAGGTCGGCCTGCACCAACGTGTCGGCGACGAGGCGCGCGTCGGCCTCCGGCATGCCCGCGCCGGCATAAACAGCGGCGGCGAAGTCGAGCAGTTTTTGCGCGTCGATGCGCGGTGTTGTAGTCATGAATTTTTCCGTTTAACTTTTAACAAAAACAAGTCGCCGCGCCCCTCGCCCTGTCCCGCTACGCACAGACGGGTGCGGGAACATTTGACTACTCCGGCTTGATGCCAGAACTCTGCACCACCTTCGCATAAAGCGCGCTTTCCCGGCGGATATGTGCGGCAAGCTGCTCGCCGGTTGCGGCGACAACTTCGCCGCCCTGGCTGGCGATGCGCTCGCGCACATCCGGGCGCGCCAGCACGGTCATGAAGTCGGCCTGCAGTTTGGCGTTGATCTCGCGCGGCGTGCCGGCCGGCGTGAAAATGCCGACCCAGGTCGTGATGTCGAATTCGGGATAGGTCTCGGCGATGCCGGGCACCTGCGGCAGCACGGCGGCGCGTTTGGCCGACGACACCGCGATGACGCGCACGCGGCCCGAATTGATATGCGTCATCGCGCCCGTGATGTTGGCGAACATCAGTCCGCACTGCCCGGCAATCACGTCGATAAACGCCGGTGCCGCGCCTTTGTACGGAACATGGTTCATCCGGATGCCGGAGAGCGCCTGCAAATGCTCCATTGCGAGGTGTTGCAGGTTGCCGACGCCGGCGGAGGCGTAATTGATCTGGCCCGGGCGCGTTTTCGCGAAGCTCACCAGTTCCCTGACGCTCTTCACCGGCAGCGACGGATGCACCACCAGCACCATCGGCGAGGCCGACACGGTGACGACCGGAACGAGGTCGCGCTGCGCGTCATAGGGCATTTTTTTCAGCAGATTCGGATTGATCGTGATGGGACCGGCATTGCCGAGCAGCAGCGAATAGCCGTCGGGCGGCGATTTCGCGATCGCCTCGGCGCCGATGTTGCCGCCGGCGCCGCCGCGGTTATCGACCACCACGGCTTGCTTCCACAATTCGGTCAGATGCGGACCAAGCAGGCGCGCGAGTTCGTCATACGGCCCCCCGGCAACAAAGGGCACCACGATGCGCACCGGCTTCGACGGATAGGTTTGCGCCTGCGCCGGAATGACGGCAATACAGGCGAGCGCGGCAATCAACGGCAATCTTGTGTTTGACATTATCGACACCTCGAAAACTTGGCTGACCGCCGGAAATGACGTGCTCTCCGGATACTCAATCCCGCATCAATTCTCGGCCTTGATGCTGGCGGTCTTGATCACATGCGCCCACTTCGCCGACTCGGATTTTATTTTGGCGGTGAATTCCTCCGGCGTGCTGCCGATCACCTCGGAACCCTGCGCACCAAGCAGATCGCGCAGATCCGGTTGCCGCGCGACCTTCATCAGTTCCGCATTGAGACGCGCAACAATCGCCGGCGGCGTCTTCACCGGCACCACGACGCCGTGCCATGACGTAGTTTCATAGGTCGGGTAACCGGATTCGGCGACGGTCGGAATATCCGGTGCCGAATGCGCGCGCCTGGCGCTCGTCACCGCCAGCGCGCGTATGCGATTGGACTTCAGGTAAGGCGTCGCCGGCAGCAGGTTGATGAACCAGATCTGGACCTGGCCGGAAATCACATCGGTCACCGCCAGGCTCGCTCCCTTGTACGGCACATGCACGAGATCGATGCCGGCAGTGATGCGGAACAGTTCCGCCGACAAATGATTGCCGGTGCCGACGCCGCCGGAGGCAAAGGCGAGTTTGCCGGGATTGGCCTTTGCCAACGCCACCAGTTCTTTCACGCTGCGCGCCGGCACCGTATTGCTCAGCGCAAACACGTAAGGCGATTCGGACAGCAGCGAGACCGGCGCAAAATCGCGCAGCGGCTGGTAGGGCAGACCGGGCGTGAGATTGGGCTGCACGGACATCGTGCCGATCACGCCGAGCAGCAGCGTATAACCGTCGGGCACCGCATGGGCCGCGATGTCGCAGGCGATCACGCCGGCCGCCCCGCCGCGGTTGTCGACGACCACCTGCTGACCAAGCGCTTCGCCGAGCCGCTGGCCGAAAGTGCGCGCGACGATGTCGGTCGGCCCGCCGGTCGGAAACGGCAGAATCAGACGCAGTGGATGATCGGGATAAGCGCCGGCAGTAACACTGCAGGCAAACAGAGCCGAACACGCTGCGGCAACCGGCCGTCCGCAACGCACGAAGGCGCTCATTCGATCTTCAGACTGATGCGCTTGCCGAGCCGCGCGTATTTCGCGATATCAGCAGCCAGATAACGCGCGAATTCGTCAGGCGGCATGCCGACCGGTTCGGCGCCGAGATTATCGATCTTCTCGCGCACGTCCGGCTCCTTCAGCGCCTTCAAGACCTCGGCAAGCATGCGATCGGTGACTTCGCGCGGGGTCTTTGCCGGCGCATAAAGACCGTACCAGCCGCCGATCTCGGCGTCGCGAATGCCGAGTTCATTCAAGGTCACCAGATCGGGCAGCAGATGCGAGCGGTGCAGTCCCATTTGCGCAAGGCCGCGCAGACGCCCGGCCTTGATCGGCGGCGCCATCGCGATCGGGCTCGCGAACATCATGTCGATATGGCCGCCGAGCAAATCATTGAGCGCCGGCGTCCCGCTTTTGTACGGCACATGGATAATGTCGGTGCCGGTGGCGGCCTTGAACAATTCGCCCGCCAGATGCAGCGTATTGCCGTTGCCAGCCGAACCGAAGGTCAGCTTGCCCGGGTTCGCCTTCGCCAGCGCGATGAGTTCCTTCACCGATTTGACCGGCAGCGACGGATGCACGCCGATCACCATGCCGGCCGATTCGCCGATCAGCGTCAGCGCATAAAAATCCTTCAGCGTATCGTAGGGCAGATTCGGATGCAGCGCCGCATTGGTGGTGTGCGAACCGGTCGTCAGCAGCCACGTATATCCGTCGGGTGCCGCGTGCGCGACCGTTTCCGTGCCGATGATGCTGTTCGCCCCCGGCCGATTGTCGATCACCACCTGCTGCTTCAGACCCTCGCCGATGCGCTGTCCGAGCACGCGGGCGACGGCATCCGGCGGCCCGCCCGCCGTCCACGGCACGACAAAACGGATCGCGCGGTTCGGAAAATTTTGCGCCTGCGCGATCACCAGCTGCGCGCCGCACAGCAGTGCGCCCGCAACCAGCGTAATTTGTTTCATGCGATGACTCCCTCCTCTCGATCGCGGCGGTTCAAACGCGATGTTACTGCATCGCGCCATCCGTCAGCCTCACGCGGGATGACGGCCGACAAAAAATGCACTGTCCGGATCGGCCGTTACCGACAGGCCGGATTTCTTCAGACCCTCGCGCAGAATGCGCATGTTGCGATCGACGATTTTCATCGTCGGCTGGCGCAGCGGCCCGCCGTTGAAACCCGCCAGCCACGTTTGATATTTCCAGTCCATGCGGTTGATTACCGCGGTGCCCGGCATATAACTTGCGCCGGCCGCCTTCTGCGCCATCCGCGCCGGATGGATCTGCCAGTAGATTTTCATCGCCTCATCGAATTTGCCGTCGCGCGCGAGGTTGAACATGCGCGGAATGGTATCGCCGAAATAACCGGTGTTGCTGGTGCCCGAGAACTGCATCGGCACCAGCCCCATGAACGGAATCGCGTCGGCTTCGAGCGGGCAGGTCACCACCACTTCATGCGCATGGTTCTTCCAGGTTTCGACAAAGCCCGCCGGGGTCGGCATGCCGCCCTCCGCCTTGATGCAGACGATGTTGGGAATTTCATTGACCATCTTCTTGATCAGTTCCGGACTCATGCCGGCCGGATGCACGCGCTCGAAACCCCAGTGCGGCACCGGAAACAGGATCACGCCAAGGCGCGTCGCATCGCAAAACGCTTTCGTGTAATCGAAGATGTGCTGTTCGCTCGTGGCATAAAAATTATGCGGATAAGCCAGCAGCACGAGTTCGGCGCCGGCCTTCTCCGCGGCCTGCACGGCGGCGATGTTCTGCGCCAGCGTGCCGAAAGCAGCGTGATGGATCAGCACAAGTTTGCCGCCGGCTTCGTCGTGCGACCATTCGACGAACTGCCGGTATTCATCGACGGTGATCGCCACTTCGGAGGCCAGCAGCGTGCCCCAGAATCCGTACTGGATGCAGGTGCGGATGTCGTGCCGTATACCGTTCCCGTTTAGGCGTTCGAGATCTTGCGTGTACGAGGGGATGACGACATTGGCCATGCCCTTCATGTTTTCGCGGGCCCATGCACGCGCCTCGCTCTTTTCGTAGCGAACCATCATCTACTCCTCAATGCCGTCGCGATGCGGCGGCGATTTTACGTACTGCCCTGCTTTTTACCCTTGACCGTGAGCCCGACCGGCAACTCGGTGCCGAATCCGCGGCTGCGCGCCTTCTCCAGACAGAGTTCCGCCACCGCCATGTCCTGCAGCGCGGAACCGACCGATTTGAACAGCACAATATTGTCCGCTCTTTGCACCGCCGCGCGGCGCCCCTGCACCAGATCATGCAGCGAAATCACCTTGTCCGCGAATGCAACGCCGGCCCTGGCCGCGGCCAGCAGATCGCCGGTTTCGTGCATCACTTCAGCGGGCACGTCGGCGACGATCACTTCGGCGCGGCATATCACGTCCGGATCGACCTCGATCTGTTCGGGCAGCGTCGAGCCGATCGACGCCACCATCACGCCGGGCTTGAGCCACGCACCTTCAAGAATGGGAATTTCGCCGCGCGCACGCGCCGCGCACAAAATCAGATCGGCGCCTTCGATCGCGCTCTGCGGCGAATCGGAGGCAATGCAATCGATGTTCAATTCGACGGCGAACCTGCGCGCGCATTTCTCACGGCTGGCCGGCGTCGGACTGAACACCCTCAATGCCGCGATCGAGCGCACCGCCGCAATCGCCGCCGCATGCGCCTGTGCTTCGTGACTCGAGCCAAGCAGCGCGACGCGCAGCGGTTTTTTCGGCAGAATGCGGTCGGCGGCCATCGCCGTGGTACCGGCGGTGCGCAGGTCGGTAATGTGCTTGGCATCGATGAGACACACGAGCTCCGCGGTTTGCCGGTCCCACAGCGGCATCAGATAACTCAATTGCGGCGTGAGTGCGCGAGCAATGATTTTGGCGCCCATGTGTTTGCCCGCCGGCATCGCCGCCAGCATGCGCAACCATGCACCACCCTTGCGCGCTACCACGCGCGGCGGCACCGCCGCCGGCTCGGCGGGTGCTGCATAGGCCGCGGCAAGGCAGGCGATCACCTCGGGCCAATGCAGCAACTCGACGGTGTCCGTCTCGGTAATGAACAGCAAGGGGTTGATGTCGGACAAGGGTTCGATCTTGGCGCGAGTGATGAAACAATTATACCGGCGAGCCCGCGCCCTCAGTTCTGCAAATGACGCCGCAGCATCCGCACGTCGCGTATTTTGTCGATGCCCATCACGGCAGCAATCAATGCTTCGGCGCGCCGCCTGCCCATTACCGGCACCAGCAGCGCGCGACTCTTCGCCGAGATATCTTCACGCGTCATCGGATTGGTCGCGGTCCCGCGCACTTCGCGCGTATGGTGGCGCAATTTACGGCCGTCGCGGGTAACGATCTCGGCGATCGCCTGCGTGGTCTTCGCCCTCGACAGCGCGGCACTGCCGACGATCGCGATGCGCTCGCGCAGCTTCAGCACCTTCGGATCGCGCACGCGTTTGGCACTGTGCGACGTTTCGAAGGTGATATCGCCGTCAAGCAGCATCAGTGCCGCAAGATGCTGGATGTTGATGTCGGCCATGGTGCGGCCGCTGACAGTGCGGGCGCCCTGTTCGTCGAGCGATATTTGCACGCGCTCGACATCGGCGGCGGCGACATTGTGTTTGGCCATCAGGTTCGACAAGGCATCGAGCGGTGCCTGGATCGGGTAACCCACCGGCCAGCGCTTGATCGCGGTCTGCATGATGTCGAAGCGCAAACCGAGGCCGGCGACAAACTGTTCGGGCTCGGCATATTTTTCATGCGCATGAAAAAATCCGCGATCGCCATAGAACACGTCTTCGACACCCGTGAACCGGCTCGCCACCATGGTCGCCGCGGTGACGCCGTTGCGTGCCGGCATGCCGCCGAAATCGAAGGCCTTTTCGACATGCTCGGTGTCGCGCGCCCAGCACGACAGGCCGGAGGCCTGCTGTGCCGTGTACGACAACAACCAGCGCGCCTGATCCGCGTTGATCCCGGCGAGCGCACCGGCTGCCGCGGCAGCGCCGAAGGTGCCGCCGTAACTGTGCGTCGAGTGGCCGGCCGAGCGGAATTTTTCAATGCCGAGTGCTTTGGACGTGCGCGCACAGATGTCGTAGCCGACCACCACCGCGCGCAGCAGCGCCATGCCGCTGGAATGCTGGCGCTCGGCCATCGCCAGCGCCGCCGGCACCACCGCACAACCGGGATGCACCAGTGCGAGGTAATAAGCATCGTCGGTTTCATCCGCATGCGCGAGCATGCCGTTGGCCAGCGCCGCGTTCACCGCGGTGGTGACGATGCGCGTGCCGAGCACGCAGGCCTCGGGCGTGCCGCCCATGGCACTGACGTATTCGATCGCGCGACGTCCGGGCAGCAGCGGCGCGCCTGACAACATCGCCGAGAGGGTATCAAGCAGGTGATGCTTGGCGCGTTCGCTGACACGCGCCGGCAGCGCGCGCTTGGCGGCGCCGGCGATGTAATTGCTCAGCTTGCGCATGACCGGGGAGATGACGGCTTTGGATTTTTTCATCGGAAATTCATGAACGGTTATTTTTAAGAGCAGAAATGAAAAGCGGCCCGTTCAGGGCCGCATTTCATTGAACGACTGCTCGTGAACGATGCTTACTTGACCGCATACGGATTCACCGGCGAACCAACCCCGCCAGTGATCGGCAACGCGGGCGCGCAGAACATGAATTCGTAGACACCGTCTTCGGCGCAGGCCTTGGACAATCCGCCGAGATCGAAAATCTCGCCGACCGTCAAGCCCATGATCGGGATCGCGATCCAGTGCCACGGCTGATTGGTGTCTTCGGTTTCATTCGGCCGCACTTCGGCGCCCCAGGTGTCGGTGACGATGGCCGCGACTTCCTTCTTGTGCAGCCAGTCGAGCGTTTCGAAGGCGAGGCCCGGTGCATCGCCGCCCGAATAACCATCCCAGTTCTTGTCGGCGAATTTGCGCTCGACGTGGCCGGTGCGCACGAGCAGGAAGTCGCCGCGGCGCACTTCGACGCCGAGTTTGTCGGCGGTGAAATCGAGGATTTCATTGGTGACGGCAAAACCGTCGGGCAGCCATTTCATGCCGAGCGCCTTCGGCACGTCGAGCAGCACGCCGCGGCCGATCATTTTTTCCTTGGTCTTTTCGATGCCGCCCTTCAGCGCGCCGGCGCTGGTGACGGTGCGGCAGTCGTAGCCGTTCCACATGTGGTCGTAGTACATGATGTGGCCGAGGCCGTCCCACTGCGTGCCGCATTGCAGCGGCATGATGATGATGTCGTCGGTGCCGCGGATCTTGCGGTGATCGAGCACGCCCGAATAGGCGTCGGTGCCGGTGCGCGTCATCAGGTGGATCGGATTGAAGCGGCCGAGCGCCGGGTATTTGGTCTTGCCGCCCTGCGGGCCGGTCTGGTCATAGTTCAACGCCAGCGAAATCACCTGGCCTTTGGTAACGAGGCGGCAGGCCTCGACGATGCAATCGGGCGTGACGAAATTCAGCGTGCCGATTTCGTCGTTCTTGCCCCAGCGGCCCCAGTTCTTCAGGCGCTTGGCGGCGGCATGCACGTCTTTGCGCGTCAGCTTGCGGTTGCGTTTTTCGATGGTATTCTTGATTTTCGGTTTGCGCACGGCCATGACTCAGTCTCTCCCTTAAGTGTGTTGTAGGCAGATGGGATTTAAAGCGGAACGCGGAGTCTAGCAAATTGCGACGCGTGGCGCGAAACACCAGCACCTTCCCCCCTTGCCGGAGAAGGCGGGGATGGGGGGGGGGGGAGATTGCGAATTCCCCCACCTCAATCCTCCCCCTCAAGGGGGAGGGTATTTCATGGATCTACTTCATTTTCGACAGCACCTCGAGCATCTCGTCATTGGGCACGAGACCGCGCGGATCGGTAACGCGCGCGTAAACAACGACGCCGTTTTTATCGACGATGAACCACGAACGCTTCGAGCGCAGATACTGCGGAATGCGCGCGGGATCCTGCGCCATCGCCGGATCGTCCTGCAACACGCCGTAGGCGCGCGAAATCTGCCGGCGCAAGTCGGAGAGCAACGGATAGGTCAAACCAAGCTTTTCGCCCCATGCCTTGTTCGCATCGGGGAAATCGACGCTGATGCCCAGGACCTGGGCATTTGCCGCCTCGAACTGGGGAAGATCCAGCTGAAAGGCGAGCGCTTCCTGCGTTCAGGTGCTGGTGAAGGCGCCGATGTAGAAGAACAGCACGACGTTTTTTTTGCCGGCGAAATCGGCGAGCCTGATTTCCTTGCCGGTGGTGGACGGTGCCGCGAACTCCGGTGCTTTGGCGCCGACCTCGATCGCCGACGCCGCGGCCGCAAACAGCGCGGCCCCTGCGATCAGCAATCCCGCAGTGAATTGTCTTAATCGTCTTGCGTGCATGACAGCCCTCCCGTGGTTGGTTACGAATGCCCTAAAACCAAAAATGCCTAGGAACGCGCCGACAGCGCCTTGATGTAATTGCGGAACGCCGGACTCAGCAAATCGATCGGGCCGTAACCGCCGCCGACCACCGCGCCATTACGGTCGATGATGACGGTCCACGGCGTCACGCGCACGCCAAGCGAACGCGCGAGCTTCATCTCCGGATCGAGCGGCACCGGCAGCACGTACTTGTGTTCGTTGAGGAAGGGCTTGACCGCCTGCGCGCCCGTGCCATCAAGCGAAATGGCGAGCACCGGGACGCCGCTTTTCTGGTATTCCTGCTGTGCCCTCTGCACGGAGGGCATTTCACCGACGCAGATGTCTCACCAGGTTGCCCAGAAGCGGGCAATGATGACCTTGCCTTTGTAGTCGTCGGACTGCACCGTCGCGCCGGTGGCGGTCGGCATATTGAACGCGGGCAGCGTGATCGCTTTGGCCGGCGCCGTCAGACCCTGCGGCAGCGGCGGCAGATCGGCGGCGGCGGCGAACGATGCGGCCAATGCCAACCCGATGAAACTCCAGATGCGCGTCTGCGTCGATTTCATGGTGCCCCCCCGACTTGATGCAGTTTAATTCAGCAAGCAACATAGCAGAGTGCGCACACGGTCACAAGCGCGCGGCAAATGTTTATTCCGCGCGTGCGCCCGACGCCTTGACCACCTTCGCCCACTTCTCGGTTTCCACCCTGATAAAGGCGGCGAACGCTTCCGGCGTGGTACCGGAGGCCTCGGTGCCTTGCGCCAGCAGGCGCTCGTGCACATCGGGCATGTGCAGCACCTTCAGCACCTCGGTATTGAGCCTGGCGATGATCGCCTTCGGCGTGCCGGCAGGCGCAGCCAGGCCGTACCAAGTGGTCGCCTCGAAACCGGGCAGCCCGCCTTCGGCAATCGTCGGCAGTTCAGGCGTGGTCAGCGAGCGCTTTGCGCTGGTCACCGCGATCGCCTTCAGCTTGCCGGCCCTGACCTGCGGCAGTGACGGCGGCATGGTCGAGAACATCAGTTGCACCTGACCGGCCAGCAGATCGGTCAGCGCCGGTGCTGCGCCCTTGTACGGCACGTGCACGAGTTTGACGCCGGCCATGGTGTTGAACAATTCACCGGCGAGCTGGGCCGGCGTACCCAGACCCGACGATGCAAAATTGAGTTTGCCCGGACTCGCCTTCGCGAGCGCAATCAGTTCCCTGACCGTGTTAGCCGGCAGCGCCGGATGGGCCACCAGCAGATTGGGCGTGGCGCCGGCAAGCGTGATCAGCGCGAAATCCTTCAACGGATCGAACGGCAGTTTGCCCATCAGGCTGCCGTTGATTGAAAACGGTCCCGACAGCGCCATCACCAGCGTATAGCCGTCGGGCACCGCCTTGGCGACGATGTCGGTGCCGATGTTGCCGCCCGCGCCGCCGCGATTGTCGGCGATGATGGTCTGGCCGAGCGCTTCGCCGAGTTTCTGCGCGATGGTGCGCGCCGTGATGTCCGAGCCGCCGCCGGGCGGGAACGGCACCACCAATCGAATCGGGCGGTCGGGATAAGTCTCCGCGCCGGCAGCTGCGGCGAAGGCCGTGGCAGCCGCGAACAACGCCGCCGTCATAATTCTTTTGCATACATGCCAATTCATGTTCTTGCCTTTCAAAACCGCCTGCGGGAAACGCACGAGGCCATCATCTTACGCCTTCAATACGCGGCGTCGGCGCGGATGTCCGCCGCATGCATGACCTTCGCCCATTTGACGATTTCCTGCTTGATGTACGTTGCAAATTGCGCCGGGCTGTTGCCGACCGGATCGACACCTTGCCCCTTCAATCGCTCGCGGACCTCGGCGGATTGCAGCGCCGACGAAATCTCCGCGGCCAATCGCGCCACTACGGCACGCGGCGTCTGCGCCGGCGCCAGCATGCCGTACCACGATCCGGACTCGTAGCCGGGCAGGCCGGATTCGGCCACCGTCGGCAACTCTGGCATCACCGCCGAGCGTTTGAGCGCGGTCACTGCGATCGCGCGCAATCGTCCTGAGCGCACATACGGCAGCGTGGTCGGACTGGTACCGAACATCAGGGCAAGCCGCCCGGCGACGAGGTCGCCGATGCCGATCGCCGCGCCTTTGTACGGCACATGCACGAGCTTGACGCCGGCCGTGATGTTGAACAATTCCGCCGCCAGATGCGGCGCATCGCCGGTGCCGGCCGAGGGATAAAACAATTCGCCCGGCCGCGCTTTTGCAAGTGCGATCAGTTCGGCCACGCTGCTCACCGGCTGCGCCGGATGCACGGCGAGGATCAGCGGTGTTGTCGCCACCAGCGAGACCGGCGCGAAATCGCGCAGCACGTCGTAGGGCAATTTTGGATAAAGCGTGACATTGATGGCGAGCGTGCTGCTCGACATCACCAGCGTATATCCGTCGGCCGGCGCTCTGGCGACGATTTCCATGCCGATGATGGTGGTCGCACCCGGCCGGTTATCGACCACGACAGGCTGGCCGAGATTTTTTGCCATCGCCTGCGCCAGCGTGCGCGAGACGAGATCGTTGCCACCGCCGGGCGCGAACGGCGAAACCAGACGCAGCGGGCGCTGCGGAAAGGTTTGCGCAACCACCGGCGATGCAGCGAGCGCCGCCAATACCAGCATCATCGTCTTCATGAGGCTAATGCTCGCGGCAGGCAATGCCGTCGTGCTGCGCGACGAAGTGCAACACCTGTGTTGCGCAAGCCGCCGGCTGCGTGCAATGCAGGTTGTGAAAATGCGACGGTAGATGAATGAGCCGCAGGTCGCGCACGTTTTTCTTCAGCACCGCCTCCTGCTCCGGCGTACTGTGCGTGTCGTGCGACGGATAGATCGCCAGCGTCGGCGTTGCGATGCGCGCGAGGTAAGGCGTGGTGTCGAGGCTATAGGTAAACCGTTGCATCTGTACCATCACTTCAAGGTCGGACCTGCCCTGCTCGGCGGCGAACCAATCCAGCAGCCCCGGGTCGGTGTCCGGCGGAAAGCGGTCGGCAGTGTTTTTTGCGCGCGCGTAGCCGGCCGCACCGAGCTTGCGCAGCGCCGCCTCGCCGACGCCAACCCGTTGCGCCGCGGTTTCATCAAGACGCACCGGCGCCGAGATGAGGCTCAAGGTGCGCACGCGCTGCGGCCGCTCGGCGGCTAACAGCATGCCGATGATGCCGCCCGTCGATTCGCCGCAGTAGTGGACGCTGTCCGCACCTGCATGATCGAGGATCGCCTCGACGTCGGCGATCCAGCTGGCGACCGTGAAGCCGCTCTTGAGATCGAAGTCTTTCGACGAGCGGCCGAGCCCGCGCAGATCAGTGCGGATCACCTTGTAGAAGCGCGACAGATAGGGCACCCACTGAAACCAGAATTTCGATGAACGCGCAAAACCGTGCTGCAGAATAATGAATGGCGCATCGCGCCAGGGATCGGTGTAGTCGTCGAGTTCGTAATACAACGCGGGTGCGCCGCGGCGCTCAACGTAGGGCATGCAAATTTTCCATGCGCCCGCGTTTACGCCGACAACGGCAGCTTGACCTGGCGCCCGCTGTCGGCGGCGAGTTCGATCGCCAGCGTGGTTTCGAGATTGGCGCGCGCCTCTTCGGGCGTGGCCAGCACGCAGCGCTTGCCGGTGGCGAGATGATCGAGCCAGGCGCGCGTTTCGTTCGCGATCGGCCCCCAGAAATCGCCGAGCGCCCAGTCGCCCGGCGTGCCGCTGCCCATGAACACCATGTTGACGTTGTGATCGGGCAGATAGACGTGCGGCACGCCCTTCTCGCTGTACATGATCTGGTCGGTGTGATCGTCGTCAAGAATCATCACGCCCTCGGCGCCAAGAATCTCGACGCGCGCGGCATGACCCAGCGACGGATATTTTTCCGGCAGCGCATAACAAACGCCGAGATTGACCACGGCGCCGCTCGCATACGTGAGAATCGCCCAGTTGACATCGTCGACCTCGTGACCCGCCGCCTGCAGCACGCCCTTCTGGCCGCGCGCATAGACTTCGACCGGCGCGCCCGCGTCGAGCAGCCAGTTGGCGAGATCGACGTAATAAGTCAGCGCATCGACCACCGGTGTCGCATGCGGATTGCGCCCGAGCATGGCCAGCGCCTGCGAGCGCGAGTTGTAGACGCGCATCGCCGCGCCGATCACCTTGCCGATGCGGCCCTGCTCGATCTGTTCCTTCGCCAACAAGTAGCGGTCTTTGTAACGGCGGCTGTAACCGACCCGCACTTCGACGCCGGCTTTGGCGCCGGCCGCGATGATGCGATCGGCGTCGGCAGTGGTCAGCGCGATCGGCTTTTCGACCAGCACCGGCTTGCCGAGTTCGATCGCCGCCAGCACTGCGTCGAGATGCTCGCCTTCACTGGTCGAAACGATGACGGCATTGACCTGCGGGTGCGCGATGATCGCGCGGTTGTCGGTTGTGGCGATGCTGGCACCGACGGTTTTGGCGAGTTTCTGCGCGTTGGCTTCGACCGCATCCGACACCGCGAGAAAAGTCACTGCCGGGTGTTCCGACGCCAGCCGCGAGCGCAGCGTGCCGATGCGGCCGGAACCGACCACTGCGATACCGAGTTGTTTGCGTTGCATCAGGTTCTCCTCGCCGGCGATTTTCGCATATCGAGCGGCGACCCGTGCTTTACGCATGCGCCGTCGCGGCGTAGCATCGGCCGCACAATAAAACCGGAGGAGAAACACCATGGGCGAACCCCAAGCGGCCGTAGCGCGCACGCGCCGCGACTTTCTGAAAATCAGCGGCGCCACCGCGGCCTTGTCCGCACTGACGCCCGTCGCGAACGCGCAAACGCCGGGCGGCGGCTCGATCGACGCGCATGCGCACTGGGCACCGGAGGCTTATATCAAGGCAGTCACTGCGCTCGGCCAGGCGCCGCGCACGCGCGGCAAGCCGATCGAGCCGAAACTGTATGACCTCAATCTGCGCATGCAATGGATGGATGCGCGCAATGTGCAGACGCACGTGCTGACGCTGTCAGGCAGCATGCCCTGGGGTTGGGCCAAACCCGATGAAGCGGTGCGTCTTGCGCAGATGGTTAACGATGCCGGCATGGAGGCGCATGCCGCGCATCCGCAGCGCTTTCTGATCGGCGCCGCGCTGCCGATTCGCGATGCGGCGGCGTCGCTCACCGAACTCAACCGCATCGCCGGCAAACCCGGCATCCGCGCCGTGGGGCTGCCCAATTCGCTCGACGGCAAAGACTATCTGTTTGCCCCCGAATATGCGCCGCTGCTGGCACGCTGCGAAGAACTCGGCTTGCCGCTGGTGTTCCACCCGGTCGATTACTCGCCGAATCATTATTCCGAACCGCGTCTCGAAGGGCCGAATCTGCTCTACAACACGCTGGGCTTTCCGTTCGAAACGGCGACCACCGCGGCAAAATTCATTTTCAGCGGCACGCTCGACCGCTTTCCGAAACTCGACATCGTGCTGCCGCACTCGGGCGGCTGTTTTCCGTACATCGCCGGGCGCATTCAGCACAGCATCGACAAGGACGCCACCGAAAACAAATTGAAGCACCCGGTGCGCGACTACATCCGGCGCTTTCACTACGATTCGATGGCCTATTATCCGGAGACCCTGCGCTTCATGATCAGCCTGCTCGGCACCGACCGCATCGTCATCGGCACCGACAGCTTTGCGACCATGGATATCGATCAGCCCAACGCACTGGTCGAACAGCTGAACCTGCCGGCCGCCGAGCGCGACCGGATATTTTCGGGCAATGCGAAGCGGCTGTTCCGGATCTAGCCGCCGGCGTAGGTGAAATACGCGGCCTGTGCGAGCGCCGGCCGCGCGCCCGGCTTGACCAGCAGCATCTGCGCGTCGCCCAGCACGCCTTCGGCAAAGCCGCCCTCGCAGTAGCAGAAGTAAAACTCCCACATGCGGATGAATTCCTCGGGGTAGCCGAGCGCGCGCACGCGGTCGAGATTGGCGAACATGTTTTCGCGCCAGATTCGCAGCGTCGTCGCGTAATGCCGGCCGATATCGTAGAGATCGACCAATCGCAGATCGGTCACGCGCGCAACCGCGTCACAGATCGCCGCCACCGACGGAATGCAGCTGCCGGGAAAAATATAACGCTGAATGAAATCGACCGAATCGCGCGCCGCCGCATAACGCTGGTCGGCGATGGTAATCGCCTGCAGCATCATCAGGCCGTCGCGTTTCAGGAGATCGCTGCATTTTCGGAAATAGGTATCGTAATACTGGTGCCCGACCGCCTCGATCATTTCGATCGAGACGAGTTTGTCGTACCTGCCGGTCAAGTCGCGGTAGTCCTCGCGCAGGAGCGTGATGCGGTCGGCGAGCCCCGCGGCATCGACGCGCTCGCGCGCGAGTTCGAACTGCTGCTGCGAGATGGTGGTGGTGGTGACGCGGCAACCGTAGCGGCCGGCGGCGTGCAGCGCCATGCCGCCCCAGCCGGTGCCGATTTCGAGCAGGTGATCGTCCGGTTTCAATTCGAGCCGGCGGCAGATGCGATCGAGCTTGGCGGTTGAGGCCTCTTCGAGGGACATCTCAGGCCGCTCAAACAACGCGCTCGAATACATCAGGGTCGGGTCGAGAAACAGCCGGAAGAAATCGTTGCCCAGATCATAATGGGCCGCGATGTTGCGGCGGCTGCCGTCTCGGTTGTTGCGCGCGGCCCAGTGCAGCGCCTTCCTGAGCGGCAGCGCGAAGCGCGCGAAGCCGCCCTCCAGACCATCAACCACATGCAGATTGTTGACGAGCACGCGGATCACCGTGGTGAGATCATCGGTGCTCCAGCTGCCCTGCATATAGGCTTCGCCGGCGCCGATCGAGCCACCGAAGGCGAGGTCGGTGTAAAAGCGCGGATCGAGCACGCGCACGGTGGCGGTCAATGCGCATTGCGCATCGAGGCGGCCGAATTCGCGAACGCCCGAACGGTCCTCCAGACGCAGCACGCCGTGTTCAATCGCAGCCAGCCGCTCCAGCACGGCGCGGGCGGCGAATTTTTCATAGGCGTTCGGCGTTACCGCGGGAACCGCGGCGGCCATTTCATCGGCGCTATTCATCTTCATGATTTGGGCGCCGCGTGCAGCGCATCGAGTTTGTCCGGATGGGTGTGCACCGGCACCCGTTTCAACCAAAGCCGCAGCGCCTGCCAGTGGATCGCCGCGATGACCTGCAGCGTCATCAGCGGGTACTTGATCAGCGTCAGCGCGAGTTGCCCGGCTGTCACCGGCGCGCGGGTCAGCCGCATGGTGGCGTCGAACTGTTTGCAGCCGGCCCTATCGCGCAAGGCCATGTGCGCGCTCAACTGTTGCTCCGGCGTGTTGAAATGCCAGTCGTAGGCGAGCTCCATCGGCATGAACGGCGAGACATGCATGGCCTTGACGCTGCGGTAACTGTGGTGGCGCGCGGTCAACGGCGGCCGCGGGTCGTCAAGCAAATAACAATGGCGCTCGCCCCACGGCGTGTTGTTGACCTCGGCGACGATACACTCGAGCGCCCGGTCCGCGGCGTCGAAGCAATAGTAGAAACTCACCGGGTTGAAGCAGTAGCCGAAGTAACGCAGATGCGTCAACAGGCGGATCGGGCCATGCGGCCGGCGGCCGCCGCGACTTTCAACGAGATCGCGCACCGCCTGATCGAGCGGCTGCGCCGGATCGCCAAGGTGATCGGCGCGATCGAAGCGGGCGAGCGCGGCGCGCCGTGTCGACCACAGCCAGCGGCCGCGAAACACCGTGTCGAGCTCGGCGAGGTCGAGATAAACCATGAACAGCGGATAGCTGAACAGGTGTTCGCGCGGGGCGAAACGCCGGTGTCTAAGCGACCCGTGATAAATCGCGCTGTGCATAAGCGGTCTGCCGGAAATGCTCCAGCGCATTAAGGGCGCTGGCCACCCCGTCCTCGTGAAAACCGTAGCGCCAGTAGGCGCCGCAGAAATAACTGCGATTGACCCCGTTGATTTCGTGCTGGCGCTGCTGCGCCGCCACGCCGGCCGGCGTGTAAAGCGGATGATCGTAATCGAGCGATTTGATGATCTTGCCGGGTGCAATTTCGTCCGTGCGGTTGAGCGTCACGCAAAACGTCTGCGCCGAACGCAGGGTTTGCAGGATATTCATGTTGTAGGTGAGCGCAACGCGCGCGCCCTGCCGCGCCAGTACATGGTAGTTCCATGCCGCCCACGCGCGCCGCGCCCGCGGCAGCAGGGCAGTGTCGGTGTGCAGCACGACTTCGTTGCGCTGATAGCGGATGGCGCCCAGCAGCTCGCGCTCGAGCGGCGTGGCGTCGGCCAGCAGGCGCAGCGCCTGGTCGGAATGGCAGGCGAAGAACACGTGATCATATTTTTCGGCGGCCATGTCGCGCGCCTTCACCAGCACGCCGTCGGCCGCGCGCGCCACGCGCTCGACCGGCGCATTCAGCCGGATGTGCTCACGGAACGGCGCCACCAGTTTCTCGACATAGCGCGCCGAGCCGCCGGCGATCGCGCGCCACTGCGGACGTTCATCCACCGACAGCATGCCGTGGTTGTGAAAGAAGCGCACGAAAAAGCGCGCCGGAAATTCGAGCATCTTTTCGGGCGCGGTAGACCAGATCGCGGCGCCCATCGGGATCAGATAATTGTCGACAAATGCGCTTGAATAGCCGTATTCGTCGAGATAATCGCCGAGCGTGATTTCGCCGTCGCCTTCGAGCAGCGCCGGCGCCTCGCGGTTGAAGCGCAGAATCTCGCGAATGAACAGATAAAACGACGGCCTGAACAGATTGCGCCGCTGCGCGAACAACGTGTCGATGGTGGTGCCGTTGTACTCCAGCCCCGTGCCTTCGTTGCGCACGCTGAAGCTCATCGCGCTCGGCTGCGACGCGACGCCGAGTTCGTCGAGCAACTGTATGAAATTCGGATAGGTCCAGTCGTTGAAAACAATGAAGCCGGTGTCGATCTGCTGGCGCTCGCCGCCGATCTCGACATCATGCGTATGGGTATGGCCGCCGATATGGCCGGCCGCCTCGTAGACCGTGATCTCGTGACGTTCGCGGTGCAGCTCGCGCGCAGCGACATTGCCGGCGATGCCGCTGCCGATGACGGCGATTTTCACGGCGCGCGCGGCGGCTCGCGCCGCGCCTCCAGCATGCGCAGCGGTACCGGCCGCAGGTCCCATATCACGCCCAGCGCCGACAGCAGGCGCAGTCCGTACCAGGTCAGATCGAGTTCCCACCAGTAAAAACCCTGGCGCGCCGCGCCGGGATAATGATGGTGGTTGTTGTGCCAGCCTTCGCCGAGCGTGAACAGCGCCAGCCACAGGTTGTTGCGCGAATCGTCGCTGGTGGCGTAACGGCGGCGGCCGAAGCGGTGCGCCAGCGAATTGATGGTGAAGGTGGCGTGATACAGCAGTACGGTCGAGATGCAGAAACCCCACACCAGCAGTTGCGGGCCGTCGGTGGCCAGCGTTGGTGCAAATGCGGCCAGCAGCTCGCCGGCGGCATAGAGCGCAGCGGCCAGCAGCAGGGGCGCCAGCGCGTCATAGCGGTCGAGAAAACGCAGTTCGGGGTAACGCGCGAGATCGGGCACCAGCGCCAGCCGCGGCGGAAAATTCCGCTTCGTCAGAAACCAGCCCATGTGGCTCCAGAAAAATCCGTGCTGCCTGAGCGAATGCGCATCGTCGGGCTGGTCCGAACGCGCATGGTGATGCCGGTGATGCGAAGCCCACCACAGCGGGCCGCGCTGCACGCTGCTGGCGGCGAGCAGCGCGAAAACAAACTGCGCGGCGCGCGAAGTGCGGAAGGCGCAGTGCGAAAAATACCGGTGATAA
Source organism: uncultured beta proteobacterium (assembly GCA_903889565.1). Taxonomy (GTDB): domain Bacteria; phylum Pseudomonadota; class Gammaproteobacteria; order Burkholderiales; family SG8-41; genus PALSA-1004. The sequence continues at coordinate 45,606 of CAISYC010000036.1, forward strand.
AAGCCGGTGATGGCGAACATGCGCACGACATAGAGAACGGCCGCCACGGCTACCGCGGCGACGCTGACGCCCACCCAAAATACGGCGACGCAGGACAGATGCAGCGCGATGAACGGCACCACGCGCGGCCAGTCGATGCGGCGATCGTCGGCGCCGTCCGCCGGTTCGGCGACCGCTGCGCTGTCAAACCAGCGCGCGAGCGTTTTCCACCACGGCACCGGTTTCGTCATTTCCATTGCTGCGGCACCTTCTGGATTTTGGTCACGTCATAACCCTGCTCGCCGATCAGCTTCAACATGCGCTGGTAGTCGGCCTCGGCAATTTCCGGGGTGCGCGCCATGATCCACACGTAATCGCGCTGCTCGCGCGCGATCACCGTCTGGCTGTAGTCGTCGGTCAGGTAAATGATGCGGTAATCAGCCTTGATCGGCCAGATGAACTGCATGCCCCACACCGCATTCGACTGGCGATCGACGACGAACCCGCGCGGCGTATAGCGCTTTTCCTCGCCGTCGAAGGCGCCGGCGCGAAAGGTAAAGGTGGTGGCGATGCTGCCGTCGGGATCGATCTTGTAGGACTCGATCGCGTTGTGCGCGCCCTTCTCGATGAAGGTCGGGATGTTGGCGATCACGTACCACGGCCCCATGAAACGCTGCAGGTCGACATGCGGCACGGTCGCCATCGGCGTGCTCTGGCACCCGCCCAGCATGAAGAGCGCGGCAAAACGGCAGATCAGCGGCAATTTCCTCACGGACATCCCCCCTTAGTCGAGCGCGTAGCGCAGGCGGCGTCCGCCGGCCACGGCCGATTCCAGCGCCAGCCATTCGTCGTTGGCAGAATACCAAAGATCGATCGGGCTGCCGGCGCCGTCGATGCGATAGCGCCGCGCCATCACGCGAGCGCCGCGAACATTTATTGTCTCCTCGCCAAGCGCGGCAATTCTGGTCGTCTCGTAAGCACCGGTCTGCGCGTTGAGCAGTCGAGACTGGCGCAGAATCCGCGGGTTCCAGTAGGCGAAGGTCATGACGCAGCCGTCGAGGACCTCGAGTCCGCGGGCGCTGGTCACGGTCAGCCGTTCGCCTTCCCGCAACGCGTTCACATTCGAGCGTTTGCCGTTGTCATCGGTGCGTGCGGTCAGCCGCTCGACGCAATCGCCGCGCCAGCGCTCGGTAGCATCGTGACTGTAACGATAGGCCGGAATCAGCAGCACCCGCACCTCGAAACGCGTCTCGCTTTTCAGTTCGCGCGTGGCGCCGTCATCCGACAGCGTAAAGCGGTGATAGCCGATCGGCGCGCCGTCGAGATAGGCGCGGAAATCCCATACGCGCGATTCGGCCGCCGCAGTCGAGGCGCCGGCCATCGACGCGGCGGCGAGCAAGCCGGCGGCAAGCAGCCCCGGCCTCATGCGCCGCGCTCCTTCGGCAGCCCCGGGAAAAACGCATTGGTGCGCGCAACGTAATCGCGGTAGGCGGGACGGCGTTCACCGATGTCTTTTTCAAGCAGCGTGACGCCCGACACCTTCATCAACAACACGGACATCAGCAGCGGCGAGAGCAGCGCCCACCAGCCGCCGGCGGACAACGCGATCAGATAGAAACCCCACCAGACGCAGAATTCGCCGAAATAATTGGGGTGCCGCGTGTAGCGCCAAAGTCCGCGATCCATGACCTGACCGGCGCTCGTCGGACATTTTTTGAACTGCGCAAGCTGCCAGTCGCCGACGCTCTCGAAGACAAAGCCGAACAGCACGACGGCGACACCGGCGGCATCCAGCCAGCCCGGCGCGCGGTCGCCGGCGATGCCGGCGAACAGCGACAGCGAGACGATCCACGCCAGCACCGCCTGCAGGAAAAACACCAGATAAACGCTCTTCCATTCGAAATGCGGCTGGTTGCGCGCGCGGATCGCCTGATAGCGATGATCCTCGGGTTCGCCCCAATTGCGCCAGGTGATGTGCGCGCACAAACGCAAGGCCCACAGCGCGGCCAGCGCCAGCACCGGCGCCGCGCGCGGCCCCGCCGCCGGCAGCACCGCGGCGTAAACCGCGCCGCCGCTCAATATCAGCAGCGACCACGCGCTATCGACGATGCTGACATCGGTTTTGACGTAGCTGACGACCCACACTGCGACGCCGAGCAGCGACATCGCGGCGAGGCCGCAGGCCAGCGCATAGGCGGCGGCGCTGAATTCAGGCATGTGCCCCCCGCCATCACCGCGCCGCGCCAGCCACACCAGCAGCGGCGTAAACAACGCCCAGCCGAGCGACAACGCCAGCGCCGCCGGCAGCGCATCGACAAATTGCACCGCGCCCAGCGCCGCAGCGCCGCGATACGCCATGGGGCCGGCGACGGCACCCAGCAGCGCGGCAACGACGAGCCTCGTCTTGAGCCAGGCCAGCGAATAATTCAGCGTGATCGCAAACAACGCCCACAATGCAAGTATCCAGTGCGGGGCGAGACCGCTGACGAAAAAGCCCGCTGGATAATCGAGCCAGCCCAGCAAAACGAGCGCGCTATCCCACACCACGCCGATTAACAGCGCGACCGCCACCAGTTTCAATTCGGCGCGCGGCCGCGCTGCAAACAAAACATGCGCGGCGACGATCACGCCGGCGGCCAGCGTGCCGGCCCACGCAAGATTGTGCGCGGCCCCCAGCACGCAGGCAAACCAGCCAGCCTGAAAGACGACAAAATTGACGACCGCGCGGGCGGGCGTCGGCGCGTTTGCCGCGGTGGCCGCCATCATGCCGTCGATCGAGTGCGCCGCAGTCACGCGCGACGCTCGAACAGATAGTGACTGACCCACCACTGCTGCCCCTGCTCGTAACCGAACAGTTCTGCGCAGGCCATGAAGAATAATCGCCAGCGCGTCCACCACACCGATGTGTCGTCGGCGCCGTAGGTTTTTTCGAGCACCGGCCACAGGGTTGCGCGGCGCGCATCCATGTTGGCAAGCCAGCCCTCGGCGGTGCGCGCGTAGTGGGTGCCATCCCAGCGCCAGCGCTGCAGAAAGCGCAGATGGTCCTGGAAATGGAGCGCGAGATCGTCGCTCGGCATCATGCCGCCGGAGAAAAAATAGCGGCTCATCCAGTCGCTGTCATCGCGCTCGACGAACAGATAAGGCGTCGTGCGGTGCACGAACACGTGCATGAAAAAGCGCCCGCCGGGCTTCAGCCAGCCGCTGACGCGCCTGAACATCTCGGGCCAGTTGCGCATGTGCTCGAACATCTCGACCGAGACCACGCGGTGGAAGCGGTCGTCAATGTCGAACACGTTCATGTCGCAGGTGATGATGCGCAGATTGGCGAGCCCGCGGCGCGCCGCCTCGCCTTCGATATAGGCGCGCTGCGAATGCGAATTGGACACCGCCGTGATGCGGCTGTGCGGATAATTCGCCGCCATCCACAGCGACAGCGAGCCCCAGCCGCAGCCGAGTTCGAGAACATGCTGGCCGTCGGCAAGGCCGGCATGGGCGCAGGTTTCGCCGAGCGCCGCCGCCTCGGCATCGTCGAGACTGGTGACGCCCTCCGGATACCAGCAGGAACTGTACTTGCGATGTTTGCCCAACGCGCCGCCGAAAAATTCCTGCGGCACTTCGTAATGCTGTTCATTGGCCTTGTGGGTGAGCACCGCAACAGCCTCGCCGCGCAAAGAATCGGCAAATGCGGTCGTCAACCCGGCCGCCGCCGCCGGATCGGGTGCGTGAATTTCCCGCAGTCTTTCGGCCAGGAGGCGCCGCATGCCGGCGCGCAGCACCGCATCGGGCAGCCAACCGCGTTCGCTCAATGAAATCGCGCGGCCGGTCAGCGCGGTTAACAGACCCGGCGTCGCGACGCCGCTGCCGTTTTGATTGATGATGTTCATCGTGCACTCCCCCTGCAATCGTTCAAGCGGCCTGACCGGAGCGGCGACCGCGCCACTCGGTCAATGCCGGCATGATATCGGCGAGCGATCCAAGCGTGCGCACGCCGGGCATGCGCCGGCGCACCCGCTGCCACAGCAAGCCGCCGGCCCACAGCTCGATACGGGCGTCGAGCAGGCGGCGCAATTCGCCGAGACCCTCGCAGGCCATCCGTGCCTGCATCGCCTGGCTGAACGACAAGCCGATAATATCCGCCCGTTGCTCGCGCGACGCGCGCGCGATGTCGAAGATCGGCGTCTGCACGCCCAGCGAGATGCAATGCGCGCCCTCGATCGACAAAAAGGCGTGCGCCATCAGGAGGCCGAGCTGGTGTTCCTCGCCGGGCAGCGTGGTCAGCAGCACGCGCGGCGCGCCGCCGTCGTTGTTGGACGATCCGATCGCCTGGCGCAGCAAATGCTGGATCTGCTCCGAATACAGATGTTCTTCGTAGACTGCGATTTCGCCGCGCATCCAGGCGCGGCCGACCTCTTCATTCGCCGGCGTCACCGTATCGAGCAGAAAGCGTTGCAGGCCCTGACGCATCATCAAATGCGCAAGATGGTCGCGCATTTCATTGATGCGATGCGCCTTGAGCAGACGCAACACCTCATGCAGTCCGCCGGCGGCGGCAAGTTCGCCCCGCGAGGCCGCATCGAGCAGTCGCATGCGCGCCGACAATTCGTGCATCGGCGCGGCGACAATCTTGCCGGGCCGATGGCCGAGGTCCATGAAACGCCGGATCAGGCGCAGTTTTTCGAGCTGTTCGGGCGGATAAGCGCGCTCGCCGTTGTCGTCGCGCGCCGGACGCGGAAATCCGTAACGACGCTCCCACATGCGCAAAGTGTCCTTCGACAGCCCGGTTTCCCGCTCGACCGTCGCAATCGACACGCGCTGAAAATGATGCTGTCCAGCCGCCATTTTGTCCAAGACAAATTTGTTTGACAAAGTCTAAATCGGTCTTTATCTTAGCAACGAGGCCCAGTTTTGACTAGGACAAATTGAGCCGGCAAATCGGACGAGCGTGGGCGTGCATCGCCGTTCCTCCCTACCCGAAGCCCCGCACCAGCATGACCGACGCCCCCACATTGCCGTGATCGGCGACGGCAGCGCAGGCGGGGACTTGCCAACACGCACCCTGACGGGGGATTTACAACCATGAGCCCACCGCAAATGAACAGCAATCTTGCACTGTGCGAAAACGAAGATCCGGCGCTGCCGCTGTCGACGCGCATACGCGCCCGCCTGCAACGCGCGAAGGTGCGTTTTCACGCCAACGACAACATCGCGGAATTTCTCGCCCCGGGCGAGATGGAGGCACTGCTCGAAGAAGTCGCCGGCAAGATGAAGGGCGTGCTGGAAAGTCTGGTCATCGACACCGAGAGCGATCACAACACGCAGGACACCGCGCGCCGTGTCGCAAAAATGTACATCAACGAAGTGTTCCGCGGGCGCTATGTGGCGCCGCCGCCGGTGACGGAATTTCCCAACGCCGAGCACCTGAACGAACTGATGATCGTCGGCCCGATCACGGTGCGCAGCGCCTGCAGTCACCATTTCTGCCCGATCATGGGCAGGCTCTGGATCGGCCTGATGCCGAATGAACACTCCAACCTGATCGGGTTGTCGAAATATTCGCGGCTGGCCGAATGGATCATGTCGCGCCCGCAGATCCAGGAGGAAGCGATCACCCAGATGGCCGACCTTCTGATGAACAAGGTCAGTCCCGACGGCCTTGCGGTGGTGATGGAAGCCGATCACTTCTGCATGCACTGGCGCGGCGTGCGCGACGCCGAGACCAAAATGGTCAACAGCGTGATGCGCGGCTCGTTTCTGAAAAACTCCGCGCTGCGGCGCGAGTTCCTGTCGCTGATCAACCTGAAGAACTGAGGCCACAATGCTAGTCCGCCTGCTCTACGCCAGCCGCGCCGCTGCCGCGCTCACCACCGCGACGGTCGATGCCATCATGGAAAAGTCGCGCGAAAACAATCCGCGCGAGGGCATCACCGGGCTGCTCTGTTTCAGCGACGACCTTTTCATCCAGGTGCTCGAAGGCGGTCGCGACGAAGTCTGCGAACTCTTCAACCTGATCGTGCGCGACGAGCGGCACAACAACGTGCGCATCCTGCTCTACGAAGAAATCCCCGAGCGGCGCTTCGGCGGCTGGACCATGGGCCAAGTCAACATTGCAAAGGTCAACCCGTCGCTGCTGCTGAAGTATTCCAAGAAAGCCGCCCTGAATCCGTTCAGTTGCTCCGGCCGCGCCTCGATGGCGCTGCTGGAAGAACTTGCCGCCACCGCGTCGGTGGACAGTCGCGGCAACTGAACCAGCCGCGCCCCGGCGGAATGCGCGCTGCATTGCGCCGGCGTCGTGCATGCTCTCATTAATCATCGGTAACCTGGTCGAAGTCGTCACGGCGAACCAGCCGTGCCCGGTATACGGTTGATGACGGCAATTGGATGTGCAATGGGCCGGAGGCGGTCCGCGGGTAAACTGCCGCCACGGCGTCCGGACACTGCGAATGCACGGCGACCGACCGCACATCCGTTTAATGCATTCGCCCGTATAGTGATTGCCGGCGGCACCACAGCGCCGGCTGCCAACGAGGACGCACCGCCATGCTGGACGACCGGATGATCCGCCAACTGCTGATGCGCGCGGCCGCGCGCGACGACGGTTCGGCGGCGGCCTTCGAGTCGCTCTACAAGCAGTGCGCGCCGCTGCTGCTGGGGGTGGCCCGACGCATCGTCGGCCGCCGCGAACTGGCGGAGGAAATCGTCCACGACAGCTTCGTCAAGATCTGGCGTCTCGCTGAAAGCTTCGATCCGCTGGCGACGCAGCCGGTGGCGTGGATGATCGCCATTGTGCGCAACCGCGCGATCGATGTGCAGTCCAGTCATGACGTCTCACGGGTGGATTATTATCAGAACGATGACAGCGGCGAGCCCGAGGGCGCGCTCGATCGCCTGTTCGACTGGAGCGCGGCGCCGGGCGAACGCGAGGACCAGCGGCGCACCACCCAATGGCTGCGCGAGTGTCTCGGCGAATTGCCGGCGGCCGAGCGACAGTCGCTGGTACTTGCCTACGATCGCGGCCTCAGCCACCACGATCTCGCCGCGCACATGGACAAACCGCTCGGCACGGTCAAAGGCTGGATCCGGCGCGGCATGGCGCATCTGCGCGGCTGCCTCGAATCACGCATGGGGGCAGCGTCATGAAAATTGCCGGCCAACCATGTCTCGATGCGTTGTGCGGGGAATATCTGCTCGGCACGCTGCGCGGCGCGCCACGCCGCCGGTTTGAACGCGCACTGCGCGAGGAACCGCAAGCCGCGCTGCGGCTGCGCCACTGGCAACGCTTTTTTACACCGAGGCATACACCGGTGATCGACACACAACCGACGGCACGCAGCTGGCAGCGACTTGAAGACGAACTTGAACTCGCGCGTTATCGCACGCCATGGCATCGACGCCTTGCTTTCTGGCGCGGCTGGGCCGCTGCGGCCACCTTCGCGTTGTTGCTGACACTCGGCGTACAGACACTGCGCACGACACAAACGCCGGCAACCGCCGAGATTGCGCAACTGGCCGGCACCGCCGCGCCGCAGGTTTCGGCCGGGCTCACGCACGACGGTCGCACGATTGAATTACGCGCCTTGCGTCCGGTACTGGCCGGCCCCGCACAAAGCTACGAGTTATGGCTGATTCCGGCCGAAGGCGGCAATCCGGTGTCGCTGGCGGTTCTCGGCAGCCTCGATGCGCGATTCGATGTGCCCGCCGCGCAAGTCGGACGCCTGAAGTCCGGCGCCAAACTTGCCGTCAGCGTCGAACCAGCAGGCGGTGCGCCGGCGGGCAAACCGACCGGGCCGGTGATATTGGCCGGCGCAATCAATCTCTGAAAGTGACGCCGTGGTTATGAAACTGCGTCAGGCGCCGATAAATGCGGAAATATCGTCCAACACAGGCGCCAGTCGCTGCAACGGCGCCGCCACGGCGCCAATCAGCGCACGGTGACCGAGATTTGCGTATTCGATCTCGCGCACCGATGCGCCCTGCTCGCGCAGCCGTGCCGCGAGCCGCCGGCTGTTGCCCGGGTCGACAATATCGTCAGCACTGCCGGTGACAAGCAAGCTGCGCGGCGCGCCGGCAGCGGCAAAACTGATCGGCTGGGTGCGCGCAGGTGTATCGGGGTAACCAAATACTTCACGCGTCACCTTGCCAATCAATGGCCGGAAATCGTAGGGCCCGGCGAGTCCGATCAGGCCGCTGATGCGGCGTTGCTCGACCCCGGCCGCCTGCAGATATTCGGAATCAAGCGCCAGCATCGCGGCGTTGTAAGCGCCGGCCGAATGTCCCATTAAATACAGTCGCGCCGTGTCGCCGCCGAATTCGCCGGCATGATCGACCGTCCAGCGCACCGCCGCGGCGCAATCGTGGAGAAAATCCGGAAAACGCACTTCCGGAAACAGGCGGTAATCGGGCACCACCGCGAGGTAACCGCGCGCGGCCAGCGCGGCACCGGCAAACAAATAGTCCGCGCGCGCGCCGCTGTCCCAGTTACCGCCGTAAAAAAATACGACCACCGGTACTAACGACGCCCGCACCGACGGCTGGCAGACATCGAGTTGCTGGCGATGGGCCGTGCCATAACGAAGATCGCGTGTGACACGGTAGCGGCCGGACGGCGTGAATTGGTTGATCAGCGTGGTGACCGAACAACCAACGAGTGTGAGCGCGCCACCGGCAGCCGCGGCATGCAGAAAGCGGCGACGCACAGGATCAATTAATGACATCAATGAAAACATCTGCGGGTTCGTAACCTTCGTTATACGGCTGAGCAGCTTATCTGGATGTGTACCTCCGGGCAGCCGCACTGCAGCATCAACAAATGCATTGGACCCAAGACACTTTGGGCGCCATATGCTGCAGCGCGATATCGTCGCCGTCAGAATTTTCTGACACACCTGAATGCGGTTCGCCCGCCCGGACACGCGGCACACATCGCGCGCTGCTCGAGTGACAGACGATGGCGGCCCGAGCGCCGACAAGCTTCTTGACTTCGGACAAGCTTTGATCAAGATTAGCGACTGCGATCTTACAATCAGCTTACGATAACATCACCGATACCGTGATCGGCGCGCGCCTCTCACAGCGCAACTCAAAGCAAAGCGGGCAGGCAATGCGAAGACGGCCAACTTTCTGGAGGTAATCGATGGACATGAACCGGCGTCAGTTCTTCAAGGCATGCACGGCGGGCGTAGGCGGATCAAGCCTCGCGCTGCTCGGATTCTCGCCACAGGCGGTGCTGGCCGAAACGCGCAACTTCAAACTTGCGCGCACCACCGAAACGCGCAACACCTGTCCCTACTGCTCGGTCGGCTGCGGGATTATCATGCACAGCCTCGGCGACAAGGCGAAGAATGCGCGCTCCGAGATCATTCACATCGAAGGCGATGCCGATCATCCGGTCAATCGCGGCACGCTGTGTCCCAAGGGCGCCGGGCTGATCGACTTCATTCACAGCCCCAATCGCCTTAAATATCCCGAGTACCGCGCGGCCGGCTCCAGTGAGTGGAAACGCATTTCCTGGGAGGATGCGTTCGACCGCATCGCCAAATTGATGAAGGCAGACCGCGACGCCAACTTCATCGAGAAAAACGCCGCCGGCGTCACCGTCAACCGCTGGCTGTCGACCGGCATGCTGGCCGCATCGGCCTCCAGCAACGAATCGGGCTACATCACGCACAAGACAATCCGCAGCATGGGGATGCTGGTCTTCGATAACCAGGCCAGAGTCTGACACGGTCCAACGGTGGCCAGTCTGGCCCCCACGTTTGGACGCGGCGCGATGACCAACCATTGGGTTGACATCAAAAATGCCGATGTAGTGCTGATCATGGGCGGCAACGCCGCCGAAGCCCACCCCTGCGGGTTCAAGTGGGTAACCGAAGCCAAGGCGCACAACAAGGCCAAGCTGGTCGTCGTCGATCCGCGCTTCACGCGCTCGGCGGCCATGGCTGATTTCTATGCGCCGATCCGCGTTGGCACCGACATCGCTTTCCTCGGCGGCGTTATCAATTATCTTTTGAGCAACGACAAAATCCAGAAGGAATACGTCAAGAACTACACCAACGCCGCCTTTCTCATCAGCGACGATTACGCCTGCGCCGACGGCCTGTTTTCGGGCTACAACCCCGACAAACGCAATTACGACAATACGTCGTGGGGCTACCAGAAGGACAAGGACGGCTTCGCGAAAATCGATGAGACGCTGGAGAATCCGCGCTGCGTCTACCAGATCATCAAGCAACATTACTCGCGCTACACGCCGGAGATGGTGAACAAGATCTGCGGCACGCCGAAGGACGCCTTCGTCAAGGTCTGCGAGTACATCGCGACCACCTCGGTGCCGGACCGCGTGATGACGATCATGTACGCACTGGGCTGGACGCAGCATTCGCAGGGCACGCAGATGATCCGCACCGGCGCCATGCTGCAGCTCCTGCTCGGCAACATGGGCCTGCCCGGCGGCGGCATGAACGCGCTGCGCGGCCACTCCAACATCCAGGGCCTGACCGACCTCGGTCTGCTGTCCAACCTGCTGCCGGGGTACATGTCATTACCCGGCGAGAAAGAGTCGAACTACGAGGACTACATCAAGGCGCGGGCGTTGAAACCGTTGCGGCCGAACCAGATGAGCTACTGGCAGAACTACCCGAAGTTCCACGTCAGCTTCATGAAGGCGTGGTGGGGCAATGCCGCGACCAAGGAAAACAACTGGGCCTTCGATTACCTGCCGAAACTCGACAAGGGTTACGACGTGCTGCAGGCCTTCGAGTTGATGTCGCAGGGCAAGATCAACGGCTACATCTGCCAGGGTTTCAATCCGCTGGCCTCTTTCCCGAATAAAGCCAAGATCGGCGGCGCACTGGCCAAGCTGAAATTTCTGGTCATCATCGATCCGCTCGCCACCGAAACGTCGGAATTCTGGAAAAACTTCGGCGTCTACAATGACGTCGATCCGGCGAAGTGCCAGACCGAAGTGTTCCGCCTGCCCTCGACCTGCTTCGCCGAGGAAGACGGTTCGCTGACCAACTCCGGCCGCTGGCTGCAATGGCACTGGAAAGGCGCCGAGCCGCCGGGCGAAGCGCGCGGCGATCCCGAAATCATCGCCGGCATTTTCACGCGCATCCGCGCGATGTATGCAAAAGACGGCGGCAAGTTTCCGGATCCGATCGTCAATCTGACCTGGCCGTACAAAATCCCGTCATCGCCCTCACCTGAAGAACTGGCGATGGAATACAACGGCAAGGCGCTCGCCGACGTCACGTCGCCCCCGGACCCGAAAAATCCGAAAGAGCCGCCCAAGGTGCTCGCCGCCGCCGGTCAACAGCTCGCCGGTTTCGCGCAATTGCGCGACGACGGCAGCACATCCTGCGGCTGCTGGATTTATTCCGGCGCGTGGACGGCCGCAGGCAATCAGATGGCGCGGCGCGACAACAGCGATCCCTTCGGTGTCGGCCAGACGCTGAACTGGGCTTGGGCGTGGCCGGCCAACCGGCGCATTCTGTACAACCGCGCCGCGGCCGATCCGTCGGGCAAATCGTGGAACCCGAGGCGCAAATACATCACATGGAACGGCAAGAGCTGGGGCGGCGCCGATGTGCCCGACATCCGGCCGGATGCGGCGCCGGAAGAAGGCGTCAATCCATTCATCATGACCGCCGAGGGCGTGGCCAAGCTGTTTGTGCCTGCGGGCCTCGTTGATGGGCCGTTGCCCGAACATTACGAGCCCTTCGAGTCACCGGTGCCGACCAATCTGATGTCGCCAAACAATCCGAAAGCCTTCGCCAACCCGGCCGCCCGCGTGTTCAAGGGCGACATGGAAGCTTTCGGCAAGCCGAAGGACTTTCCGTATGCGGCAACGACCTATCGTCTGACCGAGCATTTCCACTACTGGACCAAGCACTCGGAACTCAATGCGATCAGCCAGCCGCAGCAGTTCGTCGAAATCGGCGAAGACCTCGCAGCCGAAAAAGGCATCGCGCACGGCAGCAAGGTCAAGGTGAAATCGAACCGCGGCGAAATCACCACCGTCGCGGTGGTGACCAAGCGGCTGAAGGCGCTCGACTGCAACGGCACCAAGGTGCACACGGTCGGCATCCCGATTCACTGGGGTTTCAAGGGTGTCGCACAGAAGGGTTATCTCGCCAACACGCTGACCCCCTTCGTCGGTGACGCCAATACGCAGACGCCCGAGTTCAAGGCGTTCATCGTCAACATCGAGAAAGCATAGGGGGCGCCATGTCATCTTTGCAGACTCTCGATATCACGCAGCGTTCGGCCACCACCACGCCGTCACCGCAGGTGCGCACCGCCGGCGTTGAAGTCGCCAAGCTGATCGACGTTTCGAAGTGCATCGGCTGCAAGGCCTGCCAGGTCGCCTGCAGCGAATGGAACGACATCCGCGACGTCGTCGGCACCAACGTCGGCGTTTACGACAATCCGGCCGATCTTTCGGCCGATTCGTGGACGGTGATGCGCTTCACCGAATACGAAGACAAGGAACAGAACCACCTCGAATGGCTGATCCGCAAGGACGGCTGCATGCACTGTGCCGATCCGGGTTGCCTCAAGGCCTGCCCTTCGCCCGGCGCGATCGTGCAGTATTCCAACGGCATCGTCGATTTCGTCGAGGAACACTGCATCGGCTGCGGCTCGTGTGTCACCGGCTGCCCGTTCAACGTGCCGCGCATTTCGAAAAAAGACAACAAGGCCTACAAGTGCACGCTGTGCTCCGACCGCGTCTCCGTCGGCCTTGAGCCGGCCTGCGTCAAAACCTGCCCGACCGGCGCCATCACCTTCGGGAGCAAGGAAGACATGCTGGAGCACGCCGCCGAGCGCGTGGTCGATCTGAAGGAGCGCGGCTATCAAGGCGCTGGCGTCTACGACCCGGCCGGCGTCGGCGGCACGCATGTGATGTACGTGCTCAAACACGCCGACAAGCCCGAGATCTACGCCGGCCTGCCGGCAAATCCGGCCATCAGTCCGCTGGTCGGATTGTGGAAAGGCGCCTTCAAGCCGCTCGCGCTGCTGGCAATGGGCGTGTCTGCGCTGGCGGGGTTCTTCCACTATGTGAAGATGGGACCGAACGACGCCGATGCCGACGAAGAGAAATCCGACTCGACCGCTGCGCACCAGGAGCAAAAATGAACATACCGAATCAAATTCCGCGTTACTCGGACAACGAACGCCTCAATCACTGGCTGACGGCAATCTGCTTCATGCTGGCGGCACTGTCGGGGCTGTCGCTGTTTCATCCGTCGCTGTTCTGGCTGACCAACCTGTTCGGCGGCGGACCGTGGACGCGCATCCTGCATCCCTTCATCGGTCTTGTCATGGCATTGGTGTTCGCCGGCATGGTGCTGCGGTTCTGGCAGCACAACAAACTGCAGGACAATGACCGTCAGTGGATGAAACAATGGCGCGACGCCATTTCAAACCGCGAAGACCGCCTGCCCGAGGTCGGCCGCTACAACGCTGGCCAGAAAATGATTTTCTGGCTGATGGTGGTGTGCATCGCAACCCTGCTGGTGACCGGCATTCTGTTCTGGCGGCCGTGGTTTGCCGATGCCTTTCCGATCGTCGTCGTGCGCATCGCCACTCTGCTGCACGCGGTGACAGCCAGCATCATCGTATTGGGCGCGATCGTGCATATCTATGCGGCAATCTGGGTGAAAGGTTCGCTCGGCGGCATGCTGGGCGGCACCGTCTCTGAAAAATGGGCGCGCAAACACCACCCGGCGTGGTTGCGCGAAATCACCGGCAAATAACATTCCTGTTTAATCCGGGGCGCGGCGGACGCCGCGCCTTTTTTGTTTTTTGGAATCCCGCTTGGCCGCACAGAAAATATTTACGCCTGAAGAAATCGCCGCCCAGGCCGGCGGAGAAATTCCTTTTTTGCGTCTGCCCGCGCGCTTGACGGTGTTCAGCGACCGCGCGGCGCGCCTGCGCCAACTGGCACCCGGCCACTCGATGGCGGGCTACCTCGAATTCATCGCTCACGTTGCCGATGCCCAGCAGCGCGCGCTCGATGCACCGCCGCAGGTCGGCCTGCCGCCGGAAGCCGCATTGGCGCAAAGCCGCGAACACGGCATGCCGCCGCTCAATGCGCAGACCTTCATGCGCGATCCGCGCTGGTGCGATGTACTGCGCCGGCTGCTGCGCGATCTGGCGGCGCACACCGAAGGCAGCGCGCACGATATCGTCAACGCGCTTGAAAACGAACGCGACGAACTCTACGAGGCGCAGGCGAGCAAGCTGCTTAATGGCATCGCCTTTGGACTGAATGTCGCGTGGGCGCCGCTGATCGGCGGCGCGCTGCAGGTGTACTGGACGCATTTGACAACGACCCTTGGCGCCGCTGCATTTGCGCGGCTGGACATGCCCAATGTCTGTCCCTGCTGCGGGATGCAGCCGGTGGCCAGCATCGCGCGCATCGGCGCGCAGGAAAACGGCTACCGCTATCTGCACTGCAGCCTGTGCGCCGCCGAATGGCACATGGTGCGCATCAAGTGCGCAGCCTGCGACAGCACCAAGGGCATCAGCTACCAGAGCATCGCCGACGCGCGGCCGGCCGAACGCCACGCCGTCAAAGCCGAGTGCTGCGACGAATGCGACAGCTATCTGAAGATCCTCTACATGGAGCGCGACGCGCAGGTCGAACCGGTGGCCGACGATCTCGCCACCCTGCCCCTCGATCTTCTCGTCGCCGACACCGGCAAGCTGTGTGCCGGCGTCAATTTCATGCTGCTGCACGGCGAGCCCGCGCAGGACGCAGCCGGCGTTTGATCGGCGGCGCAAACGCCGTTAACCTGTGCAGTGACGCCTGCGGATGCGGTCACACCCGCGGCAAACAGCGCACCAAGACCATGCGATGACGATAGTACGCGGCTACGATTTTCCGGACGAGCTTTTTTACATGGTCGAACACGACATCTGGGCGCGCCTTGACGCCGACGGCGCACTGACCGTCGGCCTCACCGCGCTGGGCTGCCGCGTCTCGGGAGAGTTCATCGAATTCATGCCGAAGCCGGTCGGCACCAAAGTCGAACGCGACCGCGCGCTGGCCGTGCTCGAAATGTCGAAAACGATACGTTCCGCGCGCGCGCCGGCCGGCGGCACCGTAATCGCCGTCAACGAAGACGTGCGTCGCCGGCCGCAACAGCTCAATAACGATCCCTACGGCGCAGGCTGGCTGGTGCGGCTCGAAGCCGACGACTGGACGCGCGACGCTGCTCTGCTCACGCCGGGCAACGCCGTCGCTGCAGCGGTCGAACGCTACATGGATTTGTATCTGGTGCCGACGTTCGGCGCTGATGCGGGGCCCGCCGCATGAAGCAGCATCTCGCGCTGCTGCTGTGGGCCGCCAATCCTGAAGCGCCTCATCTGTGCGCGACGCCGTTTTTTCATGCGGCGGCGGCGGCGGCGATGGATATCGAAGTTGAGATCTATTTTTCAAGCAAATCGGTACTGCTGCTGGTGCCTGGCGTCGCCGCGGCAATCACCGCCGGCCAGCCCGGCGATCCGAGCATCTACGCGCACATGCAGCAGGCAGTGAAGTTCGGCGCGCGCTTCATTGCCTGCAGCGACGCGCTGGCGGCACACCGGGTTGCGCGCGACAGTTTGATTCCGGAAGTCGCGGCGTTTGGCGGTGCCGCCGCGTTTGTCGGTCGCGCGCTGTCGCCGGAGTGGGCAACGCTGACGTTCTAGGGCAACCGGCGGTGTAGCGCAGGCGACCCGCCTGCATACAATTCCATTCGAGCCGGTTAACAAACGCATTTGATGCAGGCGGGTCGCCTGCGCTACAAAACCAATTCCCGTGCCCGGCCCGGCTTGCGCTACGTGCTATCCGGGCCGGAAAACCGAGGGTATGGGTGCGGCCGCCGGCTTGTATTTGCCAAACTCGGCAGGCGACGGGATACTAGCGCTCGCATCGACGCGACCGAATCAGTCTTCAAGCACAAAGCGGCCGCCATGACGGCCGCTCACGGAGGAACCGCATGAAAACCGCCGCCCGTCCCGCGACCGATCTGTCGCGCCGCCAGTTCATCATCGGTTCGGCCGCCGCTGCGGGCGGCCTTGCGGTCGGCTTCAGCCTGCCGTTTGAAGCACACGCACAAAGCAGCGGCGCCGAAGTCGATGCCTGGGTGGTGATAAAGCCCGACGACAGCTGCGTGGTGCGCTTCCAGCGCACCGAGATGGGCCAGGGCACGCGCACCGGCATTGCGCAGCTCATTGCCGAGGAACTCGACTGCGACTGGAACAAAATTTCCACCGAATCGGTGACGCCGCAGGAGAACCTCGCGCGCAAGCGCGTGTGGGGAGAGATGCTGACCGTCGGCAGCCGCGGCATTCGTTTCTCGCACGACACCGTGCGCCGCGGTGGTGCTGCTGCGCGCACCCTGCTGCTGCAGGCCGCGGCGAACGAATGGAGCGTGCCGGTCGCCGAGCTCACCGTCGATAAAGGCGTGATCCGCCACGCCGCGTCGAATCGCGTGACAAGCTTCGGCACGATGGCTGCTGCCGCAGCGAAACTGCCGGCGCCGGATCCGAAGACGCTGAAGCTCAAGGATATGCGCGAGTGGAAGATCGCCGGCAAACCGCTCAAACGCGTCGATACCGCCGGCAAGCTCGACGGCAGTCTCGTTTACGCAATCGACGTCAAACTGCCGGGCCTGCTCAACGCAGCAATCAAGGATTGCCCGGTGTTCGGCGGCAAACTCGCCAGCTTCGACGACAGCAAAGCCGTGAATATGCCGGGCGTGCGCAGCGTAATTCGTGTTGATGCCTCGGCCGTTGCAGTGGTTGCCGACACCTGGTGGCATGCGAAGAAAGCGCTCGATGCCGTCGCCATCGTCTGGGACGAAGGCCCGAACGCCAATGAATCGAGCGCCACCATCGCCGCGCGTCTGCAGGACGGCCTGACCACGCGGGACAAGGTACACGCCTTCCGCAATGAAGGCGATGCGTTGAAAGCCATCGACGGCGCGGTGAAAAAAGTCGAAGGCACCTACAGCACGCCCTTCCTCAATCACGCCACCATGGAACCGATGAACTGCACGGCGCGCGTCACCGCCGACAAAGCCGAAGTGTGGGCGCCGACACAGGATCTCGAGGGCTGCCACCTGCAGGTGTCGAAAACCTCCGGCCTGCCGCTGGAAAAATGCTTCGTCTACCGCTTCGATCCGGGCGGCGGTTTCGGCCGCCGCGGACGCGTCTCCGATTTCGCGCGTCAGGCCGTCGATATCGCCAGACATTTTCCGGGCATCCCGATCAAGATGATCTGGTCGCGCGAGGAAGACATGCAGCACGGCCAGTACCGGCCGATTTCGCAGTGCAAATTCACCGCCGGTCTCGACGCGCAGAATAATCTGGTCGGCATGCATGTGCGCATGTCGGGCCAGTCGATCAATGCGTGGACCAATCCGTCAGCCATCATCGACGGCTACAAGGACGACCGCCAGTTGCAGGGCTGGTATGCGACAGGCGATCAGCAGCTCGGTTACACCATTCCCAATCTGCTGATCGAATACGCGATCCGCAACACCCATGTGCCAGTCGGCACCTGGCGCGGCGTCAACGTGCCGCAGAACGGCTTCTACATGGAGTGCTTCATCGATGAAGTGGCGCGCGCGGCCGGCGTCGATGCGGTGGAATTCCGTCGCGGCCTCATGCGCAATCATCCGAAGCACCTCGCCATCCTCAATCTCGCCGCAGGGAAAGGCAACTGGGGCAAGCCGCTGCCGAAGGGCGTGTTTCGCGGCGTCGCCCAGTTCATGAGTTACGACACCTATTCGGCGGCAGTGGCCGAAGTTTCAGTGACGCCGACCGGCGCGGTGCGCGTGCACCGCCTGCTGCTGGCGGTCAATTGCGGCCATGCGGTCAATCCCGGACAGATCGAGGCGCAGGTGCAGGGCTCCATCGTCTACGGCCTCTCGGCGGCGCTATGGGGTGAAAACACGGTCGAGAAAGGCCGCATCGTCGAGGCCAATTTCCAGGACTACCGCGTGCTGCGGCTGGCGGAAATGCCGAAGGTCGAAACCCTCATCGTCGCCAACGGCGATTTCTGGGGCGGCATCGGCGAACCGACCATTGCCGTGGTCGCACCTGCGGTGGTCAACGCGGTGAGCGCGGCGATCGGCCGGCCGCTGCGCGATCTGCCGTTGAGCAGCCAGAAACTGGTTTAAACCGGCGCCGGCACTACGCGGCCGCCGCGTCACGTCGCCGCCGTCGTTGCGCTTGACACCCCGCAGTCCGCGGTGGGATAGTTTTCGCGGGCACGGCTTCGCGACAACGCATCGCGCCGGCCCGGGGGAGAACCGGATGAAATCGCACTGGATCGCGCTTGCAGCCGCCGCACTGTGCGCACTGGCGACGCCGCTGCACGCCCATCACGGCGTGGCCGCCTACGACATGACGACGCTGACCAGCGTCACCGGCACGGTGCGCGAATTCGACTGGTCGAATCCGCACGCCACCATCTACATCGAAGCGCCCGATGACAAGGGCGCAGTGCGCAAGTGGGAAGTCGAGACCAACAGTCCCAATCTGCTCAACCGCGCCGGCTGGACGCGCGACACCGTGAAGCCGGGCATGCAGATGACGATTTTCGGCTTCAAGGGCAAGGACGGCGCGGCCACCATGCGCATGGAAAAAATCGTCATGCCCGACGGCCGCGAGATCACGCCGGCCAACGTCAACGCCAACAGCAAGTAAGCCTTTTAACGCCGCCGGCAACGGGAGCAGGCCCTATGGAAACGCTGGTCGCATGGTGCCAGTGGCTCGAACACACGCGCATCGCCACGCAGATCCGCGAATCGCTGTGGGTGTTTCCGGCGATCGAAACCACCCACCTGCTGGCGATGATCGTGTTCGTCGGCAGCATCGGCTCGCTGGATCTGCGGCTGCTCGGATTCGCGTGGAAAGGCGAACGCGTCTCGCAACTCAGCGCGCGCCTGCTGCCATGGGCGATTGCCGGATTTTTCGCGATGGCGCTGACCGGTCTGCTGCTGTTCATCTCAAACGCCGCCAAGCTCTACCTCAACAATACGATGTTTCAGCTCAAGCTCGGGCTCATCGTGCTCGCCGGGATCAATGCGCTGGCGTTTCATTTCACCATCTACCAGCGCGTGACGGCGTGGGATCTGTCACCGGTCACACCGCTGCACGCGCGGCTGGCCGGCGCCGCCTCGCTGCTGCTGTGGATCGGCGTCGTCATCGGCGGCCGCTGGACCGGATTCGTTTAGGCGGATGGAAGCATGAGAACATTCGCAGGCTGCGCACTCATGCTGATCGCGGCGCTGTTCGCGCAGGGCGCCGTCGCCGCCGGTGATCTCTTCGGCGTGTGGTCGCCGCGCGGCCAGACCATCACCTTCAGCGCGACCGATCCGCAGTTCAAACAGGCCGACGACATGCCGATGCAGCCGTGGGCGCTGGAAAAATTCCGCCACACAAAATCCGGCTACGGCCCGCATGCCACCCCGGAATCCGAAGATCCGACCTTCCAGTGTTATCCGCCGGGGATGCCGCTGATCCTGCTGATTCCGTTTCCGCTCGAAATCATCGAGGCCCGCGACCGCATCGTGATGTATTTCGAATACAGCAATCTGCTGCGGCAGATATTCATGGACGGGCGGCCACACCCCGCCGATCTGCAACCCACCTACATGGGGCATTCGACCGGCCGCTGGGAGGGTGACACGCTGGTCGTCGATACCGTCGGGCTCACCGACAAATCGTGGCTGGACCGCGCCGGCCATCCGCATTCGGATGCGCTGCATATTGTCGAGCGCATGCGTCGCCTCGATCACGAAACGCTGGAAATCGATCTCACCTTCGATGACGCCAAGGCCTACACGCGACCGTGGAAAGGCCGCAAGCTCTATACCTTCCGGCCCGGCTGGGAAATCATGGAATACGTCTGTGCCGACAATTTCAGGAAACCCGCCGCCGCCAAATAAAAAGGAATGCCGATGCGCTTTTTTTCATGCTTGATTGCCGGACTGCTGTGCGCGGTGTTGTTGGCGGGCTGTGCATCGCAGGTGCCGCTGCAAACGGCGGAGGTTCCGCGTTACAGAGTTGATGCAAGCTGGCCGAAGCAACTGCCGAACAAATGGATGATCGGCCAGGTCAGCGGCATGGCCGTGGACAAGCATGACCACATCTGGGTGTTGCAGCGCCCGCGCACGCTGACACCCGACGAGGCGTGGGCAGCGCAGAATCCGCCCAAGGGCGAATGCTGCGTACCGGCGCCGGCGGTGCTGGTATTCGATGTCGAGGGCAATCTGCTCAAATCATGGGGCGGCCCCGGCCACGTGCCCGACTGGCCGGTGTCGGAACACGGCATCCATGTCGATGCCAATGACGACGTGTGGCTGGCCGGCGCCGGCGAAGGCGACATCGTGTTGAAGTTCGACAACGACGGCAAATTTCTGATGAAAATCGGCGAGCGCCCCAAAGGCCGGCAATTACAGAACAACCAGTCGGCGCAGCCCGGCCGCATCGCCGGCATGGAGGTCGATGAGGCCGCGCGAGAGATCTATCTTGCCGACGGTTACCTCAACCGCCGCGTTGCCGTCTACGACGCCGACACCGGCGCCTTCAAGCGCGGCTGGGGCGCCTACGGCATTCCGCTGTCGGCGATCGACAACGACACGCCGCCGGCCTACGACCCCGCGGTGATCTCGAAACAATTCACCAACCCGGTGCACTGCGCGCACATCTCCAACGACGGCATGGTCTATGTCTGCGACCGCGGCGGCAACCGTATTCAGGTCTTCACCAGGCAGGGCCAATTCATCAAGGAATTTTTCGTAGATCGCTCGATCCGCGAGCGCGGCTCGGCCGGCACGCTGCATTTCTCGCGCGACCCGCAGCAGAAATATCTGGTGATCGGCGACATCGTCAACAACGTGATGTGGATCCTGCAGCGCGAGGACGGCAAGATCGTCGGCCGCTTCGGCAGCCACGGCCGCAATGCCGGCCAGTGGCACTGGCTGCATGTGGCGACCGAGGATTCAAAGGGCAGTATTTATACCGGCGAGGTCGATACCGGGAAGCGCATTCAGAAGTTTGTACGGGAAAACTAGCAATACTTCAAAATCAAATTCGCCGGGAGCGGCCCGGCGGCCGGTTTCTTTTCTTGTCTCGCCAAGAAAAGAAACCAAAAGAAGGCGACCCCCGGTTCGCCGGTCCTTCGGACTACCCTGCGCTGCTCGCCACGCCGGGCGGCTGCGGAACTCGCCCTCGCAAAAACGCGAGGGCTCGGACAGTCCTCGCCGACTACCCCCGTCGTGGCTGTGCAGCTCGGCGGCTCTCAGGGGGAAGAAGAAATGGGGACCGCGACCTGAACGACGCTATCAATGCAGGATAGACCGCTATTTTGACTGCAGATCAACAGCCCGCGCGCGCAACGACTTGTCGGCCTTCAGCTTCTCCTTCGCCACCTTGTGCGTCGGCGTATGCGGCAACTGATCGACGAACACCACGAAGCGCGGCACCTTCATCGCCGCCAGCCGCTCCGCGCACCAGGCGCGGATTTCTTCGGCGGTGACTTTGACGTCAGGCTTGGTGATGATAGCGACGAGAATTTCGTCTTCGCCCAGCTCCGACGGTACAGCGATTGCGGCCACCTCGAACACGCCGGGATGCGACTGCACCACGCGGTCGATTTCAGCACCGGCGATATTCTCGCCGCGGCGCCGGATTATGTCCTTCTTGCGCGAGATAAAGGTGTAATAGCCGTCAGCATCGCGCTTGACCAGATCGCCGGTCATGAACCAGCCGTCCTTGAACGAATTCTTCGTCTGCTCCGGATCGCGGAAGTAACCCTGCATGACGATCGGATGCTTGACCCAGAATTCGCCGATCACATCGGCGCCGACTTCATTGCCGTCGTCATCGACCACCTTGCACTGTGCCCACGGCCGCGCCGGATCAGGATGCCGCCCCGGCGGCCCCATGGTGCCCTGCTTGTTCGGTCCTTCGAGGGGGTTACAGCAAACGCCGGGAATCTCCGTCATGCCGAAGCCGCCCATCAGATAGGGAATGTGGAATTCCTTGCTGAATACCTCGACGATGTCGGCGCGCGCGCCGTAGAGCTTGGTGACCTTGTGTTCCGGACGGAACTCGCTGCGCGGACGCCGCGCGAGTATGCGGCCGACCGCCTCGATAATGTTGACCTGGGTAACGCCGTGTTCCACACAGACATTCCAGAACTCGGAAGCCGAAAAACGCTGCATCAATATCAATGTCGCGCCCGCCGCCAGCGCACCGGCGAGCGAATAAAACAGCGCGTTGACGTGAAACATCGGCAGCACCACCATCATGCGTTCGTCGGGCTGCAGCCACACGCGGGAAATATTCGCCTCACCCGCAGTGATGAAGTTGCGCTGACTGTGCATCGCGCCCTTAGGGAACCCGGTAGTACCGGAGGTGTAGATGATGAGACAGGTATCATCGGCGCCGCCGGCAGTCGGCAACGCTGCATTGCCGCTCTGCGCGATCAAGTCGAAGAAATTCGGCGCGTCCTGCTCCGCGCCGTCGATCAAGGAAAACCACGGCGCCGGCGTGATTGCGGCCGCCGCCTCGCGCGCCACCGCCAGCCCCTCGCTGCCGCAAATAACTGCAGTAACCGCGGCATGCTTCAGCACGTAACCGAGTTCCTGCACGCCGTATTCGGGATTGCTCGGCACCATGATGGCGCCGATGCGCGCGCAGGCAAACAGCAGCAGCGGATGCGCATCACTGTTGCGGGCGACGATGGAAACGCGATCGCCTTTGTTGATGCCGCGCGCGGTCAGCGCGCGCGCGAGCTGTTGCACGGCGTCATCGAAGGCCTGCCAGGTCCATGACTTGCCCTGATGGACGAGAAACTCGCGCTGCGCGCCGGCCTTGAGGCGGTTGGCAAAGGCGCCGGCCAGCGTGTAGTCGTGCGGCGAATAAAGGTTCAGTACCTCGAGCGGTGTCTTCATCGCATCCATTACAGGTGCGAAAAGAGTTGTTTGCCCGCCACCGGCAGCTGCGCCTTCAGTATCACGCCGTGTTCGGCCTCGGTGATGTAGAGCGTCTTGCGGTCCGGCCCGCCGTAGGCGAGATTGGTGGTGCGCATGCCGGCGCATGATTTGATGCGAAAGAGCGGCTCGCCCAGGCGGCTGAAGATCCACACGGTGCCGAAGCCGGCATGCACGATCGCCAGATTGCCCTCTTCATCGAGCGCCATGCCGTCGGGGCCGGTCGGGCTGCCCGAGAGCTGGATGAAAATGCCGCATTTGCTCACCCCCTTGTAGTCGGGCAGCAGCGGCAGGCTGTTGATGCGGTTGCGGCGCGTCTCCGCGACGTAGAGAATTTTTTCGTCCTTCGACAACACGAGACCGTTGGGGCCGGCAAAACCCTTGAACAGCAGATCGAGTTCGCCGGAAGCACGCAGGCGGTAGACGCGGCCGGTCGGATCCTCGAGCGCGCTCTGGCCCTGATCGGTGAAATACAGGTCGCCGTTCGCCGCAAAGGTGAGGTCGTTGAGTCCCTTGAAGCCCTCGTGATGGGGGCGGTCGAGCACGACGCGCATCTTGCCGCTCGGGATTTCGAATTCAAGCAGGCCCAGCTTGTGATCCGCCACCAGCAGGCGTTTGCCGTCCTTGTGCACGCGCAATCCGTTGGGCTCGCCGCCGTATTCAGCGAACACTTCCCATGTGCCGGCAGGCGAAATCTTGAATATGCGCCCGTAGGGAATATCGGTGCAATACAGATTGCCCTCGCGGTCGAACGACGGGCCTTCGAGAAAGGAATGCAGTTTGCCGGCGCGACGCTCCGCCACCCACGCCGAATATTTTTCGGTGTTGTGCAGTTCCTTCGGCAGCGCGGTGAAGATTTCGGTCTGAATGACGGGCGGTGCGGCGTACATGGCAAAGCTCCTCGACAGTTATGCGGCGCGAATATCGTTCGTTCGGGCGGCACCGGGAAGGCCGCCGAATTCCGCTTATAATCCGCGACAGCGAATCGGCAAAAGTCCGAACTTTACACCACCACGAGGAGCGCCGTCATGATCCAGCCCGTGCGAAACGCCTTGTTGTTCGCATTGAGCGCGACCGGGGCATGCATCGCAACTTGTGCGGATGCGCAAAACTTCCCGGTGAAGCCGGTGCGCGCAGTGGTCGGTTTCGCCGCAGGCTCGAGCACCGATGTCGCGATGCGCCTGATCAGTCCGCGTCTCGGCGAGTTATGGGGACAGCAGGTCATCGTTGACAACCGCGCCGGCGCCGGCGGCAATATCGCGGCGGAATTCACCGCCAAGGCGCCGCCCGACGGCTACACCTTTCTGTTCGCCAACGGCGGCATCGCAATCGCGCAGTCCTATTACACCAGCCTGCAATACAACGCGCTGAAGGATCTCGCCCCGGTCGCATTGGTGACATCAATGCCGCACATCGTATGCAGCAATCTGTCGTTTCCGGCCAGGAGCATCCGCGAACTCGTCACCCTCGCCAAAGCGCGACCGGGCGAAATCATGTTTTCCTCTGCGGGCATCGGCAATTCCGATCACATGGCCGGCGAACTGCTGGGTTACATGACGGGCAGCAAATTCACCCATGTGCCCAACAAGGGCGGACCGCAGGCCTTGCAGCAGGTGATTTCGGGCGAAGTCGTGTTCTATTTCGCCGGCCTGCCGGTATGCCTGCCCTTCGTCAAAAGCGGTCGCGTGCGCGGCCTTGCCGTGACCACGGCGAAGCGCTCGCCGGCCGCGCCCGACATTCCGACCATGCAGGAGGCCGGTGTGGCCGGCTACCAGCACAGCCTGTGGAACGCCGTCTTCGCGCCGGCCGGAACACCGCCCGCGCTGGTCGCCAAAATCAGCGAAGACATCGGCCGCGTGACGCGCCTGCCCGACGTGCAGGAACGCTTCGCCACTTTCGGCATCGAGGCGGTGGCCGGCACGCCGGCGCAGTTCGACCAGTTCTTCCGCGCCGAAGTCGAAAAATGGGCCAAGGTCGTCAAGGCCACCGGCATCCACGGCGAGTAGCCGGCCAACGCCGCGAATTTACGGGATCAGCATCCCGATAAACCGGTCGACCGGCATCGCCGCCAGCCGTTTGCGGTCGCTGCAGGCGGCGAGTATGGCGCGGCGCTGTTTCTCGGCGAATACGCGCGCGACATTGCGCTCCAGCTTCTCCATCAGCATCGGAATGCCGTCGTTGCGGCGCTTGCGGTGGCCAAGCGGATAATCGACGCGCGACAGCGGCGCCTTGCTGGCGTCCTTGAAATACACCTGGATCGAGTTGGCGTTGGTCCGCTTATTCGGATCGTGGTAATCGCGTTCGAATTCCGGAGATTCGGCGAGCTCCATTTTCGCGCGCAGGGCATCGATGCGCGAATCGACGGCGCGCGCGTCTTCGTAGTCCTCTGCGGTGAGCTGGCCGAAGATCATGCCGATCGCCATCATGTACTGCATGCAGTGGTCGCGATCGGCCGGGTTCGCCAGCGGCCCGGACTTGTCGAGGATCACCATGGTCGAGTTGTGGCACTTCACCTCGACGCGCTTGATGTCGTCGAGCCGGTCCTTCACCAGCGGATGCAATTTGATCGCGGCCTCGACCCCGCTCTGGCCGTGGAAGGCTGTCGGGTAGGCGATCTTGAACAGCACATTCTCCATCACATAGCTGCCGTAGGGGCGCTGGAATTTGAACGCCTCGCCCTTGAACAGCACGTCGTAGAAGCCCCAGGTCTTCGCCGTCAGCGCCGAGGGATAACCCATCTCGCCCTTCAAGGCCATCAGACCGAGGCGCACGCTGCGGCTGGCCGCGTCGCCCGCCGCCCACGATTTGCGCGAGCCGGTGTTGGGCTTTCGGCGGAAGGCGGCCAGCGCGTGGCCATCGACCCAGGCATTCGACACCGCGTTGAGGATTTCATCGCGCGTGCCGCCGAGCATTTTCGTCACCACCGCGGTGACGGCGATCTTGACCAGGATGGTGTGATCGAGACCGCGGTTGGTGAAGGGGTTCTCGAGCGCGAGGCAGCCCATGATTTCGTAGGCCTTGACGATAGCCTGCAGAACTTCGCCCATGAGCAGGGGCGGCTTGCGCTGCGCGCTGCGCGTGCGCGACAGCCAGTCGGCGGTGGCGAGAATGCCGCCGATCGTGTCCGACGGATGAATCACGGTCGCGCCGTAAAACGCATCGTTGTAATCGAGCCAGCGGATCAGCGCGCCCATGTTGAATGCCGCCTGCACCGGATCGAGCACATAGGACGTGCCCGGCACCCGCGCGCCGTTTTCGATATGCGTGCCCGGCACCAGCGGCCCCAGCAACTTGGTGCAGGCCGGATACGACAGCGCCTCGAAACCGCAGCCGAGGCTGTCGATCAGGCAGTAATGCGCAGTCTCCAGCGCCAGCGCGCTTTTGACCTTGTAATTGCAGACGTAATCGGTAATGTCGGCGATGACCTTATCGAAGGCCGGACGCACATTGTTGGGTTTTGCGCTCATGAAATTTCCTTAAGGTCAAAAACAGGCAAAGCATTCACAGAAACTTTATCGAGGAACCGCTTGAAATATGCGGTGCTGCGGTTTGATGCCGACACCCCCGTAGCGCAGGCGACCCGCCTGCATTCGGACCGTTGCGGGCGGGTCGCCTGCGCTACAGTTAACCCTACTCCGTTTTGATCCCCGCATCCTTGACCACTTTCGCCCACTTCGCGATTTCGCGCTTGATATACGCGCCGAATTCGGCCGGCGAATTGCCGCCCGGGTCCGTGCCCTCGGCGGCGAGCCGCTCGCCGATATCCTTCGCGCGCAGCCCTTTGACGAGTTCGGCATGCAGACGCGCGACAATTGCCGGCGGTGTGCCGGCGGGCACGACGATACCCTGCCACGACGACGATTCGTAACCGGGCACGCCGGATTCGGCCACCGTCGGAAAATCCGGCAGCGCGGTCGAGCGCTTCGCACTGGTAATCGCCAGCGCCTTGACGCGCCCGGTCTTCAATTGCGGCAGCACAATCAGCGGCTGGGTGAAACTCATCTGGATCTGGCCGCCGATCACATCGGTCAGCGCCAGTGCCGCGCCCTTGTAGGGAATATGCGTGATTTCGATGCCGGCCATCGAGCGAAACAGCTCGGCGGACAGATGCGCGCCGCCACCCGCGCCCGAGGTGCCGAAGTTGATCTGACCCGGTTTCGCTTTCGCCAGCGCAATGAATTCCTTCAGCGTCGATGGCATGTTCGCGTTGACGGTGACGAAGTACGGCGTCGCCGCCGCCAGCGTCACCGGCGCAAAATCCTTGAGCGGATCGTACGGCAGGTTTTTGTAGGTGCTGACATTGGTCGCCAGCGTGCTGATGGTGCCCATCAGCATGGTGTAACCGTCGGGCGGCGACTTCGCCGCCATCAGCGCCGCGATGGTGCCGCCGCCGCCGGCGCGGTTATCGACCACCACCTGCTGGCCGAAAGCATCGGAGAGTTTCTGCGCCAGCGCGCGGGCGATGATGTCGGTGGCGCCGCCGGGGGCGAAGCCGACGATGAAGCGAATTGGTTTCGTTGGATATGTTTGTGCGTTGGCGACGCATGCAGCGATCAGCGTAATGGCGCCGAACGCACTTTGAACAGATCTAATTCTCATTGCAACCTTAAGATCAAAAGAAGGCGACCCCCGGTTCGCCGGTCCTTCGGACTTCCCTGCGCTGCTCGCCACGCCGGGCTGCTGCGGAACTCGCCCTCGCAAAAACGCGAGGGCTCGGACAGTCCTCGCCGACTACCCCCCGCATCGCTGTGCTGCTCGGCGGCTCTCAGGGGGACCCCGTCGCCGCAAGATTGAACTAGGCCGCAATTGCTCTAGCCGTTAATGCTCGCCCTTGTAAATAGGCTCCGGCTGCGTAAAGAACGCGAGCAGGATGTGATAAACCTGCATGTAATTGATCTGCTGGAAGCTCGCGTGCGAGATGCCGGCCATCACGCTGAAGGTCTTGTCCGGATTCGGCAGGAGCTTGAAGAATTCGATCAGATCATTGAAGCCGGCGATGCCATCGAACTCGCCGCGCATCACGATGGTCGCGGCCTTGATCTTCTTTGGATCGACCACCGGCAGCTTCGAGCACATATCGACGTAAGTGCCGGTTGGCACCGAGTCGTCGAGTTCGAGCACGCGATCGGCAAAAATCTCGATCACCTTGTCTTCGGCGCAGCCGGCATGGTCGCGCGTGAACACGCTGCGCATGAAGGCGTGATCGATCGGCCGCCGGTTGACGTTGATGAACTGCGGCAGTTTCTTGCGGCGATCATCCAGCGTCGGGCTGCCCTCGCCGGTCCACACGAAGGCGTCGAGCGCCAGGCGCGACACGCGGTCGGGATGACGTTCGGCGAACATCGCCGCGCGCAGCGCACCGGAAGAAATGCCGTAGACCATGAACTGTTTCACGCCGCGCGTTTTCATGATGTAGTCGGTGGCGGCGACGGCATCATCGGCGCCGTTCGAGATGTCGCAGTTGATGTTGCGATTTTTATCAGAGCGGCCATAGCCCTCCATGTCGAAGCACCAGGTGTCGTAGCCCTGATCGGCAAAGTAATCCATCGCCGACGAATACGGCCGCCCCTGCACCTGCAGATCGAAGGTCGGCTGCGAGGCCATCGACGAGCCGTGGATGAACAGCACGGTGCCGCGCTTCTCTTTGGTGGTCGCCGGCTTTTCGTACAGAAAGAGTTTGACCTCGCCTTTTTTGGTCCAGTGTTCCCTGCCCGTATACGATTCGTGAACGATCGGCATATGCATCGATATTCCTTGTCTGCGTGACGGAGAAAAGAGCGGGCAAGTCTATTGCACTGCCGTCGGCAGCGTCAATCGCCGGCGCCAAAATTGCCGCGCATGCGGCACGCAGCCTATAATCCTGCGCTGGTTCCCTCCGCAGCCCAGCGACGCCACGCCATGAGCGAAAACTACTCGACGCAGTTTCCTTCCGTACGCGGGCAGGTCAGCGATGCCGAATGGGCCGCACGCGTCAATCTCGCCGCCTGCTATCGCCTCGTCGATCGATACGGCATGTCGGATCTGATCTACAACCACATCACAGCGCGCATTCCGGGCAGCGACGATCATCTGCTGATCAATCTCTACGGCCTGCTCTACAAGGAAATCACCGCCTCCAATCTGGTCAGGATCGACGTCGAAGGCAATATCCTCGCCAAACCCGACACCGACTACGGCATCAACAAATCGGGTTACGTCATTCACGGCGCCATCCACAAGGCGCGCCCCGATGTCGGCTGCATCATTCACACGCACACGCGCGCCGGCATGGCGATCTCGTCGATCGGGGGCGGTCTGCTGCCGATAACGCAGACTTCGATGCGTTTCGCCGGCCATATCGGTTATCACGATTACGAAGGCCCGGCGATCGACCTCGGCGAGCGCGAACGCCTGGTGCGCGATCTTGGCCCGCACGATGCGATGATCCTGCGCAATCACGGCCTGCTGACCTGCGGCGCGACGATACAACAGGCCTTCAACACCATGTATCAACTTGAGCTCGCCTGCCGCGCGCAGGTCGATGCGCTGGCCGCCGGCGGCGACATCACATTGCCGCCCGCCGAAGTGCTCGAACGCACCGCGCACCTTTACCAGCCCGGCACGCGGCGGCCCTACGGCGTGCTCGAATGGCATGCGATGCTGCGCCTGCTCGCCGCCGAACCGGGCGGTTACCCGCCCTACGATCAATAACCGATCACAAGGAACTGCCGTGGATTTCAGCATCAGCGAAGAACAACGCGCCCTCGTCGACACTGTCCGCAAAGTCTGCCAGAAGGAATTCGCGCCGCGCGCAATCAAATATCTCGACGGCACCTGGCCCGCCGAAAACATGAAAACGCTGGCCGAGATCGGCGTGCTCGGCATGTCGGTGCCGCCGGAGTACGGCGGCTCCGGCCTCGGCATCCTCGATACCGTGCTGGTGCTCGAGGAAATTGGCAAGGTCTGTTACGTCACGGCGATGGCGGTGCTGGGCGAAGTCGGCACGCAGACGCGCATCATCTCGACCTATGCGCCGGAATCGATCAAGCAGAAAATCCTGCCGCGCGTGGCCACCGGTGAGGCGATCCTTGCGATCTGCATGACCGAGCCGGATGCCGGCACCGATGTGCCCAATTACAAAACCAACACGGTGATCAAGGGCGACAAAATCATCGTCAACGGCCGCAAGACCCTGATCAGCCGCGCCGACATCGCCGAGATGTTCGTCGTCTTCACGCGCGTTGACGGTGTAGCCGGCGCGCCGGGCATCGGCTGCGTGCTGATTCCCGGCGGCACCAAGGGCCTCGTCGCCGAAGCGAAATATCACACCATGGGCGGCGAGTATCTGAGCGAAGTGCAGTTCAACGACATCGAACTGCCGCTGGAAAACCTGGTCATCACCGACAATGGTCTCAAAAAGCTGATGAGCGCCTTCAACACCCAGCGCTGCCTCAATCCGGCGATCTGCCTCGGCCTCGCCGAAGGTGCGATGGAAGAAGCGGTGAAGTACCTGCGCGAACGCCGTGCTTTCGGCAAGGCAATCGGTGATTTTCAGGGCATGCGCTGGAAGGCCGCCGACATGTACATCCAGATCGAAGCCGCGCGCGGTTTACTCTACCGCGCCGCCGTCAGCGGCAAGCAGTTCCCCGATCCGACGCTCGCCGCGATGGCCAAGATCTACACCAATGAAATGAGCATCCGCGTCACCTCTGAGGCAATTCAGGTGCACGGCGGTTACGGCTTCACCGACGAATACCCGGTGTCGCGCTTTTTCCGCGGCACCCGTTACGGCAGTCTCGGCGGCGGCACCAGCGAAACCCTGCGGAATTTCGTCGGCCGCAAACTCGTCGAAGACATGGATCTCGCGAGCGGCGTGCTCGGCATGCAGATGTTTTAGCAAGCACCGATTCAAATTCACGGAATGCGCTGCGCTTCTTCCGGGCTACAACCCCAGCATCTTAAGCGCTTCCCCATGAGAGCCGCCGAGCAGCACAGCGATGCGGGGAGGTTTCGGCGAGGACTGTCTGAGCCCTCGCGTTTTTCGCGAGGGGGCGCGCGGACACGTTACTGGCGAAGCCAGCCGTTTGCGGGGAGCGCGCCTTGCACTCGCTCCCGCCCCGGATCGCTTCGCGAACGCCGTGTCGAGAGTGTAGTTCCGCAGCCGCCCCGCGTCGCAAGCAGCGCAGGGAAGTCCAAAGGACCGGCGAACCTGGGGGCAGTTGTGACCCGTTAGCCGCAGGCCCGTTTGCGGGAACAACTGCAAGCGCCCCTTTCAACTTTTGTAAACACAACTGCTGCGCCCCTCCCGCACCGGCGCTTCGCGATACCGCGTCGGGGCGCTACTTCTTTTGGTTACTTTCTTTGGCCGTTCAAAGAAAGTAACCAGCTGCCGGGCTGCCCCCGGCGACTTTGAATTTAAGAATCGTGCGCGTTGCGCACCATATAAGGCAGATCGCAGGCGAGGCGCCTGCGCCACAAAATCAATACACGGCACGCGACTTTAGATAACTCTCGCGATCGATCGACTTCACATCAAGCTTGCGCACCTCGATGCCCTTCAACACATCCAGCACGATCACCGCGCCGGCGTCGCCGCTCGACCACAGCTTTTTGTAAAACTCGGCGTGACCCTTGAAGGGTTCGCCGGCTACGCCGAGGATGATGTCGCCCTCGGCGACGCCGGCCTTGTCGGCGGGGCTGTCGGGCGAGACGCGCGTGACCAGCAGCTTGCCCTGCAGATCCTGGGTGTTGACGCCCAGCCACGGCCGCGGCTTGTCGTGCACATGCCCCTGCGCAATCAGATCGCCGAGTATGGGTTTCAACAGATCGATCGGCACGAACATATTGCCCGGCACCTGGCGCCCGCCCATCGCATCGCCGACGGCGAGCGAACCGACGCCGATCAGCTTGCCCTCCTTGTTGATCAGTGCCGCGCCCTGCCAGTTCACCGTCGCCGGCGCGGTGAAAATCGCCTCGTCGAGCAGATATTCCCAGCTGCCGGCAAACGGCCGCTTCGACACCACGAAGGCCGGCGCGACGCCGTCGAAGCCGACGATCAGCACCGGCTCGCGATCGGGCAGATCTTTCGAATCGCCGAACTGGATCGGCTTGATCGCCGGCGCAGTCAGCGCGCGCAGCAAACCGAAGCCGGTGGCATAGTCATAGGCGATCACGGTGGCCGGCGATTTGCGGCCGTCGGCGGCGTTGATCTCGACGGTTTCCGCTTCCTGAATCAGATAACCGATGGTGAGAATCAAACCGGACGAATCGATGACGATGCCGGTGCCCTCGCGTTCGCCACCGAGCGTGCTGCGGCTGCGCGCATCGGGCACCGCGCGCGCATGCAGCCTGACCACCGAAAACGCGTCGACCGTCAGCGGCTCGCGCGGCGTGTCTGCCGCGACGGCCGGCGCGCAGCACAGCACCAGCAACAGACCGCAAACGAATCCTCGGGGAACAACGCGCAGCGCTACAGGGGTTGCCGGCATGAGGGCCTCGCGCAAAACGCGCGGCCCAAGGCCGCACTGGTCCTGATCATATGCTTCGTCCTGCGCTGCGGCAAACCGGCGGAACATGCGAAAATCCCGCGCTGATCCACGCCGGAGCCGGCGCAGCAGACGCCGCCGGCAGCGTCATCGAGGGGAGCCCTGATGAAACACTGTATTTGCACGCTGGCCTTGCTGGCCGCTGCCACCGGCGCGGCGGCGCAGGCCAACTATCCGACCAAGCCGATCCGCATGATCGTGCCCTTTCCGCCGGGCGGGCCGAACGACATTCTCGGCCGCGTGGTGGCCTCGACGCTCTCCGGACAGCTCGGTCAGCAAGTGGTGGTGGACAACCGCGGCGGCGCCGGCGGCATCATCGGCGCCGAGATCGCGGCGCGTTCGGCGGCCGACGGCTATACGCTGCTGCTCTCGGGCACCGCGTCGATGGCGATCAATCCGGGCCTGCACAAAAAACTGCCCTACGATCCGCTGAAAGACTTCGCACCGGTCAGCATGCTCGGCACCGCGCCCAGCCTGCTCACCGTGCATCCGTCGCTGGCGGTGCGATCGGTCAAGGATCTGATCGCGCTGGCGCAGGCCAAACCGGGCAAACTCAATTTCGTTTCCGCCGGCCACGGCACGCCGCCGCATCTGGCAGGCGAACTGTTCAAGAACATGACCGGGATCAACATGGTGCACGTGCCGTACAAGGGCGGCGGCCCGGCGCTGGCCGATCTGCTCGCCGGCCAGGTCGATCTGTATTTCGCCGGCATTTCCTCGGTGCTGCCCTTCGTCAAGGAAAACCGCCTGCGCGGCATTGCGGTGACGAGTGCGAAGCGCACGGCGGTGCTGCCGGACACGCCGACCGTGGCCGAATCGGGTCTGCCCGGTTTTGAAATCGGCAACTGGTATGCGGTGGCCGTGCCCGCGGCAACCGCACCGGCCATCATCAAGCGGCTCAATGCGGAAATTCTCGTCGCGCTGACGGCGCCGGAACTGAAGAAACGTTTCTTCGAACTGGCCGCCGATCCCTTCGGCAGCACGCCGGAACAGCTCGCGGCCTATAATCGCAGCGAAATTACCAAGTGGGCGCGCGCCATCAAGGCAGCGGGCATCACACCGGAATAATCAGCGAGGAGAATGCAGTGGATCTCGGACTCACAGGCAAGGTCGCAGTCATCACCGGCAGCACCGAAGGCATCGGCAAGGCGACGGCGCTGAAACTGGCGCAGCAAGGCGCGAAGGTCGCCATCTGCGGACGCCGCGCCGAAGCGGTGGACAGTGCCGTCGCTGAAATCGGCAAAGCCGGCGGCGAGGTTTTCGGCATGGTCGCCGACATCAGCAAGGCGGCCGACATCGAAAAATTCATCAACGCCGCGGTCGAAAAATTCGGCCGCCTCGATATCCTCGTCAACAACGCCGGCAGCTCGCAGCGCGGCGCGTTTCTCGAAACCGACGATGCAAAATGGGTGTCGGATTTCGAGCTGAAAGTCTACGGCGCAATCCGCTGCACGCGGCTCGCCATTCCGCACATGCGCAAGCAGGGCGGCGGGCGCGTCATCAACATCACCAACGTCGCCGCCAAACAACCCGGCGCGCAGTCGGGTCCGACCTCGATCTCGCGCGCCGCCGGCCTCGCGCTGACCAAGATGCTGTCGAAGGAATTTGCGCCGGAAAACATTCTCGTCAACACGGTGACCATCGGCAAGATCAAATCCGGCCAGCATGAGCGCACGCGCAAAAAGCTCGGCCTCGAACCGGCGGTTTACTTCAAACAGATCGCATCCGACATCCCGATGGGCCGCGTCGGCGAAACCGGCGAAGCCGCCGATGCCATCGTGTTTCTGGCGTCGAACATGGCGAGCTACGTCACCGGCACCAGCATCAATCTGGATGGCGGCACCTCAGGCGTGCTGTAAGCCGGAAACCGTATCAGGCGCCACGCGCGCCCAGGGTGAAATAAAACGCCGCGCCGCCGCCGACGCGACCCTCGGCGCGCACGTCGCCGCCGTGCTTCATGGCGATGCGCCGCACGATGCTGAGGCCGATGCCGGTGCCTTCGAACTCGGTCTGGCCGTGCAGGCGCTGGAACGGCGAAAACAGTTTGTTCACGTAAGTCATGTCGAAGCCGGCGCCGTTGTCGCGCACGAAATAGACGGTTTCCGCCGCCTGCGCTTCACAACCGATTTCAATCCGCGCCGGCTCGGTACCGGCGGTGAATTTCCAGGCGTTTTCGATCAGGTTTTGCAGCAGGACCTGAATCAAATCGGGGTCCGCGTTGACGCGCATGTCCGGACGTATCAGCGTTTCCACCCGCCGCTGCGGATGCGCCCTGGCCAGTTCAGCCGTGATGCTTTGCGCGACCATGCTCATGTCGAAATCGGCGCGATGCACCTGACGCCTCGACACGCGCGTCATGTTGAGCAGGTCATCGATCAGATCGGCCATGTGCTCGGCATTGAACTTGATTCTCTGCAAACGCCCGATGGACGCGGCATCGAGTCTGCTTTGATTGCTGTCGAGCACAAGGGAACTGAAGCCGCCGATGGCGCGCAGCGGCGCGCGCAGATCGTGCGCGACCGAATAACTGAACGATTCGAGTTCCTGATTGATCACCCGCAGATCGGCGGTGCGCCGCTCGACATTGATTTCGAGTTCGCGCGCGGCGTCCTCGGCGATGCTGCGCAGTTTCTGCTCCGCCGCGCGCTGGCTAGCCGCGGCGCTCGCGCGCTCGCGCAACAGGACATTGAAACTGCGCGCCAGATCGCCGATTTCGTCCTTGCGATCGGCCGGCACGGCAGCATCGGCAGATACTGAATCGCGCAACTGTTCCACGTTATCGCGCAACGCCGACAGCGGCGTCAGCGTGATCCACGCGAACAACCAGACACAGGGCACCACCAGCAAACTCACCGCCAGGCAGATCAGCCACAAACGGCGTTCGGATTCCTTGATCGGCGCAAACGCGTCATCGACCGGCACGAACGCAATCAACAGCCAATCAACCATTTTGAGCGACTTGAAGGCATACAGGCCCTGCACGCCGGTGCTGGTGAAATCCTCGGCGCTGCCTTCGAAACCGGCCAGCGCACGAGACACCGACGCCGCCGCACCGGGCGGACGGGGCTGCAGAAACATTTCCCTGACCGGATGAACCAGATAACGCGGCACGAGCTCTTTGGTCAGCAGCAGAAAGACGCCGGACTTGCCGATTTTCGCTTTGGCAAGATCGGCGAGCAAAAACTTGTTCTGCAGCGTGAGCACGGCGAGCAACACGCCGGCCAGATGTTTTTCCTTGTCCAGCACCGGCGCCATGAACTGTATCGACGAGCCATCCCGCGTGCCGTCGGTGACCACGCCGCTGATCGCCGGCTTCAGCGTCGCGCGCAGCTTTTCCAGCGCGACGGGGTCAGGAATTACTTTGGAGGCATGCGGGTGGCTATTTTTAAGCCAGCCTCAGTCAACGCATTTAAGTATTTTTCAATTACTGTGTAGTCGATGTCGCCCACGTCATAGCTGCGGAAGAACGGCAGCATGTGGACACGTAGACGGCTATTTTCGTTTGTGTTTAAGCTTGCGCTTAGCTCTCCACGCTGTATGCGCGGCTCTTGTAGCTTTAGCATCTCTCTAGCGCACACCTCAAAGCGCGAACCCTTGCCAATCGCCAAGCCGCCTGCCTTACGCACAAGCAGTTCTTCGTAAAAGGCGATGGCCGCCTTAAA
>CAISYC010000037.1 GCA_903889565.1 uncultured beta proteobacterium
TGCCATCGGTGCTCGGCTATCAGCGCAGCACGTGGGCCGGTAATCCGTCCAACCCGTACGACACAACACGCGCGGCCTCGCTCGGTTCAAGTTCGGGCTCGGGCGTGTCGGTCGGCGCCAACCTGGTGATGGCGAGCATCGGCGAGGAAACGCGCGCATCAACCCGCGGCCCTGCCAACCACAATTCGCTCGCGTTAATTCTGCCGCACAAGGCGATGCTCGGTTTCAATGGCGGCGCGATTGGCGCGGACATCTATTGCGACCGCAGCGGCATCCTCTGCCGCACCATCGCCGATTGCGCCAAGGTTCTCGATGCGCTGAAGGATCCGACCGAGGGCTATTACGACGCGCGCGATCCCTATACGACCGTGCCGCGCTCGTCGGTATTGAGCACGCCTTACGCGGATCACGCGCAGGCATCTGGCGCTGCGGGCACGTTAAAGGGCATGCGCATCGGGATCGTGCGCGAATCGATGCTGAATCCGGGAACGTTGGCCGCGCTGCCGATCACCACTGCTGCCGCAAAGGAGATCAAGACGATTCTCGGCGACAGGCTGGGCGCAACGCT
The DNA here is from genome assembly GCA_903889565.1 of uncultured beta proteobacterium. Taxonomy (GTDB): domain Bacteria; phylum Pseudomonadota; class Gammaproteobacteria; order Burkholderiales; family SG8-41; genus PALSA-1004. The sequence goes on from CAISYC010000037.1 coordinate 569, forward strand.
GGTCGAATCCTCCGATCCGCTGTGGACACCTGACTCTGACATTGAGCCGATGAAAGTCGATTTCAGGCGCGCGCTCGCGCGGCTCGTTCCGGTTTTCATGCCCGACCTGCTGTTTAGGCTGAAACCCAACGGACAGCCGGTATTCCCCGATTTCGCAGCGGCGATCGTGCCGACGGAATTTGCGCCAGGAAAAATCTTCGGCACCGGCACGCTGCAGCCGATTGACTACCTGGTCGAACTCGCGGATGAAGGCATTGAGCCGCCAACGAATCTCGACATCTCGACCGTCCAGCAGCAGGAACTCGCGATGTCATTTCGATATCACATCCGGCAATACCTGTCGCGCCGCGCCGCCGACTGGCAGGTGCGTGGCTTTACTGAGACGCTGATCGACTGGCCGGCACTCAATGCGCGCTCCAAGTATTGGGGCGAAGATCAGTACGCCGCGTTCAAGAACTGGGAGGAGGTTGCCGACCCGCGCAACCCACTGGGTGGGCGCCAGGGTGTCGATGAGCGCATCATGCTGCGCGAATTGCTGCGCCGGGTCGACATGATGGTGCTTCTGGAGAACCGTCTCGATGCGCTGGTGCGCCTGCACACGTCGCTGCCTCCGGAGAAAATTGGCGGGCCCAACGAGCCGGGACTCATAGAGCGTTTGCGTGACGAGTCGCAGTACGGTCCCAACGCGGGCCTGACGGAAGTCCTGATCCCGGCGGGCTACGTGACAACCGCTTACGACGCGGTGTTCGCGCTGAGCGCCGATCGCATGAAGTATGTCGGAATTGCCACCGACCAGCCCACCACCCTACCGGCGCCTGGCTTGCCATTTTCTCTGGTGTTTCGCGCGGAGCCGGGCAGGGAAGATATTGTGCTCAGGATCGCATCCGCCTATGAAGCTGCGTCGAAGCGTCGCGTTCCTCCGCCGATGTTCGGCGCGCTTGCGGGTGGTCGTCGGGGGTGAGTCGAAACTGAGCGTGCCGATGTCGTCGTCGGCCCCCCGCTGATACCGGCAGCACCGACGATGGCGCCGACACGTCAGCGCATCATGATTGATCGATTAATTGCGCCAGCCGCGCGGCAGTCAGTGGCAGATGCCGTGCCCGCAGCCCCAGCGCATGAGCGAGCGCATTGCCGAGCGCAGCGGCAGTCGGGCCGGCGGCTGCTTCACCGCCGCCAACGCTCGGTTGCTCCGGCTGATCGAGCAGCACCACTTCGACTTGCGGCACCTCATCAAAATTCAGAATGGGATAGGTGTCCCAAGTATTTGAGGTGATAGCACAGTCCGACCACGTAACCGCTTCCTTCAGGGTCCAACTCATCGATTGGATGATGCCACCTTCGATCTGGTTGATCAGGCCGTCAGGGTTGATAACGGCACCGGCATCGACGACGGCCCACACTTTTTCGACATGGATTTTTTCTTCGACGCGCACACGCGCCACCACGGCGCAGTAGGCTGCATGATTCTTGTACTGCCCGAAACCGATGCCCATCCCGGTTCCGCTTGCGCCCGCCATGTTTGACTGCCAGCCGGAAATGCGCGCTACGTGTTCGATCACAGCGCGTGCCCGCGGATCACCCAGATGGCGCAATCTGAAATCGATTGGATCGACA
>CAISYC010000038.1 GCA_903889565.1 uncultured beta proteobacterium
CCGCCATCTGATTTTTCGCACCAGCTGGGTCTACGGCTTGCACGGCAAAAACTTCTTGCGCACCATCCAGCGCTTGAGTGCAGAGCGCGAAGAGTTGCGCGTCGTCGATGATCAGATCGGCGCACCGACCTGGAGCCGCATGATCGCCGAGACAACGGCCCTTGCTCTGCACGGCCTGTATACAAGTGGCCTCTATCACTTGAGCGCGGCAGGCAGCGCCTCATGGCATGGCTTCGCGCAAGCCATCCTCGACGCACAGTATTGGCGCGGCAAATTGGTTCCTATTAGAACTTCCGAATATCCGCTGCCGGCACGACGCCCGATGAATTCGGTGCTCGACAACGGCAAGCTCGCTCGAGATTTCGCTCTCGCTAGCCCCGACTGGCGCGCGGCGCTCGATCTGTGCCTCGCCGACTGAGAATTACGCGCCCGACGTTGCAGCGAAAAAAAAAGCGCGAACAGCCCTAAAGTTTTCTCCGTCGCTGCCGTAAAGGTGCAGTCGACGTTCCGTTATCGTCTGTCATTTTCTCCTGCCGAGACCGCTAACACGGTCGCATAAACATCGGCGCTAAAGTTCTCCGCTCCCGAACCGATAAAGCAACTGTCGGCGGATTAAGCCGCCACGGATTCGGAGCCTGCAAGACTGGAAACAGCCAGCGGGCCGCGAAAAAACCCTCTCCAAGGAGAAGCATCAAATGGCCTCAATCAATACCAACATCGCGTCGTTGAATGCCCAGCGCAACCTGCAGACGTCGCAAACCGCTCTCGCGACCTCCTTGCAGCGGCTGTCTTCCGGCCTGCGCATCAACAGCGCCAAGGACGATGCCGCCGGCCTCGCCATCGCGGCGCGCATGACGTCCCAGATCAGCGGCCTTGATCAAGCGACCCGCAACGCCAACGACGGCATATCGCTGACGCAAACCGGCGACGGCGCCCTGGCCGAAATGACCAACAACCTGCAGCGCATACGCGAATTGACGGTGCAGGCAGCCAACGCCACGAACAGCTCCTCCGACCGCGCCGCCATCAACGCGGAAGTCCAGCAGCGCTTGCAAGAAATCGACCGCATGGCGGCGCAAACCTCGTTCAACGGCCAGAAGATTCTCGACGGCAGCTTCGGCACCGCCAATTTCCAGGTTGGCGCCAACGCCGGCGAAACCATCGCGATGGACTTGGGCACCGCCAGCAACATGCGCATCGCCAACCTGGGCAAGATCGCCAGCGTCACCTCCGGCACGTTCGGTGTCGGCGCCTACGACGGCTACGCGAAATCCAACACCACTGTGGCTGCGGGCAACTACGGCATTGCGGCCGTTGCCAGCAATACCGATGCCGCCACCAAGATGACGCTGAGCAGCACGGCGTTTACCAGCGCTATTCAAAGTGCAAACACTGTAATCACCCCGACCACGGGCAATTTCAAGACCGACGTCGTGCATGAAGCCTCGACGCTGACGCCGCTCACCACCGTATTCGGCGTTGCTACCGATGCCAGCAGCAGCATTACGCTAACGGCCGGCGGCTACAACTTCAGCACGGTCAACTCGGGCCTCAACAAGTCGGGCGTCAACAATCAGTCCGTCGTCGGCACCAACGACTTTAGCGGCGGCGCCGCGAATTTCAGTGTCAACGGTCCCAGCGGCTCCCCCATTGTCGTATCGCTAACCGCGAACTACGGCAGCGATGGCGCCATGGCGACTGCCATTCAGAACCAGTTGAACCAAAGCGCGGGTAACGGATATTACAGCGTGGCCTTCGACGGCAACCATGTAATGACCATTACGGATAACTACTCGACCAGTGCGGTCGCGATATCCGCCCTAGGCGGTGCCGCGGCAGCAAACGGCATCGTCGCGGATGCCGGCA
>CAISYC010000039.1 GCA_903889565.1 uncultured beta proteobacterium
AATGAACTCATCAAGGATCTTGCGCTTCTCGGCGCCGGCCGAAGCGCAGTAACGCTGCCGAATAACGTTGGTCAGTTCAGCCCGTGCTGTGTGCGTCATCTTGGTTCCCATAGATCCTCCAAATTAGTGGAGGCACCATGGTGACAGGCGCAGTCGCCGGTAACATATCACCTGAGGCAACTAGCCCATCTGGTAACATTTTTGCTGAGGCAATGCGGGGGGCGTAATCTTGTCAAGCAATACGAAAGCGACAAATGCACAAGTAAATCCGATTGCGAGTGCTATGTACCACTCAGCTAGCCGGCTCGGTGTTTGAAGGTCAAACGCATTCATTTCCAGAGTTTCCTACGGGAAATGGGCCAATGCAAATCTCTACAAGCAGTATCGAGAATAAACGTGGGCGAAGTAAGTTATTCAGCTAGTAAAGGGCGCGCCAGCCGCTTCACGCAAAACACATCAGAGGTGCGCCAACCAGTATTGGCGTGCCTTCGGCAATGCCGTCGTACAGGTTGAATCCGCGCGGTGCGAAAACGAGGATGGTCGAGCCGTGCTGGAACCAGCCCATCTGTTGGCCTTTTCGGTAGTCCGCATCGCAGGCGATCTCGTTCGGTCCCGGATAGTCGATATGCAGCAGGGCATCTACAAAATCAAGTTTGATGCTGGCGACCAGCACTGCGGCCACCGGCACCAGCACCAGTGCCTGGCCGCCCGGCAGACGGGTAACGATAGCGGCACGCTCGTTTTTACAGAACAGTTTCTCGACGCGTTTCAGCGCAATCGGATTGACGTTCCAGGTGTCGCCCGAGAAGTACGTGGTGCGTTCGACATGGCAGTCATAGGGCGCGTGGAAGCGGTGATACATGCTTGAGGTGATGCGCAGCGTGGCATAACAGCCGTCGCGCACGAGGTCGATCGTCGCCGCGTCGCCGAGCAGTTCGTCGAGCGTGTAGGGAAAGCCTTTGGCCTGGAATACGCGCGTGCCGTCGATGCAGCCGCAGGCGCCGACGATGCCGTCGCAGGGACTCGTCAGCACCTGCGGATCGGTGTCGATGCGGCGCGCGCCGTCCTTGAGTTCGCGGATGAAGCAGTCGTGCAGGCTGTCAAAGCGGGTTTTCTTCGCTTCCGCGAGGTCGAGATCGGCGAAGCTTTTCCACAGCGCAATGGACAGGTCGCGGATCAGCGGCTGTTCGATCTTGCTGAACCAGCCCATGAAGCGGGTCAAGGCCAGGCGCGGAATGCGGTTGGTGAGCAGGAAATTGAGGTCTTCCTGGAGAAACAGTCCGGCGAGGCGGGAGCGCATGGTCATCAGTTTGTAAAGTGTTTCAGGTAAATGAATGGCGCAAACGGATCATCAACCAAGGGAAGCCATGGAAGAAACCCTGATCATGTATGCGCTGGGGGCCGCCGCTGCCGCACTGGCGCTGCCGAAAATCAAAACGCGGCTTGAATTGTCGAAGGCCAAACATCCTTCGCTTTCGGGCCATTCGCGCATGGCGCGGCGCATTGCCGCACTGGTGCCCTATTATGAATACGACGAGGCAAAATTCTTCCGTTGCGACGACGCGCCCTACGAGGTCGCCGCACAACGCCGCGCGGCTTTCCTGCGCCTCGCCGAACTGTATCGCCAACGTTACCCCAAATCGGTGGCGCTCAGCGCCGAGGCGGCCGCCAGCATCGCCGACATGCAGTTTACCGCCGCCTATCGCGTGCCCTTCCAGTTCAGCCGTTATGTGCGCGAACACCTCAAGGGCGGCTCGTTTCTGCAGTCCGGCGCCGGTCTCAAGGTGACCGATCTCGACGGCAATGAATTCTACGATTTGACCGGCTCGTACGGCGTCAATGTGTTCGGCAACGATTTCTACAAGGCCTGTATCGAAGAGGGCGTCGCGCGCGCGCGCGATCTCGGCCCGGTGCTCGGCAGCTACCATCCGGCGGTGGCCTTCAATGCGCGGCGGCTGCGCGAAATTTCCGGTCTCGACGAAGTGTCGTTTCACATGTCCGGCACCGAAGCGGTGATGCAGGCAGTGCGGCTGGCGCGTTACCACACGCGGCGCTCTCATCTGGTGCGTTTCTGCGGCGCTTATCACGGCTGGTGGGGCGACGTGCAGCCGGGTCCCGGCAATCCGATGCCGGCGCGCGACACCTATACGTTGAAGGACATGGACGGGGATTCGCTGCGCGTGCTGCGCCGGCGCCGCGACATCGCCTGCGTGCTGGTCAATCCGCTGCAGGCGCTGCATCCGAACGCGGGCGCGCCCGGCGATTCCTCGCTGGTGGACAGCGGCCGTCGCGCCCATTTCGACCGCGAGGGTTACACCGCGTGGTTGAAGGAATTGCGCGCGGTGTGCAGCGAACGCGGCATCGTGCTGATCTTCGACGAGGTGTTCGTCGGCTTTCGACTCGCGCCCGGCGGCGCGCAGGAGTACTTCGGCGTCAAGGCCGATATGGTGACCTACGGCAAGACGCTCGGCGGCGGCCTGCCGGTCGGTGTGGTCTGCGGTCGCGCCGATCTGATGAAACGTTTTCGCGATGACCGTCCGGCCGACATCTGCTTTGCGCGCGGCACGTTCAACTCGCACCCCTACGTGATGGGCGCGATGCAGGCGTTCCTCGAGCGCCTCGAAACACCTGCGGTGCGGGTCCTCTACGCCAATCTCGACGAGCACTGGAACGGCCGCGCGCGCCGGCTCAATCTGCGCCTGATGGAGGCAGGATTGCCGGTGCAGGTTGCCAACCTGTCGTCGATCTGGACGGTGTTCTACACGCAGCCGTCGCGTTACAACTGGATGCTGCAATATTATCTGCGCGCCGAGGGGCTGGCGCTGAGCTGGGTCGGCACCGGCCGGCTCATTTTCAGTCTCAACTACGGCGACGCCGATTTCGAGGCGGTGTGCGATCGTTTTGTCACGGCAGCACGGGCGATGCAACGCGACGGCTGGTGGTGGGCGGACGCTGCGCTGACCAACAAGGCGATCAAGCGCGGAATATTGCGGGAGTTGATTGTGCAACGACTGCGTCGCTCCTGAAAAAACGCCCCGCTCGTCGGCGGGGCGCATGTTCAACTGCACTTCATTCAATCAGGCGTGCTGTTTGCCCAGAGCCGGATCGATCAGTTCGCCGCGCAGCAGGCACAGCGGCGCTTTGTAATAGAGCATCAGGTCGTGGAAGGGATCGGTCAGAATCTTGGTCATCCACACGAGGCCGGTCTGCACATCCTTCAGGAAGAACAGATGCACGGTGCGGAACAGCAGGCCGCCGACACCGATGACGAGCCAGGCAATGCCGACGCGGTGAATGTAGTCAATTTCCGAATTGGCTTCAAACAGGCCGAACAGCGTCGGATTGTAGTAAAGCACCACCGGCGCCGCCGCCCAGATGGCGAGCAGCACGATTTTGCGCTTCAGGTTATAGCCGACCTTGATCGACTCCTTGTATTCATGCGTGGCCTGATTGACTTCGTCGTAACCCTTGGGTTCGAAGAAGAAGTGGCCGGCCTGGCGGCTGACCATGGCGGCCAGCCAGCCGATCAGCGCTGCGGCAACCGGGTCGGTGAAAATGAACACGTAGGCGGTGAGAAAGCTCAGCGCGCTGACGAAATGCAGCGACTGGTTGATGCGGCTGTGGTGATAGTAGCGATGGTCGTCCCAGCGCTGAACCTTCAGGGCATGCAAAAAATCTTTCATTACGTCTCCTTTGCCGGTAACGGGTAAATGACTACCCGTGAATGGTGCCCTGCCGATGCTGCGGTTTGTTTACGGATGTTTTACAGCGCGGTGACAATCCGGCAGTAACAAAAGCTTCAACCAAAATTGCGCGGGACTGTAATGATAGTTTCTTGAATCATTGCCATGATGGCGGCATGGAAACAGACGGCATCATACTGGAGCAACTGCCCGTGATGAATAAATCGCTGCGCGTCGCTTTTGTCACCGAGACCTATCCCCCCGAGGTCAACGGGGTCGCCAACACCGCCGCGTGTTTTGTCGAAGGCATGCGCGCGCGCAATCATGAAATCCAGCTGGTGCGGCCGCGCCAGAACCGCGCCGATCAGGCCGGCGAATATGCCGGGCTGCAGGAAGTCTTGATGCGCGGCCTGCCCATTCCTAACTATCCGAGCCTGAAAATGGGCCTGCCTGCCAAACAGGCACTGGTCCGCATGTGGACGCGTCATCGGCCGGATGTCGTGCATATCGTCACCGAAGGGCCGCTCGGCTGGTCGGCGCTGCAGGCGGCTCTGAAGCTGAAAATACCGGTCAGTTCGGACTTTCGCACCAATTTCCACGCCTACAGCCGTCACTATGGCATCGGCTGGCTGCAGAAGCCGATTGCCGCATATTTGCGCAAGTTTCACAACCGCACGCAATTGACGCTGGTGCCGACCGACTCGATGCGGCGCGAGCTGGCGACGCGCGGATTCCGCAATCTGCGGGTGGTTGCGCGCGGGGTCGATACCGCGCTGTTTACGCCAGCGCGGCGCAGCGAGGCACTGCGCGCGGAGTGGGGCGCGGCGGCGGACGATCTGGTGATTCTTTATGTTGGCCGCCTTGCGCCGGAAAAGAATCTGGATCCGGTGGTCGCGGCATACGAACGCATCCGCAGCATTGAGCCGCGCGCCAAGCTGGTGTTTGTTGGTGACGGCCCGGCGCGCGACAGTCTGCGCGCGCGCCGTCCGGACGCGCACTATGCCGGCATGCGCACTGGCGAGGATCTCGCAGCGCATTACGCGTCCGGCGACGTTTTTCTGTTTCCGAGTCTGACTGAAACCTTCGGCAACGTGACAATTGAAGCAATGGCGAGCGGGCTGGCGGTGGTCGCTTACGATTACGCGGCGGCAGCTGAATATATTGCGCACGGCCGCAACGGCGTGCTGGCTGCATTCGACGATGCCGACGATTTCGTGCGCCTCGCGGCGGAACTGGTCGAACAGCGCGCCAATGTGCGCGCCTTCGGTCAACAGGCGCGCCTGAGCGCGGAACAACTGGCGTGGTCGCGCGTGGTCGGGCAGTTCGAAAGCCTGCTGATGAACGTTGCCGGCGCGCAGTCAGGGCCGCAGGGCGCTTTGACGATGGATGCGGTGGCCGGCGCCAGCGGTGCCGGCGGCTGACAGGCGCCGCGGCGCGGCAATCACCTCGGCGTAAAAAGCCGCCAAGCGTTCGGCTTGTCTGGCAGCGCTCCATTCCGCGGCGTAGGCGCGGCCTTCCCGTGAAAGACGCGCGCGCAGTGCCGGCGCGTCGAGCAGGCGGCACACCGCGTCGGCGAAGTTTTTCTCGTCGTGTTCCGCAACCAGCGCACCGCGGCCGGCATCAAGAATATCGCGCGTGCCCATTTCGGAAAGTGCGACGACGGGCACGCCCAGCGCCATCGCTTCGAGCAGCACCAGGCCCTGCGTTTCGGTGCGCGAGGCGAACACGAAAGCGTCGCCGGCGCGATAACAATCGAGCAGCGTGGTCGCGCGGTCCAGATAGCCGACGAACCGGACGCAGTCCTCGAGCAGCAGGCTGCGTACTAGCGCTTGCAGATGGGGCAACGCCGGGCCTTCACCGGCGATCAGCAGCATGGCGTCCGGATGGCGGACGCGCACGCGCAGCAGCGTATAGAGCAGAAAATCGATGTTTTTCTCGAAGGCGACGCGGCCGATGTGCACCAGCAGCGGTCGATCGGACGCGATGTCGTGCGCGCGCCTGAACGCGGCGCCGTCGCCGCCCGACAGTTCCTCCAGACGAACGCCGGTCGGCAGGATGGTCATCGGCGAATTCACGCCGTAGGCGCCAAGCGCGTCATGCATGGCGCGTGAGGGCACCACCAGCGCATCGACCTGATTGCCCTGGCGGCGCGAAAATTCGCGCGCCAGCGCACGCATCAGTGCGCGCGGCGCGAACGGCACATAGTGATAGAGATATTCTTCGAAAAACGTGTGATAGGTCGCCACGCAGGGAACGCCGAGCTCGCGCGCGATGCGCAGACCGGCGTAATGGGCGGCGAACGGCGTTTGTATATGCACGAGGTCAAACGGCTGCCCGTCCAGGGCCGCCGGTAACGCGCGCAACGCGGCGCCAAGCATCAGGCGGTCTTCGGGATCCATTGGAATATTGCGTGCGGCGATGCGGACGATGCCTGCTTCGTCGGCGGTCGGTTGCCGTGGATAATCCGGCGTAACCACCGCGACTTCGTGTCCGAGCGCCTGCAATTCGCGACGGAAGGTGCGGATCGACGTCGAGACGCCGTTCACGCGCGGAAAATACACGTCGGAAATGTAGAGCAGGCGCAAAGTCCGTCCATCAAGTCGAGACGCGCCAATGTGCCAGATTCAGGTTACCGTTTTGCTACAGTCAGTCCTCGCGTCGCCGCGCAAGCGGTCAGTCAAGCCGCGGGCAGCAGGATTTCATTGACCGCGCCGCGCGGTATATCGCCGCTGAGCACGTCGAGGATATTGCGCGCCGCCTCGATTTCAGCTTCAGCGTCTTCGCGGCGCATGGCGACATTGGTGACCCAGATGCCACGCCGGGTGCAGGCGGCGACATCGATATGCTCTGGAAGGCGGAAGGTGCAGGCGATCACCTGCAAACGCGGAAACTCGTCCAGCAGCTTGTCGTCGATTCGTTCCGGCGAGGCCAACTGCAGCGCCTGGGCGCAACCGGCCACCAGTGCGAAGTCACGGCGGCGGTCGCCGCCAAGATCCACGCGCGGCAGAATGTCGCATACGGTGATCAGCATTTCGATGGCGGCCGGCACCACCGGTCGCGAAATCAAGACGAAGGGTTTCAGCCGGTGCTCCCTGAAATGACGCCGCATGGCGCCTCCACGAAGGCAAGCTTAGCGATCAATTGTTGCAGTCGATGCGGCGACGCGGCGCATGATTCAGGGCAGGGCGCGCAGAAAGTGGCGCGGGTAACGCGGGTCCATCCGCGCGACCGGCAGCATCATCAGCAGATCGGCGGTGTTGAAATCCGGATCCCACGCCGGCGCGCTGCAGACATAGGCGCCGACCTTGAGGTAGCCCTTGATAAGCGGCGGCAGTCTGATCGCCGAGGCTGTTACGGCATAGGCGTCGAGCGGCAGTTCGCAGCGCGGGAAGGCACGGTATTCGATCGGGCTCAGATGCGTGGATTGCAGGCGGTGGTAAAGGGATGCCGCCATCTGGCCGCCATCGGCCATGCCGACGCTGGCGCAGCCGATGATGTATTGGTAGCTGTGGGTCTGCACGTAACGCAGAATGCCCGACCACAGCAGCGCGATCGTCGCGCCCGAGCGGTAATTCATGTGCACGCAGGAACGGCCGATCTCGACCGTCTGCCCGCGCAGGTGGTTGAGGCGCGTCAGATCAAATTCCTCTTCGGCATAGTAGCCGCCTATGCGGCGTGCCGCCGCCGGCGTCAGGATGCGGTAGGTGCCGACGACCTGGCCGGTGACGCTGTCGCGCACGATCAGGTGTTCGCAGTAGGGATCGAACATGTCGCAATCGATGCCGCGCTCGGCTCCGGCGACGCGTGCGCCCATTTCCTCGGCAAACACCTTGTAGCGCAGACGTTGTGCTTCGAATACTTCCTGTTCGCCGCGCGCGATCGATACTTCGAGCGGGGGGCGTTGTTCAGGACGGCCTCTGACAAGGCGCTGCAGCATGCGTGATCTCCATGAATGAAAACCGCGCCACGTTAAACACGCGCAGTTACAGCGCGGTGAAGAAAATCTTGCGAAATGGTTAAGCGGCGCCTTGAAAGGGCCGTCCGGATCGCAAAAAATCCGTGGCAGGCACGCCGCGAATTGCCTATACTTGTAACCATCGTGAAAACGCGTGATTCAACAGATTTTGTCACTGCGTACCGTCTGTTTTGCGGCGGGGAGTTTTAGCCGAAATGGCGGTCTACTCCACACTTGCCGCGGTCGATCTCGGTTCGAATTCCTTCCATCTGCAGGTCGCGCGCGCCGTCGGTGACCAGATTTATCCACTCGATTCCCTGCGCGAGCCGATCCGGCTCGGCGCCGGCCTGAATCGCGAAAAGCGGCTCGATGAGGAATCGCAGCAGCGCGCACTCGATTGTCTGAAGCGTTTCGGCGAGCGCCTGCGCGGCTTCGACCGCCATGCGGTGCGCGCGGTCGGCACCAATACGCTGCGGGTGGCGAAAAATTCCGCGGCCTTCCTGAAGCAGGCGCAGGCGGCGCTCGGATTTCCGATCGAGGTCGTCGCCGGCCGCGAAGAGGCGCGCCTGATCTATCTCGGCGTTTCGCACAGCCTGCCGGTCTCAGTGGACAAGCGGCTGGTCGTCGATATCGGCGGCGGTTCCACCGAGTTCATCATCGGCCGCGCGTTCAAGCCCCTGCGCCTGGACAGCACCTACATGGGTTGCGTCAGCTACAGCCGCAAATATTTCGACGACGGCAGGATCACCAAGGGCGCGATGAAGCGCGCCGAACTGGCGGCGCGCAACGAATTGCAGACGCTGACTGCCGGATTCGCGCGCGGCAACTGGCAGGAGGCCTACGGTTCGTCGGGCACGGCGCGCGCACTGGCGGAAATTCTGCAACTGAACGGTTTCAGCGACGGCGCCATTACCGCCGACGGGCTCGAAATGCTGCGCGCCGCGATGATACGCGCCGGCAATATCGAGGTGCTGGATCTCAAGGGCCTGAAGAGCGACCGCCGGCCAGTGATTGCCGGCGGCCTCGCCATCATGAGCGCGGTGCTCGCCGAACTCGGCATTGAATCGATGGGCGTGGCGGGCGGCGCGATGCGCCAGGGCATACTGTACGATCTGCTCGGCCGCACCCAACATCACGATATGCGCGACGTCACGGTTTCGCAGTTCATGCAGCGCTATCATGTCGATTCGCGGCAGGCGCGGCGCGTCGCCGCGCTGGCGGTCGATTTGTTTGCGTTGTTCACGCAGGCCGACGAAAGCCCCGACGACACTGCGCCGCAGTACCTGGCGTGGGCGGCAAAACTGCACGAGATCGGAATATCGGTGGCCTACAGCGGGTATCACCGCCATTCCGCTTACATCGTGCAGAATGCCGACATGCCGGGTTTTTCAAAGATGGAACAGGCGCAGTTGTCGATGCTGCTGCTAGGTCATCGCCGCACTTTGCGCAAATTGTTTGCCGGCGGCGAGACCGCAATCGACTGGCGCATGGTGATGGCGCTGCGGCTGGCGGCGTTGATGCTGCGCAACCGTGCCGACATAGAACGCCCGCCGATAGTCGCCAAGGCCGGCAACCGCAGCCTGCGTCTCGATATCGATCGCGACTGGCTGGCGCGCAATCCGCTGACCGTCACCGCGCTCGAAGAAGAGGTCGAGGAGTGGAATGCGACCGATTACCGGCTCGATATCCGTACGCTGCGCGAACCTGAAAACGCGCCGGAGGCGCAGGCCGCCTGACCGCCTTGTTGCGCGCCGACGGCGTTCAGGCGCCGGTTTTTGCCGCGAGCAGATCCAGCAATATGTTTTGCGCGTGACCGGCGCGGCCGCGCTTGCCCTTGTGGAAACGATATTGTCCGTCAGCGCCCATTTCCCAGGCTTCGATGTCGCGGCCGAGGTAGGGATTAAGCCCCTCGCGCAGCACGCGTCGCTTCAGGCGCGGCTCCAGCACCGGAAAACAGATCTCAATGCGGCGGAAGAAGTTGCGGTCCATCCAGTCGGCGCTCGACAGATAGACGTCCTCGGCACCGCCGTTGTGAAAATAAAACACGCGGCTGTGTTCGAGAAACCGTCCCAGTACCGAGCGCACGCGGATGTTGTCCGACACGCCGGGCAGTCCGGGGCGCAGGGCGCAGACGCCGCGCACAATGAGGTCGATGCTGACGCCGGCCTGGGATGCGGCATACAGCGCGGCAATGATTTCCGGCTCGAGCAGCGCGTTCATGCGGGCGATGATGCGGCCCTTGCCGCCGGCGGTGGCGTTGCGCGCCTCGTTCTGGATGGCGCGGATGACGCGCTGGTGCAGGGTGAACGGCGCCTGCCACAAATGTTTGAGTTTGCTCGCCTTGCCGAGGCCGGTTAGCTGCATGAATACTTCGTTGACGTCGGCGCAGATCTCTTCGTTGCAGGTGAACAGGCCGAAGTCCGTGTAGAGCATGGCGGTGCGCGAGTGGTAGTTGCCGGTTGACAGGTGAACATAGCGGCGCAGCGCGCTGCCTTCGCGCCGCACCACCAGGGCCATTTTGGCATGCGTTTTGTGACCGACCACGCCGTAGATGACATGCGCGCCGGCTTCTTCGAGGCGCTGCGCCCAGTTGATATTGGCTTCTTCGTCGAAGCGCGCCATCAATTCGACCACCACCGTCACTGCCTTGCCGCTGCGCGCAGCCTGCATGAGCAATTCCATCATCGCCGACTGCGCGCCGGTGCGATAGACCGTTTGCTTGATGGCGACGACCTGCGGATCGTTGGCCGCCTGCTCAATATAGTTGATGACCGGCGCAAAGGACTGGAATGGATGGTGCAGCAGAATGTCGCCGCGGCGGATGCAGTCAAACACGTTCGGCGTGCGCGTCAATTCGCGCGGCACGCCCTGGACCAGCGGCGGAAACTGGAGTTGCGGGCGGTCCACCTTGTTGGCGATCTGTAAAAGTCGCACCAGGTTGACCGGGCCGTTGACCTGGTAGAGGTCCTGGTCGGTGAGACCGAACTGCAGCAGCAGAGCGTCGGCGAGGCGGCGCGGGCAATTGTCGGCGACCTCAAGGCGCACGCTGTCGCCGAACTGGCGCTGCGAAAGTTCGCCCTGCAGCGCCTTGCGCAGGCTTTTGAGTTCGCGCAGTTCCTCTTCGTCGATATAGAGATCGCTGTTGCGCGTAAGCTGGAACTGGTGGCAGCCGAGCACGGTCATGCCCGGGAACAGTTCGCCGACATGCGCGTGAAGGATGGACGACAGAAACATGAAGCCGTGTTCGCAGCCGGCAACCGAACGCGGCAGCGTGATCACGCGCGGCAGCACGCGCGGTGCCTGCACGATCGCCATGCTCGATTTGCGGCCGAAGGCGTCCTTGCCCTCCAGCTCAACCACGAAGTTGAGGCTCTTGTTGAGCAGACGCGGAAACGGATGCGAGGGATCGAGTCCCATCGGCGTCAGCACCGGCATCAGTTCGCGAAAAAAATAGTCGCGTACCCACGCTTTTTGCGCGGTGGTCCACTTGGTCCGGCGCAGGATGCGGATGCCCTCGGCGGCCAGCTGCGGCAACACGTCGTTGTTCAATATCGCATATTGCCGTTCGACCAGCTCGCGCGTGACCTGGGCGATGCGCTTGAACACCTGATCGAGCGGCATGCCGTCCGGACCGGGCGGCGAGCCTGCAGCGATCTGCTCTTTGAGTCCGGCGACGCGGATCTCGAAGAATTCGTCGAGATTGCTGTCAACGATGCAAAGATAGCGCAGGCGTTCCAGTGCCGGCATGCGGCGGTCTTCCGCCAGTGCGAGCACACGCCGGTTGAAATCCAGCTGGCCTAGTTCACGGTTGAGATAAAGCTCTGGGGGTAGTACGGTTTTGGCCATATTCCATGCGGCCGGCAGACGGTCGCCGCAGGGCAGACACCAGCCGACTCCGATATTGCAACGCTAGTGTAACAATATATCGACAGGCAATTGTTACAGTCGCCGGCAAATCCCGCACAGCCGGCTCTCCCGGGGCCGGGGTCAGGCGACCGGCGCTTCAGCGATCGCCACGGCGCTTGCCGCGTTGGCTTCGGCGGGATGGGTCCAGCGCACCAATTGCATCCGGCCGTCATATTGTTCGATGATGGCGGTGCAACTGTCGACCCAGTCGCCGCAATTGATATAGGTCATGCCGTCGATGCGCTTGATCACCGGCGTGTGTATGTGTCCGCAGATCACGCCGTCCAGACCGCGTTTCTTGATGTTGCGGACAACCGAATTTTCAAAGTCGCCGATAAAGCTGACCGCGCGCAGCACATTGCGCTTGGCGTAATCCGCGAGTGACCAGTGGCCGCTGACGCCGAGTTTGCGCCGGATCAGTGAAAGCAGGCGATTCACATGCACCAGCATGGTGTAGGAAACATCGCCAAGTATCGACGCCCAGCGGTGATAGGTGGTGACCTGGTCGTATTCGTCGCCGTGGATCAGCGCATAGCGGCGGCCGTCCGCGGCGGTGTAAACATAATCGCGCATGACCTCGATGTCGCCGAAGGAACTGCCGACATATTCGCGCAACGCTTCGTCATGGTTGCCGGGGATCAGGCAGACGCGCACGCGATGGCGCGCCTTTTTCAGAATTTTCTGCACGACGGTGTTGTGCTCGGGCGGCCAGTAGAGGCTGCGGCTCATCGCCCAGAAATCGACAATGTCGCCGAGCAGAAAGATATTCGACGGCTCGTAGGCTTTCAGGAAATCGAGCAGTTCGTCGGCGCGGCAGGCGCGCGAGCCGAGGTGGATGTCGGAGAGAAACAGCGAGCGGATTTTGCGCGGGCCTTCCGGCAGCGGCTGATTGGCGGTGGTATCCATCGCGTCAGGTGCATTCATGCGGAAAGGCGGTTTTCGATCGCGTTGGTGTGCGCGCGGCCGCTGATGACTTCGCGCAACGCTGCCTCGAAAATGTCATGCACCACCTCCCAGTCAATCTTTTCGGCAGTTGCGCGCGCCGCCGTCCCCAAAGCGTTTCTGCGCGACGCATTGGTGGCCACGCGCACGGCAATATTGATGAAGTCCTGCGTTTTGTCGAATGGCGCGAGCAATCCGTTTTTGCCGTCGCGAATGTATTCGGCGGCGGCTGCATAATCGTAGGCGCAGACCGCCAGACCGCTTGCCAGCGCCTCTACCGTGACATTGCCGAAAGTTTCGGTGGTGCTCGGAAACAAAAAGATGTCCGCCGAGGCGTAATGTTCGGCGAGTGCCTCGCCGGTCTGCATTCCGGCGAAGACGACGTCCGGGTGGCGCGCCTCCAGCGCCGGCCGCTCGGGGCCGTCGCCGACCAGCACGAGTCGCGTGTCGGGCACCGCATTGCGCATGGCATCGTACGCCTTGATCACCACCGGCAGGTTCTTTTCAGGCGCGAGGCGGCCGACGTATAACGCCACCGGCTGCTCGGGAGTCACGCCCCACTGATTACGCAAAACATTGCTGCGGCGTCGTGGTGTAAACAAACCGGTATCGACACCCCGCGGAACCACGCGCAGATTCAGGTAGCCGTGCCCATCGAGGCCGTCGCGCATCGACGCGGTCGGCACGATGGTGGCCTGCGATTTGTTATGAAACCTGCGCAAATAACCCGAGATCGGTTTGCGCAGCCAGCCGATACCGTAATGGCGGCTGTAGCTGTGAAAATTCGTGTGGAAATCGGAACTGCATGGAATGCGCAGCTTGAGCGCCGCGGCCAGCGCCGAAAAGCCGAGCGGCCCTTCGGTGACGATGTGCACGATATCCGGCCGGTTGAGCGACCACAGGCGAATCAGCGCCTGTTTGGCCGGCAGGCCCATCTTGAGATTTTCGGAGCGCGGAATCGACATTCCCTTGCGCAGCACTTCCTCGAAGCGCGGCCCGGCGGCTGCAAAGTCGTTGCGGCTCTGGCGCGGGCGGATCAGCTGAATTTCGTGATTGCGCGCGCGCAGGCCCTCGATCATGCGGTGTATCGTGATGGCCACGCCGTTGATTTCGGGCGGATAGGTCTCTGTAACAACTGCGACGCGCATGCTGCGGCGGGCGGCCGGCAGTTGTTGGAAGATGATCTGCTCACTCTCCATCTGCGGGATTCTGATCGCCGATCGCGTATTTTCAATGACGGTTGTGTGAAGCTTTGATGACGCGTGCCGTTTTGCGCGGCCGCTTCACTGAAGCACGGCGAACACCCACACCGTGACGACATTGGCGATCGACAGCAGTACTGCGGCGCTGCCGAGATCCTTGGCGCGCTTGGCCAATGCGTGGTCTTCGAGCGAGACGCGGTCGGTGACCGCTTCGATGCCGGAGTTGAGGAGTTCGACGATGAGGACGCCGAGCACGCTCGATATCATCAGGCATTTCATGGTCGCACTGACCGGAATGAATACGGCGGCCGGGATCAGGATGCTGGCGAGCAACAGTTCCTGCCGGAACGCATCTTCGTGCTTGAAGGCGGCAGCCAGCCCGTCGAAGGAGTAAAACAGCGCGTTCCATACGCGCTTGAGTCCGGTCTTGCCTTTATACGGGCTTTCCATCGCGGGGCCGTTGCGTTGAAAGCGCGCAGCGTACGCGCAACATGTGACAAGGCTATGACAGCGCGGAAGGGGCGGGGGCCCGCATGTTATTATTGGCACCTGACGTGACGGGCCCGTTGCGGTTGTTTCGATCTGCGACGACGGCCACCAATCCCACTGATCGAGGAGTCGCAATTGACAGGATGCGGCCACGCAACCACGCCGCTGCAATGGTCGCGCATTGCAGCTGGCCGCCGGGCGCGCTCAGCATGAGTGTGATCGCCGTCGAAGACGATAAAGTCCTGCGCTTTCTGCAGGTGCTGGTCGATCCGTCGACCACCGCCGAACGCATGGCAGTGTTCAAGGATTACGTCGCGCACGATCTTGATCAGGACGCGTGGATTGCAGAAGTAAAGGCACGCCTGCCGGGCGTGTTTCCGTCGGATGTGCGGTTGATCCAATCGAAAGACGATCTGCGCGCGGCGCTGCCCGAGGCGGCGGCGCTGGTGGTCGAAAGCATGGCGATCGGCGAGGCGGAGCTCGCGCTGGCGCCGCGTCTCAAATTCATTCACAAATTCGGCATCCGCGCCGACAACATCGATCTCGCCGCCTGCGCGCGCCGCGGCATCGCGGTGAAGACGCAGCGCCGGCGCACCAATATCGCGGTGGCCGAACACACGCTGGCGCTGATGCTCGTGCTGGCCAAACAATTGCACCGGGCGGGCGGTCGCGTCACCGAACGGCAGTTGCGCGAGCGCGGTTACATTTATCGCAAATACGACACGCGGCACACCGGCGCCAACAACTACGGCCGTGTCGGCGGCCTGCGCGTGCTGCACGGCATGACTCTGGGCCTGCTCGGCATGGGCGAGATCGCGCGCGAAGTGGCCCCTTTGGCGCGCGCCTTCGGCCTCAATCTGCAATATCACCGGCGCAACCGTTTGCCGGCGGCGGAAGAAACGGCGCTCGGCGTGACCTTTTGCGGCTGGAACGACTTGTTCGAAACCTCCGATATCGTCAGCGTCCATGTGCCGCTGGCGCCGGAAACGCGCGGCCTCGTCGGCGCCGATGCCTTGCAGAGAATCAAACCGGGTGCGTGGCTGGTCAACACCTCGCGCGCGGATATCGTCGAGCACGATGCATTGGTTGCCGCGCTGGCTTCGGGCCGCCTTGGTGCCGCCGCCTGCGATGTGCATTATCAGGAGCCGGTGACCGACGACGAGCCGCTGCTCCAGTTCGACAATCTGCTGCTGACGCCGCATTTTGCCGGTGGGCCGCGCCAGACTTTGCTCATCGACATTGAAGAAATCGCATCCAATATCCAGCAGGCACTGGCGCCGTATCACAAAGCGAATGCAAACGCGCAGGGGAAAACCGCACCATGAACGATGTGTTGAACGAAACCATTCCGAAACCCGAGCTGAAAAAATTCTTCAATCCGGCCAGCGTGGCGCTGGTCGGCGCCACCGACGATTTGAGCCGATTTGCCGGCAAGGTGCTGATGCGCATGACCGACTTCGGTTACGCCGGCAAGATCTATCCGGTCAATCCGCGCTTTGCGGGTCAGAAGGTGCGCGGCCGCGAGTGTTACGCCAGCGTGCGCGATCTCCCGGAAGCGCCCGATCACGTCGGCGTGGTGGTGCCGGCGGCGCATGTGCTGGGCATACTCGAAGACTGCGCGGCGCGCGGCGCGCGTTTCGTCACGGTCTATACCGGCGGCTTTGCCGAGAGCGGCACCGCCGAGGGCAAGGCGCTGCAGGCCGAAGTGGTGGCGCTGGCGCGACGTTCCGGCATGCGCATCATGGGCCCCAACTGCAACGGCATGATCAGCTTCGTCGACGCCTTCGCGATGACAACCTCGGCGACCATCGCCGGTCCGCGCCGGCCCGCCGGCAATGTCGGCGTGGTGTCGCAAAGCGGCGGCGCCGGCCAGGTCAACGTGATGTGGCGCGCACTCGAAGCCGGCGTCAACATCAGTTATCAGGTCAGCTGCGGCAACTCGGCCGATCTCAACATCATCGACTTCATCGAGTTCATGCTCGACGATGCCTCGACCGACGTCATCATGGCGCTGGTTGAACATATTCCGGACGGCCGCCGCTTCATGCAAACCGCGCGGCGCGCGGCTGCCGTCGGCAAGCCGATCGTGATGGTCAAGCTCGGCCGCACCGAGGCCGGCGGCCATGCCGCCGCTTCGCACACCGGCGCGATGGCCGGTTCCGACGATGTCACCGATGCCGCGCTGAAACAATGCGGCGTGATCCGCGTCGATGACTGCAACGAACTCTACGAGATGGCGATGCTGTTGCGCGCGAAACGCATTCCGCGCGGCGCGCGCGCGGCGGCGACGACGATTTCCGGCGGCAACGGCGTGCTGCTGGTCGATCACGGTGCTGCCAACGGCATCGGCTGGCCCGAATACAGCGCGGCGACGCGCGCCGAGCTGGCGAGCTTTCTGCCGAAAATGGCGACCACCGCGAATCCGACCGACGTCAGCAATGCGCTGATCGGCAAGGCCGATCTGTTTCGCCGCTGCGTTGAAACCATCGCCGCCGATGAAAACATCGACATCGTGATTCCGACTTATACGATGACGCCGCGCGCCGACCTCGAGGCGGCGGTCGAAGCGTGGAAGTCCACGACCAAGCCGATGGCGATGCTGTGGATCGGCAAGTGCAACGACCAGCCCGAGTTCAACCAGCTGACCATCGCCGCCACCGGCATGCCGGTGTTTCGCAATACGCTGTCCTGCGTGAAAGCAGTGAAGGCCGCGATCGATTACGGCCGCTTCATCGCCGCCAATGCAAAGCGCGCGATGCCGGAGCGGCCGGCCGGTATTGACATCGACGCGGCGCGCGCCCTGGTGCGGGCGGCCGGCGGCACCATGACCGAGCGCGCGAGCAAACAGGTGCTCGCCGCCTACGGCCTGCCGGTGACGTGCGAAACGCTGGCGAAGACGGCGGCCGACGCCGTGCGCATCGCGTCCGAGATCGGCGGCGAAGTCGCGCTTAAAATCGAATCGGCCGACATTCCGCATAAGACCGAAGCGGGCGCGATTCGTTTGCACGTCAAGGGCAACGCCGCGGTGCGCGAGGCCTTCAAGGCGGTGCTGGCGGCGGCGAAGAGTTACAAGCCCGAGGCGAGACTCGATGGCGTGCTGGTGCAGGAAATGGCGCCGGCCGGCCTTGAGATCATGCTCGGTCTGGTGTCGGATCCGGTATTTGGTTCGGTGATCGTCGCCGGTCTCGGCGGCATCCACGTTGAAGTGCTGCGCGATCTCGCTTACCGCGTGGGGCCGATCGATCTCATGGAAGCGCATGCCATGCTCGACGAATTGCGCGGCCGCAAACTGCTTGACGGCGTGCGCGGTGCGGCGCCGCGCGACATCAACGCGTTGTGCGACCTCATCGTGCGCCTGTCGTGGCTGGGCTACGATCTCGCGGGTGAAATCGCTGAACTCGATGTCAATCCGCTGATTCTGCGCGAGCAGGGTGCCGGCGCCAAAGTGGTCGATGCGCTGGTGATCGGGCGCAAGGGGTGAGCGGCCGCGATGACAGAACTCGATAGCGGACTTTCAAGCACGCGGCGCGACCGCGTGTTGTGGCTGGCGTTCGATCGGCCGCGCGCCGGCAATGCGGTCAACGCCGATGTTGCGGCGGCTTTTTCGCAGGCACTGGCGGCGGCCGGGAAGGACAGCGACATCTCCGCCGTGGTGCTGACCGGCGCGGGCGAGAAAATATTTTCCGCCGGCATCGACGTCAAGAATCCTCACAACCTCGCGCACGAGGCGCTGGCGGCGAGCCGCCGCGGCGCGGTCGAGCAATGCATGGCGGCCATCTTGGAGTTCGACAAGCCGCTGATCGGCGCGGTCAACGGTTTTGCAATCGGGCTTGGCTTCATGCTCGCTTTGCTGACCGACCGCGTGATTGCTTCAGACAATGCGCAGTTCTCGCTGCCGGAAATCGACATCAACATTCCGACTTTTCTCGGTATTTCGATCGTCGGCCGCGGCGGCGGCATTGCGCTGGCGCGCGACCTGGTGCTAACCGGGCGCCGTATGCATGCCGTCGAGGCGCAGGCGCGCGCATTGATTGCGCAGGCGGTGCCGGCGGCCCAACTCGCGGCCACCGCGCAGGCGGCGGCGCTGGAACTGGCGGCCAAACCGCGCGCCGCCTTCGCGCTCGACAAGCAATGGCTGGCGCGTGGACTCAGAGAGGAATTCGCCGCCGCCAACGCGCGTTCGGCAAGCGTGCAGGACCTGCTGGCTGCCGGCGCCGCGCATTGACTCATTCGCATGAACGTTTAAAGGAAAAGAGCGATGGAAACACTGGCGATGGATGTGGAATTGAGCGACGAACTGTGCGCAATGCGCGATGCGGTGCGCCGGTTTGTCAGCAAGGAACTCGAGCCGTGGGCGCGCGAGATCGACAAGAGCGGTGAAATCCCGCAGGGCTGCATCGATGTGCTGCAGAAGAACGGCTACTGCGGCATGCGCCTGCCGACCGAATACGGCGGCGGCGGACTCAGTCTGTTCCAGTATTGCATCGCGCTCGAGGAATTCAGCCGCCTGCATCGTGCCTTTACGATTGCAGCCAACTACTCTAGCGGCATGACGCCGATGGCGATCACGCGCCACGGCACGCCGGAGCAGAAAGAGAAATTCCTGCGTGGTTTTGCCGCCGGCAAACTGAAATCCGGCTTCGCGCTGACCGAGCCCGAGGGCGGCTCCGACGCGGCCGGTATGCGCACCCACGCCGAGAAGCGCGGCGACAAATGGATATTGAACGGCCGCAAACATTACATCAGCGGCGGCCACGTTGCCGACGTCATCATGGTGATGGCGGTGACCGATCCGGTGAAACGCGCGCGCGGCGGCATCACCGCCTTTCTGGTCGAGAAGGGCATGCCCGGTTTTGAAGTGACGCGTGTCGATACGACGATTGCGACCGATGCGATCAAACTCGCCGAACTGACGTTTGAAGATTGCGAGCTGCCGGAATCCGCCGTCGTCGGTGAAGTCGGCGCCGGTTTCAAAGTGGCGATGAAGTCATTGAATGACGGCCGGTTGTCGGTATCCTGCTCCTGCGTCGGCGCCGCCGAAAGCCTGCTCGAGATGGCGACCGAACACGTCAAGGTGCGCAAGACTTTCGGCAAGCTCCTGGCCGAACGCCAGGCGATCCAGTGGATGCTGGTCGAATCGGCGACTGATATCGCGGCCGGCCGCGCGCTCGCCTACGATGTGCTGCGCCGCCTCGAAGCAGGCAAGAACGTCGGCTCCGCCGGCAGTATGTGCAAGCTGTTCTGCTCCGAGATGGTCGGCCGCGTCGCCGACCGCGCGGTGCAGATCCACGGCGGCATGGGCGTGATTCGCGGCTTTCCGGTCGAGCGCTTCTACCGCGACGTGCGCCATTACCGCGTCGGCGAAGGCGCCTCCGAAATCCAGAAAATCGTCATCGCGCGCGATCTGTTGCGCGGCGTCGATATCGGCGACTAAGCAAGGAACAGATATGACAAGTTCCACCAAAGCAGCGATCGTCGGCATCGGCGAGAGCCGTGTCGGCAGTGTGCCCGACCGCTCGGCCCTGCAGTTGCAGGCCGATGCGGCGCAGGCGGCGCTGGCCGATGCCGGATTGAAAATGTCCGACATCGATGGCCTGTTGACGACACCGGTGCGCGTCGAGCACTGGAACATGCCTTGCGGCGTGGTCGCGCATCATCTCGGCGTGAAGGCGAAGTTTCTGTCGACGGTCGATCTCGCCGGCGCCTCCGGCTGCGGCATGATTCATCAGGCGGCCATGGCGGTGGCCTCAGGCCAGTGCGAAACCGTGTTGTGCGTGGCCGGCCAGAACCTGCTGTCGCACGGCTCGCGCGCGAAAGCGGTCAAAAGCATGGCCGAGGGCGGTAGCGCGCATCCGCAATTCGAAGTGCCGTACGGTCCGCTGGTGCCTTCGCTCTATGCATTGGTCGCGCAGCGCCATATGCACGAATACGGCACCACGCCGGAACAGCTGGCAGACGTTGCCGTCACCATCCGCAAGCATGCGAGTCTCAATCCGAATGCGCATAAGCGCGAATTGATTACGGTCGAGGATGTGTTGAAGTCGCGCATGATCACTTCGCCGCTGCATATTTTTGATTGCGCCATCGTCTCCGACGGCGCCGCCGCGGCAATCGTCACCAGCGCGGCGCGCGCGCGCGATCTGAAAGCGAAGCCGGTGCATCTGCTGGGGCAGGGCTACGGCCTGCGCCACAGTCACATCGGCGACACCGAGTTGACGACCACCGGCGCGGTCGATTCCGGACGCGACGCCTTCCGCACGGCGGGACTGACGCCGGCCGATGTGGACGTCGCGCAGATCTACGATTGCTTCACTATCACCGTCATCGTGGAACTCGAAGACCTCGGCTTCTGCAAAAAGGGCGAGGGCGGCGCTTTCGTCGAGAACGGCCGCATCGGTCTCGGCGGAGAACTGCCGATCACCACCCACGGCGGTCTGCTCTCGGGCGGTCATCCGGGGTTGGGCGGTGGTTTTTTTCACGTCATCGAAGCGGTGCGCCAGGTGCGCGGCGAAGCCGGCGCGCGTCAGGTCAAGGATGCCGAGGTTGCGCTGGTGCATGGCAACGGCGGCGTGATCAGCATTCATTGCACGCTGTTGCTCGGCGTCTAGCAAAAGGAGTCATCATGAGCGAAGTCATCGATCGTCCGGTGCCGGTGCCCGATGCGGCGACCGGCCCCTACTGGGCGGCGGCGCAGGAAGGGCGGCTGGTGATGCCGCGTTGCGCGGATTGCGGCAAGTATCACTTTTATCCGCACCCGCTGTGCCCGCATTGCAGCTCGGCAAAACTCGAATGGACCGCGGTCAGCGGTCGCGGCACGCTGTATTCGTACACCGTGGTGCATCGCGCGCCGAGCCCGGCCTTCGCTGCCGAGGTGCCCTACGTGGTGGCGGTCGTCGAACTCGCGGAAGGCCCGCGTCTGATGAGCAACCTCGCCGGATGCGCGCCGGAGGCTGCGAGCATCGGCATGCCGCTGCAAGTGGCGTTTCGCAAGTTGTCGGAGTCGGTTACACTTCCCGTATTCAAGCCGCAATAGATTCGCCGGCCGGCGTGGCGCACGCTGCCGGCGTATCAAGCCATAGCGGCATACCGTGCGCCTCATTCCGGAGGGGAATCATGTTGAACGCGAGCAGGGCTTTTGCGTTTCGTCGCAGTCGCTGGGCGGCCGTCGTGGCCGCGGGGTTTGGCATTGCCGCGGCCGCCGCGGCGTGGGCCGCGCAGGATGGCGCGACCATCGCGCCGGCCTCGCGCAAGATCGAATCGAAGAACATGCGTCTGGTTGGTTACAGCGATCTGCAGGGGCGCAGCGCTTACCAGCCGCTGGTGGTCAAGCAGGGCGATCGCTGGGTCGCTTATATCGGGCATCACGGCGGCAAATCGGTCAATCCGCTGACCGGCAACACCGAGGATAGCGGCACTTCGATCATCGATGTGACCAATCCGAAAAAACCGTCTTATCTGTCGCACATTCCCGGCGAACCCGGACAGGACGAGTCGGGCGGCGCGCAGATGGTCCGCATCTGCGACGGCAAGACGCTGCCGCATGCCGATCCTGCCAAGACCTACCTGCTGCGTCCCTACGGCAGTTCGGCCCAGGAAATCTGGGATGTCAGCGATCCGAAAAACCCCAGCCTGTTGACGACCATCATCAAGGGGCTCAAGGACACGCACAAGAACTTCTGGGAATGCGACACCGGCATCGCCTATCTGGTGGTGGACGGCCGGCCGGAAGGTTTCCGCGCCAGCCGCATGACCAAGATCTACGATCTGTCCGATCCGGCGCATCCGAAATTCATCCGCAACTTCAGCCTCGTCGGCCAGGAACCCGGTTCGACCATGAAGGAGGTGCCGGAGAATCTGCACGGCGCGATCCGCGTCGGCAACCGCGTCTATTTCGGCTATGGCACCCTGCTCGGCGGCGTGATCCAGATTGTCGACCGCGAGAAACTGCTCAAGGGCAATCCGAATGCGAAGGATCCGTTCGCGCCGACGCCGGAGAACCTGCTTTATCCGCAGGTCGGCCGCACCGACATGTATCCGACCGTCGGCGCGCACACCACGCTGCCGCTGCTCGGCATGGAAGTGCCGGAGTTCAGCGATTTCGTGCCGGCGACCGCAGGCTCCCGCAGCGGGCGGCCGAAAACGCGCGACATGATTCTGGTGACCGACGAATCGACGCAGAACGAATGCCGCGAGGACTATCACATGGCGTTCATGGTCGATATCACCGACGAGACAAAGCCGTTCGGCGTGTCGAACTTCCATATCGACGAAAAGGCCGGCAAGTTCTGTGAGCGCGGCGGCCGCTTCGGCGCGCACTCGTCGAACGAGAACATGACGCCGATTTATTACAACCGGCTGGCCTTCATCACCTGGTTCTCCGGCGGCCTGCGCGTGGTCGATATCCGCAATCCGTTCTCGATGAAGGAAGTTGCCTACTACATTCCGGCGATCAACAAGAACACCGCGCCGCGCTGCATCAAGGTTGACGGCGTCGAGCGCTGCAAGATCGCGATCCAGTCGAACAATCCCGACGTCGATGATCGCGGCTACATCTACGTGGTCGACCGCGCCGGCACCGGCATGCACATCCTTGAGCTGACCGGCGACGCGCGCAAAATCGCGAACTTCCCGAAATAAGCAGCTAAACGGTCCGGTGGGCGCGCGGCGTCCACCGGATTTTTTTCGTCCGCAGTTTGCAGCACGGGAGCGCGTCATGACCGATCAGACGAATTTTTCCAGTCGCGGCATTTTCGTCATTGCGCTGGCGCTGGTTGCCGCTGCCGCCGCCGCGCAAACCTATCCGTCGAAGCCGGTGCGCCTGGTCTCGCCCTATCCGCCGGCCGGCGTCAACGATCTGCTGGCGCGCATCATCGCGCCTAAACTCGGTGAATATCTGGGGCAACCGGTGGTGGTGGAGAACCGCGCCGGCGCCACCGGCAACATCGGCGCCGACATCGTCGCGCACTCGCCGGCCGACGGTCATACGCTGCTGATGGGGCAGGCCGGCAATCTTTCAATCAACATCAGCCTGATGGCGAAGATGCCGTTCGACCCGGTGCGCGATTTCGCGCCGATCACGCTGGTGGCGGCGACGCCCAATGTGCTGGTCGTGCATCCGTCGCTGCCGGTAAAGAGCGTCAAGGACCTCGTGGCGCTGGCGAAAGCGAAGCCCGGCATGATCAACTACGCAACCTCCGGCATCGGCAGCCCCGGGCATCTCGCCGCCGAACTCCTCAATAAATCGGCGGGCATCAAGCTCGTGCATATTCCATACAAGGGCGCGGCGCCGGCGCTGCTCGATGTGGTGGCCGGCAACGCGCAGCTTTATTTCACCTCGCCGGCATCGGCCATGCCCTTCATGCCGTCGGGCCGTTTGCGCATGGTCGCGGTGGCGAGCATCAAGCGTTCGGCGCTGCTGCCCGATCTGCCAACGGTAGCGGAGGCCGGCTATCCCGATTTCGACGTCTCGTCGTGGTGGGGCGTGGTGGCGCCGGCGGCGACACCGCGCGATGTCGTGATGCGTCTGCATGCCGAGATCAACCGCGCTCTCGCGCTGCCGGAGACGCGCGCCAGGATCGCCGAGTTGGGCGCCGAGATTGTCACCAGCAATACGCCCGAGCAGTTCGCCGCCTACATCAGGACGGAGACCGTCAAATGGGCCAGGCTGATCCGCGAGGTCGGCGTCAAGCCCGAGTAGGGGGCTGATACACGGCGCCGTATGCCGCCGGCCGCGCTATTGATTTCGCGCCATGGCGGAGCGTTCATGCAGCGCCGGCAAGTTTGAACGAACTTACGCCGCCAGTGCGGTGAGGCGGTTGCGTGTGCGCAGGCGCCGCGCGTGTTCGCTGCCCCACTTGCACATCAGGCGCAGGATCGGCACGAGCGTGCGGCCGAATTCCGTCAGCGAGTATTCGGTTTTGGGCGGCACCTGCGCGTAGACCTTGCGCAGCACCACGCCGTCGCCTTCCAGCTCGCGCAGCTGCTGGCTCAGCATGCGCTGGGTGATGCCGGGGATAGCGCGTTTGAGTTCGCTGAAGCGTTTGGTGCCGCCGCTCAAATGCCACAAAATCACCGGCTTCCATTTTCCCCCTATCACGCTCAGGGTGATTTCCGCCGGGCACAATGCCGCTTCAGGTGCCATTGTTTACTCCCCTCTTTCATGATGGTTACTTTTTTGTAACTACTATACAGAATAGCCTGTAGCATGCAAAATTATCAAGCAGCATGCGGCCTGCCTGTCATCGAATTTACATCAGGCGATGATGAAATGGCCGTTTCGACACTGTTTCAATCACCCCGATTCCCGCGGAGAATGCGATGGCTAAACTCATAGTGAACGGCAGGCTGCGCGAGGCGGATGTGGCGCCGGATACGCCGCTGC
The DNA here is from genome assembly GCA_903889565.1 of uncultured beta proteobacterium. Classification (GTDB taxonomy): domain Bacteria; phylum Pseudomonadota; class Gammaproteobacteria; order Burkholderiales; family SG8-41; genus PALSA-1004. Next base: position 24,559 of record CAISYC010000039.1, read on the forward strand.
TGTGGGCGCTGCGCGATCATCTCGAATTGACCGGCACCAAATACGGCTGCGGGATGGCGCTGTGCGGCGCCTGCACCGTGCACATCGACGGTGTCGCCACGCGCTCCTGTGTCACGCCGGTGTCGGCGGTCGCCGGAAAAAAAATCACCACCATCGAAGCCGTCGGCGCCACCCGCGCCGGCCGCGCGGTGCAGACCGCGTGGGAAAAACTCGATGTCGTGCAGTGCGGCTACTGCCAGTCCGGGCAGATCATGAGCGCGGCGGCGCTGCTGGCGAAGAAGCCGCAGCCGAGCGACGCCGACATCGATGCCGCGATGACCGGCAACATCTGCCGCTGCGCGACCTATGTGCGCATCCGCGCCGCGATCAAGACCGCGGCACGGCTGGCGGAGGGGGCGGCATGAAAGGGCTGATCGCAATGAGTCTCGAAAATCCGCAGCGCCGGGTGTTTCTGCAGGCGGCAGCGCTTGCCGGAGGCGGCTTCGTCATTGGCATTGCGCCGCGCGAGGCCGGCGCTGCGGATGCCGCGCCCGCCGTTCTGAATCCCTTCGTGCGGGTGAATGCGGACAACACGGTGACCGTTATCGTCAAGCATGTCGAAATGGGGCAGGGCACCTATACGGGCATGCCGACGCTGGTGGCCGAAGAAATGGATGCCGACTGGGCGCAGATCCGCGTCGAAGGCGCGCCCGCCGACGCGAAGCTGTACAACAATCTTGCCTTCGGTCCGATGCAGGGCACCGGCGGCAGCACCGCGATGGCGAACTCCTGGACCCAGTTGCGCATGGCGGGGGCTGCGGCGCGCGCCATGCTGGTGGCTGCGGCGGCCGAAAAATGGAAGGTCCCCGCGGACTCGATCGCGGTGAGCAACGGCGTGCTGACGCATCGCGCGACCGGGCGCCGGCTGGGTTTCGGCGCACTCGCGGCGGACGCCGCGCGCCAGCCGCTGCCGGCCGACATCCGGCTCAAGGAGCCGAAGGATTTCAAGCTGATCGGCAAACGCCTTGCGCGCAAGGACGGCCGCGACAAGACCAACGGCAGCGCGAAATTCACCAGCGACGTCAAACTGCCCGGCATGCTGACCGCGCTGGTGGCGCATCCGCCGCGTTTCGGCGCGACCGTGAAATCGTTCAACGCGTCGAAGACGATCATGGTCAAGGGAGTGGTCGAAGTCGTGCGTATTCCGTCGGGCGTTGCGGTGCTCGCGCGGGACTTCTGGTCGGCCAAACAGGGGCGCGATGCACTGCTGGTCGAATGGGATGAGTCGGCCGCCAACCGTCTTGGCTCCACGGAAATCCTCGACCAGTACCGCGCACTCGCGGCCAAACCCGGCGCGGTCGCGCGCAGCGAGGGCAATGCCGCCGACGCGCTGGCCGGCGCCGCCAAACGCATCGATGCGGCATATGAATTTCCATTTCTTGCACACGCACCGATGGAGCCGATGGACTGCGTGGTCAAGTTCGACGGCGACCGCTGCGAAGTCTGGAGCGGCGAGCAGTTCCAGACGGTCGATCAGGCGGCGATCGCCGGCGTGCTCGGCTTGAAGCCCGAACAGGTCAGCATCAATATGCTGTATGCGGGCGGCAGCTTCGGCCGGCGCGCCAATCCGGTGGCGGATTTTTCGGTGGAAGCAGCGCAGATCGCCAAGGCTATCCGCGGACAATCACCGGTGAAACTGGTGTGGACGCGCGAGGACGATATGCGCGGCGGTTATTACCGCCCCCTGTACCTGCACACGCTGTCGGCGGGGCTCGACGCCGGCGGCAATATTACGGCGTGGCAGCACCGCATTGTCGGTCAGTCGATCGTTGCCGGCACCGCGTTCGAGGGCATGCTGGTGAAGGACGGCATCGATCCGACTTCGGTGGAAGGCGCGAGCACGCTGCCGTACGCCATTCCCAACCTGCTGGTCGATCTGCACACCACCAAAATCGGCGTGCCGGTGCTGTGGTGGCGGTCGGTCGGTTCGACGCACACGGCATTTTCGACCGAGACTTTTCTCGACGAACTGGCCGCCGCTGCCGGGCGCGATCCGCTTGAGTTTCGCCGCGCATTGCTGGCGAAACATCCGCGTCATCTCGGTGTGCTGAATCTCGCGGCCGAAAAGGCCGGCTGGGGCAAGCCTCTGGCCAATATCAGGGACCAGGCGCGCGGCCGCGGCCTCGCGGTGCACGAGTCGTTCCATACGTTTGTCGCACAGGTTGCCGAGGTCAGCGTCGGCAAGGACGGCGCATTGAAGGTCGATCGCGTGGTATGTGCGGTCGATTGCGGCGTGGCGGTCAATCCGGATGTGATTCGCGCGCAGATGGAAGGCGCGATCGGTTTCGGCCTGTCGGCGGCGCTGCACGGCGCCATCACGCTGAAGGACGGTGTCGTCGAGCAGTCAAATTTTCACAATTACGCGCCGTTGCGCATCAATGAAATGCCGCGCGTCGAAGTGTATATCGTTGACAGCAGCGAACAGCCGACCGGCGTTGGCGAACCGGGTCTGCCGCCGGTTGCGCCGGCAGTGGCGAACGCGATCCATGCGGCGACGGGCAAGCGCCTGCGAAATCTGCCGTTGCGGTTGACGGCATGATGAAACGCGCCTGCCCCCTTCCTTCGGCGTCGGCTTTCAACAATGCGTTTGTTGCGATAACGGCTGCAGCCTCTCATATTCGCGCGTCGCGCATGAATGCCTGAGGCGATGCAACCGGCAAATCGCCAGCGCGCGCAGCGCTGCATTGTTGCAGTAACCGTAGCAGCGGTGGCCGCAAATGCGGTGCACTGCATACTCTGTCAGAATAGCCGTTTTTTTCGTGCGTAACGCTGGAATTTTGAGTTTGCGGCGGGTAACCGGGAGAATTTCTTGAGAACCAAAGTATCGAACCTGTTGCAGCCCGCTTCGCGCGGTGCTGTGCTGCTGTTATCGGCAATCACGACGTTGCTGCTGGTCGCCTGTTCGCCCAATGGCGGCAACCAGGCGCCACCGGTCCCGGAGGTCGGCGTGATAAAAACGGTTGCGCAGCCGGTCAGCATCAACGAGGAATACGTGGCGCAGACCGAGGCGATGGAAACGGTCGAGATTCGCGCGCGCGTGAGCGGCATACTCGAGCGCCAGTCGTATGTCGACGGCGCGCACGTCAGCAAGGATCAGGTATTGTTTGTGATCGATCAGCAGCCGTTCATCGCCGCGCTCGCGCAGGCGAAGGCGGCGCTGGCACAGGCGCAGGCAAGCCACGTCAATTCGCGCCAGGTGCTCGATCGCATCCGGCCGCTGCTGGCCGATCATGCCATCAGCCAGCAGGATCTCGACGCGGCGGTGGCGAAAGAAGCGGTCGATGCCGCCAACGAGGATGCGGCGAAGGCGCAGATGAAGACCGCCGAACTCAATCTTGACTACACGACGATCCGCGCCTCGCGCGACGGCATGATCAGCAAGGCGCTGATCAAGGTCGGCGGCCTGGTCAACGCCTCGACCACCCTGCTGACCACGCTGTATTCGGTGGATCCGGTCTACGTGAATTTCACGCTGAGCGAACAGAAACTGCTCGACATGCAGAAGCGCGCGCAGGGACAGCCGGCAGCGGACAAGCGCAAAGCCACGGTTTATCGCGTGAAACTGGTTGACGGCAGCGTTTATGCGCATCCCGGCCAGCTGAATTTCGTCGATGCGGCGGTCGACCCGCGTACCGGCACGCTGCAGGTGCGTCTGCTGGTGCCGAATCCGGAGCGCGCGCTGCGCCCCGGCCAGTTCGTGCGCGTGATCGTTCCGGGCGTCGAAATAGCCGACGCCATCCGCGTGCCGCAGCAGGCGGTGCAGGAAATGCAGGGCAGGCGTTCGGTGTTCGTCGTCGATGCCGACGGCAAAGTTGCCTATCGCGAGATCGTCGCCAATACGCGGCTGGAGAATGACTGGATCGTCGAAGGCGGGCTCAAGCCCGACGAGACCATCATTGTCGAGGGGGTCAACAAGGTGCGCCCGGGCGCGCAGGTTCGTCCGACGCCCTATGTGCCCGGTGGACGCGCGGCGGCAGACGGCAAGGGCGAACCCGCCAAGGACGGCGCGGGTGCAGCCAAGGGCGCGCCTGCGAAGGCCGACCAACCCGCGGAGCCGGTCAAGGGCGCGGTCGAGAAAAGCAAAGGCTGAAGATGTTCAATTTTTTCATCGACCGACCGGTTTTATCGACCGTCCTCTCGCTCATCATTACCCTTGCCGGTCTGGTTGCATCGGTTGGCCTGCCGCTCGCGCAGTATCCGCAGATCGTGCCGCCCCAGGTGCAGGTGTCGGCGTCTTTCCCGGGGGCGAACGCCGAGACCGTGGCGCAATCGATCGCGGCGCCGCTCGAACAGCAGATCAACGGCGCCACGAACATGATCTACATGGATTCGAAGAGCGCCAACGACGGCACCTATAACCTCACGGTCACATTCAACGTCGGCACCAATCAGGATCTGGCGGCGGTAGACGTGCAGAACCGCGTGGCGATCGCGCAGAACTCGCTGCCGCCCGACGTGCTGCGCCAGGGCGTGCAGATCCGCAAGGTATCGACCGACTTTCTCGAGGTGTTCGCGCTGATTTCGCCGAAGCGCACCTACGACAACGTGTTTCTCTCGAATTACGCGCTGCTCAACGTGCAGGATGCGCTGTCGCGCATCAAGGGCGTCGGCTTCGTGCGTATTTTCGGCGCGCGCGATTACAGCATGCGAATCTGGCTCGACCCCGACAAGATGGCGCGCCTCGGCGTCAGCGCGGGGGACATCAACCGGGTTGTCCAGGAGCAGAACCAGGTTGCGCCGGCAGGGCGCGCCGGTCTGGCGCCGGCGCCGGCCGGCCAGCAGATGCAATATACGATTTACGTGCAAGGCCGGCTGTCCGACGTCAAGCAGTACGAAAATATCATCGTCAGCGCCGGCGGCAACGGCCAGGTTGTGCGGCTCAAGGACGTCGCGCGCATCGAGCGCGCCGGCGTCGATTACTCGATCAATGTCGACGAAGGCGGCAATCCATCGGTCTTCATCGGCCTGTTCCTGTCGCCGGACGCGAATGCGCTGGATGTGGCGAAAGAGGCCAAGCGCACGATGGATCAGATCGCGGCCAGCTTTCCGCCGGACATGACCTACACGATTCCCTATGCGACCACACCGTTCGTGACCGAATCGCTCAAGGAGGTCGTGAAGACCCTGTTTGAGGCGATCCTGCTGGTGCTGATCGTGGTTTTTGTCTTTTTGCAAAGCTGGCGCGCGACGCTGATCCCGATGGTGACGGTGCCGGTGTCGCTGGTCGGCACCTTTGCCGCGTTCGTCGCGCTTGGCTTCTCGATCAATACGCTGACGCTGTTCGGCATGGTGCTGGCGATCGGCATCGTGGTCGATGATGCCATCGTGGTGGTCGAGGCGGTGCAGCACAAACTCGACAGCGAGCATCTGTCGCCTACGGAGGCCGCCAAGGCGGCGATGGCCGAAGTCGGCGCCCCCGTGATTGCGATCGCACTGGTGTTGTCAGCGGTGTTCATACCGGTGGCCTTTCTCGGCGGTCTTACAGGCGCGCTCTACAAGCAGTTCGCGCTCACGCTGGCAACCTCCGTGCTGCTGTCAGCCTTTTGCGCATTGACGCTGACGCCCGCGCTGTGCGCGCTGCTGCTGCGTCCGGCGAAGCACGACAAGCCGCACGGGCCGGTCGGGCGCTTTTTCGACATCTTCAACCACTATTTCGATTCGTTCAAAACCCGCTACTCGGGCGCAGTCGCCGTGCTGATCCGGCGCGCGGTGCTGGTTGCGTTGACGTTTGCAGTCCTGCTGGTTGCCGTTTATGGACTGATCTCGCACCGTCCGACCGGATTGGTGCCGGACGAGGATCAGGGCTATCTGTTCGGCATACTGCAACTGCCGCCGGCGGCCTCGCTTGAACGTTCGACCGCCGCGATGGCGCAACTGACTTCGCTGGCAAGCCAGGTCGAGGGCGTCAGCGGCGTCGCATCGCTTTCCGGATTCAACCTGCTGACCGGGCTGACCACCTCCTACAACGCGACGGCCTTCATCCGCATGAAACCGTGGGACGAGCGCTCGAATCCGGAGGCGCAGGCCGCCGGCCTGGTGCGCAAGTTGTCGGGCCAGCTCAACGGTCAGATCAAGGGCGCCAATGTGCTGGTGCTGAACGCGCCGCCGATCCGCGGCCTCGGCACCGCGGGCGGATTCGAATTCATCCTGCAGGACCGCGCGGGCGGCGATCCGAAGGCGTTTTCACAAGTGCTGCAGAACTTTCTCGGCGAGGTGCGCAAGCGCCCGGAACTCGGTTTCGTGTTCGCCAACTACGACGATCGCATACCCCAGATCGAGTATCAAATCGATCGTGACAAGGTCAAGGCGCTAGGCGTGTCGCTGAGCGACGTGTTTCTCTCGCTGCAGACCTTTCTCGGCGGTTACTACGTCAACGACTTCAACCTGTTCGGGCGCACCTTCAAGGTCGAGGCGCAGGCCGAAGCCGCGGCGCGCGCATCGCCCGACGACTTCAAACGCTATTACGTGAAGAACGCGGACGGCGCGATGGTGCCGCTCTCGACGGTGATCACCGCGCGGCCGTTCAACGGGCCCGAGTACTACGAACGCTACAACCTCTATCGCGCGGCGACCATCAACGGCGCGGCCGCGCGCGGTTTCAGTTCGGGCCAGGCAGTGGCGGCGATGGAAGAGGTGGCGAAGACGCTGCCGCCGGGTTACGGCTACGACTGGACCGGCGCGGTCTATCAGGAGAAAAAGACCGGCGGACAAACCGGATATATTTTCGCGTTGTCGCTGATGTTCGTGTTTCTGGTGCTCGCGGCGCTGTATGAATCGTGGGCGATGCCGGTGGCGATTCTGCTGGTCGTGCCATTCGGCGTCTTCGGCGCATTCGCTGGACTCGCGCTGCGCGGCCTCGACAACAACGTGTACGCGCAGATCGGTTTGGTGATGCTGATCGGGTTGGCGGCGAAAAACGCGATTCTGATCGTCGAATTCGCGAAAATCGCGCATGAACGCGGCGCGTCTATCGTGCGCGGCGCGCTGGAAGGCGCGCAGCTGCGCTTGCGCCCCATTCTGATGACGTCGTTTGCGTTCATTCTGGGAACCCTGCCGCTGGCCATTGCGAGCGGTGCCGGTGCCGGCGCGCGCCTGTCGATCGGCAATACCGTGGTCTTCGGCATGCTGGTGGCGACGATGGTCGGCATACTCGTCATCCCGGTGTTTTATGTGGTGATACAGCGTATCAGCGAGCGCCGGCGGCCTTTCAAGTACGACGAGGCGGATGATGCGGCACCGTCGCCGCGGTCATAGCAGGAAGATGAAGATGCGAATACTGATTACTCTGACCGCTGCCGCGCTGCTCGGTGCCTGCGCGATCGGCACCGATTACAAACGCCCGCCGGTCGATACGCCGGCGGCGTTCCGCGATGCGCCGGCGGCGTCGGGCAAACCGCTGGCGGAATTGGCGTGGTGGGAGCTTTACCGCGATCCGGTGCTCGAAAAACTGGTCAAGGTCGCGCTCGTGCAGAACTTCGACGTGCGGATCGCGATGGCGAGGGTTGAAGAGTACCGCGCGCTGGCGGGGGTTGCCAATATCGGCTCCATTCCGCTGATCTCGGCCGGCGGCAACGCGACCCGCAATGCCTATTCGACGGTCGGCCCGACGCCGTTTCCATCGACCTATCCCACCGTGAACCAGTCCTATACGCCTAACCTGACGGTGTCCTACGAGATCGACTTCTGGCGCCGGGTCGCCGACCTGCAGGCCGCGGCGCGCGCGCAATTGCTCGCCACCGAGTATGCGCGTGAAACGACCCGCATCACCGTCATTGCCAATGTTGCCTCGGCGTATTTCGCGTTGCGCACGCAGGACCGCGAGTTGGCGGTCACGCAGCGTTCGGTCGCCGCGCGCGAGAAATTTGCCGTGCTGACGCGGGCGCAATTCGCGCGCGGCGTGGTCTCCGCGCTTGATTTGACGCGCGCCGAGGCCAACGTTGCCGCCGCGCGCGCGACCGTCTCCGATCTGCAGCGCCAGATTACGCAGAGCGAAAATCTGCTGCAGGTGCTGCTCGGTCAGAATCCGGCGCCGATTCTGCGCGAGGCCGCCACTGAAGGCGCATTGCTGCCGGAATCGCCGGAGGTGCCGACCGGCCTGCCGTCGGCGCTGCTCGAGCGGCGCCCGGACCTGCGACAGGCGGAAAACAATCTGATCAGCGCCAACGCGCAGCTGAAATCAGTCAAGGCGTCGCTGTTCCCGACCATTTCGCTGACCGGGTCGCTGGGATCGACCAGCGCGACGCTTGCCAATCTTTTCACCGGCCCGTCCAAGGTGTGGACCCTCGGCTTGAGCGCGCTGCAGCCGCTGATCGATCCGACGCGCAACTTTTACCAGGTCGATGCCTACAGCGCCCGCGAGAAGCAGGCCATCCTGTCTTACCAGCAGGCGGTCGTGCAGGCCTTCCGCGAAGTGTCCGATGCGCTGGCTGCGCGGCAGGGTTACGCCGAGTTCGAGCGCGCCCAGCAGGATCAGGTGAAGTCGCTGCGCGAGGCGCAACAGCTCGTGATGAAGCGCTATGCCAGCGGCTATTCGTCCTATTTCGAGGTGATCGACGCCGACAGCACGCTGCTCAACGCCGAATTGCAGCTCGCGCTCGCCCAGCAGAACAACCTGCTCGCGCTGGTGCAGCTCTACAAGGCGCTCGGCGGCGGCTGGCAGCAGGTGGCCGCGGATGCGCCGAAGGCCGCCGACGCGGCGGCAGATGCCTCGCACTGAGGCCGCGGCTGAACAGGACTGCCACCGGAGGACTGCTTGCGATCGTTTTTTCATTGTTGTGAAGGAACCCGCATGTTCAAAGCTGTCGCTACGCTTGCAGTGCTCGGCTTTGCCGGTGTGTCCGTCGCCGCCGACAATTACACCGTCGATCCCGCGCATACCTTTCCGCGCTTCGCCATCGACCACTTCGGTTTCTCGACGCATCACGGCCAGTTCAACAAGACCGCCGGCAAACTGGTGCTCGACCGCGCCGCCAAAACCGGCAGCCTCGAGATCACGGTGCAGACGGCCTCGATCAGCACCGGCGATCCGCGGCTCGAGGAGGAACTGCGCAGCGCAAAATTCTTCAACGTCGAAAAATTCCCGACCATGGTGTTTCGCGCGAAATCGATCAGCTTTACCGGCGTCGTGCCGGCGCGCGCCGAAGGCGAATTGACGCTGCTCAACGTGACGCGTCCGCTGACGCTGACCATCACCCGGGTCAATTGCGCCATTCATCCGTACGCCAAAAAGGAAGACTGCGGCGCCGAAGTCAGCGCCAGTCTCAAGCGTTCGGAATTCGGCATGAAGGCATTCCTGCCGATGGTCGGCGACGATGTCACGTTAAATATTCAGGTCGAGGCGTGGAAGGACTGAGCATGCGCGGCCGTCGCCGGCCGCAACCGGGGTGGTCGCAGTCATGATGGGGGAAATCAGTTCGCTGCTCGCGCAGTACGGGCTCGCCTTCGTTTTTTTAAACCTGTTTCTCGAGCAGGCCGGTGCGCCGGTGCCGGCGGTGCCGACGCTGATGGTTGCCGGCGCAATGGCGGTGGCCGGCGGCCCGGCGCTGTCGGCGATTGTCGCAGTGGCGGTGATCGGCTCGCTGGCGGGGGACATGATCTGGTATGTGGCCGGCCGCATCTACGGCTTTCGCGTGCTGCAGCTGCTGTGCCGCATTTCAATTTCGCCGGATTCCTGCGTGCGCCAGACCGAGACGCGTTTCATGCGCTGGGGCGCGCCCTCGCTCGTACTTGCCAAATTCGTGCCGGGCTTTGCCACGGTGGCGCCACCGGTGGCCGGCGCACTGAAACTGCCGCTGGGCCCCTTTCTCGTCTACAGCGTGATCGGTGCCGCGCTCTACGCCGCAGCGGCGGCGGGTGCGGGCATGTTCTTCTATCGCGAGATCGACTGGCTGCTCGGGCGGCTTGAGGCGATGGGCATATACGCGTTGTTCATTCTCGGTTTCGCACTGGCCGTGTTCATCGCCTTCAAGTGGTGGGATCGCAGGCGTTTCTTCAAGGCGTTGCGCATGGCGCGCATGCCGGTGACCGAGTTGCGCGACCTGATGGCGCGGGGCCGTGAACCGCTGGTGGTCGATGTGCGCTCGGCCGGCGCGCGTTCACTCGACCCGCGGCGCATCCCGGGCGCAATCGCGGTCGAAACCGAGAGGATCGACGAACATCTGGCCGGACTGCCGCCGGACCGCGATATCATTCTCTACTGTGCCTGACCCAACGAAGCCAGCGCGGCGCGTGTCGCCCGCCTGCTGATGGACCGGGGCTACACGCGGGTGCGCCCGCTCGCCGGCGGACTCGATGCGTGGGTCGAAGCCGGTTATGAATATGAATGAGGAATTGCGGATGGAAAAATTTCAGCAGATCTTAAAGCACTACGGACCGGCGCTGGCGCGCGCGCTGCTCGCGCAGGTGTTCATCATTTCCGGTTGCGGCAAGATCAAGGCCTTTGCCGCGACTGCCGCGCTGATGGGCAATCTGGGACTGCCGGCGCCGCAACTGCTGCTGGCGCTGACCATCGCTCTCGAAATCGGCGGCGGCGCGCTGCTGGTGCTGGGCTGGCAGGCGCGCTGGCTGGCGCTGGCGTTTTTCGGTTTTACGTTTCTCACCGCGGTCATCGTGCATCCGTTCTGGAGCGCGGAGCCTGCAAATTTCGGCGGTCAGCTCAACAATTTCATGAAGAACCTCGCCATCATGGGCGGCATGCTGTACATCGCTGTCTACGGCGCGGGGCCGCTGGCGCTTGACCGCGAACCGGCGACAAGCGCCGAACGCGCCAAAAAAAAACGCTAGACCAGCGCAATCGACAAGCAACCCTATTCGGAGAGGAACATGCTGCAGAAAAACGCCATTACGCAATCACCCATTCACGAATTGCTGGAACGCCGCTGGAGTCCGCGCGCTTATGACGTTTCGAAAGCCGTCAGCCGCGCCCAGATCCTGTCGCTGCTCGAGGCAGCGCGCTGGGCGCCGTCGTGCAACGGCGACGAGCCCTGGCGCTATCTGGTGTGGAATCGTGCCGACCACGCAACCGGCTGGCAGCAGGCCTTCGATACGCTGTCCGAAAATAACCGCAAATGGTGCGTCAACGTGCCGGTACTGATGCTGTCCTGCGCCGGCAGCGTGTTCGGTCACAGCGGCAAACCGAACCGGCATGCCCAGCACGACACCGGCATGGCCAGTCTCAATCTGTCGCTGCAGGCGGTGGCACTCGGTTTGATCGCGCACCAGATGGGCGGCTTCGACAGCGAGAAAGCGCGCGCCGCGTTTGCGATTCCGGCGGAATACACGCCGATGGCGATGATCGCCGTCGGTTACCAGGCGGATCCCGCAGTGCTGCCTGATGATGTCAAAGCCAAGGAACTGACGCCGCGCAAACGCAAGCCGCTCGGCGAGTGTTTTTTTGCCGGTGGCTGGGGCAGGCCTTACCAGTCATAATCAGCGAAAGCGCCGTGCAATGTACACGGCGTTTCAACTTCAAGGGGGAGAATTGCATGCTTGGATTTGAACGTGCCGCGCGTCGCGGCGTGCGTGCGGCTGCGGCCTGTGCCGCATTGGTTGTTCTGGTTGCCGGTGTTGCGCCGGTGCAGGCGCAGTATCCCGCCTCGCCGCAGATCCGCAAGGACGGAACCGTAGTGCGCATCGAGGACTACGCGAGCCTGCCGTATTCAAGTCTGCGGCTGGAAGGCCCCTATCCGGCGCCGATCGATTTGCGCGGCCAGCTCGGCAAATCGAACATGCTGATTTCCGAACCGGCCGCTGCGTCGCAGGCGGCGGCGCGGCTGTTCGTGGTCGAGCAGAACGGTATCCTCTACCTGCTCGACAAAAAGACGCGCGCCTTCACGCCCTATATCGATTTCGGCAAGGTCTTCCCGCGTTTCAACACCGATCCCAATCTCGGCATGGGTCTGGTGTCGATGGTGTTCGATCCGGACTATGCGAAGAACGGCCGTTTCTACACGGTGCACACCGAAAATCCCCGTCGCAGCGAGCCGGCGGCGCCGCTCAACGCGGCGATGCCCGCGCTCGATCTGTCGGCGCATAAAATTACACCGCCGTTCAATGTGCCCGCTGGCGTCACCGGTTACGAATCGATCGTCACCGAATGGCGCGACAGCAACATCGGCAACGCGACCTTCGAAGGCAGCGCGCGTGAACTGATGCGCATCGGCACCAACTTCGCGCGGCATCCGGTCGGCGACCTGCTGTTCAATCCGCTGGCCAGACCCGGCGACGCCGATTACGGCAACCTCTATATCAGCACCGGCGACGGCGAGGCGGGCGAGCGCGCCGGGCCGACGCATCCGGTGCCGCAGCGGCTTGACGCGCTGCCCGGCAAGATTCTGCGCATTACGCCCGACATCACGCTGCACCCGCAGGACAAACTGGCGGCCAACGGCCAGTACCGTATTCCGTCGGCCGGCGCCAACGCCAACCCCTTCGTCAATGTCGCGCTTGCGCACGGCGAAATTTTCGCCTACGGTCTGCGCAATCCGCACCGCATCAGCTGGGACGCAGCGACCAACACGCTGTTGGCCAACGATATCGGCGATCATTCCTGGGAAGAGATCAACGTGATCGTCAAAGGCGGCAATTACGGCTGGGGCGAGCGCGAAGGCCAGGAACTGCGTTTCACCGGCGGCCCCAACGGCGGCAGAACCGCGAGCCAGATCGATCCGCAACCGGCCATGCCGGCGCCGGATGTGCTGGCGGTTGACGGTCTGCCGCAGCCGGTGAAGCCGCTCTATCCGGTGGCCGCATTCAGCCACCTCGACGGCATCGCCATCGGGAGCGGCTACGTTTATCGCGGCAAGCTGATGCCGCAGATGGCGGGCAAATATTTTTTCACCGACATTTCCAGCGGCCGCTTGTTCTACACCGACCTCGACGCGATGCTGGCGGCGCGCGCCACCACTCCGCAAAAGCTGGCGCCGATCAGCGAAATCCAGATCGTCTACCAGAGCCCCGACGATGTTGCGAAGGGCGCGGTCAACCGCCGCATGTTCGATATCGTCGCCGATGCCTTTGTGCGCAAGAAAGGCGTGCGCAGCGGCAATTGCGTGCTGCCTGACGGGTCGAGCAACGAGAAGGGCGTTATCACCTGCGGCGGACGCGGACAGGGCAAGGATCCCGACGGCGTGCCCTGGGGCGGCGGTCGCGCCGACGTGCGCCTTGCCATTGACGGCGATGGCAAGTTGTACCTGATGAGCAAGGGAGACGGCATGATCCGCAAACTGACGTCGGTCGTAGTGCCGCCCGCGCGCTAGCGCCGTCCGCCGTTGCTGCCGACGGCCGGCGATCCCGCCCGCCGTTGTTCCTTCGTTCCATAGTTGACTTGGATCAAGCCTGCCAATGCTGGCAGGCGTAGTCTTTTCGCAACGGTTGCGCGATGCCGGCGCCGTTCGCAGTGAGTAGCGCCGGCCCTGCGACCGTCCAACGTCGGAGGTACAGGCATGAATGATTCCCCAAAGAAAAGTGGCAGCGGCGTTGATCTCGATGCGGTGTCTAAACTGGTGGCCGAGCTTGAGCGCGATCTCGAAAAGGTCAAGCAGGGTTCAGGCAACGTCGAGGCCCTGCGCGGCGAGGTGCAGGCGCTGGGTCTCGCGCTGAAGGCGCCGAACCCGGACGACCATCGCATCAGCCACGGCCTGAAGAACATACACGGCGCGATTGACGTGATTGCCGAGGACGCCCTGATTGCCGCCGATTACGCGGCGCGCATCGGACGCATGCTCGGCTTGTAATCCGCCGCAGGATCCATTTGATACACACTCACCCCATTCAACGAGGTTCATCGTGTTACATGAAATTTCCGGCGACATCCTGCTGACCAGGGCACAGGCGATCGCGCACGGCGTGGCGCCGAACGATCATTTCGACAACGGGCTCGCGCTGGCGTTGCGCGAACGCTGGCCGGCGATGGCGCGCGATTTTCGCCACTATGCGCACCAGACGCATCCGAAACCCGGCGAGGTCTGGGTGTGGGGCGGCACCGGCGGCACGCGAATATTCAATCTGCTCACGCAGGACGGCGAGCAGGGGCAGGGCAGCAAGCCGGGGCGCGCAACCATCGCCAACGTCAATCACTGTCTCGCCAAACTGAAACACGAACTGAAAAGTTCGGGCGTGACCAGCCTTGCCCTGCCGAAACTTGCCACCGGCGTCGGTCATCTGGAATGGCCCGATGTGCACAAGCTGATCGTGCAGCATCTGGCCGATCTGCCGATACCGGTTTACCTGTACACCACGTATCACAAGGATCAGCAGGCGGTTGAGCCCGGCCTGTGAACCGGCGCGGGTAAACAAAATGGCGCGGCATGCCGCCGCGCCGGTTGCGGGAACGAGTGATGGCCATTCCTGACGACAGCGCCGTCCCGCCCTTCATCGATGCCTTGATGAATCCGCGCTGCTATCCGCATGCCGTGACTGCTGTCGAACGCATCGAAACCCATATCTCATGGGTGTTGCTGGCCGGCGACTACGCCTACAAAATCAAGAAGTCTGTAGCGCCGGGTTTTCTTGATTTCTCGACTTTGGAGGCGCGCCATCATTTTTGCCTCGAGGAACTGCGGCTCAACCGTGCCACCGCGCCGCAGTTGTATCTGGAGGTATTGCCGTTAACGGGCACGCCGGCGGCGCCGCGGATCGGCGGCGAGGGCAGGCCGTTCGAATACGCGCTCAAGATGCGCCGCTTCGCGCAGGACGATCTGCTTGATGCCAGGATCCGTCGCGGCGACGTCGATGCCGCTTTGATTGACCGGCTGGCGCAAACCATCGCTGCATTCCACCAGCGCAGCGCGGTGGCCGGTCCGCAGAGCATTCATGGCGCACCGGAGGCCATCACGCCTCCGGCGCTCGACAACTTCGATCAGCTTGCACGCATGGCGCCGCCTGCGGCGGCTGTCGAGCCCCTGCAACGGTTGCGCGCATGGACCGCGAACGAGTCGGTTCGTCTGGAGCCGGTGTTTCGCCGGCGCCAGGCGGACGGCCGCGTGCGCGAATGCCATGGCGATCTGCATCTGGGCAACATCGCGGTCATCGACGGCGCACCGGTGCTGTTCGATTGCATCGAATTCAATCCTGAATTCCGCTGGATCGACGTCATCAGCGAAATCGCCTTTCTGGTGATGGATCTGCTCGATCGCAATCTCGCACCGTGGGCCTGGCGCTGTCTGAACCGTTATCTGGAAATCAGCGGTGACTACGCCGGAGTCGCGGTGTTGCGCTATTACCTTGTTTATCGCGCCATGGTGCGCGCCAAAGTGGCGCTGATGCATGCGCGCCAGCCGGTTGCCGGTGCCGTGCGCCGCGGCGACGAGGCAAGCTGCCTGCGTCATCTGCAACTGGCTGCGCGCATCGCGGCGTTCGCCGCGCCGGCGTTGATTTTGATGCACGGGTTGTCGGGCGCCGGCAAGACGACGGTGTCGCAGGCGTTGCTCGAGCGACTCGGCGCCGTGCGCCTGCGCTCGGATATCGAGCGCAAACGCCTGCACGGTTGGCCTGCCACTGCGCGCAGCGCCAGCGCGGTCGGCGGTGGACTGTATGATGCACAGGCGACGCAACGCACCTATCACCAGCTTTTATACTTCGCCGTTTCGATCCTCGACGCCGGCTGGGCGGTGATTGTCGATGCGGCCGCGTTGAAGAAAACAGCAAGGGCCGGTTTCCGGCGAGCCGCTGCTGCTGCCGGCGCGCGGTTTCTGATCGTTTCCTGCGCGGCCCCGGAGGCGGTCCTGCGCGAACGGCTGCGGCGCCGGCTCGCTGCCGGCGTCGATGCCTCCGAAGCGACACCCGACGTGCTGGTTCAGCAGCGCGCCACGCAGGAAGCATTTGGCGCCGATGAGGTGGACGTTGTCATGCAGGTTGACGCCGCCGGCACCGCAGTGGATGCGATTGCAGCCGATGTCGCCGCCGTGCTGTCAAAGCAGCCGACGGCCGCTCAGTCGTCGGCGAGCAGGCGGTAACCGACGCCGCTCTCGGTGATGAAGTGGCGCGGCTGCACCGGATCGGCCTCCAGCTTGTCGCGCAGCTGCTTCATGTAGATGCGCAGGTAATGCGTGTCTTCGATGTGGGTCGGGCCCCACACTTCGCTCAGCAGCTGGCGGTGGGTGACGACCATGCCGAGGTGTTTGGCAAGACAGGCGACAAGGCGGAACTCGATCGGCGTCAGATGCACCGGTTTGCCGCCGCGCGTCGCGCGCCGCGCCTCCAGATCGATTGCCGCGTCGCCGAGCGCCAGCGCGCCCTGTCCGGAACCCGCGCGCGCGACATGCCGCAACGCGACCCGCACGCGCGCCAGCAGTTCGCCGACGCCGAACGGCTTGGTCACGTAATCGTCGGCGCCGGCGTCGAGCGCGTCGATTTTGGCGCGCTCCTGAACGCGCGCCGACAGCACTACGATCGGGATGCTCGACCATTCGCGTATGCGCCGGATTAGCTCGACGCCGTCAAAGTCGGGCAGACCGAGATCGACGATCGCAAGGTCCGGTTTGTGCGAGGCCGCTTCGATCGCCCCGCGGCCCGCCGTGGCGGCCTCCACCACTTTGTAGCCTTCGGCGGCAAGGGAACTGCGCAGGAAGCGCCGGATTTCGGGCTCGTCCTCGACCACGAGTATGGTGGCGCGCGTCTCGCTCATCAGCAAGCCGCCGCGTTTTCCGCAGGCGCGCCAGGCGCGTCCTCCAGCGGCAGCGTGAAAACAAAGCGCGCGCCGCCACCCTGCATGTTTTCGGCGCGGATGCGGCCGCCGTGCGCGGTGATGATCGCCTTGCAGATCGAAAGCCCGAGGCCGACGCCGCTGTGCGCCGATTCGCGCGCGCTGCGGAAAAATTTCTCGAACAGGCGCTCTTCGTTTCCCGGCGCAATGCCGGGGCCGTGATCGCTCACCGTGACCTCGACGGCGTCGGCCGCGCGGCGCGCGGAAATTTCGATGCCGCTGCCGGCCGGCGTGTATTTGATCGCATTCTCGAGCAGGTTGACCAGCACCTGCTCGATCATGACGGCGTCGAGTTTGAGCAGGGGCAGGTCGGGCGCGATTTCAGTTTGCACGGGCCGTCCATGCAGCATTTCGTCCATGCGCTTGAGCACGCTGCCGACGACTTCTTCGATGGGCACCCATTGTGCATTGAGTTTAAACGTTCCCGCATCCAGGCGCGCCATCTCGAGGATGTTGTTGGCGAGGCTGGTCATGCGCCGTGCTTCGTCGTAGATGGTGCGGCTCAATTCAATGCGGGTGGCGGCATCGAGCTTGCTCTCGCCGTAGAGCAGGCTGCTGGAGGCGCCGACAATCGAAGCGAGCGGGGTGCGCAGATCGTGTGAAATCTCCGCCAGCAGCGAATTGCGGACACTTTCGGTCTCCGCTTTCACTTTCGATGCCGCCGCCTCCTTTGCCAGCCGGACGCGCTCGAACGCCTGCACGATCTGGTAGACGAAGGTTTCGATCAGCCGTTGCTGCTCGGGCAGGAATATCCTGCGCAAATTGACCGGCAAGAGTGCGAGCACGCCGATTGAACCGGTCTGGCCTCGCATCGGAAAATAAACGCCCTCGGTGCCGGGCAAAGTATCGGTGCCTTTGCCGGCGACCTTGGTATTGTCGAATACCCATTGTGCTACGCCCAGATCGGCGCCGTGAAATGAGTATTGAATGCTCTGCGACTGCGGATGCCTGATTCGTCCGCCACTATCAGGCAGCAGCAGCACGCTCTGGCCTTCGAATTCCTCGCCGATATGCTTGACCGCTATGCGCACGATTTCATCTTCGCTTTGGGTGCCGCCAAGCTCGCGCGTAAACGCGTAGAGCACGCTGGCGCGGCGTTCGCGGTGGCTGGAGACCCTGGCCTGGGAGCGCAGATTGACGGTCAGCGTGCCGACGATCAGCCCGACAATCAGCATGACGGCGAAGGTGACCAGGTACTGCACATCGGAGACCGCGAAGGAAAACCGCGGCGGCACAAAAAAGAAATCAAAGGCTGCGACCGAAAGGACGGCGGAAAGAACGGAGGGGCCGCGCCCGAAGCGCATTGCGATGAACATGACGCCGAGCAGATACAACATCACGAGATTGGCCAGCTCGAGAAAGTCGAATACGAACGCCGACAGCGACGTGATCAATGCAGTTGCGCCGATGCTCCACAGGTAGCCGGGATAGCGCTTTTTTTCACTGTCGCCGCTCTGCTCGGTCAACCCGAGGTAGGCGCGGCTGCGGATCAACAACGACAGGTCAGGCAGGTTCGGTGCCGCGGTTTCCTTGTCGCAGGCGAGCAGATAAATATCGAAGTCGTGCGCCTCACGCACCACCTCATCGACAACGGATCCCAGCACCCAGCGCTGCCAGCCGGACCGGGTCGGTTTGCCGAGCACGATCTTGGTGACGTTTTTCTCGCGTGAGTAATCGAGAATCGCGCTGCTCATCCTCTGCGCCGACAGCGTGGCGGTTGCGGCGCCGAGTTCCTCCGCGAGGCGCAGGTAATCAAGCACGCGGTCGCGCGTTGCCGCCGGCAGCCGCTGCAGCTGGGGTGTCTCTACATAAACAACGGTCCAGTCGGCGTGCAGCGCGGTGGCGAGCCGCTTGCCGGCGCGGATCAGGCGCGAGGCGAGCGGGTCCGGCCCGATGCATACGAGCACGCGCTCGCCGGCCCGCCACACGCTGCGGATCGCCTGGTCGTCGCGATAGTCGCGCATCTGCGCATCGACGCGGTCGGCGGTCCGCCGCAATGCCAGCTCGCGCAGTGCAATCAGATTGCCTTTGCGAAAGAAGTTGCGGACCGCATGCTCGGCCTGCTGCGGCATGTAAACCTTGCCTTCGCGCAGGCGCTCGAGCAGATCGTCCGGCGGCAGATCGACGAGTTCGACCTCGTCAGCATGCTCGAAGATGGTGTCCGGTATCGTTTCCCAGACGCGGATCTGCGTGATGCCGCCGACAATGTCGTTCAGACTCTCCAGATGCTGGACATTGAGCGTGGTATAGACATCAATGCCGGAGTCGAGCAGTTCTTCGACGTCGTTCCAGCGCTTCGGATGGCGCGAGCCCTCGGCGTTGGTGTGGGCGAGCTCATCGACCAGGATCAGTGTCGGCCGTCGCTTGAGTGCGCCATCAAGATCGAATTCGCCGATTTTGGCACCGCGGTGCTCGACGATCCGCGGCGGCAGGACTTCAAGACCTGCGAGCATCGCCATCGTGTCGGTGCGGCCGTGGGTTTCCACGATGCCGACCAGGACGTCGCAGCCATCGGCGCGCTTTTCGCGCGCCTCGGAAAGCATTGCGTAGGTTTTGCCGACACCGGCGGCAGCACCGAAAAAAATCTTCAGCCGCCCACGCCGGCTCTTCGCTTCATCGCGCTGGACTTTGGCGAGCAGTGCGTCGGGATCTGGACGTTGTTCAGCCACGGGTTCCTGTTCCTGCGTGAGGTCTGATTGCGGTGATCGGGCGCGGTTTTTACCGCTGCAACGTCAGCTGCTGTTATCGGTTTGATCCGGATTTGATGATAGCGCAGGCCCAGCCCCTGCCGCAGCGCTCAGGCGATTATTGTCTAATCGCGGCAGCTTTCTTGCGCGCCATTCGACCAGCAGGCCAGCAAGACCGAGTGGCACGACGGTTGCCGCGAGGGCGAGCAGAACCCCGATCAGAGGATTGTCCAATAGCGCTGGCGCCGGTAGCGGGGATTGTTCAGTTGCGTGTAATGCGGCCGAATTCACAGGCGCTGACCGCATGCATAATTGCGAGCATGATCATTTCCACGGTATTTGCGGTGGTGCCGACAAACAGGCGAACTCTCGAGCTGTGCGGCACCGGGGCGACTCTCAGGATGCCAACCGACTTGCCGCCCGACCGGAAGACCGCCTTGCGCACGCACAGTACCTCGGTTGATTCGACCGTAACACAGAGTGCCGCCTGTTGATCGTGTGCGCCGACCAGATGCAGCGTGCCGTGGCTGCCGGGTTGGGCGGGAACTGGCGTGTGCGGCCTCCGGTAGGCGGCGCGGCTGTGGCGGCGTCGCTCCGCCTCGCAGTCCGGACTGCAGGCAAGTTGCCTACCGTAAGCGAACTGCGCCCTCACCGTCGAAACATAGTGCAGCCTGCTACAGACGGGGCACTGGTGACGGAGTGTGTTTGGCGCCGGGAAGGCTGAATCGGACGGTTCTGATTCTTTACGCGAACTCATGGTATTCATTGACGGGTTCCTTTGCGGCCGCGGAATTGCTTCCGCCATGACTGTTAATGTAGGCCCGAAAATATAAGAATTGCGTAAAGACCGGCGCCGTCCGCGTAAAGATTTGTATATTTATTTCGCCGTCATGGCGTCGAGCGCCAGATTGAGTTGCAGCACGTTCACACGCGGCTCGCCGAGAAATCCCCATTGCCGGCTCTCGGTATGTTCCGCGACTAGGTTTCTGACGACGGCTGCATCTACATTACGCGCTTTGGCGACGCGATTCACCTGATACTCGGCAGCAGCGGGGCTGATATGCGGATCGAGGCCGCTCGCTGAGGCGGTGACCAGATCGACCGGCACCGGCGCGACATTGCCGGGGTCGGCGTCGCGCAGCGCATTGATGCGGCCGGCGACCGCGTCGGTCAGTGCCGGGTTGAGCGGTCCCAGGTTCGAACCGCTCGAAGCGCTTGCGTTGTTCGCATACGGCGAGGTCGCCGACGGCCGCGACCAGAAATTCTTCGGATTGCTGAACGCTTGGCCGATCAACGCCGAACCGACGGCCTTGCCATCCTTTTCGATGAGGCTGCCGTTGGCTTGACGGGGGAAGAGCATCTGGGCGATGCCAGTCACCGCGGCCGGGTAGATGGCGCCGGTGAGGGTGGTCATCACGATCAGCATGACGAGGGCGGGTCTGAATTGGGCAAGCATGTTTGTCTCCTTCAAATGTTCCGGCGTCGTATTCATCAGGCAAGACCGAGCACAACGAGCAGCATGTCGATCAGCTTGATGCCGATGAACGGCGCGATCACGCCGCCGACGCCGTAGAGCAGGAGGTTGTCGCGTAGCAGCGCAGCGGCGCCGACCGCGCGATACTTCACGCCGCGCAGCGCCAGCGGCACCAGTGCGATGATGATCAGCGCGTTGAAAATGACTGCAGATAGGATCGCGCTGTTGGGTGTGGCCAGATGCATGACATTGAGCGCATTCAATTGCGGGTAGGTGGTGGCAAACGCCGCCGGAATGATCGCGAAATATTTGGCGACATCGTTGGCGATGGAGAACGTCGTCAGCGAGCCGCGCGTGATCAGCAATTGCTTGCCGATTTCGACGATTTCGATCAGCTTGGTCGGATTGGAGTCGAGATCGACCATGTTGCCCGCTTCCTTGGCGGCCTGCGTGCCGGTGTTCATCGCCACCGCGACGTCGGCCTGCGCCAGCGCCGGGGCGTCGTTGGTGCCGTCGCCGGTCATCGCCACCAGCCGTCCTTCGGCCTGCGTGTCGCGGATCAGCCGCAGTTTCGTTTCGGGCGTCGCCTCGGCCAGAAAATCATCGACGCCTGCTTCGGCCGCGATTGCGGCAGCGGTGAGGCGGTTGTCGCCGGTGATCATCACGGTGCGGATGCCCATTCGGCGCAGTTCGGCGAAACGCTCCTTGATGCCGCCTTTGACGATGTCCTTCAGTTCGATCACGCCGAGCACGCGCGCTTCGCCGTTGGCCACTTCGGCGACAACCAGCGGCGTGCTGCCGCGCCGCGCAACGCCGTCGACCGTGTTGTTGGTTTCGTCGGGGAATCGGCCGCCGGCTTGTGTGACGTAGATGCGGATCGCATCGGCGGCGCCCTTGCGGATCTCGCGTCCGGCGAAATTGACGCCGCTCATGCGCGTGTGCGCCGAGAACGGCACGAAGGTCGCACCGAGCGCGACGATATCGCGTTCGCGCAGACCGAATTTTTCCTTGGCGAGCACGACGATCGAGCGGCCTTCGGGGGTGCCGTCTGCGAGCGACGCGAGTTGTGCGGCGTCGGCAAGGGCGCTGTCGGCAACGCCCGGGGCGGGCAGCATGGCGGTGGCTTGCCGGTTGCCAAGGGTGATGGTGCCGGTCTTGTCGAGCAGCAGCACATCGACGTCGCCCGCGGCTTCGACCGCGCGGCCTGACACTGCGATCACATTGGCGCGCAACATGCGTCCGATGCCGGCGAGCCCGATCGCCGACAGCAATCCGCCAATGGTGGTCGGGATCAGGCATACCAGCAGGGCGACCAGCACGGTAATCGTAATCGGCTCGCCGGCCTTCGACACCTCGACCGCGTAGATCGAAAACGGCAGCAGAGTGACAGTCGCAAACAGAAATACCAGGGTGAGCTTTACCAGCAAAATCGTCAGTGCAATCTCGTTCGGTGTTTTCTGCCGTCGCGCGCTCTCCACCATCGAAATCATGCGGTCGAGGAAAGACTCGCCGGGATTGGCGCTGACGCGCACGACCAGCCAATCGGACAGTATGCGTGTGCCGCCGGTGACGGATGAAAAATCGCCGCCGGATTCGCGGATTACCGGCGCCGATTCGCCGGTGATGGCCGATTCATCGACCGAGGCGACGCCTTCAACCACCTCGCCGTCTGCGGGAATGAAATCCCCCGCCTGCACCATGTAGACATCGCCTTTGCGCAGCGCCGACGCAGCGACCAGCCCAAAACGCGAATGCTGATGCGGCGTATCGAGCTTCTTCGCCATCGTGTCGCGCTTGGCCGCGCGCAATGCATCGGCCTGCGCCTTGCTGCGGCCTTCGGCGATCGCTTCGGCGAAATTCGCAAATATCACCGTAAACCACAGCCACAGCGTAATCGCGAGAATGAATCCGGCCGGGGCCTCGCCATGGCCGGCGAGCGCCTGGAACCACAGGATAGTAGTAAGGATGCTGCCGACGTAGACGACGAACATCACCGGATTCTTCCACTGGAACTGCGGCAACAGCTTGACCAGCGAATCGACCAGCGCGCGCTTGAAAATGCTTTTGGTGACCAGCGAACGCGGCAGTGCGTGAACGGCAGGAAGTGCTTGAGTAGTCATGTTTTTGACTCCGGATTCTGCGGTGAAGACCAATCAGTTTGCGTTAAGCACCAGCTGTTCGACGATGGGGCCGAGCGCGAGCGCCGGGAAGAACGTCAGCGCGCCGATCACGATGACGACGCCGATCAGCCAGAACACGAACAGCAGGTTGTGCGTCGGCAGCGTGCCGGCGCCGGCGGGGACTTTTTTCTTGGTTACGACCGAACCGGCAAGCGCCAGCACGGGCACGATGATCCAGTAGCGCGCGAAGAACATGACGATGCCGAGCGCGGTGTTGTAGAACGGCGTATTCGCGGAAAGTCCGGCGAAGGCGCTGCCGTTGTTGCCGCTGGCCGACGAAAACGCATAGAGGATTTCGCTGAAGCCGTGGGCGCCGGGATTGGCGACGCCGGCGTTGCCGGCATCAACCATCAAAGCGATCGCCGTGCCGAGCAAGGCCGTGAACAGCGGCACCAGCACTGCGATCGATGCCATTTTGATTTCGAACGACTCGATTTTCTTGCCGAGGTATTCCGGCGTGCGGCCGATCATCAATCCGGCGATGAATACGGCCACCACCACGAACATCAGCATGCCGTAGAGCCCGGAGCCGACGCCGCCGAAAATGACTTCGCCCAACTGGATCAGCCACATCGGCACGAGGCCGCCGAGCGGTGTGAATGAATCGTGCATCGCGTTGACCGAACCGTTGGATGCGGCGGTGGTGGTGGTCGCCCAGAGCACCGAATTGGCGATGCCGAAGCGGACCTCCTTGCCTTCCATGTTTGCGCCGGACTGGCTCGCGGTCGTCGCCTGATCGACGCCGAGCTTGGCGAGCAGCGGGTTGCCCTGCTGCTCGGCCCAGAGGCAGACGGCGAGCAGGCTCACCAGCACGATGGTCATGGTGGCAAGGATCGCCCAGCCCTGGCGGGTGTCGCCGACCATGCGGCCGAAGGTGTAGCACAGCGCACCGGGAATCAGCAGGATCGCCAGCACCTCGAGAAAATTCGACAGCGGCGTCGGGTTCTCAAACGGATGCGCCGAATTGGCATTGAAGAAACCGCCGCCATTGGTGCCGAGCTGCTTGATTGCGATCTGCGAGGCCGCGGGACCGACAGCGATGACCTGATCCTTCTGCGTCGCTTTCTCGGTGACCGGATTGCCTTTTTCGTCCTTGATCGGCTGACCGGCGGCGTCGAGCTTCGGATTGTCGTATTCGATCGATTCGACCAGAGGAACGGCTGGATACGCGGAGAACGTCTGCACGACGCCCTGCGACACCAGCACCAGCGCAAACGCCAGCGACAGCGGCAGCAGGATGTAAAGAACGGTGCGCGTCATATCGACCCAGAAATTGCCGATGGTTTGCACCGTCTGGCGCGCAAATGCGCGGATCAGCGCAATCACGACCGCCATGCCGGTCGCCGCGGAGACGAAGTTCTGCACCCCGAGTGCCACCATCTGGGTCAGATAGCTCATCGTGCTTTCACCGCCGTAGCCCTGCCAGTTGGTGTTGGTGACAAAACTGATCGCGGTATTGAACGATGAGTCGGGCGAAACCGCGGCCATCCCCGCGGGATTGAACGGCAGGTTAACCTGCAGACGCTGCAGGCCATATACCGCCAACCCGCCCAGCAGGTTGAAGACAAGAAGCGCGACCGTATACTCGATCCAGCCCGTTTCCTTCGAAGGATCGACTCCGCACAAACGGTAGATCAGGCGCTCGAATGGAGCGCAAAACCGGTTCAAAACTGCCGGTTCGTTTTCGTAGATGCGCGCCATATAGGCGCCGAGCGGTTTCGCCAGCGCGATGAGGACGACGAAGTAAAGCCCGATTTGCAGATAGCCGTTGGCGCTCATCAGAATTTCTCCGGATAAAGCAATGCAATGATCAGATAGATCACGATCGCCACAGCGACGCCGCCGCTGAGAATGTAGATCCAGCTCATTTCGGCCTCCGCAGGACTTCGAAGAAATAGACGAGGCCGACGCTGACGGCGAAAAAGCCGACCATCAATGCGACGTAAAGGATATCCATGGCAAGGCGCTCCGATCGCGAAAGAACATGCGAACGACTATAGGCGCGGAGGCGTAAAGGCCGCGTAATGAATCCGCGGCGGTGCGTAAAGACGGCGTAAAGATCCCGCGCGGAAACGCGAGAAAATCAGGCGAATGAGGTGGTAGCTTGGGAGGCCTGTGCAGGCCGGCAATGCAGTTGGCCGGCAGGCGCCGTGTGGATCACGCGGCGGGAAACCGAATAAGGGACGTAAAGTAATTCAGCGAACGAGGCCGCTGCGACACGACAAAGAAAAACGGGGCCGGCTTGCGCCGACCCCGTTGAACAAAGCGTATTGCCAGAGACGGTTAGAACGTCTTTTGGATATAGACGGTACCGGTGCTCTTGCCGATGTTGTTCGGGTACGGGCCCGAAGTAACGTTCAGGCCGCCAACAGCGTCGCCGGTGCCGCCGTAGCCGGCATTGTTGTAGTTGTAGAGCTTGGTCCAGTAGGCACCAACGGTGAAGTCCTTCGGCAGCGCGTAGCTGGCGCCGAGCTTGACGTCTTTGTAGCTTAACAGCGCGTCGTTGCTGATCGGTACACCGCCGGCGGTCGGGTTCTGGGCAATGCTGGTGCCCTTGTACTTCTGCCAGCCCCAGTGCGCGATCAGCGTGAAGCCGGTGTCTTCGATCGGATAGTTCGCCGACAGGTCGAGGTACGAGGTGCCGCGGCTGCTGGCGGTGCCGAAGGTGTTGTTCAGGACGCTGTAGGAATACTTGGCCGAGAGGAACTTCCAGGTCGGCGAAACGTAGATTTCCCAGGTATTCGCGTTGGGCGTGCCGGCCGCTGCGACGTTGACCGTGTTGATGCTGCCCGGGTAGTAATAGAACAGGGTGCCGGTGTCGAGCACGACGTCGCTCGGCAGGTTCCATTTGTAGCCGCCGTAGACGTCCCACTCAAGGCTGCCGCCTTCGCCGTAGGTGCCTTGAACGCGCGCCGGGGTGGACGCGTTTTCCTTCAGCCAGCTGATGTTCGACAGCCAGGTGCCGGCGTAGAAGCCGCTCTCATGGCTG
>CAISYC010000040.1 GCA_903889565.1 uncultured beta proteobacterium
ATATCGAAGCGACCGATCGGGTCGGCGGCGTCCTGCTGCACCGCGCTGTTGGCGCTCATATTCTAAATCCCTGTGCTGAACGGCGGCGCCGGCGGTCCGCGCCGGCGCCCGGCCGCCGCCGCGTACGGCGGCGCCACATCCAATCAACGGCGGTCGCGACCGCAATCTTGAGCTGCATTGCCCTGCAACCTGACGCGCGCTCAAGGGCGGCGCGGCCGCATCCGTTAATGCAGTGACGGGGCGCGTCTGCGCCTTGCGGCCATTGCCACGCAGCGAAGCGGAAAACTCATGACAACCGAACTCGAAATGCTCGACCGCGAGGCCGAGGAAATCATCAACGACATCGGTATTCCGCCGTGTCCGGCGATTCTCACCACCCTGATGCGCGAGATGCGCAGCGAAGACCCCGATTTCGTCAAGCTGGGCAAATTGATCGGCAGCGACGTCAGTCTCGCCGCCGCAATGCTGAAGACGGTCAATTCGCCGTTCTACGGCCTGCGCAACAAGGCGACCTCGGTGCAGCAGGCGATTCTTTTGCTGGGCCTGCGCAATGTGGCGGAACTCGTCACCGGACTGCTGCTGCGCCAGGCTTTCCCCGGCGGCTCGAGCGATGTGCACGACGAATACTGGGAGCTGTCGTCGTCGATCGCCGGCATGAGCGCCTTGCTGGCGCGCCGCATCATGGGCATGGGCCGCGACGAGGCGTACACGTTTGCGCTGTTCCGCGACTGCGGCATGCTGGCGATGCTCGGCAATTTCGAGGGCTACAAACCGAGGCTGCCCGGCGCGCGCGGCGACGCCGAGGAATGCGTGACGGTCGGTGAAGACCGGCTCTACGGCATGAATCACGCGCGGCTGGGCTGCCGGCTGGCTGAAACCTGGCTGCTGCCCGAAGACACCTGCCAGGCGATCCTGCTGCATCATGAATATGCAGCGCTCGCCGATGGCAGCGCCGTGCTCTCGCCGGCCGCGCGGCGCAACATCGCCGTCGCGCTCGCTGCGCAATATCTCTATTGCAAAGCCAAGATGGGCATCACCGATCTCGAGTGGCGTCGCGGCGGCGCCTTTGCGCTGGCCCAGCTGGCGCTCGATCAGGCGGAACTCGACCAGCTCGGCCCGGAGTTGATGAAGGAACTGGCGCAAGCCTGAGCGACGCGTCACCCCTGGGCAAGGCGCGCCGGCGGGCGCTCATTTCGCATACTCACGGTGCGGATTAGATCCAAATCAATGTGCGTGTGGATTTCCGCACGGATTCCTTAAGTAAGTAACAAAACCGTCGTAACTGGTTCACGGATCATCCTGCCGTTTGCGGAATCCGTGCGGGGTTATCCGCAGGTAACAGCAAACCCTTGAAAAGTGGAGCATCGTGAATCCAGAACTAACAATGCCGAAGATCGCACATGCGGCCACCGGCGGCCGCGCAAACGGCGCGCTGCAGGGTTACCGCTGGTGCGGGGGGTTGATCGCGGGCTTTGCCGCGCTGGCGGCGGCGTCGATATTTGTCAGCGCCGGTGCGAACGCCGAGGCGCTGGCGACGGCGCTGCTGGTGATGGCGGCGGGTGCCGTGCTGGCGCAGCTGCTGATGGCGCGTGTTGCCGCGCAAGCGGCGGCGGCCACCGCCTGCGCGGTGGCCACCGCGCGCGCCGAAGTCGCGGCCACGGCGGAAACCGAACGCGCGCGCGGTCTCGACGATTTGTGCGCGCAGGTGTTTCCGGTGTGGGGCCGCCATGTCGAAACCGCGCGCGGCCAGACCCAGGAGGCGATCGAACAACTGACCCGCAGTTTCTCTGAAATCATCGGCCGGCTCGAAGCGTCGGTGAAAGCCTCGGAGACCGCCGCCGGCAACGCCTGCGGCAGCAACGCCGACGGCGGGATCGTCGCCCTGCTGGCGGCAAGCAAGCGCGAACTGCATGCCATCGTCGGCTCGCTGCAACTGGTGGTCGAGGCAAAGAACAAGATGCTGGCCAACGTTGCCAATCTGGCCGGCTTTTCGACCGAATTGAAGGCGATGGTCGCCGAAGTGGTGCGCATCGCCAACCAGACCAACCTGCTCGCGCTTAATGCCGCGATCGAGGCGGCCCGCGCGGGCGAAGCCGGCCGCGGATTTGCAGTGGTGGCGGACGAAGTGCGCAAGCTCGCCACCAATTCGGCCGACACTGCGGCGCAGATCCGCGCCAAGGTCGATCTGGTCGGCCGCGCGATGGCCGATACCCTGCATTACGCCAACGAATGTGCGGAGGCGGACACCGGCGCGATACTGAGCGCCGAGTCGACGATCAACGGCGTGGTCGATCGGTTCACCGGCGTCACCGACGGACTCACCGAATCTGCCCGCGTGCTGCAAACCGAAAGCCACGGCATCCGCGAAGAAATTTCGAATCTGCTGGTCTCGCTGCAGTTTCAGGACCGCACCAGCCAGATCCTCACTCACGTCACCGGCGACATGGCGACGCTGCGCGAGCGTGTCGCCAACGGCGCCAGTTTCGATTCCGGGGCGTGGCTCAACCAGATGCAACAGACCTATGCGACGCACGAGCAGCGCGTCAACCACGGCGCCGAGGCAGCCACTGCCGACGCCGCCGGCATCACATTTTTCTAGGAGATTCCCCGATGGCCAAAACAGTAATGGTGGTGGACGACTCGGCCAGCCTGCGCACGGTCGTACGGATGGCGCTGAAGGGTGCCGGCTACGACGTGATCGAGGGCGCCGACGGCAAGGATGCGCTGACCAAACTCGGCGGCCAGAAGGTCCACCTCATCATCACCGATCTGAACATGCCGAATCTCGACGGCATCGGTTTCGTCAAAGAGGTCAAACAGATGGCCGCCTACAAGTTCACGCCCATCATCATGCTCACCACCGAGGGCCAGGAATCGAAAAAGCAGGAAGGCCAGGCGGCCGGCGTCAAGGCGTGGGTGGTCAAACCCTTCCAGCCCGACCAGATGCTCAACGCGGTGGCCAAGCTGGCGCTGCCCTGATCAAGACAGAAACCGCGAGGAGAAAAAAATGTTTACGCTACAGACCGATCCGACGCAGACGCCATGCCTTGTAACGGCCAGCGGTGATCTGACGATCTATCACGCCGCCGAACTGCATCGCGCGCTCACCGCGCAGATCGCGCAGAGCGCAACACTTGCCATCGATCTCTCGCAGGTTGCCGAAATCGACACCGCCGGCATGCAAACGCTGCTGGTGGCGCAACGCGGCGCACAGGCCGCCGGCGGCGGACTCGCCGTCGTCGAGTGGTCGGCCCCGGCGCTGGAATGTGCGCGCCTGCTGAATCTCGCCGACGCGCTGGGCGCGCCCGCGCACTGAAACACCAACAAGAAAAACCGGAGAGACCCATGTCCAACAACTCGCCGCTCGATGAAGGGCGCCAGGTATTTGTCGAGGAAAGCCGCGACCTGCTGCGCCAGATGGAAGATGCGCTGCTGCTGCTGGAGGGCAATCCCGGCGACGAAGAGGCGATCAACGGCCTGTTTCGCGCCGCCCACACCATCAAGGGTTCAGCCGGTCTGTTCGACTATCACGCGATCGTCGGCTTCACCCATGTGGTCGAAAGCGTGCTCGATCGCGTGCGCAGCAAGGACATGGAATTGAGTGCGGAACTGATGTCGATTCTGCTGCCCGCCTGCGACCACATCGGCGTATTGCTCGAACAGGCCGGCGGCGCCGATGCGGTGCTCGATGCGGAAACCACCGCGACCGGCAATGCGCTGGTCGAACGTTTGCAGGTGCTGCTTGGCGCGCCGGCGGTGGCCGCCTCCGTACCGGTGGCCGCGGCTGCAACTGCCTCGTCCGCGCCCGTTGGGGATGGTGTGGCTTCCGAGGCATGGCATTTGTCGCTGCGCTTCGGCCGCGATGTGCTGAGAAACGGCATGGACCCGCTGTCGTTCATCCGTTATCTGGTTACGCTCGGCGAAATCGAACATCTGGTCACCGTCAGCGATGCTCTGCCGGCCGACGACGACTTTGATGCCGAGAGCTGCTACCTCGGTTTCGAGATCCGCCTGCGCAGCAGTGCGAGCAAAAAAACCATCGAGGACGTGTTCGAATTCGTGCGCGACGACTGCACGCTGCACATCCTGCCGCCGCACAGCCGCGCGCTGGCGTACGCCGAACTGATCGACCTGCTGCCCGAGGACAACGAGCGGCTGGGCGACATGCTGGTCGCCTGCGG
Source organism: uncultured beta proteobacterium (assembly GCA_903889565.1). Taxonomy (GTDB): domain Bacteria; phylum Pseudomonadota; class Gammaproteobacteria; order Burkholderiales; family SG8-41; genus PALSA-1004. Next base: position 4,182 of record CAISYC010000040.1, read on the forward strand.
TGCGCTGACCGCGCAGGAATTGAACGATGCCCTCGCTGCGCAGAGCGCGAGTGCGACGCCGGCGAAGCTGGGCGACATTCTGGTCGATGCGCAGAACGTGCGTCGCGAGGTGGTTGATGCGGCGCTCAACAAGCAGCAGAAAATCCAGGTCCGCCGCGGCGAGGAGTCCCACTTCATCCGCGTAAACGCCGAGAAGCTCGACAAATTGATCACGCTGGTCGGTGAGCTGGTGATTGCCGGCGCCGGCGCCCATTTGCTGGCGCACCGCGGCAGCGATACCGCGCTGCAGGAGGCGACCACTCATCTGAACGAACTGACCGAGGAAATCCGCGACGGCGCGCTCCGGCTGCGCATGGTGCAGATCGGCGAAACCTTCGGCCGCTTCCACCGCGTGGTGCGCGACGTCAGCCGTGAAATCGGCAAGGACATCGTGCTTGAGGTGTCGGGCGGCGAGGCCGAGCTCGACAAATCGGTGGTCGAAAAAATCAACGACCCGCTGATGCACCTCGTGCGCAACGCGATCGACCACGGCATCGAGCCGGCGGCGGTGCGGCTGGAGAACGGCAAACCGGCCCGCGGCGAGGTGCGGCTCAATGCATTCCACGACTCGGGCAGCATCGTCATCGAGATCAGCGACGACGGCCGCGGCCTCGACCGCGATCGCATACTCGCCAAGGGCCGCGAGCGCGGCCTGATCGCCGCGGACCATACGCCGAGCGACGAGGAAATCTTCAACCTGATCTTCGCGGCCGGCTTTTCGACCGCCGAAAAAGTGACCAACCTGTCCGGCCGCGGCGTCGGCATGGACGTGGTGCGGCGGAACATCGAGGCGCTGCGCGGCAGCGTGTCACTGTCGAGCACCTTCGGCAAGGGCACCACGGTCAACATCCGCCTGCCGCTGACGCTCGCCATCATTGACGGCTTTCTGGTGCAGGTCGGGCAGTCGGTTTACGTGCTGCCGCTCGATCTCGTCATCGAGTGCGTCGAGTTGCCGCAGACACGCGAGCACGCCGGCGATTACTTCAGCCTGCGCGGGCAGTTGCTGCCCTATCTGCGTCTGCGCAAGGTGTTCGATTTGCCGGGCGAAGTGCCGTCGCGCGAAAGCGTGGTGGTGGTGCGTTACGGCGAGCGCAAGGCCGGCATCGTGGTCGACCGCCTGCTCGGCGAGGCGCAGACGGTGATCAAGCCGCTCGGCACGCTGTTCAGCCGGCTGCAGAGCATCAGCGGTTCAACCATTCTCGGTACCGGCGAAGTCGCGCTGATTGTCGATGTGCCGGGTCTTTTGCAACAGGCGCGCGCCGACGACGGCGTGCAGACGCATTTGCAGGTGGCGGCTTAGGCAAGATTTTGCACGAGGCAGGCGCGCGCTGTCATCGAATGTCGCGCGGCAAATAATTATTCCTCAATATTTCTACCGCACCAAAGGAGAAAACCATGAAAGCGAAAAAGGCATCGAAAGCATCGCCCCGCGGTCAAGCCGGGAAGACTACGCGCAGCAAGGGCCCGTCCCTGCTCGACATGAAGGGTCAGCTCGCCGCCATCAGCAAGGCGCAGGCGGTGATCGAATTTGCGCTCGACGGCACTGTTCTCGTAGCGAATGACAATTTTCTCAATGCGCTGGGCTATACGCTCGACGAAATCAGGGGCCAGCATCACAGCCTGTTCGTCGATCCGGTCTACCGCGCCGGTCCCGAATACCGCCAGTTCTGGGAAAAACTCGGCCGCGGCGAATTTGACGCCGGCCAGTACAAACGCATCGGCAAAGGCGGCCGCGAGGTGTGGATCCAGGCTTCCTACAATCCGATCCTTGACGCAAAAGGCAAGCCGTTCAAGGTCGTCAAATATGCCACCGATATCACCGCAGAAAAACTGCGCGCGGCGGATTTCGAAGGTCAGCTGAAGGCTGTCGGCAAGGCGCAGGCGGTGATCGAATTTGCACTCGATGGCAAGGTTCTCACCGCCAACGACAATTTTCTCAATGCGCTGGGCTACACGCTCGACGAAATCAAGGGCCAGCATCACAGCCTGTTCGTCGATCCGGTCTACCGCGCGAGCCCGGAGTACCGCCAGTTCTGGGAAAAGCTCGGCCGCGGCGAATATGACGCCGGCCAGTACAAACGCATCGGCAAGGGCGGCAAGGAGATCTGGATCCAGGCCTCCTACAACCCGATCATGGACATGGACGGCAAGCCGTTCAAAGTCGTCAAATACGCCACCGACATTACCGCCGCCAAACTGCGCGCGGCCGATTTCGAGGGCCAGCTCAATGCGGTAGGCAAGGCGCAGGCGGTGATCGAGTTCACGCTCGACGGCAAGGTGCTTGCTGCCAACGACAACTTCCTGCAAACCCTCGGTTACACGCTCGACGAAATCAAGGGTCAGCACCACAGCCTTTTTGTCGACCCGGTGTATCGCTCGAGCCCCGAGTACCGGATGTTCTGGGAGAAACTCGGCCGCGGCGAATTCGACGCCGGCCAGTACAAACGCATCGGCAAGGGCAGCAAAGAGGTCTGGATCCAGGCGTCTTACAACCCGATCATGGACATGAACGGAAAGCCGTTCAAGGTCGTCAAATACGCCACCGACATCACCGCGGCCAAATTGCGCGCGGCCGATTTCGAGGGCCAGCTCAACGCGGTGAGCAAGGCGCAGGCGGTGATCGAATTCACGATGGATGGCAAGGTTCTCAACGCCAACGACAACTTTCTGCGCACGCTCGGCTACACGCTCGATGAAATCAAGGGCCAGCACCACAGCATGTTTGTCGAGAGCGATTTCCGTTCGAGCCCGGAATACCGGCTGTTCTGGGAGAAGCTCGGCCGCGGCGAGTTTGATTCGGCGCAGTACAAACGGATCGGCAAGGGCGGCAAGGAGATCTGGATTCAAGCCTCCTACAATCCGATATTCGACATGAACGGCAAACCGTTCAAGGTCGTCAAATACGCCACCGATGTCACCGAGCAGGTGATGGCGGCCCGCGCGACGCAGGAGGTGGTCGAAGATGTCGTGCGGGTGGTTTCCGCGCTCGCCCGCGGCGATCTCAGCGAGCGCATCGTCAAGGAATACACCGGCGGCTTCGCCAAGATGAAAGAAGCCTGCAACACGACTGTCGATGCCCTGCGCACGGTGATCAGCGAAGTCAACGGCGCGGTAGAGGCCCTGACCACCGCATCGAACCAGATCAATGCCACGGCGCAGTCGCTGTCGCAGGCGTCGTCAGAACAGGCGGCCAGCGTCGAAGAGACCAGCGCTTCGCTCGAAGAGATGACGGCGTCGATTTCGCAGAACACCGAAAACGCCAAAGTCACCGACGGCATCGCCACCAAGGCGGCGACCGAGGCGACCGAGGGCGGCCAGGCGGTGACCGCAACGGTCAGTGCGATGAAGAGCATCGCGGCCAAGATCAGCATCATCGACGACATCGCGTACCAGACCAATCTGCTCGCGCTCAACGCCGCAATCGAGGCGGCGCGCGCCGGCGAACACGGCAAAGGCTTTGCGGTGGTTGCCGCCGAGGTGAGGAAACTCGCCGAACGCAGTCAGGTGGCGGCGCAGGAAATCGGCGCGGTGGCCGGCAGCAGCGTCGAATTGGCGGAAAAGGCGGGCAATCTGCTCGACCACATGGTGCCTAATATCAAGAAGACGTCCGACCTGGTGCAGGAGATCACTGCCTCGTCCGAAGAACAGGCCTCCGGCGTGAAACAGATCAACGGTGCGGTGACGCAGCTGAACAAGACCACCCAGACTAATGCGGCGGCCTCCGAGGAACTTGCGGCAACGGCCGAGGAGATGAACGGCCAGGTCGAGCAACTGCAGAAGTCGGTGTCGTTTTTCAGGCTCGAGAACGAAGGCGACTCGGTGGTTGCATTACGACCGCGCAAGCCGGCAGTCTCGTCCGTCAAGCAGACACGTGGTGCGCCGCGCAGCGCCGGTAATCTCGCACTCGCTGCGGATGCCAACGGCGAATCCAACTTTTCCCGATTCTAGGGGAGGCGAACATGAAATCCGAAGATAACACCAGGATCGCAAAGGGCGCGGCATCGGCCGTGGTCGAGCCGCGGCAGTATCTGACCTTCCTGCTCGGTGCCGAAACCTACGCGCTCGGCATTTTGCAGATCAAGGAAATCATCGAGTTCTCCGGCCTCACCACGGTGCCGATGATGCCGTCGCATATTCGCGGCGTGATCAACCTGCGCGGCGCGGTGGTGCCGGTGGTTGATCTGCAGGTGCGTTTCGGCCGGCCGAGCGCCGAGGTCGGCAAGCGCACCTGCATCGTCATCATCGAGATTGCGGGTGTGGAGGGCAAGCAGGACGTCGGCGTGGTGGTCGACCAGGTCAACGAGGTGGTGGAGATTCCTGCTGGCGAGATCGAGCCGCCGCCGTCCTTCGGCAACGGCATCCGTGCTGATTTCATTCAAGGCATGGGCAAGATGGACGGGCGTTTCGTTGTGATCCTCGGTCTCGATGCCACGCTCGCGGTGGATGAACTCGCGCGCGTCACGGACCAGGTGGCTGAAACGGAGAAGATCGCGGCCTGAAGCGGCAGCCAACCAACGTATAAGGGCAAACTCGTCCAACGCGTTTATATCGTTCAATGACTGCGCGGTGGCTGGTCGTCCGCCGCGCGGCGGAAAAAAGCACAGGAATAAGCATGAACGGGATTACATTGAGCGACCGCGAATTCGCCGATATCCGCGGGCTTCTCTATCGCATCGCGGGCATCAACCTCGGCGCCGAAAAGAAGGCGCTGGTGTGCGGTCGTCTGGAAAAAAGGCTGCTGCAGACCGGTGCAAAGAGTTACCGCGACTATTTTTCGCTGGCGACGCAACGCGGCAACGAGCGTGAGCTGACTGCCGCGCTCGACCTGTTGACGACCAACGAAACCTATTTTTTCCGCGAGCCCAAGCATTTCGAATTTCTGCGCAATCATCTGCGCGAAAGCGACCAGCCGGGGCGCCAGTGGCGTATCTGGAGCGCGGCGAGTTCGAGCGGCGAAGAGGCTTACAGCATTGCGATGACGCTCGCCGACACCATCGGCGGCGAGCGCTGGGAAGTGATGGGGTCGGATCTCAGCACCCGTGTGCTGGAGCGCGCGGCCAGCGCGGTGTATCCGCTGGCGCGGCTCGACGACATGCCGCCCGACTATCTGCGCCGGTTTTGCCTCAAGGGCACCGGCCCGGAAGAAGGGCGCTTCCTGATCGAGGGGGCGCTGCGCCGGCGCGTGCGTTTCACCCAGGTCAATCTCAATACGGCATTGCCCGAGCTCGGCCGCTTCGACGTGATTTTCCTGCGCAATGTGTTGATCTATTTCGACGCCGAGACCAAGCGCGCGGTGATCCGTCGCGTCACCGATCTGCTCAATCCCGGCGGCGTTTTTATTGTCAGTCATTCGGAGAGCCTGTTTGGCCTCGCGCCACATCTCAGCCAATTGCGGCCGAGCATCTACCGGGTTGCGTAATGGAAGCGCTGCCTCACGGCTGCGTCGAGATCTTTCTGGATCCCGGTGAATATTATTTCGGCGACGACATGACGCGCATCCGCACTCTGCTCGGCTCCTGCATCGCGGTGACCATGTGGCATCCGCGCCGCCGTATCGGCGGCATGTGCCATTTTCTGCTGCCCGAGCGCGGCCACGGCGCTGCCGCCGAACCCGACGGCCGTTATGGTGTCGAGGCCATCGGCATGCTGATTCGCGATGCCGAGGCGGCGGGCACCAATCCGCGCGATTACCAGTTCAAGGTGTTCGGCGGCGGCAACATGTTTCCGGATTTTTTTCCGGTAAGGCGGGAAGGGAATGTGGGGAGCAAGAACATCGATTGCGCGCAGCGTTACCTCGAAGACGCCGGTTTCGCGATCGAGGCCCAGCATCTCGGCGGCACCGGCTACCGCAATGTGGTATTCGACGTGTGGAGCGGCAACGTGTGGATGAAGCACCGGAAGGTGACTGAACAGAAGGCGGTGGCCAATGGATAACGCAAAAAAGATCAAGGTCCTGGTGGTGGACGACTCCGCGGTCGTGCGCCAGGTGGTCGGCAAGATGCTGACGGCGGATCAATCGATCGATCTGATCGGGCTTGCCTCCGACCCCATATTCGCGATGGAAAAAATGCGTTCGGTGTGGCCGGACGTCATCGTGCTCGACATTGAAATGCCGCGCATGGACGGCATCACCTTCCTGCGCAAGATCATGGCCGAACGGCCCACGCCGGTGGTGGTGTGCTCGACGCTGACGGAAAAAGGCGCCGAGACCACGCTGCAGGCATTGAGCGCGGGTGCCTTCACCATCATCACCAAGCCGAAAGTCGGGCTCAAGAATTTTCTCGAGGATGCCACCGAGGATCTGCTCTCTGCCGTCAAGGCGGCGGCGGCGGCCAATCCGCGCATGCTGCACAGCGCGGCGGCAACGCCGCGTCCGCCGGCAAAGCTCAATGCCGATGCGGTGCTGCCGCCGGCGGGACACAAGGCAATGGCGGAAACCACCGACCGCCTGGTCGCTATCGGCACTTCGACCGGCGGCACGCAGGCGCTCGAAGCGGTGCTGACCGCATTGCCGCGCGTGAGCCCCGGCATCGTTATCGTCCAGCATATGCCGGAGAAATTCTCCGCGAGCTTCGCCGCGCGTCTTGACTCGCTGTGCGCGATCGAGGTCAAGGAAGCCGAAAACAACGACCGCGTGCTGGCCGGCCGCGCGCTGATTGCGCCCGGCGGCAAGCACATGATGGTCAAGCGCAGCGGTGCCTATTACTACGTCGAGGTCAGGGACGGCCCGCTGGTCAACCGCCACCGGCCGTCGGTAGACGTGCTGTTCCGATCGGTTGCACACTGCGCCGGCAAAAACGCGCTGGGCGTGATCATGACCGGCATGGGCGACGACGGCGCGCGCGGCCTCAAGGAATTGCGCGATACGGGTGCGCATACCGTGGCGCAGGACGAGGCGACCTGCGTGGTCTTCGGCATGCCCAAGGAGGCGATCAAGCTGGGGGCGGCCGAACGCGTGCTGCCGCTGCAAAACATCTCGACGGAAATCCTGCGCGCGGCCTGATTGCGCCGGTGCACCCGCGCGCCGGCCGCGTGGTAGAATCCGCACCCTCGAATAATACGCAGTGCAACAACGGCGTTTTATCCGGGCGCTTGTCCCACAAGTGCCGCTGTAGCTCAGTTGGTAGAGCAGCGCATTCGTAATGCGAAGGTCCCCAGTTCGAATCCGGGCAGCGGCACCATAAGATCAAAGAGTTACGTTTTGACAGTAGTATAGTTGACGCTATACTACTAGCGTGATTACAAAGCGCAAAAAAGCTTTGCAAACGGAACGGCAC
>CAISYC010000041.1 GCA_903889565.1 uncultured beta proteobacterium
ATGAGTGATAATGACGCCGCGAAGCATTTAAACGACGCACGCACAATCCTCTTCAACACCATTTTCAACCGATCGAAATCAGCCGCCTGACCATACTCAAAACCCGACCCGCTCAGACTCAAACCTCAATTGGAATGTACTACCGCCGGCAGACCCTGTGGGCGGTTTTACGGTGGCCGGATATTCTCGCTATAATGCTTCTCTTTCGAATGCCGCACTGCAGGAACATACATGAGCGAAAATGACGTCGAAGAACATTCCTCACCGATCAAAACGCCGAAACAGCTGATCATCGTCGTCGTGCTGTCCTTTCTGGTGCCGATTGTTCTGATTGTGCTGCTGTCGCAACTCGTGACCACCGGCCTCAAGACCGGCGACAAAAACATGAGCGATGAGGCGGTCGCGTTACGACTGCGCCCGGTCGGGCAAGTCGAAGTCACCGATCCGAATGCGCCGAAAGTCGAAAAATCCGGCAAGGAAGTGGTCGAAGCCATTTGCGGCGCATGCCACCTGAGCGGTGCGCTCGGCGCACCCAAGGTTGGCGACAAGGCCGGCTGGGGCGGTCGCATCGGACAAGGCCTCGCCACGCTTACCCAGCACGCGCTCCAGGGCATCCGCCAGATGCCGGCGCGCGGCGGCAATCCGGATCTGTCCGATCTCGAGATCGGCCGTGCCATCGTTTACATGGCGAACCAGTCGGGCGCGAGTTTTGCGGAACCGGTAGCCAAGGCCGCGGCCCCCGCGAAGAAATAACGCCTCAATGGCCGCAGAACGAAAAGGCGCAGCGCGATCTGCGCCTTTTTTTCGTCTGATGCCGCCGCAAATTCAGTCCTGAAGACCGGCTCCGCGCAATGGCCATCTACGCAATCGGCGACGTCCAGGGCTGTTACTCGGCGCTGCGCCGCCTGCTCGACAAATGCCGCTTCGATCCCGCGCGCGACCGCCTGTGGCTGGTCGGCGACCTGGTCAACCGCGGACCGCATTCGCTGGCAGTGCTGCGCTTTGTCAAAAGCCTCGGCAAGCGCGCAATCACGGTGCTCGGCAATCACGATCTGCATCTGATGGTGGTTGCCGCCGGCCACGCCAAACAACGTCACGGCGACACGCTGGAGGCGATCCTGCGCGCGCGCGATCGCGACGAGCTGCTGCACTGGCTGCGCCGACAAAAACTGATGCACGTCGGCGCCGGGTATGCGATGGTGCATGCGGGGCTGCTGCCCCAATGGTCGATCAAAAAAGCGCTCGCACTCGCCGGCGAAGTCGAAGCCGCGCTGCAGGATGATGATTACGACGAATTTCTGCGCCGCATGTACGGCAACAAACCCGAGCGCTGGCGCGACGGCCTGCGCGGTTATGACCGTCTGCGCTGCATCACCAACGTGCTGACGCGCATGCGACTGTGCACCGATGCAGGCCGGCTTGAGTTTGCGCACAAGGGCAATCCGGCCGAATTGCCGCGCGGTTACCAGCCCTGGTTCAAGATCGCGCGCCGGCGCAATCGCAGCACGCCGGTCATTTTCGGCCACTGGGCCTCGCTCGGCCTTTATACCGGCTCGAATGTGTTTGCACTCGACACCGGCTGCGTGTGGGGCCGCGAGCTCACCGCACTGAGGCTGTCGGACCGCGCGCTGATCCAGCACGCCTACTCGGGGCGGCCAAGCCAAGCGCAGTAGCAATGTCCGCGGCGGCCGCGTCAGCGAGTCCGCGACGATCCATGCCCGCACTCGCCATCGCCGGCAAAAACTGCAGTCGCACTTCAACCTCCGGCTGGGTCAGCAATTGCAGCAACGATTGGAACAAGTTCTTGTCGCCCTCGTAGTCGGCTTCGGTGCACAGGCTGCCGTCGGCGCGCGTGTAGCGGATCGCCACCGGCAGGATGCCGACGCCGGCAACCAGCGCCGGTTGCAACAGCGAGGTGTGAAACGGCAACAGCACATCGCCATGGGTGGTGGTGCCCTCTGGAAAAACGGCAAACGACTCGCCGGCGGTCAGCGCCGTCGCCATCGCCTGATTGATTTCCCGCGTGTGATGCCGCCGGTTGCGATGGATGAACAAGGTGTCGCCGCGCGCGCACAACCAGCCGATCAGGGGCCAGCCGCGGATTTCCGATTTTGCGACAAAGCGCGTCGGCCGCACCGCATTGATGGCGAAGATGTCGAGCCATGAGACATGATTGGCAACCAGCAATGCCGCGCCGCCGTACTGCGCCGCGCCGGTGACATGCCGACGAACGGCGAGAATGCCGAGCAATTGGGCGGACCACTGCTGCAGGCGGTGCCGCCGCGCCGGTCGTTCGAGCCACGGGAACACGCAGGCGGCGATCAGCACGGCGCGCAGTATATGCAATACGAAACGGGTCAACCGCAGTGCACGCAGCCCGAAACCGGTGGTGTGAGGGCGCATCAAAATCCCGGCGCGATCGGCGGCGCGCGGCGCCTCAATGCGCGACGCGCAGGCCCTGTTTTTCGTTGATGACACGCACGCGTTCGCCGACGGCAAAACGTTCGCCATCCGGCTGAACCACGATCAGCTGCCGCCCGTTGTCGAGGCGCAGCGTGATTTCGAGGCCCTCGCGCTTGCCGATACCTTCACCGAGCGTATAACCGACGATGCTGCCGGCGACGCTGCCGGCCACCGACGCCGCCTGGCTGCCGCGGCCACTGCCCACCGCGCCGCCGGCCGCACCACCCGCCGCACCGCCGACTACGGTGCCGGCGATGCTGCCACCGCGACTCGGCAACGGCACTGACCTCAATTCCTCGATGACGCCACTGCGTTCCGGCTCAACCGGCAACGGCTCCGTCCGGTACGCGCCGTCGCCGGCACAGGCGGCCAGCAACAGCACGACCAGCGGCAGCGCCTTTTTCACCACAATGTGGATTTGAAATTCTGCTTGTACTGCGCGGCAATCTCGTCGCGCGTGAAATGGTGGTTCTGGCCGCCGCGGTGCGCGATCTTCAAGGCGCCGATCAACGACGCCAGGCGACCGGTGGTTTCCCAGTCCATGCCGTTGGCAAGCCCGTATAGAAGGCCGGCGCGGTAGGCATCGCCGCAGCCGGTCGGATCGACCACCGCTGCGGGCGTAGCACAGGGAATTTCGACCATGCGTCCGCCGCTGAAAATCTGCGAACCTTTGGCGCCGCGCGTGACGATAAGACCTCTCAGATCTTTTGCCAGCGACTCGAGTTTCTCGCCGGTTTTTTCCTGCAGCACGCTGGCTTCGTAATCGTTCACCGACAGATAGTCGGCGAGACGGATGAAGTTGCGCAGTTCCTCGCCATTGAACATCGGCAAGCCCTGACCCGGATCGAAAATGAACGGAATGCCGGCCGCGTGAAATTCGCGCGCATGCTGCAGCATGCCATCGCGGCCGTCGGGCGAAACGATGCCGATGGCGACATCCTTCGCCACGCTGATGTGATTCTCGTGCGAATGATTCATCGCGCCGGGGTGAAAGGCGGTGATCTGGTTATCGTCAAGATCCGTGGTAATGAAGGCCTGAGCGGTGAAGGTGCCGGCCATCTTGCGGATGTGCGTCTGAGCAATCTGCAGTTTGTCGAGCCGGTATTCGTATGGCTGGTAATCGTCGCCGACGGTGGCCATGATCAGCGGCTTGCCGCCCAGCAGGTTCAGGCTGTAGGCGATGTTGCCGGCGCAACCGCCAAACTCGCGGCGCATATCGGGCACCAGAAATGCCACATTGAGTATGTGCAGCTGCTCGGGCAGTATCTGTTCCTTGAAGCGGCCGGGAAACACCATGATGGTGTCGTAGGCGATCGATCCGCAAATCAGCGTATGCATGGCTTGGCTTGGGTGCATGAAAGGCGCGGATTATAGCATCGGCACCACGGCCACCGCGCCTGCCGGCGCGGCGATGCGTTCTGCTATGATAACCGCGCCCGATTACTGCGGAAGGAAAACTCGATGTTCCAGGAATTCAAAAAATTCGCCATGCGCGGCAATGTCGTCGACATGGCGGTCGGCATCATCATCGGCGCCGCCTTCGGCAAGATTGTCGACTCGCTGGTCAAGGATCTGATCATGCCGCCGATCGGTCTGCTGCTCGGCAAGGTCGATTTCTCGAATCTGTTCCTTGTCATGAAAGAAGGCGCCGCGGCACCCGGCCCCTACCACAGCGTCGATGCCGCGCAGAAGGCCGGCGCCGTGACGTTCAATTACGGCATGTTCATCAATACCTGCATCTCGTTCCTGATCGTCGCCTTTGCGGTATTTTTGCTGATCCGCGCGATCAACCGCCTGAAGGCGGCCGAACCGCCGGCTGCACCGCCGCCGACGCCCGAAGATGTTTTGCTGCTGCGCGAAATCCGCGACGCGCTGAAAAAGTAGCGCCTGTTGCAACGATAAAAAAACGGCGCGGAATTCCGCGCCGTTTTTCATCGTGCGCCGGATGATTACGGCGAAACGCAAATGGTTACTTCAAGGCCGCCAGTGCAGCGTCATAATCCGGCTCGTTCTTGATCTCCGGCACCAGCTGCGAATAAGTCACCTTGTTGTTTTCGTCGATCACCACCACGGCGCGCGCGGTGAGACCCTTTAACGGACCGTCTGTGATATCGACGCCGTACTTGCCGTGAAAATCGTGGCCGCGAAAAGTCGACAATGTCACCACATTGTTCAATCCCTCGGCTTCGCAGAAGCGCTTCATCGCAAACGGCAGGTCGCCCGAAACGACGAGCACCACGGTATTGGCGAGGCCGCCGGCTTTTTCATTGAATTTGCGCGTCGAAGTCTGGCACACCGGGGTGTCGAGACTCGGCACGATGTTGAGCACTTTGCGCTTGCCGGCGAAGTCCTTCAGGCCGACATCCTTGAGATCCTTGCCGGTCAGGCTGAAGTCCGCGGCGCTGGCACCTGACGCGGGAAAATTGCCGGCAACGTTGATCGGGTTGCCGCCGAGGGTAACTGTGGACATTCTGATTCTCCTTGAAGCGATTGATGTGGTGGGGGGTCTTGCGGGGTCGACAAGTATGCCTTGCGTCCACCAGCGGCGCAACATGCAACGCGACGCGCGCGGCTTGAAAACCCTGCAGTGGAAATGGCCTCTGGCGTCGCCGGCCCGCGTCGATTATTTCTGATCGGCGTCGGCGACCGCCTGATACGCGTCCGCATCGAGCAATGCGGCGAATTCGCCGGGGTCAGCCGGCTTGAGCCTGAATATCCACGCCGCATACGCATCGGCATTGATTTTTTCCGGCGCGTCGGCAAGTTTGGGATTGATCGCAATCACTTCGCCGGACGCCGGTGAATGCACGTCGGACGCGGCCTTCACCGATTCGACCACGCCGCAGGCCTCGCCTTTTTTGACCTGACGACCGAGCGCGGGTGCCTCGACATAAACCAGATCACCGAGGGTTTGCTGCGCGTGGTCGGTAATGCCGACGCTGACCGAACCATCGGGCTCCTGTCTGAGCCAGGTGTGTTCGGCGAAATACTTGAGATTGGTCGGTGTCGTGGTCATGGCTGGATTTCGCTTCAGGTTGTCGGTGCGGCCATCAGTTCGAGACGAAATCCGGCCGCCCCGAGATCGCCGCTGTCGATATTGAGCCGGATGGTGATTTCGACACTCGGCGCCATGCCGGCACGGCTGTCCCTGTTGTCGGTCAGATATTCGTCCGGCAAAAAAATACGCCGCGCGACCGTATGATCGTGGGTATTCGTGAGCACGACATCGAGCGCGGGATAACCAAGCGTAATGCTGGCCTGGTTGCGCAGGGTCGCGGTGAGTATGATAAGGCCCGGATTGGCGGCGTCGGCGGCCTGCATGTCGGAGGCTTCGATGCTGATCTGCCGCGGTTGCTGCGGCAAGGCGACGGTGCAGCGCAGGGATTTACACCACCCGGCAAGAAGCGGCCGCGACTCCGGTAACGCTGCGGCGATGTCGCCGCGGTTGAGGTAAACCAGCTGGGCGCAGAGCAAAAGCAACAAAGCCGCTGCGCCAACCGCCCATCCGCGCTTTCGATGCCGCGGCACAAGCGCAGGCGGCGGTTCTGCCAACGCCGGCGGCTTGGTATCGGTAATTACCGTTGGCGGCGGTTCCGGCAACGACGCTGCGGTCGCTTCAGAGGCTGTCTCCGTTGCGGTGGATTCGACCGCCACCGGTTCACCGGGCGAGACATCGCCGGCTTCGTCGGTGGCTGCGAGTTCGACGGGTTCGGGCTCATCAGCACCGTAAGTCGCATCGGCACCGACTGCTGCGTCGGCCACGGCGGCTGTTGCATCCACCTGCAAAGCAGCAGTCGATGCGGGAGGCGCAGGCGAAAATGCAGTGGCCGGCTCGACCATCGCGGACTCTGTCGTCGCGGTCGCCACAGTTTCCGGCACCACGGCAACGGGCAGCGTGGCGAGCGCCTTGAATCCATCGAATACGGTCGCGCAACGGCCGCAGCGCACCATGCCATGCTGGGCCTGTAGCTGCTGCGGCGTCACGCGGAAAGTGGTGTCGCAGGACGGGCATTGCGTGGTCATGCTCATGCGCGCACTCGCCTTAATCCCTTGCGATCAGCGCCGGCGGCCGGCAAGCAGCACCCAGCCGTCCTCGCGACGGTCGATCTGCAGTTCGAGCCATTCGGTATAACTGTTGATCACTTCGTCCGCCTGATGTTCCAGTATGCCTGACAAAATCAGCTGTCCGCCGCGTTTAGTCGCCCGCGCCAGCACCGGCGCCAGCAACTTCAACGGATTGGCAAGGATATTGGCGACCACCACATCGAAGGTTTCCGCGATCACATAGTCGGCTCCTTCGACGCGAACCCGCGTTTGATTTTGCATGGCATTGTCGCGCGCAGCAAGCACCGCCGCCGGGTCGATGTCGATGGCGGATGCGGCGACGGCACCGAGCTTCATCGCCGCGATGGCCAGTATGCCGGAACCGCAACCGTAGTCGAGCACCGTTGCGCCGGCGCGCAGATTGCGATCGAGCCAGTCCAGGCACAGACGCGTTGTCGGATGCGTACCGGTACCGAATGCGAGCCCCGGATCGATGATCAGATTGATTGCCGCCGGATCCGGCGGCCGGTGCCAGGTCGGCACCACCCACAGGCGCGGCGACACATGCACGGGGCGGAAATCGGCCTGCGCCGCGCGCACCCAATCCTGCTCGGCGACGGCGGAAACTTCATACGCATGGGCCGGATCGCAACCGGCCGCATCCAGCGCCGGCGGCAGCAAGGCGGCGACGTCGGCGCGATCGTCGAACAGCGCGCTGACCAGCGCCAGTTCCCATTGCGGCGAGGCCGGTTCGCCCGGCTCGTTGAACTGCGCGCACTCGCGCGGCGTGCCGGCAAAAGCGTCGGCGACATCGACCGAGACCGCCCCCGACTCCAGCAACGCATCGACCAGCAAGTCGGCGCGGTCGGGCGGGAGTTTAAGCGTGACTGCGAGCCAGGCCATCGGACGGGATCGGAATCCGCTTCGCGTCAGACGCTCTTGACCGACTTGGCAAGCTTTTCTTCGAGATAATGAATGCTGGTGCCGCCGCGCTTGAAAGCGGCGTCCTGCATCAATTCGACATGCAATGGCAGATTGGTCTTGATACCTTCGACCACCGCCTCGGACAATGCGATGTTCATGCGCGCGATCGCCTGCTCGCGGGTGTCGCCGTAGGCAATCAGCTTGCCGATCATCGAATCATAATTCGGCGGCACCAGATAGTTATTGTAGGCGTGCGAATCGACGCGGATACCGGGCCCGCCGGGCATATGCCACGAGGTAATGCGGCCGGGCGAGGGCGTGAACTTGACCGGATCCTCGGCGTTGATGCGGCACTCGATCGCGTGCCCCTTGAGCACGATGTCGCGCTGCTTGACCGGCATGCGTTCGCCGGCCGCAATGCGGATCTGCGCCTGCACGATATCGATGCCGGTAACGAGTTCGGTCACCGGATGCTCGACCTGCAGGCGGGTGTTCATTTCGATGAAATAGAATTCCTCGTTCTCGTAGAGAAACTCGAAAGTTCCGGCGCCCTCGTAGCCGATCTTGCGGCAGGCTTCGGCGCAACGCTCGCCGACGCGCGCGCGGCTGCGCGCCGACAAATGCGGGGCCGGCGCCTCTTCGATGATTTTCTGGTGCCGGCGCTGCATCGAGCAGTCGCGGTCGCCAAGATAAATCGCATTGCGGAATTTGTCGGCCAGTATCTGGATCTCGATGTGTCGCGGCTTTTCCAGAAACTTTTCCATGTAAACCATCGGATTCGAAAATGCCGCCTGCGCCTCGCCGCGGGTCATTTGCACGGCATTGAGCAACGCCGCCTCGGTATGCACGACGCGCATGCCGCGACCGCCGCCGCCGCCGGCCGCCTTGATGATGACCGGGTAGCCGATCGCGCGCGCCGCCTTGACGATTTCTTCAGGCACCTCGGAGAGGGCGCCCTCGCTGCCCGGCACGCAGGGCACGCCGGCTTTCTTCATGGCCGCTTTGGCGCTGACCTTGTCGCCCATCAGACGAATGGTTTCCGCTCTCGGTCCGATGAAGACGAAGCCGCTTTTGTCGACGCGTTCGGCAAAATCGGCGTTCTCGGCGAGAAAGCCGTAGCCCGGATGAATCGCCTCGGCGTCGGTCACCTCGGCGGCGCTAATGATGGCGGGAATATTCAGATAGCTCTGTGCCGCCGGCGCCGGTCCGATACAGACCGACTCGTCAGCGAGCTTGACGTATTTCGCCTCGGCATCGGCCTCCGAATGCACCGCCACGGTTTTAATGCCCATTTCGCGGCAGGCGCGCTGGATGCGCAGTGCGATTTCACCGCGATTGGCGATCAGGATTTTTTCAAACATGCGTCGGGCTCACGGCCTGCGGGGGAAAGACCGCGGACTGTTCGTTATGCAATCACCATCAGCGGGTGGCCGTATTCGACGGGCTGGCCGTTTTCGACCAGGATCGCCTTGATCACGCCGGAGCGGTCGGCCTCGATTTCGTTGAGCAGTTTCATCGCCTCGATGATGCAGACGGTGTCCCCCTCGCTCACGCTCTGGCCGACTTCGACAAACATCTTGGCGCCGGGACTCGGCGAACGATAAAAAGTGCCGACCATCGGCGACTTCAGCAGATGCCCCTCGGGCTGCTGCGGTGCGGCCGGCTCGCTGGCGGCAGCCGGCGCGGCAACCGGCGCCGGCGCGGCCACCACGGCCTGGGTCAGCACGGCCGGCCCCGCTTGAGCATGCGTAGTGCTGCGACTGATGCGCACCTTCTCTTCGCCCTCGGTAATCTCGAGTTCGGCAATGCCGGACTCCTCGACGAGGTCGATCAGTTTCTTCAGCTTGCGCAGATCCATGGTCACGCTCCGGGCGAATACTGCAATGCAAAGTCGAGCGCCAGTTCGTAGCCCTTGCCACCCAAGCCGCTGACGATACCCACCGCGATGTCGGTGAAATAGGAGTGATGGCGGAATTTCTCGCGGGCAAAAACGTTGGACAGATGCACCTCGACAAACGGAATGGCGACGGCGGCAAGCGCATCGCGCAGGGCGATACTGGTATGTGTGAAGGCCGCCGGGTTAATGATGATGAATTCGACCTTCTCGCGCTGGGCCTGCTGGATACGGTTGACCAGTTCGCCCTCAACGTTGCTCTGGTAACTCGCCAGCGTTGCGCCGGCGGCACGCGCACGCTCAAGCAATCGCTGGTCGATCGCGGCCAGCGTCGCCGAACCATAATGCGCCGGCTCGCGCGAACCGAGCAGGTTCAGGTTGGGGCCGTGCACAACCAGTATGTTTTTGGGCGTCGCCATGGTATCGCTGGAAGGTTCGCTGTTGGCTGAAGACAAGCCGGAATCGAATTACGGCCCGACAGGTCTTATTCGAAAACTAAACGATCAATATCGGCACGTTTACCGTAGATCGACGAATTTTAGCCGATTTTACTTCTCTTAGGCGGTATCTCTGCCACTTAACGGCCATGAGATCGGACGGATGAACACCCCATAATCCCGACAATTCACACCCCAGACCGCAAAATCCGCAACGGGGCGCAAGGAAAACACCAAACGCCTGCGGTGTCAAGCCGCGGACGCCTGCCATATTTGAGAATCCTGGACGTTTGCCTAATTTTCGCCGAATTTAGACGAAATTATCAGACTTTATGAAACGATGCGGGCTTGCTAAAGGAGCGGCCGCAAAAGTTTTTCGAGTTTTTCGGGACGCAAAATGCCGACGGTTGTGTCGATAACGCGTCCCGATCGGTCGATTACAACGCTGAATGGCAGCACATCGGCACGGTCGCCCGCCGCACGCGCCAACTCCATGATTTCCAGTCCGCCCACCGACAACGGATAATTGATACCCATTTCCCTGGCATAAGCTGCCACGCGCTCAGGGGTATCGACGGCGACACCAACGAACTGCACGCCACGTCCACCATGCGACGACTGCAGCTTGATGAACCCGGGAATTTCCTCGCGGCAGGGCGCGCACCAGGTCGCCCAGAAATTGACGATCAATACCTTGCCCCGCCATTGCTGAAGTGAAAGCGCGGCGCCGTCCATTCCCTTCACATTGGCAGTCAATATGCGCTCGCCCGTCGCCAGCGGATCGGGCCCCCGCTCAAAAGCACCGGCGCGCCACTGGTAAATGAGGGCCCCTGCGGCTGCGAAAACAATTGCAGCAGCGGCTATCAGCCATTTTTGGCGCGCCCCGTTCAGCGCAGCACCGTGTCCAGCGTCGTCGCAAAGCTGTCCGCCGCTTGAAAGCCGACCACCCGCAACCCTTTGACCTCGCCACCGTGCCGATCGAAGAACACGATGCCCGGCGGGCCGAACAGGTCGAAGCGTTTGAGCAAGGCCTTATGGTCGTCGAGGTTATCGGTCACATCGGCCTGCAGCGCCACCATCTGATCCAGACGCGCTTTCACGTTCGCGTCGCCGAAGGTTTCGCGCTCCATCTCCTTGCATGACACACACCAGTCGGCATAAAAATCCAGCATCACCGGCCGCCCGGCAGCGGCGGCAATCGCGGCGTCAAGCTCCGCCACGCTGCTGACACGCTTGAAATTGACCGCCGCCGGCGCCGAGGCATCGGCCACGCGCAAACCTGCAAGCGGCTGCAACACATCGCGGGCGCCCGACAGGGCGCCGACAATCAGCGCGATGCCGGTGATCAGGGCGATGATGCCGACGCCCTTGAACAAACGACGGTAGCCGGGCGCACCCTGCGGCAACGGGTCGAGCGCATGCAGGTAGACCGCGAACATGATCAACAGCACCGCCCAGGCAAGGAAATGCGCCATCGGCGGCAGCAGCGGTGAAACCAGAAAGATCGCCACGCCGAGCAGCACGACGCCGAAAAAACGTTTGACCGTATCCATCCACGGCCCGGCCTTGGGCAGCAGCGTGCCGGCTGACGCCCCGACCACCAGCAACGGCACGCCCATGCCGAGCGCCAGCGAAAACAGGGCCGCCCCGCCCAACACGGTGTCGCCGGATTTGCTGATGTAGAGCAGCGCACCGGCGAGCGGCGCGGCGACACAGGGCCCGACGATCAGCGCCGACAACACGCCCATGCCGAAGACGCCCGCGAAATGGCCGCCGTGAAGGCGGTTGCTGGTCACCGCCAGCCGGCTCTGCAAGGCGCTCGGCAATTGCAGTTCATAAAAGCCGAACATCGACAGCGCAAGCACGACAAACAGCGCCGCGAAACCGCCCAGCACCCACGGCGTCTGCAGAGCAGACGACAGCATCGTGCCCAGCAACCCGGCGGCCACGCCGGCCAGCGCATAGGTGATCGCCATGCCGAGCACGTAGGCGAGCGACAGCGCAAAGCCGCGCGCATGCGTCAAATGTTCGCCGTGGGGCACCAGAATTCCCGAAAGTATGGGAATCATCGGAAACACACAGGGTGTGAGCGCGAGCAACAAACCAAAACCGAAGAAACTCGCCAACAACGCCCAAAAACCACCCTTGAACAAATTGGCGATCAAGGCATCTTCCGAACGTGGCGCCCCCTTCTCCTCGGGCGCCGGCCGCACAAACGCCGACGCACCGGCGCTCGGTGCAGCCGCAGCCGAAAACGAAACGAGCCGCAGGTCAGCGGTCTGTTCCTGCGGCGGGTAACACACGCCGAGATCGGCGCAGCCCTGTGACACCGCTTTCAGTACGAAATGGGGGTCGGCCCCTGCCGCGCCTGCGACCGGCAGAACCATCGTCAGCTTGCCGCGATAAATCTGCATTTCGCCGAAAAATTCGTCCTTCTTGACCTTGCCCGCCGGCAGCTGCGAAGCATCGATCCGGATCGTCGCCGGATCGGCACTGAATTTTAGTTTTTCGCGATAAAGATAATAGCCGGGCGCGATGTCATAGCTGACCTCGACGCGGTTGACGTCAAGCAACTGGGCTGAAAAGCGAAATGCTTTTTCCGGCTCCAATAAATCAGGTTCGCCGGCGCGCACGGCACAGACCGTCAACAAAAATAAAACCAGCGCAAGAAAACGCATCGCCATGGTGATCAGCCGATTTCCATTACGGTTTGCGCATTGACCCAGTCAAGGTAATCGGCCGAACCCTGAGCGACCGGCAGCGCAATGATTTCCGGCAGTTCATAGGGGTGCAGCTCGCGAATCGCGGCTTCGACATCGTCGTAGATGTCCGCGCGGGTCTTGATCAGCAAGGGCACTTCTCCGGCGGATTCGACGACACCCTTCCACCGATAGACGGAAGTGCATTCGGCGAGGATGTTAACGCAGGCGGCGAGCCGGCGCTCGACCAGCATGTCGGCGATTTTGCGCGCGACCGCCCGGTCCGGCGCACTGGTGAGGACGACAATTGCGCTCACCGCTGCGCCCCCGACATGGCCGCACTCAGCGGCGCGCCGATCCCTTCGCGCACCGTCGGATAGCGCAGTTTGAACCGCAACTCGCGCTTGACCCGCCGGTTGGACAGCCGGCGTGACTCGCCCATGAACGAGAGCAGCGCCGGCGCGATGCGTTGGTCCGCCTCGTCGCGGGACACCCTCGGCGGTCGCGGCAGACCATAGCGATCGGCTACAAGATCGAAATAATCGCCCATTTTCAGCGCGGAATCGTCGCTGGCGTTGTAGAGCCGCCCCGGCGAACCGAACGACAGCGCGGCGACCGCCATGCGCGCCAGATCGTCGGCATGGATATGATTGGTATAAGCGTCCTCATCTGCGATCAAGGCCGGCGTGCCCTCGCGCAAACGCTGCAACGGCAGGCGTTCCGCCGAATAGATGCCGGGCGCGCGCAACACGCAGATGCGCACGCCGCTGCGGCAGCCCCATTCGCGCAAACGCCGCTCGGCATCGACACGTCGCTGCGCGCGCGCCGTCTGCGGCCGCAACCGGCGTGTCTCATCGACCAAGTCACCGGCACAATCGCCGTAAACACCGCTCGTGCTGATGTAGACGAAGTGCTGTGGTAGACTTTTTGCCTTGGCGAGCGCTGCAATCAGGTGTGCGGTGCGCGTATCGCGCGAACCCCGGCCGGGCGGCGGCGCACAATGCAACACATCGTGCGCAATGCCGGCGAGACCCTGGAGGCTCGCAGGATCGTCGAGGTCGCCGATAATCGGCAGCAAACCCTGCGCACGCAATGCAGCCGCGCGTTCCGGGCTGTGCGTGAGCGCGTAAACGCGATAGCGCGCGCGCAACCAGGGCAGAGCCCGCAATGCAACGTCGCCGCAACCGATGATCAGTAATCGCCGCATAGCCGCAAATTGTAACCGAAACCGATACCCGTCCCCGCCCAGCCCGATGCCAAACCAGGTCACGCTCAAACCCAGCGATCACGTCTTCACCGCCAAGAGCGGTGAAACCATACTCGATGCCGCGCTGCGCGAAGGCTTCGTCATCTCCTACGGGTGCCGCAACGGCGCCTGCGGCACCTGCAAGGGCCGGCTGCTTGAGGGCGCAGTCGATTACGGCAGCTATCAGGCGAGCGCCTTGTCCGACGCCGAAAAGCGCCAGGGCCTGGCGCTGTTTTGCCAGGCCAAACCGCTTTGCGACGTGGTGATCGAATGCCGCGAGGTTGGCGCCAGCAAGGACATCCAGATCCGCACGCTGCCGGCACGCGTGCAGAAATTGCAGCGCCTCGCCCCCGACATCATGCTGGTCGAACTCAAACTGCCGGCCTCGGAGCGCCTGCAATTCATGGCCGGCCAGTACATCGACATCCTGCTCAAGGACGGCAGCCGGCGCAGTTTTTCGATGGCCAATGCACCGCACGATGACGCCTTGCTGCAACTGCATATGCGCAACTACGGCGGACCGTTCTCGACCCATGTCTTCACCAAAATGAAAGAGCGCGACATCCTGCGCTTCGAAGGCCCGCTTGGCACCTTTTATCTGCGTGAGAACAGCGAGAAGCCGGCGATCCTGCTCGCCAGCGGCACCGGCTTCGCGCCGATCAAGGCGCTGGTCGAACACGCGTTTCATGCGCATTGCGCGCGGCCGCTGATTTTGTATTGGGGGGCGCGCACGCGCGCCGACCTTTATCTCAACGACCTCGCCGAGCGCTGGGCGCACGAACACAACAATTTCAAATATGTTCCGGTGCTGTCGGAACCGCACGCCGAGGACCACTGGAGCGGACGCAGCGGCCTCGTTCATCAGGCCGTGATGAAGGACATCGCCGACATGAGCGGCTGCCAGGTCTACGCCTGCGGCGTGCCGGTGATGGTCGAATCCGCGCGCCGTGATTTCACCACGCAGTGCGGGTTGCCTGAAGAGGAATTTTTCTCCGACGCCTTTACGCCGGCTACCCCAGCGGCCTAGCCGCCGCTAGAGCGGCGTGCGGCGGCGTCCGCCCGTCAACTGCTTGAGTTGCGCGACCGCGAGTTCGAGGCTTTCGCGATAGTGCCGCCGCGCCGCATCGGCGTGCCCGAGCTGATCGTGCAATTCAGCCAGCGCAAGATGGGCCGAATAGGTCGGCTCGACGGCAACGCTGGCGTCGAGATAACTCTGCGCCTTGCCCCACAGTTCCTGCTGCGCGCACAGCCGCCCCAGCGTCAGCAGCAGCACGCTGTCGCGCGGGTTGGCCGCCAGCCATTTCTCCGCGCGCTCGATCCGCCGCACCACCGCGCCGCCGCATTCGGCATAACAGCCGACCAGTTCAGAATCCCACTCCTGCTCGAGCGCGTTCTCGATGATGCGGCAGGCTTCGTCACCGCCGCCCAGCGCGGCGAAGCACTGCGCCCCCGCCGCCGCCACCCTGGGATCGCGGCGCTGTTCGGCCGGAATCTTCTGCCAGTGTTCCTGCAAAGCATGGTGATCAAGCGACTTGCGTTTGAGGTTTTCGATCTGCGCGTAGCGCCGCAGCTGCGCGGCCTGCGCGGCATCGAATACGCCGCGCCGCGTCAACTGGTCGATCAGCGGCAGCGTCTGCTCCCAGTTTTTCGCCTGTTGCTGCGCGCGCAACTCGAGACGCAAACCCGCAGTATGTTTTTCGGGCAGGGCCTTCAGCGCCAGCAGCGCTTCCTGGAAACGCCGCTGCTCGAGATGCATGCCGGCCTCCGCAATCACGCGCAGCGCGACGTCGCCGGGTGCGCGTTCGCCGGCTTGCGCCAGATAGTTGTCGCGCTGTTCGTAGCGTCGCAGTTCGTGCGCGGCGCGAGCCGCCAGCACGGCGCCGAGTGCGGGCATCTCATCGGATTCGATCGCCGCCGCCGCCGCCTTTTCGGCGCGGCCGTAACGACCTTCGAAAAACGCGCGCAGGGCGTCGAGCAATGCGCTGCGCGCGTCATCGCGGCTGCGGCGCGCGCGGTATTCGCGCACCCGCGCCGGCAATGCGAGCGCGCCCAGCACGAAGCGCAGTATCAGGTAGGCAACGGCGAACGCGCCGAGGCAGATCAGCGCGAACAGATTGAGTGAAAGCTCGACCCGATAGGGCGGCGACACCAGCAATACATAGCCGGTGTTGTAGCGCAGGCCCAGCGCCACCGCCACCGCCAGCGCAAACAGGCCCAGAATCCAGAACACCCAGCGCATGAGCGCGCTTTCAGCGCCGCGCGCGCAATGCGCGCACGGCGTCGAGGCTGCCGGCGAGATCGAGCGGATCGATGCCCGCCGCATGTTCCTGCAACTGGCGCACCGTCGCCAGCGCGGCCGCCACACTTTCGCTGCGCGCGTCGAAATACCGTGTCAGCCAGTCGCGCGCCGCCTTCAGATCGGCGCGATAACTTTTGTCGTTGCGCGCGAGCAGGGCGACGCGCGCACCGAGCAGGCGCAGGCGCAGGGTCTCGCGCAGAAAGTAGGCCTGCGAGGGCGCCAGCGGCACGGCATCGACCGCATCGATGCGTTGAATACGCAGGAGGTCGCTGAGATCGTGCCAGAACTCGCGCGCCAGCCGGGTCCACGCGTTGCCGTCCGCCGGCGCGGTCTTGCGTGCGGCGGCGGTTTCCGGTGAACGCGGCTCCGTCATCAATGGCAGGCCGTCGATCGTCGCGGCCACCTCATCAAGCCGCGCGGCGAACGCCGCAATATCGATCTGCGGCGCGGCCTTCAGGCGCTCAACATCGCGCGCGACCGCCTTGCGCAGCGCGCCGAACGCCGGATCCGCACCGGCGAGCCGCGTGTCCAGCGTTTGCAGGACCGCGAGCGCGGCGCGCGGATTGCCCGCCAGCTGCAATTGCTGGCCCGCCAGCAGCAGTGTCTGCTCGATTTCGGTAATCAGCGCGTCGTCGCGGCTGCGCGATGATTCCTGGAAACGGGCTTCAAGCGCGGCCAGGCGCGTCTCCAAGTCGCGCGCCGCCGCGCCGGCCTGCTCAGCAGTGCCGCGGTTTTCGGCATCGGCGGCACTCAAGCGCTGCGACAGTTCGCTTTGCAGCGCGCTCATCTGCCGATGGCTGTCGAACCACTGCAGCGCGAGCAACACCGCAGCAACCGATACCACTGCGATCACGGGTTGCAGAAACCACGGCCGCGCCGCCGGTCGTGTGGGCGAAGCGGCGGGCTCGTCGGGATCGGTGGGTGCATGTGTTGTCATGAAGCGGACTGTAAACAGTGACCGGGGTGGTGTAAACAAGCGCCGTCAGCCGGCGGCGGCAAACCGGGCGCACAAACCGTCGAAAAGGCCATCGTCGCCCTGCGCCGTCAGGTGAACATGCGCAAGGCCGCCTTCCCGCGCGGCACGTTCAATCCGCGGGTGCGGCACGAACAGCGGCGTGTTGGACAGATACGCGCGACCGGCTTCGCCGATCAGGGTCTGCAAATTGTGCAGCCCTTCGCTGCTGCTCACGGTGACCGCATCGATTTCGCCGCGCGTCCACGCCGCCAACAACGGCGCCGCATCGGCGTCCGGCAAACTGCGTTGATAACAGGCCGCATATTCGACCAGCGCGCCGCGCGCGCGCAGCGTTTCGGCCAGCAATTCGCGGCCGCCGTCGCCGCGGAAAATTACGATGCGTTTGCCGGCGACCGCCCGCAGCGCCGGCAATTCAAGCAGGCCTTCGCTGTCGAAACGCGCCGGCGCAATCACGTCGTTCAGGCCGTGTCGCGCGAGTTCGCGTTCGCCGCCGCGGCCAATCGTCGCAACCGCCACTTTCGCCGGCCAGGAGCGCCGCGCCGTGATCGCGCGCATGGCCTCGCGCGCGGCATTCGGACTGATGAATATCGCGAGATCGTATTGCTCGAGGCGGTCGATCACGGCAGCGAGCGCCGGCAAATCGGCTGGCGGCCCGATCGCGATGGTCGGAAACACGATGGTGCGCGCGCCGGCCGCATGCAGTCGCGCGGCGAGCGAATCGCTTTGATGCAGCGGACGCGTGACGACGATGCCTTTGCCCGCGAGCGCCCCGCGCGCGGCATCCGTCATGGCGTCAGCGAAGCCAGAATCTCCGTCGCGCCCTGCGCCCTGAGGCGCCGCGCGAGTTCGTCGCCGAGCGCCTCCGGATCGGCGGCACTGCCGGTCAGTTCCTCACTGAGGATTTGCGAACCGTCGCGCCGCGCGACAAAACCGCGCAGGCGCAGCTGGTCACCTTCGTTTTGCGCATAGGCGCCGAGCGGCAGCTGGCAGCTGCCCGACAACGCGCGGCTGACCGCACGCTCGGCGCGCACGCAGGCGGCGGTGGACGGGTGGTTCATCACACCGAGCAGTTCGATCAGGTCGGCGCGGTCGGCGCGGCATTCGATGCCGAGCGCACCCTGCCCCGGCGCCGGCAGGCTTTGTTCGGGCGGCAGCACGGCGGCGATGCGGTCGGCGAGGCCGAGCCGCTTGAGGCCGGCGGCGGCGAGAATGATCGCCGCGTAGGCGCCGTCATCGAGCTTGCGCAAACGCGTCTGCAGATTGCCGCGCAGGGGCTCGACCACCAGCTGCGGATAACGCGCGCGCAACTGGCTTTCGCGGCGCTGGCTCGACGTGCCGACCACGCTGCCCGGCGGCAGTTCGGCAAGCCCCTTGTAACGGTTGGAGACGA
The DNA here is from genome assembly GCA_903889565.1 of uncultured beta proteobacterium. Classification (GTDB taxonomy): domain Bacteria; phylum Pseudomonadota; class Gammaproteobacteria; order Burkholderiales; family SG8-41; genus PALSA-1004. The sequence continues at coordinate 18,373 of CAISYC010000041.1, forward strand.
AAGCGTCGCGCGGATCCTCGCGCTCGCTGATCGCCGCCATCGCAAAACCGTCGGGCAGCACCATCGGCACGTCCTTCATCGAATGCACCGCGAGATCGGCGCGGCCGTCGGCCAGCGCTTCCTCGAGTTCCTTGACGAACAGCCCCTTGCCGCCGATTTTGTCGAGCGCCTTGTCCAGAATGCGGTCGCCCATCGTGGTCATGCCGAGAATGGTGACGGTGCTTTGCGGATATAATGCGGCGAGTCGCGCCTGCACGTTGCGCGCCTGCCACATTGCCAGTGCGCTTTCGCGCGATGCGATGACAAGACGGGCGGGCGCTGGCATGGCGGGATGTTGGTGACAGGACTCGGGCGGCGTTTTTACGGCGGAGACTGACGGTGAAAAATATCCTGCAATTACTCGGTCTGCTGGCGGCCATTCTAGCATGCGCAGGCAGCCCGTCGTTTGCCCAGCCGTTTCCGCCGCTCGACGTTGCCGACGATTTTGTCGCGATCGGCAAACTGTCGGCGGCGCGCAAAATGCCGATCATGCTGGTGTTCACGCGACCCGATTGCCCCTACTGTGCGCGCGCCAAGAAAGAACACCTCGAGCCGATGCACGTCAGCCAGAGCTACGGCGGCAAGGTCATCATGCGCGAAATCATCACGGCCGACGCGCGCACGCTGGTGCGCGATTTCGAAGGCAATCCGACCACCCACGACGAATTCGCGCGCAGATACGATGTGCGTTCGGTGCCGACGGTGCTGGTGGTGGATGCGCAGGGCAAGCCGCTGGCCGAACCGATCATCGGCCTGAGTTCAAACGACTTCTACAATCTCTATCTCGAACAGGCAATCGACGCCGGGCGCATCGCCCTGCGCCAGCGCTGAACGGCAGCGGCGTCAATTGCACTCGAGGCTGGTGCCGTCGCGTTTGCGCTGGACCGCCTCGGCATAACCGGCCAGTTCGAAATTGACGAACACCAGATCCTTGCCGCGGTAAGCGGTAATCCGGCCCGAACCGTTCTGCCAGCGCGCGGCATCGTCCGCCACCGTCGGCGCGCCGTTGCGAGCACTTAATTGGGCGAGCACCGCATCGTAGTACTGCATCTCGGCACTCATCGAAAACTGATAGAGCCGGCCGGCGAGAAAATTCAGGCGGATTTCGCGCGTGGCGATGCCGTCGAATTTCTCGACATGCGAGACGCAGCCGATATCGGCTTGCGCATCGTCGCGGCGCATGCAGCCATAGCCGCGCCTGCCGAGATCCGGCGTGGTGCCGGTCATCTGCGCCAGCGAGGTCGTGATGTCGCGAAAATCAAGATCGCGCTCGAGCCGGCCGTAGCTGGCACCCAGCGTGATGTCGAGCAGGCCGAAGGTTTCGTCGGCTGCCGCCGCCGGTGCGGCCAGCAGAGCCAGTGCCAATAACAGCAGTTTGCGTGTCATAGGATCCTCCCGAATTCGCGCACGATGTGCTGTTGCCGCCGGCTCACCGGCAGTTTCTCGACAACGTGATTCAGCACCACCGACCAGCCGCCCTCGCCGTCGCCATCGGCATCGACACCGACACCGCGTTCGAAGCCGCGGATCGCTTCTTTCGCGACCAGGCAGTTGCGATGAATGCGCACGAAGCGGCCGAAGAATTCCTGCTCCAGCTTGGCCAGCGACTCTTCAAGCAGGAACTCGCGCTCGGCGGTGCGCACCGTCACATACTTGAGCTCGGCCTTGAGGAACAGCACGTCGGCGAGCGGAATCAGATGAATGCGTCCGCGCTCGTTGACCGACAGGTGCGAGCGCGCATCCCGCCGCAGTTCCTGCAGCACGTCGGGGCGGATCGGCGCCATGGCGCGCGCGCGCGTCAGCGCCTCAAGCAGGCGCGCCAGACGGATCGGCTTCAACAGGTAGTCGATCGCGTGCACCTCGAAAGCCTTCAGCGCATAGGCGTCGTAGGCGGTGGTGAAAATGACCGCCGGCGGCTCGGTGAGTTTTTGCAGATGCTGCGCAACCTCGATGCCGTCGATTTCCGGCATGCGGATGTCGAGCAACACGACGTCGGCATTCACCGCCGGAATCAATTCGAGCGCGTGGCGGCCGTTATCGGCCTCGCCGGCGATTTCGAGCGGAATTTTCAGCGCGCAGTCACCCAGCAAATCGCGCAGACGGTTGCGCGCCGGCGCCTCGTCATCGACCACCAGCACGCGCAGCGGTTGCAGATCGCTCATGCGCGCCCGATCATAATTTTTGCGCGCGGCGTCAAGCGCGTACCGTAAAAGCTATTGGCGCGTCGCTTCATACGCGCCCAGTCACAAAAGGCATCACGATATGCACCTCGTAGCTGTCGGCTCCCGCGACCGTTTTGATACTCGCTTCGGCATCAAAATGCAATGCCAGGCGCTCGCGGATGTTGGCCAGCGCCATGCGGTTGCCTTCGTGGTGATCGTTTTCGGGCCGGTAAGGATTGCGCAACATGACCTCAACGCGGTCGCCCTCGCGACGCAGCCGGATGGTGACGGTGCCCGGCTCGACGCGCGGCTCGATGCCGTGATAAACGGCGTTTTCCAGCAGCGGCTGCAGCACCAGCGGCGGAATCAGCGCCTCGCCCGGAAAACCGTCAGCGTCCCATTCCACGCGCAGCCGATCGCCGAGGCGCAGCTGTTCGATGTTGAGATACTGTTTGGCCAGTTCGATCTCCTGCGAGAACGGCGTCAACTGGCGGTTGTCGGCCATCAGCACGCGGAACATCTCGGCCAGATCCTCGATCACCTGCTCGGCGCGGCGCGGATCCTGCCGCATCAGCGAGAGCACGGCGTTGATGCTGTTGAACAGAAAGTGCGGCCGGATGCGCGCCTGCAGCGCCTGCAGCCGCGCCTCGGTCAGCGCCGGCGACAAGGCGCGGCCGCGCAGATCGAAATATCCGATCAGCACGCCGGTCACCAGCAACGTAAAAAGACAGTAACGCTCGAGCGCACCGCTGGCATTGAACACCTGGTGGCCGAGCAAATACATCGCCGCGGCGACCGCCAGCTCAATCGCAACCAGCGCCGTGATCGCCCGCGAGTAGCTGAGCTGGTGCAGAATGTCATTGGCGCCGGCCAGCACCAGCAAACTCAGCAGCAGCACCGGCTGCACCTGCGCCGACATATCGACCAGCACCTCCATCAGCGGCAGCGGGTCGCTCGTTTCAAGCAGCGCCGCGGCCAGACAGATGCCATCGACGATCACCAGAATGCGCAGCAGAATCCCGAGGTTGCGGAAGTTCGGCAGGGCGCCCGCGTTGGCGTTTTGATTTATACTCATCGTTTGATTATGTGAGAGCAGGACAGGTGGCGCAAGAGAAAACAAAAGACGCGGCGCTGTGGTCGGGACGCTTCAGCGAGCCGGTCTCCGAACTCGTCAAACGCTTCACCGCCTCGGTCGATTTCGACCGCCGTCTCGCCGAATTCGACATCGAAGGTTCGCTCGCACACGCGCGCATGCTCAATGCCTGCGGCATTATCAATGCCGACGATCTCGCCGCGATTGAAAAGGGCCTCGGCCAGATCCGCGGTGAAATTCGCGCCGGCAGCTTTGCATGGTCGCTCGACGCCGAGGACGTTCACCTCAACATCGAAAAACACCTCACTGCACTGGTCGGCGACGCCGGCAAACGCCTGCACACCGCGCGCTCGCGCAACGATCAGGTTGCCACCGACGTGCGCCTGTATCTGCGCGCGGCGATCGACGACATCGTCGATCTGGTGCAGGCGGTGCAACGCGCCCTGCTTGACCTCGCCGATGCCAACACCGACACCATCATGCCGGGCTTCACGCATATGCAGGTGGCGCAGCCGGTGTCGTACGCGCACCACCTGATGGCCTATTACGAAATGCTCGCGCGCGACGGCCAGCGTTTCGCCGACTGCCGCAAACGCGTCAACCGGCTGCCGCTGGGCAGCGCCGCGCTCGCCGGCACTTCGTTTCCGATTGACCGCCAGATGGTGGCGAAGGAGCTCGGCTTCGACGGCGTTTGCGAAAATTCGCTCGACGCCGTGTCCGACCGCGATTTCGCGATCGAATTCTGCGCCGCCGCCGCGCTCGCAATGACCCATTTGTCGCGCTTCTGCGAGGAACTCATCATCTGGATGAATCCGCGCTTCGCGTTTGTCGATCTCGCCGACCGCTTCTGTACCGGCTCGTCGATCATGCCGCAGAAAAAAAATCCCGACGTGCCCGAGTTGATCCGCGGCAAGACCGGTCGCGTCAACGGCCACCTGGTCGCCCTGCTGACTCTGATGAAGGGCCAGCCGCTGGCGTACAACAAGGACAATCAGGAAGACAAGGAACCGCTGTTCGATACCGTCGACACGCTGGTGACGAGCCTGCGCGTGTTCGCCGACATGATCGGCGGCATCAAGGTCAACGCCGAGGCCATGCGCAAGGCCGCGCTTGAGGGCTTTGCCACCGCCACCGATCTGGCCGATTATCTGGTGAAAAAAGGTCTGCCCTTCCGCGAAGCACATGAGGCGGTTGCGCAGGCGGTCAAGTTTGCCGAAGGCCGAGGTTGCGATTTGTCGGATCTCAAACTTGCCGAACTGCAGCAATTCTCTTCGCTCGTCGAAAAAGACGTGTTTGCTGCGCTGACGCTTGAAGGTTCGCTTAAGGCGCGCAGCCACATCGGCGGTACTGCGCCGGCGCGGGTCAAGGCCGCCATCGCCAAGGCGCGCAAGACATTGCGCTGAGGCGCGCGCGAAAACGCCGCGCAAGAATCGGATAGATCGCCGTCGCCGGCCGGCGTAGCATGCGGCCTCATGAACGATGACGACCACGAACGCCTGCGCAGCGCCATTGTCGCGCTATGCAAACATATTGCCGCGCATGCCGCGCAGACGCTGACGCTGGCCGAACTCGGCCGAGTGGCCGGATGGAGTCCGTATCACCTGCAGCGCCGCTTCAAGCAGATCGTCGGCGTTTCGCCGCGCGAATTCCAGGAAACCTGCCGCCTTGATGCGTTCAAGCGCCACGCCCGCGCCGGCGGTTCGCTCGCCGATGCGACCTTCGCCGCCGGTTTCGGCTCAAGCAGCCGGCTGTATGAAAAAGCCGCGCTGCTCGGCATGACGCCGGCGCATTACCGCAAGCGCGGCGCGACACTCGACATCGCCTATACGGTGTTCGATTCCCCGCTGGGTCAGGTGCTGATCGCAGCGAGCGCGCGCGGACTCTGCAAGATCAGCCTGGGCGCCAGTGCGCGCGCGCTCGAACGCGAATTGCGCGACGAATTCGCCGCCGCCGCCTGCCGGCGCGATGATCGCCTGCTGAAAAATTATCGGCAAAAGCTCCAGCGTTACCTCGACGGCGGCAATCCCGATCTGACGCTGCCGCTCGACATCCGCGCCACCGCGTTTCAGCGCAAGGTGTGGAACATTCTGCGCGGCATCCCCTACGGCGAAACGCGCAGCTACAGCGAGATCGCAGCCACGGCCGGCGCGCCGTCGGCCGTGCGCGCGGTGGCGCGCGCCATCGCCACCAATCCGGTCGCACTGGTGATTCCCTGCCATCGTGCCGTGCGCAAGGATGGCGCACTCGCCGGTTATCGCTGGGGCATTGCGCGCAAGCGCCGCCTGCTCGATAGCGAGCGCGACGCAGCGGCGACGGCCGCTCGTCGCAAGCCGGCTCAGGCGGTGAAATAAATGTCGCGGTAGGCGGTGTAGACCGACGCGATCAATACCGGCACCAGCACCAGATAACCGAGTCCGAACGGGATCACTGCGACCACGCACAACACCAGTGCGACGATGCTGTAGAGCAGAAACGGCAGCATGTTCTTCAGGCAACCGAAAAAACTCGCCTTCAGCGCGGCGCCGGGCTTCAAGCCGTGAAACAGCACCAGCGGCGCGGCGAACCACAGCGCCATATACAGCGGAATGCTGACCGCCAGCATCACCAGCAGCACCAGCACCACCGACATGCCCAAAGCCATCACCGCGGCAGTGCCGCCTTTCAGGGCGGCGACCACGCCGGCGCCGCCGGCGATCAGCACCGCCGGCACCACCATGACGACGATGCCGGCGAGCACCAGCATGCCGAGCACCATCAGGTCGCTGGTTTTTTCCTTGAATCCCGTGAACAGGGTTGCAACCTCGGCACTGCCGCCATTGTCGAGCGTGCGGCACATCGCCATGAAGCCGGCACCGAACACCGGATACAACAGCATGTTGGCAATGCCGCCGAGCAGCGGAATCAGGCCGAGCACAATCGAACAGGCGAAATAAATAATGAACAGCAGCACCCATAATCCGGGCTGCTTCATGAACAGGCCGAACGCCGCTGCGATCCATGTCCAACCGCGCCCGGCGTCGAGCGAACGCCCGGTTGCGCTGAATTGGCCGGCGCCAGCGCCGGCGGGTTCGGCGGTCGCTTCGCCTGGCAGCGGTGCCGGCGGCTGATATGGATTCATCTCACTCATGTGTTCTCCGATCGGATGGCGTGCGCGGACTATCCTATTGGAATACCCGGGGCAAGACAAATGGCCGCCGGCTGCGGCGGTGAGGCCTGGCGGCAACCGTTAGAATGACGCCATGAATGCCCCCCTGCGCGCGCCGCTGAAGATCGATCTGCCAAGCCTCGAAAAGGAACTCGCCGCGCGCATCCGCGGCGAAGTGCGCTTCGACAACGGCAGCCGTGCACTCTATGCCAGCGACGCCTCAAACTACCGTCAGGTGCCAATCGGTGTGGTGCTGCCGCGTGATGTCGATGACATCGTCGCCGCGCTCGAAGTCTGCCGGCGCTTTGACGTGCCGCTGCTGATGCGCGGCGGCGGCACCTCGCAGAACGGCCAATGCGTCAATGTCGCCATTGTCATCGATACCTCGAAATACATGAACCGCGTGCTTGCCGTTGATCCGCAGGCGCGCATTGCCACCGTCGAACCCGGCGTCGTTTGCGACGCGCTGCGCGACGCCGCCGAACAACACGGCCTCACCTTCGGTCCCGACCCGGCCACGCACAGCCGCTGCACGCTGGGCGGCATGATCGGCAACAATTCCTGCGGCGCACATTCGGTGATGGCGGGCAAAACCGTTGAGAACATCGAAGCGCTGGAAATCCTGACCTACGATGGCCTGCGCCTGCGGGTAGGTCCGACCTCCGAACAGGAACTTGCCGACATCATTGCCGCCGGCGGCCGGCGCGGCGAAATCTACGCCGCGTTGAAGACTCTGCGCGACAAATACGCCGATCTCGTGCGCGCGCGTTACCCGAAACTCAAACGCCGCGTCTCCGGTTACAACCTCGATCAACTGCTGCCCGAAAACGGCTTCAATGTCGCGCGCGCACTGGTCGGTACCGAAGGCACCTGCGCGCTGACGCTGCAGGCCAAAACAACACTTGTGCACAGCCCGGCCAAACGCGTGATGCTGGTGCTGGGTTTCCCCGACATCTATGTCGCCGGCGACGCCGTGCCCGAAATCCTGCCGTTCGGACCGATCGCCACCGAGGGCCTCGATTACCGCATCATCGGCGGCCTGCAGGATCGCGGCCTGAAACTTGCCGACATCGCCAAACTGCCCGCCGGTCGTGCGTGGATCATGATCGAGTTCGGCGCCGATACGGTGGACGCCGCGGTGACGCAAGCCAACACACTGATCGCGCATTACGCCGGCCGCGACGCGGCGCCGAGTCATTGGCTGGTGATCGATCCCGCCGAGCAGGAGCCGATCTGGAACATCCGTGAAACCGGCGCCTCGGCCACCGCGTTGGCGCTCGAAGGTCACGGCAGCGATCCGAATGTCGGCTGGGAGGACGCGGCGGTCGATCCTTTGCGCCTCGGTCATTACCTGCGCGAATTCCAGGCGCTGGTCGATCGCTTCGGCTATCAGACCTCGCTCTACGGCCACTTCGGCGACGGCTGCATCCACGCGCGCATCACATTCGATCTGCGTAGCCGCGAAGGTATCGCCAAGTGGCGCGAGTTCATCCGCAATGCATCCGAGCTCGTCGTCAAATACGGCGGCTCGCTGTCGGGCGAACACGGCGACGGTCAGGCCAAAGCGGAGTTTTTGCCGATCATGTACGGCGAAGAGTTGATGCAGGCTTTTCGCGAATTCAAGCGCATCTGGGATCCGCGCGGCCGCATGAATCCGGGCAAGGTTATCAACGCTTATCGCATCGACGAGAATCTGCGCCTCGGCCCCGACTACCGGCCGGCGCAACCGGCAACGCGTTTTGCCTTTCACGCGCCTGAAGGCAAGGGCTTTACGCGCGCACTCGAACGTTGTGTGGGCATGGGCAAATGCCGCGCGCAACAGGGCGGCACGATGTGCCCGAGTTACCGCGCCACCGGCGACGAGCGCAACTCGACGCGCGGCCGCGCGCGCCTCTTGCAGGAAATGCTGCGCGGCGAGGTCATCACCGAGGCATGGAAAAGCGATGCGGTGCGCGAAGCGCTTGATCTCTGTTTCGCCTGCAAAGGCTGCCGCAGCGACTGTCCGACGCACACCGATCTGGCGAGCTACAAGGCGGAATTTCTCTCGCACTATTACGAAGACAGACCGCGCCCGCGCCAGGCCTTCAGCATGGGCCTGATTCAAAAATGGGCTGCGCTCGCCGAACACGCGCCGCAGGTGGCGAATTTTTTCACGCAGACGCCGTTGCTCAACGCGCTGGCGAAAAAACTCGCCGGCGTCGCGCCGCAACGTTCGATGCCGGCGTTTGCGACGCAAACCTTTCGCCGGTGGTTCGAAACGCGCGCGCCGAAACCCGGCGGTCGTCGCGTTCTGCTGTGGGCCGATACCTTCAGCAATCATTTCAATCCCGCCGTCGCCATCGCCGCAGTCGAGGTGCTTGAAGCCGCCGGCTGCGCAGTGGTCATTCCACAACGCGGGCTGTGTTGCGGGCGACCGCTCTACGATTTCGGTCTGCTTGATCGCGCGAAAGCACAGTTGCGCGACATCCTCGCCGCACTCGCCGATGATATCGAAGCTGGCACGCCGGTCATCGGCCTCGAACCGGCCTGCCTCGGCACTTTCAAGGACGAACTGCTGAATCTCTTTCCGGACGAGGCGGCGGCCGCGAGGCTGTCAAAGCAGGCCGTGCTGTTCAGCGACTTCCTGTTGCAAACCGGCTGGCAGCCGCGCGCGCTCAATGTCAAAGCGATCGTGCACGGCCATTGTCATCAGAAATCGCTGTTCGGCATGAACAGCGAAACGGCCCTGCTGAGAAAACTCGGAGTCGATTTCAAACTGCTCGATGCCGGCTGCTGTGGCATGGCCGGGTCCTTCGGCTTCAAGCCGGAACACTACGAAGTATCGATCCGCGCCGGCGAAAAGGGCGGCCTGCTGCCGGCGGTGCGCGCGGCAAATGCCGACACGCTTATCATCACCAACGGCTACAGCTGCCGCGAGCAGATCGCGCAGACCGGCGAACGCCGCGCTTTGCACATCGCGGAAGTCGCGCGCATGGCGCTCGCGAAGTAATTGATGTTCGGTTTCGAAACGATTTCGACCGGCGTCATTCTGTGGATCGTGCTCGCCGTCTCGCTGGCCGGCCTGATTCAGGGCACGCTGGGTTTCGGCTTTCCCTTTCTCGCCACGCCGATGGTGGCGATGGTCGCCGACATGCGCACGGCGGTGATCACCATCCTGCTGCCGACACTCGCGACCACCATCGCCACGCTGTTGACCTGCGGTCCGTTGAAACCGGTGCTGCGGCGGTTCTGGCTGATGCCGGTCTACGCGTTCTGCGGCGCGCTCATCGGCACATCGGTGTTCGTTGCCGCGCCGGCATTTCCGTATCAACTGCTGCTGGCCGCAATCATCCTGCTGTATCTCAACCTCGACCGCATTTCGCGCGGCGAGTGGCCGCTGATCCGCCGCCATGAACGCGCCTTCGCGCCGCTCGCAGGCGCCGCAGCCGGCCTGTTCGAAGGCACCGCCAATGTGGCGGCACCGCCGCTGATCATTTATTACCTCGCGCTCGGGCTCGCGCCCGCAATGCTGGTGCCGGCGCTGCAAATCTGCTTTTTCATCGGCAAGACCACCCAGTTCAGCGTGCTGACATTGCGCGGCGGCGTCGGCGCAGCGCAATGGATCGCGACGCTGCCGCTGGTGCTGTTTGCAATCGGCGGCGTGTTCATCGGCGCGCGCATACGCGGCCGCATCCACGCCGAAACCTATCGCGTGTGGGTCAAGCGTTCGCTGCTGGTGATCGCGCTGGCGCTGCTGCTGCAATACGGCTACAACGTCGTCGCGCATCATTGAACGACGGACAATAAAAAAGGGGGCCAAGGCCCCCTTTTTCTTCGATACCGATCGTCACTTCAACAGCGTTTGCAGCTCGCCGTTTTGGTACATTTCGGTGACGATATCGGAGCCGCCGATGAACTCGCCGTTGATATAGAGTTGCGGAATGGTCGGCCAGTTGGCGAATTGCTTGATGCCCTGACGGATTTCCGGATTTTCCAGCACATTGACAGTGAACATGTCCTTGACGCCGCACTGCTGGAGAATGTTGATTGCGTTGGCCGAGAATCCGCACTGCGGAAAGTCCGGCGTGCCTTTCATGTACAGCACCACTTTGTTCTTGGTTACCTGTTCCTTGATCAAATCTTGCGTGCTCATGCGGGCTCCTGATATTCGAGAAAACAGCGTCGGGACTGCCAAACAGCTATACCCGACCAAATTGATACGGTATTCTAGCTTTTGACTTCCGTTGCGTCAAGACGACCGCCGCTGACGCGTTCGATCCCGGCGAGATCGGCGCGCGAAAACACCTGCGTGAAACCGGCATCCTGCAACAAACGCCGGCAGCGCTGCGCCTGATCGTAGCCATGCTCGAATGCGATCCAGCCGCCAGCGCTGAGATATTGCGGCGCCGCCGCCACAATCAAGCGGATTGCATCAAGCCCGTCGCTGCCCGAAGCCAAGGCAGCTGCCGGTTCGAAACGCAGATCGCCCCGCGCGAGATGCGCGTCGCCGGCGGCGATGTACGGCGGGTTGGCAACGATGCAGTCGAAGCGCCGGCCGGCGAGCGCGGAAAACCAGTCGCTCGACATGAATGCCACGTTGGCGAGTCTGTGCCGCCGCGCATTGGCGCTGGCGAGCGCGAGCGCCGCATCGCTGCAATCGACCGCCGCGACCTGCGCACGCGGTCGTTCATGCGCGATGCTGATCGCGATACTTCCGCTGCCGGTGCCGAGGTCGAGCACGCGCGCCTGTGCGGACGGCAATATTTTTTCCAGCGCCCATTCGACCAGCAGTTCGGTTTCCGGCCGCGGAATCAACACCGCCGGCGTGACCGCGAACTCAAGACTGAAAAATTCGCGCACACCCGTGATGTAAGCCACCGGTTCGCCTGCCGCGCGCCGCGCAACCAGCGCATCGAATGCGGTGCTATGCGCGGATGTGAGCGCTTCATCACCATGCGCAATCAGGTAGGCAGCATCGACACCCAGCGCGTGGCGCATCAGCACACGCGCTTCGCCCGCATCGAGCGCGCTGGCGGCCAACGCCTGTGCAATGGTTGCCGTCATCCGGATTGCTGCCGCGCCCGCAGGCGGTGCGTTACGCTGCCTGCGTTTCTTCGCCGAGCGCCGCCAGCTGCTCGGCCTGATGCTCGGCGGCGAGCGCGCCGGTGAGTTCGTCGAGATCGCCGTCCATGATGGCGGCGATTTTGTAGAGGGTGAGGTTGATGCGGTGATCGGTGACGCGGCCCTGCGGAAAATTGTAGGTGCGGATGCGTTCGGAACGGTCGCCGCTGCCGATCAGCGATTTGCGTTCGGCGGCGGTCTTCTGATTCTGCTCGCGCACCTGCTGGTCCTTGATGCGCGCAGCGAGCACGGCGAGCGCGCGCGCCTTGTTCTTGTGCTGCGAGCGGTCGTCCTGGCATTCGACCACGATGCCGGTCGGCAGATGCGTGATGCGGATCGCCGAGTCGGTCTTGTTGATGTGCTGGCCGCCCGCACCCGAGGCGCGGAAGGTATCGATGCGCATCTCGGCCGGATTGAGCACGACATCGGCCACTGCATCGACTTCCGGCAGCACCGCGACCGTGCATGCCGAGGTATGAATGCGGCCCTGGGTTTCGGTGGCCGGCACGCGCTGCACGCGATGCCCGCCGGATTCGAACTTGAGTTTCGAATAAGCGCCCTGCCCGGCAATGCGCGCGATGATTTCCTTGTAGCCGCCGAGTTCGCTCTGGCTCTGCGACATGATCTCGACCTGCCATTTCTTGCGCTCGGCGTAGCGCGTGTACATGCGGAAGAGGTCAGCCGAAAACAGCGCCGACTCGTCGCCGCCGGTGCCGGCGCGGATTTCGAGAAAGATGTTGCGCTCGTCGTTGGGATCTTTCGGCAGCAGTTCGGTCTGCAGGCGCTTTTCGAGTTCGCCCAGCCGCTCGCGCGTCTCCTTGATTTCGGCCTCGGCAAATTCGCGCATCGACGGGTCAGCCGCCATTTCCTCGGCGGCGGCGATGTCGCCCTCGCCCTTGCGGTAGCTTTTGTAGAGCTCGACCACCGGCTCGATCTCGGCGTGTTCGCGCGAGAGCTTGCGGTAGGTGTCGAGGTTGGCGGTGACGCCTTCGGCGCTAAGCAGGCCGTTGAGTTCTTCGAGACGCAGTGTCAGTTGCGCGAGCTTGGCAGCGATGCTTTGCTTCATTCCGTGTGCTTCAATTGATGCACACGGCGCAGCATGTCGACCAGTTCCTCGCGGTCGGCCTCGCTGGCATGGTTGAGGGCGTGCGTCGGCGCATGCAGGAATTTGTTGGTCAGCGCGTGGGAGAGCTGTTCGAGCACCTGCGCCGCGTCGTCGCCGTGATGAATGTGGCGCAGCGCGCGCTCGAGTTCGCGCCGGCGCATGCGCTCGGCGTCGTCGCGCAGCTCGCGGATCACGGGCACCAGCTTGCGGTTGTCGAGCCACTGCATGAAATCGCCGACCTGGGTTTCGATGATGGCCTCGGCCTGCGCCACCGCCGATTCGCGCAGATCGAGCCCCTCGCGCGCGAGCTTGCCGAGATCGTCCACGGTATAGAGAAAAATATCGTCGAGTTCGCCGACCTCGGCCTCGACGTCGCGCGGCACCGCCAGATCGATGATCAGAATCGGCCGGCGTTTGCGCGCGCGCAGCGCGGATTCGATCAGGCCCTTGCCGATGATCGGCAGCATGCTCGCCGTGCAGGTGACGATGATGTCGTGGCTGGCGAGCTGCGACGACAATTCGTTGAAGGTGATGGTGCGACCCTGGAAGCGATCGGCCAGATGCTGCGCGCGCTCCAGCGTGCGGTTGGCAAAGGTGGCGTTGCGCGGATGGCGCGCGGCAAAGTGGGTCGCCGTCAGTTCGATCATTTCGCCGGCGCCGACGAACAGTACGTTCTGCTCGGAAATGCTCGGGTAAATGCGTTCGGCGAGGCGCACCGCGGCAGCCGCCATCGACACCGTGCTGGCGCCAATCTCGGTTTCCGAACGCACCGCCTTGGCCACCGAAAAGGTGCGCTGGAACAATTTGTTCAGCAGCAGACCCAGCGTGCCGGCCGATTCGGCGGTGCGCACCGCATTTTTGAACTGACCCAGAATCTGCGCTTCGCCGAGCACCATCGAATCGAGGCCGCTCGCCACCCGGAACGCGTGTTTGACCGCGCGCGCCTGCGGCAGCTTGTAGAGATGCGGCTCGAGGTGCTGGTCCTTGAGACGATGGAATTCCGCCAGCCAGTGCATCGCCTGCCGCGGCTCATTGGTGCGGCAATAGATCTCGGTGCGGTTGCAGGTCGAAATAATCGCCGCTTCCTTGACCGGATTGCGATCGACGAGGTCGCGCAGCGCCTGCACCAGATTTTCGGCGCCAAAAACCACCTGTTCGCGCAGCGACAGCGGCGCGGTCTGGTGGTTGATGCCGAAGGCGAATAACTCCATGGAATCCAGCCTCTAGGACGGGAACCTATTATAGCCCCGTGACCGCCGCCCGTCGCAAGCCGCAATCAAACCGCCGCCGGGGCCCCCGGCGCCAGCAGCAGCCCGGGCCGGCCGCGCAACGGTGAATCCGCCGCCAGCGGACCGACATCGAGGTAGGCGCCGCCAATCCCGCCGGCCGTCAGTGCCGCCGCCAGCGCCGCGTGATCGATCAGCCCGGCATGCGCGGTGTTGACGAGGCCGGCGCCGCGCGGCAACAGGCCAAGCCGGCGCGCATCGATCAAATGGCTGGTTTCGGCGGTGTGCGGACAGGCCAGCACCAGCCAGTGCGCGCGCGCGAGCAGGGCATCGAGTCCGGCGGGGGCATGCAATTCATCGACCGCATCGACGGAACCGGGCGCGCGCCGCACGCCGATCACGTGCATGGCAAGTGCCTGCGCGAAACGCGCCACCGCAGTACCCATGGCGCCGACGCCGACGATCAATACGGTCTGGCCTTCGAGGTCGGGCGGCGCCAGTTCGCGCCGGTACTGTTCCCATCGGTGCGCGCGCTGCGCGATCACGCGCCGCGGAAACGCGCGCGCCAGCATCAACAGACCGCCGATAGCGCTGGTCGCAGCGACGCTGCCGGCCGGCGACGTCATCGCAAACCCCGCGCTTATTTCTTCTTGCCCTTGGCGAACAGGCCGTCGAGCTTCTGCTCGTAGGCGTGGTAACCCAGATAATCGTAGAGGTCGTTGCGCGACTGCATGGTGTCGAGCACGTTCTTTTGCGTGCCGTCCTTGCGGATCGCTTTGTAGACATTGAGCGCAGCGGCGTTCATGGCGCGGAACGCCGACAGCGGATAGAGCACCATCGCGACATCCGCGCTCTTCAATTCATCGACGGTAAACAGCGGCGTGGCGCCGAATTCGGTGATGTTGGCAAGAATCGGCACCTTCACCGCATCGGCGAATTTCTTGTACATCGACAGCTCGGTCATCGCTTCCGGGAAAATCATGTCGGCACCGGCTTCGACGCAGGCGCAGGCGCGATCGATCGCCGCCTGCATGCCCTCGACGGCGAGCGCATCGGTGCGCGCCATCACCACGAAATTCGAATCGGTTTTCGCATCGACCGCGGCCTTGATGCGATCGACCATTTCTTCCTGCGACACCAGTTCCTTGTTCGGCCGATGGCCGCAGCGCTTCGCCCCGACCTGGTCTTCGATGTGCATCGCGCCGGCGCCGAACTTGATCAGCGATTTGACGGTGCGCGCGACGTTGAACGCGCTCGAACCGAAACCGGTATCGACATCCACCAGCAGCGGCAGATCGCAGACATCGGTGATGCGGCGGATATCGGTCAGCACGTCGTCGAGATTGCTGATGCCGAGATCCGGCAGGCCCAGCGAGCCGGCGGCGACACCGCCGCCTGACAGGTAAATCGCCTTGTAGCCCGAACGCTCGGCGAGCCGCGCATGATAGGCGTTGATGGCGCCGACGATCTGCAAGGGTTTTTCGGCGGCAACGGCGGCACGGAAACGCGCACCGGCGGAGGAACGGTCGGTCATGATGACACTCCTGGATCGGTTGAAGAGTGGCCGCGGCATGTTGCAGTGCGCGACGCAGGGAACGGCATGATTTTAACGCAGGCCTCCACGCCGCGCTTGCAGCCGGATGCGCGATGGCGGCCGGGCGTGGCAGAATCCGCCCTCTGGCGCAGAATTCCGCGTCGCCATCGCAATATCTCGGAGCATTCATGAACGACGCAACATTGCGCCTCGGCCTGCTCGGCTTCGGCGAAGCCGGCCAGCGTTTCGCCGCGGATTTCGTCAAGGCAGGTCTCAAACACGTCG
Source organism: uncultured beta proteobacterium (assembly GCA_903889565.1). Lineage (GTDB taxonomy): Bacteria > Pseudomonadota > Gammaproteobacteria > Burkholderiales > SG8-41 > PALSA-1004. The sequence continues at coordinate 34,062 of CAISYC010000041.1, forward strand.
TTGTCTACAGCCGCTCGGCGGCGGCGGCCGCTCCCGCCGATCCCTTGCGCGTGTTCGCCGCCGCACACGGCGTCGAAATCGCAGCCACACCAAAAGCATTGTGCCAGCAATCCAATCTGATCATCGCGCTGACGCCGGGCAAAGCCGCGCTGCCGGCGCTGCGCAGCATCAAGCGCTACCTCGGCAACAATCACCTTTACGTCGATGCCAACACCGTCGGCGTCAAGGCCATCGAACGCATCGCCAAGCTGCTCGAAGGCCGCTGCGCGTTTGTCGATGCCGCCATCATGAGCGCAGTACCGCTCGACGGCATCAAGGCGCCGCTATTCGCCAGCGGCAGCGATGCCGCGCGCTTTCGCGATCTGGTTGCGCCCTACGGCATGAAAGTCGAGATCGTCGGCGACAAACCGGGGGCGGCGAGCGCCATGAAACTGATCCGCAGCGTTTGCATGAAGGGCTTGGCCGGCCTGCTGCTCGAATCGCTGGAAGCCGCGCAACGCTGCGGCGTGCGCGACGCGGTGGCCGCCGACATGGCCGCCTTCATCGACGCCAAGCCGTTCCAGCAGATCATCAAGCGCTTCGTCTGCGGCACCGCGGTGCATGCGGGGCGACGCATCCACGAAATGGCTGATTCGCTCGAACTGCTGAAATCCGTCGGCGCGCCGACGCGCATGACGCGCGCGACGCACGCCATGTTCAAGGAGCTGATCGACATGAAAATGCCCGAGCGCTACAACGGCAAAGAACCCGACTCGATCGAGCCGGTGCTGACCGCGCTGGTGGAGGCGCGCGGCTGATGATCTTCACGGCGCGTCTTGCGATTGCGCTCGCCGCCGCCATCGCGGCCGCCGTCGCATCGGCGCAACCGGCCGGCAAACCCGTGCGCTTTCTGGTCGGCTCGCCGGCCGGCGGCAGCAACGACATTTTTGCGCGCGCCATTGGCCAGCGCCTGGCCGACGGACTCGGCCAGCCGGTGGTCGTCGACAACCGCCCGGGCGCCTCGCAGATGATCGCCGCCGATCTCACCGCCAAAGCAGCGCCTGACGGCAACACGCTCTACATGACTTCGACGACTTACACGACCGGCGCGGCGCTCATGACATCGCTGCCGTTCGATCCGGTCAACGATCTCGCCGGCATCACGCTGGTGGCGCGCGGGCCGATGGTGCTGGTCGTGCATCCATCGGTGCCGGCGAAAAACGTCAAGGAACTGATCGCAATCGCGCGCGCGCATCCGGGCCAGCTCAATTTCACCTCGTCGGGCATCGGCGGCATCAATCACTTCGGCGTCGAGGTGCTGAAGTCGATGGCGAAAATCGATATGGTGCACGTGCCGCACAAGGGCATGGCGCCGGCGATCACCGATCTGATGGCCGGCCAGGTGCAGGTGCTGCTGGTGAGCCTGACCTCGGTCGAAGCGCAGATGCAGTCGGGGCGCCTGCGCGCGATCGGCGTGAGCAGCCCGCAACGCTCGGCGTTTCTGCCCAATCTGCCGGCAATTGCCGAAACGCTGCCCGGCTATGACAACGATCTGTGGTGGGGTGTCTTCACCCCGGCGAAAGTGCCGAAGGCGACGATCGACCGTTTGAATACCGAGATTCAAAAGACGATGGCGAGCGACGAACTGAAAAAGCGTTTTGCCGAATTCGGCGCCGTCGCCGCGCCGACCACGCCCGAGGCCTTCAACACCTTCGTCAGAAATGAAATCGCGAAATGGAGCAAGGTGATTCGCGAAGCAAATATCAAAGCGGAATGAACACGAGCAGGTAAACGACTTGAAGAACATTCCCTCCCCCCTTGAGGGAGAGGGTGGGGAGAAACGCAAAATGAATCACATATATCCCACCCTTACCCCTGCCCTTTCCCGTAAAGCGGGCGGGGGAAAATCAGTTGCGTGAGATGAATGAATAAACCACTGCCGCAAAAACAATACGACAAAAACGCCAAAGGCCCGCTCGCCGGCGTGCGGGTGCTCGACCTGTCGCGTCTGGTCGCCGGCAATACGGTGACGCAATTGCTGGGCGACTTCGGCGCCGACATCATCAAAGTCGAGCCGCCGGCCGGCGACACGCTGCGCGCGTGGAAAACCAAAGGCATCGCCACCAACTGGAAAATCTATTCACGCAACAAGCAAAGCCTCTGCCTCGAATTGCGCAAGCCCGAAGCACGCAACATCGTGCTCAAACTGGTCAGGACGTCGGCGGTCTTCATCGAAAGCTTTCGGCCGGGCACGCTCGAAAAAATGGGCCTCGGCCCGGACGTGCTCTGGCAGATCAATCCGAAACTCGTCATCGTGCGCGTCTCCGGCTGGGGTCAGGACGGCCCCTATTCGAAGCGACCGGGCTTCGGCACGCTGGTCGAGGGCATGTCGGGTTTCGCCGCGATCAACGGTTTCGAAGACCGCGAGCCGGTGCTGCCCCCAATGTATCTCGCCGACACCATCGCTGGTCTCTATGGCGCCTCCGGCGTGCTGGTCGCGCTGCGCGAAGTCGAACACAACGGCGGGCGCGGCCAGATCATCGATCTGCCGCTGCTCGATCCCTTGTTCGCCACGCTCGGGCCGCAGGCCGCGAACTACCGGCTCACCGGCAAACTGAAACCGCGCACCGGCAGCCGTTCGACCAACGCCGCCCCGCGCAACGCCTACAAAACCAAGGACGGCAAGTGGGTCTGCCTGTCGGCCTCGACGCAGAAAATGACCGAGCGATTATTCCGTTCGATCGACCGCGCGGATCTCATTGACGATCCGCGCTACCGCACGAATGCCGAGCGCGTGAAGCGCGCGGCCGGACTCGACGCCATCATCGGCGCCTTTGTGAGCGAACGCACGCAGGCCGAGAACGTCGCTTTCTTCGAACAGGCCGAGGTGACGATCGGCCCGATCTACGACATTTCGCAAATCATCGAAGACCCGCATGTGCTGGCGCGCGAACTCGTCGCCGATTATCCGGATACCGATATGGGCGCGTTTCCGCAGCATCATGTGGTGCCGCGGTTGTCCGGCACGCCGGCGACGATCCGCGCGCAGGCGCCGCGGCTCGGCGAACACAACCGAGCGCTGCTCGCCGAAATCGGCATCGATGACGCGGCCTACGAAAAACTGCTGGCGGCGGGCGCCGTCAGCGAAGGACATATTTCAAACGAAGGGGAAGCCTGATGACACGCGAACTGCCGGTGTGGCGTTCACTCATGTATGTGCCGGTCAACGTCGACAAATTCATCGACAAGGCGCACACGCGCGGCGCCGACGTAATCCAGCTCGATCTTGAAGACGCGGTGCCACCGGCCGAAAAAGACAAGGCGCGCACGCTGGTCGTCGCGGCGGCGGCGAAAGTGCGCCGCGGCGGCGCCGATGTCGTGGTCCGCATCAACCGCCCGCTGTCGATGGCGGTGCGCGACATTGAACACTCGATCTGCCCCGATGTGAACGGCATCGCCATCACCAAGGCCGACAGCGCCTCGCACGTGCGTTTGCTTGATGAACTGGTGACCGAGCTCGAAGAAAAACGCGGCATGCCGGTCGGCCACACCAAATTCATCACCATGATCGAAACGCCCGAGGCCTTCTTCCGCATTCAGGAAATCACCGCGGCGAGCAGCCGCATCGTCGCCTGCTGCATCGGCGGCGAAGATTTCGCCCTGAACAACAACATGCAGCCGATCGGCGAAACGCTGCTCTACCCGAAACAGCACATGGTGTTCGCCGCCTACGCCGCCGGCGTCATGCCGCTCGGCTTTGTCGACAGCGTCGCCGGCTTCGGCGACTGGGAAAAATTCCGCAAGATGGTGCGCCGCTCGCGCGACTTCGGCTTCCTCGGCGCCGGCTGCATCCATCCGGGCCAGGTCACCATCGTCAACGAGGAATACACGCCGGCCGCCGAAGAAGTCGAATACGCAAAAAAGGTCATTCAACTCGACAAGGAGGCCGCCGCCGCGGGCCGCGGTTCATTCCAGATCGACGGCAAGATGATCGACATCCCGGTCGTGGTGCGCGCGCAAAAACTGATCAGGCGTTACGACTCCATCAAGGCGCGCGAAGCAAAAACACTGGCGGCGAAAGCTTAAACGCCTTTGTAGCGCAGGCGACCCGCCCGGATCGGTCTTCATGCAGGCGGGTCGCCTGCGCTACGCATGAACGCCGCCAAATGTATTTTTGAAAGTATTCATGCCGAAGTATTCCTGCAAGAAAAATCTTCTGCGCGCCTGCGCCCTGACATTCGCGCTGGCCGCCACCGCACACGCCCAAACCTTTCCCGCCAAACCGCTGCGCATCGTGGTGCCGTTCGCACCCGGCGGCAGCTCCGACATCCAGGCACGCCTGATCGGCCAGAAACTGACCGAGGCGTGGGGCCAGCCGGTGATCATCGACAATCGCGGCGGCGCCGGCGGCATCGTAGCTTCGGAGATTGCCGCGCACGCGCCGGCCGGCGGCTACACGCTGTTTATGGGCCACATCGGCACGCAGGCGGCGAACCCGAGCCTGTATAAAAAATGGGTCTTCGGGAAGTCGAGTGGGTGATTTTGGGTCATTTTAGAGAGCTGGCAACATGCAAGTGAGGATTTTCAACCGCAGATATTCTTCATCGCGCAGTCCGTATGCGCGGCGCTGGATGACGCGAATCTTGTTGTTCAG
>CAISYC010000042.1 GCA_903889565.1 uncultured beta proteobacterium
ACGGCATTCGGGCGCGCCACAAGCGGCGCTACAAAGCCACGACGGATTCGAAACATGGGCTGCCGGTGGCAGCGAACCTGCTCAATCGAAACTTTACCCCGGCCGCACCCAATCAGGCGTGGGCGGCAGATATCACCTACAGTACGCCCAATCAACGAAGCCCGCCCAGCTGGGGGTGGAGTTGCTTGAGCATGTTTGGAATGCAGCGCTCGCCGGAGTTGATGTTGCAGTAGCGAGCATGCCCTCCTTCTGCTGCGAGAAGGAGTGAGCCGAAGCGGCGGTGACCTGCCGAACACTGGCGGGGTGACGAAGTCCGCGGGAAACGGGGCTTGCGGCGAAGCGGTTACGCCAAGATGAGTCTCTAGGCTGAGCACGGGACGGTTGAGGAACACGAATCTATTGAAACGCATCTGAGGGTTGAAGTGTCACCCCTGCCCACACCGCTTCATGGTCAGGTCGCGAATTGGGACTGGACACACGTAGGAAACGGTCCACGAATGTCCGGATGGAAATGTATGGCAATCGGCAGGGAATCACGGAGAGCGCGTAGCTAGGCTGTGATATTCGCGACGACTTGCGGCAAGCAAGGATAAAGACTGCGATAGGCAACCTCGCCCGTGTGTTGAGTCCAGCATGTGAACTGGGAAAGGCTTGTGCGATGCTACCTTCCTATGCTCGGGTCATAGTCTCTGGAGTAGTTGTAGTGAGTGTTTGTTTCGGCGTCATAGTACTGGCCGGGCAGTAGCATGTACGCCCTCTCCCCCTGGAGCTCTCTTTTGAATTTGGGCTTGCGGGTGCGCGAACGTTTAAAAAGATATTCCCCTTGTTTCACCCCAGTACGGGTTCAACTCAGAAATCCGCAGTTTCCTCGTAACACCTCTTTAGGCGGCAATCGGCTCGATATGCCGATACCGCTTGGAGTCGCGCTCCAACACCCAGAGGTCAACCGCTGCCTGCATACGCAGCCAACTATCGGGGGGTGTTTTCGTGAGACGTCCGATCCGCACCGCCATGTCAGGCGACATCCCGCGTTTCTCCAACAACAATTCCGATACCGACAGCCGACTCACGCCAAGTCGCTTCGCCAGTTCCGACTGCGACATTTCGAGCGACGGCAGCACGTCCTCCCGCAATATCTCTCCGGGATGCGTTGGTTTGCGTTTTGGATCACGTAGACTTTTCATCAGTGATAATCCTCAAGATTCACATCGATTGCATCGCCGTCAACAAATCTGAAGGTGATTCGCCAGTTGCCAGACACCGAAACCGAATACGTGCCCTTCCTGTCACCCTTCAGCGGGTGGAATGCGTAGCCGGGAATTGCCATATCCTCGGCTCTAGCCACCACATCAAGCAGATCCAGCACACGCCTGATCCGGTCCGCGTGTTTTGCATCGATCCCGCGGCGGTCGCTTTTCCTGAAAAAACGATCCAGCCCCTTATGGCGAACATCGCGAATCACGGCTGAGCATTGGCCTGTGGCATTACCACAATATTGTAATGCGTCGGATTACAGTGTCAAGGTTGTTTTTGGTTGACGGGGGCCTCAAATTTATACTAGGAGCCACGCGATCGAAGGTCGGCTACCTACACATACGAAGGGGCGCTACTCCTACCCCCTCCCCCTACCATACATCTCTCTGGCTCGACCCTCGTGGCACCGAAAATGACACGCAAGCCCTTGTTACTAAGAGCGAAACACTTCGTGCACGGATTACCCTCGGAGTGGGTGAAATGACCCTCGGAGTTGGGTTTTGGGCCTCGGAGTTACCCGGGTGATTCGTTCGCGCGTGCACTGCTGAAGATAATCTACTGCGTCGTGAACAGAGGTGAAACTGGTAGAGGAATACCTTGGAACAAAGCAGCAATCACTAAAGTATGAACTAGCCGCAATCAGCGGGCGTGGATGAGGTGTTTTAATTGTTACTCGAGCTTGGCCGGTTTTTTCGTTTACGCGCGAGGCGTGCTTTCTGCCAAATCATTGGTATCAACACAACCCAGAAGACATATGCAGAAACGATGACCAATGCCGAACCGATCGGTTGTGCAACGGAAGCAGGCAAATACTGACGTGCAATATCGTAAAAGTAGAACCACCACAGACCCGAGAGTGGGAACGTCCAAACCAAAAAAGCCCTCCCCGCCAATATGCTCGTATCACCTCAAACAGTGCACGCGAACGCTAATATCACGGCGATAGCAATCCAACTCGCGTGCACAATTTTCCCCGACAAGATCATTTCCTTCTTGTCTTGCATTGTGTGACGCAGTCGCTAACTGCGGCATTTGCATATGTCTGACAATTCTGGCCATGGCTCAGATTTACGCTGTAGTTCGGCGGAGTTTTCTTAAACGTGTTCATAATGCACTGCTCAACGCAATCATTGTCTGGCTGTACCATTTGACAGCTCTGAGGCTTCATCTTGTCACTTTCGATGATGCCAGGACTATCAAACATATTTCCTGACGGCCCGCGACCACCACAAGAAACACCACCTTGAGCATTAGTAACGCAGATGTACTGGTGGTACAGTGGACCAGCTCGGAATGGCACATTATTAAGTCGCCGCGTGCACATGTATGTCGCTAACCCGAGCGGGTCCGTGTAGCTCAGCGGATTCTCCACGACTTACGCATATGTATTGATCCAATATCCGATTTTTCGCCACAAGGCAGCCGAGAAAGGAAAACATATTGATGTTCTACCGCAAATTTTCAATGAGCCTAACTACCGGATCTATGCCGTCAGGGACCGCACCGTCCAAATCCCGAGAAAAGTCATCGCCAGTGAACCCAGCAGATGGCTGGCGACGAGGATGAACGACCACAGAAAATCGCGATCGCTGAGGAGTCCCACCGCCTCAGCGGAAAACGACGAGAAGGTGGTGAGGCCGCCGAGAAAACCGACGATCACGAACAATCGCCATTCCGGCGGCAGGCTGTCGTGATGGGTAAAAAACTCGACCGCCATGCCGATCAGGAAGCCGCCGAACAGATTGACCGCCAGCGTGCCGAGCAGCATGTTGGCGAACAGCGGATTGAGGAAAATGCCGGCGATCCAGCGCAGCCAGCAACCCAGCGCGCCGCCGATGCCCACCGCCAGAAATCCGCCGAATGTCATGATCAATCCGCCTTGATGTGTGCCTGCTTGATAACCCGGGTCCAGCGTTCGATTTCGGCGCGCAGAAAGGCTTCGAGTTCCTGCGGGCTGTTGCCGACCGGTTCGGCGCCCTGCGCCAGCAACTGATCGATCATATCTTGCGATCTGGTCACCGCCACCGCGTCGTCGTGCAAACGCTTGACGACCGGCGCGGGCAATTTCGCCGGGCCGAGCAATGCATACCAGAGGCCGGCTTGATAGCCGCCATAGCCGGCCTCGGCGACCGTCGGTATCTCGGGCGCGGCGCGCGAACGCGTCAGACCGGTCATCGCCAGCGCGCGCAAGCGCCCCGCCCTGACATGCGGCATCGCCGGCAACGGACTGGTGCACACCACCTGAATCTGTCCGCCGACCAGATCGATCAGCGCCGGCCCCGCGCCCTTGTAAGGCACATGCACGAGCTTGATGCCTGCGAGCCAGTTGAGCAACTCGACCGCCAGATGCCCGCCGGTGCCCGGCCCCGAAGAACCGTAAGTAATGACGCCGGGTTTGGTTTTCGCGAGCGCAACGAGTTCCTTTATATTGGTCACGCCGAGTGAAGGATGCGCAACGAATACCAGCGGCGAACTCGCCACCAGCGTGACCGGCGAAAAATCCCTGATCGAATCGTACGGCAGCTTGTCGCGCAGCCCCGGATTCACGCCATGCGTCGCGCTCGCCAGCAACAGCGTATAACCATCTGGCTGGGCCTTGGCCGTCATTTCGGTGGCGATCACCTGTCCGCCGCCGCCGCGATTATCGATCACCAGTTGCTGACCGAGGCGCTCGGAGAGCCGCGCGCTCAGCATGCGGCCGACGATGTCGCCGGCGCCGCCGGGCGGATAGGGAATGATCAGACGGATGGCGCGCTGCGGATAACCGTCTGCGGCGCGTGCAGGCGAAAACCCGCAGACGGTCATTGCCCCCAGCAGAAACAGAAAACTGCCTTGCATGATGTGGGTCGATTTGATCGGGATCATGCGCAGCAAAATATCGGCGCCCCCGCGGACTGTCAAGCAAACAAACCGCGGGCAGCGGCGCGTTTGCCGATGCTTTGCCGAATCCCGTAGACTGCGCACTTCCGACAATATCCCAAAAGAAAATGTCCATATCCGAAAAACCAGCGGAAGAAATCCGCATCCTCGCCCCCAATGGCGTCTGCGGCTCCGGCTTTCTCGAAGAATCGTTCGAAAAAGGCATCTCTTTAAAACCGCATTTTATCGGCTGCGACGCCGGCTCCACCGATCCCGGCCCCAGCCACCTCGGCAGCGGCGAGCCGGCGTTTCCGCGCGAGGCGGTGCGCCGCGATCTGCGACTGATGCTGCTCGGCGCGCGCCGCCTGAAAATTCCACTCATGATCGGCTCGGTCGGCACCGCCGGCGGCGCACCGCATCTGGCCTGGGGTTACGAAATCCTCAAGGAAATCGCTGCCGCCGAAAACCTGAGTTTCAAACTGGCGCTGATCCATGCCGAACAGGACAAGGGTTATCTGAAACAGCGTTTGCGCGAAGGCCGCATCACGCCGCTCGATCCGGCGCCGGAATTCAACGAGTCGGTGATCGATCGCAGTGCCCATATCGTCGGCATGATGGGTGCGGAACCGTGGCAGAAAGCGCTTGCCGGCGGCGCCGACGTCATCCTCGCCGGCCGCTCCAGCGACACCGCAATTTTCGCGGCGCTGCCCGAAATGCGCGGCATTCCCTCGGGCATCGCCTGGCATGCCGCAAAAATTCTTGAATGCGGCGCTGCGGCGGTGGTCAACCGCACCTCGCCGGACTGCATGTTCGCGTGGCTGCGCAAAGACCATTTCGTGGTCGAACCGCCCAATCCGAAGTATCACTGCACGCCGCAAAGCGTGGCGTCGCACAGCCTGTATGAAAATGCCGATCCATACAAATTGGTCGAGTGTTCGGGCACGCTCGATCTCACCGACAGCCGCTATGAAGCCGTCAGCGATCGCGCCGTGCGCGTGTCGGGCAGCACCTTCGCACCGGCCAAGCGCTATACGGTCAAGCTCGAAGGCGCGGAACTCGCCGGTTATCAGAGCATCGTCATCGGTTCGGTGCGCGACCCCTTCATCATTCGCCAGATCGACGACTGGACGACCCGCCTGATCGAACGCATCCACGCGCGGGTCAAACAGGTCTACGGCACGCGCATGCCGCAGGATCAATACGTGCTCAACATCCGCATCTACGGCAAGAACGGCACCATGGGCCCGCTGGAACCGGTCAAGGAAATCCGTTCCCACGAGCTGTGCCTGCTGATTGAAGTCACCGCCCCCACGCAGGAAGTCGCCAGTTCGATCGCCGGCATCGTGCGCCATCAGGGCCTGCATCTGCCGATTCCGGAATGGAGCGGCCTCATCACCGCGCTGGCCTGCCCCTACAACCCGGCGCATCTGGATCGCGGCGCGGTGTATCGCTTCAACGTCAATCATGTCGTCGAACCGGACGATCCGCACGAAATGTTCCCGCTCGAATTTATTGCGATCGACGGCGACCAACAACGCAAGGTGTCCGCATGACCGCTCTCGCCAATCTCGCCCGCCTCATCCGCAGCAAAAACGCCGGCCCGTTCGAACTCACTTTCGACATCATGTTCGAGGATGCCGCCACTTACGAGCGCGTGAAAAAGTCCGGGATGGTCAGCCGCGATGCCGTCGCCGCGCGTTACGGCCTGCCGGCGGAGAAAGTGAAGTTTTTTTACTGCGATCTCGCCTGCGCGATCAAGGCGTCGATTCCGCGCCCGCATTTTCAGGGCGACCTGCTCGATTCCGACGGCCACGGCGGGCAGCAATATGCGCCGCTGATGGACATTGAAATTCCCTGACTGTACCGGACTGTGCCCGCCCTACATCAGTGATACCGCCTTGATGAGGACGAACACATCGCGCCCGGCCGCCACTTGCAGCCGATCCGCCGAATAACGCGTAATGCGCGCAGTGAGCACGCTGCCGCCGATCGCCACACGCACCGCCGCCCCCGCATCCTGCTGGGCATGAATATCGATCACCCGGCCTGCGAGGACATTGAGTACGCTGATGTCCGCGGGTCGCGTCAGGGCAATTGAAACGTCGCGCGCGCGGATGCGCACCCGCAGCGCCTCACCGACCAGCGCCTCGACACCGGGCACCATGAGGCGTCCGCCGTCAAATTCGAGCGTCGCCAGATCGTAGGCAAGATCCTGCGCGACGACGCGCGCGTCGAGTACCGTACCGCCTTCGAAAGCAATGCCCTGCGCGCGCAGATCGGCGCGGCCCATCACCTCGCCGACACCGCCGGTGGCGACCACGTGCCCGCCGGCCATCAGCACCACGGTTTCGGCGAGTTGCACGATTTCCTCGACCGCGTGGGTGACGTAAACAATCGGCACGCTGATTTCCTCATGCAGTCGCGCGATATAGCGCAGCACCTCGCGTTTGCGTGAAGTATCAAGCGCGGCCAACGGTTCATCCATCAGCAACACGCGCGGACTCGCCAGCAGGGCGCGGCCGATGGCGACGCGCTGCTTCTCGCCGCCCGAGAGATTCGCCGGCCGGCGCTCCAGCAGGGCTTCCAGACCGAGCAGATCGACCACCTTGGCAAAATCGACATAGCGTTGTGCCGCCTTCGCCAGTTCAAGTCCGTAGCGCAGATTGCCGCGCACCGTCAGATGCGGAAACAGGCGCCCCTCCTGAAACACATAGCCGACCCGCCGCTGCTCGACTGGCACGTTGATGCCGCGCGCGGCATCGAACAGGCACTCGCCGTTGACCTTGATGATTCCGTCATCCGGTTTAACCAACCCGGCGATGGCATTGACCAGCGTGGTCTTGCCGGATCCGGAACGACCGAACAGCGCGGTGATGCCGCTGTCGCTGGCAAACACCGCATCGAGCGTGAAGTTCGCCAGCTTCCTGACCACGCTCACCTCAATCATCGCGCCCCCGCGCGCGCCGTCCGGCACGCTGCACCAGCCACTCCGACAACATCAGGGCCAGTACCGACAAAATGATGGCGATAATACTCAGCCGCAGCGCCGCTGCATCGCCGCCCGGTACCTGGGTCAGCGTATAAATCGCCAGCGGCAGCGTGCGCGTCTCGCCCGGAATGTTCGAGACGAAGGTGATGGTGGCGCCGAACTCGCCGAGGCTGCGCGCGAACGACAGCAAGGCGCCGGTGAATATGCCGGGCATTGCCAGCGGCAACGTAATGGTCAGAAACACGCGCAGCCGAGGAGCGCCCAGGGTGCGCGCCGCGTCTTCGAGGCCGGCATCGATCGCCTCGATCGACAGCCGCATTGCCCGCACCATCAGCGGAAAGCCCATGATGCCGGCCGCTACCGCCGCGCCGGTCCAGCGGAAAGCGAAGACGATGCCGAAATATTCATCGAGCAGCGCGCCGACCGGTCCGCGCCGCCCCAGCAGCAGCAGCAGGCAATAGCCGATGACCACAGGCGGCAGCACCAGCGGCAGATGCACCACGGCATCGAACAGGCTTTTACCCGGGAATTTGCAGCGCGCCAGCAGCACTGCGATCGCCAGCGCGGGCGGCAGACTGCATAACACGCTCCAGAACGCGACCTTCAGGCTGAGCTGGATGACCTCCCACTCGGCCGGGGTCAGCGTCAACATCTGTTATTCAGGCGTGAATCCATATTTTTCGAATATGGCACGGGCCTCGGGCGATTTCAAATAATTCACGAAAGCCGGCGCCGACGGATGTTTGCCGCTGTTCAATACCGCCACCGGATATATGATTGCCGGATGCGTGTCCGCGGGAAACAGCGCGACCACGCGCACCTTCTTCTCGGCAAACGCGTCGGTCTGATAAACAATGCCCAGCGGCGCTTCGCCGCGGGCGACGAAATTGAGCGCCGTGCGCACATTGTCGCCGCGCGCCACTTTCGATTCGACACTGCTCCAGACGCCGAGTTTTTCCAGCGCGGCCTTGCCGTACTTGCCGGCTGGCACGCTGTCGGGGTCGGCCATCGACAGTTTGCCGTCACCCAACAGCTTCGCCAGCGGGAAGCCGGTCTTGATCTCGACCTGCAACTTGCTGTCGGCCGGCGCGATCAAGGCCAGCCGGTTGCGCAGCAGATTGACCCAGGTGCCCGCCTTCACCAATTTGTGCTGGTCGAGGTAATCCATCCAGTCGAGATCGGCCGAAATGAAGACGTCGGCGGGCGCGCCGTTCTCGACCTGTTTCGCCAGCGCCGAACTCGCCGCATAGGAAACCACCACCTTCTGGTTGTATGCGCGCTGGAACTGGACGACCACCTCGTCCAGCGACTCCTTGAGGCTCGCCGCGGCGAATACAGTCAGATCCTGCGCCTGCGCCGGCGCGGCAGACAGCAACAGACATGCGAGCACCCCCAGAGATAAACGCAAAACGCGTACAAAACCGAATTTCAATCGGCTGGACATTTTTACCTTACGGTACAGTTCGCTATATATTACCGAATATAGCGCGGTGCTGACAACGTACAACTGCCGACGCCCGGGTGCTGGGCCAGCCGGTTAACTCTGAAATGAATGGACAGCGGCTAGCGCTGGCGCGCCGCGGGCTTCTTTACTGAGCCAAGCATGCGGTTGAATAAAGGCAGGCGCTTATCGACCACCTTCCGCACTTGCTGTTCCAGCGCACGAAACTCCTGCAATGCGGCAAGTCCGAACGCGGTAATCTGCGCGCCACCACCGCCCTTGCCACCGGTTGCCGTGCCCACCACCGGCTTGAGAAAACAGCGGTTCATCTCGTCGACCAGCAGCCACGCCCTGCGATACGACATGTCGAGCTGGCGCGCCCCGGCCGAAATCGAACCGCTTTCTGCAATCGCCTCCAGCAGATCGGCCTTGCCCGGTCCGATCGCGAACTCTTCACCGTAAACGATACGGATTCGGGTCCGCGCCGTTGCGCGCAGAGGTCTGCTCACGCCCTACCCCTTGGTCCGCCAGCGTTCCGCCGCATGATCATCGCTGGCGCGCGCTTCGACCCAGCGTGCGCCGTCCGGCGTCTGTTCCTTTTTCCAGAACGGCGCCCGGGTCTTCAGGTAATCCATGATGAATTCGCAGGCGGCGAAAGCATCGCCGCGATGCGCGCTGGCCACCACCACCAGCACGATCTGATCGAGCGGCGCGAGCCGTCCGATGCGATGAATGACCAGCGCATCATAAAGCTGCCAGCGGCCGCTGGCCTGCGCAATGATCGCTTCAATCGCCTTCTCGGTCATGCCCGGATAGTGCTCCAGCGTCATTGCCTCGACACGGTCGCCGTCGTTAAGGTCGCGCACGACGCCGATAAAACTTGCGACCGCACCGATCTGCGCATTGCAGGCGCGCAACGCTGCAATCTCGCGACCGACATCGAAATCTTCGTGCTGAATGCGAACCGTCATATCGCTCTGCAACTAGCCGCCGGTCACCGGGGGGAAAAATGCGACTTCGTCGCCGTCTTGCAACGGCTGAGCATCACCCGCCATGTCTTGGTTCACGGCTGCGCGTACGCGACGATTTTCCGCCAGCGCCTCAAGCCATGCGCCGCCGCGATTGCGCAATAGGGTGCGAAGGCCGGCGATATCCTTCACCGATGCCGGAAGAGCCAACAACTCGGACGCGGTGCCCGTTGCTTCGCGCAGACCCGCAAAATAAAGAATTTTGATTGTCGCCATGGCTTGCCAAACTCCGTCAGCGCACCGTACCGGCGTGCTGTTCGATGAAGCCCATGATACCGTCCAGATCATCGAGCAGAAACTGCGGTAGCGTCGAATCGACGGGCCCGTCGCTGGCCAGCGCCACGATGTGCCTGTCGTGCGGGAACAGCAACGGCTCGCTAACCACCGCGCGATAAACCTCAAGCTTCGGAATCGGCTCGCGCTTGAAACCCTCGATCAGCACCAGATCGCAGTCCGACAGGTGTTCGAGCAGTTCGGGCAGCGTCGGTTCGGGCGCACCGCGCAGTTCGTGCATCAGCGCCCAGCGCCGCGATGACGTCACCAGCACCTCCTGACAACCGGCGTGCCGGTGCCGCCACGAATCCTTGCCGGCTTGATCGACATCGAAAGTATGGTGCGCGTGTTTGATCAACGACATACGCAGGCCGCGCGACGTAAATTTTGGAATCAGCTTTTCAATCAAAGTCGTTTTGCCGGAACCGGAATAGCCGGCGATGCCGAAGATCTTCATGGGCCGCATTCTACCCGTCATTCCATCCGAATTCGCCCGCCGGCGAGGACCATCCGGTCAAGGATCGCCAGCCGCATGATTTCCGGATCGTGGCTTGCGATCACCACGGTGTGATCAGCCAGACACAACGCCGTGACCAGTTCAAGAACCTGTTGGCGCGCCTCGCCGTCGAGATTGGCGGTCGGCTCATCCAGCAACAGGAGCGCGGGATCGAGCAGTTTCGCGCGCGCCAGCGCCACGCGTTGCGCTTCGCCGCCGGACAACTTGTGCGGCGGCAGCTCGCGCCGATCGCTCAGCCCTGCCCATTCCAGTGCCTCGCGCACCCTGATGCGCCGTTGATCGGCATCGATACCGCGTCGCGCCAAGCCGTATTCGAGATTTTTTTCAATCGTGCTGTGAAACAAGTAGGGCTGCTGGTGCACGTAGACGATTTCGCGCCGCCATGCCTCCGGGTATTCGTAGACCGTTGCCTGCGCGTCGCGAAACGCCAATGTGCCCTGCTGTGCGCCCTCAAGCCCGGCGATCATGCGCAGCAGCGTGGTTTTACCGCTGCCATTGGCGCCGGTCACGACATACCCGTGCCCCGCTTCGAACTGCAATGCCGCCTGCTCGAACAGCACGCGCGCGCCAAAACGCTTGTCGAGTGCCGACAGTGCAAACAACGGCGGTCTCATTCGAGCCCTCCGCGACCCTGCAGCGAGGCGAGCGCCACGTTGATGCCGAGGGCCAGCACCACCAGCACCATGCCGAGCGCAATGCCCTGCGCAAAATCGCCCTTCGAGGTTTCAAGCGCGATGGCGGTCGGAATATTGCGCGTGAGGCCGGCGATATTGCCGCCGACGAGCAGCGCGCAGCCGACTTCGGAGACCACGCGGCCAAATGCATTGACGATGCCGGCCATCACGCCGAACCTGACCTCCCACAAAGTGGTCAGTGCGGCGCGCGACGGCGCCGCGCCAAGACTGAGCGCAGTTTCATAAATGCGCGGGTCCGCTCCCTGCACCGTTGCCACCGTAAACACGATCAGAATCGGCAGCGCGATCACGATGTAACCGAGCATGATTGCCCACGGCGTAAACAGCAGCTCGAACGCGCCCAGGGGTCCGCGCCGCGACAGCAGCAAATAGACCACCAGGCCGATCACCACCGTCGGAAACGACAGCAGTGCCTGCATCAGCACGACGATCACGCGGCGGCCGGCAAAGCGCAATTTGGCCAATGCGAATCCGGCGATGATTGCCGGCGGCGCCGTCACTCCGATAGCGAGGACGGCGACCCACAGCGACACCCAGATGATGCCCCACAGTCGCGGTTCGCCGCTGACCAGCAGTGCAAAGGCCTGGCGCGTCGGTTCGAACAAATCCATGCCGATTACTTTGCCGCGTTCGGAAAAAACATCTGCACGCCGTTGATCCTGAATGCCGCCACCGCCGCCTGTCCTTCCGGCGAGGTGATCCAGTCGGCGAAGGCTTTGGCGCCCGTAAAATTGAGCGCCGGGTAACGCTGCGGATTGACCATGATCACGCCGTAGGGATTGAACATGCGCGCATCGCCTTCAACCGCAATCTGCAGGCCGGTACTGTCACGGTAGGCCGCGTAGGTTGCGCGATCGGTCAGCGCATAGCCGCCGAGTTCCGCCGCCATCGTCAGCACCGGCCCCATGCCCTGCCCGCTCGATATATACCAGGTGCCCTTTGGTTCGATCGCGGCGCTCTTCCAATACGCTTTTTCCATCTCATGCGTGCCGGAGTCGTCGCCGCGCGAAATGAAGCGCGCGCCGCTGCCGGCAATTTTTTTCATCGCCTCGATCACATCACGGCCGCCGCGCAGGCCCGCCGGATCCTTTGCCGGCCCGACGATGACAAAATCGTTGTACATGACGTCGCGCCGCAGCGAACCGAAACCGGCCGCCATGAATTTTTCCTCGAGCGCGCGCGCATGCACCAGCAGCACATCGGCGTCGCCGTTTTCGCCGATTTTCATCGCCGCGCCGGAACCGACCGCGACAACTCTTACCTTGCCGCCATAACGCGCCTCGAACTGCGGCAGGATCACCGCCAGCAGTCCCGAATTCTCGGTGCTGGTGGTGGTAGCCATACGGATATCGGGCGCTGCCGGTGCAGCGGCATCGACGAGCGCACTGGTTGCCAGCGAGGCCGCAAAAAGCAGGTAATGAACGACTCTCAACATGATGCTCTCCCGATAACCCGCATACTGCGACACGTAAACCTTGCATGATAACGTCGAACCATCACGCAACCAAACCGGCCGGCCCGTCGCCGGTTCAATTCCGCTACAATTCCCGCTCGTTTTCCCCCAACCGGCAGGACATCATGAGCAATTCCACGCCATCCATTCGTGAAGCCAGTTGCGCCGACGATTACGATCCGAATTCGATGCCGGTAGCGAAGGCGCGTGAATTCATTGCCCGCTTTCTGACACCCGTCACTGCGATCGAACGCCTTCATATCCGCGCCGCACTTGGACGCGTGCTGGCCGAAGACGTGATCTCGCCGCTCGATGTGCCGGCGCACGACAATTCGGCGATGGACGGTTATGCCCTGCGTTTTGCCGATCTCAATGCCGGTGGCGAAACGCGTCTGAAGGTCGCCGGCACCGCCTTTGCCGGCGTGCCGTTCAAGGGTTCCGCGCAGGCCGGCGAATCCGTGCGCATCATGACCGGCGCCGTGATGCCGGCCGGTCTCGACACCATCATCATGCAGGAACACGTCAAGGCCCACGGCGATCAGATCACGGTCGGCGGCGGCCACAAGGCCGGCCAGCACCTGCGCTTCGCCGGCGAAGATCTGAAAACCGGACATGTCGCGCTCAAGCGCGGTGTTCCCCTGCGCCCTGCCGAAATCGGCCTCATCGCTTCGCTCGGCATTGCCGAAGTTTCGGTCTATCGCCGTCTGCGCGTCGCGTTTTTTTCGACCGGCGACGAACTGCGTTCGATCGGCAGCCGGCTCGAAGAAGGCCAGATTTACGACAGCAACCGCTACACCATCCACGGTATGCTGACACGTCTGGGGTGCGAAGTCGTTGACATGGGCGTGGTGCGCGACGACCCGCAGCTGATCGAGGCGGCGTTCAAAACCGCTGCGGCGAATGCAGATGTCGTCATCACCAGCGGCGGCGTGTCGGTCGGCGAAGCGGATTTCGTCAAGGCGATGCTCGATCGCCTCGGTGAAGTGGTGTTCTGGAAAATCGCCATGAAGCCGGGCCGCCCGCTCGCTTACGGCCGCATTGGCGGCGCGCATTTCTTCGGCCTGCCCGGCAATCCGGTGTCGGTGATGGTGACCTTCTATCAATTCGTGCGCGACGCCCTGCTTAAATTGTCCGGGCGCGATCCGCTGCCGGCGTTGCCGACTTTTCGCGTGCCCTGCATGACGCCGCTGAAAAAAGCGCCGGGGCGCACCGAATTCCAGCGCGGCGTGCTGTCGCAGGATGCGTCGGGCCACTGGTCCGTTGCGGTTACCGGCGAACAGGGCTCGGGCATTCTGCGTTCGATGTGCGAAGCCAACTGCTTCATCATCCTGCAGACCGATCAGGGCAATGTCAGCGCCGGCGCGCTGGTCGAGGTGCAGGTGATGGACGGCGTCGTCTGAACTCGATTCATTCAATAAAGAAAATATTTATGGCCACATTTCCGGAACTCGCCTCGCGCGTCGTCGCCATCACCGGCGCCGCCCAGGGCATCGGCGCTGAAACCGCGCGCCACTTCGCGGCCCAGGGCACCGCTGTCGCCCTGCTCGATATCGATACCAAAGGTGCAAAAACGGTAGCCGATGCCATCATCGCTGCGGGCGGTCGCGCCAAATCGATCGCGGTCGATGTCACCGACGAACAATCCGTCAACGCCGCGATTGCTGCGACGGTCGAAGCCTTCGGCGGCCTCGATATCCTGATCACCTGCGCCGGCGGCTATACGCGTCTCGCGCAGGTCGAGGACATGCCGCTCGACGAATGGGAGCGCACCATCGCGCTCAATCTCCGCAGCGCTTTCCTGTGCAGCAAGGCGGTGATTCCGCATTTGAAAAAATCAAAGGCCGGCCGGATTATTCACGTCGCCTCGATTTCAGGGCGCACCGTGCACGCCTCGTCGTCGCCCGCCTACGGCTCGGCCAAGGCGGCGGTGATTCAATTGACGCGTTTCCTGGCGTGGGAACTGGGACCGTCGAACATCACCGCCAATGCAGTGGCCCCGATTACCACGTTGACGCCGCGTGTCGCGGCATTACGCACCGAGGCGGATGTCGCGCGCATCGCGGCGCAGGTGCCGCTGCGGCGGCTGGCAACACCGGCCGATCACGCGCAGGTGATGCTGTTTCTAGCGTCGGACGGCGCGGCGTTTCTGAACGGCACCGTGCAGGATGTGAACGGCGGCCGCGTCATGATGTGAGCGCAACCGCGCGCCTCAAACCTCGATCGTGATCAACTGATAGAGGCCGCCGAACAGCGTCTCTTTGGTCAGCGACTTCAAACAGGCGCCGGCCGGCAACCAGGCGGCGATTTCGGTTTTCCATAAATCGAGCGCATAGGGCTCCAGCGTGCGCAAAACACCGACCATCGGCCAGTACACGGGATTGCTGCGATCCGGCCGGTGGTAATCGACCATGACGATGCGTCCGCCCGGCTTGACCACCCGCAGCGTTTCGGCCAGCGTGGCGCGCCGCACGGTTTCCGGTTGTTCGTGCAACAGAAAAAACAGCAGCGCCTGATCGTAGTGTCCGGGCTCGAACGGCATGTCGGCGCTGTTGCCGTGGATCAGCCCGACGCCGGAGTCCGCCGGCAGCTTGCGCGCAAGATTGGCGAGTTGCACCGGCAGCACATCGAGCACGTCAAGCTGTACGCCATCCGCGAGGCGCCCCAGCAGCCGTGCAGTCAGGTCGCCGTAGACGCAGGCGACCTGCAGCGTGCGCAAGTCATTGCCGCAATCAAGCCGCGCCAGCGCGGCGTCGCGCAAGCGGCCGAAATTGCCCCACAAAATAAGATTGACCAGCCATTGCCGTTCGAAAATGTAAACGGCGCGCGGATCGATATAGGCCCACCAATAGGTTTCAGTAAGATAGTCGGGCACGGCGGGCGGTTCGCCATCGATGCACCGCGTCTGCGTTCCCATCGTCACGCTCCTGAAACCGCCGCGGATCAAACCCCGCAGCGCACATGGCAAGCTTAACCGAGGTCAAGGATCGGCGCTTGATGTAACGCAAAGCTGACACGCCTGCCGGGCGTTTAAATCGTTTCCGGCACCATCGCGATGGCACCACAGGGGCATTCGGCCGCGCACATGCCGCAGCCCTTGCAGTAATCGTAGTTGAATTCGAATCGCCGGCCCGGCCCCAGCTTGATCACCGCGTTGTCCGGGCAGACGCCATAGCAGTTGTCGCATTCAAAACAGTTGCCGCAGGACAGGCAGCGCCGCGCCTCGAACTGCGCGTTGCGCTCATCAAGGCCGCCGACGACTTCGTCGAAGGACGATTGCCGGCGCGCGATATCAAGCGCCGGCTGCACCGTCTGCGGCGCGTCGGTGTAATACCAGGTATTGAGCCGTTCCACCGTCGCCAGTTCATGTTTTTCCGGCGCCGCGTATTTTCCGCCGCGCAGCCAGGCATCGATATTGCGCGCGGCCTTCTTGCCGTGGCCGATGGCGACGGTGACGGTGCGCTCCGAGGGCACCATGTCGCCGCCGGCGAATATGCCGGCGTGACCGGTCATCATGTTGCGATCGACCTTGACCACGCCGTCGGCGATTTCGAGCCCAGGCACCTTGTCGAGCAGCGACAGATCGACATCCTGTCCGAGTGCCAGTACCAGCGAATCGGCTTCCAGCGTTTCGAATTCGCCGGTCGGCTGCGGAAATCCCTGGTCGTCGAGCTGCATCTTTTCGACCGTCAGCGCGGCATCCTCCATGCGCTTGATGGTGGACAGCCACTTGATCATGATGCCCTCTTCGAGGGCTTCCTGCACTTCGAAATCATGCGCCGGCATTTTTTCGCGCGTGCGGCGATAGACGATGATGGCCTCGCTCGCCCCCAGACGCTTGGCGGTGCGCGCCACATCGAGCGCGGTGTTGCCTCCGCCGTAGACCACCACGCGGCGCCCGAGCATCGGCTGATCCGTATCTTCCATGCCGCGCAGCACGCTCACCGCGTCGAGTATGCGCGCAGCGCCGCCGGCCGGGATGTAGGCGCGTTTGGCGATATGCGCGCCGACCGCCAGAAACGCCGCGTCGTAGCGCCCTGCCGTCATCGCTTCGAGGATGCTGTCGACGCGGCTGTTCAATTTGATCTCGACTCCGAGATCGGCGATGCGTTTGATCTCGCCGTCGAGGATGTCGCGCGGCAGCCGGTACTTCGGAATACCGAAGCGCATCATGCCGCCGGTCATCGGCCCGGCTTCCGCAATCGTGACTGCGTGGCCCATGCGCCGCAATTGATAAGCCGCCGACAAACCCGACGGGCCGGCGCCGACAACCAGCACGCGTTTTCCGCTGTCAGCCGCTGGCGCCGGTAGCGCCCAGCCCTGGCGCAGGGCCTCGTCGCCGAGGAAGCGTTCGACCGCATGAATACCGACCGCGCTGTCGAGCGTGGCGCGATTGCAGGCTGTTTCGCAGGGGTGGTAGCAAACGCGCCCCATGCAGGCCGGCAACGGATTATTCGTGACCAGTTCCTCCCACGCCTTGCGGTAGTCGCCCGATTCGGCGTGATACAGCCAGCCCTGGATGTTTTCGCCGGCGGGACAGGCGTTGTTGCACGGCGGCAGCCGATCGACATACACCGGCCGGTTGTTGCGCCAGCTGCCGGTGTGATTGGCGAGACTGGAACCGGGATCAAGCGTAATTGCAAACGGTTTCTTCATGCCGCTTCCAGACCGAAAGTGCGCACGTTGCGGTCGGCCATCGCCTGGATCGCGGCGATCGTCTGCGTGTCGGGTGTGGCACCGAACAAATGAGCAAAGCGCCGTTGCAGCCGCAAATAATCTTCGACCGGCACCCGGCGGCGCAATTGATAACGCGCGGTGACTTCTCCATCGACCGCCTCGAACAACGGGAACAAACCGGATTCCACCGCCAGCCGCGCGATTTTGATGGTGTCGGCGGGTTGCGAACCCCAGCCCAAAGGGCAAGGCACGTGAATGTGGATATAGCGCGCGCCGCTGACCCCCATCGCGCGCGTGACTTTGGCTTCGAGATCGCGCAGGTTCGCGACCGAGGCGGTGGCGACATAGGGAATGTGATGCGCCATAGCGATCAGCGGCACGTTTTTGCCGGTGCCGAAGACATTGCCCGGATGCCGCCCCACCGACATGGTGGTGGCAGTGCGCGCCGCCGGCGGCGTGGCGCTGGAACGCTGCACGCCGGTGTTCATATACGCTTCGTTGTCGTAGCAGATGTAGAGCACATCGTCGTTGCGCTCGAACATGCCCGACAGGCAACCGAATCCGATGTCGGTGGTGCCGCCGTCGCCGCCCTGCGCAATGACCTTGGCGCCCTTGCCGCCCTTGATTCTCAATGCCGCCGCTACACCGGCTGCTACCGCCGCCGCATTGCCGAACAGCGAATGCATCCACGGAATCTGCCACGAAGTCTCGGGATAAGGCGTCGAAAACACTTCGAGACAGCCGGTTGCGTTGATCGCGATCACGCGATTGCCGGTGGCCTGCATCGCGGCATCAATGGCGTAACGCGCGCCCAGCGCCTCGCCGCAGCCCTGGCAGGCGCGATGCCCCGAGTTGAGCGAATTGGTGCGCCGCATATTGGCCTGCACTGCGCGCTCGTCGCCCGGCAACAGCCGGTTGCCGACGGTAAATGTGCCCGTCTGGTAGAACTTGACCGGTTGCTGCGTCATGCCGCCCCCAGGGGTATGCCCGAACGCAATGCGCGCAGATCGCGCAGTATCGCTTCGGCACTGGGGCCGGCGCGGCGCTGCTTGCGGCCGCGCGCGATTTCGCGTTCAACCACATCGCGTTTGAGATCGAGAAAATTCAGTTGTTCCAGCGCATCGCCTTGCGCGCTTTCGAAGAGACCGACCAGCGATTTTTGCGTCACCGGCCGCCCGCCCAATCCGGCAATCGCCGTATAGGTGGGCACCTGAGATCCGGCGAGCGCCTTGCGCACGCCGTCGGAAACAATGCCGCCGATGCCGACGGCAAAACATTTTTCGACCACCACCACGCGCTTCGCACGCACGAGCGCGGCGCGCACCGCGGCCAGCGGAAACGGCCGGAACGAACAGATCGACACTACGCCGATGCGGTGCCCGGCCTCGCGCATGCCGTCGACGGCATCCTTGATGGTGCCGACCAGCGAACCGAGCGCAACGACGATGGTCTCGGCATCGTCGCAGCGATAGCTGCGGATCAGTCCGCCGGCGTCACGGCCGAATTTCTGCCTGAATTCGTCAGCGAGCCGCGGAATCAGATCAAGCGCCATCAACTGCTTGTGATGCTGCAGGTAGCGCACTTCGAAAAATGCATCCGGCCCGACCATTGCACCGATCGATACGGGCTCGTCCACATCCAGTATCTGCACAGGCTCGAAGCGCGGCAGATAGGCATCGACCTGCTGTTGCGTCGGGATATCCACGCGGTCGTAGGCATGGGTCAGAATGAAGCCGTCGACGCAGACCATCACCGGGCACGACAACTCCTCGGCCAGACGGAAGGCCTGAATATGCAGGTCCGCCGCCTCCTGATTGGTTTCCGCGAACAACTGGATCCAGCCGGCGTCGCGCATCGACATCGAATCGGAATGATCATTCCAGATGTTGATCGGCGCGCCGATCGCGCGATTGCCGATGGTCATCACGATCGGCAGCCCGAGGCCGGCGGCGTTGTAGACCGCCTCCGCCATGAACAGAATGCCCTGGCTAGCGGTCGCGGTATAGCTGCGCGCACCGGCGGCCGAGGAACCGATCGCCACCGACAGCGCGGCGAATTCGGATTCGACATTGATGAATTCGCAATGCTCGATTTCCTCCTTCTTCACCATTTCGCCCAGGGCCTCCACGATGTGCGTCTGCGGCGTGATCGGATAGGCGCAAATGACTTCGGGCCGGCATAACGCCACCGCCTCGGCGATCGCGCGCGAACCTTCGATCTGTTTAAGCATGCGCAGTCTCCGCCGTGCGCGCGGCGAGCACGGCCTCGTAAGCTTCACGCGCCGCCGCCGCATTGGCCTGGCCGACCTTGCCCGAAAACTTGCCTTCGATGGCGCGCGCCACCGATTCGAAATGCAGTTGCCCGCTGATCGCGGCAAAGCCGCCCAGCAGCGCGGCGTTCGGCAGCGGACGCCCGACATACTTGAGCGCCAGTTCCGTCGCCGGAACCGTGCACACATTGCGATGGTTGAAGCCGCGCAGAAAATCACCCAGCCCCAGTTCATCGAAGCTGCGTGTCGAATTGATCAGGATATAACCGGCGGGTGACAATCCGCTGAACAAATCGATCTGGTGCAGGAGTGTCGGGTCCTGCACGATCAGCGCATCGGGTTCGTTGACCGGCTCGCGCGTGCGGATTTCGCGGTCGTCGATGCGGCAGAACGCCGTCACCGGCGCGCCCATGCGCTCGGAACCGAAACTCGGGAAGGCCTGCGCAAAGCGTCCTTCGTCGAAAGCGGCAATCGACAGCATCTCGGCTGCCGACACCACACCCTGACCGCCCCTGCCGTGTATGCGCACCTGAAACATGGCCGCGCCTAGGCGATTTCAGTGTACTGCGGCGAGTACATCTGGGATTCGACGAATTTCAGCGTGTCGCCCGGCGGCGGCTTGGTCGCGAGGCCATGGCGAACCGCATTGTCGGCAATTGCGGCGCCAATATGCGCCGACACTTCGCGGATGCGCGGCAGCGCCGGATACAGACTGCCCTGCGCCAGATCGGATTCGGTGACCAGATGCGCCAGCGTATGCGCCGCTGTCATGAACATGTCGTCGGTGATGCGCGTGGCGCCGCAGGCGATGGCACCGAGGCCGACGCCGGGAAAGATATAGGAGTTGTTGCCCTGCCGCGGCACAAAGGTTTTGCCGTCGAACTGCACCGGATCGAACGGGCTGCCACAGGCGAACAAGGCACGACCGCCGGTACCGCGATAAGCTTCTTCAGCGGTGCATTCGGCCTGCGACGTCGGATTCGACAACGCAAACACGATCGGCTGTTGATTGATACGCGCCATTTCAGCAAGCACTTCCGGCGTAAAGGCGCCGCCGACGGCGGCGACGCCGATGATGGCGGTGGGTTTAAGTGTTTTTATCGCGCCGAGAAAATCGCCAACCGGCGCATGTTCATGCGCATAGCCCAGCTTGTGTTCGGCAAGATCGCTGCGCGATTTCACTACCAGCCCTTTTGAATCGACCAGCCAGCAGCGCCGCTTCGCCTCTGTCGGTTTTAGACCCTGCGCAATCATTGCAGACACAATCAGATCGGCGATGCCGGTCGCCGCCTCACCGGCGCCGAGAAACAGAATCTGCTGATCGACGAGTTTGCCGCCGGTCACGCGCAGCGCCGAAAAGATGCCCGCCAGCGCGACTGCCGCAGTGCCTTGGATATCGTCGTTGAAGGTGCAGATACGATCGCGATATTTTGCCAGCAGGCGGAACGCGTTGTGATTGGCGAAATCCTCGAACTGGATCAGCACGCCGGGAAAAACTTCGTGCGCGGCAGTGATGAATTCCTCGATCAATTCGTCATAGGCTTTGCCGGTGACGCGACGCTGCTGCAGGCCGACATAGTACGGATCGTTGAGCAGCGCCGAATTATTGGTGCCGACGTCGATTGTCACCGGCAGGCACAGTTGCGGATCGATACCGGCGCAGGCGGTATACAACGACAGCTTGCCGACAGGTATGCCCATACCGTTGGCGCCGAGGTCGCCGAGACCGAGTATGCGTTCGCCATCGGTTACGACAATCAATGCCGCCGGATAGGGCCAGTTGCGCAATACCTTCGCCACCTGGCCGCGGTCGTTCGCGCTGATGAAGAGCCCGCGCGGTCGCTGGAAAATATGGCCGAATTTCTGGCAGGCCAGCCCTACCGTCGGGGTGTAGACCAGCGGCTGCATTTCGTCGATGTTGTCGCACAGCACGCGGAAGAACAGCGATTCGTTGCGGTCGTGCAGCGCGTTGAGCGCGACAAATTTCTCGAGCGGATCGGACAATTTGCGCAGATTCGCCAGCACCCGCGTGACCTGCTGGTCCTGGGTCAGCACATGCGGCGGCAACAGGCCGCGCAGACCGAGCGCATCGCGCTCCTTCAGCGTAAACGCGGTGCCCTTGTTCAACAAGGGATCGTGCAACAACGCGAGGCCCGCCGGCACGCCGGCATTCTGCTTCATCGGTACGGCCATTCACATCTCCTCTCGCCGGTTTCGGCGATTGTTATCGCGCCCGCGCAGTCACCGGTGACGAAGGGGGCGGCACGCATCTGGCTGTCTGAAATGATAGGACGGACGGCAAGCCGCACATTGATCCAAATCAAGGGTGACGAAGGCGCCGGCTTTGGCCGCCGCGCCATCTGCGGTATCATCGCGCGCAATCCCTGACCCACGATCCGCGGCGGCGCGGCCTCATGCTAGAAGTGTCGAAACTCGAATGCGCGCGCGGCGAACGCCTGCTGTTTCGCGATCTGAACTTCGTGCTCGAAGCGGGCACGCTGCTCGAGGTGCGCGGCGCCAATGGCAGCGGCAAGACCAGTCTGCTGCGCATGCTGTGCGGCTTTCTGCAGCCGGCGGCGGGCGAAATCAGCTGGCGCGGCAAAACCGTCAATGCCGGCAACGAGGAATACCGCAGCGAGCTCGCCTATCTCGGGCACCACAATGCGCTCAAGGACGAACTGACGCCGCTGGAAAATCTGCGCTATGCGCTGCGCCTTTCCGGCATCGGCGCCACCGATACGCGACTGCAGGAAGCGCTCGAGTGGGCGGGCCTGCGCGAGCGCCGGCATCAATCCTGCGCCACGCTGTCGCAGGGCCAGCGCCGCCGCGTTTCGCTCGCGCGCATAAAACTCTCGCCCTCGCGGCGCTTCTGGATACTTGACGAACCGTTCACCGCGCTCGATGTCGCGGCGGTCGAGCGCACGCGCGATCTCGTGGCGGCGCATCTCGCCGGCGGCGGCATGGCCGCGCTGACCACGCACCAGGAAGTGCCGATTCCGGCGCCGGCAACGCAACGCGTCGAGCTGTCGGCATGAGCGCGCCCGGTCTGCTCGACAGCGTGGTCGCGGTAGTCGCGCGCGATTTGAGAATCGCGCTGCGCCGCCGCGCCGACGTCATGACCAGCCTGATTTTTTTCGTCATCGTCGTCAGCCTGTTTCCGCTTGGCGTCGGCGCCGACCCGGTGCTGCTGCGCACGCTCGGCCCCGGCGTGGTGTGGGTCGCGGCGCTCCTCGCCTGCATGCTGGCGCTGGCGCGTCTGTTCGCCAATGATTACGCCGACGGCACGCTCGAACAAATGGTGCTGGCGCCACAGCCGCTCGCGCTGCTGGTGCTGGCCAAAACCGCCGCGCACTGGCTGACCACCGGTTTGCCGCTGGTCATCGTGGCGCCGCTGCTCGGCGTGCAGTTCGACCTCGATGCCGACGCCCTGCTCATTCTGCTTGCGTCGCTGCTGCTCGGCACACCGACGCTGAGTCTGATCGGCGGCATCGGCGCCGCATTGACGCTGGGATTGCGCGGCGGCGGCGCCCTGCTCGCGCTGCTCGTACTGCCGCTGTATATTCCGGTGCTGATTTTCGGTGCCGGCGCGGTCGAGGCCAGCGCCGCGGCGCTTGGCGCCGGCGCGCATTTGTCCTTGCTTGCCGCGTTGTTGCTGGGTAGTCTTGTCTTCGCGCCGTGGGCGACCGCGCTCGCATTGCGCATAGCGATTGAATGATCATGACCGATATCCGCTGGTTCAAGTATTCCTCGCCGCAGACCTTTTATCCGCTGGCCGGCACACTCGCGCCGTGGTTCTCCGCCGCCGCCGCGCTGCTGGCGATTGCAGGCCTTTACATCAGCTTTTTCATGGCCCCCACCGACTTTCAGCAGGGCGAGGCCTACCGCATCATTTTCATACACGTGCCGGCAGCGTGGATGTCGATGTTTCTCTACCTCGTGATGGCGGTGTGGGCGGCGATCGGTCTGGCGTGGAACACAAGGCTGTCGTCGATGATGGCCTGCGCGATTGCACCGACCGGCGCGATCATGACCTTTATCGCGCTGTGGACCGGCGCGCTGTGGGGCAAGCCGATGTGGGGGGCGTGGTGGGTATGGGACGCGCGCCTGACCTCGGAACTCATTCTGCTGTTTCTCTATCTCGGCTTCATGTTTCTGCATGCCGCCATCGACGACCCGCGCCGCGCCGACCGCGCCGCGGCGGTGATCGCGATCGTCGGCGCAATCAACGTGCCGATCATTTATTTCTCGGTGAAATGGTGGAACACATTGCATCAGGGCGCGTCGGTGAGCCTGATGCGCAGCCCGAGCATGGCCGCGACCATGCTGCTCGGCATGCTGGTGATGGCACTGGCGTTCTGGATGTACAGCATCGCCGTAATATTGATGCGCGTGCGCTGCGTGATCATCGAGCGCGAGCGTCACGCCGACTGGATCAAGGCGCCGGGAGCGCTCGAATGAACTGGGGAAGTCTGTCGGCTTTTATCGAGATGGGCGGCTACGGCGGCTACGTCTGGGGTTCGTTCGGCGTCACCGCCGTCTGTTTCGTGCTCGAAGCCGCCGCCGTTGCCGCGCGCCGGCGCAGCCTGCTGCGCGAACGCAGAGAACTCGACTGACTGAAGCTCAGGGCACCGTCGCGTCGATGACGACGGCGATGCCGCGGCTGCCGACCCTGACCGGCTGACTCGCACCCTGCACGTCGCCGCTTTGCGGAATCGCGTTGGCGGTTTTCGAGACGCGCGCCCCCACCACCACTTCCGGAAACTTCGACAGTTTCATTTCCGGCGCCATCGCCATGCTGTCGTCGAGTTTGAAATCGAACGGCAGATCCTGCACCTGCTTGCGCAGCACCGCCAGCGGCATGCGCGGCCCCTGTGCCGCGCGCGCGAAAATGAATACCGTGTCCGTCGGCGCCACCTTGCCGGCGAAGGCCGGCGACAGGCGCACCGTACCGCTGACGGCACCGCTGCCGGCAGCAATGGCAGGACTGCCTGCTACTGCCGCAGCCCCGGCCGGAGCCGCCGCTTCGGCCACGCGCGGCACCGCCTTGCCGCCGGCGAGCTGGCGTGCTTCCTCGATGCTCGACACGATATTGCGCTGAAACTCCGGATCGAGTCCCGGCCGTTTACTCAAAGTCTCCCAGTAGCCGAGCGCCTTCTTGTAATCCTTGCGTTCAAAGGCAGCCGAGCCGGCCATCGCCAGCGCCTTCCATTGCGTCGGATCAACGCGCAACGCGTGCTCGACGAGCTCCATTGGCTTGCCGTCGATGCGCCGGCCCTGCGCCATCGCCAGCGCGTCCGCATAATCGGCGAGCAAATCCGCATCGTCCGGTATCAGCACCGCGGCCTTGGCGTAGGCATCGGCGGACTCCTGATAGCGCCGTAATACCAGATAGGAACGCGCCAGCATCGCCCAGCCATTGGCATCGTTGGGCGTGTCGACCAGCCGCTGCTCGAGTTTCTTCAGCATCGCTTCGATTTGCGCCGGTGAAACCTTGTGCCCCGCCGAATCGACCGCTTCGAGCGCCGCCGGATTGCCGAGCGCCCAGTAGAGGCCGCCCGACAGCAGCGGCAGCGCCAGCGCCAGCACGATCGCCGGCAGGCGGGAACTCAGCGGACGCGGCACCATCGCCGACGGCGCGCGGCCGTCTTCGAGCACGCGGCGCTCCAGATCGTCGTGCGCCTCCGCGAGATGATCCGCCGCGATCAGTCCGTTGGACGCGTCGCGCTCAAGCTCGGCAAACTGGTCGCGCAGCACCGACAGATTCGATTCCGCGCTGCTGGTCGTCACCGTCGCATTGCCGCGCAGCAGAACCGGCAGCACGATCAGCAGCGCCAGCACCACCATGCCCGCTACGCTCAACAGGAATACTGTCATTGCCGGCCCCCGCCATCCTTGAGCAGCACCGCGGCCGCGCGTTTTTGTTCTTCACTCAGCGGTGACTCCGCAGCCCCGCGCCGGCGCAGATTGCGCAGCAGCACATACAAACCGACCACCAGCAGGCTCAGCGGACCAAACCACAGCAGCAGCGTGACGGCCTTGACCGGCGGGCTGTAGAGCACGAAATCGCCGTAGCGCTCGACCATGAAACCGGTGATCTCCTCGTCGCTGCGCCCGGCTGCGATCTGCTCGCGGATCTGGCGTTTCAGATCGATCGCGAGGTCCGCATTCGATTCAGCGATCGACTGGTTCTGACAGACCAGGCAGCGAAGTTTTGCGGCAAGGTGAACGGCGCGCGCATTGGCTACCGGGTCGTCCGCCATCGGTTGCGCTCCCTGCGGCGTGCTTTGCTGCTGCGCGCTTTGTTGCGCGAACGCTGCCAGCGGCATCCCCGATATGCACAGTAGCAGAATCACGACACGCATCATGACGCCTGCAACTTGCGCACCAGCGGCATGATGGTCTGCTCGAGTGCCTGCGGCGTCACCGGACCGATCTGCTTGTAGCGAATGACGCCCGCCTTGTCGATGACGAAGGTCTCGGGCACACCGTACACGCCGAAGTCGATGCCGACGCGGCCGTTGGTGTCGCTGACGCTGAGATTGTACGGGTTGCCGAATTTATCCAGCCACTGCAGCGCGTCGTCGCGTTGATCCTTGTAATTGAGGCCGACGATGGGCACCGCATTCGATTTCGACAATTCGACCAGGATCGGATGCTCCTCGCGGCAGGATACGCACCACGAGGCCCAGACATTGAGCAGCCAGACCTTGCCGCTCATGTCCTTCAAAGCAAACGACTGCGCCGGCGTGTGCAACTGCGCGAGGCTGAACGCCGGCGCCGGTTTGTCGATCAGCGGCGAGGGCACCTCGCGCGGATTGAGACCAAGCCCGATGCCGAGAAACACGACAAGCACCACAAAAACCGCCAGCGGAATGACGTAACGATTCATGACCGGACTCAGGCCGTTGCCGGCAGTTTGGGATCGGACAGGGCCTGCGCCTCCTTGCGCGCGGCACGGCGATAGCGGCGGTCGGACAACGCCATGAATCCGCCCAGCGCCATGATGATGCAGCCGCCCCAGATCCAGGTCACGAAGGGCTTGTCATAGATGCGCACACTCCACGCGCCGTCGCCGACCGCCTCGCCCAGCGACACATAAATATCGCCGCCGAGACCGGTCGAGATGGCGGCCTCGGTCATGGCCATCTGCTGCGCGTTATAGATGCGCTTTTCCGGGCGCAGCGTACGGACGGTATTGCCGTCCCGCAATACGGTGACCGTGCCGCGCGCCGCGCGGTAATTGGGCCCGGTGATTGCCTCGACACCGTCGAAACGATAGTTGTTGACGCCGACCGTGACGATATCGCCGACCGCCATGCGCATGTCGCGCTCGATTTCATAGCCCTTGACCAGCGTAACGCCGACGATGAAAACGGCCACACCGCAATGCGCGAGCAGCATGCCGTAATAGCCGCGCGGTTGGGTCACGAGCCGCGCGAACAGGCTGCCGCTGTGATTGGCAAGACGCAGTCGCAGATTGACCAGCGTGGAGGTCAGGATCCATGCCGCGAGCAGCAGACTGAAGCTGATCAGGGGTGTCCACTTGCCGAGCACGAACGGCAGCACCAGTGCGGTAACCAGGCTCACCGCCGCCGCCCACTTAAGACGCGTGGCCAGGTCCGGCAGGCTCGCCTCTTTCCAGCGCGCCAGCGGCCCCAGCCCCATCAGAAAAACCGCCGGCGTCATCAGCGGCACGAACACGCTGTCGAAAAACGGCGGACCGACCGAAATCTTGCCGAGATTGAGGGCATCGAGAAACAGTGGATAGAGCGTTCCGAGCAACACGGAACCGGCTGCCACCACCAGCAGTACGTTGTTGGCCAGCAGCATCGACTCGCGCGAGACCAGTTCGAACGCGCCGCCGAGTCCGACCTTCGGCGCGCGCCACGCGAACAGCGCGAGCGAACCACCGATCACGATGCCAAGAAACGTCAGGATGAAAATGCCGCGCTTCGGATCGGTGGCGAAGGCGTGCACCGAGGTCAGCACACCGGAGCGCACAAGGAACGTTCCCAGCAGACTCAGGCTGAAGGCGCAGATCGCCAGCAGCACGGTCCAGCTCTTGAAACTGCCGCGCTTCTCGGTCACCGCAAGTGAATGCACCAGCGCGGTTCCCACCAGCCACGGCATGAACGAGGCGTTTTCGACCGGATCCCAGAACCACCAGCCGCCCCAGCCGAGTTCATAGTAGGCCCAGCCGCTGCCGAGCATGATGCCGATCGTCAGAAAGCACCACGCCAGCGTGGTCCACGGACGCGACCAGCGCGCCCAGGTGGCGTCGAGGCGGCCGCCGAGCAAGGCGGCGATGGCGAAGGCGAAGGCGACCGAAAACCCGACGTAACCCATGTAGAGCATCGGCGGATGAATTACCATGCCCGGGTCCTGCAGCAGCGGATTCAGATCGCGACCGTCGTCGGCCGGCGGCAGCAGGCGCTCGAACGGGTTCGACGTCAGCAGCAGAAACAGCAGAAAGCCGACGGCAACCAGCCCCATCACGGCGATCACGCGCGCGGTCATTTCGCGCGGCAGATGGCGGCTGAACAGCGTCACCGCCACCGTCCACACGTTGAGCATGAATACCCACAGCAGAAGCGAGCCTTCGTGCGAACCCCAGGTCGCGGCGAAACGGTATTGCAGCGGCAGTTGCGAATTCGAATTCGAGGCGACGTTAACGACCGAAAAGTCGTTGTTGAGAAAGGACCATGCAAGACAACCGAAGGCGAAGGCGACGAACAGGAACTGGCCCTGCGCGGCCGGTCGCGCGAACGCCATCCACTGCGGAATGCCGCGCGCAGCGCCAATCAGCGGCAGCACGCCCTGCGCCAGCGCCAGAAACAGCGCGAGTATCAATGCGAAATGGCCGAGTTCCGGAATCATATTGTCAGTTGGGCCTTAATGTTTTCTGCGCCTTTTGCGCCTGTTCGATCGCCTGCGCCGCCGCCGGCGGCATGTAGTTCTCGTCGTGCTTGGCCAGCACTTCGGTCGCAACAAAAGTCCCGTCGGGACCGAGTTTGCCCTGGGCCACCACGCCTTTGCCTTCCTTGAAGAGGTCGGGCAGGATGCCGGTATAACTTACCTGTATCGTCTTCGCGGTGTCGGTCACGCGAAAACTCACCGTCAAACCGTCCGCGCCGCGCTGCAGGCTGCCCTTTTCAACCATGCCGCCGATGCGAAACGCCTTGCCGTGCGGCGCCTCATTGGCCGCGACCTGGCTGGGGCTGAAGAAAAAAACCAGATTGCTCTGAAATGCGTTCAGTACCAGCGCAGCGGCTCCGCCCAACAGCAGCACGCCGGTTGCGATGATGGCCATTCGTTTATGACGGGGCTTCATGGATTATCGAGCCGGCCGCTGCCGGTTCATTGTCTCTCTTCGACTCACCGGCACGCACCGGGTTCCTGAGCAAACTCGTTTTGCCACGCGCATTCTACCGGAAATTCGGCAAACCCCTTTTATCGACGGGGTGAATAGATTGGATATCAGCATACTCCGAACACAGACCGGCGCAGCGGCACAATTACACCGCCATTGCCTTGCCGCGGACTTGCCAAGTTTGTCATAATCAGCGCCCCTGTCCGCGACTCCATCAATCCCCCGGAGAAACGCCTGAGCGCCACGCCCCATCCGTCGCACGCGAATGCCGCACACAGTCTCGACACGCTCGGTCGGCCGTTGCGCGACCTGCGCATCTCGGTCACCGACCGCTGCAACTTTCGCTGCGTGTACTGCATGCCGAAGGAAGTGTTCGGCAAGGATTACCAGTTTCTCGAACATCGCGAACTGCTGTCGTTCGAGGAGATCACCCGGCTCGCGCGCATTATCAAACGTCACGGCATCGAAAAAATCCGTCTGACCGGCGGCGAACCGCTGATCCGCCGCAATATCGAAGGCCTCGTCGCTATGCTCGCGGCGATTCCCGGCCTCGACCTCACACTGACCACCAACGGTTCGCTGCTGGCGAAAAAAGCCGTCGCGCTCAAGGCGGCCGGATTGAAGCGGATTACCGTCAGCCTCGATTCCCTCGACGACGCCGTGTTCATGAAAATGAACGACGTCGATTTCCCGGTGACGCGGGTGCTCGAAGGCATCGAGGCGGCCGCCGCCGCCGGCCTCGCACCGGTCAAGATCAACATGGTGGTCAAGCGCGGCGTCAACGACCATTCGGTGCTGCAAATGGCGCGCCACTTCCGCGGCAGCGGGCACATCCTGCGCTTCATCGAATACATGGACGTCGGCCACACCAACGGCTGGCGCATGGACGACGTCGTCACTGCGCGCGAAATCGTCGACATGATCAACGCCGAGTCACCGCTCGAACCGGCCGATGCGCATTACCGCGGCGAAGTCGCCAAACGCTGGCGCTATCTTGACGGCAGCGGCGAGATCGGCGTCATCGCCTCGGTCACGCAGGCCTTCTGCCGCGATTGCACGCGCGCGCGGCTGTCCACCGAGGGCCGGCTGTTCACCTGCCTTTTCGCCACCGCCGGCCATGAATTGAAGCCGCTGTTGCGCGGCGGCGCCGACGACGATGCGATCGCGGCAAAAATCGGCGAGGTCTGGCGCGCGCGCGGCGATCGTTATTCGGAGATTCGCACCGCCGCTACCGGCAGCCTCAAGAAAATTGAGATGTCGTACATCGGGGGGTGAGATGCAAGGTGCGAGTCGTTAGACGAAAACCTCGAACCCCATTGCGCTTACGCCGAGTTCCTCAGACCTGACGAATTCATGAACTACCGCCCGCAAATGACTGCCGCCCTCCGCGCGCCGACGTTTACCGTAGATGCGCGCGATGAAACCGGCGCCCTGGTGCCGACGCCGATTGCCGGCGAGCATGCGTTAACGCTTTATGTCGACAAACGCGAGATCGTCACGCTGATGACGCTGGGCGCGGCCCCCGAAGCCCTGGCCGTCGGTTATCTGCGCAACCAGCGTCTGATCGAACGCATCGAGGATATCGTCGCCGTGCAGGTCGATTGGGAAGTCGGTGCAGTGGCTGTGACGACGCGGCACGGACTCGACGATCTCGATGGCCGCATGCAGAAGCGCACAGTCACCACCGGTTGCGGCCAGGGCACCGTATTCGGCGCGCTGATGGACGACATTGAAAACATTTCCTTGCGCGACGATGTAGTGCTCGACGAGACGACGTTCTATGGCCTCATCGACAACGTACGCCGTCATGAAACCGTCTACAAGCAGGCCGGTGCGGTGCACGGCTGCGCGCTCGCCGCCGGCGCCGAGATCCTGATGTTCGTCGAAGACGTCGGCCGCCACAATGCGGTCGATGCGATCGCCGGACGCATGTGGCTCGACGGCATCGACGGCAGCGACAAGCTGTTCTACACCACCGGCCGGCTCACCTCGGAAATGGTTATCAAGTGCGCGCAGATGAAAATTCCGCTGCTGGTGTCGCGCTCGGGCCTGACGCAGATGGGTTACGAAATCGCGGTCAAGACCGGCATCACCATGATCGGCCGCGCCACCGGCAAACACTATCTGCTGTTCAGCGGCGCGCACCGCTTCCGCAAATAACATGACCGGTTCCGCCAAGCCACTGATCACCGGCGTGGTGCTGGCCGGCGGCCTCGGCCGGCGCATGGGGGGCGTGGACAAGGGCCTGCGCACATTGCGCGGCCGTCCGCTGACGGCGTGGGTGGTCGAACGCCTCGCGCCGCAGGTCGATGAACTGCTGATCAACGCCAATCAGAACGCGAGCGACTATGCGCGTTTGGGCTACCGCGTCATCGCCGATGCCATCGGCGGTTATGCCGGTCCGCTGGCCGGCCTGCATGCGGGCCTCGCCGCAGCAAGCCATCCGCTGATCGTCACCGCGCCCTGCGATTCGCCGTTTCTGCCGTCTGATCTGGTGGCGCGTCTGCATGACGCATTGACCACGCACGCAGCGCAGTTAACCGTCGCCAAAACCGGCGATCAGGCGCATCCGGTGTTTTGCCTGTGCCGGCGCGATGTCCTGCCGCATCTGGAAGCCTTCCTTTCAGCCGGCGGCCGCAAGATTGACGCGTGGTATTCGACACTCAAGGTCGTCGAAGTCGCGTTCGACGATAACGCCGCAGCTTTCAGTAACATCAATTCGCCGGAAGAACTTGCGGCGTTTGAAAACGCGAAGCCCGAAGCCTAGTACGGTAAACAGCATTACAACAAGGCTTTCCCCTGAGAGCCGCCGAGCAGCACAGCGATGCGGGGGGAAGTCGGCGAGGACTGTCTGAGCCC
This sequence comes from uncultured beta proteobacterium, assembly GCA_903889565.1. GTDB lineage: Bacteria > Pseudomonadota > Gammaproteobacteria > Burkholderiales > SG8-41 > PALSA-1004. The sequence goes on from CAISYC010000042.1 coordinate 31,682, forward strand.
TCGCGCTTTTGCGCGGGGGCGCGCGGACACTTTACTGGCGAAGCCAGCCGCTTGCGGGAAGCGCGCCTTGCAATCGCTCCCGCCCCGGATCGCTTCGCGAACGCCGTGTCGGGATTGTAGTTCTGCAGCCGCCCCGCTTCGCGAGCAGCGGAGGGTAGCTCGAAGAGCCGGCGAACCGGGGGCCGATTCTTTTGGTTACTTTTCTTGGCGGGACAAGAAAAGTGACCAGCCGCCGGGCTGCCCCCGGCGATCTAAAGATTGGTGCACGTTGCGCACCTTTAAAAGCGGTTCGCAGGTGAGGCGCCTGCGCCACAAAAGCGCCCCGGCGCTACAAACTACCGCTCGGCTTTCAATACATTCAACGCGCCTTTTAAACCGATTTTCGGATCGGTCACGATGTGTACCGGGTAACGCCGCAACAAGTCGGCGAACCGGCCCTTGTCGGTAAATGCGCGGATGAAGCCGCCGTCATTCAATTTGCCCGCAATCTGGCGCGCGATGCCGCCGGCGATGTAGACGCCGCCACGCGACAGTGTCGTCAGCGCCATGTTGCCGGCGAACGCGCCGTAGACCGCGATGAACAGGTCGAGCGCGCGCACCGCCAGCGGATCGAGTTTGCCGACAGCGAACTCGGAAATCGCCGCCGCCTCATCCTGCCGCTGCATCGCGTCGAGCAACTGCCGCGACGGCCGCGCACCGCCGGCATCCTGCAGAAAACTGAAAATGCGTAGCAGCCCCGGCCCCGACACCACACGTTCGTACGAGACGCGGCCGAACGCCTTGCGCAAATTGGCAAGCAGCGCGTCCTGCGTCGCATCGAGCGGCGCGAAGTCGGTCTGCCCGCCTTCCGACGAATGCACGGCGTAGCCGTCGCCCTGCCAGGTCAGCACGCCGACGCCAAGCCCGGTGCCCGCGCCCACCACCAGTCGTGTGCCGTGCGGCTGCGCTACCGCGCGCTGGGCGGCGACAACATCGTGTTCACCCAGACTCGCAATGCCGTAACCGACCGCGGCGAAATCATTGATCAAGCGGACTTCGGGAATCGCATAACGCGCGCCCAGCGCCGCGGCGTCGATGCGCCAATCGAGATTGCTCAGCGTCGATACGCCGCCGTCGACCGGACCGGCCACCGAGAAACACGCAGCCTCGACGCCGCCGCGCGCGAACCCCGACTGCGCGAAAAAATCATCTAGCAGCGCGTCGAGGCCGGCAAAGTTGCCGCTGCGGCAGGAATACTCGTGCACGCCGCGCAAGGCACCGCCGCGTTCGACAAACAATTCCAGCAGCGAGCGGGTGCCGCCGATGTCGCCGACCAGCAGCATGGTTTCGCATTCGGCCATGCTCACGCCGGCTCCAGCACGGTCGGTTCGGACACCGGCGTTTCCAGCAACGCCGACGGCTTGGCAATGAAATAGCCTTGCGCATAATCGACGCCGATTGCGCGCAGCCGTTCGAGCGACTCCTCGTCCTCGACATACTCGGCCACCGTCTTGAGGCCGAGAATGTGACCGATGCGGTTGACCGCCTCGACGATCGCCTGATCCATCGGATCGGTCGCCATGCCGCGCACGAACACGCCGTCGATCTTGATGTAATCGACCGGCAGATATTTGAGATAGGCGAAGGACGACATGCCGATGCCGAAATCGTCCAGCGCAAAGCGGCAGCCGAGGGTTTTCAGTTCGTGCATCAGCGCGGCCGCCTTCGACAGATTGGCGATCGCCGTGGTCTCGGTCACCTCGAAGCACAACAGCCCGCGCGGCAGATTGAATCGCAGCAACAGCTTGCGCATGAAATCGGTGAAGCTCGCGTCGTTGATGCTGGCACCCGACAGATTCACCGCGTAGAAGGCGCTGGTCTGCTCCGACCCTGCACCCGCCTCGCGCGAAATCGCCCCGCTCTCGCACTGCGCGTGCAAAAATTCGACCAGCGAGCTGATGACCCAGCGCTCGATCGAACTCAGCAGGTTGTAGCGTTCCGCGGTTGCCATGAAGCCACTCGGCGGCACCGGGTGCCCGCTGTGATCGAGCATGCGCACCAGCACTTCGTAATGCGGCGCATTGGCGTCGCCGGCGGCCAGCGCGACGATTTTCTGGCGGTAGAGCCGGAAATTGCCGAGTTCGAAGGCGTGATTGATTTGCGACACCATGTTCAGATCGGTATTCTGCGCGCCCGGCGTGTCGCGCTGCGGGTGGTAGACCTGCACGCGGTCGCGGCCCTTGCTCTTGGCCTCGTAGCAGGTGCGGTCGGCCGCGGCGAGCACGCGGTCGGTCGATTCGTTGCCATCGATGCCGACCAGACCCGCGCTGACGCCGACACCGAAGGTCTTATCGGTCCAGATAAAGCGGAATTCGCGCACCGCCTCGCGCATGCCGTTGGCGATGCGCACCGCCTGCTCGAGCGGACAGGATTCGAGCAGCACGCCGAACTCGTCGCCGCCCAGCCGCGCCAGCGTGTCGCTGCCGCGCATGCGCGCCTGCATTACGGTCGTCAACTGGCGCAGCAACTCGTCTCCGGCGGCGTGGCCGCAGGTGTCGTTGACGGTCTTGAAATTGTCGAGATCGAGATAAAGCAACGCGTGCGCGCGATTGTCGACGCGCGCGGTGGTGACCAGATCGGCCAGCCGCCGTTCGAATTCGCGCCGGTTGATGAGGCCGGTTAGCGAGTCGTGACTGGCCTGCCAGCTCAATTGCTGTGCCATCTCCTCAATCTGGCTGACGTCGTGAAACACCACTACCCAGCCGACCAGATTGCCCTCGCTGTTATGGATCGCAGCCGACGAATCGCGGATCGCGCAGGCGCTGCCGTCGCGCCGCTGCAGCCGCGCCGCCATGCCGCTGCCGCCGCGCGCGCCGGTCTCGTCGCCACCCGGATGCGGCAGCGGCAATCCGGTTTTGTCATCCACCACGCGGTAGACCACGTCGAGCGGCTGGCCGTGCGCCTCGGCGCTGCTCCAGCCTGTATACAGTTCGGCCACCGGATTCATGACATCGATGCAGCCGTCGCCGCGCACGGTGATGACGCCGTCGCCGATCGAGCGCAGCGTAACCTCCGCGAGTTCCTTCGCGTTACGAAGCGCATCTTCGCCGCGCGCCACATGGGTGTAGACGAACTGGGCCGCCGCGCCGCCGATCAGGATCGCCAGCAGCCCCGCAGTCGCGATGACTGCGTCATGCGCACCACCGACGCCGCTGCTGCGCGCGAGGGCGAGCAGCGTGACGGCGAGCACCAGCGCCAGCAGCACGCCAAAGCCGGCCGTCAACACCCAGCGGGAGGAAAGAGGTTGCTTTAACACGTCTGCAAGCTTAACCGATCAGCCCGTCTTTGGCACCGCTGGCCGCTGCAGCGGATCCTGCCGGTAAAACAGCTGCAATTGTTGATAAACATCAGTATAGTCCCGGTGCACGGCGGCGGGGATTTCAAAAAATGCCTCGCTCATGACGGCAAAGAATTCCGCCGGCGATTCGGCCGCGTACGGATCGATTGCGGTCACCTCACCGGTATCGACGCACTGGCAGAAGTCGGCGTAGGCCGCTTCAAACGCGGCCGCCCAGTCGCGCCGGTTCATGCCGGCATGCAGCGGCGGAAAGCCGTTGGCGTCGCCGTTGAGCATATCGAGCTTGTGCGCGAATTCGTGAATCACCACGTTGACGCCGTCGTCGCGCGGCGCGACGTCCGCCCAGGACAGGATCAGCGGCCCATTCAGCCAGGCCTCGCCGACGCGTGGCGCGCGATCGCGGTGCACGATGCCGTCTTCGTCCATGAATTCCATCGCCGGCACGAACGCATCAGGATATACGATCACCTCGACCCATCCGTCGTAATACTCGATGTCGAGATTGAGGATCAGGATGCAGGCCTGCGCTGCGATCAGCAGCGGCATGCCCTCGTCGAGCAGCAGCCCACCAGCGCCGTGCACGGTTTTGCGATGCAGAAAAAGAATAACGAGTTCGCGCAGGCGCTCGCGTTCTTCCGCCGACAGGCCGGCAAGGAAAGGCAATTGATCCAGCGTGCGCTGCCACAGCGCCGGTGCAATATCCGCGCGCTCGATGGTGCGCCGGCGACGCCAGCGCCTGAACGCAGCGAACATGCCGCGATCAGCCGGCGCGCGCCGCGCTCATTGGGCGTCAGCGGGCGGCAACGCCTTCACCGTACCGTCGTCTTCGAATTCGACGCGATCGATTTTGGCAAAGCGCTCGCTGATCTTGCGGCTGCTGACATGCACTTCATCGACGTCGTTCTTGGCCTGTTCGATGTGGCGCGCCAGGTTATCCATGCGCGACTGGAAGCGGCCGAAATCGGCGCCGAGTTTTTTCAGCTCGTCCTGAATGACATGCACCTGCTGGCGCATTTCGACATCGCGGATCACTGCGCGCGCGGTGTTGAGGATCGCCATCAGCGTCGTCGGCGAGGTGATCCACACGCGTTTCGCCAGCGCATATTCAACCAGGTCGCGGTGCCGCGCATGAATCTCGGCGAACACCGCCTCGGCCGGCAGGAACATCACCGCGCCGTCGCCGGTCTCGCCGGGCACGATGTATTTGCTTGAAATATCGTCGATGTGCTTCTTGACGTCGGCCTTGAACGCCGCCGCACTCGAACGCTCCGCACCTTCGGCGAACATGCGCTCGTAGTTCTCGAGCGGAAATTTGGAATCCACCGCCAGCATGCCGGTCGGCGGCGGCAGCTTAAGTACGCAGTCGGCACGCACGCCGCGCGCCAGCGTGTATTGAAATTCGAAGGCCGATTCGGGCAGCGCATTGCGCACGATAGCCTCGAGCTGCACTTCACCAAAGGCGCCGCGCGAGCGTTTATCGCCGAGGATTTCCTGCAGCCCGACCACGCTGCCGGTCAGCGTTTCGATTTTCTTCTGCGCCTCATCGATGGTGGCGAGCCGCGTCATCACGTTGGTGAATGTTTCGTTGGTCTTCTTGAAGCCTTCATCGAGCCGCTCGTTTACCTTGCCGGCAATCAGCGCCAGTTGCTCGTCGATTTTGCCGGTCAGCGACTGCGTGGTCAGCGCGAGTTTCTCCAGCATCGCCTCACGGTTCTGGCCGAGCGTTTCGGTCAGCGTCAGTTGCAGTTTGTGCAGGGTGTCGCGTGTTTGCTTCAATTCTTCGCCAGTGGCGGCGCGCAGGCGATCGGAATTGTCGGTCAACGCCGCGGTGAGGCGGTCACCCTGCTGGGTGAGGCCGTTGTGCAGATTGGCCAGCATCGCGCGGTGACGCTCTTCGAAACCCTGCGTCATTGATGCCGGCAGTTCTTCGAGGCGACGCTGCAAACCCGCCATGCGCAGGGCAAGAAAGCCGACGCCAGCGGCAAGCAAAACAATTACCATTCCAATTAGCAACTCGATCATGCCGCCATTCTACCGTCATGCATCCCGCAGCGCCGCCAGCGGCGGCGTGCCGAGCACGGCGCGCGCTGCGGCGCGCAGATTCACGCCCAGACAGCCCAGCCCGAGCAGCGGCCCCGCCAGCCACACCCAGTGGTTGATATGATACGGAAACTGAAACACCTTCTGCGCGATCAGCCAGCCGATCGCGGTGGCGCCCACCGCCGCCAGCAGGCCGGCGAGCAGACCCAGCACGGCGAATTCAGCGCGCTGCGACGCCAGCACCTGTTTGCGCGAAGCGCCGAGCGCGCGCATCACTGCGGCTTCGCGCACCCGTTCGTCGCGCGTCGCCAGCAGCGAAGCGTAGAGTACCAGTACGCCCGAGGCCACCGCGAACAGAAAAATAAACTGCACCGCGCGCACCACTTCGGCAACCAGATCCTGCGCCTGCTTCAGCAACGCACTCATATCGACCACCGTCACGTTCGGAAAGCGCTGCGACAATTGCTGCGTAAACGATGCCTTGGCGGCCGGCAGATAAAAGCTCGAGATATAGCTGGTCGCCGCCTTCCCCAGCAACGCCGGCGTCGCGATCACGAAAAAGTTCACCCGCATCGAATCCCAGTCAAGCTTGCGGATGCTGACAATCGGCGCGCTGAAATCTTCGCCGCCGACCTGCCAGGTCAACGTGTCGCCGAGTTTCCAGCCCAGTGTCTTGGCGATGCCCTCCTCGACCGACAAGCCACCACGGGTGTTGTCCGCCGCATTGAACCCGCGCCCGGCGCTGAGCTGGTTGTAGGCCGGCAGTTCGTTCATGTACGAGAGATTAAATTCGCGCTCGACCAGGCGCCGCGCGCGATCATCGAAACCCTCGCTGTTGACCGCCTGCCCGTTGAGCGCGACATAACGGCCGCGCACCATCGGATAGGATTCCGGCTTCGGCAATCCGCTCGTCGCAAAAAAATCCAGCAAGGGTTCGCGCTGATCGGGCTGGATGCCGATGATGAAACGGTTCGGCGCCTCGGGCGGAATTTGCGATTGCCACGTCGCCAGCAAATCGCCGCGCGTGAAGGTCAGCAGCAGGATCGTTGTCAAGCCGATCGCCAGCGCCAGCACCTGCACCGTGTTCGCCTTGGCGCGGCGGCCGAGATTGGCCAGTCCAAAGCGCCAGGTCAAACCGGTCGCTCCCTTGCTGCGGCCGAGCAGGCGCAAGGCCGTCCACGCCACAATGCCAAATACGGCGAAGGCCGCGCAGAAGCCGCCGAAGACGATCGCCCCCAACCGCACTTCATCCGCCTGCCAGATCACCAGGCCCGCAAACGCGGCGAGGCCGACGCCGTAGGCGAACAAAGCCGATTGCCGCGGCGGCCCGAGATCGCGCCGCAACACGCGCAGCGCCGGTACATTGCCGAGTTGCAGCAGCGGCGGCATCGCAAAGCCCAGCAGCATCACCACGCCTACCGCGCAGCCCTGCAGCGCCGGCAGCAGCCCCGGTTGCGGCAACGGCACCTGTATCAGATCGCCGATCAGCCACACGATCACCGCCTGCCCGGCGTAACCGCATAACGCGCCGATCAGTGAGGCCATTACTCCGAGCGCGGCGAATTCGCTTGCCAGCAGTTTGAGCAAACGCGGCTGCGTGGCGCCGAGGCAGCGCATCACCGCATAGCCATCGAGATGGCGCTTGATGTAGAACTGGGTGCCGAGCGCAATCGCCACCGCCGCCAGCACCACAGCGAGCATCGCTGCCAGATTGACGAACTGCGCGGCGCGATCAAGTGTGCCGCGAATCTCGGGGCGCGCATGCGTGAGGCTTTGCAGCGTTTCGCCGCGACCGATACGCGGCGTCATCCATTGTTCGAAGGACTGTGCATCGGCGCGTTCGCCTGCCGCCAGCATTTGATAACTCACGCGACTGCCGTTCTGTATGAGGCCGGTGGCGGCGACGTCATCGAGCCGCATCATCAAACGCGGCGCGAAATTGAAAAACGACGTGCCGCGATCGGGTTCCAGCGTAAGGATCGCGCTAACCTTGAGCTTGCTGTTACCGAGTTCGAGTATGTCACCCACCGCCACTGCAAAAGCGCCGGCGAGCCGTTCATCGACCCACACCTCGCCCGCCGCCGGCAAGGCATCGGTAGTGGCATCGGGCGCACCCGCCGCCAACGTAATGCGAAGCTTGCCGCGAAGTGGATACCCTCCCGACACCGCCTTCACCGCGACCAGTTGCGCTTCTTTTGCGGTACGCGCCATGCTGGTGAAAGTCATCGCCTCGGCGACTTGCAGGCGCCGCGTCGCCATTTCGTCGCGCACGTTCTGCGGCCACGCGTGATCGGCCACGAGCACGACATCGCCGCCGAGCAGTTGATGCGCTTCGCCAGTCAGCGCCTGCTGCAGGCGATCGGCAAAAAAGCCGACGCTGGTAACACTGGCGACGGCGAGCACCAAGGCCAGCGCCAGCACGCGAAGTTCGCCGGCGCGCCAGTCGCGCCACAGCAAGGTCAGTGCAAGTCGCATGAATTACACGACGCGGCCGCCGGCAAGGCGGATGATGCGGTTGCAGCGATGCGCGAGCCCGTCGTCATGCGTGACGAGGATCAGCGTGGTGCCGCGCTCGGTATTGAGCTCGAACAGCAGATTGATGACGTCGGCGCCGGTAGCGGCATCGAGGTTACCGGTCGGCTCGTCGGCCATCAACAACTGCGGATTGATGACGAAGGCACGCGCCAGCGCGACGCGCTGCTGTTCGCCGCCGGAGAGCGTTTTCGGATAATGATGCAGGCGCTCGCCAAGCCCGACCCGGCGCAGCATCGCCTCGGCCGCTGTATGTGCACCCGCCACGCCCGCCAGTTCCAGCGGCAGCATGACATTCTCCAATGCATTCAACGACGGCAGCAATTGGAAGGACTGAAACACGAAGCCGAGCAGTTTGGCGCGCAGCGCCGCACGACCGTCTTCGTCGAGGGCAAACAGCTCCTGCCCTGCCAGCGTGACGCTGCCGCTGCTAGGCACATCCAGCCCGGCCAGCAGGCCCAACAGGGTCGATTTACCCGAGCCCGAGGCGCCGACGATGGCCACCGCCTCGCCGGGCATGACCGCGAGGCCGATATCCTGCAAAATGGCCAGCGGCTGCGCGCCATTGGCGACGCTCTTGGACAGGCCGCTTGCGGTTACGATGGGTGACGGATTATTCATGTGGCGGACATTTCTTCTGATTGCTTTGGCAACACTTGGTTCAACGCTCGCGCAGGCGGCGCCAACGCTACTTGTGTTTGGTGACAGTTTGTCGGCGGCGTACGGCCTGCGCCAGCAGGACGGCTGGGTGGCGCTGTTGCAGCAACGCCTGCAACAGCAGCGCGTCGATTATAACGTGGTCAACGCCAGCATCAGCGGCGAAACCACCAGCGGCGGCGCCGCGCGCATCGCCGCCGCGCTCGCCAGCCAAAAACCCGCCATCGTCATACTCGAACTCGGCGCCAACGACGGGCTGCGCGGCCTGCCGCTGAAACAAATGGCCGACAACCTGACGGCGATGATCAAAGCCTCGCAGAAAGCCGGCGCCAAAGTACTGCTGATCGGCATGCGCATGCCGCCCAACTACGGTGCCAAATACACCGACGATTATGCCAGGGTGTTCAGCGACCTCGCCGCCCGTTTTAAATGCGCGTTCGCGCCCTTTCTGCTCGAAGCGATCGCCGCCAAACGCGAATACACGCAGGACGACAACCTGCATCCGACGGCGGCGGCGCAGCCGCTGATACTGGAGACGGTTTGGAAGGGGTTGAGGCCGCTGGTGGGCAAGCGTTGACGCATAGTGCTTAGGCTGTAGTTGTGCGAAATAGGCTCAGGGATTTGCTACATTTGGGCAGATAATTCTTGGCAACCGATACTTAAAAAAAGCCATGGTGTCAAAAATTCTGCTAGGCCTGTTCGCGATTGTTTTGCCAATTGGCATCGTCATTTGGAGCATGTGGAGCACGCAGCGCTCAGACGCTCAAACTTTGCATGACGAATCGACTGAACTCCCCGAACACGCCGCTTGTTACAGAAGATCATTTTTGCCCTGACATGTCTAATCTTAGGAACGGGAATGATCATAGCCTGCGTGCTAGTGGTTTACGGAGTCAATTCCAGTTATCAAGCTATTAGCTGGGCTAGGCACCTCATCCTCACTGGTATCAGCGTCTTGTTAGGAGCGGTTGGGCTTTACGCGATAGCGGGGAGCGTTCGGGATTTGATTTTTTACACTCGCCTTAGCCCTTGTGGTCGACCGCTGCTTGAGCTGTCGCGCGCGAATCTGCGCGCGTTTGGCCAGATCGCAATTCCTTGGGAACAGCATCTCCGAAATAAAGACTTTCTCGACTAGTTCCAAAGGACAAAGTTTCTCGTGGGCCGTGCCGATCATGAATTCACAATATTCAGCAAATAATTTTAAAAAGTCCGGATATAGTTACTCGCGTTACCTGGAGCGAAGTCTTGCACGGCAATGGAAGATTTCCATAGATTCGCTTATTGCAATCCCGCTATTCGGCACTGATGCATCTCAAAATAGCCTGATCATTCTTATGAACAGATATTGGTCGGAAGCAACTGGCCATCAGAAGTGGCTCCGCTTGTTTGAACAACATTCCCCGATTTATAAGTGGAATCCGGGCGGGTTGTTAACGGCGAAGCGCAGTCCACAGTCGTGGAGAACGCGGGGCGCGCCGAAGAATTCATTCTATGCTGCCTTCGCCAG
>CAISYC010000043.1 GCA_903889565.1 uncultured beta proteobacterium
ATCGTCCGGCTGGAAGGCTCCGTCGGTTTCGTCAACAGGGTGATGGCGGACGCACCAAGGCTGCGCGAGTTCTTCCAGGTGTGGGACACGGTGCCGGCCATTCGCGACCTGCCGGAGGCGGCCGACCCCGGCCGTCTCGTCGGGCTCGTCGAGTTCAAGAATGTTTCGTTCTCCTATGACGGCGAGCGAATGGCGGCGATCGATCTGAACTTCACCGTCAAGCCGGGCGAAACGATTGCGCTGGTCGGCGCCACCGGCGCCGGCAAGTCGACGGCGATCGCGCTGCTGCATCGCGCCTTCGATCCGCAGTTCGGCTCTATTGAGATCGACGGCGTCGACATCCGGAATTTTAAGCTCGCCGCGCTGCGCCGGAACATCGGCGTGGTGTTCCAGGAGGCGCTGCTGTTCAACCGCTCGATCGCCGACAACCTGCGCGTCGGCAAGTCCGATGCGACCGAGGCGGAGATGCGTCAGGCCGCCGAGCGCGCGCAGGCGCTGGAATTCATCGACCGCAAATTCCACGGCTTTTCCGACCGCGTCGGCGAACGCGGCCGCTCATTGTCCGGCGGCGAGCGCCAACGGCTGTCGATCGCGCGCGCGCTCTTGAAGAATCCGCCGATCCTCATCCTCGATGAGGCGACCAGCGCGCTCGATGCCGACACCGAGACCAAGGTGATGCTGGCGCTCGACGAAGTCATGAAGAACCGCACCACCTTCGTCATCGCGCACCGGCTATCGACGGTGCGCAAGGCATCCCACATCCTGGTGTTCGAGGCCGGCAAGATCATCGAGGCCGGCACGTTCGACGAACTGGTTGCGGCCGGCGGCCGCTTCGCGGGACTCGCCCGGGCGCAATTCATGGTTGCCGAACCGCTCGCCGCACCGCCGCATTGACGGCCGATGCACGCGACGAGAATGCATGGCTTGGTATCTTGTGATCCGCCGCGCATTGCTCTTTAGTTCCGCGGCCTGCCGATTCATCCGGCCCCCTTTTCGTTACGGAGAGCGCTGTGGCTCACGCGCAAGATCAGGCTTCGCCCGCGCCGGGCGCCGACCATTCGAACTGGCCCGACCGCATCCATGCGGTGTTCAAGAAATTCAACATCCGTCAGGTCGGCCATGTGCCGGACACCGGGCACACCAGGCTTATTGCGCTGTGCGCGCAGGACAATGAGATCAAGGACGTGGTGCTGACCTCCGAGGCCGAAGGGCCGGGCCTGGTGCTCGGCGCCACCTTGGGCGGCGAGCGCGCCGCGCTCTTGATGCAATCGAGCGGCGTCGGCAACTGCATCAACACGTTTTCGGTGCTGCAGAACTGCGGCATCGCCTGCGTGCTGATCGTGACCATGCGCGGCGAGTTCAACGACTTCAATCCGTGGCAGCGTCCGATGGGGCAAATTACTGAAGCGACACTCAAGCTGTGCGGCTTCCACGTCTATCGCGTCGACGAAGAGAAAGACGTCGAGCCGGTCGTGGCCGCAGCCTGCGACATGGCCTATGGCGGCAATTTCCAGGTCGCGGTGCTGCTGTCGCAGCGCATGATCAGCCGCATGAAGGGAGCGCACTGATGCTGGACCGCCGCGAATTCGTCGCCCGCCTTTTGAAGGACCGCGGCGAGCTGATGGTGCTGACGGGGCTTGGCACCGCGACTTTCGACGTCGCGGCGCAGGGCGATCACCCGTTGAATTTCTACATCTGGAGCGGCATGGGCTGCACCGCGATCGTGGGCTTGGGCCTGGCGCTGGCGCGGCCCGACCGCCGCGTCGCGGTCATCACCGGCGACGGCGACGTGCTGATGGCGCTCGGCAGCCTCGCCACCATCGGTTCCAAGCAGCCGAAAAATCTGACCATCGTCTGCATCGACAACGCGGTCTATGCGGCGACCGGCATGCAGCCGACCGCGACCGGCGCCGGCTGCGATCTCGCCGCCACAGCGCGGTCGTGCGGCTTCAAGCAGGTGGTGGCGCCGGTCAAGATCGATGAGGTGGCCGGCGTGCGGACCTTGCTGCACGAGGGCCAAGGCCCGGCGTTTGTGCACGCGCGGGTCGGCACGCAGAAGCACGAGCGCGTCATCCCGACGCGCGATGGCTACGGCATGAAGCATCGGTTTCTTGAGGCGTCCGGCAAGCCGGCGATGTTTTAGCGATTAGACGGCGCGACACCCAATGCTGTCATTCCCGCCTTCGCGGGGACGACAACCAATCAATCGCTCGCCTTGGCGCCCGAGAACTTGACCACCTTGCCCCACTTGTCGATTTCGCCCGCGACATAAGTGCCGAAGTCCGCCGGCGTGCCGGTGAACACGGTGCCGCCCAAGTCGGCGAGGCGCGCCTTCAGCTTGGGCTCGGCCAGCACGGCGTTGATGTCCTTGTTGAGCTTGTCGACGATCTCTTGCGGCGTGCCTTTCGGCGCGGCGATGCCGTGGAACGAATCCGCCTCGAAGCCCGGAATGAACTCGGCCATCGCCGGCACGTCTGGCAGCGCGTCGTTGCGCGTCTTGCTGGTCACCGCCAGCGCGCGGATTTTGCCGGCGCGGATATTGGCGATCGCGGCCGGCAGCGTGTCGAACAGGACCTGCACGCGCCCGGCCAGCAGATCGACGGTCGCCGGCGCCACGCCGCGATAGGGCACGTGCACCATGTCGACGCCGGCCATCATTTTGAACAACTCGCCGCTGACATGCGGCGACGAGCCGACGCCGCCGGAGCCCATGCTGATCTTGCCGGGATTGGCTTTGGCGTAGGCGATGAATTCCGGAATGGTCTTGGCCGGCACGTCGATGTTGATGTCCATCACGTTCGGCACCACGTCGATGCTCGCGACTTGCGCGAAGTCGCGCAGGTAATCGAATTTGAGATTGCTGTAGAGCGTGGCGTTGATGGCGTTGGCGACGGTGACTGACAGCAGCGTGTAGCCGTCGGGATCGGCCCGCGCCACGGTTTCGGCGGCGAGGTTGCTGCCGGCGCCGGGCTTATTGTCGACGATGAAGCTCTGGCCGATGCGCTCCGACAGCGCTTGCGCGACCAGCCGCGTGACGATGTCGGCCGAGCCGCCGGGCGGAAAGCCGACGACGAGGCGCACCGGCCGGGTCGGATAATCGAGCGCGACAGCGGGCGTTGCGACGGCCGCGGCGGCGCCGGCGGCAAGGAGCAAGGATCGCTGAATGAAGTGGCGGCGTGCGATGGTCACGGGGGTCTCTCCTCCAAAGATGGCCAAAACCGCAGAAGGCCGACTTGCGGCATTGTGAAGTTCTATTTCTTTCTGCGGCAGCGCGGTGAAGCTATTCGCTGGCCGGGTGCAGGGTCAACGCACGCGCGGCTGAGTGCCGGCCGTTTTGCCAGCGCATGCTGTCGGCCGCTGGCCTAGCGAGGCACATTGCGCCCGCCGGCACGGCACCGCCATAAGCCGCTGCGGTGCCTGCCTAATTTTGGCTCATCGCGACTTAAGGGCCCATTTACCATGATCTGCGACCGTTCCGCTGAGATAACCGCGGCTCGGAATTCAAAATGCCCAAGGGGCTCCTAAAGCAATTCCGGGCAAGCAAATCAGCGCCAGTGCGCGCGACGCGGAGTATGGCGCTTTCCGCTCGCGGCGGGCTTCTCCATCTCGGCGTCAGCGCCAAGTTGCAATGGGCCTTCGGCGCCGTCGCCGGACTGACCTTGCTCGCAACGGCGGTCGGCCTGCTGTCGTTCTCGGCCATCGAGGGCGGACTGCAGCGCGTCGTCACGGTGCAGATGCCGGCGATGACCAACGCCATGCATCTGTCGGTGATCACCGGCAATATTTCGGCGGCTGCAGCGCGCTTCATCAGCGCCAAGACCGACGGAGATCGCAAGGAAACCCTCGCCCTTATTGCGATGAAGCGCGTCGAGCTGGCGGAGGGCATCCGACAGGCGCAACAGATGATCGGCGAAGGCCCCTCGCTCACCAAGGTGATCGGGCTGTCGCAGTACCTAGACGCAAATCTGGCGGCGCTGGAGGACGCGATCTCGCAGCGCACCGCGCTGCGCAATCAGATCGAGAACATGCTCGACAGCCTGCATCAGATCCACGCCCAGATCATCGACGAACTGGCCCAGGTCCCCAACCTGGCGCAGGCGATGACGGTATCGGCTCGCGTTCATCTGCTGGTCAGCCTTATCGGCGAAGGCGCCACGGTGCGCGATCCTCTGCTGTTCAAGGATATCCAGGATCGCCTGAAGGCCGCGACAACGGTGCTTCAACAAACCGTGGAAAAATTCGACGATACCGGGAACACCTGGGACAGCGTCGAACGAATCCGCATCGCCATAGGGCTGATCAGCCACTTCAGCCAAGGTGGCGACAGTATTTTCGCGCGGCGGGCGCGTGAATTGTTTGCCGTCACCCGCGTCGACGCCGCCATCGACGAGAATGCTTCGATCCAGCGCGAACTGGATGCTGCGGTGGCGGTCATGGTGAATGACGCCGATGCCAGCACGCAGGCGAGCGCAGCGGCGCTGATCGCCAATCTCACCGTCAGCGGGCGGTGGCTGCTGCTGGTGGCAGTTGCCAGTTTGCTCGCCGCCGGCGGCATCGGCATCTTCTATGTGCAGCGGCATTTGGTGCGCCGGTTGATCGCGATCGGCGCCGCCATGCGGCAGCTCGCCTCGGGCGATACCGACATCGCTGTGCCGTCTGGCGCGGAGCAGGACGAAATCGGCGACATGGCGCGCTCGCTGCAGGTGTTCCGCGCCAGCGAGATCGAACGCCGCGGACTGTCGGATCGCGAGCGTCTTGAGCAGAAAATGCAACGCGAGCGCGGCAGTCATA
>CAISYC010000044.1 GCA_903889565.1 uncultured beta proteobacterium
AAAGGCGGTATCGGCAAGTCATTTGTCAGTACGCTACTGGCGCAGCACATCATCAATGAAACCGGCGCGGCGCGCTGTTTCGACACCGACCAGGAAAACACAACATTCGAGCATTACAAGGCGCTGTCGGTGCAGCACGTGGTTGTTACCGGCCAGTCCCGGCTGATCGATCCCAAGAAGTTCGATGCGTTGATGGAAACGCTGTTGACCGAAACGGGCAATTTCGTTATCGACACCGGCGCCAATACGTTTTCGAACCTGCTCGCCTATATGGTCGAGAACGAGATCTTCCCGATGTTGATGCTGGCCCGCAAAACCACCTATGTGCACACCATCGTCGGTGGCGGCGACACACTGGCCGACACGGCCAATGGCTTTTACGCAATTGCGCAGAAGGTCAGCGGTACGCGGGTTGTGCTGTGGCTAAACGAGCACTTCGGTGAAATCAAGACGGCAGAAGGCAAGCCATTCACTGAAACCCTGGCGTACCGGCAGAGCGCGGGCAGGCTCGCTGGCACCGTGACGCTCTACCGGCGCAACCCTGCCACCTTCGGCGAGGACATCCGGAAGCTCAATACCAAGCGCCATACCATCGCACAGGCGCTTGCCTCACCCGAATACACGTTGATGGAAAAGCAGCGCATCAAGAGCTTCAGCAGGGACGTATTCGACCAGCTGCGGGCGCTTCGGTGGTGATGAACGCGTGAACAAGTCGCACGATCTTGGTGGTGGCGAATCTGAAGTTCTCACATTCAGTGCACTGCTGACTCTTCTTGGCAGGCGGTCCAGGCAGTCGATTTACGATCTGATGCGGCGGGACTCTTCATTCCCGAAGCCGAGGCAGCTCGGTAGTGAGTTCTCAATTGGCTGGCTGCGTGTTGAGGTAATGGACTGGCTTAAATCGAGGCCGCGTGTCGAGTTGAACGGGCTGGACGCTGTGGAACGTCGGAGGAGAGCTCGATATCTAAAACCGAAGGAAATTTCGCAAGAGCGCTTGAGATAATTTGAATGCTTGTCTTAATTCGAACGTAAGAAAAGACAATATCTCGTGACTCACGTATGGCGCTCGCGCGGGCTCAGTGTGCGGCCTTGAGACCAAATGTAGAAAATTCCCCGGCCTGAATAATGGAGAATTTGATTCCTAACCTTGCTCAAAGCGGAAGGAATTGTTGAGAAAAAGATATAAGATGTCTTTCAGCTTACCGTTCGCGCCCTTTTTATCGCAATGTCACCGACTACGGCAGCTTTCGCCAATCAGGAGAAGTTGAAGCTTGAGTTGCAAGCCGACGATCGTGCATCTGCGCTTGAGAAACTCGCGGCCGCTCTGCTCGGTCGCCTTCTTGGGATACCGGTTGCAGTTGCCAAGGCAGGATTCCAGCACGGTGGTGACGGGGGGGCTGCGGGTCAACAAGGGCGTCGCTTCCGACTTGAGTGCAAGAAATACAGTGACAGCACGAGGTTGAGCGATCGTGAGCTGCTGGGCGAGATTGATCACGCACTTGCACGCGACGAGGCGCTTGAAGCTTGGTTTCTGATCGCGACACGTAGCGTCCCGGAACAGCTTGCGCAGGATCTCTCCCAAAAGGGCGAGAAACTTGGAGTGCCCATTGTCATCATCGACTGGAGTGATCACGACATCGCGCCACTCGCCGCGCTTTGTGCATTCGACCCCGACTTGGTCGAGGCGATGTTTTCAAAAAATGCCGGTGCACTCGCGCGGGCGCTTCATCCTGCGACGGGCGACGTCATCAAGACCTTGCGGCGCAGTCTACAGGGTTGGTGCCTCGGGTTTGAGACGCTGTGTGCACAGTCGCACGCAAAGCTAGGGAAAATCTGGAACTCAGCGCGCGCGTCCACTGCCGAACTTGGCCAGAACGCCGCTGGTGGCGCGGAGCCGAAGAGGGTTAGGCGCTCGTCGGTTCACGATGCATTGAATTCGTGGTGGCAGGGCGCAGCGCGGAATGATGCTCCTGCCTCCATTTTCGGCTGGGACGGCGTCGGCAAGACCTGGGCTGCACTTGATTGGCTGATCGATCGGATGGCCGAGCACCCCGTTGTTCTGGTCGTGCCGTCCTCCGCCGCGGCGAAAATATCCGCAGCATCCGAGACATCGATCAAGCGTTTTCTTGCTGAACGCCTTTATGAATTAAGTGGCGTTCGCGACGGGGATCACTGGATGCGCCGTCTCGATTATTTGCTCAAACGTCCGGCGGGCGAAGGGCCAGTGCTCACTGTATTCTTCGATGGCCTGAATCAAGAGCCCTCGGTTCCATGGCTTCCGATTTTGAAAGTGCTTCAAGGCGATACTTTCGCCGGACGTGTGCGGGTCATGACGAGCACCCGAACACACCATTTTGAGGACAGGCTTTCCAGATTACGAGGTCTTGTCGTTACCGCTGTTCCGATCGCCGTAGAAATCTATGATGCGGCTCCTGGCGGTGAACTCGATCAAATGCTTGCCTTCGAGGGGCTTTCCAGATCGGATCTGCATCCAGATTTGGTTGAGCTGGCGCGGACGCCACGCCTTTTTAAGTTAGTGGTGCGATTCGGTGATCGGCTCGTGGAGGCCGGAAACGTGACGGTCCACAGGCTCCTTTGGGAGTATGGTCGTGACACTTTTGGTGAACGCGCCGGTACGTCGTTTAGTGAAAACGAATGGCAGGCATGGCTCAAGGAAATCGCGCAGCGCTATCGGGAAGGTGTTACGGAATTCTCACTCAAGGCGCTTGCCGAAACGACCTCCCGGCCTGACTTGTCGGAGCGCGAGGTTCTCGCACGCTTGAGCGACATCATAGACGGGCAATTCGCGAAGCCTGGCCCGTCCGGAAGCATGCAACTCACGCCAACGGTCGTCGCACACGCGCTCGGACTCGCACTGCTGGCTCATCTCGATACGGTTGATGCGTCGGATTCTGCCGCGGTCGAGCCAGCAGCGATCCAATGGCTGGATCCCATTGCCGGCTTGGATCAACGAGCTGAAATTTTACGGGCGGCGGTGTCCATTTTTGTAGAGCGCGGCGGATCCACATCAAGAGCTGTTGCCGGTGTGCTGGTGACAGCCTGGCTCCAAACACAAAATGTCGTGGACAGTCATCGTCGGGAACTTGCCATCCTTGCGCCGTATATCCCCGAGGCCCTGCTTGACGCCATCGAGCGCTCGGATGGCCGTGCGCAAGCGTCAGCCCGCTTGTGGGCTGTCAATGCACTGCGGGCTATCCCGCGAGCCGATGGCACCCCGTTAGCCGCGATAGTTGAACGAACACGTGCTTGGTTGTCGATCGTATCGCGTGATGTCGACCCGAATCGTGACTCCAACCCTGATGTCGAGAAGCATCGCGCGAATCGCTACATGACCAAGATCGGTGTAGACGCTTCGGGCCCAATCACGGTGCTCGGCGTCAAGCTTCAACTGGTCGATCGCGACGACGGTGCGCTGCAAGTAGTTGTCCCGTCTATCGTCGAGGGGTTTCCACTCAAAAAAGTTCTTGTTTGCTTTGAAGCGGCAGCGGTCGCTTTTGCCGTGCGCGGTCGCGCGGAGGGTTGGAAGGGACTGAAATGGCTCTGTTATCTCAACGATGTTGATCCTCAGGAAGCAGCGGAGTCTTTACGTGAACTCTCCAACAGAATTGGCAGTTGCACGCCTGAGCAAGGCATTCATCCGGAATTGCCGGCCCGGGCCGCCGCGCTTATTCTTTGGCTCAGCGGACAGGAAGTGGACGAAGAAGCGGCCGCTGCTATCGACCCCGGCATTGACCGGGCATTTACCTATGAAAAGGACTATCTCGCTAATCCAAGCCAGAGTTTTTTTACGCTGGAACGGCGGCACGCGGAGTTGGCCTTGGGCGACCAAGGCCTCGTGCTTGCAAACCGGATTCAACGGACCAAACAATTCTGGCTTGACCCGACCTTTCAGGCGCCCAAGGCATTTGTTGATGAGCTCCGCGCCGCGGCTGCAGCCTTTGATGTAGAAAAGCTGAACCGCGAAGGCAGCTACACCCGCGAGGATCGCGGCTTCGAAGACCTGGAGCCTGTACTCGCCCGCTGCGCCCCCGATTTGCTCGCAGACCTTGTGCGGCGGAAACTGCGAAGTTTCTCCAACTGTCCACCGGGTTCGCGCTACTGGTGTGCCATAAGCGCGTCGAATCATCTCATTCTGGCAGAAGATGTTGAGGCCACTGCAGCGCAGATTTTGCGACAGAGCGCGCGTGACCATGACGATGAACGGGAAGCGTTTGCCGCCAGCAGTCTGCTCATGATCGAGCTTCGGGGGCTTGATACACTCTCTCAGTTTGAGAGGGTGATCGCCGCCGGCCTGAAATTCATCCCAGTCGATTTCCGGGAAGTGCTGAATGTTCCGACAGCAAAGGATGTCGACACGCTGATCGCTCGCTACCGGAACGGTACCCCTCAAGAGCAACACGACCTTATCCTCTTGTTTTCAATTCACCCGAGTGCCTTCGGCGACGAGGCGTGGACATGGCTCGGTAGCCTTGCTCAACAGCCCGATCACAAGCTTCGGGGAGTCGTGTTTCGCACGCTGGCCTGCGCAGATGCGGTTCGTTTCGGCAAAATGCTTGCCGCTGACGGCTGGTCATGGCATGCGAAGGCTGATTTGTGGGTCAACCACTATGGGACAGGTGCACTTATTGAAGCCGAAGCGGCGTTGCCTTTTGACCAACTGGTGCTCCGGCTGGCACCCTGGCGCTTGCTTGAGGCGGCACGGACACGAGGGGCTGACAAAGGAGAGGTGCGTCTAGCTGCCGAAATCTTTGGCCATGTCCTTGCCGCAGAGAAGATTAATGAGCCGGATCCCGGATCAGATCTTTCCGTTAGACGTTCAGACGAAGAAACCGCGCTATTCGTATTATCGATCGAACCAAGGGCGAGTCAGGAGGAGCGAGATGATTCGTTTGCGTCCCTGCGCGCCGCCATGGATACCGATGCTCGTATCAAGGCTCACCAACGCGCCGCGGAAACTGAGGTCACTCGCGTTGAAGAAGCCCGGGCGGCGGGCGCAGGTCTTTATCTTACAGACGTTAACGCGGAAGACATGAAGCCGGTGTTGCAGCATGCCCCAGACATGCTCAATCGGTGGATTGAGGGTTATCGCGAACGCACCAGCGACTTCCGGAGGCGCGTCCGCTTGGCCGAGGCTGCGTATCTGGCGCTTTGCGAGGCACTCCTAACGCATGACCCCTTACGCGGCACCGATTTGTGGCGGGCGCTTAAGGCAACGCTGGTAACACGATACATAGGTCCGGCAGAGATAGACGAACTTTTGCATATGGTGTTTCGCGCTCCCGATTCACCGCCCGTGGGCGCACTTCGCGATGAATTGATTGGCCTCGAATGCTGCCACGCCGATCTGGCTTTGTTCGAGATTGCGCTTTCGGCCTGTTACAACGGTAAAGCGGCATGGCTTGCCACCGTTATAGAAGCCGATCGAATGTCGCCCCTTGCCTGGAGGCAAAAGCGTGCTCTGGTGCTAATTGGATATAGCATTGCTAACGCCCTGCCGGTCGATGGCGCTTGGCCCGAGGGCCAAATCCGAACCGATCACGCTGCGTTGCGGCACCAGGCCGCACGACATCGCTTGGGTGAAGGTTGCGCACGTCACTGGTGGCGCGTCTATCTTGTGGCGTCAAATCGCATTGACGCCTATGCGGCGTGGATACTCTTTCTACACGCGGCCGATCGCCGCGCATGGGTGTGGATGCCCGAAGACGTAAGAGACAAGAACAATAAGGGCAACTTTTTTGCCCTCAAGCTTGCGAATGTGCAACTCAACCGATCAAAATTGACGCGAGCGATGGAGAAAAAGTTCGACAAGTTCGATAGAACTTTTCTCGGTCACGACATCGTCAATGGTGTTGGGCCTTGGGGCAAAGATCCAGCGTGAAAGGGTGCTTGTTTCAAGACAAACAGAGTTGAAGCTTGTTTACCGTTTATCAGTCAAGTATAGGTGGCAGTATAGGTCGGTGATCAATCTGCTCGCGAACCCAATGCCGACGCGGGCTTTACGCCCATGCATCATCGGCGTGTGCGTCGCAGCCGTATTTGTTGCCGGCACCTTTGTTTGTGCAGTCATATGCGGGATTCGGATAGGAATCCACGCATTTTACGGCCTCGCAGCGTTTCATGCCCCACGGCCCGCGATGCCCGAGGTGCAAGTTTTAATTACGCCGCGGTAGCGACGGAATCCGGGGCGAGTGTGAAACGGAAGGTGGTTTGTTCGTCCGGCACCGATTCGGCGCTGACACGCCCTCCGTGGTGTTCGATCAGGCGTTTGACCACGGCGAGGCCGACACCGGTGCCGGCGAATTCGCTTTCGCTGTGCATGCGCTGGAACAGGTTGAAGAGTTTGCCCGAGTATTTCTGATTGAACCCGACGCCGTTGTCCCTGACGAAAAACTCCGGTGTGCCGTTGACGTTGACGGCGCCGATCTCGATGCGGGCATCCGCGCGTTTGGCCGAAAACTTGAAGGCATTGCCGATCAGGTTGGAGAGGATCTGCTGCACCATGGTCGCCTCGGCCGTGATCTTCGGCAGATCGCCGAGAACAAACTGCGCCTGCGGGTGCGCGACCAGCTGGTCTTCCCCAATTTGTTTCGCCAGTGCCGCCATGTCGATGACGCTGTCCTTGCGTTTGAGGCGTTCGACCCGCGAGTATTCGAGAATATCCTTGATCAGACGGTCCATCTTGCGCGCGCCGGCGATCACGCGTTCGAGCATGTGGCGGCCCTCGTCGCTCAGTTTTGCGGCCTCCGCTTCGCACAGCATTTCGGCGTAGCCGGAAATTGCGCGCAGCGGCGCGCGCAAATCATGCGAAACGGAATAGCTGAAGGTTTCGAGATTTTTGGCCAGCCGCTCGAGCGCCTGTTTGCGCGAATCGAGTATCTGATTGAGTTGCCTCGCCTCGTCCTCGGCGCGTCTTCGCTGCTCGACCTCGTTGGCGAGATCGGTGTTGTTCTGTTGCAGCAGATCGCGAGCCAGCGAAATTTCATCGTTCAATTTCCGCAACTGCAGTTCGGCTTCCTTGACGGCGGTGATGTCGGTGCCCAGCACGTAAAAGCCGATTACGCTGCCGTTCTCGGTCTCCGGAATATAGTGGGCCCAGGTGTAGCCGGTGCGGCCGCCGGGCAGCGGGTGAGAGCGTTCCATGTGTTGCGGTTCGCCGCGCAGTGCCGCGGCCATGCGCGGCTCGTACTTGAAGAGTTCGCCGGGGGCCACGATTTCCTGCACGGTGCGGCCCAGCATCTCATCGGGTGTCTTGCCCCACCACTCGAAGTATGCCTTGTTGGCAAAGCGGCAGCGCATGTCCCGATCCCAGTAGGACACCAGCCCCGGTACGTTGTTGGTGATGGCCTTGACGAAGTTTTCGCTCTGGCGCAACGCGGCATTGGCCGTTTCCAGCGCTTGCGTGCGTTCGACGACCAACTCTTCAAGGTGGTGCCGGTGGCGGTCGAGTTCTTCGCTGATACGTTTGCGTTCGGTGATGTCCTCGCGGATGCCGAGGTAATGGGTGATGCGGCCGTCAGACTGTCGGATCGGCGAAATGTGCACAATCTCGGTGAATTCATTGCCGTCCTTGTGGCGGTTGGTGAATTCGCCCTTCCATGCGTGGCCCGCCGTCAATGTCGCCCACATCGTGCGGTAGGTTGCATCGGGTGTCTTGCCTGACTTGAGCAGGCGCGGATTGCGGCCGAGCAGTTCATCGCGGGAATAGCCGCTGACGCGGCAGAAGGCGTCGTTGACGAACTCGATGCGCGCGTCTGCGTTGGTGATGATGATGCTGTTGAAGCTCTGTTCAACAGCAAGCGAGAGCTTGCGCATTTCCTGTTCGACCCGGAATCGTTCCGTAATGTCTGTGTACGAGGCGATGACGCCGCTGACACGCTCACCGGCATCACGCAGCGGCTCCGCGTTGACGATGCGCCAGCGCATGCTGCCATCCGGCAGTTTCTGGCCGCGAATGCGTCCGCGTTGCGTTTCTCCGGTTGCGATTGCCTGTGATATGGCGCGATCCTCGTGCCGAACCGGACGACCGTTTTCATCGACGGTTTCCGGCCAATCCGATGGACTGCGGAACTGTTCAACCATTTGCTTTTCGCTGGTGCTGAATATCTTCTCCGCAGCCGGATTGCAGGCAACGACGCGGCCCGACCCGTCGAACATCACGATGCCCTCGGTCAGCGCATTTACCATCGAATGGTAGCGATTCTCGCTGAGTTCAAGCGCGGCGCGCGCGCGCGAACTGTCGATGCAGATGGATGCCAGGTGTGTTGCCAAATCAACGAATTGGCGATCGCAAGTCGAAGGTTCTCCCGGTACGCGGCCGTACATGGCAAAGGTGCCCACCACGTCGTTTTTGGCGTTGAAAATCGGCGTTGACCAGCAGCTGCGCAAGCCGATCGGCTTCGCCAATGAAACGAAATCCCGCCAGAACGGATGGGTCAGAATGTCAGCGACCACAACCTCCGCCCGGATATACGCTGCAGTGCCGCAGCAACCGACGCCAGGGCCGATCGCGATGCCATCGATTGCCTGATTGTAGGCGGCGGGCAGACTCGGAGCGGCTGCATGTTTCAGATGTGTACCGGTTTCATCGATAAGCAGAATGGAGCAGATTTTGTCGTCCGCAAGAAATTCGATGCTGCGCGCAATGGCCCCCAGCGTTTGCAGTATTGGCACGTTACCGGTAACCATTTCGAGAATGCGTGTCTGTTCCTGCTTGGCCATTTCGACGCGTTTACGTGCAGTGATATTGGTGTGGACGACCACGGCGCCGCCGACCCCCGATTTGAGCGGCGCCGCATTCATCAGGAACCAGCGCTTTTCAAACGGTGCATGGCAGGGATATTCGAGTTCGAAGCCCTCGTGCTCGCCGGCAAGTATTCGGCGAATGCCATCGCAGGCTGCTGCTGCTTCGTCGCTGAATTCGCCGCTGGCATTTGCGCAGATGTCGAGATAGTTGGCGGTGATGCCAGTATTGGCGGGAATGACGCCGGCGCCGGGACTGTTCTCCTTCGCGAAGTCTTCCCATGCCTTGTTTACCGTGACTATGACGCCATTGCGGTCGAGCACCACCATCTGGTTGGTGATCGAGTTCTGGATCGACTGCAACATGGTGGCGGCATCGGAAAGTGCGATTTCGTCGTGTTTGCGTCGCGTAATGTCATGCGCAATTCCAAAAGTGCCGGTGACAATTCCATTTGCGTCGCGCAGCGGCCCCTTGGTGCTCAAATAAACGCGCTCGCCATTAACGGTCGTCAGTGTTTCTTCAAAAGTGGTTGTTTTGCCGTCCACCAACACTGCCATGTTTTCGCGTTTCATTTTTTCCGCCTGTGCGGGTGGGAACAGCGCGCTGTCGTCTTTGCCGAGGACTTCGCCTGCTTGCTTGCCGGTGATGCGGCAGGCTTCGCGATTGAAAAGCAGGTAGCGGCCATCGACATCTTTGGCGAAAATCGCGTCAGTCGAAGCGTCGGCGATCGCGTTCAACAATTGCAGCGTTTGCAATTGTTCGGCTTGCTCGGCGTGACGGACAGCGGCAATTTGCAGTGCAATGCGCGCACGGTGCGATGCGCCCATGGCGCACGCGGCAATGATTGCGATCAATCCGGCAAGCGCGATCCAGGCGGCGTCGCTCAGCATTGCGGCGACGATTTCCGAGTGATCGATTTTCGCGATGATCAGCCAATCGCTGCCGGCCACCGGGCGGACCGTCCCCATGACTTCAACGCCGCGATAGTCGATGGCGTGGATGGCCGGGCTCTTCGATTGGCATTCGGTCGCACCGCGTACGGCGAGGAGCGCACTGTTTTCGGTGGTGTAGGTGCCGGGCCCATCGTTGCGAAAGCGCAGCGGGCTAACAAAAGTAATCTTGTCGCCGGCCCGTGAAACCAGCAGGGTTTCGGCGCTGGTCGTGGCGACCGGCCATCGTTCGAGCAGCGGGAACAGGAATTCCGTAGCGTCGATGCGCAGCGTGATGGTGCCATGTGCGACCGATCCGCCACCAACCAGCGGGATAACGAAGTCGATACGTGACGCGGCCGGCGCCCCCGCACGATAATAAACGGGGGTACGCTGGGTCCGGCCGGTGGCGAGCGCGCGCAATACTGCAGTTTTTAATTCCGCGCTTGCGCCGCGGCTCACGGTATCGTTGTCGCGCGCGATCGTCTCGCCATGTTCGTCGGAGACAATGGCGCTTTCATACTCATTGGCCTTGCGGTACTCTGTCGCGCGTTCCCGCAGGCGCTGCAGGCTGGTTTTGTCCCCGGATTTTCGCCATTTTCCGTAGAGTTCGGCCATCAGAGGACTGGATCGGACGAACTCCGTTTCAGCCATGCGGTGACGCAGCCATGCCGCCACTTCGACGGCGCGCGAATCCGCGATCGCCTCAATGCGCGCCGCTTCGCGCTGTTCGACTTCGGAGTAACGAAAATAGATTGTGGCGACGGTCACGGTGACGATCGCGACGATGGCGATGGCCATTTGCAGGGCCGGACTTTTGGGGGCAAGAGACGACGCGAAGTTGTCGGGGCGACGGGTCGAACTCTGTGCGTTACCGTTCCGGCGATAGCGGAGCAATGCGTAGAGGATTGCCGCGGTGACGACGACAAAGAGCCAGCCTTTGAGCGTGCCCAGTTGCGCGCCCAGCGTAGCGTCGCCGGAATAGCGATCAAGCATCCAGTCGGACAATAAAATCCACGCGGCAGCACTCAGCGCATAGATCCAAGCCACGCGCGCAGCGTCATTGTGATCGCCCTGGTTCTGCCCAGATGTCGAACCGTTTTTCATTGGCTTGCATGTTCTGGGCCCCATTACGCGGGGCATTGATTGCCTTCGGGTTGGTGAATCAGCCTTGTTCAGCCGGTCCATTCCACGGAAGTCGTTATCATTCTGCACCCGCGACAGGATCGCACCCTTGATATTGGTCAATAAGTGACGTGCTGCGTTGCCGGATCTCGTCAATCAGAACTACGGCAGATGTTTCGAAACACTGAATGATTATCGGGAACGAGGCTAGCCCGCCGAGGGAACCATTGAACTGTCAATTTCAGCGCACAGTTTTGATTCGGCGTTAACGGTTCGGGGTCAATCGCTGTGCGTCTGCGTTAGCGTGGGCCACCGCCCCAAAGCTGGTTAAGATCTTCGAAATTCCATTTCTCCGGATCTTCCTGACCGACGATGCGGTCGCCGGGGGTCCGCGCGAGATCGATGATTTGCGGCGGCAGGCGCACCTGCGACTTGAGCGAAAAGAATACCTTCACCTTCGGTACCAGCAGCGAGTTGTCGGATTGCTCCGTGACCACGCCAAGGCGGCCCGATTGCAGACGCACCAGGCTGCCCACCGGATAGATGCCAACACTTTTGACGAACGCCTGGAACACGCGCTCGTCGAAATGGCCCTTGCTCCACGACGCCATCTTGTGCACCGCTTCGGCCGGGTCCCAGCCGCGTTTGTACGGGCGCTCGGAAGTGATGGCGTCATAGATGTCGCACACTGCGCCCATTTTGGCGAACAGGCTGATGCTGTCGCCGGCGAGCTTGTGCGGGTAGCCGCTGCCGTCGATTTTTTCGTGGTGGTGCAGGCAGACGTCGAGCGCGATCTCGCTGACACCCTTGCCGCCCTTGAGCATTTCGTGGCCGGCCGCCGGGTGGCCCTTGACCAGCGTAAATTCTTCGTCGGTGAGTTTGCCCGGCTTGTTGAGCACCTCGAGCGGAATCGCCATCTTGCCGACGTCGTGCAGCAGGCCGGCCATGCCGGCCTCGCGGGTTTGCTCTTCGTCGAAATCGAGCTGGCGCGCCAGCGCGATCATCAGGCCGCACACAGCCACCGAGTGCATGTAGGTGTAGTCGTCGGCCGATTTGAGGCGGGCGATGCTGATCAGTGCACCCGGATTGCGCGCCACCGAGGCGGAAATCTCCTCGACCAGCGGCATCACGTTTTCCGCCTCGACCGCCTTGCCCATGCGCGCCTCGTTGAACATCGAGACGACGGCTTTTTTGGATTCCGCGACGATGCTTGAGGCGCGCGCAATTTCGGCCGCAATCGGCACGAATTTCGGCGCGGCTGTTTTCGGCGCGGTTTGCACGACCGGGACGGCGGGCGCGGGTGGCGGTGCCGTGGCGACGGCAACGTCGAGGCCCTTGTCGGTGTCGATCATCGCCTCGGTGATGCCGCTGTCGACGATTTTCGCGATCTGCGCGGCGTCCTTGAGTTTGAACGAGGTGCGCCAGAAAGGGTGATTGATCCAGTTTCCGCACAATTCGTGCAGGAACATGCCGGGTTGCAGTTGGCGGGTATCGATTTTTCTCAACATGGTGGCAGCGCGCGCAGTAATCCCTTGAAAGTGCAAGCAGTACATCGGGAATAACGGCGCGGCGGGTTGAATCTTGAGGCCGCCGCCCCACCGCTGGTGGTGGCGCGGCGGTCAAACCACCGGATGCGGCGTTTCGGGGCGTGCGCGGTTCAGGCGGCGAGACCGCGCGCAGTCAGATAGTCGTCGTAGCCGCCGGCGTGAATGTGAATGCCTTCCGGCGTCATTTCGATGATGCGGGTGGCCAGCGACGACACGAACTCGCGGTCGTGAGAGACGAAAATCAGCGTGCCCTGGAATTTTTCCAGCGCCGTGTTGAGTGACTCGATGCATTCCATGTCGAGGTGATTGGTCGGTTCGTCCATCAGCAGCACATTGCGCCGCTGCAGCATCAGTTTGCCGAACACCATGCGCTGCTGTTCCCCACCCGACAGCACGGAGGTCGATTTGAGGGCGTCGTCACCCGAGAACAGCAGGCGGCCGAGCACGCTGCGCACGGTCTGGTCGTTGTCATTGGGGCCGCGCCATTGCGCCATCCATTCGGGCAGCGTGTCGTCGCCGTCGAAGTCGCCGGAGTGATCCTGCGCGCAATAGCCGAGCTTGGCTTTTTCGGTCCAGCGCAGCGTGCCCGCATCCGGCTCGAGATCGCCGGCGAGGCAGCGCAGCAGCGTGGTCTTGCCGATGCCGTTGGGGCCGATGATGGCGATGCGTTCACCGGCTTCGGCGCGCAGATTGAAATTGGTGAACAGCGGCTTGTCATAGCCCTTGGCCAGCTTCTGCACTTCGAACACGTAGCGGTGTAACTGGTCGCGCTGGTCGATTTCGAAACGGATGTACGGATACTGCCTGGTCGACGGCTTGATGTCCTCGACCTTGATTTTTTCGATCAGGCGCGCGCGCGAAGTGGCCTGACGCGCCTTTGAGGCATTGGCGGAAAAGCGGCGCACGAAATCCTGCAGGTCGGCGATGCGTTCCTTGGCGCGCGCGTTGGCGGTGAGCAGGCCTTCGCGCGCCTGTGTCGATGCCAGCATGTAGTCGTCGTAGTTGCCGGGATAAATGCGGATCTCGCCGTAATCGACGTCGGCCATGTGGGTGCACACCGCCGACAGAAAATGGCGGTCGTGCGAAATGATGATCATGGTGCTCGAACGCTCGTTCAACACGCCTTCGAGCCAGCGGATGGTATTGATGTCGAGGTGGTTGGTCGGTTCGTCGAGCAGCAGGATGTCCGGGTCACCGAACAGCGCCTGCGCCAGCAGCACGCGCAGTTTCCAGCCGGGCGCCACCGCGCTCATCGGGCCGTTGTGCTGTTCGAACGGAATGCCGAGGCCGGAGAGCAATTCGCCGGCGCGCGCTTCCGCGGTGTAGCCGCCGAATTCGGCGAAGGTGTGTTCGAGATCGGCCGCGCGCATGTAATCGTCTTCGCTGGCGTCGGCATTGGCGTAGATGGCGTCGCGTTCCTGCATTGCCTGCCACATGCCGTCGTGACCCATCATGACCACATCGAGCACGCGCGTGTCTTCATAGGCGAACTGGTCCTGGCGCAGTTTGCCGAGGCGCTCGCCCTTGTCGATGGCGACCGAGCCGGCGCTCGGCTCGAGATCGCCGCCAAGGATTTTCATGAAGGTCGATTTGCCGCAGCCGTTGGCGCCGATCAGGCCGTAGCGGTTGCCCTGGCCGAAACGGATCGAGACGTTTTCAAACAGCGGCTTGTCGCCGAACTGGATGCTGATGCCGGTGGTGGTAATCATTGGTTTGCCTGCAGGCCGCGCGAGATGCGCGCGCCGCTGAATTACTTCTTGAGCCTGTCCGCGAGATACGGCGCGAGCGACTGGATGAGCTGCGAAAACAGCTTCGGATTGGCGGCAACGAGATTGCCCGATTCCATGTAACCGGTGTTGCCGAGGAAATTGCCAACGAGACCGCCGGCCTCGGTGATCAGCAGGCAGCCCGCCGCCATGTCCCACGGCGCGAGACCGATTTCCCAGAAGCCGTCGGCACGGCCGGCGGCGACATAGGCGAGATCGAGTGTCGCCGCACCGGCGCGGCGGATGCCGCTGGTCTTTTGCGCGAGATCCTTGAACATCGCCAGATAATTGTCGATCAGCGAAAATTCCTTGAACGGAAAACCGGTGGCCAGCAGGCAGCCCTGCAGCTTGGTGCGTTTGCTGACGCGCATCCGATGATCGTTGAGATAGGCGCCGCGACCGCGCGTTGCGGTGAACAGTTCGTTGCGGACCGGATCGTAGACCACCGCCTGCGACAGCACGCCCTTGTGCGAGAGCGCGATCGAAACCGCGTACTGCGGAAAGCCATGCAGAAAATTTGTCGTGCCGTCGAGCGGATCGATGATCCACACGTATTCGGAATCGCCGGAGGCGCCGCTTTCCTCTGCTAGAATCGAATGACTCGGATAGGCGTCGTGAATGACGCGGATGATCGCACTTTCCGCTTCGCGATCGACTTCCGAAACGTAGTCGTTGGCGGCCTTTTGCGTGACGGTCAGAACGTCGATGTTCTGCGCGGCGCGGTTGATGATGTTGCCGGCGCGGCGCGCTGCCTTGATGGCGGTATTGAGCATCGGATGCATGGCGGGGGCGTTTCCAGAAAGCGGTTTTCGGCGCGCCAAACGAGGCGCAGGCCGGACTCGGAGGGGCGTATTGTAGTGAATAACACCGACCCGCTCAAAAATATTCGCATTGTGCTGGCCAGACCCAGCCACCCGGGCAACATCGGCGCTGCTGCGCGCGCGATGAAGAACATGGGTTTGAGCGATCTCAGGCTGGTGCAGCCGCGGCATTTTCCGCATCCGGATGCGGTGGTGCGCGCTGCCGGCGCCGACGATGTGCTCGATGCGGCGCGCGTCGTTGACAGCGTTGCCGCTGCGCTCGAAGGCTGCGTGCTGGCGGTTGCATCGACTGCGCGTCACCGCGAATTGCGTCACGAATCGATGGATGCGCGCAGCGCTGCGCACGCCGCGCTCGCGGCGGCCGCGCAGCCGGTTGCCATTTTGTTCGGCAACGAGACTTCGGGCCTTACGGCAGATGAAGCGGCGCACTGCCGGATCTGGGCGCAGGTGCCGACCGCGCCCGATTTCAAATCGCTCAATCTCGGCGCGGCGGTGCAGGTGTTCGCTTATGAATTGCGCATGGCCTGTCTGGCAGGTGTGCCGGCATTGCCGACCGATCCGGAGTTCGCGCCCGCCACGCTGGAGCAGGTCGAGCAACTCTATGTCCATCTCGAAGAGCGCATGACCATCAGCGGTTTTTACAATCCGGCCAACCCCGGGCGGCTCGAGTTACGGTTGCGCCGCCTGCTGGCGCGCGCGCGGCTCGAAGCCGAGGAAGTCAATATTCTGCGCGGATTTCTGAAGACGCTCGAACAACCCAAGCGGCGCTGACGCCGGGCTCATTGATGCGGCGGCATGACGCGTGCTGCACACCATTGATGCGTTGGCGCTGAAATTCAATCGTTGTTCGGCAAACATCGATACGAAGATTGATGTCGCTCGAACGTGCGGATCGCAAAGAAAGCGCTGAGGTTTGAGAAATCGCGGCTTGTTTCGAGCGCATTTGAGGGTTTTGGCTTATGTCAATAGTTGACTGAATTAGTTGGGAAAAGGTAACCTTTCGGTCCATTTTTCGCACAATCGGCCATGTTCAAACGGATCAAGGAAGAGATCGCGGTTGTCTTCGAACGCGATCCGGCGGCGCGCAATACCTGGGAGGTGATTACCTGCTACCCGGGCATCCACGCGATCGTGCTGCACCGGTTCGCTCACTGGCTGTGGCAACTGCAACTGCGTTGGCCGGCGCGTTTCGTTTCGCATATCACGCGCTGGCTGACCGGCATCGAGATTCATCCGGGCGCGACCATCGGTCAGCGCTTTTTCATCGACCACGGCATGGGCGTGGTGATCGGCGAGACCGCCGAAATCGGCGACGATTGCACGCTTTATCACGGCGTTACCCTGGGCGGCACGTCGTGGAGCCGCGGCAAGCGCCATCCGACGCTCGGCAACGGCGTGGTGGTCGGCGCCGGTGCGAAAATTCTGGGTCCGATCAATGTCGGCGAGGGCGCTCACATCGGCTCCAACGCGGTGGTGGTCAAGGCGGTGCCGCCGGGCGCGACGGCGGTCGGCATTCCGGCACGCATTATCGAGAAGGAAGCCGGCGAGAAGGCCGGGTTTACGGCCTATGCGGTGGGCAGCGACATGAATGATCCGGTGTCACGCGCCATCCATGAATTGATCGATCACGGTGTGGCAACCGACAAGCGCCTCGAGTTGATACTCGCGCATTTGCAAAAGCTCGGTGTCGATTGCGCCGACTCGGCCGAGCGCGAGCGTTTCGACGCCGGTTATCTGAACAAGATCGTCGATTAGTGCTGCCAGGCGGGACTGATTTTGCTACGTTGCGGCAATCTTGACTGATTAGCTCGGCTATTATATAGTTGACCTGAACACTCTGGTATAGCTGCTCATGCAGTTCAATGTTTTAAAAGAGGTTTCTTATGAGACTGACGACAAAAGGACGTTTTGCAGTGACCGCGATGGTGGACTTGGCGATGCGTCATGGCTCGGGTCCGGTGGCGCTGGCGGAAATCAGCCAGCGGCAGAAGATTTCGCTGTCATACCTTGAGCAATTGTTCGGCAAACTGCGCCGGCGCGAACTGGTCGACAGCGTGCGCGGTCCGGGCGGCGGTTATTGCCTGGCCAAGGATATGGCGGAAATTGTCGTCTCCGATATCATTCTCGCGGTGGACGAGCCGATCGACGCCACGCAGTGCGGCGGCAAGGAAAACTGTCGCGACGACCAGAAATGCATTACGCACGACCTGTGGGCGCAACTCAACAAGCGCATATTCGATTACCTCGGCGGCGTGACGCTGAAGCAGCTGGTCGACGACCAGAAGGCGAAGCAGAACGGTCCGGTGCAGGTGCGCGACATGCGCGAGACCAGCCGCACGCCGCGCACGCCCGTATCGGCCTGAAGCAGACCGCGAATCCAAACTGCCGCAACTGCATGAAACCCGTCTATCTCGATCACAACGCCACCACGCCGCTCGATGAAAGCGTGCTGGCGGTAATGCTGCCGTTTATGCGCGAGCAGTATGGCAATGCGTCGAGCCGCCACGAATTCGGCACCCTCACACGCGCCGCGGTCGAGCGCGCGCGCGAACAGGTCGCGGCATTGGTCGGCGCGCGACCCGCGCAGGTTGTGTTTACCAGTGGCGGCACCGAATCGAACAACGCTTTCATCAAGGGCGCGGCCGGCATGTTGCGGCCGTCGCAGATTCTGATCAGTTCGATCGAACATCCCTGCGTGGCGAAACCGGCGGCCGAACTCGCGCGCGCCGGCTGGAAATTGCGCAAGCTCGCCACCGAGCCCGACGGTAGCAGTAGCCTTGCCGATGCGACGCAGGCGCTGCAGGAGCCGACCGGCATTGTTTCGGTGATGCTGGCCAACAACGAAACCGGCGTGATTCAGGAAGTGGCCGCGATCGGCGAAAGCGCGCGCGCCGTCGGCGCCTGGATGCATACGGATGCGGTGCAGGCGCTGGGTAAAATCGAAATAGATTTTGCCGCGCTCAATGTGCATGCGATGACGCTGTCGGCGCACAAGATTTACGGACCCAAGGGCGTCGGCGCGCTGGTGCTCGACAAACGCATTGAATTAAAGCCGCTGCTCTCGGGCGGTGGTCACGAGCAGGGCCTGCGGTCGGGCACTGAAAATGTTGCCGGCATTGCCGGTTTCGGTGCGGCCTGCGAACTTGCCGCATCGCGTCGCCGCGAACTGGCGGCGCAGTCGGCGGCCCTGCGCGATCAACTTGAGCGCGGACTTTCCGTCATCGGCGCGACGGTGTTCGGCGCTGCCGCGCCGCGCATTTCGAATACGAGTTACTTCGCGGTCGACGGCATCGACGGCGAAACCCTGGTGGTCGAACTCGACAAGGCCGGTTATGCGGTGGCCAGCGGTGCCGCCTGTTCCAGCACCAGTACCGAACCCAGCGCGACGCTGCTGGCGATGGGGGTTGCGCCCGCACTCGCGCGCGGCGCGGTCAGGGTCAGCGTCGGTGCCGCCAATACCGCGTTGCAGATCGAATCTTTTCTCGGTGCGCTGGCGGCGACCGTCGCGCGCCTCGCACAACTCACCGCGATCGCGGTTTGAACGGAGCATGCATCATGAGCGTCTCGCTGACTGACAACGCGGCAAAACAAATTCAATTCCAGCTGGCCAAACGCGGCAGCGGCGTCGGCCTGCGGGTCGGCATCAAGAAAGTCGGCTGCTCGGGTTTCGCTTATACCTTCGACTATGCCGATGAAGTGCGTGCGGGCGATCTGGTCAGCGAGCGTAATGGCGCAAAATTGATTGTCGATGGCGAAAGCGCGGCCTTTCTCGCCGGCGCCAAACTGGACTTCGTGCGCGACGGCCTCAAGCAGACCTTCAAGTTCGACAACCCCAATGTCGATGCGACCTGCGGTTGCGGCGAAAGCTTCAGCTTTAAAGAAAACGCGGCAAACGCGGAAAAAACGGCCAACGCCTGAGCCGCGCGCACCCGCCGCGGCCGATTACCGAAACGATGAGATTGCAATGAGCAGCATCCTGCAGAATCTGGTCAACAAGCCCTATGAGCATGGCTTTGTCACGGATATCGAATCCGATACCGCGGCCAAGGGGCTGAGCGAAGCGACCATCCGGATGATTTCGGCGAAGAAGAACGAACCGGCGTGGCTGCTCGAATTCCGGCTAAAGGCCTACGCGCACTGGCTGACGATGACGCCGCCCGCTTGGGCCAACGTCCATTATCCGCCGGTCGATTTTCAGGCGATCAGCTACTACTCGGCGCCGAAGCCGAAAAAGAAACTCGCCAGCATGGACGAGGTCGATCCGGAATTGCTGAAGACCTTCGAAAAACTCGGCGTGCCGATGAACGAGCGTGCCAAACTTGCCGGCGTCGCCGTCGATGTGATTTTCGATTCGGTGTCGGTGGCGACCACCTACAAGGCCAAACTCGCGGAGGTCGGCATCATTTTCTGCTCGATCTCCGAGGCTGTGCACGAACATCCGGAACTGATCCAGAAATACCTCGGCAGTGTGGTGCCGGTCGGCGACAACTTTTATGCGGCGCTCAATTCCGCCGTGTTCACCGACGGCTCGTTTTGTTTCATTCCGAAGGGCGTCAAGTGCCCGATGGATCTGTCGACCTATTTCCGCATCAATACCGAATCGTCGGGCCAGTTCGAGCGCACGCTGATCATCGCCGAAGACGGCGCCTCGGTGTCTTATCTCGAAGGCTGCACCGCGCCGAAGTTCGACTCCAACCAGCTGCACGCCGCGGTGGTCGAACTCGTTGCGCTCGACAATGCCGACATCAAATATTCGACGGTGCAGAACTGGTATGCCGGCGATGAGAACGGCGTCGGCGGCATCTATAACTTCGTGACCAAGCGCGGCCTCTGCAAGGGGGTGAATTCACGCATTTCGTGGACCCAGGTCGAGACCGGCTCGGCGATCACCTGGAAGTATCCGAGCTGCGTGCTGCGCGGCGAGAATTCGGTCGGCGAGTTTTATTCGGTGGCGCTGACCAACCACCACCAGCAGGCCGACACCGGCACCAAGATGATTCATATCGGCAAGAACACCCGCAGCAAGATCGTCTCCAAGGGCATCTCCGCCGGCGTATCGAGCAACAGCTACCGTGGTCTCGTGCGCATTGCGCCGACCGCGGCCGGCGCGCGCAATTATTCGCAGTGCGATTCGATGCTGATCGGCGACAAATGCAGCGCCAACACTTTTCCGTATATCGATGTGCGTAACCCCGGTGCCCAGGTTGAGCATGAAGCTTCGACCTCCAAGATCGGCGAGGATCAGCTGTTTTATTTCGCGCAGCGCGGCATCGGCGCTGAAGAGGCGGTATCGATGATCATCAACGGATTCTGCAAGGATGTGTTTCAACAACTGCCGATGGAGTTTGCCGTCGAGGCGACCAAGCTGCTCGGCGTCAAGCTTGAAGGAAGTGTCGGATGATTCGCCAGGACAGCAAAACATTGCTCGAAGTGCGCGGCCTGCGCGCCACCGTCAACGGCATCGAGATTCTGAAAGGCATGGATCTCACCGTCAAAGCCGGCGAGGTGCATGCGATCATGGGGCCCAACGGTTCCGGCAAGAGCACCTTTGCCAAGGTGCTGGCGGGGCATCCGGCTTATGTGGTCACCGGCGGCAGCGTGCTGTTCGAAGGCAAAGATCTGTTTGCGCTGGCGCCGGAAGAACGCGCGCGCGCCGGTCTCTTTCTCGGTTTTCAGTATCCGATCGAAATTCCGGGTGTGGCCAACGCGCAGTTCCTGCGCCTCGCGTACAACACGGTGCAGACGCAGCGCGGCAAGGACGAGCTCGATCCGCTGGAATTCGACGATTTCGTGCGCGAGAAGATGAAGCTGCTGGAAATGAATCCGGATTTTCTCGACCGCAGCGTCAACGAAGGCTTTTCCGGCGGCGAAAAGAAACGCAATGAGATATTGCAGATGGCGCTGCTCGAACCGCGCGTGGCGATTCTGGATGAGACGGACTCGGGCCTCGACATCGATGCGCTGCGCATCGTCGCCGGCGGCGTCAATCAGCTCGCCAACAAGGACAACGCGATCGTGCTGGTCACGCATTATCAGCGCCTGCTCAACTACATCGAGCCTGACTACGTGCATGTCACCGAAGCGGGTCGCATTGTCAAGACCGGACCGAAGTCGCTTGCCCTGGAACTCGAATCGCGCGGTTACGACTGGGTCAGCGCCGCTGCGGGTGCCGCCGCATGATGCAGGTCGCCAATAACAGCTATCTGGCCGGTCTGCTCGAAGGCAGGCCGTTCGCCGATCGCGGCGACGCGCTGAACCGTTTGCGCGCCGGTGCGGTCGAGCGCGTCGGCGTGTTGTCGCTGCCGAGCACGCGTGACGAGGACTGGCGATTTACCGATCTCGCGCCGCTGACGAAAATGTGTTTCCAGCCGTATCGCGGCGTGCCGGCCATTGTTGAATCCGATATCGCGCGGTACTCGATCGCCGAATCGGCGCAGCGGCTGGTGTTTGTCGATGGCGTTTATGCGCCGCAGTTGTCGTCACCGCTGAATGGCGGCATCGTGGTGTCGTCGCTGGCGGCAGCGCTGCCGGCGCACGCGGCGGCGATCGTGGCCGACCTCGGCCGCCGTGCGCTGTTCGATAACAATGCCTTTACGGCGCTCAATACAGCCTTTCTCAACGACGGCGCTCTGGTGCTGCTGCCGCGCAATGCCGCGCTCGATACACCGGTGCACCTTTTGTTCGTCGCCACCCGCAAGGAAGCGGCGGCACATCCGCGCTGCCTCGTCCTTGCCGGTGCCGGCAGCCGGGCGACGGTAATCGAGGAATACGTCGCGCTGACCGAGGATGCCTACCTGACCAATGCGGTCGGCGAATTCGTGCTCGCCGACGACGCGCAGCTCACCCATGTGCGTGTGCAGCGCGAATCGCGGCAGGCCTTTCATATCGGACACAGTGCGGTGGCGCTGGCGCATGGCAGCCGTTATCACGGTATCCACGCCGGCTTCGGCGCTCGGCTGTCGCGCTTCAATCTCGACGTGGTCCAGAACGCCGAGGGCGCCGAATGCGAAATCGGCGGCTTGGCGATCATCGACGGCAGCCAGCTCGCCGATACGCACAGCAGCATCGATCACGCCCGTGCTCACGGTGTCAGCCGCCAGCAGCATAAATGCATCGTCGGCGGCAGCGCGCGCGCGGTGTTCAACGGCCGTATCGTCGTCCGTCAGGGCGCGCAGCTGACCAATTCCGCGCAATCGAGCCGCAATCTGCTGCTGTCCGAGCGCGCGCGCGTCGATACCAAGCCGCAGCTCGAAATCTTTGCCGACGACGTGAAATGCGCGCATGGCGCGACCGTCGGCCAGTTGGATGCCGACGAGGTGTTCTATCTGAAGAGCCGCGGCCTCTCGGAGAGCGTAGCGCGCAGCTTGCTGACCTATGCCTTCGGCGCCGAAATACTGCACGCGATCCCGGTGGCGTCATTACGCGACCGGCTGGAAAAAATGCTGCTGGCGCAGACGGAGCGCGCATGAACAGTACCAGCGCAAAACGCGCCGTCGCGAAGTCGGCGTTCAACGTCGACACCATCCGCGCCGATTTTCCGATTCTGGATCTCAAGGTGGCCGGCAAGCCGCTGGTCTATCTGGACAACGCGGCCTCCAGCCAGATGCCGCAGCCGGTGATCGACCGGCTGGTGCGTTACCAGAAGGAGCAGCACGCCAATATCCATCGCGGCGTGCATTATCTGTCGGAGACGGCGACCGCCGCATTCGAAGAGGCGCGGGGCAAGCTTGCGCGTTTCGTCAATGCGCGCGAAGAGCGCGAGGTGATTTTCACCAGCGGCACTACCGAATCGATCAACCTCGTCATGCACGGCTACGGTCGCAAGTTCATCGGCGCCGGCGACGAAATCATCCTGACCACGCTGGAGCATCACTCGAACATCGTGCCGTGGCAGATGCTGGCCGGGGAGAAGGGCGCAAAGATCCGCGTGGTGCCGATATCGGATTCGGGCGAGCTGCTGGTCGATGAATACGAGAAGCTCTTTAACGAGCGCACGAAGTTCGTCGGCCTCTCGCATGTCTCCAATGCGCTGGGCACGGTTAACCCGGTCAAGGGCATGACTGCCTTCGCGCATGCGCGCGGCGTGCCGGTGCTGCTCGACGGCGCACAGGCGGCGCCGCATCTCGCGATCGACGTGCAGGATCTGGATTGCGATTTCTACGCCTTCTCGGGCCACAAGCTGTGCGGCCCGACCGGCATCGGCATGCTTTATGGCAAGGCCGCGCAACTGGAACGCATGCAGCCCTTCAAGGGCGGCGGCGACATGATTTTGTCGGTGACCTTCGAGAAAACCACTTACAACACGATTCCGCACAAGTTCGAGGCCGGCACGCCGCCGACCGCTGCTGCAATAGGGCTCGGCGCCGCGATCGATTACCTGTCGAATATCGGCATGGACACGATCGCTTCGCATGAGCTCGAACTGCTCGATTACGCCACCGCCCAGGTCAACAACCTGCCGGGCGTGCGCATCCTCGGCACCGCCGAACACAAGGCGGCGGTGTTGTCCTTCGTCATCGCGGGCGTGCATCCGCATGACGTCGGCACGCTGCTCAATCAGGACGGCATCGCGGTGCGCACCGGCCATCATTGCGCGCAGCCGGTGATGCAGCGTTTCAAGGTGCCGGCGACCTCGCGTGCCTCGTTTGCGTTTTACAACACGATGGCGGAAGTCGATACGCTGGTGGCCGGCATCCGCAATGTGCAGAAGGTTTTTGCATAATGGCCGACCCCAAAGCGCTGTATCAGGAAGTCATCCTCGATCACAACCGCAAGCCGCGCAACTACGGCGCGCTAGCGGATGCCAACCACAAGGCCGAGGGGCACAACCCGCTGTGCGGCGACCACATTACGCTGGCGCTGCGGCTGGATGATGATCGCGTCGGCGTGATCGCCTTTGAAGGCGAATCCTGCGCCATCTGCAAGGCCTCGGCGTCGATGCTGACAACCAATGTGAAGGGCAAGACGCGCGACGAAGCCGAGGTGCTGATTCGCGAATTTCGCGACATGGCCACCGGCCAGCTCGACACCGCGACCGCCGCCCACCATCTCGGCCGCCTCACCGTATTCAGCGGCGTGCGCGATCTGCCGACCCGGGTGAAGTGCGCGATTCTGCCGTGGCACACGCTGCACGCCGCGCTCAATTCCGCCGGCGAGACCTCAACTGAATCTGATCAGGATCCGATGCATGCACCGATCGGTGATGCGTAACGAGAACAACAATGCCCAAAATCGCCGACATTGAAAATACGCCGAACCCGAACGCACTGAAGTTCATCCTCAAGGAGCCGCTGACCTGGGGCATTGCGCATTCGTATGACAACGCCGGCCAGGCCGGCGACGATCCGCTGGCGGCGGCGCTGTTCGCGATCGAACATGTTACCAACGTGTTTTACGTCGATCACTGGATCACCGTTACGCAGGACGGCGCGGCCGACTGGCAGGAGTTGAAGCGCAAAATCGCCGAGCCGATCCGCTCGGCGCCGGCCGCCGACGAGCGCTCGGCGCAGCTCGCCGCAACGGCCAGACCGGAGGCGGAGATGAGCGAAGACGATCGCGCGCGCCTCGATCGCATCAACGATCTGCTCGATGCCGAGATCCGCCCCTACTTGCAGGGCGACGGCGGTGACGTTTACGTGCTGTCGCTCGAAGGCAACAAACTGACGGTGCACTATCAGGGCGCCTGCGGCAGCTGCCCCAGCTCATTGTCCGGCACGCTGGCCGGCATCGAAAATCTGCTGAAGTCGATCGAGCCCGAGATCGAAGTCGTCGCCGAGTAGGCGGCCGCCGTACTGCGGCAGCCGCGTAAGCACTCCTAGTTGAACAGGTTGAGCACGCCGTCGAGACCGGTGTGGCTCAGCGCATGCGTCGCCTGCGCGCGCACCACCGGCTTGGCGCGGTAGGCAATACTGACGCCGGCCTCGCCCATGAACTGCAGATCGTTGGCGCCGTCGCCCATGCCGATGATCTGCTCGCGGTCGATGCCGAGTTCGTCGCGCCGTTCGAGCAGCGCCTGGCGTTTGACGCCGGCATCGACGATTTCGCCGATCACCTTGCCGGTGAGTTTGTCATCGGCGATGTCGAGCACGTTGGAACGCGTCCAATCGAGCTGCAGGCGTTCGCGGATGCGCTCGGTAAAGAAGGTGAAGCCGCCCGACACCAGCAGCGTCTTGATGCCCAGCCGGCGAAAGCGCGCAATCATGATTTCCGCGCCCGGCGACAGGCGCACGCGCTCGTTGTAAACACGGGTCAGTGCTGCGGCATCGAGGCCTTTCAGCAGCGCTACGCGTTCGCGCAGGCTCTGCGGGTAATCGAGTTCGCCGCGCATCGCCGCCGCCGTGATCGCCGCCACCTGCGGTTTGAGACCCTGCATGTCGGCGATTTCGTCGATGCACTCGATGGTGATCAGCGTCGAATCCATGTCCATCACCGCCAGTCGCTGCGCATCGAGGCGGCGCGCGGCCGGCACGAAGGCGTAATCGAGTTTCGCCTGTTCGCAAAAGGCCGCGATGTCCGCGTGTTCGGCGGCATTGAAGAGGCGGAAGGCCGACGGCGAGATCGATTCGATCGCCGAGGCGCCGGCCAGTTTGGCGAGTTGCTTGAGATCGGGCGTGGCGATATCGGCGCCCTGGATAATGAGGTTCATCGTTTTTTGCTTTTCACGGGTTCGGGCGGGGCGGCGAGTTCGGCAAACAGTTGTTTGATGTGGGTGACGCGTTCGCCGACTTCGAACAGATCGGCCTCGACGCGCAGCTTGTCCTGACCGGCGAGGCGGTATTTGCGATTGCGCTGGATCATCTGCATGATACGCGCCGCGTCGATCGGCGGGTTGGGCACGAACTGCAGTTGCACCGACGATTCCGAGGCATCGATGCGGGCGATGCCGAGCGGCTTGCCCAGCAGGCGCAGGCGGTGGCATTCGAGCAGCGTCTTTGCCTGTTCCGGCGGCAAGCCGAAGCGGTCGATCAGTTCTTCGTGCATGCGGTCGAGCTGGTCGAGGTCTTCGCAGTTGGCGAGCCGTTTGTAGAGCACCAGACGCTCGTGTACGTCGTTGCAGTATTCCTCGGGCAGCAACGCCGGCGCGTGCAGGTTGATTTCGGTGGTCACGCCGAGCGGCGCGTTGAGATCCGGCTCCTTGCCGAGCTTCAGCGATTTGACTGCGCTGTCGAGCATGCTGCAATACAGGTTAAATCCGACCTCCTGCATTTCACCGGCCTGCGAATCGCCGAGCACCTCGCCGGCGCCGCGGATTTCGAGATCGTGCATGGCGAGGAAGAAGCCGGACCCGAGTTCTTCCATCAGCTGGATCGCCTCCAGCCGCTTTTTCGCCTGCGAAGTGATCTCGCCCTCGTCGGGCAGCAGCAGATAGGCATAGGCCTGATGGTGCGAGCGGCCGACGCGGCCGCGCAGCTGGTGCAGCTGCGCGAGGCCGAACTTGTCGGCGCGGTTGATGATGATGGTGTTGGCGGTCGGCACGTCGATGCCGGTTTCGATGATGGTCGAGCACAGCAGAATATTGAAGCGCTGCTGGTAAAAGTCGCGCATTACCATTTCGAGTTCGCGCTCGCGCATCTGGCCGTGCGCAATGCGGATGCGCGCCTCGGGCAGCAGGCGCGCGAGGTTCTCTTCGGTCTGCTGCATCGTATCGACGTCGTTGTGCAGGAAATAAACCTGGCCGCCGCGCTTCAATTCGCGGAGCACCGCTTCGCGGATCAGGCCCTTGCTCGAGCGCGAGACGAAGGTCTTGATCGCCAACCGGCGCTGCGGCGCGGTTGCGATCACCGAAAAATCGCGCAGGCCTTCGAGCGCCATGCCGAGCGTGCGCGGGATCGGCGTCGCCGTCAGCGTCAGCACATCAACCTCGGCGCGCAGGCGCTTCAACTGTTCCTTCTGGCGCACGCCGAAGCGGTGTTCCTCGTCGATGATGACGAGGCCCAGCTGACGGAACTTGATGTCGCTCTGCAGCAGCTTGTGCGTGCCGATCACAATATCGACCTTGCCTTCGCCAAGCAGCACCAGCGTTTCGCTGACCTGCTTCTGCGAACGAAAGCGCGACAACTCGGCGATTTTCACCGGCCAGTCGGCGAAGCGGTCGGAGAAAGTATTGAAATGCTGTTCGGCCAGCAGCGTGGTCGGTACCAGCACCGCGACCTGCTTGCCTTCATTCACTGCCACAAACGCGGCCCGCAAGGCGACTTCGGTCTTGCCGAAGCCGACGTCGCCGCAGATCAGGCGGTCCATCGGCTTGCCCTGCTGCAGATCGGCGAGCGTGGCATTGATGGCGGCACGCTGGTCCGGCGTCTCCTCGAACGGAAAGGCTTCGCAGAAGGCGTCGTAATCGTGCTGCGTCAGTTTGAACGCATGGCCCTCGCGCGAGGCGCGTTGCGCATACAGGTTGAGCAATTCGGCGGCGGTGTCGCGCACGCGCTCGGCGGCTTTTTTCTTAGCCTTCTCCCATTGCCCGCTGCCGAGATCATGCAGCGGCGCGGTTTCGGCCGGGCCGCCGCTGTAGCGGCTGATCATATGCAGCTGCGACACCGGCACGTAGAGTTTGTCACCGCGCGTATATTCGAGCGTGAGAAATTCGGTGGCGCCTTCGCCGAAATCGAGATTCTGCAGGCCGAGATAGCGGCCGATACCGTGCGCCTCGTGCACCACCGGATCGCCGACCTTGACCTCGGAAAGATCGCGCAGCATGCCCTCGGCGGTGGTCTTGCGGCCTTCGCGTTCGCGCTTGGTCCGCACCTGCGCGGCGTACAGCTCGTTTTCGGTGACCACCGCGAAGCTGCGCGCGTGGATGAATCCGCTGGCGCAGGGACCGACACCGAGCATCAGCGGCGCGGTATTGCCGTTGAATTCATCGAAACTCGCGCAGGGCTGAGGCTTGAGTCCGTATTGCGCGAAATATTCGAGCATGGTTTCGCGGCGGCCGGCGGATTCGGCCAGCAACAGCGTACGGCCCTTATATTCGTCGAGAAAAGCGCGCAGGCGCGTCAGCGGATTGTCGGCGCGGCGATCGACGGCAATATCGGGCAGCGCGGTCGATTCCGGCGCGTCGGCGGCAACGCCTTCGGCATTGAACTCGACGCGCGCATAGGGTTTGATCGCGCCGAAAAACGCATCGGCGGCAAGGAACAGTTCGCGCGGCGCCAGCACCGGTTCGGCGCGATTGCCGCCGAACAGTTCGTAACGCGCCTGCGTGTCCTGCCAGAACTGTTCGATTGCCGGCGCGATATCGCGGTGCAGAACGATGGTCGTGTTCTCCGGCAGGTAGTCGGTGAGGATCGCGGTGTGCTCGAAGAACAGCGGCAAAAAATATTCGATGCCTGCGGGCGCGATGCCGTTGCTGACGTCCTTGTAGAGCCGCGAGCGCGAGGGGTCGCCGTCGAAGCGGCCGCGGAAATTCTTGCGGAAGCGCGTCTGGCCGTCTTCGTCGAGCGGAAATTCGCGCGCCGGCAGCAGACGCACTTCGGGCACCTTGTAGATGCTGCGCTGGGTATCGACATCGAAACTGCGGATCGACTCGATCTGGTCGTCGAACAGATCGATGCGGTAGGGCAGGGCGCTGCCCATCGGAAACAGATCGATGATGCCGCCGCGGAAACTGTATTCGCCGGGTGTGAGCACCTGTTTGACGTGGGTGTAGCCGGCGATGGTGAGCTGCTTGCGCAATTCGTCGCCGGCGAGTTTTTCGCCCTGCTTGAAAAAGAAGGTGCGCGCGGCGAGGTAGTCCGTCGGCGTCAGGCGGTAGAGCGCCGTTGTCACTGGCACGATCGCAACGTCAAAAGCCTGCTGCGTGATCTGGTAGAGCGTGGCGAGACGTTCCGAGACCAGATCCTGGTGCGGGGAAAAATGATCGTAGGGCAGCGTTTCCCAGTCCGGCAGCAAATGAACCTTGAGCGCCGGATTGAAGAAGGGAATCTCTTCGAGCAGCCGCTGCGCGTCGGCGGCGGTAGCGGTGATCACAGCGAGCGGACGCACCTTGCCCGCCAGTTCGGCGATCGCGAGCGCGTCAGCCGAACCGTGAAACGGGCCCGCGCTGCCCTTGTGGCCGCGCGGCAATGCCTCCATCAACATTCAGATTGCTGCAGCTTGCTTCAAAAAAGGCGCAATTATACCGGCGTTTGTCTCTGCGGCCGGTTGGTGTTTGGGTCAGGAGCGGTTGATCGAAACCGGAATGCGCCGGCGTCCGAACTGGCTTTCGAACAAC
This sequence comes from uncultured beta proteobacterium, assembly GCA_903889565.1. GTDB lineage: Bacteria > Pseudomonadota > Gammaproteobacteria > Burkholderiales > SG8-41 > PALSA-1004. Next base: position 29,159 of record CAISYC010000044.1, read on the forward strand.
TCGAAGGCGCCGGCGATGGTCGTTGCGCAATGCGGGCATTTCGATTCGGGCGTGACTTCATACGAATTGATCTGATACCAGTCGCGCACGATCAGCGCGGCATGGCATTGCGGACAAAAGGTGCTGCCGCCTTCGGCGTCGTGCACATTGCCGGTGTAGACGTAATGCAAGCCCGCATCGAGCGCGATCTGACGCGAACGCGTGAGTGTCGCCGGCGGCGTCGCCGGTATGTCGGTCATCTTGTGGTCGGGATGAAATGCGGTGAGGTGCAGCGGCACGTCGGGACCGAGTTCACGCATGATCCACGCGCTCATCGCCGCAATCTCTTCGGGCGAGTCGTTCTTGCCGGGAATCAGCAGCGTGGTGATTTCGAACCAGACATCGGTTTCGTGCTTGAGGTAAACGAGCGTGTCGAGCACCGGCTGCAAATGCGCGCCGCAGAGTTTGAAGTAGAAGTCGTCGGTAAACGCTTTCAAATCGACGTTGGCGGCATCGATTTTCGAATAAAAATCGCGGCGCGGTGCGTCGTGCATGTAGCCGGCGGTGACGGCTACGGTTTTGACGCCGCGTGCATGGCAGGCGTCGGCGACATCCATCGCGTATTCGGCAAAAATCACCGGGTCGTTGTAGGTGAAGGCGACACTCTTGCAGCCGCCATTGACCGCCGCCTGCGCGATCGCCTCGGGTGAAGCCTGGTCGGCGAGGCGGTCCATGTCCTTTGATTTGCTGATATCCCAATTCTGGCAGAACTTGCAGGCGAGGTTGCAGCCCGCGGTGCCGAACGACAGCACGCTGGAGCCGGGGTAAAAATGATTGAGCGGTTTTTTCTCGATCGGGTCGATGCAGAAGCCGGACGAGCGGCCGTAGGTGGTCAGCATCATCCAGTCGCCGGTGCGTTCGCGCACGAAACAGGCGCCGCGCTGGCCGTCGTGCAGTTTGCAGTCGCGCGGACAGAGGTCGCACTGCAGGCGACCGTCGGGCAGCAGATGCCACCAGCGTCCGTCGTAGCTCATGGCATCAGCTGTCTTCGTGCCACTTGGCGACGGTGTAGCGCGACAGTTTGACCGCGGGATCCCAGAAATCCGGCGGCAGGCCGCCCTTGTATTTGAGGTTACTCATGAAGGTTTTGGCGTCGGAGAACTCGGCCCACACCTGCGGCAGGAAGGTGCTGCGATGGTGGCCGTATTCGAATATCACGCCGTCGATGCCGGGCCGCAGTTGCGCCAGTGCATCGTCTTCATCGCGCCACTGCATGACCTCGACCGGCGACAGCACCGAGACTTCAATTTTTGTTTGGGCAAATTCTTCGGCGCTCAGCGGTTTGAAACGCGGATCGCGGAACGCCGCCGCCTCCGCATTGGCGCGCACATCGTCGATAAGGTGGCGATGCGGTTCAAGGCTGCCGATGCAGCCGCGCAGCGTGCCGGCAATGGTCAGCGTGACGAAGGCGGCGCCGGCGGCATGTAGCCACGGCACATCGGCCGGCGCGGCGGCGGTTACGCCGAGTTGGGACGCGATCGCCTGTCGCGCCAGCGCAATGAGTATGGCGCCGGCGTCGGCAGGCAGTGCATTGTCGCGATGCATGTTGGCCATTGCCAGCGCGCCGATATCAGTGGACATGCTGCCCCTTGTCAAATACGAAAGCGCCATAGCCGACGACACGCTGGCGGTCGCCGGCGGTGTCGCCCGAGTTTCGCAGATCGATCAGGTCCGGTGTCAAATGGTGGCGCCGCGCAGCGAGTGTGAGCCCGTTGACCGGCGTGCCGCCGCAGGCCTGCTCATGTGAAATATTGCTGCGCAGATCGAGTATCGATTGCGCGGTGGCGCGATCGATGGCTTGCGCTTCGCTGTAGTTCAGATAATGCGAAAGATCCGAGCTGACCACGATCAGGGTTTCATCGCCGCCCCACAGCGTATCGAGCACCTGTGCGACTTCTTCCGCGCTGGCGTCGCCGACCGCCAGTGGTACTACCGTGAAGCCGGCCAGCACTGTTTGCAGAAACGGCAGATGGACTTCGAGCGAGTGTTCCTGCGCATGTGCCGCGGCGCTGACCGAGACTTGCGGCAGCAGCGACAGCGCGGCGTGGGCTTTCGCATCGATCATCACATTGCCGAGCGGCGTGGCGAGCATGCTGGCTGCCGGCAGCGCAAGGCCGCGGATCGGCACGCGATGCACCGGGCCCAGCAGCACGACGCGTTTGATCATGTCGCGCGCCGGCGCCAGTCGCGCGTAGGCCGCGGCGGCTATCGGACCCGAGTAGATATAGCCGGCGTGCGGCGCGATGATCGCTTTCGGCACCGGCTTGGCGCGCGCGGCCGGTTCCGCTGCGGCGAGCAGGGCGTTGATGTCGCGCCGCAGGTCGGCGGCGGCGGCCGGATAAAACAGCCCGGCAACGGCGGGTGGTCGTACGCTGATCATGTTGTGTTCCTCCCGTTATATGCGGGGCGCTCGGCATAATTCAATGCGCACGGACAAATCAATTATAGTCCCGCCGCCCCTGCGCGGAGGCGCCGCCGGTGTCGGCGGCAACTGCTGGTACAATCATTGCCGGTGACGATGAGATGACAAAATACTTTGCCCTGGTTCCTGCCGCCGGCAGCGGCGCGCGCATGGCTGCCGAACTGCCCAAACAGTATCTCGCGCTGGCCGGACGGCCCTTGCTTTATCACACCTTGAAACAGCTTGCGGCGAGCGCGCAGATTGAACGTGTGTTTGTTGTGCTGGCCCCCGGCGACGGTCATTTTGCGGCGCAGGACTGGCAACCGTTCGCCGGTCGTCTAGAACCTTTGTTCTGCGGCGGCGCCACGCGCGCGGCGAGCGTATTCAACGGCTTGCTGGCGGTGCGCGATCTGGTCGCTGCGGATGACTGGATACTGGTGCACGATGCGGTGCGGCCGTGTCTGCCGGCGGCGGCGCTGGCGCGCCTGATCGACACTCTGCGCGACGATGATGCCGGCGGGCTGCTGGCGCTGCCTGTGGTCGATACGATCAAACGCGCCGATGCCGACGGCCGCGTGCGTCAGACCGAATCGCGCGATTCGCTGTGGCAGGCGCAGACGCCGCAGATGTTTCGCTACCGCGTGCTGTTGGAAGCATTGCGCGCAATCGATCCAGCGCTGGCCACCGATGAGGCGAGCGCGATCGAACGGCTGGGCCTGCATCCGCGGCTGGTGATGGGTGATACACGCAATCTGAAAGTCACCTATCCGCAGGATCTGGAAATGGCGACGATGATTTTAAATTCGACGGGGGGCGCATGAGAATCGGACAGGGCTTCGACGCGCACGCGCTGGTCGAGGGCCGCAAGCTCGTCATCGGCGGCGTGACGATTCCTTATGCGCGCGGACTTGACGGCCATTCCGATGCCGACGTGCTGCTGCATGCGGTATGCGACGCGCTGATCGGCGCCGCCGCGCTGGGTGATATCGGCAAACATTTTCCCGACAGCGATCCGCAGTACAAGGGCGTGGACAGCCGCAAGCTGTTGCGCGCGACTTCGGTGCTGCTGGCAAAACACGGCTGGGGCCTGATCAATCTCGATGCCACCATCATCGCGCAGGAGCCGCGCATGGCGCCGCATGTGCCGCAGATGATTTCCAATATTGCCGCCGATCTCGGCGTGCAACCGGAGCGGGTCAACGTCAAGGCCAAGACCACCGAGCGGCTCGGCTTTACGGGGCGCGGCGAGGGTATCGCTGCCGAGGCGATCGCGCTGATCGCGCCGCTGCCCGATGATGGGCGGGGCGCCGACTGATCGACGCCGGAAAAGCGCGGCTGTTTTTTGCACTGTGGCCCGACGATGCGCTGCGTGCCGCGATGCATCGGCATGCGCTGGCATTGCGCAGGGGCGCAGAGGGCCGCGTGATCCGCGCCGACAAATTGCATCTCACGCTGGTGTTTCTCGGTGCGGTGGCGCGCAAGCGCATGGCCGAACTTGATGCCATTGCGCGCGCGGCCGCGGCGCATTCGTTCGATCTCACACTGGATGCGGCAGGCTTATGGGCGCGGCAGCGCGTGGCCTGGCTGGCGCCGCGCGCGGTGCCACCCGCGCTGCGCGAACTGGTTCGCGCACTCGAAACCGCGTTGCGTGCGGCACATTTTCCGATTGAAGATCGCGCCTGGCGCGCGCATGTCACGCTGCTTCGCGATGCGCGCGCAGTCGCTACCTTGCCGGCGCCGGGTTTGACCTGGCAGGCGCGCGAGTTCGTGCTGGTCGAATCCGCCGGCGGCGCCTACCGCGTCATCAATCGCTGGCCGCTGCGGCCTATTTGACGGCCGGCGCCGGTGCGGCGGGCGTCGCCCTGGGTGCATCATTTTTCACGGCGGCGGCGGCCGGTTTCGGCGGCGTTGATTCGCGAAACTGTTCTACCAGGCGGATCGCGCCGCCGACGAAACTCGAATTCGGATTTTCCACGCAATACCGATCGAGATATTCGTAGAGCTGTTCGCCGCCCGGAATTTTGCCGGTTTGCACCTGGCGCGCCGGATTCGCGTAATTGTGACCGGAAACGAAACCACGGATCCACGATTCGAAATGCGCGCGGATCAGCTTGTTGTTGGCTGATTTCGACCACGCGGCGCAGGACGAGTCCGGGAAAACGAGAATATTGATCTGTTGTGATTGCGCCGATGCGATCACCGGCACCAGCGCCAGCGCGGCGAGCACGATTCGAATCATTCGCATTTGCATGTTTTTTTCTCCGGCTGCCGCAATGAACCCGAAATCGAAGCCGTGATGCTAGCAGGTTTGTATAATCACCGAGGCGGCGGCGCCCAACGCCGCGGAGGCGCTTGGAAAATGGATCATTACGTCGCGGTGTTCAACCGTGCACAGAGCCAATCCGGCACGACCGGCGACGATCTGCAATTGCCGGCCTGGGGCGAGGCTGAGTGGCGCACGCTGTTCGGCGTGACCACGCCGCGGCCGTTCAAGGCGAGCGAAGTGGTGATCCAGCGCGGCGTTGCCGATCGCGCGCTGTATTTCGTCGCCGCCGGTTCGCTCGAAGTGGGCGTGAGTTATGTTGACGGCGTCAGCATCAGCCCGATTGCGAAGATCGCCGCCGGCAGCGTGATCGGCGAGCAGTCGTTTTTCGACGGCCAGCCGCGTTCGGCCAACGTGTGGGCGGTGACCGACGGCGAACTGCTGTGCCTGACGGCGGAACAATTTCATGCATTGTCGGCGGACGAGCCGCGGCTGGCGCGCGATCTGCTGTTTGCGCTGGGGCGCATCCTGTCGTTGCGTCTGCGCAACACGACGGTGCGCATCCGCCGCTAGCTTTTACTCAAGTCAGCGGCAATTCGACGCGCGCATCGAGTCCGCCGCCATCACGCGGCAGCAGTTGCACGCTGCCGCGATGCAGTTTGGCGATGCGATCGACGATGGCGAGACCCAGCCCCGAGCCGCTGGTGCTGCGCGCGGCATTCAGACGCGTGAACGGTTGCAGCATGCGTTCGGCGTCGGCGGGCGGAATGCCGGGGCCGCGATCGAGTACCGACAATCGCACGCGTTGATCGATCAGCGCGGTTTCAATCTCGACGGTCGGACTGCCGTGCCGCAAGGCGTTGTCGATGAGGTTGGTCAGCAGGCGCTGGATCGCCAGCGGTTTCAGCTGCAGTCGCGGCACGCCGCCGCAGCGCGCTGTCACCGACTGGCCCGGCCGCTGGTAGCGTTCGACCACGGAATTGACGAGTTCGTCGAGATCGCATTCCGTGGTTGCGCTTTGCTCGCCGCTGACGCGCGCGAAGTCGAGAAACTGGTTGATCACGGCGTCGATGTCGGCAATGTCCTGCAGCATGCCGTCCATCTGACCCGGCGAGGCCTTGTCGCCGATCATTTCGAGTTCGAGCCGGATGCGCGCGAGCGGCGTGCGCAGATCGTGCGAAACGCCGGCCAGCAGCAGCGCGCGGTCCTCGTCGAGGCGCTTGAGATCGGCCGACATCTGGTTGAAGGCGTGCGACAGTGTGCGGATTTCGCTCGGACCGGTTTCGGGCACCGGGTCCGGCGTCTGCCCGCGACCGATTGCAGCCGCGGCGCGCGTGAGGTCGCGCAGCGGGCGGTCGATGCGCGAAACAATCAGATAGGCGCCGGCCACCGACAGCAGCAGCACCAGCAGGCCCCAGCCGATCCAGCGCAGCTGTTCGGCGCGCTCGATACGTTCGCGCGGCAGGCGCACCCAGTATTCGATGTCGTCGATGTCAAAACTGATCCAGATGCTGTCGACCGCTCCGGTCGAATGCACGATCTGGGTGTCATCGCCGAGACGGCGTTGCAGTTCGGCGATCAGCAGGCGCACGAACGGCCGGTCCGGCAGCGGTTCGACCGGCTCATTTGGCGCGTGCGCGTAGACCTGGATGCCTTCCTGCTCGGAGAGATCGCGCAGCAGGTCGAAGCGCTTGTCCGGATTGGCGGTGATCAGCGCCGAGCGCGTGAGATTGACCACGCTGGCGACCTGTTGCGCAATTTGCGCCGCGCGCGGCTCGCGCTCGGACACGCGAAAAATCTGCAGCCATGCCGAATTGCCGGCGACCAGCAGCAGCGCCAGCAGCAGCATGGCACGCCATAACAGGCTTTGCGGAACGAATCTCAACGTGGCGGCGCCGTGCGGCGGGAAACGCGGCGCCGCTTACTTCGCGCCGTCCGGCACGAACACGTAGCCGAACCCCCACACCGTCTGGATGAAGGCGGGTTTTGCCGGATCCGCCTCGATCAGCTTGCGCAGGCGCGAAATCTGCACGTCGATCGCGCGGTCGAAGGCGCCGAATTCGCGGCCGCGCGCGAGTTCGGTGAGCTTGTCACGCGACAGCGGTGACCGCGCGTGCTGCACCAGCACCTTGAGCAGCGCAAATTCGCCGGTCGTCAGCGCCAGCGGTTGCCCTGCGCGCGTGAGGCTGCGCGCGGCGAGATTGAGGCTGAATTCGCCGAACTCGACGACCTGCTGTTCGGCCGAGGGCGCGCCCGGCGGCTGCGGTTCCGGCGCGCGGCGCAGCACCGCCTGGATGCGGGCGACGAGTTCGCGCGGATTGAACGGCTTGGGCAGGTAATCGTCGGCGCCGACTTCGAGGCCGACGATGCGATCGACGTCGTCGCCCTTGGCAGTCAGCATGATGATCGGAATCGTGTCGCCGAGGCCGCGCAGGCGGCGGCAGATCGACAAGCCGTCCTCGCCCGGCATCATCAGGTCAAGCACCATGAGGTCGTGGCGTTCGCGCGCGAGCCAGCGGTTCATGTCGTTGCCGTCGATGGCGGTGCGAACACTGTAGCCCTGTTCGCTCAGATAACGATTGAGCAACTCGCGCAGCCGCGCGTCGTCGTCAACCACCAGTATGCGTGTCTTGGTTTCTCCCATGTGCGCCATCCTAGCCATTTCGATACGGCAATTCCACTGTTTTGTAATCGATTGTTTCAACGGCGGGCAGGGAAACAAATTGTTACAAAAGACCGCATCCGCGTTTCAATCGGGACGGCAGCCGTGGCGTAGTATTCGTCAACACCAGATGGCGCGAAATAATTTATGCATGCGTCGTCGGTCAAACCACCAAGGAGTTGTCATGAGCGTTGTTGTTGCGGTGATTGCAGTTGCATGGTGGGTGCAGGCTGCCGCCGCCCGCCGCGTCGCGCGCCGGGCCGTCGCGCGCCACTATAATGTCACCGGGGGCGCCAACCCGGGACGCCCGTTCAGGGATTGACGGAGGCGGCATGCGATTTTTGCTTGGCGTGGCGGCGGCGATAACGATGACCTTCCTGTTATCGGCGGGGTCCGCATCGGCCAATGGCTGGCGCGATCACACGGTTCGCGTGCAGATGCAACGGTATCAGCCCGACCGCTTCCAGCGCCAGCCGCAGCGCGATTTCCGGACGCCGCCGGAACGCGGTCGCCGTGACGCACGCGACGGCCGGCTGACCGATCAGGAGCGGCGCGATCTGCATCGCGATCTCGATCGTGCCAATCGTGAGCTCTACAAGGGCCGGCGCTGAGCCGGAACGCAGCAACATCAACCGGGGGCGCATCATGAAAAATTCCTGTGCATTTTTTATTGCGGGCGTGCTCGTGCTCGCGCTCGCCGCGGCTGCGGCGTCGGCGCAGGGGCTGCCCGGTGCCACCGTGCGCCAGGACAATCCCGCCGCCGCGACCGGCGCGGCGCCGGCCAAAGGCGGCTGGAGCGAACGTTGTCAGGCCAACCCGCAGGACTGCGAAGCGAAAAAGGCGGAAATGAAGAAGCACCGCGAGGAATGCCGCGCCGATCCGGAAAAATGCCGCGCCGAGCGCGCGGCGCGCTGCAAGGAAAATCCGCAGCAATGCGCGCAAATCAAGCAGAAGATGCAGGAACGCGCGAAGCAGCGGCGCGAACAATGCAAGGCCGATCCGGACAAGTGCCGCGCCGAAATGAAGGCGCGCCGCGAGGCGCGTTGCCAGGCCGATCCGCAGCGCTGCGCGGAGATGAAGGCGCAGTTCGAGAAGCGCCGCGAGGCCTGCAAGGCGAATCCCGACCAGTGCGCGCCCGCCAAGCGCGCGGCACCCGCCACCCAGTAGCGCGATTGCGGCGGCGCGGCTTCCATCATGCTGCAGCGACTGCTTCCGATCCTGTTGCTGTGCTGCGCCGGCGCGGTGGCGGCCGCGCCGATGGGATTCGACGAGGCGCGTCATTTGCTCAACCGCACCAGTTTCGCCGCCAACGTCGGGGATATCGAGGCATTCGCCAAACTGACGCGCGCGCAGGCGGTCGATCAATTGCTCGGATGGACTGCCGGCACGGTGGCAACGCCGGCGCCCGGATGGATTAACACCTACGAATCGCCGCGCCGGTTGCGCGGCGCCAGCGACGAAGAACGTAAGGCGTTTCAGCGTGCGCAGGCCGGGAAGGGCGTCGAATTGCGCGGCTGGTGGCTGACCGAGATGCTGACCACGCGGTCGCCGCTGACCGAAAAAATGGTGCTGTTCTGGCACAATCATTTCGTCTCCAGCCTGCAGAAGGTGCGCTCGCCGGTGCTGATGTACCGTCAGCAGCAGGTCTTGCGCAAAAACGCCCTCGGTTATTTCGGCGACATGCTGCACGAGGTGGCGAAGGATCCGGCGATGGTGATTTATCTGGACAGTGCCTCCAATCGCAAGGGCAAACCCAACGAGAATTTCGCGCGCGAGGTGATGGAGTTGTTCACGCTGGGCGAGGGCAGCTACGGCGAGCAGGACGTCAAGGAGGCGGCGCGCGCCTTTACCGGCTGGAGCATCGAACCGGAAACCGGTGAGTTTCTGTTCCGGCGGCCGGCGCATGACGACGGCGTCAAGACGGTGCTGGGCCGCAGCGGCAATTTCGACGGCGACGACGTGCTCGACATTCTGCTCGCGCAGCCGCAGACCGCCGAATTCATTGTGTCGAAACTGTGGCGCGAATTCGTTTCGCCGCAGCCGGAGCCCGCCGAGGTCAAGCGCATCGCGCGCCTGTTCCGCGACAACCGTTACAACATCAAGGTCGCCTTGCGCGCATTGCTGCTTTCGGATGCGTTCTATGCGCCGCAGAACCGCGCGGCGCTGGTCAAATCGCCGCTCGATCTGATCGTCGGCACGCTGCGCCAGTTCCGGTTCGAAACCGGCGAAGTCGCGCCTTTTCTGGTGGCGGCACGCCAGCTTGGCCAGGATATGTTTGCGCCCCCCAACGTCAAGGGCTGGCCCGGTGGCGAGGCGTGGATCAACAGCGCGACTCTGCTGGCGCGCAAACAACTGCTGGAACGCCTGTTTCGCGCGCAGGAGATGCGCCAGCCGCCGCCGATGCGCGAGGCGGCAGCGACGCCGGTCGCGCAGCAGGACGCCGGCCCGCGCGCGCGCTTCGTGCGCGCGATGATGGATATTCATTTCGATGCTGACCAATGGCTTGCGCAATTCAAGCCCGGCGATCCCCGGTTGCTGAAAGTGGTGCTGGCGGCGGAGCCCGCCGCGCCCGGCGACGATCAGGCGCAGGGCGTTGTACGTCTGCGCGACCTGGTGCTGGACCCCGTCTATCAACTCAAGTAGGCATGGAGCGCATATGCAACGACGCCAATTCCTGACCGCCGCCGGCGCCGCCGCAGTGACCGCATGGTTGCCGCAATCCGCGCGTGCTGCTACGGCCGGACGCTACGAAAACCTGCTGATCCTGGTCGAACTCAAGGGCGGCAACGACGGGCTCAATACGGTCGTGCCCTATGCCGATGCCGAGTATTACAGCCTGCGTCCGCGCATCGGCATTGCGCGCGAACAGGTGCTTCAGCTTGATGGCAGCGCCGGCCTGCATCCGTCATTGCAGCCGCTGATGGCGTTGTGGCAGAAGCGCGAGCTGGCGGTGCTGCAGGGCGTCGGTTATCCGGCCGCCAATCTGTCGCATTTCCGCTCGATCGAAATCTGGGATACCGCATCGAAAAGCGACGAATATCTGAGCGAGGGCTGGTTGACGCGCGCGTTTGCTACGGCGCCGGTGCCTCGCAGCTTCGCCGCCGACGGTGTGGTGGTGGGATCGAACGACAAGGGGCCGCTCGCCGGCGGCGGCACGCGTGCGCTGGCGTTGACCAACACCGAGCAGTTCAGGCGCGAGGCGCGCCTCGCCGGCGGTGAGGGCGTCTCGCGCAACCCCGCGCTGGCGCATATTCTCAAAGTGGAGCGCGATGTCACTCAGGCCGCTGCCCATCTTGGCGACGGCGTCGTGCTGCGCTGCGAGTTTCCGAATCATGCGCTGGGGAATGCATTCAAGACCGCGGCGCAGGTTGTTGCCAGCAAGGCCGGCATCGCCGCGGTCAAGGTTACGCATAATGGTTACGATACCCACGGCGGACAGCAGGCAACCCAGCAGCGACTGCTGAAGGAACTCGCCGAGGGGCTGGTCGCGATGCGCGCGGCAATGCAGGAAATCGGCCGCTGGGACAGCACGCTGATGGTGACCTATTGCGAATTCGGGCGGCGGCCGCGCGAAAACCAAAGCGGCGGCACCGACCACGGGACTGCCAACGCGCATTTCGCATTGGGCGGGCGTGTGCGCGGCGGCCTCTATGGGCTGCCGCCGGCGCTGACCCGGCTGGATGGCAACGGCAACCTGCCGGTCGCGCTCGATTTTCGCGATGTCTATGCCACTGCGCTCGAACGCTGGTGGGGTGTCAGTGCGGTCAACGCCCTCAACGGTCGCTTTACGCCGGTCAATTTTTTGCAGGCCTGACTCCCGGGCAAAGGGTGTTCGCCCCTGAAATCGGTGTCCAGGACCGGTTTTTTGCGCCTCAATGGCCGGTTTTTGAGCCGCAGGACGCTGATTTCATATATGATTACAGCCGTGGGAGGACTCGAGGCCGCTGCCAACTGCGTTGGTAAGCATATGTAAGCATTGGAAAAATAAACTCGAAAGACGTGCCATGCTCGCAACCAGAATTCGCCAAAAAGACGGGATTTTCTATCTCGCTAGTTACCCCGCGAAGGAAATCCTCAGTAAAGTGCGCTTCATCAGTCGTTATTACGACGAGGACGAGCAGATTGCACCGCAAACGGTGCCGCAACACGACGAAATCGCCCAGTTCATCGCCCGCGTCGAGCGCACCGATGCCGCGTTTCAGCGCCAGTTATCGCGCGCCAAGGTGCGTTCGCTGAAGAATTTCTACGAAATGGCGGTGACGCAACCGCCGATTCCCGGCACCGTTCTGTTGTTTACCAGTGACCGCCTCAATTTCCGTTCGCTCGAAGGCCAGGAGTCGGTCGGTCATCTGCAGGATCCGACCTCGAAATTTCTGATCATCGACGGCCAGCACCGCCTCGCGGCGCTGCGTTTTTATCTCGCCGAGCATCCGGACGAGGCGAAGAGCATCGATGTGCCCTGCGTGATTTTCGACGGCCGCAGCGAGGACTTCGCGGCCGAAATGTTCGTCATCATCAATTCGACGCCCACCCGCATCAACAAGAGCCACCTCGTCGATCTCTACGAGCGCGTGTCCTGGGCCGACCCCGATCGCCGCTTCGCAGCGCGCCTGGTTGACAGCCTTTACAGCGAGGGCGACAGCCCGCTGCGTTACCGCGTCAACCGGCTTGGCGGCCGCAGCCAGAAGGACAAGTGGATACTGCAGGCCGAATTGTTTAACGAACTCTATCGCTGGGTGCGCGCCGACTGGAAGAAAATCAAGCAGGCGAGCAACAGCTATCGCGAAGCCGAGAAATACTACGATGTAGTGCGCGATTTTCTGAAAGCCGCGCACAAAGCCTGGGGCGAAACCTGGGCCGGCGAGGGTTATATGGTGACCAAGCCGGTTACGCTGAAGGCGATGATCCGCGTCTGCGCCGATCTCGCCCGCGAGGACGCCGATCCGGTCGACGGCCGTCAAAAGCGCTGGGAGCAGCGTCTGTCGGTGTGGGCCGATCAGCAGAAGGCCTTCCGCACCGAGGGCTTTTACGAACGCTTTCCGGCCAAGGGCGAAGTTGAGCGCGTCGCCCGGATTCATCGCGATCTGGCCAAGGTCGCGGGCATCGAAGTGCGCAGCGCAGCGAAGGCCGGCGACAAGTAACGCCGCTCTGTGCGCCAATAAAAAACGGCCGCAATGCGGCCGTTTTTTATTGGCTTGCCGGGTGCGCGTTAAATGCCGAGTTGCGCCGCGAGATCGACAAAATCCTTCGCGTTGATATCGAACGCTGGTTCCGGGCTCAAATCCGGGTGACGGCCCTTGCCGTATTCATTCGGCCGCAGCACCAGCGCCGTGCGCAGTCCCTGGCGCGCGGCGGCGCGCAGATCTTCCTTGTGCGCGGCGACCATCATGATTTCCTGCGGTTGCAAACCGAGGATGTCGGCGGCGCCGAGATAGACTTCGGGGTCCGGTTTGTAGTGATGAAAGATTTCCGCCGATAGAATGAGGTCCCACGGCAGGCCGGCATTTTTCGCCATGTTGTTGAGCAGCGCGACGTTGCCGTTGGACAGCGTCGAGAGGGTGAATTTCTTTTTCAGCAGTTTGAGGCCGCGCACCGTATCGGGCCACGGTTTCAAACGGTGCCACACGCGGTTCAGTTGAACCTTCTCGGCCTCGCTCAGCGCGGTGACGCGGAATTTGAGCAGCACCTCGTCGAGGATCATGCGGTGCAGAACGTCGATTTTCGTCCACGGCAGTTCGCCGTTGGCGACGCGGTTCATCGCCGGCCGGTAACCCGAGCGCCAGGCGTCGGCGAACTTGCTGGCGTTGACGCGCAGTTTCTTCTCCTGCGCGAAGGCGCGCACTTCGCGCGCAATGCTGCCGCGCCAGTCCACTACCGTGCCGAAAACGTCGAAGGTCAGTGCTTTGACGCCAGCGAGTTCAGGTTTCATTTGGCCGCCGTGCAGACAATTTCGACACGCGTGTCGTTGCTGAGCAGCCGCGCCTCGACAACCGCGCGCGCCGGCACGGACTTCGGATCCGCCCACGCCAACCACGCCTCTTCGACCTGCAGTTTGTCGCGCATGTCGGGGATGAAAATGATTGCCGAGAGCAGTTTCGATTTATCGCTGCCGGCCTTTGCCAGCAGGCGGTCGATCAGGCCCAGCACTTCGGCGGTCTGATCCCGGGTATTTGCGGCAGGATTTTCCGGGATCTGGCCGGCGAGGTACAGGATGCCGGTGTGTTCAACCATGTCCGAAAGCTTGGGATCGCACTCCCAGCGCCGTATGGTGTTGCTCATCGCGGATTACTGCGCAGCAACGACCATGATTTCGACCAGCGTGTCCGGCGTGCCGAGCCGTGTTTCGACGCAGGCGCGTGCCGGCAGATTCTTCGGGTCGGCCCACGCCAGCCACGCCTCATCCATCGCCGGCTTCAGGCGCATGTCGGTGACGTAGATCATGGTCGTCAGGAGTTTCGATTTGTCGCTGCCGGATTTTTTCAGCAGGGCGTCGATCTTGTGCAGAATCTCGGTGGTCTGATCTTTCATGCCGGCCGCACGGTTGTCGGCGGTGAGTCCGGCGAGATAGACGACGCCGTTGTGAATGACGGCGCGCGCGAGGCGGGCGTCGGCATCGTGGCGGGTGATGGTGCTCATACGGTTTCTCCCTTGTTTTGATAAGCCAGTATGACAGGTTGCTGACGGGGGCGGCGCCGGCGCAGAATTTACAGCGCGGCGATGACGCGGACCATTACTGCCGAACCCGGATTGCCAAGGCGCGTTTCGACGCAGGCGCGCACCGGCGGGTTTTCCGGATCGACCCATTCCAGCCAGGCCTCGTCCATCTGCGCCTTCTGCCGCATGTCGGCCAGATAAATGATGGCGGTCAACAAGCGCGACTTATTGCTGCCGGCCTGTACGAGCAGGGTGTCAATGCTGCGCAGAACCTCGGCGGTCTGCGCTTTGACCGGTGCGCTGCGGTCTTTTGCCGGCTGGCCGGCCAGATGCACCACGCCGCCATGGCTGACGATGCGGCTGAACTGCGCATCGGATAACTGTCGGGTGACGGTAGTCATGCAAACACTCCAGGGGCCGAGCGGAACGCGCGGATTGTGATCGGGGTAGCGAACTTGATTGTGCCGGCACGCGCCGTTTGCCGCAAGCGGGAATGGGCGGCATCCTCCGCGAGTTAGAATCAGGCTTTCAAGGCCGCGAGGCCGGCATGGAGAGGATGGCAATGGCAGACGATATGGACGTATTGGTCAGCGAGGTCGGTCCGCGCGACGGCTTGCAGAACGCGAAGCAGTTCATGCCGACCGAATACAAGAAGCGCTGGATCAGTGCCGCCGCGGCGGCCGGTTTGCGCGAAATCGAAGTCTGTTCTTTCGTGCCGCCGAAACTGATTCCGCAGATGATCGATGCCGCTGAGATCGTCGCCCATGCGCTGACGATCCCGCATCTGACGGTGGCGGCACTGGCGCCCAACCTGAAGGGCGCTTTGCGTGCGATGGAAGCCGGCGCGCACAAGATCACGCTGCCGGTGTCGGTGAGTCACGAACACAGTCTGGCCAACGTGCGCAAGACGCCGGACCAGATGATGGAAGAAGTGCGCCGCATTTGCGAAGCGCGCGACGAGCTGCCCAAAGACAAACGCCCGAAAATCGAATCGGGTTTGTCGACGGTGTTCGGCTGCACCATCCAGGGCGAGGTCAAGGAAAGCGAAGTCATTCGTCTGGCGGTGGCGAGCATGGAAGCCGGTTGCGACGAAGTGGGGCTGGCCGACACGACGGGTATGGCGAATCCGGCGCAGATCCGGCGCCTGTATAAACTGGTTGAAGCGGAAATCGGTCATGTCGCCGGGCTGCACATCCATAACACGCGCGGACTCGGCCTTGCCAATGTGCTGGCCGGTCTCGATATCGGTGTGCGCACCTTCGATGCTTCGCTGGCCGGGCTCGGCGGTTGCCCTTTCGCGCCGGGGGCGAGCGGCAATGTCGTCACCGAGGATCTGGTTTATCTGCTCGAATCGATGGGCTATCGCACCGGCGTCGATCTCGACAAGCTGATCGCGGTGCGGAAAATTTTATCCGAAGGCATTCCGGACGAACCGCTCTACGGCTATGTCGCGGCGGCCGGCGTCACCGCTGCCGAATGCGTAACGACGGGGCACTGACATGAGCGAGAAGAAACTGCCGCTCGCCGGCGTGCGCGTGGTTGAATTCGTGCACATGGTGATGGGGCCGACCTGCGGTCTCGTGCTCGCCGATCTCGGTGCCGAAGTGATCAAGATCGAGCCGATTGATGGCGATCACACGCGTCACCTCACCGCCTCCGGCGCCGGATTTTTTCCGACCTACAACCGCAACAAGAAAAGCCTTGCCGTTGATCTGAAGTCGGTGGCCGGCAGCGAGATCGTATTGCGGCTGATCAAAACTGCCGATGTGATCAGCGAGAACTTTCGTCCGGGCGCGATGGAGAAACTCGGCTTCGGTTACGAAGCGGTGAAGAAACTCAAAGCAGATATCGTCTATTGCTCGCACAAGGGTTTTCTGCCCGGACCTTATGAGCATCGCACCGCACTCGACGAAGTGGTGCAGATGATGGGCGGACTCGCCTACATGACCGGCGGCAAGAGCAAGCCGGTGCGCGCCGGCGCCTCGGTCAATGACGTGATGGGCGGTATGTTCGGCGCCATCGCCATCATTTCCGCGCTGTTTCAGCGCAAGACCACGGGCGAAGGCCAGTATGTGCAGAGCGGCCTGTTCGAAAACAATGTGTTCCTGATGGCGCAGCACATGCTCGAGGGCTTCATGACCGGCGCGCCGGTGGTGCCGATGCCCGATCGCGTGCGCGCGTGGGCGGTCTACGACACCTTCACCACGGCGGAAGGCGAACAGGTGTTCGTCGGCGTCGTCACCGACACGCAGTGGAAGGTGTTCTGCGAATCGTTCGGCCTGACCGATCTGTTGAACGATCCGGCGTTGAAAACAAACCCGATGCGCGTGACCGCGCGCGCGCGCGTGATCCCGCTGCTGACTGAAATTTTCCGGAAGATGGGCAAGCAGGAACTGATGGACCGCTGCGAAAAACTCGGTCTGCCGTATGCGCCGATCTCGCGGCCGGAGGATCTGTTCGACGACCCGCACCTTAAAGCTTCCGGCGGGCTCACCGACATCACGCTGATGAACGGCATCAAAACGCAGGTGCCGGCGTTGCCGATCGAAATCGACGGCCGCCGGCTCGGCACGCGTCTGGATCTGCCGCAGATCGGCTCGCATACCCGCGAATTGCTCGCCGGCATGGGTTATTCCGACCAGGCAATCGACAAACTGCTCGGTGACGGCGTCGCGCGCGGTGCCTGATGGTTGCCATGTTTCGCGAAACCTCATGGAGGTCCCAGTGAAATCATTTTCCGTGTTGATATTGATCGCATGCGGATTCGGCGTTGCGATGCCGGCCGCCGTCGCGCAGAACTATCCGGCCAAACCCGTGCGCTGGATCGTTCCCTTTCCGCCGGGCGGCGGCACCGATCTGATTTCGCGCACGCTGGCGGCGAAATTGTCCGAGACGTGGAATGTGCAGGTGGTCGCCGACAACCGTCCGGGCGGCGGCGGCACCATCGGCATGGGCATCGCGGCGAAAACGCCGGCCGACGGCTATACGCTGGTGCTCGGACAGGCATCGAACGTAACGGTGGCGCCCGGTCTTTACGACAAAATTTCCTATGACCCGGTGAAGGATCTGCAGCCGCTGACACAGGTGATCTCGACACCACTGGTGATCGTGTCGCACCCGTCGTTTCCGGCGAAAAGCATCCGCGAGCTGGTCGTCTATGCCAAAAGCAAACCCGACGCGGTGACTTTCGGTTCGCCGGGCAACGGCACCATCGGCCACCTGTCGGTTGAAATGTTGAAGTCGATGGCCGGCATCAAAATGCTGCATATTCCGTACAAGGGCGCCACGCTCGCGATCACCGAACTGATCGGCGGCCAGATCACGATTTATTCGAGCAGCATGCCGCCGGCGCTGCCGCTGGTGAATGCCGGCAAGCTGCGCGCGCTGGGGGTGACCGGCGCGAAACGCCTGGCGCCGCTACCGGCGGTGCCGACGGTCGCCGAGAGCGGCGTCAAGGATTACGAGGCAGTCAATTGGTATGGCGTGATGATGCCCGCCGGCGCAGCGCGGGAACTGGTGACCCGTTTGCACGGCGATCTGGTCAGGCTGCTGCGTCAGCCCGAAGTGCAGGAACGGTTTGCCAGCGAGGGCGGCGAGATTGTTGCCAATACGCCGGAGGAGTTCGGCGCCTTCATTCGCCGCGACATCCCGAAATGGACGCGGGTGATCAAGGCCGCGCAGATCAAGGTCGATTGAGGAGTAACGATGGATCTCGGACTCAGAGGCAGGCTCGCGCTGGTCACCGGCTCGACTGCCGGTATCGGTTATGCCATCGCCCAGGGTTTGCTCGCCGAGGGCGCGCGCGTGGTCGTCAATGGCCGCACGCCGGCGCGCGTGGCGGCGGCCATCGAAGGCCTCAACGCATCGGGTCGTGTGTTTGGTGTTGCCGCCGACATGGCCACCGTCGAGGGGGCGGCCACCGTGGTCGCCGCCGTCAATGCCATCGGCAAACTCGATGTGCTGGTCAACAACGTCGGTTACTTTGAAGTCAAACCGCTGGCCGAACTCGAAGACACCGACTGGGATGCCATGTTCCAGCTGAACGTCATGAGCGCGGTGCGCATGAGCAAGGCGTTCCTGCCCGGCATGCTCGAACGCAACAGCGGCCGCATTGTATTCATCGCTTCCGAGCAGAGCGTGAAACCCAATCCGGTGATGCTGCATTACGCCATGAGCAAGGCAGCCATGGTGTCGGTCGCGCGCGGGCTGGCCGAAGCGACCAAAGGCAGCGGCGTGACCGTCAACAGCGCGCTGGTCGGCGCGACCTGGAGCGACGGCGTCGATGTGTTCATGCAAAAGATGGCGCAGGCGCAGGGCCTGTCTGTCGAACAAATGACCGCTGATTATTTTAAAACCGAGGCGGGCAACTCCCTGCTCCAGCGCTTCGCCACGCCAAAGGAAATCGCCGATCAGATCGTGTTTCTGTGTTCGGCCAATGCATCGGCGGTCAACGGGGCTGCGCAGCGCGTGGATGGCGGTATCATTCGCGCGATGTTGTAATTCCCATTTCCGAAATTCCTCATGCCGAACAAATCCATCGAAGAACTGACCGCGCTCGCCGCCGCAGCGCTCAAAGCCCATGGCGCATCCGAGACCATGGCGCGCACCACCGCCAGATATCTGGTCGCAGCCGACACGCAGGGCCTTGCCACCCACGGCGTGATGCGCGTGCCGGGTTACTGCGGTCATCTCGGTGTCGGTCGCGCGAATGGCGCCGCGGTGCCGAAAATCATCAACGAGAAACCCGCCGCCTGCCTGATCGACGCCGGCAACGGCCTTGGTTTCGAGGCCTGCGAAATGGCGGTGGCGCAGGCGGTGGCGCGGGCGCGCGCCGAGGGCATGGGTTTCGCCGGCGTCACCAACAGTCATCATTGCGGTGCGCTCGGTATTCTGCTCGAACCGGTTGCCGCGGCCGGCATGGTCGGGCTCGCTTTCAGTAACGCGTCCTCGGCGATCATGCCGTGGGGCGGCACGCGAGCGATCTTCGGCACCAATCCGGTGGCGGCGATATTCGCGCGCAAGAGCGCGCCGCCGATCGTGGTCGATCTGTCGCTGACGCAGGTTACACGCGGCCAGATCATGCTCAACGTCAAGGCCGGCAAGCCGATTCCCGACGGCTGGGGCATGGACCGCGATGGCAATCCCACCAACGACGCGCAGAAAATTCTCGTCGGCGGCAGTCTCTACGCGGTCGGCGGATTGAAAGGTACGATGCTGGCCCTCGCCGTCGAATTGATCTGCTGCGCGTTGACCGGCGCGGCGCTGTCGCATGAAGTGGCCTCCATGCATACCAATGAAGGGCCGCCGCTGCGTCTCGGGCAATCCTTCATTGCCATCGATCCGGGCGCGCTGGCCGGCAGCGAAGTTTATTTCGAGCGCGTCGAAACGCTGGTCGCAGCGATACTCGCCGACGAAGGCGTGCGCCTGCCCGGCGACCGCCGGCATGCGCTGGCCGCCGCCGGCGCAAACGAGGGATTGAATATCGACGGTGAACTCCTGACGCAGTTGCAGGTGCTGGCGCGGGGTGCATCATGAAATGGATCGTGTGGTTGATGGCGTTTGCCGCCGGCGCTGTGCCCGCGGCTGAACCCGCAGTGCAGCCCGGCAACTACGTGACTGAACGCGGCTGGGGCAATCTCAAAATTGAGTCTGACAAGAGCGGCGCGCTGAAGTTTTCCATCGAAGCCATGGGCGGCAACGCGCACAGCTGTTCGCTCGACGGCGAAATCCGCGACGGCCGCGCCACGCTCGAAGCGATGGATCCGGGCAAGCCCTGTGTCGTGACATTCAAGCGCGCGGCAGATGGCGTGGCGGTCGACAGCGTCGATCCGCAACTATGCCGCTACTATTGCGGAATGCGGGCGACCTTCGAGGGCATCTATCTGAAACCGGCGCCAGGTTGCGCGCCGGCAGCGCTCAAACGCGCGCGCGACGATTTCAAGCGGCTCTACGACCGCAAAGACTATGCGGCTGCGCGCGCGAAACTGGAGCCGGCCCTCAACAATTGCGTGAAGACCCTCGACTGGCTGGAAACCGGCTGGATGCGCAACGATCTCGCGCTGACGCAGTTCCGGCTCGGTGATGCCGCAGGCTGTCTGCGCACGCTCGAACCGCTTGCAGCGGACGCGGCGAAAAGCGAAGCGCAGATTCGCGACGACCTGCCGCCATCCGATGCCGATAACTGGCTGCCCATCGCCAAGGCCGCGCGCACCAACCTGAGACTGTGCGCCGCCGCCGGTAAATGAACGGCCGCCGCCCTGGAAAACACGAAGGGCCGCGCCGCGGATTTTGAATCGGCGCTAGTTGCGCGCGTGATTGCGCCGGCTGATCGCGCCGCCGATGGCGAGACAGCCTGCATTGGCGAGAAATACCGCGGCCATGCCGGCCGCCGAGCCGAGCGCGCCGAACACCAGCGGCACCGCAAACTGCATGATCTGGTTGGCGGTGATGCGGATGCCGGCCGCTTCGCCGGCGCGCCCCGGCGGTGAGGCGTCATAGACCAGCGTCAGCGACAGCGGCTGGCCGCAGCCGCAGCCGATGCCGAGAATGAACGAGACGATGGCGAGCGTCCATGCGCCGTGCAGCAGCGGAAACAGGCAGAACGCCGCGCAGGCGACGAACATCGCGTAGGTCAGCAGTTGCGGCGCACTGGCGCGTCGGAGCGCCACCGGCAGCACCGCGCGCACCAGAATGATCGACACGGCGAAGGCGCTGAGCACAAGGCCGATCGCGGTGGCCGACAAACCCTGCTGGGTGCCGTAGATCGGCATGAAGGATTGATACAGGTTCCACGCGCCGGAGATGATGGCGCTGGCGACCAGCGCGTTGCGCAGCGGCGCGATGCGCACGAGATCGATGGCGCTGCCGGCAGCCGCGCCGGATTTCACATGCACATCCGGAATCCAGCGCGCGCCCATGAGGCAGATCGCGGTCGCCGGCAGCAGCGGCAGCGACAGCGCCAGAAATGTTTTGCCGTAACCGGTTTCGTCGATCATGAAGCCGGCGAACAGCGGGCCGGTGAAATTCGCCGCGGCAAAACCCAGGCTGATCAGATTGAAGTTGCGCGCGCGCTCGGCCGGTTCGGCAATTGCGCCGCCGAGGGTCTGCGTTGCGATCTGAAACACCATGAAGGCAATGCCGAGCAGGGTCGAGGTGAAATAGAGCGTGGTCAGCGACGGCCACAGCCACGGCAGCAGCAGCGCGATGCCGATGCCGCCGGTACCGAAGATAAGCGGAATCTTGTAGCCGAGGCGGTCGATCAGGCGCCCCGCCGGCAGCGCCAGCGCGATCGGCACCATCGAGTAGAGCGAGACCACGGTGCCGACGACGAAGGGTGTCGCGCCCTGATCGACTGCATACAGCGACACCGCCAGCCGGCTGCCGGCAAAGCCGATATGCCCGAGAAACGTCAGCAGTACGACGATGTATAAAGCCATGCGTCAATTCAATCCCGAGCCGCGGATTGCGCGGCTCGAACAGGGGTTGCGGTGCTGCCGCGATGCCGTCGCGCGGGCGCGACGCGGCGCCGGCATTTCAGGGATTGCGCGGGTCTTTGCTAGTGGACGAGCGCAGAACGTCCCACAGATAGGGGATGCCGGAAGTGTCGCGCGCCGGTTTGGCCGCCGGCGCCACGCTGGCGCTGCCGCTCTGCACCGGCGCAACGGCTGTTGCCGCGGCGGCATTCGGCGCAGCGCCCGGCGCCGTTGCTGCAGCGGCGGCCGGTTGCGCGTTGCCTGCGGCAGCAGCGGCGGGGGCCTGACGGGTGGCGCCGGCCGGCGTGTACTTGTAGGCCGTCAGCACGCCCTTGTCGTCGAAGGAGAAGGTGACGGTTTCCGTCGTGCCGGTGAGCGAACCGACGACCGGCCCGACAGCGCCGCCGTTGCCGTCCTCGGCATGCACATAGACGGCCGATTGCGTGCCGTCGATATTCTTCGAGAGGAAATTGGGGCGGCCGAAGCGGCTGTAGATTTCGTTTGCGGTGGTTTGTCCGACGCGGTTTTCGCCGAGCTTCGCTGCGTCGATTTTGGGGCCGTTGGACGCGCAGCCGAACAGTGCGGCGAGCAGCGCCGCAGCCAGTAGATTTTTCATTGCCGTAATTCCGCAGTCGACATCAATGCGCAAATGGTAACACGCACCCCGCTGCGCTCGCGCGCCGCGCTCAGCGCGGACGTTGCTGCGGGCTTTTCGGCAGCGCGTCGATATTCATCACCCAGTCGAGCGCCGAGCGGCACCAGCCCTGGCGCGAGGGCTTCAATTCGCGGCGCTGGCGCATGGTGCCGACACGTATGCCGTAGAACTCGGGATTGCCGACGGTAGTGGCGTAGAGCGGTGTGCCGCAGCGCGGACAGAATGCATGCGCGCGCTTGTTGCCGCTTTCCGCCGTTTTGATGTAAATCGTCGGCTCGCCGCTCAGCAGATTGAACGCGCCCTTCAGCGATTGCGCGGTGACGCGGTAGGCGCTGCCGGTGATGTGCTGGCAATCGGTGCAATGACAGATGCCGACCGCTGCCGGGTCGATCTCCGCTTCGAATTGAATGAATCCGCAATGACAGCCGCCGTCGACGTGCATGATTTTCCTCCCGTTGTTTTCGGCGCAAAGAATACCACCGGCGCCGAATTTGCTACCATTTTGCGTCGCGCGAATCATTGCGCCCAATGGCGATCCGGATGTCGAAGCTGCCGCGTTACCTTCACGGTGTTGGTTTTGCATGCGCGTTCGCGCTCGCGAGCGCGGTGTGCGCGCAGAACTACCAGCCGGTGATCGGGCAGGGCGGCAAGGACGTGGTGTGGGTGCCGACGCCCGATGTGATGGTCGAAAAAATGCTCGACATGGCCGCCGTTACGCCGCGCGACTACGTGATCGATCTCGGTTCCGGCGACGGCCGCAACATCATCGGTGCGGCGAAACGCGGCGCGCGCGGGCTCGGCGTCGAATACAACCCCGATCTGGTCAGGCTCTCGCGCCAGCGCGCGGCCGCGGCCGGCGTTGCTGACCTCGCGCAGATCGTCGAGGGCGACATGTATGCGGCGGACATTGCGGCGGCCAGCGTGCTGATGCTGTTCCTTGTGCCCGAGAACCTGCGCCGCCTGCTGCCGGCGTTTCTGACCTTGCCGCCGGGCGCGCGCATCGTTTCCAATACCTACGAGATTCCGGGCTGGCCGGCGGTCAAATCCGAAACAGTGCGCGAGGACTGTCGCGCCTTCTGCATCGTGTTTTATTACGTCGTGCCGGCGAAGGTGGAGGGCGTCTGGCGCATGCCCGAGGGCGACCTCGCGCTCGATCAGGAATTCCAGCGCGTGAGCGGCAGTTATGACTTCGACGGCATCGCGCTGCCGGTCGAGAACGGCGTGCTCGAAGGCGCTGCGATCCGTTTCACGATCAACGGCGTCGAATACCGCGGACGTGTCGAGGGCGACGTCATGCAAGGCACGGCGCAGGGCAGAAGCCGCAGTTTCGAATGGCGCGCCACGCGCCCGTAGCGCACCACCCGTAGCGCAGGCGACCCGCCTGCAAAAACCGATCGCACTCGTAACGTCTGCCCCTGAACGCCCGTCGGATGGTTACAGCGCATCCCAGTATTGAATGATGCGTTTGCGCATCGCCGTATCGGGCAGCGTGCCGCGGCCGGCCTTCAGATTGTCGATCATGTATTCCGGTTTGTCGGTGCCCGGAATCACCGTCGTCACCGCCGGATGCGAGAGGATGAATTTCAAAAAAAACTGCGCCCAGCTCGTCGCGCCGAATTCGGCGGCGAATTCCGGCAGCGCCTTGCCGGCGGCTTTTTTGAACATCGAGTTGCGGCCGAACGGCAGGTTGATCAGCACTGCGGCGCCGGCGTCCTGCGCGGCCGGCAGCAGGCTTGCCTCGGCCTCGCGGTCGCCGAGCGAATAATTGACCTGAAAGAAGTCCGGCTTTTCGCGCGCCAGCACCCTGCCGATCGCTTCATAGGAGCGCGTCTGGCTGATCGTCATGCCGATGTATCGGCAGATGCCCTGACGCTTCCAGTCGCGCAGCAGGCCGAGGTCATAGTCGGGGTTGGCGACGTTCCACGCCTGCATCAGATCGACGTGATCGGTTTTCAGCCGGCGCAGCGAACTCTGCATCGAGGCGGTCGCCTCCTCGCGCGTCGCGCCGTACGAAAATTTGGTGGCGAGGAAC
This sequence comes from uncultured beta proteobacterium, assembly GCA_903889565.1. Classification (GTDB taxonomy): domain Bacteria; phylum Pseudomonadota; class Gammaproteobacteria; order Burkholderiales; family SG8-41; genus PALSA-1004. The sequence continues at coordinate 53,337 of CAISYC010000044.1, forward strand.
AATTTTTCGCGCCCGCCGAGATCGGCCACCAGTTCACCGACGCGAGCCTCGGCGTGGCCGTACGAATGCGCGGTGTCGATCAGTTTGCCGCCGCCGGCAATCAGGGTTTCGATGACATGGCGGCGTTCCGCGTATTTCACGGCGTCGTTTTCGAAGTCGAAGATCACTGCGGTGCCGATTCCGACGATCGGCAGCGCTTCGCCGCCGACCGGAATCGGCCGCGTGCGCAGCGCCTCTTCCGCCGCAAATGAAGGCTGGGTTGGCAGCAGACTGCCGAGGGCACCGGCGGCGCCGGCGGCGAGGACGCGGCGGCGAGCGGGATCGAGTGGCGGGTTCATATCCGAAGTGTACTCAAACGGCGGAAATGCGCGCCAACGTTCGAAAACGGAATTCGCGAAATGCACCGCCGCAATTAGAGCGCGGAACCAGTCGGGCGCGTGAGTGGCGGCGGCCTGATAAATTGATTTTTTGCAGCGCAAAAATGTTTTTTCTTGCTCGGTGGCAAAAAATGTTCCGGCGCCGCGGGCAATGCAAACGGCATACCGGAAATTGGGGCGTAAAAATCTTTCTGTTCGGCTAAAGGTCGGCTTGCCACAAGCCGATACTCCCTACAGTTGATAGGGTTTTAGGCCGGCAGGGGTCGGCCATGGATGACGGCTATTCCGCCATCGCCTGCACCGGTGACGAAGCCGTCTTGCGGGTCCTGACTTGAAGGGAAATGAAAATGTTTAAAGTGGGCAATTGGAAAATCGGCACCCGGCTGACAGCGGCCTTTGCCACGGTATTACTGATGCTGGTGGCGGTTGGCGTGGTGGGTTGGTCGGCGCTGTCAAACACCAAGGCGCGCATCGAGGTCATCACGAAAGAAAATAACGTGAAGATCAGGCTCGCCAATGAAATGCAAGGCAATCTCAATATCGTTGCGCGCGCGACGCGCAATGTGCTGCTGTATCAGGATGCGTCTTTTCAGGCGAAGCAGATGGAGCGCATCGCGAATGCGCGCAAGTCCAATGACGAGGCGTTCAAACAAATGGAAACCCTGGTGCGGTCGGAAGCGGCCAAGAAATTGATGGTCGACATCGAAGCCAGTCGGACGGAGACAAGACCGGAATTTAACAAAGTATTCGAGTTGGCCGGCAGCGGAAAAGTAAAGGACGCGACAGAGTATTTGCGCGACAAAGTGCAGGGTCCGCAGGACAAATGGTTTGCCAATATCCAGGCAATGATTGATCTGCAGGAGAAGCAAAACGCCGATTCGATTGCCGCGATGAACGACGAATACGCGGTCGCGGTAAAGCTGTTGATTGGTGTTTCGCTCGGCGCAGTGCTGCTGGGATTGTCGATGGCATGGTGGATTACGCGCAGCATCACGAAACCGCTGGCCGAATCGGTGGAGGTTGCAAGCCGGCTGGCGGACGGCGACCTATCGATGACGATCGTCGCCGACACGACCGACGAGACGGGGCAGCTTAAGTCCGCCATGAAAAGCATGGTGGCGCGACTGGTGCAGGTCGTGTCCGACGTGAAATCCGGTGCCGAATCGCTCGCCAGCGCTTCCGAAGAAGTCAGCGCCACCGCGCAATCGCTGAGCCAGGCCTCGAGCGAGCAGGCCGCCGGCGTCGAGGAAACAAGCGCTTCGATCGAGCAAATGACGGCGTCGATCACCCAGAACACGGAAAACGCCAAGGTCACCGACGGCATGGCAACCAAGGCGGCGAAGGAAGCCACCGAGGGCGGCGAGGCGGTCAGGCAAACGGTAGCGGCAATGAAGCAGATTGCCGACAAGATCGGCATCATCGACGACATTGCGTATCAGACCAATCTGCTGGCGCTGAATGCGGCAATCGAAGCGGCGCGTGCGGGCGAACACGGCAAGGGCTTCGCGGTGGTGGCGGCCGAGGTGAGAAAACTCGCTGAGCGCAGCCAGGTGGCGGCGCAGGAGATCGGTCAGGTCGCCGGCTCCAGCGTCCAGTTGGCGGAGAAAGCCGGCAAGCTGCTTGATGAAATGGTGCCGAACATCAACAAGACCTCCGACCTGGTGCAGGAGATCACGGCCGCTTCGCAGGAGCAGTCCTCGGGCGTGGGGCAGATCAATGCGGCGGTCGGCCAGTTGAGCCAGACCACGCAGCAAAACGCCTCGAGTTCAGAGGAGCTTGCGGCAACCGCCGAGGAAATGAGCGGGCAGGCCGCGCAGCTGCAGCAGGCGATGGCGTTCTTCCGGCTGGACGGCGGCGGTAATACGAACGTGACCAATATCGCGGAGCACCGCAAATCAGTGGATGGAACCAGCGGGACGAAAAAAGCGCCCGCGCTCAAGGTGGTGGGCAATCTGGCGCTGGCGAAGGAGCTCGCGCCTGAAGAAGCCCACTTTACCCAATTCTGAGGAGCGTGCAGATGAACACGGCAACACAGGTTCAATCGGCGCCCAATGCGGGCATGGTTGCGGCGCAGCTCGCCGCGCTTGAAGAACACCAATATCTGACATTTGTTCTGGGCACGGAAGTCTTTGCGATCGGCATTCTGGGCATCAAAGAGATCATCGAATACGAAGGTCTTACCGCGGTGCCCATGATGCCATCGCATATCGGCGGCGTGATCAATCTGCGCGGGGCGGTGGTGCCCGTCATGGATCGCGATACAGCCCGGCATGAGTGCGAATGCCGACCCGGGTTTGATCTGCGCCGTGCTCGAAAATCTGATCGGGAACGCGTGGAAATTCACGGCAAAATCGCCCGCAGCGCGAATCGACGTTGGTGTCGAGGATGGCGATGGCGAGTCCGTTTACTTTGTGCGCGATAACGGCGCGGGTTTCGACATGCAATACGCGCATAAACTGTTCGCGCCGTTTCAGCGCTTGCACCATGCCATTGAGTTTGAAGGCACCGGGATCGGACTGGCGACCGTAAAAAAGATCATCGGACGGCACGGCGGGCGGGTCTGGATCGAAAGCGCCATCAATCGCGGCACCACCGTCTGTTTCACGCTCGGACCGTCAACCCGTATTGACGGCGCCGAACAGAAACCTGCGGAATTTGCAGTGCAATAAATACCCCGATCAACGGAATGGACGGGCCAGACGGTTGCAGGCTGACGCGATGCCCGGTCCATTGATCTGAATCAAATGTAAATTTTGCGGCAATCGTATGCTGTGTCGCCGTGCCCGTAATGCCAAAGGGGTAATCGATTGGAAATACGCGCGCAACCCACGTTTGGACATTGCCTTCTGGTCCACCGGTTTGAGTATTTCGCCATCATTGGCGGCACCGTTGCCAGCATCGCAATCTGGATTGCCGTCAGCCAGTTTCAGCAACACCGCGAGTCCGAAGCGATTGCCGCCGTGCATGCGGCCAATGTCGGTCTTGCGCATACGCTCGGCGAGCAGGTCATCCAGGTATTGCACGAGACCGATTTGCAGACTGCGTTCCTGGCCGAAGATGTCGTGCGCGACGGCGCCAGAAGCGTCAACACGGCAAAATATTTCGACCGCATCCATGCCGATCTGCCCTATATCCGTCGCATCTCAATTCTCGACGCCGGCGGCAACATCATTTCGTCGAGTGCGCCGTTTCACGACGAAAGTCGCACGAACAAGAAGTATTTTGCCGTGCACCGGGAGGACGTCACCAAGGCGGTTTTTATCGGCAAACCGATGCCGGATCGCACGCTGGGCGCCTGGCAGATTCCGATTTCCCGGCGCCTGAACGACGCTGCCGGCCGCTTCGTCGGTGTGGTAATCATGGCGCTGGACCCGGCCTATTTCTCGAAGCAGTTCACGAAGGCCGCATTGGGCGAGACCTCCCGCCTTTCACTGATTGATGCCGACGGCATCGTGCTGGCCAGTGCAAACAGCCAGGGCATGGAAATCGGCAGCGACGTCAGCCGCATGCCCGGCTATAAATTCGGCCAGGCCAACGCGGCGGGCTTTTTCATCGGCGAGGGCAATTCGATCGGCGCGCCGCGTATTGTCGCCTACGATCAATTGAGCCCTTACTCGATGACCTTGCATGTCGCCACTTCCCTCGACGAGGCGATTGCGCCGGTCCACCACGAGGTGACCGCGGTTTACCTGATTGCGACCGTCATAACGCTTTTATTGATGGCGGCGAGCTTCACCATCGCGCGCCTGTTCGATGGCCAGCGCCGGGCCACGCGCGAGGCTTCAGCGGCACGCGAACGTGCCGAGCGTCTGCTTGACGAGAACCGCTCCCTGAACGCAAATCTCGAGCGACGCGTTGCCGAGCGCACGGCCGAACTGGAGGCGGCCAATCGCGAATTGAATTCGTTCAGCTATACGATTGCGCATGATCTGCGTGCGCCGGTTCGCGCCATGGGCGGCTACAGTTCGCTGGTGCTGGAGAAAAGCCAGGCCCTGCTCGATGCGACGGCGGTGCAATATCTGCAGCGGGTGGTGGCCGGCAGCAAGCGCATGGGCCAGTTAATTGATGATCTGCTCAATATGGCGCGGCTGTCGCGCCAGGAAGTGCAGCGCACGGATATCGATCTGACGGAATTGGCCGGGGCCGTGGCTGGCGCATTGGAGGCGGCGCATCCGCAGCGCGAGGTGGAGGTAAAAATACAACCGGCCATGCACACCAACGGTGATGCCGGGTTGCTGCGGGTCGTGCTGGAAAATCTCATCGGCAATGCCTGGAAATTCACCGGGAAGCGCGCCGGCGCGAAGATCGAAATCGAGGCTGTGCAACAGGACGGCAAAACCACATTCCGTGTCCGCGACAACGGCACCGGCTTCGATATGCAGTACGCAAACAAATTGTTTGCGCCGTTTCAGCGCCTGCACCACACCAATGAATTCGAAGGCACTGGAATCGGCCTGGTGACAGTCAAGAAAATTATCGAGCGTCACGGCGGCAAAATCTGGATCGAAAGCGCAATCGGTGTCGGCACCACGATATTTTTCACCATCGGGGACGCCGTCTAGGAGCGGCAAGTCCGAGAAGCGATCCCCGTCAGCTTCCTGCAATGGTGTGAAGTCGCGGATCGTTTGCGTCGGGCCGGCTTTGAGGGCAGGCCGGCGAAAATCCGTCATTGCCCTCGTTAAAGGACCGTTGACCAGCGGATGGCGGCGTGGCAGTGGCCTGATGGAGGCAAGCTTGCCGTAGATCAATATCCGATTTTGTCATCCGGCACAGCATCAAGGCGTTGCTTGAGGTTGAAGCATGCGAGGACGAACATCATGAAAAAGCTTGCCGGGTTGTGGATCGATCACAGGAAAGCAGTCATCGTGGTTGCAACGGACCAGGGTCATGAAATGAAGTTCATCGTTTCGAACATCGAGTCGCGTCCAGGGCGCGTGCAAGGCAGTCATGTCTCGAAACGCTTCGAGGCGCAACGCGTGCCGGCGGACGACCGGCGCGAGCGGCATCTGCGCGCGCAGTTGAACACCTACTACGACGCGGTGATCGCCTGTATCCGCGGCGCGGACGGCGTGTTGATCTTCGGGCCCGGCGAAGCGCGGGGCGAGTTGAAGAAACGCATCGGTCAGAGCAAATGCGGCGTTCGCATCGTCGGCGTGGAAACCGCCGACAAAATGACGAACCGGCAGGTGCTGGCGAAGGTGCGCGCTTGCTTCGCTGAATAGACGGTCGATCGCAGTCGCGCCGCGCAGATTGACGCGGCAAGGTTCGATTCGCGAAAACGCGGCCTTTTCGTCTATCGGCATGCGGCCCCGTGCTGCATGCCGCCGGCATGGCACGGCGGGCGGCAAGCTGCGATCGGGATTCCTGCTCCCGTTGCCCTGAGTTGCCATGAAGCAGCCTCATTGGTGCGATTAAAGGCCCTTATGTTGGTTGCCGCACATACCGCGCCACCGGACTGAAGTCATAGTCAGGCGAGGCGGCTAATGTCCGCTATCAATATGAAAGGGGGCAGATATGCAGCCTCGCCCGTTTTTCGCCAACCTGACGGCCGCCGACGAGTCCGTCCTCGCGGCCTTGCGCGTTTCCGAAAGCCGCTATCGCCGGCTGTTTGAAACCGCGCAGGACGGCATTCTGCTGCTCAACTCGGATACCGCGCAGATCGAGGACGTCAATCCCTACCTCGTCAAAATGCTTGGCTACACGCACGCCGAATTTCTCGGCAAGAAGCTGTGGGAGGTCGGCGCGTTCGCGCATATTGCGCAATGCAAGGAAATGTTTCTTGAACTGCAGGATTCCGGCTTCATTCGCTACGAAGACCTGCCGCTGAAAACCAGCGCGGGTCTGCGCATCGAGGTCGAGTTCGTCAGCAATTCCTATGATTGCGCCGGCATCAAGGTCATCCAGTGCAATATCCGCGACATCTCGGTGCGCAAAAAAATCGAGAAGGCGCTGTCCGACAGTGAATTGCGCACGCGCAGACTGCTTAGCGCCGTCAATGTCGGCTTGTGGGACTGGGATTTGCAGACCGAAGAGGTCTACCTGTCGCCGGAATGGAAACATCAACTGGGCTGCACCGATGCGGATTTGCCCAACAGCCTCGACACCTGGCGCGATCGATTGCATCCGGACGATCTGGCAGACACCATCGCGGCGGTGAACGATTTCCGCAACGGCCGCTCGAACGGCTACGATATGGAATTCCGCCTGCGGCACAAAGACGGTTCGTGGCGCTGGATCATTTCCCATGCCGATATTTCCCGCGATGCGGCCGGCGTGCCCCTGCGCATGATGGGCAGCCACATCGATATCACCCCGCGCCACGAGGCCAGAAACGAACTGCGCGAAGCAGCGGCACGCCAGGCCGCGATCATCGATGCCTCGATGGATGCGATCATTGCGGTTGGCGACGACGAGCGCATCCTGATCTTCAGCGCCGCCGCGGAACGCATGTTTAAGGTCACGGCGGCGCAGGTGATCGGCGGGCCGCTCGAGCAGTTTATTCCGTTGCGCTACCGCGCCAACCATTGCGCGCAGCGCAAGCTGTTCGGGCAAACCGGCACTTCAACACGCGCGATGGGGCAATATGCCCATCTCACCGCGCTGCGGCACGACGGGGTTGAGTTTCCGATCGAGGCCTCGATCTCGCACATAACGCTGGGCGAGGGACAGTTGTACACAGTGACCATACGAGACATCACCGATCGCGAGTTCGCCGCGACCGCCAGAAACCTGCTGGAAGAGCAATTGCGCGAGTCGCAGAAAATGGAGGCGATCGGCACGCTGGCGGGCGGCATCGCGCATGATTTCAACAATATCATCGCCACCATCATGGGCAATGCGGAACTCGCGCGTGAAGATGCCGCCGCCGCGCCGAAGATACTCGAGAGCATCGAGGAAATTCGCAAAGCCGGCGTGCGCGCACGCGATCTCGTGCAGCAGATTCTTTCGTTCAGCCGGCGGCAATCTACCGAGCGGAGGATGATCGCGCTGGATTCCGTGGTGACCGAGGCGGTGCGCCTGCTGCGCGCGGTATTGCCGGCAAGGATCGCGCTGGACGTGCGTTGCGCCGCTGATGTGCCGCTGGTGCTGGCCGATGCGGTGCAGATACAGCAAGTCGTGATCAATCTCGCGACCAATGCGCTGCATGCAATTGACGACGGCCCCGGCCACATCGACGTGCGGCTCGATACCGTGCTGCTCGATGCGGCACTCGTGAAAGAGGTTCCAATGCTGTTGCAGATGCATGCAAAGCACCCGGGGCGGACGGTGCGCCTCGCCGTGCACGACGACGGCGCCGGCATGGACGAGGCAACCCTGAACAGGATTTTCGAACCCTTCTTTACGACCAAGCCGGTCGGCGAAGGCACCGGGCTGGGCTTGTCGGTGGTGCACGGCATCGTGCGCGGGCACGAAGGTGTCATAGTTGCCGACAGCAAGCCCGGCGGCGGGTCGAGCTTTACGATTTATCTGCCGGCGGGCGATGCAGTCAAGGATGTTGATTCGGTCAAGACGGCCTCTGCGGTTGCCGGCGCGACAGATGTGCCGTTGGGCGAAGCGGGCGCCGGAAAGCGCATCCTGTATCTCGATGACGAGAACGCGCTGGTCTATCTGGTCGAGCGATTTTTGCAGCGGCGCGGTTACCGCGTCAGCGGTTTTACCAACCAGAAGGACGCGCTCACGGCGCTGCGTGCCGACCCCGCCGCATTCGACCTCGTGTTGACCGATTACAACATGCCCGGCATGTCGGGACTGGACGTGGTGCGCGAGGTCAAAGCGATACGCGCCAATCTGCCGGTGGCGGTGGCCTCGGGCTTTCTCGACGAAACCCTGCGCGCCGGTGCCCGCGCCGCAGGCGTGCAGTTGATCTTCAAGGCAACCGAATTGAATGATTTTTGCGCGGTCATTCAGCAGCTGGTTGCGGACAACGCGGCGAAATAGCCGTCGCCGGACAGGCGAAGCGCGCCCGGCGTCCCGCCGACCGACGGCGGCGCGACTGACCCGCTGCTACAATCGATCTTCCGCTTTTTCCGTTTTGCCGCCGGCGCGAACCCGATGCATTTCATCGCCCATCTCGACATGGACGCGTTTTACGCGTCGGTCGAACTGCTGCGTTATCCGCAGTTGCGCGGGCGGCCGCTGGTGATCGGCGGGCGGCGGCGCGGCACCAGTGAAGAAAAGGAATTTCCGACGCTGCGCGATTATGCCGGCCGCGGCGTCATCACCACCTCGACCTACGAAGCGCGCGCACTCGGCGTGTTTTCCGGCATGGGCCTGATGAAGGCGGCGAAGCTGGCGCCCGATGCGCTGCTGCTGCCGGCCGATTTCGACGAATACCGTCATTACTCGCGGCGCTTCAAGGATGCGGTGCGCGCGGTGGCGCCCGAAATCGAGGATCGCGGCATCGACGAAATCTACATCGATCTCACCGCGCTGGTGATGGCCGCAACCGACGGCGCTGCGCTCGATCCGTGGCAGCGCGCGCGCGACGTTGCGGCGCGCATCCAGCAGGCGGTATTCGAGGCCACCGGCTTGTCGTGTTCGATCGGTGTCACGCCGAACAAGCTGCTGTCGAAAATCGCCTCCGATCTCGACAAGCCGGCGGGGCTGACGATTTTGCGCGAGGCCGACGTGCCAACGCGCATCTGGCCGCTGGCGGTGCGCAAGATCAACGGCATCGGCCCCAAGGCGGGGGCGAAACTCGAAGCGCTCGGCATTCACCGCATCGGCGAACTCGCGCAGGCCTCACCGGCCCTGCTGGTCAAACAGTTCGGCGCGAGTTATGGCGCGTGGCTGACCGAGGCCGCGCACGGACGCGACGAACGCGCGGTGGTGACGTATCGCGATCCGAAATCGATCAGCCGCGAGACGACGTTCGAAACGGATCTGCATCCGGTGCGCGACCGCGAGCGGCTGTCGCGCATATTTACGGACCTGTGCGTGCGCGTTGCCGGCGATCTCGAGCGCAAGGGCTTCGTCGGCCGCACCATCGGCCTCAAGCTGCGCTACGACAATTTCGCGACGGTCACGCGCGACTGCACGCTTGACGAGGCGACGCGGGATGCGCAGGCGATCCGCCGCGCCGCCGGCAGTTGCCTCAAGCGCGTGCCGCTCGATCGTCGCATCCGCCTGCTCGGCGTGCGGGTAGGCGCGCTGGCGCGTCCGGGTCTGCCGCCGGTGCGCGAGCCTTCGCCAACGAAGAATCTGTTCGATTGAGCGCCGCGGCCGCGGCGCGGCTGTTATTTGCTGCCGTATTGCCGGATCAGGTGCTGACAGATGTCGGACTGCGGATCGCGGCACTCGTCGCGGATCACGCTGCATTGTTTTTCCGCGAGGCCGTGTGCGGCCTGCTCGAACATTTTTACCAGCTCGGGCGGCAGGCTGCCCTTGGCGCCGGACTTCGCCTGTTTCTCGGCGGCGGCCACGCAGTTGGCGAAGGCGCTCTCGACCGAATTGCCGCAGCCGGCGGCGAGCAGCATCGCGCCCAGGGCGAGCGCTGCGGCGACGAAACGCAGGGCGCTCACAGCGCGTCGCACACCGCGCTGGTGACGATCTCGGTGGTGGCTTCGCCGCCGAGATCCGGTGTGTGAATTTTTTTCGCGGTCACCGCCTCGACCGCCTGCATCAGATGGATCGCCGCCTCTTTTTCGCCGAGGTGATCGAGCATCATCGCCGCGGTCCAGAAGGTGGCGACCGGATTGGCGATGCCCTTGCCGGTGATGTCGAAGGCCGAACCGTGGATCGGCTCGAACATCGACGGAAATTTTCGTTCGGGATTCAGATTGGCGGTCGGCGCGATGCCGAGGCTGCCGGAGAGTGCGGCAGCGAGATCGGACAGGATGTCGGCGTGCAGATTGCTCGCCACCATGACGTCGATGCTCCACGGCTTCAACACCATCAGCGTGGTCATCGCATCGACGAGGATGCGCTGGGTTTCGACCTGCGGATAGTCCTTCGCCACCTCGTAAAAAATCTCGTCCCACATCACCATGCCGTGGCGCTGCGCGTTCGACTTGGTGACCAGCGTGAGGTGCTTGCGCGGGCGTTTGGCGGCGAGTTCGAAGGCGAAGCGGTGGATGCGCGCGCAGCCGTTGCGCGTGAACACCGATGTCTCGGTCGCCAGTTCTTCCGGCAGGCCGCGATGCACGCGTCCGCCGCTGCCCGAATATTCGCCTTCGGAGTTTTCGCGGATCACCACCCAGTCGATTTTTTCGCCGCCGGCGAGCGGGCTCACGATGCCGGGCAGCACGCGCGCCGGGCGCACGTTGGCGTATTGATCGAAACCCTGGCAGATCGGCAGCCTGAGGCCCCACAGCGAGACGTGATCGGGCACGTCGGGCGCGCCGACTGCGCCGAAGAATATGGCATCGAAGGTTTTCAGGCGCTCGAGGCCGCCCTCGGGAATGTAATAGCCGTTTTTCTTGTAATAGGCGCTGCTCCACGGAAATTCCTCGACCGCGAGCCTGAAGCCGCCGTCGCGCTCTGCCAGCACGCCGAGCACCTGCAGGCCGGCGGCAATCACTTCGCTGCCGATGCCGTCGCCGGGGATCGCTGCTATTTTGTATTCGCGCATGAAAGTCTGCCGTCGATTCGAAAGAGGCGAAGCGTAGCCGCTCGTCAACCGTTTGTCATCATGGGCGGCCGGGTGCTGCCGCCGTGTAAAATCGGGTTTTACCCGCCGCCGCATCGTCTTGAACATTCTCGCTCTCGAATCATCGACGGAATCGTGCTCTGCCGCGTTGTGGCGCGACGGCCGCGTCGACGTGCGCGAGGCGGATGCCGGCCAGCGCAATTCCGAAGTGCTGCTGCCTATGATCGATGCGCTGCTGGCGGCGCAGGGCGTCGCGCGCGCGGATCTCGACGGCATCGCCTTCGGCGCCGGGCCCGGCGCGTTTACCGGCGTGCGCGTGGCCTGCGGCGTGGCAAAGGGCATCGCCTTCGGACTCAATCTGCCGGTGGCCGGCGTGGTCACGCTGCAGGCGCTGGCCGAGGCAGCGAACGCGCCGCGCGTCGTCTGCTGTCTCGATGCGCGCATGGGCGAGATTTATCACGCCGCCTATGAAAAAAGCGGCGATGACTGGCGTGAAATCTGCGCGCCCAGTCTGTGCACGGCCGACACCGCGCCGGAACTTCCCGGCAATGGCTGGCAGGCTTGCGGTAGCGGCTTTGCTGCGTTCGGCGAGCCATTGTCAAAACGCTACGGCGGCCAGCTTGCCGGCGTCACCGCTGGCGTCGTGCCGCATGCGCGCGAGGTCGCCGTTCTCGCGGCGCGCCTGTTCGCGCGCGGCGAAACGGTCGATGCCGAACACGCGGCACCGCTGTATGTGCGCAACAAAGTTGCGCTGTCGACCAGCGAACGTGCCGCCGGCGCATCGCAGCAGGACGGCCGCAAGTGAGTGCGCAACTCGACAGCACGCCGCGTTACCGGCGCATGGTGCCGGTCGATCTCGATGCCGTGATGGCAATCGAGAAAGTGATCTATCCGCATCCGTGGACGCGCGGCAACTTCGCCGATTCGCTGGTGGCCGGTTATCACTGCTGGATGATGGAGGTCGCCGGCGAAATCATCGGTTATGCGGTGGTGGCGATCGCGGTCGGCGAAGCGCATCTGCTCAACATCAGCATCGCGTCGGCGCGGCAGCGCCGCGGCTACGGCCGCGAACTGCTGGCGTTTCTGCTCAAGCTCGCGCGCGACTACAAGGCGGAAAAAATGTTTCTCGAGGTGCGGCCGTCGAACACGTCGGGGCTCGCGCTCTATGTCGGCAGCGATTTTCGCGTGATCGGGCGCCGCCGCGGTTATTATCCGGACGGCGGCAAACCCGAGGACGCGATTGTGATGGAACTGAAGCTGGCATGAGCGCCTCGCGCGACGACATCCTGCAGGAACTCGGCCTGTGGCCGCGCTGGCAGCGGCGTGACGCAGCTGATTCAAGTGGCGCAGGCGCCTCGCCTGCGGCGGACGTCGAGCCTGCCGCTCTTCGTAGCGCAGGCGACCCGCCTGCAAACGAACCGCTCATGCAAGGTGTTCACGACCGCGGTTACCTCCCGCATCTCAAGGACGAAGGCGGAAATTACTTTGTCACTTTCCGTCTCGCTGACAGCCTCCCGGCGGCGGTGTTGAAGAATCTGGAAGCGGTTCCCGAGAAACAGAAATCCAGAAAAGTCGAAGAATATCTCGACGCAGGCCACGGCGAGTGCTTGCTTGGCAGGCCTGAGATGGCCGCCATGATGAAGCAGACTCTGTTGAAATTCGACGGCGAACGGTACCACTTGCACGCCTGGATCATCATGCCGAACCATGTGCATTTGTTGATCGAGCCCGCTGCCGGTCAATCGCTTTCGGAAGTGTTGCAAGGGATTAAATCGGTCAGCGCGCGTGAGGGCAACAAACTGCTGAAGCGCGAGGGAGAGTTTTGGCAGAAGGAAAGTTACGATCATCTGATTCGCGATGATGCAGATCGTGCAAGGTGCGTCGAATACATCGTGCAAAACCCGGTCAAGGCCGGGCTTGCAAAGAATGCTGGTGAATATTTGTATTCAAGTGCATTTCAGCAGGCTGTCGATGCAGGCGAGTCGCCTGCGCTACAGAAACCTGCGCCACAAAAGCAGATCGCGAAAGCCGCCGCCGTCACGCAACCGCTGTCGCTCGACGCCCGCGCCGCCGACATCGCCGGCATGGAGTGGCCGGCGCTCAAGCAATGCGTGACCGATTGCTGCGCCTGCCCCCTGCACAAGGGCCGCCACAAAACGGTGTTCGGCGTCGGCGACGAGGCGGCCAACTGGATGTTTGTCGGCGAAGGCCCGGGCGCGGAGGAAGACATCAAGGGCGAGCCCTTCGTCGGCCAGGCCGGCAAGCTGCTCGACAACATGCTGGCGGCGATCAAGTTGAAGCGCGGCGAAAACGTGTATATCGCCAACGTCGTCAAATGCCGGCCACCGAACAACCGCAATCCGGAGCCGCTGGAAGTCGAGCAGTGCGAACCCGTTCTGCACCGCCAGATCGAATTGATCCGGCCGAAACTGATTATCGCGCTGGGCAAGGTGGCGGCGGTCAATCTGCTCAAACGCGAGGCCTCGGTGGCGAGCATGCGCGGCAAGGTGCATGAATATCGCGGCACGCCGATGATCGTCACCTATCACCCGGCCTATCTGTTGCGCAGCCTGCCCGAGAAAGCCAAGGCGTGGGAGGATTTGTGTTTTGCCGTCGAGACCATGCGGGGCTTGCAATCCGGCGAGGCCGCCCCCACTTAGGCGCTGCAGTCGATCCTTTCAAGGAGAGCTTCATGAAAAGAACGTTGGTTACGATATTATTGCTGGTGGCGACGCTGGGCTTGGGCGGCTGCGGCTATAACAGCATGCAGGCCGGCGACCAGTCGATCAAGGCGGCATGGGCCGAGGTGGTCAACCAGTATCAGCGGCGCGCCGATCTGGTGCCCAATCTGGTCAACACGGTGAAGGGCTTTGCGCAGCAGGAGAAGGACGTGCTGCTCGGCGTCACCAACGCGCGTTCCAAGGTCGGCAGCATCCAGGCCACACCGGAACTCGTCAACGATCCGGTCGCATTCCAGAAATTCCAGGCCGCGCAGAACGAACTGTCGGCCGGGCTCGGCCGCCTGATGGCGATTTCCGAAAACTATCCGCAATTGAAATCGGACGCGAATTTCCGCGATCTGCAGGCGCAGCTCGAGGGCACCGAAAACCGCATCACGGTGGCGCGCAAACGCTACATCGATGCGGTGCGCGAGTACAACCTGTCGGTGGTGCAGTTCCCGTCGAATCTCACCGCGATGATTTTCGGTTTCAAGGAAAAAGCGCAGTTCACGGTCGAGAACGAAAAGGAAATTTCCACTGCGCCGAAGGTCGATTTCGGCAACAGCGCGCCGGCACCGGCGCCTGCGCCGGTCGCGCCGGTTGCGAAATAAGCCGCGCGATTTGATGATCGCCCTGCGCGCGCTTGCCGGCGGACTGGCGCGGCGGATATTCGCCGCGCTGCTGTCGTCGGCACTGTTGTTGCCGGTGCTGGCGGTCGCCGATGTCGCGGTGCCGCCGCTGAAGGCGCGTGTGACCGATCTCACCGGCACCCTCGACGCCGGCCAGAAATCCGCGCTGGAGCAAAGGCTGGTGGCGTTCGAGGCGAAGAAGGGCGCGCAGGTCGCGGTGCTGCTGGTGCCGACGACGCAGCCGGAGTCCGTCGAACAGTATGCGGTGCGCGTCGAGGAAACCTGGAAACTCGGTCGCAAGGGTGTCGATGACAGCGTGCTGTTGTTGATCGCGAAGGACGACCGCAAGCTTCACATCGAGGTCGGCTACGGTCTCGAAGGCGTGCTGCCCGACGCCATTGCCAAACGCATTATCGCCGAGGATATCGCGCCGCATTTCAAGCAGGGCGATTTCTACGTCGGCATCGCGGCCGGGGTCGAGCGCATCACCAAGGTGATCGACGGCGAGCCTTTGCCGCCGCCGCGAGTCGCGCCATCGAATCACAACGGCGGCACCGATATCAACAGCCTGCTGATGGTCGGTTTCGTGCTGGTAATCGTGGTCGGCGGCATTCTGCGCGCGATTTTCGGCCGCTTCATCGGCGCCGGCATTGTCAGTGTAATCGTCGGTTTCATCGCCTGGAGCATGATGGGTGCCTTGCTGGCCGGGATCATTGCCGCGATCGTCGCCTTCGTCCTTTCGCTCAGCGGCGGCGCGCGCGGCGGCTGGGGCGGGGGTTATGGCGGGGGCGGCTTCGGTGGCGGCGGTGGTTTTGGCGGCGGCGGCGGTTTCAGCGGCGGTGGCGGCGGCTCGGGCGGCGGCGGCGCATCGGGGAGCTGGTGAGATGAATATCCGTCGCGTCGTCCGTCATCTGTTTACGCCGCACTGGATCGTGCAGCGCGCGTTTCCGTGGCCCGTGCTCAAAGCGATCGAGCAGGCAATTGCGGCGTCGGAAAAAAAACACGATGGCGAGTTGCGCTTTGCGGTCGAAGCGGCACTGCATCCGGGACCGTTGTGGCGCGGCGAAACCACGCGCGCGCGCGCGGTCGAATTGTTTTCGGCGTTGCGGGTCTGGGATACCGCGCACAACAGCGGCGTGCTGATTTATGTGCAACTCGTAGACCGCCGGATTGAAATTGTCGCCGACCGCGGCATCAACGCGCGCGTCGCGCAGCAGGAGTGGGACGCGATCTGCCGTCGCATGGAGACCGCGTTTCGCCAACGGCGCTTCGAGGACGGCGCGCTGGCGGCCATCGGCGAGATCACCGCGCTGCTGGCCGAACATTTTCCGCCGCTGGACGACAATCCCAACGAGCTGCCCGACCAGCCGGTCGTGCTCTGAGGCGCCGCCGCCGGCGCCACTCTGTTAAAATGTCCGCGTTGGCAGCCGCATAGCACATGGGGCTTCCGCGGAATCCCCGGTTTCCCCTCGTCAATCTGTGCCCCTAGTGGCTGAAGTGGAATTGCTATGACAACTGCTGCCAAACGCGTGCGTGGCGTCGAGCACGACATCCTGCAAATGCCCCAGGCGAGCGACGTCTCGCCCTATTACGAACCGCAGGGCAACGAAGTCGCGATCTTCGAGGCCGCCTACCGCAAGCGCCTGCCGATCATGCTCAAGGGCCCGACCGGCTGCGGCAAGACGCGCTTTCTTGAACACATGGCCGCCGAATTGAAGCGGCCGCTGGTGACCGTGTCCTGCCACGAAGACCTGACGAGTTCGGATCTGGTCGGGCGCTTTCTGATCGAGGGCGCGGAGACGGTGTGGCAGGACGGTCCGCTGACGCGCGCGGTCAAATCCGGCGCGATCTGCTATCTCGATGAAATCGTCGAGGCGCGCACCGACTCGACCGTGGTCATCCACGCGCTGACCGACCATCGTCGCAAATTGAGCATCGAGAAGAAGGGCCAGGAAATCGATGCGCACGAGGATTTCCTGCTCGTGATCTCGTACAACCCCGGCTACCAGACGGTGCTGAAGGATCTCAAGCAGTCGACCAAGCAGCGCTTCATCGCCATCAATTTCGATTTCCCGAACGAGGAAACCGAGCGCAAGATCATTGCCAACGAAGTGCCGGGCATGTCGCCGGATATCGTGAACAAACTGGTTGCGGCGGGCCGCAAGGCGCGTCTATTGAAGGACCACGGGCTTGAAGAGGCGACCTCGACGCGCGCGCTGGTCTACGCTGCCAACATGATGAGCGCCGGTCTCGATCCGGTCACCGCCTGTCAGGTGGCGATGATCAATCCGCTGACCGACGACATTGAACTCGCCGAGGCGATGCTCGAAATCATCCGCGCGCATTTCCAGGCCTGATGAGCGCGCCCGAATCGATGCAATCCTTCGTTGCCGCGTTGCGCCTGCTCTGCGTGCGCGCCACGGGCGCGGCCCTGATTCGCTGACGCGAATCAGCAATACGCAACAGAGTCCGGCGTGACAGCCCAATCCGGCGCGACCGAAAAGGCGCTCGAGTCGATTGCAGCGCTGAGCGGGCGTTCGCACCGCGAGGCGCTCGCACTGCTGCCCGATCTGCAACGCCACGGCGCGCAGACGGTGGAAGCGTGGCTGACCGCTGCGCGCCGGCTCCTCGAATACGATATCGACGCCGGCGGTGCGTTCGTGCAGGGCACGCGCGAAGCCGAGCGTATCTCCGAAACCGTGATGCCGTGGACGGCGCAGGCGCTGCGTTTTCTGCAATGGCCGGCCGCCACCGCCGCCATCGACGGCTTCATGAAAAATCTGCCGCGCGCCTTCGGCACGCTCGGTCACGCGGGTGAGCCGCGCTGGGCCGAGATCGGCTTGCGCTGGTACGGTCGCCATGCCGAAAGCGGGCGGCTTTACTTCAACACGCCGGTGCTTGATCTGGCCGGTCGCCAGGGCATCGCCGGCATCGAACAGTTGTGCGATCCGGCCGAAGAGATGTTCGAGCGCCGCAAGTTGATGCTGGCGACCTATCTGCCGGGCGCGGTGCGCGTGCGCAATCTGCTCGGCGCGCAGGCGATTGTGCCGTGGGCGACACGCGGCGCCGACATCATGCAGGGCGGGCGCGTGCGCGGCGAAGCCTACTTCCGGCTGGAGAGCGAAGAGAGTTTGTCGGCGTTGATCGACCATCTGCCGGGTTTTCGCATGGCCGATCGCAACCACCTGCTGGGTCTGCTGCTCGAGATCTGGTTCGAACGCCGGTTCGATCTGAAAGAAAGCGCGTGGTCGCCCGAGAAGGGCCGGCCCTTCGTCGAGACCGACGGCCGCAGCCTGTTCCTGCCGGCGGTGATGCCGGATCGCGAAGAAGCCATTCTTGCCGTGCTGCACAGCGCCGGCCGCATCAGCTTTGGCAGCTTCGAGCGCGCCGCGCTCGATACCATATTCCGCGAGACCGGTCTCGATCTGCCTGACAGCGGCGCGATTTCGTGGGCGCCACTGTACGAACGCTACGGCGAAGACCTGCTGCGTTTTCAACTGCTGTTCGATCTCTGCGACGACCTGCGGATCGATTGCC
Organism: uncultured beta proteobacterium; assembly: GCA_903889565.1. Lineage (GTDB taxonomy): Bacteria > Pseudomonadota > Gammaproteobacteria > Burkholderiales > SG8-41 > PALSA-1004. The sequence continues at coordinate 71,188 of CAISYC010000044.1, forward strand.
GGATTCAGCGCGTGGTGCCGAATTATCTGAGCCGCCTGCATGCGGCGGGTGTGGAACATCGCGTGCGCCTGCTCGATGCGCGGCCATATTACGAAGCGGCGCTGATTTCGGTGCGCGGCGCGCTGGCCCTGTTGCGCGGAGATGCTGCCGGCGTGCCGGCCGATTTCGATCCGCGGCTGAAACCGCTGCTGGAACCGGCGGCGACGCTGGCCGACGCCTTTCGCATTGCCAACGACTTGTATGCGGGTTCGATACTCGCGCCGGTCATTGATGCCGAGGTGTTCCGCAGCGCCTATCTGCCGGGCCGCGCGCCGAACGCCGCGCGCGCGGTGCATGCGCAGGAGGGCGAGGATCAGCCGCAGCAGACCAAGGCCGGCGCCGATGCCGATCAGGAAAAGAGCGAAGGCGAAGACAGCCAGGAAGACGAGCAGAACGCCGAGTCCGGCGGCGATCAAAGCGCCGCGCAGGAAAAAATGGTCGCCTCCGACAGCAAGAGCAGCGGCGCAAGCCGGCAGACCCTGCAGCGCACGCAGACGCCGGACGGCAACGAAAAAGGCGCTGAAAAAGGCAAGCCCTATCCCGAGTGGGACTACCGCGAAGGCCGCTACAAGCGCAACTGGTGCTGGGTGCAGGAAAAGCCGCTCGCCGATTCGAACGCCACCGAGGCCGATCGCCTGATGGCGCAGTATGCGATGGCGTTAAAGCGCCTGAAAAAGGCGATCCAGGCGCAGAAGCCGACGCGCATGGCGCCGAAGGTGCGCCAGTTCGACGGCGACGACATCGATCTCAACGCCGCGGTGACCTACGCCGCCGAACGCATCGCCGGCATGTCGCCCGAGCCTTCGATCTACCGCCGGCGCGAAATCCGCCAGCGCGACGTCGCGGTGACGCTGCTCGCAGACATGTCGACCTCGATCATGCAGCATCTGCCCGAGGGCGGCGGGCGCCTCGTCGATCGTATCCGCGCCGGCGTGCTGCTGTTTGCCGAGAGCATGGAGGAGGTCGGCGACGCCTACAGCATCGCCGGATTCGCCTCGAAGTACCGCGACAACGTCAGCTACTTCACGATCAAGGAATTCGACCAGCCCTACACCCCGGCGGTGCGCAGCGTGATCGGCGGCATGTCGGGGCGGCTGGCCACGCGCATGGGTGCCGCCATTCGCCACGCCACCGCGCGTTTTGCCGGCGTGCAGTGCGGACGGCGCCTGCTGCTGCTGCTGTCGGACGGCCGCCCCGAGGATTACGACGACGGCGGCGACCGCCGTTATCTGCACGAGGACACGCGCATGGCGGTGAAGGAGGCGGTGGCCTGCGGCATTCATCCGTATTGCATTACGGTCGACACCATGGCCAACCAGTATCTGCCGCAGATTTTCGGGCCCGGCCACTACATGGTGCTCGATCACATCAACAGCCTGCCCAACAAGCTGCCGGAAATCTACCTGCGTCTGCGGCGCTGAGCCGCTTCAGGTTTTGGCCGCCGCCGGAATCGGCGGCAGCGGGCCTTCGCGCACGTTCATGTAGTGCTGTTCGCGCACCAGCGTCATCGCCGAAGCGAGGAACAGGCCGAACAGCGCAATCACCGTGTAGATCGAAAACTCGAGCTTGATCAGCAGCGCGTAGACGCCGAGCATGATGAGTATGCTCAGGTTCTCGTTGAAATTCTGCACCGCGATCGAATGCCCGGCGCCCATCAGCAGGTGGCCGCGGTGCTGCAAGAGTGCGTTCATCGGCACCACGAAGAAGCCGGCGAAGCCGCCGACCAGCGTCATCAGCAGCATCGCCAGATATACGTTCTTCACGAACAGCATGAAGATGACCATGATGCCCATCGCGATGCCCACCGGCAGCACGTTGACCGCGCGGTGCAGCGGCACCACCTTGGCGGCGAGCATGGCGCCGACGGCGATGCCGACCGCGGTGATGCCCTGCAGGATGGTCGATTGCGCCAGCGTGTAGCCGAGCGCCACCTCGGCCCATTTCAGAATGATGAACTGCAGCGTGGCGCCGGCGCCCCAGAACAGCGTGGTGGTGGCGAGCGAAATCTGGCCGAGCTTGTCGCGCCACAGCAGGCGCAGGCCGCTCGCGAAATCGCGCACCAGATAGAGCGGATTGCGCAGCGCCGGTTTGCGTTCGGCGCCGGTCAGCGGCACATAGATGTTGAACACCGCGGCGATGACGTAAAAGACGATGATTATCGCGATGGCAACCTCCGGCGCGGTGTCGATGCCGGTATCGATCAGCGGGAAGTCGAAGCCGAGCAGGCGCGATGACACGGTTTCGCTGACCAGTGCGCCGCCGGTGACAGTGCCGAGTATGATCGAGCCGACGGTGAGGCCCTCGATCCAGCCGTTGGCGACGACCAGTTTCTGGTGCGGCAGGTATTCGGTGAGGATCCCGTACTTCGCCGGCGAGTAAGCGGCGGCACCAAGGCCGACGATGCCGTAGGCGATCAGCGGATGCAAACCGAACAGCATGGTCAGGCAGCCGACCACCTTGATGCCGTTGGAAATCAGCATGACCTTGCCCTTCGGGAGCGAATCGGCGAAGGCGCCGACGAAGGGGGCCAGCAGGACATAAGAAATCGTGAAGAACAGCTTCAGCATCGGCGTCAGCCAGTCCGGCGAATTCAGCGTGGCCAGCGTGGCGATGGCGGCAACCAGCAGCGCATTGTCGGCGAGAGACGAAAAAAACTGCGCCGCCATGATGATGTAGAAACCGAACGGCATGAAGGCTGGCGACCCTCTGTGGGGGCGTAAATGGGGTGCGCCTTTATACCATAGTTCGATTTTCACGGCGCACCGCAAAGGTGCGCTAGGTTCATGACTCGCCAGCAGAAATGTGGTTGAATAGCGACCCGAATTCAAGCAGGGAACGGGCGCCGGGTGCGGCACGGGCGATGGCGCAGGCAGGCTGTCCACCGCACACGCCGAACGTCGCTTTTTCACATGGCCGATCGCAGACTGCAGGTCTTCTATACCGTCGCGAGGCAACTGAGCTTCACGCGCGCTGCCGAGCAGCTGTGCATGACGCAACCGGCGGTGACTTTCCAGATCAAGCAGCTCGAGGAGCATTTCGATGCGCGCCTGTTCGAGCGCGACCGCGGCGGCATCGTGCTGACGCCCGCCGGCCGCGTGGTGCTCGATTACGCCGAGCGCATCCTCGAACTCAACACCGAACTCGATCAGCGCGTCGGCGACCTGCGCGGCGCGGTCAGCGGCCCGCTGCTGCTCGGCTGCAGCATGACCATTGCCGAATTCATCCTGCCGCGGGTGCTCGGCGAATTCAAGGCGGCGCATCCGCTGGTGCAGCCGCACATGACGGTGGCCAATTCCGAAACCATCGAAAACCGCGTCGCCGACCACACCATCGATCTCGGCCTGATCGAATCGCCGGCGCACCTGCCGGGTTTGCACACCGAGGTGTGTTGCGACGATGAACTGGTGGTGATCTGCGCGCACGGCTATCCGCTGGCGGCGCAGAAGGCGGTGACGGCGCGGCAGATTGCCGCCGAACCCTATGTCAGCCGCGAGACCGGTTCAGGCACGCGCGAGTTCGCCGACCAGTATCTGGTCGCCGCCGGTGTTGCGCCGGAGGACCTCAACATCGTGATGGAACTCGGCAGCCCGGAGGCGATCAAGGGCGTGGTCGAAACCGGCATCGGCATCGCGATCATGTCGCGCGCCTCGGTGGCCAAGGAACTGCGCCTCGGCACGCTGGTCGCGTTGCCGCTGAAGCCGCGCCTGATGCGCACGCTGTCGCTGGTATATCCACAGAAAAAATTCCGCTCGCGGCTGCTCTCCACCTTCGTCGAATTCGCCACCACGCGCATGCGCGCGATGGCCGCGACGGGCTGAAACAATGCGTCCGCTCGCCGCCACCATCGATCGCGCCGCACTCGCGCACAATCTGGGCGTCGCGCGTGCGCGCGCCGGCAGCGCGCGCGTGCTCGCGGTAGTCAAGGCCAATGCCTATGGTCACGGGCTGGAGCGGGCGGCCGCCGCATTCGCCGCCGCCGACGGACTTGCCCTGATCGAACTCGACGCGGCGCTGCGTTTGCGCGAGAGTGGCTACGCCGGGCGGCTGGTATTGCTCGAAGGATTGTTCGGCGCCGATGAAGTGACGGTGGCGGCGCGCGCCGGGCTTTCGGTGGTGGTGCATGGCGAAGAACAGTTGCGCATGCTCGATGCGGCCCCGCCCGATTCGCAACTCGACGTGTTGCTCAAACTCAATACCGGCATGAACCGTTTGGGATTCGCGCTCGAAAAAGCGGCGGGCGCACTGGCACGCCTGCGTGCGCACGGCGCAGTGCGCACGCTGAGCCTGATGACGCATTTCGCCGCCGCCGACGAGTCGCGCGGCGTGGCCTGGCAGCTCGATCCGTTCAACGCCTTTGCCGGCGGGCAGGCGCTGCCGTGCACGCTGGCCAATTCGGCGGCGCTGTTGCGCTATCCGCAGACGCGCGCCGACTGGGTGCGGCCGGGCATCATGTTGTATGGTTGCTCGCCGTTCGCCGATCAATCGGCAACGGAACTCGGCCTCAAGCCGGCGATGACGCTGGCCAGCCGCTTGATCGCGGTGCAGGATATCAAGACCGGCGACAGCGTCGGGTATGGTTCGGCCTTCATCGCGCCGCAGGCCATGCGCATCGGTGTCATCGCCTGCGGCTACGCCGACGGTTATCCGCGGCATGCACCGACCGGCACACCGGTGCTCGTGAATGGCGGACGCACACGCACGCTGGGGCGTGTGGCGATGGATCTGATCTGCTGCGATCTGACCAGCCTGCCGGCGGCGACCGTCGGCGCGCCGGTGACGCTGTGGGGCGATGGACTCTCCGCCGACGAGGTGGCGGCGGCAGCCGGCACCGTCAGCTACGAGTTGCTGTGCGCGCTGGCGCCGCGCGTGCCGGTGCTGCTGCGCTAAGGCGACGCACGCGCCGGCAAACCGCCGGTGTATCATGCCAACATGCTGCGCGACGAAACCATCATTCCGCACAAACACGGCGAATGGCCGTATCGGCGCTCGAAAACCCTGCGCTACGCGGTGGCATTGCTTGCGGTGCTGGGAATGTTTTCGGTGCGTCACCTGGTCTACGGCGACCTGCAAAGCCGGCTGGCCTTCACCTTTTTCGTGCCGGCGGCGATCCTTGCCGTGTGGTACGGAGGGCTCGGTCCCGGCGTGCTGGCGACGGTGCTCGGTTTGCTGCTGGGCGAATATTTTTTTCTGACCGCGCGCGGCAACCTGTCGCCGTTCGGTATACGCGAGGCAATGGCCTTCGGCGTGTTCGGCCTGACCACGTTGATGTGCGTGATGCTGTGCGAAAACCTGCACCGCACGATCCGGCTGCTTGAACACATGCTGGCGCAGGTGCGCCACGCCTGGCATGTGTCGGCCGCCGACTCGAAATTCGATCCGGATCTGCTAAAATTCCGCGGAAACTATATGCACCGCACGCTGGCGCGCCGTTACGGCCTGACGCTGCTGGTGGTGGTGGTCGCCTTCGGCCTGCGTTACTGGCTGTTCGGCACGCAGGACACGCGGTTTCCCTTCATCTTTTTCGTGCCGGCGGCGATGCTGGCGGCGTGGTACGGTGGTCTCGGGTCCGGCCTGCTGGCGACCGCGGCGGGATTGTTGCTGGGCGATTATTTTTTCCTTTCGCAACACGAGGCGCTGGGCGCGGTGCGCGAAACCGAGCGGCTGTCGATCGGTCTCTATGCGGTGACCTCGGCAATGTGCGTGCTGCTGCTGGAAAACCTGCACGATCACATCCTGCGTCTGGAACATGCCATCGAGCGTGCCGAGCAGCATTATCACTCGGCAGATCTGCAGGTGGCCGATGCGGCGCCCGCCGGCACCTGATCCGGCAGTTGCAACCGGCGCTGCACCGATCCCCCGCATGGCCAAAGCCAAATCCATTCACACCTGCACCGAGTGCGGCGGCCAGACCGTGAAATGGCAGGGCCAGTGTCCGCATTGCAATGCGTGGAATTCGCTGGTCGAAACAGTCGCTGAAACCGCGGCGGCGTCGGTCAACCGCTTCAGCGCTTTGTCGGGCGTCGGCAAACTGATGCGGCTCTCCGAAATCGAGGCGCGCGAGGAGTCCCGCATTGCCACCGGCGTGCCGGAATTCGATCGCGTGCTGGGTGGCGGGCTGGTGCGCGGCGGCGTGGTGTTGATTGGCGGCGACCCCGGCATCGGCAAATCGACGCTGCTGCTGCAGGCGTTGTGCGCGATGGGCAGCGCGCACAAGGTGCTCTACGTCAGCGGCGAGGAGTCCGCACAGCAGATCGCGCTGCGCTCAAAGCGGCTCGCGGTTGATGCGTCCTCGCTCGATCTGCTGGCCGAAATCAATCTCGAAAAAATCCAGTTGCAGTTGCAGGCCGAGAAGCCGGCGGTGGCGGTAATCGATTCGATCCAGACCGTTTATTCAGAGCAGCTGACTTCGGCGCCGGGTTCGGTGGCCCAGGTGCGCGAATGCGCGGCGCAACTGACGCGCCTCGCCAAGGGCAGCGGCATCACCATCGTGATGGTTGGTCATGTTACCAAGGAGGGCGCGCTGGCAGGACCGCGCGTGCTTGAACATATCGTCGATACGGTGCTTTATTTCGAGGGCGACACGCATTCGAGTTTCAGGCTGATCCGCGCGTTCAAGAACCGCTTCGGCGCGGTCAATGAACTTGGTGTCTTCGCGATGACGGAAAAAGGGTTGAAAGGCGTCTCCAATCCGTCGGCGATGTTTCTGTCGCAGCACGCCGAGCCGGTGGCCGGTTCCTGCGTGCTGGTGACGCAGGAGGGCACGCGTCCGCTGCTGGTCGAAATCCAGGCGCTGGTCGATGACGCGCATGCGCCGAACCCGCGGAGGCTCGGTGTTGGTCTCGAACAGAACCGCCTCGCCTTGCTGCTTGCCGTCCTGCACCGCCACGCCGGCATCGCCTGTTTCGATCAGGATGTGTTCATCAACGCGGTCGGCGGCATGAAAATCGCCGAGCCGGCGGCCGACCTTGCGGTGATGATGGCGATCGTGTCGTCGCTGACCAACAAGCCGCTGCCGGAGAAACTCGTCGTTTTCGGCGAGGTGGGCCTGGCCGGCGAGGTGCGGCCGGTGCAGCGCGGGCAGGAACGCCTGAAGGAGGCGGCCAAGCTCGGCTTCACCCACGCGCTGATACCCGAGGCGAACAAGCCGAAGCAGGCGATCCCCGGACTCACGGTAATCGCGGTGCGGCGGGTCGCGGATGCGGTGGCGCGCATGCGTGGCGGGCTGGCAGAATAGAAGAATGCGATCTGCCGCAAGAGCGGCAGGCGTTGTTTTCAGTGAGGAGGGCAGGGTGCCGATCGCCAACCAGTACCGCAGCGGCCTCGACAAGAACGCCGCGAATTACACGCCGCTGTCGCCGTTGTCGCTGCTGGCGCGCACTGCCTATGTTTATCCGGCGCGCGCAGCCGTCATTCACGGGCAGCGCCGGCTCAACTGGGCGCAGGTGTATGAACGCTGCCGCCGTCTTGCCTCGGCCCTCGCGCGCGCGGGTGTCGCGGCGGGTGACACCGTGGCAACCATGCTGCCGAACGTGCCGGCGATGTACGAGTGCCATTTCGGCGTCGCAATGTGCGGCGCGGTGCTCAACACGCTCAATACGCGGCTCGATGCGCCGACCATCGCCTTCATGCTCGACCATGCTGAAACGAAGGTGCTGTTGACCGACCGCGAATACGCCGACACGGTGGCCGCTTCCTTGGCCGGCCTCAAACACAAGCCGCTGGTGATCGATGTCGATGATCCGTCGTTCGACGGCGGCCGGCGGCTGGGCGGCATCGAATACGAAGCGTTCATCGGCGGCGGCGACCCCGCCTACGAATGGTTTCTGCCCGACGACGAGTGGGATGCGATCTCGCTCAATTACACCTCGGGCACCACCGGCAATCCGAAGGGCGTGGTCTACCATCACCGCGGCGCCTATCTGAATGCTATTTCCAACATCGTGAGCTGGGGCATGCCGCCGCACGCGGTTTATCTGTGGACGCTGCCGATGTTCCACTGCAACGGCTGGTGTTTTCCATGGACAATGGCGGCCAATGCCGGCACCAACATCTGCCTGCGCAAAGTCGACGCGCCGGCGATTTTCGATCTGATTCGCGAACACGGCGTCACCCACTATTGCGGCGCGCCCATCGTGCACAACACGCTGATCAATGCGCCCGAAGAGATCAAACGCGGCATCACGCACACGGTGCACTGCCTGGTCGCCGGCGCGGCGCCGCCGGGCGCGGTGATCGAGGGCATGCAGAAAATGGGTTTCAACCTGACGCATGTCTATGGTTTGAGCGAGACCTACGGGCCAGCGGCGGTCTGCGCCAAGCAACCCGAATGGGACGCGCTGCCGCTCGACGAGCAGGTGCGGCTCAACGGTCGCCAGGGGGTCTGGTACCACCTGCAGCAGGGCATGACGGTGATGGACCCGGTCAACATGCAACCGGTGCCGTGGGACGGCGCGACCATGGGCGAGGTGATGTTCCGCGGCAACATCACGATGAAGGGTTATCTGAAGAACCCGCAGGCCACCGCGGCGGCATTCGCCGGCGGCTGGTTCCACACCGGCGACCTTGCGGTGATGCAGCCCGACGGCTACGTCAAGATCAAGGACCGCTCGAAGGACGTCATCATCTCCGGCGGCGAAAACATCTCGTCGCTTGAAATCGAAGACGTGCTCTATCGCCATCCCGCGGTGCTGGCGGTGGCGGTGGTAGCGCGGCCGGACCCGAAGTGGGGCGAGACGCCCTGCGCCTTCGTCGAACTGAAAGCAGGCACTTCGCCTGACGCGCAGGAGATCATTGCCTTTTGCCGCGAGCGCATGGCGCACTTCAAGGCGCCGAAGGCGGTGGTGTTCGGGCCGCTGCCGAAAACATCCACCGGCAAGATCCAGAAATTCATTCTGCGCGAGCAGGCGAAGTCGGCATCGGCGATCGATTAAACGCATTGCCACAGAGGGCACAGAGTTCACAGAGAAGATGCAGACCGGGACGAAATACAAGCTGTTTTTTCAATTCTCCGTGTGCCCTTTAATCTCTGTGGCTGCACCTGGATTTATATGAGCGAAGATTACATTCTCGAGACGCGCAATCTGGTCAAGGAGTTCAAGGGCTTCGTTGCGGTCAACGACGTCAGCCTGCGCGTGCAACGCGGCAGCATCCACGCGTTGATCGGGCCCAACGGCGCCGGCAAGACGACCTGCTTCAATCTGCTCACCAAGTTTCTGGCGCCGACACGCGGCAGCATTCATTTCAACGGCGTCGACATTACTGGCGACAAGCCGGCGGCGATCGCGCGTCGCGGCATCATCCGTTCGTTCCAGATTTCCGCGGTGTTCCCGCATCTCACGGTGCTGGAGAATGTGCGCATCGGACTGCAGCGCAAGCTCGGCACCTCGTTTCACTTCTGGAAATCCGCGTCGGTGCTCGACGCGCTGAACGGGCGGGCGATGGAACTGCTCGAGGCCGTCGACCTTGCTGGCCATGCGGGCATGCTGACGGTGGAACTGCCGTACGGGCGCAAACGCGCGCTCGAAATTGCGACCACCCTGGCGCTCGATCCTGAATTGATGCTCCTCGACGAGCCGACCCAGGGTATGGGGCACGAGGACGTCGGCCGTGTCGCGCAATTGATCCGCAAGGTCTCGGCCGGCCGCACCATCATGATGGTGGAACACAATCTCGCGGTGGTCGCCGACCTGTCGGATACGATCACGGTGCTCGCGCGCGGCGCGGTGCTGGCCGAGGGCGCTTACGCCGATGTCTCGAAAAACCCGCAGGTGCTCGAGGCGTACGTCGGCACCGTCGAACCGGCTGATGCGCATGGATAACGCAGCGCACAGCGGCGTCGAATTTCTGCGGGTAACCGGCCTGCACGCGTTCTACGGCGAATCGCACATTCTTCACGGCATGGATTTCGTGGTCAATCGCGGCGAAGTGGTGACGCTGCTCGGCCGCAACGGCGCCGGTCGCACGACGACGCTGCGCGCCGTTCTCGGCCTCACCGGCAGCCGCAGCGGCTCGATCATGGTCAACGGCCGCGAGACCATTGCGATGGCGGCGCATCGCATTGCCCACCTCGGCATCGGCTATTGCCCCGAGGAGCGGGGCATTTTCGCCAGCCTGTCCACCGAGGAAAACCTGCTGCTGCCGCCGGCGGTGGCCAGCGGCGGCATGAGCGTCGATGAAATCTACGCCATGTTCCCGAATCTGTACGAGCGCCGCGGCAGCCCGGGCATGCGGCTCTCGGGCGGCGAGCAGCAGATGCTGGCGATTGCGCGCATCCTGCGCACCGGCGCGCGCCTGCTGCTGCTCGACGAAATCAGCGAGGGCCTGGCGCCGGTGATCGTGCAGATGCTGGGGCGGGTGATCCGCGAGCTCAAGCAGCGCGGCTATACGATCGTCATGGTCGAGCAGAATTTCCGCTTTGCCGCGCCGCTCGCCGACCGCCATTACGTGATCGAGCATGGTCGCATCGTCGAAACCGTTACAATGGCCGAGCTCGATAAAAAGATGGACGCATTGCACCTGCTGCTCGGTGTTTGATCCGTATCAATCAATATCAATCGGGAGGATAAATCATGAAGAAATCAGTCGTCTCGCTGTTGGCCGCCGCGGTGCTGGCCGCCCAGTCGGTGCTAGGGGTTTGTTGAAATTCGCATGGTTTTGTCTGCTGTTTCAGTTTTCCTGGTGATCGAGAACAAATGATGCGTGGTTTTGCGTCAGATTCGACGTTCTCGCTGCGTTCTCGCGGTGT
>CAISYC010000045.1 GCA_903889565.1 uncultured beta proteobacterium
CACCGAACCGCCGGAAATGCGACCCGCCGTGGTGACCGTAAGGCCGACGCCCGCGCTGCCGAGTGTGGCATCGGTGGTGGCTTTTTCAGCGACGGTGGTTTTGAAACCGCTCGCCGCCAGCACCAGTTCCGAAACACGCGCGCGGATGGTGTAGTCCTGGTATGCCGGCAACGCGACCGCCGCCAGAATACCGATGATCGCCACCACGATCATCAATTCGATCAGGGTAAAACCCCGTTGGATACGCTTCATCAATTTCTCCTTAAAAATGACAAGCACCTATAACCGGTTATTGCGCTTGCAAAGTCGATTGAGCAATTCCTGTACCACCCGTATTCGGCCCGGTTCCAGGATGAAATTTCACCTCTGCGCCAGCGGTTAAAACAGGATTTTTCGATTTTACGTGATTTTTTTGGGTTTTTTCACATTGTGAAATAAATCCGCTGTCGCTATCTGGCGCTGCCACGCTCGAACCTTCTGATCTACGGCAGGAACTGCCGTAAAACGTCAGGCCACTGCCGGCAATGCCGCTGTTCAGCCAGCTTATTCGATAACAACCGCCACCGAGGTGTGCGAAGACGCAAAACCAATGTAACGATAGCGCACACCGTGCGCCGCGACGTATTCCTGAAATGCCTTGTATTCGTGTTGCTGCCACGACGGGTAAGCGAGGTATTCATCGAAAACAATCACGCTGCCCCTGACGAGACGCGGTGCGATCAGTTCGAACACCGTGCGCGTCGATGCATAAATATCGCAATCGATATGAACGAGTCGCAGGGGTTCCGCATGCCCGGCGAGAAATTCAGGGAGCGTCTGCTCAAACCACCCTTTATAAATCCGTATATTCGATTCGGTGAATTGCGGAACGCTGCCGTCAAGCGAAAAACGTCCCTGCTTCTGAAAATAAGTCCAGTCCTTCGGCAAACCTTCGAACGAATCGAATCCGTGTACCGGCTGGACGGTGCGTTTCGCCAGAAACCGCAATGACTCGCCACGAAAAACACCGAACTCGAGAATCAGGCCCTCGACCGTACACGCATCCAACGCAAATGCCAGCAGTTCCGCCCGGCGCACCAGATTGCTGGCATTCATCATGTGCGCAACCATGTAGTCAGCCGCTTCGGCAGCCGCCTTCATGCGCGCAACCATCTCGTAGTCGACGATTGCGGGATGCGCCAACGGCTCGCGCAAAAACGCCGCCAGCGCCGCGCGCACCGCATCCTGCGTCATGCCGCCATCCGCGCCGGCGTCACCCTCCATCGCATCCTGCCGCCCGCGCGGCGATTGCCAGAACCGGCTGAAAAAATGTCCAAGCATGATCTTCCGTTCGATTGAAATTATCAGTTCGTGGCGCCGGCGATCCGCGCAGACAACTGCGACAAGAGCTTCTGCATGACATCGGACCAGTCGCCGAGCCGCGCCTGCCGCACCATGCGCACCGATGGATACCACGGCATCCTATCGCCGCAGCCGAGATAACGCCACTCGGGACATGCCGGAACCAGCACGAGCACGTCCTTGCCGAGCGCACCGGCGAGATGGACCACCGAACCGCAGACGCAGATCACAAGATCGAGCGCGCCGATCAAGGCGGCGCTTTCGTTGCAATCATCGATCGCCGCCTGCCAATGGGAAATGCGCACACCGGCAGGCGTCGCCAGCGCCGCGATTTCATCGTTGCCGCCGCCGTGCTGCAGGCTGACGAATCGCACACCCGGCAATTGCAGCAACGGCAGCCACAACTCCAGCGCCACCGAGCGAAAGGATTGGCGGGTGCGCGGGACGCCACCGCGCCAGGCGATGCCGACCTTCAGACCCGGCCCGAGTGCCGCCAGTACGGCGGCCCAGTGCGCAACGCGCGACGCGTCCGCCTGCAAATAACCGGCGGCCGGCGGAAACTGCGCACGATCATTGCGAAAAAGCCCGGGCAGACTGCCGAGATGAATGTGCGCGGCTGACGCCGGCGACACCGCCGCCCACGGGCGATCCAGCGCGGGTTGCTGCGGGTGGAAACGCAGCGCCGGAAACGATCGGGCGAATAAATCAAGCAATCGCGGCTCGCACTCCACATCGCAACTCGCCACGCGCGCCGCCGCCTCGGACAAACAGGAGGCAAACATGATCTGGTCGCCGAGGCCCTGCTCGGCGTAGATTTTCAACGTCAGCGCCGGCGCCGGCGCGCCGTCCCAGCGCGGCAGCCGGCGATCCTGCCGAAAATGCGTGTCGTGGCAGCGCAGACGCCATTCGTATTCCTGCCAGCCGCGCGCATACTGTTCCTGCCGCAACAACAACTGCGCATTGAGCGCATGCGCCTCCGCGCAATCGGGCGCGATCGCCAGTGCGCGCTGCAGACAGGCGGATGCCGCCGAGGCGTCGCCCAGATCGCACTGCACCAGCGCCATATTCACCAGCGCATCGACATGCCGCGGATCGGCAAGCAGGGCGCGCTCCAGCATGTTCTTCGCCTCCGGCAGACGCCCGGCATCATGCAGGCAAAGCCCGTAATTGGCGAGCACTGTGGCATTGCCCGGCGCGAGTTCCAGTGCCGCCCGGAAAAAATGTTCGGCCTGCGGCCACGCCGCTTGCAACCACGCCACGTTGGCCTGCGCGTTGATAACTTCGACCGCGTCGCATCGATGATGCGCCGCGCGCGCCAGCATCCCCGCGGCCGCTTCGAGCCGGCCTTCATTGGCGTAAATCACGCCAAGACGAAACAGCACATCGGCATTCCCGGGTTCCTTTTGATAGAGCGATTCGCACAGGGGGCGGGCCTCGGCGTAGCGCCCGGCCAGGAAATGCGCCGCCGCGGCGTCGCGCAAGGCAACCTGGCCGCCCGGAATTTCCGGCCGGCGCCGCAGCGTCTTGAACAGGCGACCTAGCATGGCAGCGGCCGGAACTTCGCGAGTTCGCCCGCGATCGCGGCAACGACACCGGCCCAATCGCCCTCTTGCTGCTGGCGGAACATGCGCACAGCGGGATACCACGGCATCGAATCGCCGGCGGCGAGATAGCGCCACTCGGCGACCGCCGGCACCATGACCCAGGCCTCGCGGCCCAGCGCGCCGCTTAAATGCACATTCGCGCTGCAGACGGTAATGATGAGATCCAGCGCGCTCACCAGCGCGGCGGTTTCATCAAGATCGGCGACGGCTTCCGGCCAATGTTCGAGCCGCACATCGGATCCGCGTTTCAGCGTGTTCAATTCTTCCGGCGTCGCATCATGCTGCAGGCTGATGAAGTGAACGGCGGGCAGTTGCAATACGTTCAGCAACGCGGACAATTCAAGCGAGCGCAGATTGCGTCGCGTCGACATCATGCCGCCGCGCCAGGCGATGCCGACCTTGAGCCGGCCCGCGCAGGCCTGCAGTTTCGACCGCCAAAACGCCACCCGCGCGGGATCGGCCCGCAGATATCCCGTGTGCGCCGGAAAATCCTCGCGGCGGCGCCGGAAGTGGCCGGGCAGGCTGCCGGCGGCGACCTGATAATCGACAGCAACCGGCAACAGCTGGTCGCCGCCTCCTGCGGCCTGTTCCGATCCGTGCACCACGGCATCCGGAAACGATCGCTGGAACAATACCGCCAATCGCGGCGAACAGTCGATGACGCAGCAACGCGCATGTTTCAGCACCTCGGGCAGACACGAGGCGAACATGATTTCGTCGCCCAACCCTTGCTCGCCGTAGACCAGCAGGGTTTTGCCGGCGAGGGTCTCACCGCGCCATTCCGGAAACGCATACGGGCGCTGCAGATAGTTGCTGCGCGTATGTTTGCGCGCCTCGTAGTCTGGCCACGCCTCGGCATAACGTTCGATTTTCAGCAGGGCCAGCGCGCGATTGAGACGCGCCTCGGTCAACGCAGGATTGGTCACGAGCAGCCGGTCGCACAACGCGATCACTTCCTCGATGCGGCCGCGATGCGCAAGCAGCGAACAATAATTGCACTGAATGAGCGGATCATCGCCGCCAAGCCGCAGCGCCGTTTCGAGATGGCGGGCGCCCCGTTCGGCTTCACCGAGATCGCGCAACAAAACGAATCCCAGATTGCTCTGGAAGTGCGCGTTGTCCGGCCGGATGCCGACCGCGCGTTCGAGGCTGGCTGCTGCGCGCACCGCATCGCCGAGTTCCAGCAAACAGGCGCCGAGCAGATTGTGCGCATCGGCATGATCGGGGCGACGACGGATTGCGTCGCCGATATGTACGACAGCCCGGGCCGGATCGCCCCGGCGCTGCGCCAACAATCCGAGCTGGTAATGCGGCTCGGCGTCATCGTCGCGAAAATGCGCCGCCATCTGGAAACAATCGGCGGCGTCTTCATACTGCTGCAGCTTCATGTGAGCGATGCCGAGCGCGCAATAAGCGCCGGCATCGTCGTGTTTGCAATCGATCGCCGCGCGAAAACATTCGATTGCCGCAGCATAATCGCGCGCCGCGAGTGCGCGCTGGCCGCGGACGGCGGCGTCCTCATGCGCGCTGTCCGCGGCCAGCGCTGCCGCATCGCCGCCCGCCGGCGCCTCGCCGGCCGGTGCGACGCGCTCAAAGCGCGCCCTGATTCTGCTGAAAAGTTTCATGCCGGATTCACATTGCGGACGGATACGCGGCGCAATGCAGGAGTCGGCTGCTCATGCCGTAAAAGCCGCCAGCTCGCCGGCAACGCGTTCGATCACCGGGCGCCAATCGCGCGGTGCCGGCTGGCGGAACAAACGCGCCGACGGATACCAGGGCGTCGTCTCGTCATCGCGGCCATAACGCCACTCGGCGCTGAAGGGCAGCAGTATCCACACCGGTTTGCCCAGCGCACCGGCCAGATGCGCCACCGTATTGTCGACGGTGATCACCAGGTCGAGGGCGGCGATCAGCGCCGCCAGTTCATCGATGTCGCCTCCGGCGTC
Organism: uncultured beta proteobacterium; assembly: GCA_903889565.1. Lineage (GTDB taxonomy): Bacteria > Pseudomonadota > Gammaproteobacteria > Burkholderiales > SG8-41 > PALSA-1004. Next base: position 4,892 of record CAISYC010000045.1, read on the forward strand.
GTTCATCACCTGCCGCACGCGCAGACCGCTGTTCTGCTCCAGCGCGCAAAGTTCCTGCGCCGGATTGCCGGCTTGCAGACTGATCCAGGCCGCCGTCGCCGTTCGTAATACCGGCGCCAGATCGGCCAGCGCGAGCGAGCGCAGGTACTGCCGGTTGCGCAGCGTGCCGCCGCGCCAGGCAATGCCGACGAGAACGCCGTTGTCCATTGCGCATTGCGCGCGCCACGCCGCAACCTTCGACGCGTCGGCGCGCAGATAACCCGCCGTAGTCGCAAAAGAATCGCGCGATGGCCTGAAATGCAGCGGCAGCGAACCAATTGAAATTTCGCAGTCCGGCCGCCGCCCGCGGGCACCGAGGCCGCTGTCGCGGGACAACACGGTCGCCTGCGGAAATGCGCGCGCCAGTAACGGCAGCAAACGCGGCTCTCCCTGAATCACGACATGACCCGCCAGCGCCAGCACATCGGGCAGGCAGGAGGCGAACATGATTTCATCGCCGAGCCCCTGCTCCGACAACACCGCGATCGTCCTGCCAGCGAGCGCGTCGCCGCGCCATAGCGGCGCGCCCGCGCTGCGCGCACGCGTGCCGGTGCCCTCGAACCGCCGTTCGTAGGCGGGCCAGCCCGCGGCAAAGTCGCCGCGCGCAAGCAGCGTTTGCGCACGATTGCTTGAAGCATCACCGAAGTCGGGCCAGCGCGCGATTACCGCGTCATACGCTGCGATTGCCTCATCGAACCGGCCGAGATCGCGCAGGGCGTGCCCAATACCGGTCATGCTTGCCGGCGTATCCGCCTGCAGTTCCAGCGCGCGGCGGAAACCTGCCAGCGCCGCGTCGGCGTCACCGACCTCGAGTTGCAGCAATGCGAAATTATGATGCGCGTGCGCCGAATCCGGCGCAGCCGCAAGCAAGCTGGCGAATTCGCGGCCGGCCTCGTCATACCTGCCGCGCCTGAATTCGACAAACGCCAGCTGCTGCAAGGCCGCGAGATCGGCGGGCGCGATGGCGAGTGCGCGGCGATACGCGTCGGCGGCGGCGGCAAGGTCCCCCTGCGCCTTGAGCGCGTTGCCGAGACACAGCCACGCCCCGGCGCAATCCGGATCGATCTGCAGTGCTTCGCGGCAGGTTGCAGCCGCATCTGCCGCCTGTTGCAATTGCAACAGAATTCTCGCGAGCAGGACACGCGCCGCCGCGAGCTCCGGCGCAAAATGCACGGCGAGCCGGCAACTGTCGAGCGCGTCTTCGATGCGCTCCGCCGACAGCGCCAATTCGGCCAAGGCCAGATGCGCCGCAACGCAATCGTGCTGAAGCTCCAGCACCGCTCTGAAGCCGTCTGCCGCCTGCTCGACGGCACCGGCCGCAAACTGCCGGCGCGCGGCCTCTAGCCGTTGCTGAATTTCTGTCGGGTCCACCGCCACGACGACGGTCGTCGCCGCCGCGGGCGGTTTTTCAGAGCCCAGTCTGGACAGCCATTGTCGCAACATGCGGAAATTTTCCCAAGGCGGTTCAAATGCAAGCCGGTGTTTCATGTTTGCACAGCACGGGGGTGGCCGCAAGCAGATCACCCGTGGAGGCGCGATTCAATCGTCGCGCATGCACCCCGGCGCCGACGCCGCAATGCGCGCGACCTCAGCCGCCGGACGCGCGCTTGCGAACAACTGCAACAAGCCGCCATCCGGCGCGACGCAATTCGACGGCAACGGCGCAAGTTCGCGTCGAGCCTCGTCAATTGCGCGGCAAAGGTAGCCGAGGGGACGCAATAGTTCATCCACGCGCCCTGCGGCGGCCGCGTCCGGCATATCGATCAGCAGATCAGGCTGGGATGCAGCCAGCGCCTGCGCCATGCCGCGCAGGACGGCGCTCGCGTCATTGCCGCAACCGATGTGCATCGCGGCAACTGCGTCGACCGCTGCCGCGCGTAGGGCGTCGTCGATGCGCATGCATTGCACCGCTCGCGTTGCATTCAGATCGGTTTCGCCGACCAAGGGCGGCATGTGATTGTCCGATGGCAAACTGAACCGCGCATCCCCGGAAAAATCCGCAGCCGCCGCGGCGACGATGTCAATGTTCGTCGCCTCGTTTTCCATAAAATTGATGCGCGCGCGCGCGAGGTTCCCGGCCGGCGATTCAATAAATATTATTTTTGCCGCCGGTGCAATCCGTGCAGCCAGCAGTGCGTAGAACCCGTTGCCGCCGCCGGCATCGACCACAGCGCCGCCAGCGCCGGCGACCGCCTGCCACAGGGCGGCGGCAAACGGCCGGTATTCGCCGCTCCACGCAAGCTGCGCGCAAATCGCGTCGTCGTTTTCGGTAAACAGGCGCAGTGTGCCGCCTTCGTATTCGTTGACTTCGACCACGCCGTGATACGGCATCTGTGCCGACAATGCGGCGCAATCGGCGGCGCCGACCAGTCCCTGCTGGCGGCAGAACGCCTGCAGTTCGGCGGCACGCGCATTGCGCAAAGCGCGCAACTGCGGCGCATCCGCAGCAAGGCCGCGGCGCTCGCACTCGTCCGACTGGCGTTTGCGCACCGCGCGGCCCCATTCCTCTGCGCTGGCCGCGCGCGGACCGCCCGAGCGGCGGGCGTGACGGTTGATGAAAAATTCGCGCGCAACCTTGACGCCGCGATGCGCGGCCCACAGGCGCAGGTAATAGTCGAAGTCTTCGCCGGCGTCCATCGTCTCGTCAAAGGGCACCGACTGCGCCACCGCCGTGCGCACGAAATGCCCCATCTGCAGCGTCAGGAAAGGATCGAACAGCAACAAGTCGTCGATCGAACCCATGCTGATGATTTGCGGTATGCGCAAATGCGGACGCGTCGCCTCCGGTGAAAGGCCAAGGATCATGCCCCACACCGCATCGTGATCGGCAATATAGGGCGCGACGGCGGCAAACGCGCCCTCCACCAACAGGTCATCGGCATCGAGGAAAAACAGCCAGTCGGCAGCAGCAGCGGCCGCGCGCTCGACGCCGAGGTTGCGCGCGCGACTGCGGCCGAGTTCGCCGCGGCCATCATCGATCGCAATGAATTCGAGTGCGGCAAACGGTCCGTGACTATGGCGCCACGCGGCCTCGACCGAAGCGCGGCATTGCGCATAAAGTTCGGCATGCCCGGGCCCCACTGGCGTCACCACGGCCAGCTGCAACGTTGGCGCCGCGCGCAGCCAACGCGCCAACCGCTCAAACACGCCTGACCCGTTTCACTTGAAAGCCTGCGTCGCGATCGCCGCCGCCACGGCATCGAGGACATTGCGCCAATCACCGGCGCGCGCCTGCCGGAACAGTCGCAGCGACGGATACCACGGCATCGCATCGCCCGCCGATCCGTAGCGCCAGTCGGGCATGTGCGCGAGCATCGTCCAGCAGGGTCTGCCGATCGCCCCGGCCAGATGCACGACGGTATTGTCGACGCTGACCACGAGATCGAGTGCTGCAATCAGTGCCGCGGTTTCTTCGATATCGTCGAGCGCTTCCGGCCACCATTGCAGATCAAAACCGGCGCGGCGCGCCGCCGCCAGTTCCTCTGCGCAATCGCCACGCTGCAGGCAAATAAAATGCGCGGCGCGCGCCTGTGCGAGCGGCAGGCAGGCGCCCAACTCGAGCGAACGCAGACCGGCGCGCGTTTTTCGCGTGCCGCCGCGCCAGGCGAAACCGATCGTCGGCAAAACCCCGCTTTCGCGAAAACGCTGACGCCACGCCTCGACGCGTGCCGGATCGGCGACCAGATAGCCACGGTGCCGCGGAAAATCGGCGCTGCTGCGACGCAGATGCAGCGGCAGGCTGCCGATCGCAATTTGGCAATCGAGCGCAGGGTAGCGTCGCAGCCAGTCGCGGCTGCCGTCGCGCGGTCCGCCGTGCACGACCAGTTGCGGAAAGGAGCGCGCGATCAAAGCGGCCAGCCGGCTGTCGCATTCGAGCACGACGCCGCCGGCGCGGGCGAGCAGATCCGGCAGGCAGCCGGCAAACATCACTTCGTCGCCCACGCCCTGCTCGCTGTAGACCAGCACGTGATGCCGCGCCGCATCGGCGCCGTCCCACACCGGCAGGCCGAAATCGCGCCGCACATCGCGACCGCCGCGCCGGTGACGCCATTCGTAATCCGGCCAGCCGCGCGCAAAATCGTTGCGATACAGATGCGCGAGACCGCGGTTCCAGCGATATTCAATCGCCTGCGGATCCTGCGCAATCAGTGCCTCGTAATGAGCGAGGGCGGCGTCCCACTGCCCCTGCTCCTGCAACGCCAGCCCCAGATTGGCCTGCGCCGCCACCGACTGCGGATACGCCTGCGCAGCAGTCTCGAAATAATGCTGTGCGCGCTGCGCATCGGCCAGCTGCGTCAGATGCACAAGGCCGAGATTCACCAGCGCGCCGTGATGGCGCGGATCGGCGGCAAGCGTGCGCTCATAGGCATCGATCGCCGCCACCGTGTCTTCGGTGCGATTGAGCGCGAGCCCGAGTTCAAACAGCAGGTCGGCGTTGTCCGGCTGTTGGCGCAGGCCCTGGCGCAGACATTCAACGGCACCGGCCAGGTCGCCGGCCGTGCGCAACAGCCGGCCGTTGCCGGACAGCGCGGGCACCGAGAGGGGATTGTGCGCCAGCGCCAGTTCGAAACAGTCACGGGCGTCCTCATAGGCACCGAGTTCGATATTGCATTCGCCCTGCCCGACCAATGCAGCGACGCAATCGGGGATCAGATCGAGCGCCTGTTGATAGGCGTCGCGGGCGTGCCTGAATTGCCGCTGCGCCTGCAGCGCTGCTGCGCTTGCGCAAAACGCACGCGCCTGAGCGGTCGCGGCGCCGCCATCGCCTTCACCCTGCGCCGCCGACTCGTGATCGCGCACTGAAGCCCCCGCCGTGCTGATGCAATGGTATACGGCCGGCGCTAGCCGCCGCGTTGATCGACCCGCTGCATGGCGGCCAGTTCCTGCCTCCATTCTGCGCTGTACTCGCAATCGCGATACTCGGCAAAGTACGGCCCGCCCAGCGTGTAATGCACGAGCGACGCATCGCTGCGCGGAGCGCTGTATCCGACCAGATGATTCCAGCGGTCGGGAATGGCGCCGATCAGTGCGTCGTCGCCCAGCCATTTGAACTGATGCAGTTCGAGTCCCGACGCAGTGTTCACGTAATCGGGCGTCAGCGCGCGACATTTCGCATTGTTGAACAACATCACGCTCGACCAGTTTTTCTTCTGGTAGGCGGTCTGCGGCTGGTCGAGAAACTTGCGCTGCTCCTTCGGCACATGGTCGTGCTTGACCACCATCACCGCGTAACGCTCGTCGCGCTGCGCGAACAGGCCGGCCACGTCGTCGAGCATAAGCATGTCGCAGTCCATGAACACCGACCAGCCGTCGTAGCCGGAAAGATAAGGCGTCAGAAAACGCGAAAACGAAAAGTCGGTCGACTGCAACGGATGTCGCTCGCGCGTCATGATGCCTCCGAGTTGCGACAACATGATGGGCGCGACACTGACCGGCTGTGTTGCACGCGCATGAATGCTATAGGCGAGCACGCTGTAGGCGAGCGCCTCACGTGGGTCGTAGCCGATGAATACTTGAATCATGCGTGCGTCCTTGTGTGCTGGCCGGATCTGCCCGTGCCCGGGCGTTACAGCGTGCTGGGTCAGCCGGTGATTTTCTGCTCGACGTACTGGGTTCCGGCAGGCGTCGTCACCACCGACTGCACCCAGAATTCCCAAATGACGCCGGGGTGGTCGCGCGCGATATCGCTGACCAGCGCCATCCACCATTCGACCGGCTGGATCGTGCAGTGCGCGTTTTCGCCGTTCGGCAGGCGCTTGTGCGCCGGATAACAGGCGACGTTGGCGAAGACGAAACGGTTGGCATAACCGAACAATTCACGGATGATCCACGGCAGATCCTGTTCGGGGCAGTGCTCGAGCACGTCGGTGCAGACCACGCCGTCGAATTTGCCCTCGGGCAACTTGCTGTAGGGTTCATAACAGGGGTCGTAACAGACCACCTCGCCAACGTCCCAGAAATCGATCACGCCGGGCCACAGCACACCGGCGGCGTCCTTGATCGGGCGCGGTTCATATTGCTTGCCCTTGCCGCAACCGTAATCGAGCACGGTATCGGCGCCGGTCTGCACGACCAGCGACTTGATGCGATAAATCTGCGCATCGAGGCTGAAACCCGGAAAGGTATCCGCTGCCGGCCGGCCGAGAAATTCTTCGCCCTTCATATGCATCTGGCGGTACATCGCCTGCAGTTCAAGGTAATGCGGACTGGGATTGGCGCGACTGAAATTCATGGTCTTTATCATTCCCCGTGCGGCGGTTGCTGCGAATTAAAAACGCTGTCCCGCCAAGAGTGCAAGGATTGTGCCACATCCCCGATCAGCGAGTCCCATGATCCATGCGCGGGTTGGCGAAATACCCGCACCGACGGATACCACGGCATGGTCTCGCCGCGCGCGCCGTAACGCCATTCCGGGCTGTGCGGCGCAAGCACCCACACCGGTCGGCCGAGCGCGCCGCCCAGATGAATGACCGCCGTGCAAACGCTCACCACTAGGTCGAGCGCGGCAACCAGCGCGGCAGTCTCTTCGAAATCCTCGCGCGCTTCGCGCCAGCGGTGAATCGGCACGCCGGTCGCGCCTTCGACTTGCGCGATCTCGGCGCTGCAATCGGTATATTGCAGATCGACAAAATGCGCGCCCTTCAACGCCAGCAGCGGCGCCCATTGGGCGAGTGGAATTGAGCGCACCGGTGCGCGGGTCTTGTAGGTGCCGCCCTGCCATGAAATGCCGATCCGGGGACCGGGCCCGAGCGCAGCGAGTCGGCTGCGCCAGGCCGCAATGCGGGCCGGGTCGGCGAAAAGATATCCGCTGTGGCGCGGAAAATCTTCGATGTTTCTGCGCAGGTATTGCGGCAGGCTGCCCATTGCAATCTGCGCGTCCACCGGCAAATCCGCTGGCGCCGACGCGGCCAGCACCTGCGCGCGCGGGAAGGAGCGGCGAAACAGCGGCAGTAGTTTTTGCGAACACTCGACGACGCAATGGCGGCTGGCCGCGATCATCTGCGGCAGGCAGGATGCGAACATGATTTCGTCGCCAATGCCCTGCTCGCCGTAAATCAGCAGGTGCAACGCCCCCGCATCCTCGCCGCGCCACAGCGGATGCGTCGCCGTGCGCGACTGACGGTCCTTGCTGCGCAGGCGCAGGTCGTAATCATTCCAGCCGCGCGCAAAATCGTGCTGCAGCAGATAGCACAGCGCGCGGTGCCACAAGGCGAGTTCGAAGCCCGGTCGCGCGGCGATTGCCGCACTGTAATTTTCGATCGCCTCGTCGAGGCGGCCGAGTTCCTGCAATACGATACCGAGATTGTTCAGCAGTTCCGCGTCGCCGCCATTCTGCGCGCGCGCTCGCAGGTAATACCCGAGCGCATCCTGCGGGCGGTGCATTTTCTGCAGCGTGAAACCCAGACTCAGCAGCACTTCGTAATCGTCCGGCCGCTCGTTCAGCAATTGGCGCAGATGCGCTTCGGACTGCGCGTATTGTTCGTGTTGAAGGCGCTCAATGGTGAGATTGCGCACAATATCCGGCAGGCGGGGTGCCAGCTCGAATGCGCGCGTAAATGCGGCAAGCGCTCCGGCGTGATCGCCGAACGACTGGCAGGCCAGACCGAGATTGGAGTGCGCCATGGCGTTGGCCGGCTCAAGTGCGATGGCCGCGGCGTAACAGGCTTTGGCGGCATCGAAATCGCGTCGCAGCAAGTAGACATTACCGAGCGCCTGCCGCGCGTCGGCAAACGCAGGCTGCGCGGCGAGTGCTTGCTGCAGATGCCGTTCGGCGGCATCGAGACGTTCCTGTTTGCCGAGCAGGGAGCCGAGCAGGAAATGCGCGTCGGCGCCGGCCGGATCCAGCGCGAGCGCCTGACGGTAGTCAGCCTCTGCGCCAGCCTCGTCGCCCGCGGACTGCCGGCGGAATCCGTGCTGCAACAGTTGCGCCGCCGCGCCGGTTTGATTGCGGCGGCGCCGACGGCTGCCGAACCAGCGTGCGAATAAATTTTTGAGAATCAATGGGGCGACAGGCACGAAGATTGCAGCATTATAGGGGAGCTGCTATTGACGCCGTAATTGAATGAAACACATAATGTAACGATATATTTTTAAAAGATAAATCCGTTGCGCCGGCGGAATGACCGCGACGCGCGCACGAGGACCTGATGAACCCAATTCGCATGTTATCCCGGGCGTTCCGGAAAGCGGTGCCGGCAGCGACCGCGGACGCGCCCGGCGCACCGCTCACCCTGGAGGCATACCAGGCGCTCGACCCGCATATCACCGTGCGCGAGGGCGACATCGAAGTCAACTTCGCGACACCGAACATTCCGGCACAGTTCCGCGTGCACACCCTGCGCAGCAAGGAACCCGACACCATCGAATGGATTGCCGGCTTCGGCGCCGACGAGGTGCTGGTCGACATCGGCGCCAACGTCGGCATGTACACGATCTGGGCGGCCAAAACCCGCGGCATGCGCGTATTCGCGTTCGAGCCGGAATCGCAGAATTACGCATTGCTCTACCGCAACATCATCCGCAACGGGCTGTCGGACCGGGTCACCGGATTCTGCCTTGCATTGAGCGACGAGATGGCCTACTCGCGGCTCTACCTGAGCGAGTTTCACGCCGGCGGCTCCTGCCACACCTTCGGCGAGCAACTCGACCACCGGCTCGAACACCGCGCAAGCAAATATTCGCAGGGCTGCATTTCGACCACACTGGACCGGCTGGTGGCGGATGCCGTGCTGCCGGTGCCTAACCATATCAAGATCGACGTCGACGGACTGGAGCACAAGGTGTTGCACGGCTGCGCCGAAACCCTGCGGGATTCCAGAGTCAAATCGGTGCTGGTCGAGATCAATACCAATCTCGAATTGCACCGTAATATCATTCGCGAAATGGCAGCGCTGGGTTTCGCTTATTCGCAGGACCAGGTAAGCAAGGCTTTGCGCTCGGAAGGCGCCTTCGCAGGAGTGGGCAATCATATCTTCTGCCGTTGAAGAGCACGTTCTCTACCAGATCGCGAACGCGACCGTCCGCGAGTATCCGTACGCGCACATCTATGTCGAAAACGTTTTCCCCGAGGATTTCTACAATGAGATGCGCACCCACTGGCCGGGGGCGGATGCGCTGGTTACGCTGGCCGACACCGGACGCGTCTCGAAGGGTGCCTATCCGGAGCGCTTCGTGCTGCCCTTCTCGCAGGCGGATTTGCAGAAGCTCGATGACAAGCACCGTGCGTTCTGGCTTGAGTTCGGCGGCTGGTTTCTGCAGTACCGGTTCATGAATTCGGTCATCGGCAAATTTGAAAAATACGTGCGGGAGCGTTTCGGCGACGATATTTTTCGCAACACTTACACCGCGGAATCGCTGGTCGTGCGCGACCTGACCAACTACAGCATCGGTCCGCACACCGATGCGCCGCACCGCCTGCTGTCGATGCTGTTTTACTGCCCGGACGACGACAGCCGCGCCCACCTCGGCACCTCGATTTATATGCCGCTCGATGCGGACTTTCGCTGCGAGGGCGGACCGCATTATCCGCATGATCGTTTTCGCAAGGTGAAAACGATGGAATACCGGCGCAATTCGCTGTTCGCCTTTATCAAGAACAACTATTCGTTCCACGGCGTCGGCCGTATCGACGATCAAAACGTGCAGCGCGACGTGCTACTCTACGACATACGCGTGGAACAGCATCCGCGCGAATCCGCCCCGGCGCCGGCGCCAGGCAGCGGCCTCGGCCTCAGGATGCTGAAGCGCCTGGTCGGCGGCGGAAATTGACCCACATCATTACTGGAGCATAACCATGGGATTGTTTGGTTCGGTATCGGGCAAGGACATCGATGTGTTTGCCAAGGGGCTCGTTCAGGATCTGGCAAAGCGTTATCCGCCGGCGCTGGACAAGGGCAGCGAACGCAAGATTTCGCAGAAGCGCCTGACGACCATACTTGAAGACACTTTCGCGCGGGCGGTCGAATTCCGCGGCCAGCACAAGCTCGGCGTCTACAAAAAGGCGCGGCTCGGCAACACCTTCCGCTGGGAATTGCAGGATATGGGCTACAGCGAAAAATTCGTCGAACTCGCCACCGAGGGCCTGATCGTCTATATCACCCGCAAAGCCGGCGATTGAACTCCGCTGCCGGCGCTATTCAGGGTGCGGGCGGCGGAACGTAGCCCGGGATCTTTGACAGATCGACATCGTCGATCTGGTGACGGTCCATGAACTGCTCGGCGTATTTCAGGTAAACCTTTTCCCACATGAACACGTCGAACAGGTCCGGATCGATGTGGCCGCCGAGCTTGAATTTGCCGAGGATGGTCAGCGATTCGGTCAGCGTCTTGCCCTTCTTGTAGGGGCGGTCCTTGGCCGTCAGCGCCTCGAAAATGTCGGCGATCCCCATGCAGCGCGCCTGCACCGACATCTGTTCGCGCGTCAGCCCGCGCGGATAACCCTTGCCGTCCATGCGCTCGTGGTGGCCGCCGGCGTACTCGGCGACGTTTTTCAGGTGTTTCGGCCACGGCAACGCTTCAAGCATCTGGATCGTCACCTCGATGTGGTGATTGATGATCTGGCGCTCGGTCGCCGTCAGGGTTCCCGCGCGGATGGTCAGGTTTTCAACTTCATCGTCGGTCAGGAAATCCGTTTCCCTGCCATCAACATCGCGCCAGCGATACCTCGCGGAAATTTTCTGCACGCGCTGCTGGTCGGCGTCGTTCATGAGTTCGCCGCCCACATTGGCCGTGCGCAGAAATTCGCGATCTTCCTCGATTTCACGTAGGCGCTGCGCCAGTTGCGCATCGGCATCGGCTGCGGGATCGGCCAGCTTCGCCTTCAGCGCCGCGATTTCGGCGTCGCGCTTGAGCACCTCGAAGCGGGTGTCGACGAGATGCACGCGGTCGAAAATGGTCTGCAGCTTGGTCGCCTTGTCCACCACGTGCACCGGTGTGGTGACCTTGCCGCAATCGTGCAGCAGGCCCGCGATCTTCAGCTCATAGCGGTCCTTGTCGGTCATGCTGAATTCGCGCAGCGGCCCGACCTTGACCTCGTTGACCGCCTCGGCAAGCAGCATGGTCAGCTGCGGCACGCGTGAACAATGACCTGCCGTATAGGGCGATTTGTCGTCGATCGCCGCGTTAATCAGGTTGATGAAAGACTCGAACAGGTTTTCGAGGTGGTTGATCAGCAGCCGGTTGGTCAGCGCGATCGCGGCCTGCGACGCCAGCGATTCGGCCAGCTGCTGGTCTTCCTTGGAAAATGCGCTGACACTGCCCGAACCCGGATCCTTGGCGTTAAGCAGCTGCAACACGCCAATGATTTCGTTTTCGTGGTTCTTCATCGGCACGGTGAGAAACGACTGCGAACGGTAACCGGTCTTCTTGTCGAAATTCTTGGTGCCGGCGAAATCGAAACCTTCTTCGGTATAGGCGTCCGCGATATTCACTGACTGGTCGTGATGCACGGCATAGGCCGCCACCATACTGGTGATCGGTGCGCCTTCCTTGTCGAACAGGTTGAGCGGATAGAACGGTATCGGCGTCCCGGTGGTACCGCCCATGGCGATGCCGAGCGTGTCGTTGCGCATGATCTCGAATTTGAGCGAACGCTCCTCGGTCATGCGGTAGAGCGTTCCGCCGTCGGCGCGAGTGATTTTCTGCGCCGCCACCAGAATCGCCTCGAGCAACCGGTTGATATCGGTTTCCTTCGACAGCGCCACACCGATCTGGTTGAGCTGCTCGAGTCGCTCGAACAGATTGGTCGGGTCCGGCGGACGGTGCATTTGGTTCATCAGCGGGTGCGTTACTTGATACAAACGGCCCGGACCTGCGCCATGTCGGTGACGCCGAGCAGCACTTTTTCCATGCCGTCCTGCTTCAGGGTGCGCATGCCGTGCTCCAGTGCGGTGGCGAACATTTCGGCAACGCGCGCGTGTTCCTGGATGTTCTTCTTGATCGCGTCGGTGCCGATCAGCAATTCATGCAGGCCGACGCGGCCCTTGTAGCCGGTGTTGCCGCAGGTGTCGCAGCCGCCGGGGCCGTGGAAAATGATCTCGCCTTTGTCGTTGCCGAAATCCTTGATCCAGCTCTGCAGTAGCTTGTCGCGCTCGCCCTTGGGGTCTTTTTTCCAGCTGTCGGTGTTCATTAGTTCGCCGGAGTATTCATCGAGGAAGAGCTTGACTTCCTCCTGGGTCGCGACGCGCGGCTTTTTGCACTTGCCGCACAGCCGTTTGGCCAGACGCTGGGCGAGAATGCCGAGCAATGCGTCGGCGAAGTTGAACGGATCCATGCCCATGTCGAGCAGGCGGATGATGGATTCCGGTGCGCTGTTGGTGTGCAGGGTGGCGAACACGAGGTGACCGGTCAGTGAGGCTTCGATGCCGGTACCGACGGTCTCCTTGTCGCGCATTTCACCGACCATGATGATGTCCGGATCTGCCCGCAGAAACGCTTTCATCGCGATGGCAAAGGTCAGGCCCGCCTTTGGATTCATCTGCACCTGACGCAGGCCGCGCTGGGTAATTTCAACCGGGTCTTCCGCCGTCCAGATTTTGGTCTCCGTCGTATTGAGATAGCCGAGCACCGAGTGCAGCGTTGTCGTTTTGCCCGAACCGGTCGGTCCGCACACGAAGAACAGACCGTAAGGCTTTTCGATTGTTTCCTTGCACATTTTCAGGTTGTAGGCAGACAACCCGAGCTTGTCGAGGGGAATCGGCTCGCCGGCGGCGAGAATACGCATGACGATGTCTTCGACACCGCCCTGCGACGGGATGGTCGCTACCCGCAGTTCGATATCGAGCGGGCCGAACTTCTTGAACTTGATCTTGCCGTCCTGCGGCTTGCGGCGTTCCGAGATATCGAGATCGCACATGATTTTCAGGCGCGCAGCGATCGCGTTTCGATAGGCTGCGGGCACCGAAATATAGGGCATCAGCGAGCCATCCTTGCGGAAGCGGACCTCGGTCTTGCCTTTGCCCGGATACGGCTCGATGTGAATATCCGAGGCGCCCTGCTTGTAGGCGTCGATGATGATCTTATTGACGAGCTTGACGACCTCGTTGTCCGATGCGGCGGAAGCGACGTCCTCGTTCGGATCCTCGGCCGCCTCGTCCTCCATCCCCGACAGCAAATCGCCGATATCGGTGGTGTCCTCAGCCATGCCGGGCGACGAGGGCGAGCCGCTCGCGCCGAACAACTGGTCGAGGGTGGAATTGAACTCGCGCAGGCAGCAGACCCGGTAGGCGATCTTGCTCTTGGGATAGACGTTGTTGACGATCTTGGAGCCGCGGATTTTTTCGGGATCGACGGTGAGCACGATGATGCCCTCGGTCGTTTCATCGACCGGCACCCACATGCTGCTCTCGATGAATTCCCGGCTCATGTTCTTGAGCAGGTCCATCGGCTTGACCCGGTCGGCCTTGAACGGCTCGTAAGGCACGCCGAAATAGGCGGCCAGCGCTTCGCCGATCGCCGGCACCTTGACCTGAAACTCGTCGATCAGCACGGTTTCGATGTCGAGGTTTTTGCGCCGCGCCGAGCGGGTTGCAAGATCGAGTTCCTCGGCGGAGATCACGGCATTGGTGACGAGGTGGTCGTATTTGCCCTTGATCGCCAGGCTGGACTTCTGGCGCTGCTTGTAAGCGATCGCCAGCGTTTCGCAAACGTGGATTGCGCCTTCCTCGATTGCCGGCGGGAACGGCTGGCCGGCTTTTGAGTTGATAATCTGGACGACGCCGATCAGATCCTTGGATTGCGCGTCGACCACCGGCGCCACCAGCATCTGCTTGGTACGGTAGCCGGTCTTGATATCGACCTGCTTGAGAAAATTGAGGTGCGGGCTGTACGCCTTCAATTCCTTTTCGTCGTAGACGTCGCGAATGTTGATCATCTTCTTGTGCACCGCGACGAAGCCGGCAATGCTCTGTTCCGCGATCGGCAGCTTCAGGTCCTTGAATGAATTCAGGCCGGTTTTGACCTTGGAGACGATAGATGTCTTGTCGTCGCTGACGAGATAGAGGGTCAGCCTGTCCGCATTGAACAGAGAACAGATGTCCTGACTCAACTCCAGCATGATCTCGTCGATATTGCTGGTGGCGTGAATTTTGTTTGTTACGGCCTGCAGGTTCTTCGAGAAATTGAGTTTCTCGGCAAGATTGTCCTGCGCGACAGGTTTGTTTTCGAGTACGGTACTCATGGTGGGCTAGGACCTCATTCAGCATGCATACCTGTTGGACACGGAAAAACCGGCATCACCTACAGTTCGATCGTCTGGTTGTTTTCCAGCATGCGCGGCTGCCATGCGCCTGCGCTTTCCTGGATTTCGCGCATGGTCAGCTCCGCTTCCCCGGGCTTAAGATGCGTGATGTATATATCGGCTTTGCGCTTCAGTTTCCGCAGTTCGTCGGCAAGCAGACTCGGGCACAGGTGTTTGGAGGCGACGGCGAGATCCTTTTCGCGGTTGCAGAATGCGGTTTCAATGATCAGATAACGCAGATTGTCGATCTTGTTGACCTCTACCCACAATGCATCGTTGGTGGTTGTGTCGCCGGTGAAGACCAGGCTCGCGCTGCCCGAGTCGATGCGGTAGCCGACCGCCGGCACCACGTGGTTGGCCGGCATCGGGGTCAGTTTGCGCCCACCCACCGTCACGGTTTCGCCGAGTGCGACTGCTTTATAGCGCAGAAAGGCCTTCGCCGGCTCCGGGATCTGGGTGAAATCGGGCCACAGCTTCCAGTTGAACAGATGCTGGCGCAGGATTTCCAGCGTCGGTTCGATTGCGTAGACCGTCAGCGGTTTGTCGCGCATCCAGCCGACGCTGTCGACCAGAAACGGGATCGAGGCGACGTGATCCAGATGCGAATGGGTCAGAAAAACATGGTCGATGCGCGACAGTTCTTCGATGCTGAGATCGCCCACGCCGGTGCCTGCATCGATCAGCACATCGTGGTCGAGCAGCATCGACGTCGTGCGGAGCGAACCGCCGATGCCGCCGCTGCAACCGAGTATTCTGAGTTTCATCTGGCTGATCGCTATTTCGTCGTGAAAGTAAACGCACCATCCCAGCCCTTGCCCGGCGGATTGGCGCGCAAAAAGGATATGCGCTCGACAAATGTGTCGCTGTACAGCTTGTTGGTCGGCACCTGCTTTTGCAAATTAAACAACTGCAATTCGGCCTGATCCCAGTCCTGCGCGCGATAAAGCCGCAAAAACTGGCCGTACAGCTTGACCTCTTCGAGCTTCGCCTTTGCAACCTTGCCCTGCAATCCGAGCGGTTCGTAGATCGCGACCGCCTCGTCCTTGCCTTTCACCCGCACCTTGTCGAGTTCGCGAAAGACCACGTCCGGCACCGCGTCGCGGGTGCCCTGTCCGACTATGATATCAGCGCCATATTCCTTTGTGATGCCTTCGAGTCGGGACGCCAGATTGACGGCATCCCCCATCACGGTGTAAGCGGTGCGCAGGCGGGAACCCATGTTGCCGACGCTCATCCGCCCCGTGTTCAGGCCCACGCCGATGCGGATTTCCGGCCAGCCGCGGGCCTTGAACTCGGCCTGCAGCTGATGCAGGATTTCGTGCATTTCGAGACCGGCGAGGATACCGTTGCGGGCGTGGTTGGCGTCGGGTAGCGGCGCGCCCCAGAATGCCATGATGCAATCGCCCATGAATTTGTCCACGGTGCCGCGGTGTTTGTAGATCACCTCGGTCAACGGCGTCAAAAAAGCGTTCATCAATTGGGACAACTGCTTCGGGTCGAGACCTTCCGAAATGGTCGTAAAGCCGCGCACGTCGGTGAACAGAACGGTCATTTCGCGCGACTCGCCCTCCATCGAGAAGCTTTCCGGATTTTTCGACATTTCGTCGACCAGTTCCGGTGGCACATACTGGCCGAACAATCCGGTGATCTGGCGCTTGCCGCGCGCCTCGACGAAGTAGCCGTAGGACATGTTGAGCGCGAACAACAGCGTGGTCAGCAGCAGCGCCGAGGCCAGCGGCAGCACCAAATTGCCGAAGTGGAAAACGATGACATTGAGCGTCAGCACGCCGATCAAAACGGCCAGCGTGACCAGCAGCGATTTGAGCGGGTTGAGCAGCGGAAGGAAAAAAGCGAGTGAGAGCCCGATCAGCAGAAGCTGAATGAATTCGGCGCCGAGCACGTAGGCCGGTTTCTCCTTGATGTTGTGATCTAGCATGCCGGCGATCATGTTGGCGTGCACCTCGACACCGGGATAGACCGACTGCACAGGCGTGGCGCGCAAATCAAGGAGGCCCGGTGCGGTGGTTCCCACCAGCACGATCTTGCCGTTGAGTTCAGCGACATCTGCGGTTTCATTTAGCACATCGACGGCGGACACGTAGTTGAAGCTGCGCCCTTCGCGATTGCCGCGACCGCGATACGGGATCAACGCGGTCACCTGCTCATCCACCGGCACGCGAATCTTGCCGGCCTCCAGCCATTCGAGTCCCGAGTATTTTTTGCTCGCGATCAGCGGCTTGTCGCTTGGGTAACCCGGCGCCAGGTTCGGCGAGCCCAGCAGCATGCGCACGATCGCCAGCGACATCGCTTCGTAATAGCCGCCGGTGGATTCGATCAGCATCGGCACGCGTCTCAGGATTCCGTCGGCATCCGGCTCGATGTTGAAATGCCCCGCGCCGGCCGCCGCTTTCTGCAGCACCTCGAGATTACCCGTATGCGCGGTGATCTTGTAAAAGTCGATGTTCTTGCCAGCAAAGGTGCCGGCCGGCATCGCCGGTGGAGGCAATTCGCCTTTGCTGGTCGATGTCCCGCTGGCGTCCGCGGTCGATTTGTCGGAGTTGAAGGTGTAGCCGAGAACAACCGGGCGGTTACGCATTTTGCCGGCAAAAATTTCGTCGTAGTCCAGCTGCGGCTGGATGCGCTGCAGCGTCGCCTGGAAGCCCGGGACGTCGCGCAATTCCTTTTGCGCCAGCTGCTGCAATACCTTGAGGCCCGAACTCTCGTCGCGCTCGGCAAACACAATGTCGAATCCGAGTACGGCAATGCCGTATTTGTCGAACAGCTTGTCCAGCAGCACGCCCATGCGATCGCGCGGCCACGGCCAGTGGCCTTCGCCACCTTTTTCTTTTTCGGCGAGGCTTTTTTCGTCGATATCGACAATCACGATGCGCGGGTCAAGTGTGCGCGGCATGGTCAGCGCGAGGCGGGTGTCGTAGACAATTGCCTCGAGGCGATTGACCAGGGGAATCTGGAAGTCCCAGTTACCGATGCCCTTGACGGCATGCAACAGAAACACCGCGACCAGTGCAATGCCGATGCCGATGCGTACCAGATGCTTTTCCAAACCGCCTCCCGTCATGCCAACGGCGACCTGCTGTCGCCAGGCCAGTTCGCCATAGAGAACGAATTGCTGCAAATCCCGTGCCACCAACCTGCCTGCGGGAGCCTGTGCGCCGGTGAAAATCGCTTACGCATGGCTAATCCGGCCCGGACTGTGACGTAATGCCGGTTCCGCATTTGCCTTCAACACCGTGAACCCTGAAGCAGTGCCGTCGTGCCAGCGGTCGAAAGGGGGCTAACTGTTCTTGAAGAAGAATTCCATCTTCACGCCGGCGAGCTCGATCACGTCATGGTCGTTAAGCTGGTGAGCCTGCGCGTCGAGCGTCTTGCCATTGATGACAGGATAGCTAGCGCCCTCGACGTGCGTGATGAAATAACCGTGTGGGCGACGCGTGATCACCGCAACCTGCACGCCGGGTTTGCCGAGCGTGGTCAGGTTCTTGGTCAGTTCGAGTTCCTTGCCAGCGGAAGATCCGGTGAGAATCTGGATCGCCGCGAGTTTTTCCACGGGCTTCGCCGCCGGCGTAACGGTCGTCTGTTGCGGCCGGCTCTGCGTGGTGGTCGCGGTCGGGTTGATCTGGGTATCGCCGAAACTGCCCGCCGGCGCTCCGCCACCCGCTTTGGGGATAGGCGCACGCAACACCATGGTCTTCTCGAAATCCGCAACCGTGGCCTGGCCGGCATTTGTTTCGTTCACGTACTTGAGCTTGTACTTGCCGATCTCGACAACATCGTTGGTCTGCAGAATATGTTTTTTGACCGGATTGCCGTTGACCAGGGTGCCGTTGGTGCTGCCCAGATCCTCCAGAAACGAGTCATTCAGAATCGTCACGATCAATGCGTGTTCGCCGCTGACCGCAAGATTGTCGATCTGTATGTCGTTATGCGGTTTGCGGCCAATCGTGACCCGTTCCTTGTCGAGCGGCACTTCGCGGATAACCGCGTTGTCCAGACTCATGATCAACTTTGCCATGGCAGTTTCCCTGTAACCGTATTATCTAAACCACGCCTTGAACTTGGCAAACCAGCCTGTCGGCGCCGCAAAATCATCAAGTATCCGTACCAATATCACTGAAATATTGTCGCGCCCGCCACAGTCGTTGGCGAGTTGAACCAGTTGTTTCGCCGCCAGCGGCAGATTGGCGCGCATCGCATCCAGCGTCGCCTGGATATCCTCGTCGGTCACCATGTCGCTGAGGCCGTCCGAGCACAGCAGATAGATGTCGCCCTGCTCGACATCATACGTATGAATCTCGGTTTCGACATCGGGGTCGATGCCGACCGCGCGGGTCACCAGATTCTTGTTCTGGGAGTAGCGCGCCTGCTCCTTGGTGAGCATTCCGCTGTCGATCTGCTCCTGCAACAGCGAATGATCGCGGGTGACTTGCGTGAGTTCTTCCTTGCGCATGCGGTAGAGGCGCGAGTCGCCTATATGCCCGACCGACATGCGGTTGTCGAAGAACAGCGCCACCACCAGCGTCGTCCCCATGCCCGCGTACTGCGGCTGGCTTTTTGCGGTCTGGTAGATTGCAGCGTTGGCCTTGGCCGAGTTTTCGCGAATCAGCGCCGCGCCCATCGGCTCGCCGGTGCCGTCGACCACCTTGTGCGGATCGTGCTCGGCAAGCCCCTGCTTCATTTCCGTCGTCAGCATGGCCACCGCAATCCCGCTGGCCACCTCGCCGGCGTTATAGCCACCCATGCCGTCGGCAAGCACGGCAAGGCCGATTTCCGCATCGCAGGCGATGCTGTCTTCGTTATGTGAACGCACCATGCCAGGATCGGTGGCAGTGGCAACTTCCAGCGCAGTCGATAGGTTAGCTGCCATTATTTACAATCCAATGTCCACGACGTCTGATTTTGCGGCCGCGTCGCCGCCCTCGGCCATGCATGCCTTGATCGCTCGCGCCATTTCCTCACCCGTCTGATAGCGCTGCTCCGGATCCTTGGCCAGCGACCGGTTCACGATATCCACCAGCGCCTGCGGCAGGGTCGGCGCATAGGTCAGGATATCGGTATGCGGTTCGTTGGCGATCTTGAACATCAGTTGTGCCATCGAATCACCGGTGAACGGCAGATGCCCGCTCGCCAGTTGATACAGCGTGACACCCAGCGAAAACAGATCGGAGCGCCCTTCGATCTTCTTGCCTGCAAGCTGCTCCGGCGACATGTAGCTCGGCGTGCCGAGCACCATGCCGGTCTTGGTCTTCGAAGAATCGGTAATCCGCGCGATACCGAAATCGGTCACCTTGACGGTATCGCTGTCGAGATCGTACATGATGTTGGCCGGCTTGATGTCGCGGTGCACGACGCTGTTCGAATGCGCGTACGACAGCGCCTCGGCAACGCGCGCGATGATGCTGAGCACCTTCGGCAGCGGCAGCAGGTTTTCGGGCTTGATGTAGGGCGCCAGATCCTTGCCCTTCAAAAACTCCATCGCGATAAAGGCGAGATCATGCTCTTCGCCGGCGTCGAAGATAGTTACAATGTTCGGGTGATTGAGGCGGCCGGCCGTTTCCGCTTCGCGGAAGAAGCGATCCTTGACGTCCTGCAGTTCATCGGCCTCGAATTCCTGTGACAGCGCCATTGTCTTGATGGCGACGACGCGGCCGATTTTCGGATCCTTGCCAAGGTACACCACACCCATTGCGCCCTTGCCGAGTTCCTTCTCGACCTGGTAACGGCCGAGCATCGGCTTCTCGACGCCGCCCCCCGGCAGAATCACGGTGCCGCCGGGATGGCCGCCAGTGCCGCCGAGAATGACAGTCTCCGACATTGCCTTGGCGCGACCGACGCGTTCCGCGATGTCCTTGAACTTGGGATTTTTCTCGGCGATGTAACGGAATGCGTTTTCCGCCTTGTTGAACTGGCGCTTGCGCTCGAAATCCAGCGCAAGGTTGTAAATCAAGTCGAGCACCGAATCGTCAGGTGGCAGCTTCTTGAAATAGTCAAATGCCGTGTCGAGCTGCCCCTGCCCCTGATACCCGAGACCCAGCATGCGATGGCTTTGCGCCAGATCGACATCGGAGCGCGCCTTGCCTTTTTCGGTCACGATGAAGTGCTTCGAAACCAGCGCGATGTGCCCGACCAGCAACAAGGTTGCCGACAGCATCAACTGGATCCAGATCCCGCTGACCGTCATCAGGACGAAGTGCACCGTCAGCAATGCGGCAAAGATAGCGGCCGAAATTACCAGCGCCTGGGTCGCCTTGAGACGCGGCAGCAATCCAATCAGGTAGCCGGCGACCAGCAGGAAAACCAGCAATTCAACCCAGTAACCCCACACCGGCGCGACGAAGAAATGTTCCGACAGGATGGACGACACCGAGTGCGCCAGCACCAGCACCGGCGGCATCGCCGCTGAAACCGGCGTTATGGTCGCGCTGCCCAACCCTGCAGCGGTGGGCCCGATCAGCACAATCTTGTCCTGATATTTGCTGACCGGAATTTTGCCGTTGATCACGTCGTAAAACGAATCGACCGTGAAGGCCGGCTTGCCGTCACGATCCTTGTAAAAGTAGGTGTACATCCGGGTCAGCGGGTCGGTCTTGATATTCAACCGCCCCAGTGTGACCTTTTCGCCAGGCTGGATCTTGATGTCGTCGATGCCGAGATTCAGGCTTTTCGCCGCAATCATCATCGACAGGGACGGGAAGGTTTTGTCGAAATAGGTCAGCACCAGCGGCTCGGTGCGGGTGCCGCCATCGACGTCCGGCGTCGCATTCAAATGGCCCAGCGCAGCTGCCGACTTGCCAATGATCTCGATCGGATAATCGACGCGGCGCGTCAGCAGAACATCGTCGTCGTTGCCTTTCGACACCTTCGGCAACGCGTTTTTCAGGACATAGTCGGGCAACGGCTTGTCCGGATTACCGAGCGGCTCGCCAATCTGGAACAACATCATCGGCACGACGTTGCCGGCGCGCGTGAAACTGTCGGCGAGTTTGCGATCGACGTTCAACGTTTCTTCGGCCTCTTTCAACGTGCCGATAAACGGCCCCATCGGTCCGCCGCTGGAAACAACCTGCCCGTTGGCGTCGAGCGACGCGCCGTTCTTCGCCGCGATATCAAGCAATTTGGTGACGTAGACGTAACCGGCATCGACCTGCGGCTCGGAAAACAGAACCGTGTAGGCAATCACTTTGGCTTTCGCGGCGGCGAGTGTGTCGGTCATTTTCGACAACACATCGCGCGACCAGGGCCAGCGACCTATTTTGTCGAGGCTCTCCGCATCAATCGCGATGATCGCGATTTTGTCCGACGGCGTGCGCGACGTCGCTACGACGCCGAGGTCGTAGGCCTTGCGCTCAAGACTCGGTATGAGGTCGCTGACGCGATTGAACAACGCAACAACAATTACGACCGCTACCCCGAGAAACCAGTCGGACTTCCAAAAAGTCAATTTTTCATCCCCAATCCCGCCTTTTTGTATTTTTATTCTATAGGGTTAACGCTGATGACTGAAATATTTTACGAGTCCTGCCACCAAGTATATGATTTTTTTCATAACTCTGCAAAGAAATTTCGCCAATACAAGAGCTTAACGGGGAAAGCGCGCGACGGGCTGCGACGCCAGCCCCGTGATCGGCACAATCATCACAGATCGGAGTCCTAAACAGCAGCAATTGCCACGCCGGCAACGATCGGTTTAGGGCAAAAAAAAGCCACGCGATTGCGTGGCTTTTTATTTCATTCCTTCGGCCCGCCCCTCGACTAGCCGCCGAGTATTGCACCGGCCGCCAGGCCGCCGCCCTGCGCCGCTTCGCCACCGCTTAGTTTCTTGCCATCCTCGAACTTCGCTTTCAGAACCTCGATCATGCCGCCCTGGGCAGTAACGAAGAAACTCTGCGTCGAAATTCCAGTAACTTCTCCGATCTTACCTTGAACATCGGCAAAACGACGGAATAAAACTTTCCGTGCATCGAATATCTGCAGCTTTTTCCCGCCGAATGTCGTCCACGCACCCGGCGCCGGATTACAACCGCGAATCAGGTTATAGACGTGGTCAACCGGTTTGGCCCAGTCAATTTTCGCCTCGGCGGCCCGGCACCAGCCTTCGTAACTGGCCAGCGATTCGTCCTGAATGACCTCCTTGTGCTTGCCCGCAACCACCAGATCGGCAGCCTCGACCATCGCCTGCGCACCCATTGGAAATAGGCGGTCGAAATACACCGTGCCCAGGGTATCGTCGGCACTGATCGGGGTCTTCTTCTGCAGAATCACGGCGCCCTCGTCGAGGCCGTCAGTCGGCCTGAATATGGTCAGCCCCGTCTCGGTTTCACCCTTGATGATCGGCCAATTGATCGAACTCGGACCGCGAAATTTCGGCAGCAACGACGGGTGATACTGGATCGTGCCGCATTTGGGAATATTGACGAACTCCTGCGGCGCGAATTGCAACACGAATGCCATGATGCCGATGTCCGCGTTCGCCTCCTTCATCGCCTGCACCGCCTCGGGCGCACGCAACGATTTGAACTGGTAGACGGTCAGGCCTTTTTCCTGCGCCGCGACGCGCAGGACATCGGGTCGCGCGCCTTCCTTCTCCGGCGCGCAAAATACCGCCGCGACCTCATCGCCACGCGCCAGGAAAGCCTCAAGCACCGATTTGCCAAAATCCTGCTGGCCAATAATTGCAATTTTCATGCTGGCAACCTCACTTTTTCTTCGGCGGCATCGAGAACGCGCCAGCCTCTTTTTTCGCCGCGATTTCGCTCTCGCTAAAACCCAGCACATCGCGCAGAACCTCGTTGGTATGCTCGCCCAGCGTCGGCGAGCGCTTGATCACGGCAGGGGATGCCGACAGCTTGATCGGCATGCCGACGTTGAACCATTTGCCGCGCTGAGGATGATCGAGTTCGACGTACATCTCGCGGCCGCGCACGTGTTCGTCGTTGGCCAGATCGGCCGTCGACATGATCGGCCCGCAGGGCACATCGAGCGGGTTGAGAATCGCCATGAACTCGCGCTTGGTGTAGTTCGACGCGAACTTTTCGATGTATTTCCACATGTCGGTCTGGTTCTTGCGGCGGTCGGCGATTTTCGCGAAGCGCGGATCTTCGACGAGACTCGGCTGTCCGACATCGGGGCCGATGCGCTTTGCCAGCGCGTCCCATACCGCCTCCTGCACCACCACGTAAATATAGTCGTCAACACCGCCCGGTTTGCACTTGATCGCATTGCCGAGCTGGCCGCCGCCGGAGTCGTTGCCGGCCCGGGGCGTGGCCTTCAGGCCTTCGGTCGGCCGCGAATATTCCGACAAACCGCCGTGCGACAAGCGTTGATGATCGCGCCATTTCACGCGGCACAAATTCATCACGGAATCCATCATCGCCACCTCGACGTACTGCCCCTGACCGGTGCGGTCGCGCTGGTGCAGCGCCGCCAGCAGGCCGATTGCCAGATGCAGGCCGGTGCCGGAATCGCCGATCTGCGCGCCCGTAACGAAAGGCGGACCTTCGGGCGTGCCGGTGGTGCTCATCGCCCCGCCCATCGCCTGGGCGACATTTTCATACGCCTTGAAATCCGAATAGGGGCCCGTGGAACCGAAGCCCTTGATCGAGCCCATGACGATGCGCGGATTGACCTCGTGGATCTTTTCCCAGGTAAATCCGAAACGGTCGAGCACACCGGGGCCGAAGTTCTCCATGATGATGTCGCATTTCTTGATCAATTCCTCGAAGATTTTTTTGCCTTCGGGGTTTTTCATGTTGACCGTGATCGAACGCTTGTTGCTGTTCAGCATCGTGAAGTAAAGGCTGTCGGCGTTCGGCACGTCGCGCAGTTGCCCGCGCGTGGCATCGCCCTGCGGCGGCTCGAACTTGATTACATCTGCGCCCATCCATGCGAGCAGCTGCGAACACGTCGGACCGGCCTGCACGTGGGTCATGTCGAGGATGCGAACGTCTTTCAATGCTTCCATGCTGATCTCCCGTATTTCTGCGATAAGGCAAGGGCATCGCGCCCCGTCCCATTGCGTTATTTATTTCTTTTTTGCGCTTTGCGGATTAAGGCTGGTGATGCGACCGCTTTCGGTGCCGGCGGTTTCATCGATGACGGCATTGATCAGCGTCGGCTTGCGCGAGCGGACCGCCTCTTCCATGGCACGGCGCAATTCCACCGGCGTCACTGCATTCACGCCGACGCCACCGAAGGCCTCCATCAGCTTGTCGTAGCGCGCGCCCTTGACGAATACTGTCGGCGCCACGTCAGTTCCGCCGGTCGGATTGACGTCGGTGCCTCGGTAAACGCCGTTGTTGTTGAAGATGACCACGCACACCGGCAGGTTGTAACGGCAGATGGTTTCGACCTCCATGCCGGAAAAACCGAACGCACTGTCGCCTTCGATCGCGATCACCGGCTGCTTGCTGACGACCGCCGCGGCAACCGCAAAACCCATGCCGATACCCATCACGCCCCAGGTGCCGACATCCAGACGCTTGCGCGGCTTGTACATGTCGACGATGCTGCGCGTGAAATCCAGCGCGTTGGCGCCTTCATTGACCAACAGCGCGTCCGGATTGGATTTAATGATGTCGCGCACCACATTAAGCGCGCTGTGATAATTCATCGGCATCGGATCCTTCGCCAGCGTCTCTGCCATCTTGGCGAGGTTTTTGTTCTTGCGTTCGTCGATGGCGCTCAGCCAGTCCGAGGGCGGCTTCGCCCAGTTGGCGCCGATGCCGGCAAGCAACGCTGACACGCAGGAACCGATATCGCCGACCAGCGGCGCGTCGATGCGCACATTGCTATCAGCCTCCTGCGGCGAGATATCGATCTGGATGAACTGCTGGCCGCCCCAGTCCTTGTGCGTCTTGCCGCCCCAGGTCTTGCCCTTGCCGTGCGACAGCAACCAGTTAAGCCGCGCGCCGACCAGCATTACCACGTCGGCACCGGGCAGCACGAAGGAACGCGCCGCGGCGGCCGATTGTTCGTGGGTGTCGGGCAACAGTCCCTTGGCCATGGACATTGGCAGATAGGGTATGCCGGTTTTTTCGATCAGCGCGCGGATATCGGCGTCGGCCTGTGCGTACGCGGCCCCCTTGCCGAGCAGAATCAGCGGGCGCTTGGCGCACTTCAGGAGGTCAAGCGCGCGCTGCACCGCGTCCGGCGCCGGAATCTGGCGCGGCGCCGGATCAACCACCTTGATCAGCGATTTTTTGCCAGCTTCCGCAGCCACTGTCTGTGCGAACAATTTGGCCGGCAGATCGAGATAGACGCCGCCGGGACGGCCGGAAACCGCGGCACGGATGGCGCGCGCAATACCGATGCCGATATCCTCGGCATGCAACACGCGGAAAGCGGCCTTGCACAGCGGCTTGGCAATCGCCAGTTGATCCATTTCCTCGTAGTCGCCCTGCTGCAGATCGACGATCTCGCGCTCGCTGGAGCCGCTGATCAGTATCATCGGAAAACAGTTGGTGGTGGCATTGGACAGCGCGGTAAGTCCGTTGAGGAAGCCCGGCGCCGACACCGTCAGGCAAATGCCCGGCTTCTGCGTCATGAAGCCGGCGATCGCAGCGGCATTGCCGGCGTTTTGCTCATGGCGGAATGAAATCACGCGCAGGCCCGCAGCCTGCGCCTTGCGCGTCAGGTCGGTGATCGGAATCCCGGGCAGACCGAAGATGGTGTCAATGCCGTTGAGTTTGAGCGCATCAATGACGAGGTGAAAACCGTCGGTCACGTCCTCGGTGCCGGCGGCAACGTCCTTGCTTTCGGTAACGGTATCCATCGCTGTCTCCTGTTGAGAAAAAGGTTTCATCCCCGCAGGGGGCGACCTTTTTTTAAGGTTTTTGAATATATGCAGTGCAAGTAGCGAGGGCCTTGACCGCGGTCAATAAAGGCCGTTTTGGTATACTGAACGAGGCGCAAAACGGCGCTCCCGCAACGCTCCACCCAGAATTCCCACCGCGCCGATGACCGCCCTGACCAAACATCCCGAAGCGAGGCTCATCCGCCTGCAATTGCGCCAGAATCTGGTGCTCAAGGAAATGACGCCTGCGCAATGGTCCGAACTCGAACCGATGCTCGAAGTCACGGATTATGCCAAGGGCGCGCCGCTCGAAAACCAAGGCGACGAATCGATGCAACAATACTTCATTCTTGATGGCATTCTCAAGCGGGTCGTTTCGAGTCCGGCGGGCAAGGAAATGATCCTGCGCTTTGCCGCAGAAACCGAAATCGACACCAGCTACGCGGCGTGGCGCCTGAAGACCCCGATGCCGTATTCGATACGCGCGGTGACCCGCGTGCGCTCTGCACGACTGTCGATGGAAGAGTGGGCGGGCTTTCTGGATCGCCATACCGGAATCAAGAACCGTTTTGAATTCGAGGTCATGAAACTGATGAGCGAAGTGATGGCACACACCATCACCCTGCACCTGCTTGACGCACCCGGTCGCGTTGCCCGCTTCAAACGCAAGCACGCGGAACTGGTCGAGCGCCTGCCGAAAAAAGAACTCGCCTCCTATCTCAATCTGTCGCCGGAAACACTGTCGCGGCTGAAACGTCGCGGGAAAATCAATCTGGGATAGCCGGCGTCAAACGCCGCCGGCAACCCTTGCGTTTGCCTGGTCAATGCAACGCTTGCGCATCGGGGCGAGAACCAGTTTCGCCAGCACGCCCGCAACGATTGCGATGGCTGCCGCAACCGCAAATACCAGATCCCAGTTGCCGCCCGCGGACAATACCGAGGCCAATGGCACCAGCAGGGACGCGGTGCCTTTGGCGGTATAAAGCGTCCCTGCATTCGCAGCGGCGTTTTTCACACCAAAAGTGTCAGCGCAAAGCGCGGGGAAGATCGAGAAGATTTCGCCCCAGCACAGGAAGGTCATCGCAGCAAAGGTCATAAATGCAATCGGGCTGTGGCCAAACTGCATGAGTCCGAGCAGCGCCAGTCCCTCGCCGGAAAAAACCGCCAGCATCGTGTTTTCGCGACCGATCCAGTCGGATATAAACCCGCACAACGGTCTGGTAAATCCGTTCGCCACGTTATCGATGGCCAAGGTAAGCGTCAACAGCGGCAAGGTTGCAAGACCGAGAAAATTCATCGGCAAATTGGCCAGCCCGTAGTCTTTTGCGATCGGGCCGATTTGCGCCGTCGCCATCAGGCCGCCGGCGGCCACCGCGACAAACAATGCATAGGTCACCCAGAATACGGGCGTGCGAACCATTTCCATCGTCGAGTAATCGACTTTAGTGGTGACGATACGCGGTGCCGGTGCAACGCATTTCGGCGGTGATGGTATGACCATAAAGAGGGCGATGACAAAAATAAACACCCCCTGCAATACGCCGAAAAAGAAGAACGTATGTTCATACCCCGACCTCTGAATCATGCTCGCGATCGGGACCACCGTCAGCGCAGCCCCCGCACCGAAACCCGCCGCGGTCAGACCGGCGGCAAGACCCCGCTTGTCCGGAAACCACTTCAGCGCATTACCCACGCAAGTGCCATATACACAACCGGCGCCGACCCCGGCAATCACGGCAGCCGCATAAAGTTCGGTCAGTGAATTGGCGTAGGAATTGATGATCCAGCCGAGCGCCGCCAGCACGGCGCCGCCGGCAATCACCGGCCGCGGACCGAACTTGTCCACCAGCCACCCTTCGACCGGAACGAGCCATGTTTCGACCAGCACAAAAACCGAGAATGCGAGCTGGATGCCCGACAACCCCCAATGATTTTTCGCTTCCATCGGGTTGACGAACAGGGTCCAGCCGTATTGCAGGTTCGCAATCAGCGCCATGCAGACGATGCCGAGAATCAGTTGCACCCAGCGAAATCCCGCGCCTCTCGTATCGTGCGGCTTGATTTGCTCCATGTTCTTCCCCTCGCGTCAGCTGTGGAAATCGCCGCGCATATGATTATTTTTTGCGACGGCTACTTATAAAAGTCATCGGGTAAGGCATCCGGCCGGCGAATCAGGCTGCGTGCGACTTCGCCGCCAATACAACGCATTCGGCGGCGCCGGTCAGGCATTAAAAGCTTGTGTCACAATTTCCAGCGACTGCGCCGTCTGCAATGCGCCGAAGGTGAGTTGTGCGGACGCAATGCAACGGCAAGGCAGTCCGTCAGTCCGCCTTTTCCACCTCGGTCGATTTTTCGTCGCCGCCGTGCTTGCGCGAAGCCAGCCATTTGCCGACGCCGATCACAAAAAACACGCCAGTGATCTGCGCCCAGGTGAGTTCGCCAAACGGCGTGTGTATATGCATCCAGGGCATGGACGTTGCAATCCACTCGACCAGCGCGGGATCGGTGACCAGCATCTCGCCGGCGACCCAGCCCAGAATGCCGGCACCGGCGGTGATGATGACGGGGAATTTCTCCATCAACTTCATCAACAGGGTGGCGCCGAAAATCACCAGCGGAATGCTGATGCCGAGCCCGAGGATCAGCAGCAGCAGGCTGCCCTTGGCCGCCGCCGCCACCGCGATCACGTTGTCAACGCTCATGACGAGGTCGGCGATCAGAATGGTCTTGATCGCCAAAAACATGTTGTCGGGGCTGTCGACGTTCTCGCCGCCGTCATCCGGCACAAGCAGACCGATTGCAATCCAGAACAGCGCCAAGCCGCCGACGATTTTCAGATAGGGCAGCGTCAACAGGCTGACCGCGACGATCGTCAGGACAATACGCAGGATCACCGCCGCGCCGGCCCCCCAGGCAACCGCCTTTTTCTGCTGATGCGGGGACAATGAGCGGGCGGCCAGCGCGATGACCACCGCATTGTCGCCCGACAGAATGACGTTGACCCAGATGATGATCAACAAGCCATTCCAGAATGCCGCCGATTGAAACTCGGCCAGAAGCTCCATCCATTCCTCCTGTGATACGCGCCGTTGGCGCTAGACCCGGACCGCCAGAACAGGGCCATGATACCGGAGCCCCGCGGGCGAAACCACGACAAGCGCTTTAAATGCCGCTTTTGCGTTCAGAACAGGCCAACCACCTTGCCGTCGTCGGTAAGATCGATTTTTTCCGCCGACGGCACCTTCGGCAGGCCCGGCATGGTCATGATGTCGCCGCAGACCATGACGACGAATTCGGCGCCGGCGGCCAGCCGCACTTCACGCACGTTGACGACGTGGCCAGAAGGCGCCCCGCGCAGATTGGGGTCGGTCGAGAACGACGACTGGGTTTTCGCCACGCACACCGGATAGTGGCCGTAGCCGCCCTCCTGCAGTTCCTTGATGCGGTTGCGCACCTTGGTGTCGGCGGTGATATCGGCGGCACCGTAAACCTTGGTGGCGACCTTTTTCATTTTTTCCCATAGCGGGTCGCTGTCTTCGTAAACGAAAGTCGGGCTCGATTTTTCGTTGCACAGATCGACCACGATGTTCGCCACGTTAGCCGCACCCGCGCCGCCGTCGGCCCAGTGTGTGGCCACCACCACCTTGACGCCTAGCTTGGCAACGCGTTCGGTCAGCAGATTCATTTCCGCCTGCGTATCGGCGGTGAAGCGGTTGACCGAGACGACGCAGGGAATGCCGTAGACGTTTTTTACGTTGTGGACATGGCGTTCGAGATTGGCCATGCCCTTCTCGAGTGCGGCAAGGTTTTCCTGGTTCAATGCATCTTTGGCGACACCGCCGTGGTGCTTCAACGCGCGTACCGTCGCCACAATCACTGCGGCGCTCGGGCGCAGTCCGGACTTGCGGCATTTGATATCGAGGAATTTTTCGGCGCCCAGATCGGCACCGAAACCGGCTTCCGTCACCACATAATCGGCGAGCTTCAATGCAGTGCGTGTCGCGATTACCGTATTGCAACCGTGCGCGATATTCGCAAACGGGCCGCCATGAATAAAGGCCGGATTGTTTTCGAGCGTCTGCACCAGATTCGGTGCCAGCTGGTCTTTCAGCAGCACGGTCATCGCGCCGTGCGCCTTCAGGTCGCGCGCGCGCAGCGCCTTGCCCTCGCGCGTATAGCCGAAGACGATATTGCCGAGGCGTTCCTTCAAATCCTTCAGCGATGTCGCCAAACAGAAAATCGCCATCACTTCGGAGGCCACCACAATGTCGAATCCGTCTTCACGCGGATAACCGTTGGCAGTGCCGCCGAGCGATACCACGATGTCGCGCAGCGCGCGGTCGTTCATGTCCATCACGCGCTTCCAGGTGATGCGGCGCGGATCGATGCCGAGTTCGTTGCCGTGCGAAATATGATTGTCGATCATCGCCGACAACAGATTATTGGCGAGGCCAATGGCGCCGAAGTCGCCGGTGAAATGCAGATTGATGTCTTCCATCGGCACCACCTGGGCATACCCCCCGCCGGCCGCACCGCCCTTGACCCCAAACACCGGGCCGAGGCTCGGTTCGCGCAGGCAGATCACCGCCTTCTTGCCGATCTTGTTCAGTGCATCGCCGAGGCCAACCGTCGTGGTGGTCTTGCCCTCGCCGGCCGGCGTCGGGCTGATCGCCGTCACCAGGATCAGCTTGCCCTCCTTGCGGTCTTTCAGACTATCGACGTACTCGAGCGAAACCTTGGCCTTGTAGTGACCGTAGGGCACCAGATGCTCGTCGGGAATGCCGAGTTTTTCGGCAATTTTGCTGACGCGCAGCATAGTCGCCTGCTGTGCAATTTCGATGTCTGATAGCGCCATGATCTCCGTCCTTGACCGGTCGCCGCGCAAGAAGATGCGAAGCGGATTGTTAGATTGGATTTATGCGGGATGTGAATATAGGCTGCGCCGATTCGGTGAGCCTTGACCGCAGTCAAGATTCGGCGTCGCTGCGTATTTTACGCCCTAACGCGGGGCCTATTCCGGCTTGATGCCGGCCTCCCGCACGACCCGGCTCCATTTGACGCGCTCGCCGTCCAGATAGCGCGCGAACGCCGCCGGCGCGTCGGCGACCGGTTCAAAGGCGTTTTGCAACAAGCGCTCGCGCATGACGGGCGTTTCGACAATTGCATGAATTTCCCGCTGCAATCGGTCGATGACGGCGCGCGGCACCCCCGCCGGCGCCACCACGCCGTTCCAGTTGTTGGCTTCGTAGCCGGGCACGCCGGCTTCGGCGACCGTAGGCAATTCGGGCATCACCAGCGAGCGTTGCGCCGTGCCGATCGCCAACGCACGCACCCGTCCCGATTTGATATGCGGCTGCACCGTTGTCAGATTGGCAAACATCAGCGACAGGCGGCCGCCCAGCAGATCGGTCACCGCGAGCGCGCCGCCTTTGTACGGCACGTGCAATAGTTCGACCCCGGCGCTGCTGGCGAACAGCGCAACCGCGAGATGACTGGCCCCGCCGATGCCGCTGGAACCATAGGCAAGCCGTCCGGGCTGCGCCCTCGCCAGCGCCACCAGTTCACGCACCGACTGCGCCGCTACCGACGGATGCACGACCAGCACATTGCTGGTGGCGGCGACGTTGGTAATCGCGGCAAAATCACGCGCCGCGTCAAACGAAACTTTCTGATAAAGGGCCGCTGCCACCACGAGCGGCGGCGTTGCCATCAGCAGGGTATAGCCGTCGGCTGCCGCATGCGCGACGATGTCGGTCGCGATCAACGTGCCGGCGCCGGTGCGGTTATCGACCACCACCGGCTGACCAAGCGTTTCTGTCAGCCGCTGGCCGATCATGCGTGCAAGCACGTCGGTGGAGCCGCCGGCGGCGTAGGGCACGAGCAGACGAACGGGGCGCAACGGATAGGCTTCGGCAAAGACCGCGGCGGTCGCGACGAGCAGCAGCGCAGCGCAGCAATATCGAGGGCCGGACATGACTCAGCCGCGATAAATCGGCTCGGGTTGCGTGAAGAACGACAGCAGGATGTGGTACGAAATGCGGTAATTGATCTGCTTGGTGCTGTTGTGCGCAATGCCTGCCATCATCGAAAACTGCTTGTCGGGATTCGGCAGACGCGCAAAAAAATCCAGCAGGTCCTCGTTTGAGGCAATGCCGTCAAACTGACCGCGCATGATCAGCACCGGCACGTTGAGGTTCGCCGGATCGATCACCGGCAGCTTGCTGCACATATCGACGTACGTTCCGGTCGGCACCGAATCATCGAGCGCAAGAATCGCCTCGGCATAGGCGTCGATCACCGATTGCTCGGCACCGCCGCCATGATCGCGCGTGAAAATGCTTTGCACGAAATCGCGGTCGATCTTGCGCCGGTTGGAGGCCAGCCATTGCGGAAGTTTTTTCGTTCGTTCGGCCAGCGTCGGACTGCCCTTGCCGGTCCACACAAAAGCATCGAGCGCGAGACGCGCTACGCGTTCCGGATGACGCTCTGCAAACTTCGCCGCACGCAGACCGCCGGAGGAACTGCCGTACATCAGAAATTTTTTGACGCCGCGCGTCTGCATGATGTAATCGGTCGCTGCGACAAGGTCGTCGGCGCCGTTGGCGATGTCGCAGTTGATATCGCGGTGTTTCGAGGAGCGGCCGTAGCCTTCCATATCGACACACCAGGTATCGAAGCCGCGGTGCGCAAACCACTCCATCAGCGAAGCATCGGGTTTGCCGGGCAACGGCAGATCGAAGGCCGGCGTTGAAGCCATTGAGGAACCGTGTACGAAAATAATGGTGCCCCGGCAGGGTGTCACCGGCGCGCGCTTTTCCCACAGAAAAAGTTTGACCTCACCCTTGCGCGTCCAATGCTCCTCACCGACGATGGTGGCTCCGGCTTGATCCATTCGATGGGCTCCTGCAGATCAAAAAAGACCGCCGCGGATGATCGCGGCGTTGCAATCGACCGCTTACGCGGATTCGACGGCGTGAATGTCACGGCCACCGCCATAACTCGAGCGCGGCGTCAGTTCGCCGCCGCGCATGACCTTGACCGCGCAGTACTTGAACTCCGGAATCTTGCCGAACGGATCGAGCACCGGATTGGTCAGCAGGTTGGCCGCTGCTTCGTAAAAACAAAACGGCACAAACACCGCATTGCGCGGCGTGCCGTCGTCGGCGCGTGCGAACAGTGAAATGAGCCCGCGACGCGATTCGATGGTGATGACGTCACCCTGCTTCGCCCCCATTGCAGCGAGGTCGAGCGGATGCATCGATGCGGTCGGTTCCGGCTCGATCGCGTCGAGCACGGTTGCGCGCCGCGTAATCGCGCCGGTGTGCCAGTGTTCGAGCTGGCGGCCGGTGATCAGCACGAACGGGAACTCGCGATCGGGCTGCTCGGCCGCCGGAATGATATCGACCGGCACCAGCTTGGCACGCCCGCTCGGCGTCGGGAAATTGTCGGCGAACACCACCGGCTGCCCGGGATCGCCCTCGTTCTCGCAAGGGTAGGTGACGCTGCTTTCCGCTTCCAGCCTCTCCCAGGTGATGCCGGCAATCGAATGCATGGCAAGGCGCATTTCATTGAATACATCCTTCGGCCCGGCGTAGTTCCAGTCAAGGCCGATACGGCGTGCGATTTCCTGAATGATCCAGAGATCGGGTTTGACCTCACCCGGCGGCGTCAGCGCCGGCCGGCCCATCTGCACCATGCGATCGGTATTCGTGACCGTGCCCGATTTTTCCGGCCAGACAGTGGCCGGCAGGATCACATCGGCGTGATAGCAGGTCTCGGTCAGAAAGATTTCCTGCACCACCAGATGTTCGAGTTTGGCCAGTGCTTCGCGCGCATGATGCGCATCAGGATCCGACATCGCGGGGTTTTCGCCCATGATGTACATGCCGCGGATGCTGCCGGCGTGCACCGCATCCATGATCTCGACCACGGTAAGGCCGGGCTTCGGGTCGAGCCTGGTATTCCACAGCTTTTCGAATTTCATGCGCGCATCATCATTGGCCACGCGCTGGTAGTCGGGATAAAACATCGGGATCAACCCCGAATCGGAGGCGCCCTGCACGTTGTTCTGCCCGCGCAGCGGATGCAGACCCGTGCCGGGGCGGCCGATCTGCCCCGTCATCATGCACAGCGCGATCAGGCAGCGCGCGTTATCGGTGCCGTGGATGTGCTGCGAGATGCCCATGCCCCACAGGATGATCGAGGCCTTCGATTTCGCATAGACGCGGGCGACTTCCTTGATGGTATCGGCCGGGATGCCGCACAGCGGTGCCATCGCCTCGGGGCTGTAGCTGGCGACGTTGGCTTTCAACTCGTCGTAGCCGATGGTGCGCGCGCGGATGAAATTTTCGTCGACCAGCCCCTCGTGCACGATCACGTGCATCATCGCGTTGAGCAAAGCCACATCGGTGTCGGGCTTGAACTGCAGATAGTGTTTGGCGTGGCGCGCGAGATCGCCGCGGCGCGGATCGGCGACAATCAAAGTCGCCCCGCGCTTTACCGCGTTCTTGATCCAGGTCGCCGCCACCGGATGGTTCGAGGTCGGATTGGCGCCGATCACGACGATCACATCCGCATGCGCGACATCGTTGACCTGGTTTGATACCGCGGCCGAATTGACACCTTCCATCAGCGCCGCCACGCTTGAAGCATGGCAGAGCCGCGTGCAATGATCGACGTTGTTCGTACCGAATCCGGTGCGCACCAGCTTTTGAAAGAGATAGGCTTCTTCGTTACTGCCTTTGGCCGAGCCGAAACCGCACAGCGCGCCGCTGCCATTGTTGTCGCGTATCGATTTGAGCTTTCCGGCGGCGAGGTCGAGCGCCTCTTCCCAGGTCGCTTCGCGGAAATATTCCAGCGGGTTGGCCGGATCCATCGTGAGATCAGCCGACTTCGGCACGCCGGATTTGCGGATCAGCGGTTTGGTCAGACGCTGCTTGTGATGCGCATAATCGAAACCGTAGCGGCCCTTCACGCACAGGCGGCCGTGGTTCGACGGGCCGTCGCGGCCATCGACGCTGAGAATCTTGTTGTCCTTGACGTTATACGTAAGCTGGCAACCGACGCCGCAATACGGACACACTGAATGCACCTGCTTGTCGGGCTTGACCATGCCCGCATCGCGCGCCGGCATCAGCGCGCCGGTCGGGCAGGCCTGCACGCATTCGCCGCAGGCGACACAACTCGAATCGCCCATCGGATCGTCGAGGTCGAAGACGATTTTCGAATGCTCGCCGCGGAAGGCGTAGCCGATGACATCGTTGACCTGCTCTTCGCGGCAGGCGCGCACGCAGCGTGTGCACTGGATGCAGGAATCGAGGTTGACCGCGATGCCGTGATGCGACAAATCCGACTGCACCGCATGGCGCGGCGCGAAACGCGGCTTGCCGATTTTGAGCTTGCCCGCCCACTGATCAAGCTCGGAGTTAAGTGTATGGCGTTCTGCCGGCATATCCGACAGTAGCAATTCGAGCACCATCTTTTGCGATGCGACGGCACGCGCGCTGTCAGTGCTGACCTCCATGCCCTTGGCCGGCTGGCGGCAGCACGACGGCGCCAGCACGCGCTCGCCCTTGATCTCGACCATGCAGGCGCGGCAGTTGCCGTCGGGGCGCAGGCCTTCCTTGTAGCAGAGATGCGGAATTTCGATGCCGAGCCGTTTGGCGACCTGGATGATGGTCTCGCCGGCATTGGCGGCAACATCCTTGCCGTTGAGTTTGAACTCCACCGGCATCGCCGCGTGTTCGTGTTTACTGGTCGCCGTCATGATTCATTCCTTCGCTGAAACCAGCAGCGCGTTATTCGATCTCGTGACCGAAATGTTTGATCACACAGCGTACCGGGTTCGGCGCCGCTTGGCCCAGACCGCAGATCGACGCATCGGCCATCGCCGACGATAGTTGTTCCAGCAGCGGTTGATCCCACTTCCCGGCCTGCATCAGATTCAGTGCTTTCGCCGTGCCGACGCGGCAGGGCGTGCACTGGCCGCAGGACTCTTCGGCAAAAAATTTGATCAGATTGCGCGCCGCGGTTGACGCCTTGTCGCGATCGGACAAAATGATCACGGCGGCCGAACCGATGAAGCAGCCATGCGCTTGCAGCGTG
Organism: uncultured beta proteobacterium; assembly: GCA_903889565.1. Classification (GTDB taxonomy): domain Bacteria; phylum Pseudomonadota; class Gammaproteobacteria; order Burkholderiales; family SG8-41; genus PALSA-1004. The sequence goes on from CAISYC010000045.1 coordinate 41,080, forward strand.
TCGAAATCGAGCGGAATGTCGCCCATCGCGGCCGGCAATATGCCGCCGGACGCACCGCCGGGCAGATAAGCGTAGAACTTGTGTCGCGCCAGCATGCCGCCGCAGTATTCGTCGATGAGCTCTTTTACCGTGATGCCGGCCGGCGCCAGATGCACCCCGGGCTTTTTCACGCGCCCGGACACCGAGAAACTGCGCAACCCCTTGCGGCCATGACAACCGTGACCGGCAAACCAGTCCGCGCCTTTTTCGAGAATCTCGCGCACCCAAAACAGGGTTTCCATATTGTGCTCGAGCGTCGGATAACCGAACAGGCCGACCTGCGCAACATAGGGCGGGCGCAACCGCGGCATGCCGCGTTTGCCCTCGATCGATTCGATCATCGCCGACTCTTCGCCGCAGATGTAGGCGCCGGCGCCGCGACGCAGGTGTATCGGCGGCAGCGGGCAGGGCGGATTTTTTTGCAGCGCCGCGATCTCTTTTTCAAGAATGGCGCGCACGCCCGCATATTCATCACGCAGATAGATATAAACCTCGGACACCTGCGCGGTCCATGCAGCAATCAGCATGCCTTCGAGAAACCGGTGCGGATCGCGCTCGAGGTAATAGCGGTCCTTGAACGTGCCCGGCTCGCCTTCGTCGATATTTACCGCCATCAGGCGCGGCATCTTTTCGCCGCGCAGAATGCGCCACTTGCGTCCGGTCGGGAAACCCGCGCCGCCCAAACCGCGCAGGCTCGACGCTTCCATGGTTTTCAGAATGTCTTCGGCATCGCGTTTGCCGGCAAGACACTCGACCGCAATGTTGTAACCGCCCTGGCGGCGGTAGGCATCGAAGCCGGTGTATTTTTCGACTGCGCAGGTTTTACGGCCCGCCTTCACCGCGGCGATGACTTTTTCAGGCGTCGCGTTGGCAACCGGATTCTGCGCGACCACCGCCACTGGCGCCTGCTCGCAACGCCCGACGCAGGGCGCCGGAATCACGCGCACGTCCTGACCCAGCGACGCCTTCAGTTTGCCCAGCAGCGATTGCGCCCCGGCCAGTTCGCAGGACAAGGAGTCGCACACGCGTACCGTCAGCGCAGGCGGCGGCGTGTCAGCATCCTTGACGACATCGAAGTGGTGGTAAAAGGTGGCGACTTCGTAAATCTCGGCAGTCGCCAGTTTCATTTCGCGCGCGAGTGCGATGATGTGCGCTGACGAGATATAACCGAAGCGGTCCTGAATCCTGTGCAGATATTCAATCAGCAGGTCGCGTCGAATCGGCGCGCTGCCAAGCAAGGATTGGATTTCCGCCAGGGCCGCAACATCGAGCGGCCGGCCCTTCATTCTGCCGCGTCTGCCGTTCGTATTTTGCTGCTTCAAACAATACCCCCGCCGACAGCCGCTGCGCAGCCGGTCATTGCGCTAAATTATTTCAGCACCGATTTGAGCAACTTGCCCATTTCGGCCGGGTTGCGCGTGACCTTGATGCCGCACTCTTCCATCACCGCGAGTTTTTCCGTCGCCGTTCCCTTGCCACCGGAAATGATCGCGCCGGCATGGCCCATACGCTTGCCGGGCGGCGCGGTAAGGCCAGCGATGAAACCGATCACCGGTTTGCGCATATTCGCCTTGATCCAGCGCGCGCAGTCTTCTTCATCCGAACCGCCGATTTCACCGACCATGATCACCGCTTCTGTGTCAGGATCGTCATTGAACATTTTCATCACTTCAACGTGTTTCATGCCGTTGACCGGATCGCCGCCGATGCCGACGCAGGACGACTGGCCCAGCCCCTGCTCCATCAGCTGGCCGACCGCTTCATAGGTCAGGGTGCCGGAGCGTGACACCACGCCGATCGGACCCTTCTTGTGAATATGCCCGGGCATGATGCCGATCTTGATTTCGTCCGGCGTAATCACGCCGGGGCAGTTCGGTCCGATCAGTTTGGTGCGACGGCCGATCATTTTGTACTTGGTGCGGATCATGTCGCGCACCGGAATGCCTTCCGTGATGCAAATGACGAGATCAAGATCGGCCTCGACTGCTTCGTCAATTGCGGCGGCGGCAAACGGCGGCGGCACATAGATCACCGAGACATTGGCGCCGGTCTGCTCTTTCGCTTCGCGCACCGTGCCGAAGATCGGAATGCCTTCGTAGGTCTCACCGGGTTTCTTCGGATTGACGCCGGCGACGTAGCAATTCGCGCCGTTGGCGTATTCCTTGCCGGTCTTGGTATGAAACATCCCCGTCTTGCCGGTGATGCCCTGGGTCATCACGCGGGTGTTCTTGTCGATCAAAATGCTCATTTGCGTTTCCCTCTGGCTGCGGCTTTGCGGGCGACCACCGCACGTTTCTTGGCCGCTTTGCTTTTCTTCGCGACCGGCTTGCGCGCGGTTGATTTTTTCGCCGCGGCCTTCGGTTTCGCCTTGGCTTTGGCCTTGGCTGTTGCCTTCGATTTCACTTTTTTGCCGCCGGCTTTTTTCGCCGGCTTGGCTTTCACCTTGGGCTTCGGCTTCGCCTTGGGTTTGGCTTTAGGCTTGGCTGCAGCTGCAGCCTTTTTCGCTTTGGCCGGGGCAGCTTTCGCCTTTGCCTTGGCCGGCGCTTTGGCCTTGCCCGCCGTCACCGCCAGCGCCGCCTTAACGACCTTGGCCGCGGCATCAGCCATGTTGCTGCCGGAAATAATCGGCAAACCGGAATCAGCCAGAATTTTCTTGCCGAGATCGACGTTGGTGCCTTCGAGCCGGACCACCAGTGGCACGGTCAGGTTGACCTGACGCGCCGCTGTGACGATGCCTTCTGCGATGACGTCGCATTTCATGATGCCGCCGAAAATGTTGACGAGAATCGCCTTCACCTTCGGATTGCTCAGCATGATCTTGAATGCTTCGGTTACCTTCGCCGCGGTGGAACTGCCGCCGACATCAAGGAAGTTGGCCGGGCTGCCGCCGTAGAGCTTGGTGATGTCCATCGTCGCCATGGCCAGACCGGCGCCGTTGACCAGGCAGCCGATGTTGCCATCGAGCGAGATGTAGTTGAGATCGAATTTCGAGGCCTGGATTTCGTACGGATCCTCTTCGTCGAGGTCGCGCATCGCAAAAATATCCGGGTGGCGGAACAACGCGTTGTCGTCGAAATTGAACTTCGCATCGAGCGCAATGACATCGCCGCTACCGGTGAGTATCAGCGGATTGATCTCGGCAAGTGAAGCATCGTCCTGATCGAATGCGTTATAGAGCCCTTTTAAGGCGACGCGCGCCTTCGCAAGCGAGCCGTCGGGAATGCCGATCTTGCGCGCGACGTCGTCGGATTCTTCGTCCTTGAGGCCCGTGCCCGGATCGACGAATACCTTGTGGATTTTCTCCGGCGTGTGCGCGGCGACCTCTTCGATATCCATGCCGCCTTCGGAACTCGCCATCAGGCAGACGCGCTGGGTGCCGCGATCAACCACCATGCCGACATAGAGTTCTTTCTTGATGTCGGCGCCTTCTTCGATCAGCAGACGGCGCACCTTCTGACCTTCGGGACCGGTCTGATGCGTCTTCAGCATCATGCCGAGAATCTGGCCCGCATACTGCCGCACTTCGTCGAGCGAGCGCGCCAGTTTCACTCCGCCGCCCTTGCCGCGACCGCCGGCATGGATTTGCGCCTTCACCACCCACACCTTGCCGCCGAGTTTTTCAGCCGCCGCCACCGCCTCATCGACGCTGAAACACGCGAAACCGCGCGGGGTGACTACGCCGAATTGGCGCAGTATTTCCTTAGCCTGATATTCGTGGATCTTCATGAGTTACCTTGGTAATTGCGCATGGCCGGTTGCGCCGCACCGTGCGTTGAACGCACCTTAGCCGAGCAATTGTGCGAACGCCTTGACCGCAATCAATTCGCTGTTACTGCAAAGCAAAAAAATGCGTCTGGCGTGGATCGCAATCGCTGCCCGATTCCGGCACGCTTCGCTATTGCCGGCGGCCATGCTGCCGGCAAGACGCGCAAGTATATCCGAATCAACAGGCAGTTATTGCGTGCGACCGGTGCGCAGCGGCGTTCATTGCCAGACCGGTTCGACAAACCGATCGGCCGCCTCGGCACACCTGGCGAGTCGAAGGTTTTCTTCGCGCCTGGCGGCCACGCAACGCCCGTCGGGGCATGGCACTATGTCCAAATGTCGCGGGCGAAAAAGACAAAAAAAAGCGCAACCCCGAGGGGTTGCGCTGAGGTTCCACCAAAGGAGGAGGTTTTGGAGGATATGCGCCGACACCTGTAAAGATGCCCAACGCAATTGCATTATGGCTGCAAACCAAAGCCAATGCAAGTATTTTCTGCTGCTATGCAATAATTACTGTTAATTTTTAAAAAATACTATAAATACAATTATTTAGAAATTCATATTGATACTGAAAAAACCTGAATATTGAGCAGTTTGATGCACAAGCACCTAACGCACGACCATGACCGGGATCTTGGCGTAAAACAGAACCTTGCGCGTCTCGCTGCCAAGCAAAGCCGCGGCAATGCCCTTGCGGCCATGCGAATGCAGCACGATCAGGTCGCAGCCGCCGGATTCCGCCGCCTTGATGATTGCATCATAGGGGTGATCGTTGGTTTCGCAGACGGTTTCGCATATGACGCCCGCTTCGGTCGCCGCCTGCTTGATGTAATCGAGATAACTTTCGGCGCGCAGGCGTGCTTCTTTTTCGATCCGCTCCTCGGTAATCGGATCGAAGGCGCCCTCGTACGCAATCATCAGGTGATAGTCGGGAACCGCGTGCACCCCGGTCACGCGCGCGCCGTGAAACTTGGCGAGGTCGATACCCGTGCGTATTGCCTTCTTCGACAACTCGGAGCCATCGGTCGGAATCAGAATATGCTTGAACATACGTTCCTCCCAGTACCACAGCGATGGCGCCGTTATAGCAAACGCGCATGGCGATATCAATTGCTATTTGGGTCGCCGCTGCGCAAGCAAGAAAAACTCCGGGCGGAACAGCGGCAGAACTGTCTGCGCAGGTTGACGCTGCCACTTTGGCTATAATCCCGCGACCTTTCCTCACGACGAAAAAATACGACCATGTCACAGAAACTCATTCTGACCGGCGACGTCAACCTGATGAACGTCGATGACCCGACAGTGCCATTTCGCAAAGTCGCCGCCGAATTCAAAGCCGCCAACGTCGTCTTCAGCAATATGGAATGCTGCCTTTATCTGCCGCCGGCCGGGCATTCCGTCGAGAACGAGGGGTTTTTTGCAGACCCGGGGCCGGCCGGCGAAACACTCAAAACCGCCGGCATCCAGGCCGTGGGTATTGCCAACAACGTCAACTACGGCGAAACGGCGATCACGCGATCGATCGCACGACTCGATGAAGTCGGCATTCCGCATACCGGCGCCGGCGCCAATCGCGACGCCGCCTACGCGCCGGTGATCCTCGAACGCGATGGCGTGCGCTATGGCTTCATGCAGCGCACCGCGGTCTACTGGCCGACCAATCATGAGGCAACCAAACACACCGCCGGCGTCGCCGTGATGAAAGGCCACACCGCCTATCAACTGCCGCTGCACAAAATGCGCGTCGATATCCCGCCGTGCAACCGGCCGGGCCTGCCGCCGGTGATCATGACCTGGTGCGACGCCGCGCACATGAAAATATTCAAGGAAGACGTCGCCGCCCTGCGCGCAAAATGCGACGTGCTGGTCGTGTCCTGTCACTGGGGCCTGAAGAAAGAAGTGCTCGATTACATGAGCGAGTGGGCGCATGCCGCGATCGACGCCGGCGCCGACGTCGTGATGGGCCACGGGCCGCATTTCTCGCTGCCGGTTGAAGCCTACAAAGGAAAGCCGGTGTTCTACGGTCTCGGCAGTTTTTCGTTTCACACCGGCCACGGCGGACGCAAACACGGCAACTGGGTCGGCATGCTCGCGCGTATCACCGTCGATAACAAAACCGTCAAGGGCGCGACCTTCCAGTTTGTGCGCCACAATGATCAGAACGAAACGGTGCTGTGCAAACTCGCCGACGAGCAGGAAACGTTCAACGAAATCGCCGACGGCAGCAAACCGTACGGCGTACAACTCAGTGCCCGCGGCGACGAAGTCGTCATCGCACTCGGCTAGCATGCAAAAAACAACGCCGGCAAAACGCCGGCGTTGTGATGGTTATTTGGCCAGTCCAAGTTCGGTCAGGATGCCCTTGACCTCGTCGTATTCCTCTTTCCACTGCTTGCCGGTTTCCGCGCTGTTCTTGTAGATATCCTCGACCTGATTCTCGGCGAGTTCCTTTTTCCAGTCGTCGGTTTTCACCAGCGCCCCGAGCGCGCCGTCCCAGAACTGGATCTGCGCGCGCGTCATGCCCTTCGGTCCGGCGAGTCCGCGCCATAATTCAAACGCGCTGTTGACGCCGAGTTCCTTCCAAGTCGGAATTTTGGCCAGCTCGCCGCCGAGGCGCTTTGGCGCGCCGATGACAATGATGCGCAATTTGCCGGCCTGCACCTGCGGCAGCATCGCCGAGGGCGCGCTGGCCGCGACGTCAACATGGCCGCCCAGCAGCGCCGTCATCGAGTCGCCGCCGGAACCGAACACCACCGTGCGCAGTTTTTTGATATCGACGCCGCCGGCCTTCATCGCGAGCACGAACGACAAATGCGTCGCGTTGCCGAGCGCAGTGCCGACAGCAATGCTGAGCGAGGACGGATCCTTGCGCAGTTGATCAAGCACGTCCTTGCCGGTTTTCAGCGGCGACTCTGCGCGCACCGTGACGCCGACATATTCGGCGCCCATCATTGCCAGCGGCGTCAGGTCGGCGGGGCCGATGGTGCTTTTGCCGGTAATCTGATTGGTGAGCGTGGACAGCGCGTTCACCGCCACGTAATGCGCGTCGCCGCCGTGCTGGTTCAAATAACTCAGCGCCACTGCGCCGCCACCGCCGGCCTTGTTGATCACATTCGACTGCGTCAGGACAAGTTTCTTTTCCTGCAGAATGCGCTGCACTGCGCGGCCCATGCGATCCTGCGGACCGCCGGCGCTGGTGCCGATAATGATTTCAACCGCCTTTTCAGGCTTCCAGGTCTGGGCGCCGGCAACCGCCGCCGACAACATGAGCGCGAGCGCGACTAGGCGTCGCGCGGTGTAATGGTTTCTGGCTGGCATGATGATCCCGATGATTGCGCCGCCACGCGGCGAACAGTTAACATCGTACACCAGAGCGTCGATCGTCACAGCCCGCCTTATCCGCAAGGAACCCCCATGTCCGCCGTCAAAGCCCGCCTCCGCCACATTGCGATTTCCGTCGCCGACGTTGCCGCCGCGCAGAAATTTTTCGAGGACGCCTTCGGCATGACCAAGGCCGGCGATGCCGGCCGCGGCGTTTTCATGACCGACGGCACCGTCAATGTCGCGCTGCTCGATTACAAGGGCGGCACCATCCCCGACATGAACAACGACAAGCCGTTGATCGGCACCATCCACTTCGGCCTTTGGGTCGATGACCTTGAGCAAGCCGAGGCACAGGTCGCTGCCGCCGGCGGCGTCTATCTGCGCGGGCGCCCAACCGCGGCAACCAAAAGCGATTACGAAGTGAAGTTCCGCGACCCCACCGGCATCGTGTTCGACCTTTCCGAAGGCGGCTGGAAGGGCGCGGTGAAAGAAGTCAAACCCGCCGACTGAACGCGCCCCCCGGCGCGCTTGCTGGCGCAATGCCGGACTCCCTATAATCTGCCTCCGCGCCGCCGCAGTAGCGGTCGCTGCCGAATCAAGCCCACACAAAGAGGACATCATGACAACTTCCGTACTCAACGGCGATTTCGCGCCGAGCGACGACCGCAGCCTGCGCGACCGTTTCACCGCCTGGCTGCACGACGGCTTCGCGCGCTCGATGCTGCCGGTGGCCGCCAGCGTGATCACCACCGATACCGCCGGCCTCACCGCCGGCGAAGTCAAACTCGACACGCGCGACGGTCCGATTCCCGCCTATCGCGCAGTGCCGGAAAAAGCCGGCAAGTATCCGGTGGTGCTGGTGGTGCAGGAAATTTTCGGCGTGCATGAACACATCAAAGATGTCTGTCGCCGCCTCGCCAAACTCGGTTACTACGCGATCGCACCCGATCTGTATTTCCGTCAGGGCGACGTCACCAAGTTCACCGACAACACCGAGATCTTCGCCAAGGTCGTCAATCACGTGCCCGACAGCCAGGTCATGTCCGACCTTGATACCGCGGTGGTGTTCGCCCACGCCAGCGGTCAGGGCGACACCTCGAAGCTAGGCATCACCGGTTTCTGCTGGGGCGGCCGCATCACCTGGACCTACTGCGTGCACAATCCGAAAGTGCGCGCCGGTGTAGCGTGGTACGGCCGCCTCGTCGCGCCGTCTAAAGCGCCGCTGCAACCGGCTTATCCGGTTGAACTCGCCGCCGTGTTGAAGGTACCGGTGCGCGGACTATACGGCGAAAAAGATGCCAGCATTCCGCTTGAGCATGTCGAGCAAATGCGCGCCGCGTTGAAAGCGGCCGGCAACACGACCAGCGAAATCATCGTCTACCCCGAAGCGCCGCACGCCTTCTACGCCGACTATCGCCCGAGCTACCGCAAAGAAGCGGCCGACGACGGCTGGAAACAAATGCAGGCGTGGTTCAAGCAACACGGCGTGGCGTAATCGCCCGCACGCCACAACGGCGACGCGAAATTCATTCATGAATCGTGTCGCCGTTTTTATTTGCGCTTGTGCATTACTACATTTCAGCGCGAATGTTCTCGCGCAGACCTGGCCACAACGCCCCATCCAGTTCGTCGTCGCCACCGCGCCCAGCGGCGGCACTGACGCGGTCGGCCGCCTGATCGCGCAAAAACTTTCCGAAGCGCTCGGTCAAAACGTCGTCGTCGATAACCGTCCCGGCGCCAGCGGCAGTATCGGCAGTGCGTTCGTCGCCAAGGCCGCCGCCGATGGCTACTCGCTACTCGTCGCCAATGTCGGCCACGTCGCGATGAATCCGGCGATCGCGCGCGTGCCCTTCGATACGCTACGCGATTTCACGCCCGTGACGCTGCTCGCCAGCGGGCCCTTGATTCTCATCACTCATCCCTCGGTGCCGGCGAAAACCGTGCGCGAACTCGTCGCACTGGCGAAATCAAAACCGGGCAAGCTCAACTACTCGACCGGCGGCAGTGGCACCACCTCGCACTTCGGCATGGAATTGTTCAAGTCGGTCACGGCAACGGATATTGTGCACATTCCCTTCAAGGGCATCGCGCCCGCAACGGTCAGCCTGATCGCCGGCGAAGTCGATGTCATGATGAACACCACGCCGCCCGCACTGCCGCAGGTGCGCGCCGGGCGCCTGCGCGCGCTCGCGATGGCGAGCCTGAAGCGAACAACCTTCGCGCCCGATGTGCCGACGCTGGTCGAGTCGGGCCTGCCGGGATTCGAAGCCGGCGTCTGGTACGGCATGATGGGACCGGCGGCTTTGCCGCCGGAGATCGTCGCTCGTCTGCATCAGGAACTCGCGCGTATCGTGCGCCTGCCCGAAGTGCGCGAACGGCTTGCGGTCGAAGGCGTCGAACCGGTCGGCAACACGCCGGCGGAATTTGCGGCTTACCTCAAAACCGAAATGGCGAAATACGCTGCGGTCGCGCGCAAGGCGCAGATACGGGCGGAATGAATTCGACGATGTGTATCTTGGCCGAGATTTAATGTGCAACCCGTGGCAGCCAGACAACAGACAATCAAGAATCCAACTATTCGCTTCATTTTTTGCCTTCGATATCGTCAACCCAAGCATCTCAAGGGGACAGACCAAGGCTTTCTTACCGCTTTTCATAACTTTTACTCGTAAGCCGCGTGACAAAAGCGCAAGGTCGCCTGTGGCCGCAGGTAGGCCGGCAGATCATTCGCCGTTGAAAATTCGAATGTCATCGCTCAACTCCGGCGGGAGGATGCGAAAACATAACCGAGCGGGTGCGGTAGCGCAATGCGCCGAACGATTTGCGGCGGGAAATTTTCTGCTGCTACGCCCTAAGCACTAGTTACGTAGGTTGGGCTTACGAAGGAAGCCCAACACCAAGGTGAGTGCGGCGCATAAACTGCCTCATGCTTATCCGGCCCGATGCATCACGAAAAGAATTCTTCGGGCGATCGTACTGTTGGGCTTCCTTCGTCAGCCCAACCTACCTGAACCAATCAATCGCCGGTGGTCAACACCACCTTGCCAATCACCTTGCGGTCGCGCACCAAACCCAGCGCCTCCATGTACAGCGCGAGCGGAAAGGTCGCCATGACATAAGGTTTCAACTTGCCGGCGCGATAGAGATCGAACAGCTGGCTGCGCACGGCGAGGCATTTCTCCGGCTCGCGGTCGCGGTAGTTGCTGAACTGCAGGCCGATCAGCGAAATGTTTTTTACCAGTAGATGGCCAGCCTTCACTTCGGGAATGCGGCCGCCGGCGAAGCCGACGACGATGATGCGACCCGACCACGCGATTGCGCGCAAGCAGGCATCGAAGATATCGCCGCCGACGTTCTCTACGACGACATTGACGCCGTTCTTGCCGACCGCCGCATAGACCTGATCGCGCAGGCTATCGCGCAGATTCTCGACGCTGGTGTCGATGATGTGATCGGCGCCGGCCGCTTTCGCCGCCGCTGCTTTTTCCGGACTGCTCACGGCGGCGAGAACGATCGCGCCCAGCGCTTTCGCCACCTGCACGGTGGCAAGCCCGACGCCGCCGGCGGCACCGGTGACGAGCACCGTTTCGCCGGCCTTGATGTGCGCGCGCTCGACCAGCGCGAAATGCGCGGTCATGTATGTGAGGCCCATTGCCGCCGCCTCGGTAAAACTCATGCTCTCCGGAATGACATGGCAGTTGACAGCCTTCGCCGCGACCTGCTGCGCGTAGCCGCCGTATTCGATCTGGATCAGCACGCGGTCGCCCGGTTTGACGCGCGTGACCTTGGCGCCGACGGCTTTGACGATGCCCGCGCATTCCTTGCCCGGACTGAACGGCAGCGGCGGCAATACCTGATACTTGCCCTGAATCACAAGCAAGTCGGGAAAATTGACGCTGGCCGCCTTAATATCGACGAGCGCTTCATCGTCGGCCGGTTGCGGGCCCGGCACTTCTTCGAGCGTCATGCTGTCGAGCGGACCGAACTGCTTGACCACCAAAGCTTTCATCAACGACTCCGGACAAATTGCGTAAATGCGCAAGGCGCGCAGCGCAGTTTACCGTAGCGCGTCCGCCGTACAAACAAAAAGGCGGGAGTGACCCGCCTTTCTGTTCACATCCGGACCGCGGTTTACACCGCAGCCGGTTGCCGATTACTTCTCTGCAGCAGCCTTCTTGCTCTTCTTGGCTTTCTTCGCTTTTTTGGCTTTCTTCGGCGCGTCGGCCTTCGGCGCTTCAGCGGCGGCGGCCGGGGCGGCGGCGGGCGCGGAGGTCGCGGCTTTCGGCGCGTCCGCTTTCGGGGCCTGGGCAAATGCCGTGAAGGTCGTGGTGGCAAAGGCAGCGGCGACCAGTGTGGCGATCAGTTTGTTCATGTTGATGCTCCTCTTGTTAAGATCCGAAGTCCGGATGAGACCAATAACGCACATGCAAGCGTCCGGTTGACCGGATTGCCCCGCCGCGCTGGCCTCCCCGGGGGTTATTGCTTATAGTAGCGCCTCTTTTTCAGGGCTACAGGCGGGAAAATACCATGGAACTCCATCTCAAGGGGCGCAGCGCCCTCGTCACCGGCGGCTCGCGCGGCATCGGCTACGGCGTCGCCGAAGGTCTGGCCGCCGAAGGTTGCAATCTGCATCTGGCCTCGCGCAGCGCCGACAGTCTCGAGGCGGCGCGCAAAAAAATTGTCGCCGCCTACGGCGTCAAGGTCGATGTCTATCCGCTCGACCTTTCGTCGCATGAGAATGCGGTCAAGCTGGTCAAAGCCTGCGGCAGCGTGGACATTCTGATCAACAACGCCGGCGCAATCCCGCAGGGCTCGCTGACGGGCATGGACGACAAGCTGCTGCGCGAAGCGTGGGATCTGAAATTGTTCGGCTTCATCAATGTCGCGCGTGAGATCTATGGCGAGATGTGCGCGCGCAAAAGCGGCGTCATCATCAATGTTGCCGGCACCGCCGGCGAGCGCCCGGTTGCCGGTTACATCGCCGGCAGCATGGCCAATGCCGCCTTGATGGCGATGTCGCGCGCGCTGGGCGCGGAGAGCGTCGATTTCGGCGTGCGCGTGATCGCGGTGAATCCGGGCGCCACCGAAACGGATCGTCAGGTCGTGCGCTGGAAGGCGCGCGCCACCAAGGAACTCGGCGACGAAAACCGCTGGCGCGAACTGACCACGGGTTTTCCGCTGGGGCGGCTGGCCACGCTCGACGAAGTCGCCAGCACCATCGTGTTTCTGTGTTCGCCGCGCTCGGGCTACACCAGCGGCTGCGTCGTCACGGTAGATGGCGGCGCCAGCTGGCGCAAATAACCGGCGCCGCTATTTCGATTTCGGCGGCGTCACAACGCGATCAACCGCGTTGAGCGCGTCGTCATAGGCCTTGCGCGCCTCTTTCTCGCGCAGCTTGGCGGCCTCAAACTTCTTTTTTGCCGCGTCCGCCTGTTGCTGCGCTTCAACCGCGCGCTTTTGCGCATCCTTGTTGATCAAGTCGGCCCGCTTCGCGGCCTGCTCCGCATCACGCGTCGCCTGCTCGGCGCGCTGCATTTCGTTGTAAGCGTTGCCCGCCTTGAACTGGTCGCGCTGTAATTGTTCGCCGCTGATGCGGCCGGTTTCCACCGGCGCCTGCGCAAACGCAGTCGCCGTTGCTGTCAGCAGGATCGCCAGAATCATACGCATGTCGCGCGCCCCTTCCCTGTCTCGATAATGGCTATGTTACCGCAGCGACAATGGCGCAGGGTTGGACTGCGACACAGGCGGACGCGATAATTGGCGGATCGTTCAGGCTTAATTCATACAGGAATCCCATGGCGAACCAGCGCTTCACCGTCGAACCCGGCGTCGAACTCCATATCGAGATCGACGATTACACCGATCCGTGGGCGCCAGCCGAAACCATCCTGATGGTGCACGGGCTTGCCGAAAGTACCGCGGCGTGGCGCGGCTGGGTGCCGCAGCTGGCGCGGAATTATCGCGTCGCCCGCCTTGATCTGCGCGGCTTCGGCCGTTCGACACCGATGACAGCGGATTACCACTGGGACATGGCGCGACTGCTCGACGATCTCGCCGCAGTAATCAAACATCTGGGTTGCGAACAGGTGCATCTGGTCGGCGCCAAGAGCGGCGGCTCGATGGTGCTGACGATGGCGGCGCGCAAACCCGAGCTCGTGCGCTCAGTGGTTGCGGTGACGCCGCCAGTAATCGCCGCCGCCGGCACCACCGACTGGCTGGTGCAGATCGAAGCCGAGGGCATCGAAGCCTGGGCAAAAACCACCATGGCCGGACGCCTCGGCAACAAGGCGAGCGCCGAAGAAGTCGATTACTGGATCCACAACATCCAGGGCAAAACGCCGCTCTCCACGTTGCAGAGTTATCTGCGCTGGGTGCCGGGCCTCGACATCCGTGAAGAAGTGCTGAAGATCCAATGTCCGAGCCTGATTATCACCACCACCGGCAGCGGCCTGCGCACCGTCGACAGCGTCAAAGCATGGCAGCAGAAACTCGCGAAGTCGGAATTGCTGGTGATCGACGGCGACGCCTGGCATGCGGCGGGCGCTTATCCGGATGTCTGCGCCAAGGCGGCGGCGGAATTTCTGGGGCGGGTGCGGACGAGTTGATCAGCCGCGCAAACTCTTTGTAGAGATCCCCTCCCCCTCAAGGGGGAAGGAGTCCAAGTTCAGCGAACGCGGCTAAACTGCCAGCAAATCCATCAACTCGTTAACCGGCGTTTTCATCAGACGCTTGCGATCAAGACACAAGTCGATCACCACGCGCCGCTGTTTCTCCGCAAACAAACGGGCGACGTTCTTCTCGAATTTCTGCACCAGCAGGGGAATGCCGTCCTTGCGCCGCTGCGGATGACCGGCGGCGAACTTCACTTCCATTCTCGCCGTCGAAGTGCCGTCCTTGAAATGCACACGAATCGCATTGGCATTCGAGCGCAGCTTCGGATCGAGAAAGCCCGCGCTGTAGCGCTTGTCCTCGTAAACCACGGTCTTCGCGCGCAGCACGTCGATGCGCGCATCCGCGGCAATATGATCTTCATAGTCCTCGGCGGTGAGGCGGCCGTAAATCAAACCGATCGCGGCGACGTATTGCAGACAGTGATCGCGGTCGGCGAAATTCGCCAGCGGCCCGGTCTTGTTCAAAATGCCGTAGGCGTAACCATAGGTCCACAGCTCGATCTTTTCGATTTCACCGATGCGGTCCTTTACTTCCGGATGCAGACGGATCGCCGCCTCGGCCGCGGTCTGTGCGTGAAACGCCGCCGGAAACGAAATCTTGAACTGCACGTTCTCGACGATGTAGCTGCCATAGGGCCGCTGAAATTTGAACGGCTGGCCGTCGGCAAGCACATCGTAAAAGCCCCAGGTCTTCGCCGTCAGCGCGGTCGGATAACCCATCTCGCCTTTCAAAGCGAGCAGCGCCAGCCACACGCCGCGGCTGGCCGCATCGGCCGCCGCCCACGATTTGCGCGGACCCGCATTCGGCTGGCGGCGGAAGGTTGCCAGCACGTGGCCGTCGATCCACGCATTCGACACGGCACTGATGATTTCATCGCGAGTGCCGCCGAGCATTTTGGTCACCACCGCGGCCACCGCGATTTTCACCAGCAACACGTGATCGAGCCCCATGCGCTTGGTGAACGGGTTTTCGAGCGCAAGGTCGCCCATGACCTCATAGGCTTTTACCGCGATGTCGATTACCTCTGCCATCAAAATCGGCGCTTTGCCCTGCGCGACGCGCGTGCGGCTCGCCCAGTCGGCAGCGGCGAGTATGCCGCCGAAGGCGTCCGACGGATGCACCACGGTTTCGCCGTTGAAAGCGTCGTTGTAGTCGAGCCAGCGTACGAGCACGCCGGTATTGAATGCCGCCGTCACCGGATCGAGTTGATGCGACGTCGCCGGCACGCGCGCGCCGTTAGGCACCACCGTGCCGGGCACGATCGGGCCAAGCAGTTTTGTGCAATCGGGATAGGCCATCGCCTCGAAGGCGCAACCGAGGCTGTCGATCAGGCAGTAGTGCGCCGTTTCCACCGCCCGTTTGCTGCGCACGCGGTAGCGGCTGACGTAATCGGCGATGTCGGTAATGACGCGATCGGGTTTGGGGCGCGCGGCGCTGGCGTGTGACGACATGAATAGACAACCATCGGTGAACGAAGGGCGCAAGAATAACATTCAAAGCCGGCAACCGAACGAGCCCGCCCCGCACAACGGCGCCGGCATCTGCTAAGGTAGCGCCTGACGCCGGCCGCAACGGCTGCGACAATAACAAGCCACGCCATTGGAGAAACCATGAACCACACCGAACAGCGCCAGAAACTGCGCGCGATTTTTGCCGGCAACCAGTGTTTTTCACCCGCCACCGTCTACGATGCCTTGTCGGCGCGCGTCGCCGAGTCGGTCGGTTTCCAGATCGGCATGCTGGCCGGCTCGGTGGCCTCGAACACGACGCTGGCGGCACCCGACCTCATCGTCATCACGCTGACCGAATTCGCCGACCAGGTGCGTCGCATCATGCGCAACAGCAATCTCTCGCTGGTGGTCGATGCCGACCACGGCTACGGCAATGCCTTGAACGCCATGCGTACCGTGCAGGAACTCGAGCACGCCGGCGTGTCCTGCATGTCGCTCGAAGATACGGTGTTGCCGCGCCCCTTCGGCCAGATCGTGCCCGAAACCTACACCTCGATCGAGGAAGGCGCGGCCAAGCTGCGCGCCGCGGTATCGGCCAAGCGCGACCCGTCGTTCATGATCGCCGGCCGTTCGTCGTCATTGAAAAGCGAAGGGCTCGAAGGCGCGCTGGCGCGTTTCAAGGCCTATGAAAAAACCGGCGTCGATGCGATTTTCGTCGTCGGTATCGAAACGCTGGAGCAGATCAAGGCGATCAACGCCTCGGTCAAGCTGCCGATCATCGTCGGCTCGGCACCCGCCTCGATCAAACGCGAAGACCTCGCACCCTACAACGTGAAAATCATGCTGCAGGGCCACCAGCCGGTGGCGGCAGCGGTGAAGGCGCTGCACGAATGTTATTCGCACCTGTTCAAGGGCGGCGCGCCGGCCGATCTGAAGTCGAAAATCGCCTCCAACGAAGAAATGGAAAAACTGCTGCAGGCCGACCAGTACAAGAAATGGCAGCAGGATTACCTCAAATAATCCTGAATTATGGGCGGTTTGCCGGGCTTTGTGATTTAGTTCCTGTGAATTGAGACCGGCCCCGGATTAATTGGAAGCTTCGGCGCAATGGGGTACGCCGTGCAGCACCGATAATCATAAAGAACAGGGTCAGGAACGCATTCATGTCAGGGGATTGGCGGCGCATCGAACTGTCGCGCGACGCGGTACGCGCCGGCGAGCTGGAAATAATCCGCGCGCAATTTGCGCTTTATTGCATGGCCGGCGATACCGCCGCCGATGTCGCCATCTTCACGCGGCGCAACAAAGCCGGCGGCAGCGACCTGTATTTTTCTCCCGCTGCGTTGCGTTATGCGGAATTTGTTTTCGAACGCCATCCGCCCTGCGCCAGCGGTCAACCCGCGTTGCTCGGCAGCACACTGCTGGTCGGCAATCACGATGCGGTTGCTGCCTTGCTCGGCAAATCGTCCGGTGTGCAATCATTCCGCAAGCAGACCGAACAGAAATCCGAACTCAGCGTGCGTTTCCTGCATTCGCCTGCCCCGGCGGTCAACCGCTGACGCGTCGCGCAGCCGGCGGCGAAACGCTATCATGCGTTTCCTTTTATTAAAAGCCCAAAATCTTTTAGCCACAGAGGTCACCGAGGGAAAACCCTGCTTGAACCATTGCATTTCCCCTGTGTTCTCTGTGACCTCTGTGGCTGATTTCCGGTTTTAAGGAAACCTATGGAACTCTGGTACGACAACAACGATAACTGGCATACCGCGCAGGATGCGCTGTTTGCCGCCGGTGTCACCGATGGCCTGCCGGTGGTGCCGCCAACGCCGGCGCGCGTCGCTGCCATGCTCGATGCGCATGGCTTCATGGCCGCCGAGGTGCTGACCGATCTGCCGCCGCTGTTTGCAGCAGTGACCTGGCAGGATATTGCGATCAACGCCGTGATGGCCGGCTGCCTGCCGTCTTATCTGCCGGTGATCGGCGCCGCGGTCGAAGGCATTGCCGCCGCCGAATTCAATCTGGTCGGCATCGCCACCACCACCGGCTCGGCGGCGCCGATGATCATCGTCAACGGCCCGATCGTGCAACAGATCGGTCTCAATGCCGAAGGCAATGTGTTTGGTCCGGGCAACCGCGCCAACGCCACCATCGGCCGCGCGCTGACGCTGGTGCTGCGCAATGTCGGCGGCGCGATCCCCGGCGAACTCGATATGTCCACCATCGGCCAGCCGGCGAAATACAGCTGCTGCATCGCCGAGAACGCCGTGGCGAGCCCGTGGGCGCCGCTGCACGTCGAGCGCGGCTTCGATCAGAACGACAGCGTTGTCACCGTCGTCGGCATCTCCGGCTCGGTTGAAGTCGTCGATTCATCGAGCAGCACGCCGGAAGACCTCGCGCAGACCTACGCGCAGTCGATGCTGATCGCCGGCACCGCCGGCAGCGGCGGCCTATTGGGCGGCGGCGAACCGCTGATCGTAATGCCACCGGAAATCGCGCAGTCGTTTCAGCGCGCCGGCTGCAACAAGGCGCACGCGAAAGCGCTGATTCACGAACGCGCAGTTTTGCCGCGCGATAAATTGTCGTCAGCGATCCGCGCACACCGCTCAACGCTGGCGGAATCGGCCGGCGATGATCCGAACGCGGATTTGCGCGTCGCCGAGTCACCCGACGACGTCATGATCGTCGTCGCCGGCGGTGTCGGCGTCAAAGCCGCTTATCTGCCGACCTGGGCGGGCATGACCAAAGCCGTGAGCCGCAAGCTGCGCACGGTTTGATTGTCATTCCCGCGAAGGCAGGAATCCAGAACTTTGATCGACTGGGCTCCCGCCTGCGCAGGAGCGACGATTTATTAAATGCGGTTGCTGGTAATCACCTCGAAATGCTCCGCAAACGGCGGCTCTTCCCAATACTTCACCAGCAGATCGCGAAACTGCGCGCGCCGCGGCGACTGGCGGAAATTCACCTCATGCGCCTCGATGCTCTCCCAGCGGATCAAATAAAAATATTTCCCCTTGGTTTCGACGCAGCGCTGCATCTCGTGCGAGATATAACCCGGCGTGCTCGCCGAGATCGCCGCAGCCTGCGGAAACACCGCCTCGAACTCGGCCATGAGTTCCGGTTTGATTTTCATGATGGCGACTTCAAGAATCATGACTGCTCCTCCTCTGGTTTTTGATTTTGTTGGACTTGGTAATGCTCATATCACGCAAAGAATACCCAACACTATAGCTCCTCGCCTCTGACTGCGTGGGGCTGCGCACGTGCCACACGCTTGCGTGCCGACCCCGCCCCCGGCTTCACCCAAGGCGGCGCCTTGAACAGCTCAACCAAAAAATCCACGAATACTCTCAGCTTTGGCGCGACGCGTTTCTGCTGGCGGAACACCACCGAGATGTCGTAACCCTCGGTCTTGTAGTCGGCGAGAATTTCAATGAGCTTGCCGCTCTTCAGCCGCGGCTGCGCGTAATACTCGGCGACCTGCGCGACACCCAGGCCCGCCGCCGCCGCCGCAACCAGCGCTTCGCCGCTGTTGAAGGTCATGAAACCGTTCATCGCAACATGGCGCATGGCGCCGCCGCTTTTGAAACGCCACTCGCGGATGCGGCCGTTGCGAGGGCGACGATAGGTCAAGCAGGCATGCCCGGTAAGCTCCTCCGGTGTGCGCGGCGTGCCGCGTTCCTTCAGATAAGCAGGCGAGGCGCAGACGACGTAACGCGTCGAAGCCAGCGGATGCACCACCAGCCGCGAGTCCTGCAGTTCGCCAACCTGCACTGAGACATCAATCCCTGCCTCCATCGAAAACGGCACGAAGTCGCTGCAAACGATTTCGAGCGACACCGCGGGATAGTCGCGCACGAATTGCGGCAGGTGCGGCACGATCCACATGCGGCCCAGCGCCGAGGGCATGCTGACGCGCAGGCGCCCGCTCGGCACGCGGCCGGCGCGACCGGCCATCAGTTCCGCCTCTTCAAGATCGGCAGTGATCTGCTTGCAGCGCGCGTAAAAATCGGCGCCCTCCGCCGTCACCGACAGGCGCCGCGTGGTGCGATTCAGCAGGCGCACCGACAACCGCCGTTCCAGCCGCGCCAGCGCGGCGCTGACCGCTGACGTCGAGACACCCAAGGCGCGCGCCGCGCTGCTCAGCGTGCCGGCTTCGGCGACGCGCAGAAACACAAAAATGCCGTGCAGGCTATCCATGGGGTGATCTGATTTTCAATACAGGGGTTAACAGTGATTCTAGGTCGCTTCCGCTGTCACATCCAGTGGGAGTTCACTAGAATTCTCGGCTCACCGGCGCCGCGCTTACACGGACCGGTCTGAATTCAACAGGAAGGAACTATGGCGCTCATCCTCAGAGGCGTAATGCAGAGTCCGGTCACCCCGCTGAATGAAGACTTCAGCCTGGACATTCCGACCTACGAAAAGCTCGTTGATTTCCACGTGCGCACCGGCGCCACCGCGATCTCGTGGCCGCACCACAAGGCCGAATCGCACAATCTGAAGAAGGAAGAGCGCATGCGCGGCGCCGAGGCCACGGTCAATGCCGTGCACGGCCGCGTGCCGGTGTCGATCCATGTCAGTTCGATGTCGGTTGAAGACGCGATGGATCTCGCGCAGCACGCGCAGAAAATCGGCGCCGACGCCATCATCGCCATCACGCCCTACTTCTGGGCGCCTTCGCCCGACGCAATTTACGATTACTTCGTGCGCCTCGGCACTTCGATCGATCTGCCGATGATTGCCTACAACTCGCCGGCCTATCTCGAGGGCGTCGAGATAACCGCCGAACTGATCGAGCGCCTGTTAAAGCGCCTGCCCAACCTGATCGCGATGAAGGAAGCCTCATTCAACAGCGAGAAATTCATGGAAATCTCGCGCGTGGCGTTGAAAGTGCGGCCGAGTTTCTCGATTGTCGCCGGCGTCGAATTCCTCGCCCCTTCGGTGCCGCTCGGCTGCGTCGGTTCCTACTCGTCGGCCGGCGCAATCTGCCCGAATCTGTGCACCGCGCTGTTCGACGCCTGCATCAACGGCCGCAGCGCCGAAGCGCGCGAACTGCAGTTCAAGCTTGCCGCGCTGTGGGATCTGTTCCGCGACCAGTATCCGTCGTCGCTCAAGGGCGGCATGGTCGCGATGGGCCGCTACGTCGGGCCGACGCGTCCGCCGCTGCCGACCGCCAGCAAGGAACGCGAAGCGCTGATCGCCAAAAAGCTCGAAGCGCTCGGCATTTTGGATACAGAGCCGCACGGCTGGTAACCGGAAACCCACGCAAAGGTCTATGAAGATGTCTACATTCACGCCAGGTCTGGTCCACTCGCCGGTGACGCCGTTCACGCCCGACCTCAAAATCGATTTCGGCACGTTCGAAAAAGTCATCGCTTTCCATCTGAACAACGGCGCGCAGGCGCTGGCAGTGCAAATGCACGAAGGCGAATCGGTCAGCCTGTCCGACGCCGAGCAGCGCAAGGTGATCGATTTTGTCATCAAGCAGGTCAAGGGCACGGTACCGGTCATCGCGCATGTCAGCGATCCGGGCACGGCGATCGCCGTCGACCGCGCGAAATATGCCGAAAAAGCCGGCGCCGCCGCCGTCATCGCCACCTCCACTTATTATTGGACACCGCCGGCCAGCATGGTGCTCGAGCATTTCGCCTCAATTGGCGGCGCGGTGAAGATCCCGTTCTACGTGCTGTTTACGCCCGATGAACTGGGCGGCACCCACCACATCAACGCCGACATGATGATGAAGCTCATCGACCGCCTGCCGAACTTCGCAGGCGTCGCCGATGCCAGCCTCGACTGGCAGTTCATGATCAACGTGGTTTCCAACGCCTGGCGCAAGCGGCCGGATTTCCAGCTGGTTGCGGGCAACGAATATATGGTCTCAGCCGGCGCGGTCGGTGCCACCAGCATGTTCACTTCGCTCGCCGCGATCGCGCCGAAACGCCTGCAGAAGCTGTTCGAGATCTGCCGCACCGAGAAATATTTCGATGCGCGCGAGACGCAGGAAGAGATCGTGGTGCTGCGCCAGACGCTGAAGCGCTACGGCCGCGGTGCGCTCAAGGGTGCGCTGCGCGCGATGGGCCGCGATGTCGGTCAGGTCCGTCCGCCGCTTGATCCGCTGAGTCCGGCCGAGATGGAAAAACTCGCCGCCGATCTGAAAGCGATCAAATGGCTGGCGACCGAACCGACGGGCTGGTGATCCGCGTAGCCTTTTCTCTTGCAGTTATGTAGCCTGTAGACGTGCCCCGGCCTTCGCCGCGGCACGTCGCTTTTTTTGAACGGAGCACCGTCATGATCATTCGCACGCTTGTTTGGCTCGGCTTGGTCGCCTTATCGTCGGGTGCGCACGCAGCCGAACAAAAATATCCGGACCGCCCGATCCGCCTGGTGGTGCCTCAGTCCGCCGGCGGCTCGATGGACACCAACGGTCGCGCGCTCGCCGACATACTTTCGCGCGAACTCGGCCAGAACGTCGTCATCGACAACCGCGGCGGCGCAAACGGCATCATCGCCGGCGAAATGGTCGCGCATGCGCCGCCCGACGGTTACACCCTGCTGTATACCTCGAACTCCATCATCAACAACCAGCTGATCAAGGCGAAGGCGCCGTTCGACGTGCTGCGCGATTATGAGCCGGTGACCAACGTCGGCAAACTGCCCGGCTACCTCGTGCTGGTCAACTCATCCGTCCCCGCGCAGACCTTCAAGGAGTTGATCGAGCTTTCGAAGACCTCGCGCGAGCCGCTACGCTACGGTTCGGGCGGCATCGGCAATGCCCAACACCTGCTCGGCGAACTGATCAATGCGCGCGCCGGCACGAAATTCGTCCACATTCCGTACAAGGGCCTGCCGATCACGCCGCTGCTCGCCAATGAAATCCAGGTCGCCTTCGCGGCGCCGACCACCGTGCTGCAGCACCTCAAGGCCGGCCGCCTGCGCGCACTCGCGGTGACCTCGGCCAAACGCTGGAGCGGCCTGCCGGATGTGCCGGCGACCAGCGAGGTGATACCGGGCTTCGTTTATGAAGCGGCCTGGCACGGCATTTTTGCGCCGGCGAAAACGCCGCGCAGCATTGTGCTGCGCTGGCAGGCGGAGGTCGCCAAGGCGATCCAGGTGCCGAAGATGCGCGAGTTGCTGGAGACCGGCGGTTATGTGCCGGTCGGCGACATGCCCGAAGAGTTCCGCAAATTTCTCGAGGGCGAACTGAAGCAGGGGCGCGAATACATGCGCATCGCCAAGGTTCAACCCGAGTAGTCGCACAGCGCGATTGATCGCGCGGGAGGAGAGTCATGAAGCGTGCTGCAATCGGCGTCGCCCTGCTGTGCCTGCTCGCCTCCGGCGCGGCCGGCGCTCAGCCTTATCCCAACCGGCCGGTCCGCGTGATCATCCCGCAGCCGGCCGGCGGCACCATGGACACCAATGCGCGCGCGCTGGCCGAACCGCTGTCGCGCGATCTGGGCCAGAACGTTGTCATCGATAACCGCAGCGG
Organism: uncultured beta proteobacterium; assembly: GCA_903889565.1. Lineage (GTDB taxonomy): Bacteria > Pseudomonadota > Gammaproteobacteria > Burkholderiales > SG8-41 > PALSA-1004. The sequence goes on from CAISYC010000045.1 coordinate 63,817, forward strand.
CGCCAACGGCATCATCGCCGGTGAAATGCTGGCGAATGCGCCGCCCGACGGCTACACGCTGCTGTTCACCTCGAGCTCGCTGATCTACAACCAGGTCATCAATAAAAAAACGCCGTTCAACGCGCTGCGCGACTTCGCCCCCATTACGCAGATGGCGCAGACCTTCGGCTACCTCGTGCTGGTCAATCCGCAAGTCGCCGCCAACTCGTTGCACGAACTCGTCGAACTGAGCAAAAAGCAGCCGGTGAACTTCGGCTCCGGCGGCATCGGCAACAGCCAGCATTTTCTCGGCGAGCTGATCAACATGCGCTCAGGCGCCAGACTTGCGCACGTGCCATACAAGGGGCTCGCGCCGCTGATCGCCGCGGTCATGAGCAACGAAGTGCAGGTCGGCTTCGCCACGCCGCTGACAGTTTTGCAGCATATCAAGAGCGGCCGCCTGCGCGCGCTGGCCTACACCGGTGAAAAGCGCTGGAGCGACATGCCGGAGCTGCCGACGATGGCCGAAGCGGGCGTGCCCGACTGCGTATTCCAGCCCGGCGGCCACGGCATCTATGCGCCGGCGGCGACGCCGGCCGCCATCATCAATCGGATCCAGCAGGGCGTCGTGCGTGCGCTGAAAACGCCGAAGATGATCGCGCACCTGAATTACGGCGGTTACGTCGCGATCGGCAGCACGCCGGCGGAATTCCGGCGCTACGTCGAGGCCGATCTCAAACGCATCGCCGAAATCGCGGCGATCGCAAAAATAGAAGTGCAATGACGATGATAAAACTGCATTACATGCCGCCTTCGGGCAATTCGTACAAGGTGCGCATCCTGCTGTCGCTGCTCGACGTGCCGCACGAAAAAATCGTCGTCGACAACAAGACGCGCGAACACAAGTCGGCGCAATTTCTTGCGATGAATCCGCGCGGCGAAGTGCCGGTGCTGGAGATCGACGGCGTTTATCTGTGGGACTCCGCGGCCTGCCTCGTTTACCTCGCGCGGCAATTCGGCGGCGACCACTGGCTGCCGGCCGATCCCTTGCAAATGGCGCAGGTGATGCAATGGGTGGCGCTGGCCGGCAGCGAAATCCAGTTCGGCCTGCAATACGCACGGCGCGGCCTCAAGCAGGACCGCTGGACCGCCGGCAATCTTGAGCAGGGTCAGGCGATCAGCCGCGTTGCGCTCAATGCGCTCGAAGGCCGGTTAAACAAAAACGACTGGCTCGCCCTCGGCCGACCGACCATTGCCGACATCGCCTGCTTTCCCTATGTGGAAACGGCGCCGCAGGCAAAGATCGCACTCGAAAATTATCCGGCGATCGTCCAATGGATCGAGCGTTGCAAGGCGTTGCCGGGGTGGGCTGAGCGGTAGGCCTGTAGCTTGCAATTCGGGCTACCAATCTAGCCACCATTGCTTTCCCCCTGAGAGCCGCCGAGCAGCGGAGCTACGCCGGGGAAAGTCGGCGAGGACTGTTTGAGCCCTTGTCGTTTTTTGACAAGGGCGAGTTCCGCAGCCGCCCGGAGTAGCGAGCAGCGCAGGGCAGTCCAAAGGACCGGCGAACCGGGGGTCGCCTTCTTTTGGTTACTTTTCTTGGCGAGACAAGAAAAGTAACCAGCCGCCGGGCTGCCCCCGGCGACTTTAAAACGTCATGCGCTGCGCACTTAAAAGCAGATTGCAGGCGAGTCGCCTGCGCTACAAGAACGTACTCCCAAGCTACGCTTGCGCCTCCAAACACTCCACCAGCAACCTCAACGCGGCATCCGCAAATGCATGCATGTTGTCGTAGCGCTCCGTCTCGCCGGTACGCAGCGTCGCCGCGCGCTCCAGCGGACCGACTACGGCAACACAGGTATGCCCCGCCGGATCGCCGTAGCGGTTGCCGGTCGGGCCGGCGGCGCCGGTTTCGCCGACGCCCCAGACCGTGGCAAAACGTTCGCGCGCGATGCGCGCGCGCACCAGCGCATTGTGTTCGGTTGCGGCGCGGACACCGCCCAGTTCCGCCTCGCGAAAATCGCGCACCGCGTCCCACGCCTGCCGCGTGTAAACGACCACGCTGCCGATGTAGTAGGCCGACGCGCCAGGGACCGCCAGCAGCGCCGCCGAAATCAACCCGCCCGTCGATGATTCGCACAGTGCGATGGTCTGTTTGCGCGCCTTCAGCAATTCCGCCGCACGCTCCGCCAGTGGCATCAATTCACGCAATTCCGTCGCTCCCTCGCCAGTCGAATCGCGCGCGCCTTTGCAAGGTTCGGGCGATGTCCGGGGCGAAATAAAGAACGGATTGTAACGTGAAGGCCAGCCCCGTCCGGCCGGCCCGCATGGGCGGCGGCACAGCCACTGGCGTGGCGCGCGAACGACTTCGGCCTCACCGTCAACAGCCTGATTTCAAAGTCTATGCCGGCATTCGACGGCATTGCCGCCGGAATGCCCGGTGCGCCCGGTGGCAGTTTGCGGATGGCGGCGCTATCATCGTGTTTCGATAACCGTCAGGAAATTGAAATGCAACGCACGATCCGCATGATCATCGAAGGTCAGGAACTGGTCAGCGCCACGGTGCGCACCACGGTGCTGGAAGCCGCCCAAATGATGAAACAGCGCAAGGTCGGCGCCGTGCTGGTCATAGAAGACGGACGCCTGGTCGGCATATTTACCGAGCGCGACGCGGTGTTCCGCGTGGTCGCCGACGGCCGCGACGTCAAAGACACCCTGCTCTCCGAGGTAATGACGCGCAGCCCGCAATCGCTGCATCCGGACAAGTCTTTTGCCGACGCGCTGCATATCATGCACCAGTGCGGTTTCCGCCACGTGCCGGTGGTCGAGGACGGCAGGCCGATCGGCATGATCTCGGCGCGCGATGCGCTGGGCCCGGAACTTGAGGATTTTGTCTTCGAAATGCTGCGCCAGGAACAGGTCGATAACGTGCTGGCCTGAGCGCCGGCCGCGCCGGTCGAAATCCCTGATCGGAATGCGGCCAAGCCGCTATACTCCTGTTTTAGCAACGAAGTTGCCGCCGTTTCCGCGGCCCGACGTTTGCCAATATTCTCAGGACACGACGGGTGACCCGCCAAAAAGACACGCTGGCCGTATTGTTTGCCGATGTGAGCGACAGCACCCGGCTGTACGAAAACATGGGCGACACCGCGGCATTCACCCAGGTGCGCGAATGCCTGCAGATTTTGAACGATGCCGCCCAGCGCTATCACGGACGCGTGGTGAAAACCATCGGCGACGGCGCCATGTGCGCCTTCGCGACCGCCGAGGACGCGGCGCTGGCCTCGATTGAAATGCAGGACCGCATCGATCTGCGCCCGCCGCAACCGGGCAAATCGAAGCTGACCATCCGCATCGGCTTTCATTACGGCAATGTGCTGCGCGAAGGCGACGATGTGTTCGGCGACACCGTCAATGTCGCCGCGCGCATGTCGGGTCTCGCGGTGCCCGGCCAGATCCTGATGACCGCCGCCACCGCCGGCCTGCTCTCGCCCGAACTCAAGGCGAAGACGCGACGCCTCGATGCGCTTGCGGTCAAAGGCAAGGCGCAGGCGATCGACATTCACGAACTGCAATGGCAGGACAGCGATGCCGCCACGCTGGTGCCGGGACGCATGCCGGGCTTTTCGCAACTGACCGAGCCGCGGCTGCGCCTCACGCATCAGGGCCGCGAAATCGAATTCCGCATGACGATCACGATCGGCCGCGAGCCGAATCACGATCTCGTGATTCTCGACAAGATGGCTTCGCGCAATCACGCGCGCATCGAGAAGCGGCTCGACAAATTCGCGCTGGTCGATCAGAGCGCCAACGGCACCTATGTCACCATCAGCGGCCGCGATGAAATCATGCTGCGGCGCGAGGAGTTCATTCTCTACGGCAGCGGCCGCATCGCCTTCGGCGAATCGCCCAAGCGCCAGCCCAATCTCACGATCGTCGAGTTTCACTACGAATCTCCGGAAGAGCGGCTCGCCGCCGGCAAATAGCGCCGCGCAGTTCAACGGCGGGATTGTGCGAGTCTGCCAGGTCGCGTGGCGAAAACCGGCCGGCCAGAAAACTGCGGGCCTTCGCCGAGGAAATCCAAAAACAAACCGCCGCGCGGCGCAGAAATAACGAAGAGGAGCATGCAATGGCTACACAAGGCAGGCTCGCAGGGGAAACCGCCATCGTCACCGCCGCCGGTCAGGGGCTGGGCGAAGAAATTTCCAAACGCTTCGCGCGCGAAGGCGCCAATATCGCCGTCGTCGATATCAACCTTGCCGAGGCGCAGCGTGTTACCGGCGAAATCACCGCGGCCGGCGGCTCGGCGATCGCCCTCGCCTGCGACGCGACCAAAAAAATCGATGTCACGGCCATGGTCGACACCGTTCTGAAGAAATGGGGCACCGTCGATATCCTCGTCAACGCGGCCGGCGGTTTTCACCAATTCGCGCCGATTACCGAGATTGCCGAGGATGCGTGGGACCGCGTCATCAACGTCAATCTGAAAAGCGCCTTCCTCTGCGCGCAGGCGGTCGCCAAGACCATGATGGAAAAGCGCAAGGGCCGCATCATCAGCATTTCCTCGGGCGCCGGCGTCGGTCCCAATCCCTACGCGCCGTCCTATCTGCCCTACGGCGCGGGCAAGGCCGGCCTGATCGGCTTTTCGAAACTGCTCGCGCGCGACATCGGCGAGTATGGCGTCACCGTCAACACCATTGCGCCGGGCACCACGCTGACGCCGCGCGTACGCAAAGTGCGCGACGCCGCCAGCATCGAACGCATCAAGTCGCAGAATCCGATGAAAACGCTGGTCGAACCCGAAGACACCGCGGCCGCTGCGCTGTTCCTCGCATCAAGCGACGCGCGTTATATCACCGGCGTCAATTTGAACGTCAACGCGGGCAATATCATCGTTTAGGCGCATTACCGGGAAACATCTGGGAGCAACCATGTTCTACCGCTTTGAAGGCATGCAGGCGCACCACTTCAATCCGCACCTGTCGAGCGCCACCGGGCCCATTCTCGAGGGCGAGACCATGTACTTCCGGCTGGTCAGCAAACGCGCCGGCACCGGCGCCGAACTGCATTACCACCCGAACGAACTGTTCGCGTTTCCGCTGAAAGGCAAGGTCGACAGCATTGTCGGCCGCGACCGCCGCATCGTGCAGCCGGGAACGCTGGTGCATTTCCCGCCATATGCGCGCCACGGCTTCAAGGCGACCGAAGACGGCGATCTCGTCTACCTCTACATCAAGGACCGCACCTGGACACTAATCGGCGCGGCAGCCGACGAGGCCTTGCCCGACGCGGCGCCCTCCGCCGTCGAAGTCGCGCGCGCGCTCGCCGCCGGCAAATATCCGGGGCAGAAAAAAGACCAGGCAAAATCAAAAGCCATCATCAACGGCCTCGGCAATTGTTATTACCCGCTGATCGATTCGCTGCGTGCGCCTGCAGCGTCGGCGCATTGCGAGCGCTCGATCGAAGGCAGCAACATTGAATTCCGCTTCGTCGAATCGCCGGCCGGCCATGTCACGGGCGAGAAAAAAGCCGCGCACGAGCATTTCATCTATGTGCTTGACGGCGAACTCGACGCCCGCGTCGGCACGAAAAAGAAACGCGTGAAGAAAGGCGACGTGATTCACGTGCCGCGCGGCAAACGCTGGCAACTCGCCGTCACCAGCCGCGGCCCGGTGCGCTATGCCGGTGTCGCCTCAACCGCGCGGCTCGAAGCCCATATCGACCGCCACGGCGCTGCCGACAACTGGCGCGGCTGATTACGCGGCCCTGCTCACGGCCGCACCAGCGTCATCACGTTGCCGTTGGTCGTCATGTTGACTCGGCGCAGAAAAGACATGCCGATCAGCACCGGCATGTCGGTTTGACCGACCGCGCCCTCGACGCGGCTCAATGTAATGCCGCCGACGGTAACCCTGTCGAGCATGATCGCATTGTTGGTGGTCGTGCCGTTGGCGGTATTCATTTTCATCTGCTTGCCGCCCTCGTAACCGAGGCCCAGTTCGCCTGCGGTCTTGGCGCTCATGGTGACGAACGTGGCGCCGGTGTCGATGATGGCCGGCACGGTTTTGCCGTTGATCGTCACCATGGTCTTGAAGGCGCCGGCGCCAACGGCCTGCACAAATGCCACTTGCGGACCGTCGCCGCCGGCGGCGCCGCAGCGATCGGCAAAACATTCCGGACCACCGCGCAGACGGGCCAGCGCGGCCTGGCGCGCCACCCAGGCACGGGCGACCTCGTCGCCGTGGGCCGCTGCTTTTTCGTACCACAGCGCCGCCTTGTCCGGGCAACGGTCGACCATGTATCCGGTTTCGTAATAAACCGCGAGATTGCGCTCCTCGACCACATTGGCGCGCGCCGCAAGGCGTTGTGTTTTTGCGAAATCCGGATGGGCCGCCGTCAACGGCGTGCGGTTGTCCGGATCGTCCGGGCCAAAGAAGCGGTCGGCGCCGCAATCAGCCATCGCTGATGAAACACCACCGATCAGCAGCACGCATATCAGCCGGCCGACCTGCGAAGACTTTGCGTTTTCCATGGCACCCCCCCCCTTCGACCCGCGAAGTGATGACAACGGGATTCAGCCTACTCGCGCCGCAGGCGCCGCGCAAGATTCAGCAGGCGGTCAGACCGCCGTCGAGCATCAGCGACTGCCCGGTGATGTAGGACGCCTGCCCGCCCGCCAGGTAGGACACGGCTGCAGCGACATCCTCTACGGTGCACAGGCGATGCAGCGGAATTTTGCTGATCATCGCGGTCAGATAGTCGGGCTCGCGCCCGACCGTCGATTTGCGCGACGGCGATTCGGTGTCGAGCCGGCCCGGTGCCACGGTATTCACGCGGATGCCGTGTTCGGCCCACTCGATCGCCAGCATGCGCGACATTTGCATGACGCCGGCCTTGCCGATACCGTAGGCCGAGCGCTGGTCGGCGCCGATCACGCCCTGCACCGAAGTAATGCTGATGATGGATCCGGGCCGCTTTGCGGCGATCAACTGGCGCCCCATCTGCTGGGTCAGAAAAAAAGTACCGGTCAGATTGACGCGCAGGCAGGCATCCCATTCGTCGGGCGTGATGTCGAGCGCCTTCTTGCGCAGATTTGCCGCCGCGTTGTTGACCAGCACATCGGCACGACCGAAGGCGGCGATTACCGCAGCCATCGCCAGTTCGATACTGGGCTGCTGATTGAGATCGAGCGCAACCGGCAACACGCGCCGTCCGCTGGTTTTGAGCCGGGCGATGGTGTTGGCGAGATTTTCGACGCGCGTCGCCGAGATCGCGATGTCGTAGCCGTCGCGCGCCAGCGCCAGCGCGCAGGCGGCGCCGATGCCGTAGGACGCACCGGTGACGAAAGCCACCGGTCGTACGCCGTCAATCTGTTGTGTTGCCTGCATCTTCGATCACCCTGTCCATTTCATGCGTGTCGGATTTCTGTAAGCGCCGCATTCGCGCGGCTGCCGTAATTTTCGCCGCAAACAAATTTCGGCGCGCCGCTTACCAACCGCGCGGCTCGGCCTGCAGGAATTTCATCGCCTGCAGATCGGCAGCGAGCGCGGTCTGTTCGGCCTCGCTCAGCGCGCGCGCCGGCGGCCGCGGATGCCCGCAGTCGCGACCCAATGCGCGCAGCGCGCCCTTGAGCCCGGCTAGCCCGGCGATTTTCAGGCGATGCGCGAGTTCCGCGAGGTCTTCCTGCCCGGCGCGCGCCTGCGTGAACTGTTGTTTGGCGCACAACTCGTAGACCTGCTTCACCAGCCCCGGCGCGACGGCAGACAGCGGCGAACACACGCCGATGCCGCCGATCACGCCGGCCGGCACCATATAGTCGGTGCCCGCAATCAACTGGAAGTCCGGTCGCTTCGCGCGCCCGAGCGAGACGGTATCGACCATGATGACAAAATCCATCGTCGCATCGATCACGCCCTGCAGGGTCGGCACGCGGTCGATGACCTCGAGCGTGATTTCGGCGGTCAGCGGCGTGCCGACGTCCTCCACGGGCGGGCTGCATAAAAAATACGGCAGCCTCGTCGCGTTGCCGATCTGCGCGAGATGCTCGACCACCATAGCGGCCTTCGGATGCCAGAAATACGGCGGATGCGAAACGATCGCCGCGGCGCCGGCTTGCGCGGCGTGTCTGGCGCGCTCGACAGCGATGGTGGTGCCGGCATCGCTGACATGCGCAAGGACCGGCACGCGGCCCTTGACCTGTTTGATCACGAAGTCGAGCAGCACGCCCTGTTCGTCGTCTTTGAGGCTCATGTCTTCGCCGGCCGGCATCGGCACGGCCAGCGCTTCGGCACCGTTGTTCAGATGAAACTCGATCAATTTCGCGCAGGTCGCGTAATCGATACTGTGGTCGGCCTTGAACGGCGTGACCGGCGCGTGAATGAGGCCGGGTTTGAATGTCGTCATGATATTTTCTCTTGAATGCGTTACCAGCCGTGCGGCTCGGTTTGCAGGATGTTGAGTTCTTCGAGCTGCCGGTGCAGGAAGGCGATGCGTTCCTTCGACGCGGTCGGCAGCGGCGAGCGCGTCGGCCCGACCGGGCGGCCCATCATGATCATGGCGCCCTTCAGCGACGACGGGTACTGGTCTTTGAACACGCGCCACAGGCGCGAAATCCTGTACTGGCACTCGCGCGCCAGCGGCCAGTCGTTGGCGACCAGCGCGGCGAAATATTTGTTGCACAGATTAGGCGCGATTGCGCCGGACGATGAAAACGATCCGCAGGCGCCGAGCGGATACGACGCGAGCAGGTGTTCTACGCCCATGATGATGGCGAAGCCTGGTCGCATTTTCAGCGCGACGCGCGAGATCTCCATGAACTTCTCGCTGTGAAAACTCGCATCCTTCATGCCGATGTAGTTGGGCAGACGGTCGATCAGGCGCCAGGTCAGGTCGGCCGTAAACTCGACGCCCTCGCCGTTGCGCCACGGCGAGTTATAAGTCAGCATCGGCAGATCGGTGTGGGTGGCAATGCGCACGATCGAATCGAAGATCTCCTGCTGCGACGGCCGCCGGCAGTAGGGCGAGATGGTCAATATGAGGTCGGCGCCGATTTTCTGCGCGTGCTGCGCAATATCGAGTGAATCCTCCTCGGACAGCGTGCCGGTGAAAATCGACACCGGCACGCGGCCGGCGACGGTTTTCACCGCGATCTCGGCGCCGAGCTTGCGCTCGGCGATCGTCAGATTGAGCGACTCGGCCTTGTGATGCGGCCAGGCGATCGCCGGCGCGCCGTGACGGACGTGAAAGTCCACCATCTTGGCGAAACCGTCGCCATCGAAACTGAAATCGTCTTTCAGCGGGGTAACCGGGGCCTGCATGACCCCCTTCAGTGCAATTGCCATCGTTGCTTCCTCTCCTTGAACCGATGTCCGGCCGTGCCGGTGTAACCTGTCTCGAAAATACCTGCGCCGGCGTTCAGCGCACGCGCAGAAAATCCGCCTTGCCGGGCAAATCGCTGCGCGCACCGAGCAGTTCGTAATATCGTCCCGCCAGCGCCACGTCCTGCAATGCCGTGCCGACCGATTTGAAGGCAATCATGCCCTTGGCCGGCACTGCCGCCCGGCCGGCGACGATCTGGGCGAGCGTGGTCAGTTTGTCCGCCGGCAGCGCGCCCGCCTGCGCCGCCTGAATCAGATCACCGGCTTCGTGCTGCGCATGCGGCGAATCGGCCACTACCAGCGCGGCACGGCGAAAACATTCGATATCCGCCTCGGCAAACTGCTTGCGCGTATTACCGACCGCGCACAGCAACCGGCAATCGGTCAGCCAGGCGCCCTGCAGCACCGGCTCTTTGCCGCGTGCGCTGCTCGCCGCGGCCACCACCTTGTGGCCGCGCGCGGCCGCCTCTGCCGTCGCTACCGGCGTCACAGGGATGCCGAGCTTCTGCGTCATCGCGCGCGCACAGGCCTCGCGATTGGCGGGCGTCGGACTGTATACAGTCGCGGCTCTGACGTCGTAAACGGCGGCGAGGCTTTCGAGCTGCATGCGCGCCTGATTGCCGGAACCGATGATGCCGACCGTCACCGGTCCTGCGATCGGCACCCTGCGCGCGATCACGCCGCTGGCGCCGCCGGTTCTGAGATCCGTGATCAACTGGCCGTCGAGCCAGGCCAGCAACGCGCCGTCCCGCAAACGATAGAGCGTGACGACATAGCGCACACCGGCACCGTCGATCGAATGATAAGCCTTGGTCGCGAGATAACCGGCTGCGTGATCGGCGGCGACCAGCATGCGCATCGCGCCGCCGGTGAACTCGGTGATGTACTTGGGCGAGACATCGGTGCGGCCGGCCGCCTCATGCGTCAGCGCGCGTTCGAGCAAATCGATCACCTCGCGCATCGACAATGCGCCGTCCATGGTTGCGTAATCCAGAATCACCGCCACTGCCTGCCCCCGCCCGCCGATTATTCCGCCTGAATGCGCGCTTCCCTGACCACGCGCGCCCATTTCGCCACTTCGCTGCGCACCATGCTGCCGAATTCCTCGGGCGTCGCACTCGGCGTGATCTCGGCGCCGTCGTCCATAAAACGTTTTCTGATTTCCGGATCTTGCAGCGTGCGGGTTACTGCGGCATGCAGTTTCATGACGATTTCGCGCGAAGTTCCGGCCGGCGCGAGTATGCCGAACCACTGCACCGCCTCGTAGCCTTCGACACCCTGCTCGGCGATGGTCGGGATATCGGGTGCAATCGACATGCGTTTGGCGCTGGTAATGCCGTAGCCGCGCAAACGGCCGCTGCGGACATGCGGCAAACCGGTCAGGCTCGCCACCACCGTGATCGGCACCTGTCCGGCGAGGGCATCGATCAGCGCCGGATGCGTCGCCTTGTACGGCACATGCATCATCTTCGTGCCGGTGGTCAGCAGAAATAACTCCATGCCCATGTGCTGGATGGAACCGATGCCACCGGTGGAATACTGCAACTGGCCCGGATGCGCTTTCGCCAATGCAATCAGTTCGCGCACGTTTTTCGCCGGCAACGAAGGATGCGACAGGATCATCTCCGGCACCGTCACCATCAGCGAGACCGGCGCAAAGTCGCGCACCAGATCAAACGGTACTTTTTTCATCAAAGCGACGTTGCTGGCATTCGAAGCGATCGCGGTCAAAAAGGTGTAGCCGTCGGGCGCGGCGCGCGCAACGAATTCCGCGCCGATGTTGCCGCTGGCGCCGCCCTTGTTTTCGATGACGACGTTCTGCCCGAGGGCTTCGCCGAGTTTGGGCGCGATGATGCGCGTGGTGGTATCGGTGGCGCCGCCGGCGACCGAGGGCACCACCCAGCGCAACGGCTTGTCCGGATAAGCGGCTCCGGATACCGTTACCGCGTACAGCAGCAAGCCGGTCGCCGCCGACATTGCCATGCCGTTACCAGTTTTCATTGCCCCTCCTGCTACAACGCTGCGGATGGCACCGCCGGCACGCCCGGTCAAATCACCGACGGGCAGCTCATCTACTGTACGGGTGGTGGGCCCTCTCGGACTTGAACCGAGGACCAACGGATTATGAGTCCGCTGCTCTAACCGACTGAGCTAAGGGCCCGCGGTTCTTATTATAACGGTGTGGCGTGGAGCACAGCCGCCGCGCCTGAGACTTTCGCGCGGCACTTATGCGATCCGTATGGCCTGCGGCAAACTGCTGCTGCGGTGAATGCGCCACATTTCCTGATAGACCGCTTCGAGCCCTGCGACAACACGGTGGCCGTCGAAAAACAGCGCATGCGCCCGATTGACGGACAGGCGCTGTTTGAGCGCCGCGCATTGCGCGCGATCGTTGCCGAGATTTATCGCGATGTTGACGTAATCGCGCGTATCGCGCGCAACCAGTTCCGGCAGACCCGCCGCCGTCACCAGGCTGGCACCGACGCGCGATGCGAACGTGCGACCCGGTGCCGTCAGCACCGGCAGGCCGGCCCACAACAGGTCGTTGGTCGTGCTGTGACCGTTGTGCCAGCCGATGGTGTCGAGCGCCAGATTCGCGAGCGCAAGTCGCGCTATGTGCCCCGCCTTGTCGGCTAGGCGCTGCGCAAAATGCAGGCGCTCGGGCGCGATGCCCGCGTCGCGTGCCGCCGTAAGCAGGTTTTGCGTCGTCAAGGCATTGGCCTGCTTCAACCACAACACGCTGTCGGGCACCGCGCGTAATATTTCGAGCCACAAACCAAATACATCGCGGGTGATGCGTGATGCGTTGGTGAAGGCGGCGAACACGGTGACATTATCGGGCAGCCCTGCTGCTGCGCGCGACGGCGCCACCGCAACCGGCGGCGGCGCGCCGCCGCTCAGCATGAAGCAACCCGGCACACAGGCCAGTTGTTCGGTAAACGCAGACCCCAGTTCCGGCGGCGTGGCGATGGCGTCGCTGATGAAGTAATCGATGTAAGCGGCACCGGTGGTAGCGGCATAACCGAGATAGTGCGCCTGCAACGGTGCCGGCCGCCGTGCGAATATGCCAAGACGCCCGCCGGTGGTGTGGCCGGCGAGATCGATCAGAATGTGCACTCCATCCGCCGCGATCGCTGCCGCCGCATCGACATCGCTCAAACCGGCCACATCGACGAACCGATCCGCGCCCTGTGCAACGTCCCGGCGGTAAGTGCTGCCGTCGTCGGCGCCATAGGAATAAACGCAGACCTCAAAGTGCGCGCGATCATGCAAGGGCAAGGCCGCGCTGATCAACTGACCCACCGGATGATCGCGAAAATCCGGCGAGCAATAACCGATGCGCAGGCGTGTGTCACCGTTTGACAGCGCTGCACGCCGGATTGGCGTGGCGCCGCGCGCGGCCTCGGTCGCGTGCCAGGCCGCCACCTGTTTGCAGGCGTCCGCGTCGAGTTCGAGATAGGTTGCCGTGAGCGGCGCAATGGCGCGTTCCCAGCCAGGGGATTGTTGGCGGCAATGCGCGCGCAGTCGTTCGGCTTGGGACTGCGCTCGCGTCCAGTCGCAGACCTCGAGCAGCGCGAACATCAGTTCCTGCCTTGCCTGCACCACCGGCAGCTGCGCCTCTGCCGCCCGCGTGTAATGGTCGATGGCGTCGTCATGGCGGCCTGACGCGCGCAGCAGATTGGCGAGGTTGTAATGGGCCGCGCCGTTGGCGGGGTCGAGTTGCAGCGCGCGTTCGAGTTCGGCGGCGCCGGCAGTTACTTGATGCTGTTCGAGCAGGACCAGTGCGAGATTCACGGCAGCAACGGCATCGCGTGGAAAAAGCGCGGCGGCCTCGCGCAACACGCGCTCGGCCTCAGGCAATTCGCCGCGCTGCCGCAGCGCGAGCCCGCGCGCGATCAGGCGCGTCGCCGCCGGCTTGAACAGGGAACGCAGCAGTTCGCGTAGCACGATCGCGCGCGTACGCTGCCAGCGGTCAGCCCTCGGTATCGAGGAAGCTGCGCAGACGCTCCGAACGCGACGGATGGCGCAGCTTGCGCAGCGCCTTCGCCTCGATCTGGCGGATGCGTTCGCGCGTGACGTCGAACTGCTTGCCGACCTCTTCGAGCGTGTGATCCGTGTTCATCTCGATGCCGAAGCGCATGCGCAGCACCTTGGCTTCGCGCGGCGTCAGCGTGTCGAGCACGTCCTTGGTGGCATCGCGCAGGCTCGCATACACCGCCGAGTCCGACGGCGCCATGGTGGTCTGATCCTCGATGAAATCGCCGAGATGCGAATCGTCGTCGTCACCGATCGGCGTCTCCATCGAGATCGGTTCCTTCGAGATCTTGAGGATCTTCCGGATCTTCTCTTCCGGCATTTCCATCTTCTCGGCGAGCAATGCAGGATCCGGCTCCGAGCCGGTTTCCTGCAGAATCTGCCGCGAGATGCGGTTCATCTTGTTGATCGTTTCGATCATGTGCACCGGAATGCGGATCGTGCGCGCCTGGTCGGCGATCGAACGCGTGATGGCCTGGCGGATCCACCACGTCGCATAGGTCGAAAATTTGTAACCACGGCGGTATTCGAATTTGTCCACCGCCTTCATCAGGCCGATGTTGCCTTCCTGAATGAGATCGAGGAACTGCAGGCCGCGGTTGGTGTATTTCTTCGCGATCGAAATCACCAGACGCAGGTTGGCTTCGGTCATCTCGCGTTTGGCGCGACGGGCCTTGGCCTCGCCGGTCGACATCTGGCGGTTGATTTCCTTGAGGTCCTTGATCGGAATGCCAACCGACTTCTGCAGGTCGATCAGTTTCTGTTGCTGCTCGACGATGCCGGGCACGAAACGCTCGAGCGTGGCACTCCACGGCTTGCCCGCCGCCACTTCATTGGCTGCCCAGCGCAGGTTGCTCTCCTTGCCCGGGAACTCCTTGATGAAGTGCTGGCGCGGCATTTTCGCCTTGTTGATCGAAAGATCCATGATCGCGCGCTCGTGCGCACGCACGCGCTCGACCAGCTTGCGCAGACTGTCGCACAGCGCCTCGACCTGCTTGGCGCCGAAACGGATGTTGGTCAGCTCGTTCGAAATCTGGTCGCGCGACTGCAGATAGGCCTTGCTGCGCGGGCCGTCCTTGGCCAGCGCGCGCAACATCTTGGTGTAGAGGTTGCGGATCACGGCGAAGCGCTTGAGCGATTCTTCCTTCAGGCGCAAGAGGTCGGCGGTCTGCACCGCGGCCTGCTCTTCCTCGCTCATTTCCTCTTCTTCGATCGCCTCGTCGTCGGCTTCTTCTTCTTCCTCGTCGTCGTCTTCGGCGGCGAGTTCATCGGCAGTCGGGTCGACCAGGCCGTCCACCACGTCATCGACGCGGATTTCATCCTTCTCGATGCGGTCGGCGAGCGAAAGAATTTCGGCGATCGTCGTCGGGCAGGCGGATATCGCCTGGATCATGTGCTTCAGGCCGTCTTCGATGCGCTTGGCGATTTCGATTTCGCCCTCGCGCGTCAGCAATTCGACCGAGCCCATCTCGCGCATGTACATGCGCACCGGGTCGGTGGTGCGGCCGAATTCGGAATCAACGGTGGTCAGCGCGCGTTCGGCTTCTTCGACGACGTCCTCGTCGGTCGCCGCCGGCGTCGCATCCGACATCAGCAGGGTTTCGGCATCGGGCGCCTCGTCATAGACGTTCAGGCCCATGTCGTTGATCATGCCGATGATGTTTTCGATCTGCTCGGCGTCCATCATGTCGTCGGGCAGGTGGTCGTTGACCTCGGCATAGGTCAGGTAACCGCGTTCCTTGCCGAGCATGATCAGGTTCTTCAGGCGCGAACGGCGCGCCTCGGCTTCGAGCGGCGAGAGTTCCTTGCGTTCGAATTCGCGCACCAGCGCCTTTTCCTTGGCGGTCAGCCGCTGACGGGTTTTGCCCTTGGCATCGACGGCGGGTGCGGCTGCTGCAGCGGCGGCCTGCTGCTGTTGCTTGTCGGCTTTTTCGCGGGCTTTGGCGTCTTTCTTGTCGGCGCGCAGCTTGGCCGCAAATTGCTTGGGTGTCAGGGTTTTCGGCTGCTTTAGCTTTTCAGCCGCACGCGCGGCTTTGGCCGCTGCTTTTTTGGGCGCGGGCTTTTTGACCTTGGCCGGTTTGCGCTTGGCTGCGAGCGGTTTTTTCGCGGCCGGCTTTTTACGCGCGGGTGCTTTCGGTTTTGCCGCCTTTTTCTGTTTCGCCATAACCGGTCTCGCCTATCAGGTGAAGTGAGCTGAAAAACCCGCAATTTTATCAAATATCACGGGGTCTTACCCGTTTACTTTGGGCCCGCCAACGCCTTTCGCGACCCGCAGGCGATCCAAATCCTCGCCGGTAAGTCCATGTTTCTGAATGCTTTCAGACTGCCGCGCCAATTCGATGCGCTGATTCAACTGACGCCAGCCATCGCTGAATTCGGCGCGCAATTCGGCTTCGCTCCAGTCCGCGTCCTGACGCTTGAGCAGGGCGGGCTCGATTTGCAGCAAGAGGTCGG
This sequence comes from uncultured beta proteobacterium, assembly GCA_903889565.1. Lineage (GTDB taxonomy): Bacteria > Pseudomonadota > Gammaproteobacteria > Burkholderiales > SG8-41 > PALSA-1004. The sequence goes on from CAISYC010000045.1 coordinate 79,662, forward strand.
CATGTTCGGTATCGCGAAAATACTCGGGCCAATTGACCACCGTGTTGCCGGAGGCCGCGGCATCAAGCAACGCTGCCAGTGTTTTCAGTGCGACGGCATCTTCAGCCGCGTCGTCCACCGCATGCAAGGCGGCGGGATTAACGTCGCGCGCGAATTCCGGATGCAGCATCACGAGTTCGATCAATTTGCGCGCCAGCGATTGCCGCACCGGCGGACTCTTGCGCGGCGGCGGCGGTTTCGGCGCCGTCGATTTGATCTGGAACTGTCCGTCAAGTTCCTGCTGCGAAATTCCCGCGAGCAGGGCCAGCTGCTTGCGCAGCATCAGCGACAGCAAAGGCGCGGCGACCTGCTTGATACGCGGCGCCGCCTCCTGCAGCAGTTTCGCGCGGCCTTCGGGCGTTTGCATATCGACCTGCGACTTCAAATGTTCAAGCAGAAAATGTGACAACGGCTTCGCCTCGCCGAGCATTTTTTCGAATTTTTCCTTGCCTTCCTTGCGCACGAAGGTATCCGGGTCTTCGCCCTGCGGCAGGAACAAAAAGGACAGCTGTTTGCCGTCAACCAGATGCTCGAGACTGTTTTCAAGCGCGCGCCAGGCGGCGCGCCGGCCGGCGCTGTCGCCGTCGAAACAGAACACGATTTCCTCGGTCTGGCGCAGCAGCTTCTGCACATGCGTCGGCGTGGTCGCGGTGCCGAGCGTGGCCACCGCATAGCCGACGCCGTGCTGCGCGAGTGCCACCACATCCATATAACCCTCGACCACAATGACGCGCCCCGCTTCGCGAATGGCGCGTCGGCCCTGATACAAGCCGTAGAGTTCGCGGCCCTTCTCGAACAGCGCGGTCTCCGGCGAATTCAGATATTTCGGCTCGCCCTGATCGAGCACGCGGCCGCCGAAGCCGATGATGTGGCCGCGCGGATCGACGATCGGAAACATGATGCGGTCGCGAAAACGGTCGTAACGTTTGCCTTCGTCGCTCTGGATGACGAGGCCTGCGGCCACCAGCGCTTTGGCGTTGTAGTCGGTAAACGCGGCCTGCAGATTCTGCCAGCCGCCGGGCGCATAACCGACGCCAAATTCCTTCGCCACCTCGCCCGACATGCCGCGCTTCTTGAGATATTCAATTGCGCGCGGTGTCTCCTTGAGTTGCTGGCGGTAATACTGCGCAGCTTTCAGCAACACAGTGTAGAGATCGTCGCCTTCTTCCGTTTTATTGCGCGGCTTTTCGAATTTGGTTTCCGGCACCTGCATGCCGGCCGTCTGTGCCAGATCCTTGACTGCCTCGACAAAGCCGACGCCGGTGTATTCGATCAGAAAGCCGACCGCGGTACCGTGTGCGCCGCAACCGAAGCAATAGTAGAACTGTTTGGTCTGGCTGACCGTAAACGACGGCGATTTTTCGCTGTGAAACGGACAGCAGGCGACGTAATTCGCACCCGCGCGCTTGAGCGGCACATAGCGCTCGACCACATCGACAATATCGACGCGGTTGAGCAGGTCCTGGATGAAGGATTGGGGTATCAAGGCGCGAGGATAGGGACGATTGGGGACCGAGGATGGCGGATCGGGCAACACTCCATCCGCAGCGCCTCCACAATCTCAATAATAGTCGATTACCGCGCCGCCACCGGCGCGGGCGAAAACTGCGTCTAGCCGGCGAGCTTGGCCTTGATCTGCGCCGAGACCTTGCCCATATCAGCTTTGCCGGCCAGCTTGGGTTTCAACGCTGCCATCACCTTGCCCATGTCGGCCATTGCCTTCGCGCCGGTAGACTGGATAGCGGCTGCGATTTCGGCATCGATCTCGGCCGCCGACAGCGCCTGCGGCATGTACGCCTGCAAAATGCCAACCTCGAATTTTTCCTGATCGGCGAGATCCTGGCGGCCGCCCTTTTCGAACTGTGCGATCGAATCGCGGCGCTGCTTGATCATCTTGTCGATGATTGAAATGACATCGGCGTCGGCGAGTTCGACGCGCTCATCGACTTCCTTCTGCTTGATCGCGGCCTGCAAGAGGCGGATCGCGCCGAGACGCGCCGCATCCTTGGCGCGCATGGCGGTTTTCATATCGTCGGTGATGCGGACTTTAAGCGACATGGCGGCGATACTCCGGATTCAGCGTTGAAAACGCCGGGGCCCAGAAAGCAAAATGCGGGCAATGCCCGCATCCGCTGAAAACTGTGTCCCGAAAAACTCTTAATACATCTTCGGCGGCAGCATGTGCGCGCGCAGGCGCTTGTAGTGACGCTTCACCGCCGCAGCGTGCTTGCGCTTACGCTCCGAGGTCGGCTTCTCGTAGAATTCGCGCGCGCGCAATTCCGTCAGCAGCCCGGTTTTTTCAATGGTGCGCTTGAAGCGGCGCATCGCCACTTCGAACGGCTCGTTTTCCTTGACGCGTACGGTCGGCATAAAGCGGTTACCCAGTCGGAAATTCGGAAAGGCGCGTATTATAGCAGCGGCTTTTGCCTTGTCAAAGCACTGATTCAGGCGACATTTTCACCGCTCCCATGCTCATCCTCGGCATCGAAACCTCCTGCGACGAGACCGGTATCGCGCTCTACGACGATGTCCGGGGTCTGCGCGCCCACGCCCTGCATACCCAGGCGGCGCTGCACGCCGAATACGGCGGCGTGGTGCCGGAACTCGCTTCCCGCGACCATATACGGCGGGTGCTGCCGCTGACCCGCACCGTGCTGGCCGAGGCCTGCGCCACCTTGGACGACCTCGACGCTGTAGCTTATACGGCCGGGCCCGGTCTGGCCGGCGCCTTGTTAGTGGGCGCCAGCATCGCGCAGGGGCTGGCCTGGTCGCTCGGCATCCCGGCCGTCGGCATTCATCATCTCGAAGGCCATCTGCTCGCGCCGCTGATGGAACGGCCGGCGCCGGCCTTTCCGTTTATCGCCCTGCTGGTGTCCGGCGGACACACCCAGCTCATGCGCGTCGGCGGTGTCGGCCTCTACGAACTGATGGGCGAAACGCTCGATGATGCAGCCGGCGAGGCCTTCGACAAGACCGCCCAGTTGCTCGGGATCGGTTATCCGGGCGGACCGCAGATCGCGCGGCTGGCCGAACAGGGGCGCGCCGGACACATCAAGCTGCCGCGGCCTATGCTGCACAGCAATGACCTCGATTTCAGTTTCAGCGGATTAAAAACCGCGGTGATGCTGCAAGTGAAAAACCGTGCGTTGGATGCCCAGGCACGCGCTGACGTGGCGGCGGAATTTCAGGCTGCGATCGTCGATGTGCTGGTGGCCAAATCGATCGCTGCGCTCGCGCGCGGCGGACTCACGCGCCTGGTTGTCGCCGGCGGCGTCGGTGCCAACCGCGAGTTGCGCGCAAAACTGACCGCCGCCGCAGCTCCCGCGGGCTGCGAGGTGTTTTATCCGGCGCCGGAATTCTGCACCGACAACGGCGCCATGATTGCATTCGCCGCGGCAATGCGGCTGCGCAATGCGCCGTTGCAACGCCAGGCAACTGACGCGCAGGGTTTCTCGGTCAGGCCGCGCTGGGACCTGTCGGCGCTCGAACCGGTCAGCGCGTAAAGCCGGTCAACGCGAAAAGCGATAGGGCGCGGGATCGACCTCGGTCGCGCGAGCGGACACAAGATCGGCGAGCAACCGTCCCGATCCGCAGGCCAGGGTCCAGCCAAGCGTGCCGTGCCCGGTATTCAAAAACAAATTGCGGTAGTGGGTGCCGCCCACATACGGCAGGTTCGACGGGGTCGCCGGCCGCAAGCCGCACCAGCGTGTCGCGTGCCGGAAATCACCGGCCAGCGGAAACAGATCCCGTGCGCGCTCGAGTATCGCGTCACAGCGCGCCGCGTTGAGCGTGTTGTCATAGCCATTGAGTTCGGCAGTGCCGGCGACGCGCAAGCGCTGCCCCAGCCGCGAAAACACGATCTTGTACTCGTCGTCGGTCAGGCTGGTGTATGGCGCCGCATCCGAATCGGCAACCGGGATGGTCAATGAATAACCCTTGACCGGATAAATCGGCAACGACAGGCCGAGCGGCCGCAGCAGCTTCGCGCTGCAACTGGCGAGCGCCACCACATACGCGTCGCCGCGAACAGTGGTCTCGACACCGTCGCCATTCCGCGCACGCACGCCGGTGATCGCCCCGCCAGCCGCATCAATGGCGCTGATCGTGAGCGCGTGACGGAATTCAACGCCGCGTTCGAAGCAACGCGCGGCCAGACGCTGCGTAAACGCGCTGGCGTCCCCGGATTCGTCGTCGGCCGCATGATCGCCGCCAACGATGCGCGGCGCCGCATGCGCCAGCGCCGGTTCGAGCGCGACCATTTCCTGCGGGGTCTTCAGCGTACGTTCGCAACCGAACTCATTCATCAGGCCGACCACCTGTCGCGCCGCCTCGAATTGCGCGGCGTCGGTATAAAAATGCAGGATGCCGCGCTCGGCATGGTCATATTCAAGAGCGGCACCAGCGCGCAACGCTTTGAGCGCCGCGCGGCTGTACAACGCCAGTTTGATGATGGCGGCGATGTTATGGCGCGTGCGCCACGGCAAACACTCAAACAGAAAACGCGCGCCCCAGCGCCATTGCAAGGGATCGGCGCGAAGGCGAAACAACAGCGGCGCATCTTCGCGCCCGAGCCATTTGATAATCTGACCGAGCGCGCGCGGATTGGCCCACGGTTCGGCATGACTGACCGAGATCTGGCCGCCGTTGGCAAAACTGGTTTCCAGACCCGGCGCGAATTGCCGGTCGATCACCGTGACCTCGTGGCCGCACTGGCAGAGATACCATGCGCTGGCGATGCCGACGACGCCGGCGCCGAGGACGATCACTTTCATGCGCGATGAACCGGCAGCGTCAGGCGCGTTTGGCGCCGATGCGCGGCTCGCTGCCGGCGAGCAGATTCTTGATGTTCGTCTTGTGCCGCCACAGCAGCAGCAACGCCATCACCGAGCACGCCGCGGTAAACGGGTGCGGGCCGTAGAGCAGAAAACAATACGCCGGCGCCGACACTGCGGCGATCAACGCGGCGAGCGAAGAGATGCGGAAGAAGAACGCGATGATCACCCACGTCGCCAGCACGCCGCCGCCCAGCCACAGGTTGAGCCCGAGCAGCACGCCAAGCGCGGTCGCGACCCCCTTGCCGCCCTGAAAACGGTAGAACAGCGGATACATATGCCCGATGATCACCGCTACCGCGGCCGCAGCCATCGCTTCAATCGGCGGCGCGGCACCGGCCAGCCACTGCGCGGCTACAAACACCGCGAACCAGCCTTTGGCGCAATCGCCGAGCAGCGTCAGCGCGGCAGCGAACTTGCGACCGGTGCGCAGCACATTGGTGGCGCCCGGATTGTTCGAACCGTAGGTACGCGGGTCCGGCAGTTTCATCACGCGACTGACCACCACCGCGAACGAAACCGAGCCGATCAGATACGCGATCACGACCGCTGCTATTGCCATCGGAGGAATTCACTTAAAATAAGCGTCAATTGTAGCAGGCCGTCGCGCCGCGGCCGCCCCCAACCCCGCCCCTCTTCCCGCATGGACACCATTTTCATTTCCGAATTCAGGATCGAAACGCGCATCGGCATTTACGCGTGGGAGCAGACGGTGGCACAAACCATCCAGCTCGATATCGAGGTCGGCCTGCCCGGCGAACACGCGGCGAAAAGCGGCAAGATCAAGGACACGATCGATTACAGCAAGATCGTCGGCCGCATCGAACAGCTGTTTCGCGATGAGCATTTCCAGCTGCTCGAAAAAGCCGGCGAGACCATCGCCGACATCATCCTCGGCGAATTCAGGGCGCCGTGGGTCAGGCTCAGCATCGCCAAGCTCGGCGCGCTGCGCAACGTCAAGAAACTCGGCATCACGATCGAACGCGGCAAACGCGACTGAAGCCGAACGATTACCCGCGCGGATGATGTTTGGCGTGCAGTTGCTTCAGGCGTTCGCGCGCAACGTGCGTATAAATCTGCGTGGTTGAAATATCCGAATGCCCGAGCAGCATCTGCACCACGCGCAGATCGGCGCCGTGATTAAGCAGATGGGTGGCGAAGGCGTGGCGCAGCGTGTGCGGAGAAATTGCCTTCCTCAATCCGGCAAGCAGCGCATAGCGTTTGAGCAGATGCCAGAACGACTGGCGCGTCATTGCCGCCGCGCGCGCGGTGACGAACAAGGCGTCCGCGCTGCGCCCGCCCAAAATCAACGGGCGCGCGTCTTTGAGATAACGCCGCACCCACGCCAGCGCCTCTTCGCCAAGCGGCACCAGACGCTCTTTCGAGCCCTTGCCGAGGATGCGCACCACACCCATGTCCTGGCTGACCTGCGCGGCTTTCAGCGTTACCAGTTCGGACACGCGCAGACCGCTGGCATAAAGCACTTCAAGCATCGCGCGGTCGCGCAGGCCAAGCGGGTCTTCGACCGCCGGCGCGGCCAGCAGTTTTTCGACGTCGTCCTCGGTCAGACTCTTCGGCAGGCCGCGCGGCAGCTTGGGCGCGTCGATATCGAGACTGGGATCGGCTGTTATTTTGTTCTGGCGCAGCGCGTATTGGTAAAAGCGTTTCAGGCTCGACAACAGGCGGCTAGTGCTGGTGGCCTTGGCGCGGGCGGCAACCTTGTGCGCCAGATAAGCAAGCAGATCGCTGTGTGCTGCTTCAAGCAAGCTGCGGCCATGCGACCTCGCAAGCCAGGCCTGAAACTGCGTCAGGTCGCGCCGATAGCTGTCGAGCGTGTTGCGCGAAAGACCGTCCTCCAGCCACAGCGCGTCGCAGAATTCGTCGAGCAGATCATCCGGCATGTTCGTGCGCGAGCAGCCATTGTTTGATCGCGATCGGCGCGCCGCCGCGCGCATGCATGAAACCGCCGATACCGCCGGCCGCCACCACGCGGTGGCATGGAATCACCAGCGGAATGCGATTGGCGCCGCAGGCGCCGCCGACCGCGCGCGGCGCGCTGCCGATGCTGCGCGCAATCTCGCCATAGGTCAGCGTGCGGCCCCCCGGAATTTTGCAGATGGCCTGCCACACCCGCCGGCGGAACGCTGTGCCGTTAATTTGCAACGGCAAATCAAATGCAAATTCCGGATCATCGAGATAACGCCCGATCTGGCGACAGGCCTCTTCGGCCACTCGATTGAGCGGCGCCAGCGTCGCCGCGCCGCGCGGCAGGTACTCGATGTCCGTCAGCAGGTTGCCCGCAGTGCGTATACCGAGCACGGCGAACGGCGTCGCCACGCGCGCCTGGAATGACGGCAGCCGGGGCAGCGCAGGTTCGGCGATACCGCGCCGGCCGGAAAACGGATAAACAGCGTCGCGGTCACGCCGCAGCATGGCCCGCAGGCTTGTGCATTTTCTGGATGGCGATGGCGACCGCGATCAGCGCGATGCCGACGTAATCCAGAAACTCCGTCGGGTACATCAAGGCGAGCCCCGCAATGATCAACAGCCAGCGCACCGGCGCCGAAGTCTTGCGGAACAACCAGTTCTGCACGCCGGCGGCCAGCGCAGCGATGCCGATCATTGCGGTGATGCTGACCAGCGCGATCTGGCCCCAGGGCGCCTGCGCAAGATTCTTGAATGAGCCCATCAGCAGCAGTCCGAGGCCCGACGGATCGAGCACGAACATGAACGGCACCAGGAACGCCGGCATGGTGTACTTCCACGACTGCAGCGTGGTCTTGTACGGGTCGCCGCCGGTGATCGCCGCCGCCGCAAACGGCGACAGCGCGGTCGGCGGCGATACTTCCGACAGCACCGCGTAATAGAAGATGAACATGTGCGCCGCGTAATCGGCGACGCCGAGCTGGATCAACGCCGGCGCCGCGATCACCGCGCAAATGATATAGCTGGCGGTGACCGGCACGGCGAGGCCGACGATCCACACGATCAGCGACGTGAAAAGCGCCGTCATCAGCAACTGCACCTGATGCACCAGGCTCGCGCTCTGGTCGAACCCCATCGTCACCATCAGGCCGACGATCGCGTGCGTACACGACTCCGCGTACTGCAGGACGATCGAGCTGAATTTCAGACCGAGCCCGGTCAGCGTCACCACACCGACGATGATGCCGGCGGCAGCGCAGGTCGCGCCAACGCTCAGCATGCCGACCGAGCCGGCTTCGAGCGCCTTGATCAGGCCGGAATTGCGGAAAAGTTCGGTGCGTCGACCCGCACCGGCGGCACGGAATGCGTCGTAGGGAATCAGCGCGCATTCGACATGCAGGAAACTGCACAGGAAGGACACCGCGGTGGCCCAGAACACCGACACCGCCGGCGAAAAGCCGATCACCATGAAGAATATGATCGCGATCAGCGACAGGAAATGAAACCAGTAATTGCGCGTGAGCACGCCGATCGTCGCGTGCTTTTCGATAATGACATTCGGCATGCCGAACTTGCGTGCGTCGATCTCGACCATCAGGAACAGCGCGAAGTAGTAGAGCAAGGTCGGTATCGTCGCCATTAATATGACGTCGAGATAGGAGATGTTGAGAAACTGCGCAATCAGGAACGCCGCGGCGCCCAGCACCGGCGGCGAAATAATCGCGCCGAGGCCGCCGGCGGCGAGCAGTCCACCCGCGGCCTCCTTGCCGTAGCCGGCTTTCATCAGCATCGGATAGGCGACCGTGCCCAGCGTCACGGTGGTCGCCACGCCGCTGCCGGAAGGGCCGCCCAGCAGGAAGGAGGCCAGCACGATGGTGCGCCCCGCGCCGGTCGGCTTGCCGCCCATCGCTGCAAACGAAAAATCGATGAAAAATTTGCCGGCGCCCGAATACTGCAGGAAGGCGCCGTAAATCGTGAACAGGATGATCAGCGAGGATGAAACGTCGATGGCAACGCCGAAAATACCCTCCAGCGTCATGTACATGTGGCCGACGATGCGGCCGATATCCTGGCCGAAATGCGTCCACGGCGGCGGCAGATACTGGCCGGTCAGCGCGTAGACGAGAAAGATCACGCAGATAAACGGCATGATCCAGCCCGAAGTGCGGCGCGCCGCTTCGAGCACCAGCAGGATCAGGGCGACGCCGAGTATCTTGTCCCACAGCGTCGGCTCGATCGCACGCTCGAGAAAGGCGTCGCCGCCGAACAGCATGTTGCCGACAATGACGAGGGACAATGCCGCCGCCAGCCAGTCCCACCAGCACACGCGGTGACGAAAACGCTTGGCAATCGGGAATAGCAGAAAGCCGAGAAAAAGCACGAAAGCGACGTGGATGCCGCGCAACACATGCGTCGGCATGGTGGCATAGGCGGCGTAGAGGTGAAACAGCGACATGATCACCGCGAGCGCGGTGGTGATGGTGCCGAGCGCGCCGGGCAGCTTGTTGATCGCGCCTTCTTCTTCTTCGATGTACTCTTCGGCTTTTTTCAGCGCCTCCTCGGATATGACCGCTTCATCCGGGTACTGCGGTTTCGAGTTGTCGCTCATCGTGGCCTGCTTCCCCGCTAAACTGGGCGGCATCATAGCATGCCGCCCCCATCACACCGTCTGCCACGGCAGCCCGTTCCGCGCGTAGCGGAGGCTTGCTCGCTGCCGTAACCGCTAGGGAAGCTTGACGCCTTTCTCGGCGAAATACTTTTTCGCGCCGGGATGAAACGGCACCACCGCCGCGCCCGGCGTCTGGTAGCGGAAATCGAAATTCTTCGCCTCGGCATGCACGCGAACCAGATCGTCCTTGTGCTCGAAGACGGTCTTGACGATATCGTAGGCAAGCTGATCGCTCATCTTCGAGTCGGTGACCAGCACGTTCCACACCGTCGCAATCTGGTTCGGCGCGTCCTGGCCGGGATAGGCTTTTGCCGGTATCACGTCCTTCACGTAAAGCGGCCCGTACTTCTTCACCATCGCCTCGATCGCGTCGGCATGATCGATCAGCTTGAGTTTCACGCCGGGCGTCGCGCCCAGATCGGTCACCGCCGGCGTCGGAATACCGCCGACCCAGAAAAATGCGTCGAGTTTGCCGTCCTTGATCGCGTCGGCCGATTTGCCCGGATCAAGCCGTTCGCGCACGATGTCTTTTTCCGGATCGATGCCGTACGCTTCAAGCACACGGTAGGCCATGATCTGCGTCGCGCTGTTGGGCGCGCCGGTGGACACGCGCTTGCCCTTGAGGTCCGCCATCTTGCTGATGCCCGTGCCCTCGACCGTCACCACATGCATGCGATTGGGATACAGCACCATCAGCGCGCGCAGATCGACCGGCTTGCCCTGGAATTTCTGCTGCCCCTTGTAGGCGTCCCAGCCGGCGTCCGCCATGGTAAAACCGACCTGCGCCTTGCCCTGGTTGATCAGCAGCAGATTGGCCATCGAACCGTCGGTGGTGCCGGCGGTTGCGTTGAGGTTCGGCAAAAATTTGGTCAGCACGTCGGCGAGCCCGCCGCCCAGCGGGTAATAGACGCCGGTTGTGGGGCCTGACGCGATAAAGATGTTGGTCTTTACCTGCGCCTGTGCGCCCAGCGCGCAAACCGCGGCAGCGGCCAGCGCGAGCAGTTTCATCACTGTTTTCATGAATCCTCCTTGGCTATTCTTTTTGCTGCGGTCATGCATGATACGGCGCTGCGGGAACGCCGCCAACCGCCATGTGAAGCGGCTATTTAGCGAACAGGCTGGCCATGTTCTTGAAGGCCTTGAATTCGAGCGCATTGCCGCAGGGATCGAGGAAAAACATGGTCGCCTGCTCGCCGACCTGGCCCTTGAAACGAACATGCGGCTCGATCACGAATTTCGTGCCGGCGCGGCGCAATTTGTCGGCCAGCACATCCCACTGTTCCATCGTCAGCACGACGCCGAAATGCCGCACCGGCACATTGTCGCCGTCAACCGCGCTGGTATTGCGGTGACCAGCCTCGTCAGGGCACAGATGGGCGACGATCTGGTGACCGTAAAAATCGAAATCGACCCATTCGGGCGAGGAGCGCCCCTCGGGGCAGCCCATCAGGCCGCCGTAAAAGGCGCGCGCCTTGGCCAGATCATCGACCGGAAATGCCAGATGAAAGGGTTGCAGGGCCATATTGAAAATTCCATGTGAACGCAAAACCGGGCGCAAGTTTACCGCGTTCACCGCGACGCTGCGCGCCCGCCGGCCATTGCACGCGCCGCACGCGTGATAACATTCGCCCCTTTCGCTGCGCCCCGCGCGCGCGGTTTCCAGTCACGGAGTTCGCATGAAAATCCTCGTTCTGCCCGGCGACGGCATCGGCCCCGAAATCTCGCAAGCCACACTCACCGTGCTCGACCGCGCCAATGCGCTGTACAGACTCGGCCTTGAATGGCAACGCGACGAAATCGGCTTCGTCACACTGAAAAAGGAGGGCACGACGCTGCCGCCGCGCGTGATGACCGCCGCGCGCGCCGCCGCCGGTGTATTGCTGGGTCCGGTATCGCACCTCGATTACCCGGACCGCGAACAGGGCGGCATCAACCCGTCGGGGGAGATGCGCACCAAGCTCGATCTCTATGCCAACATCCGCCCGGCACGCTCGCGGCTCGGCAACGGTCTCACCGGCAAGCCGGTTGATCTGATCATTTTCCGCGAATGTACCGAGGGCTTCTACGCCGACCGCAACATGCACATGGGCATCGGCGAATTCATGCCGACCGAGGACATGGCAATGGCGGTGCGCCGAGTCACCGCCAAATGCTGCGAGCGCATCGCGCGCCGCGCCTTCGAATGCGCAATGACGCGCGGCAAAAAAATCACCGCCGTGCACAAGGCCAACGTGCTGCGCATTTCCGACGGCCTGTTTCTGCGCGAATTCCGCAAGGTGGCGAAGGATTTTCCGGAAGTTGCGGTCGATGAAAAGATTGTCGATGCGATGGCTGCACTGCTGGTGCGCGACCCGTCGAAGTTCGACGTCATCGTCACCACCAACATGTTTGGCGACATTCTGTCGGATGAAGCCTCCGAGATTTCCGGCAGCCTCGGCCTTGCCGGTTCGGTGATGGCGGGCGACGACCTGTGCGTAGCGCAGGCCCAGCACGGCTCCGCACCCGACATCGCCGGCCGCGATATCGCCAATCCGACCTCGCTGATCCTGTCAGCGGCGATGCTGCTCGAGTGGCTGGCGCGCCGCCACAACAACCCGGCGTTTGCCCAGGCCGCGCAGAAAATCGACGCCGCCATCGACGCCGCGATCAAGGATCCGGCCACCCGCACGCGCGACTTAGGCGGTACGCTGGGCACACAGGCCTTCGCCCAGAACGTCGCCGCGCGCCTCGGCTGAGCCGCAGTTACCGTTAAAATCCCCAATCCGCGCGGATTACCCCGCGCGCCAACGACACAGGAACCGTCATGCCGAAAATCCAGTCCGTCTCCGTCAGCGTCGCGCGGGTTGCGCTCGACAACGTCACGTCCTTCGCCACGCGCACCGTCAGCGCGCGCGATTACTGCCTGGTCAAGGTGCGCTCGACCGCCGGCGTCGAAGGCATCGGCTTCTGCTACGTCGGCTCCGCCGGCGGCAATATCGCCAAGGTTGCCATCGAAGAACTGCTGGCGAAAAAGCTGATCGGCCAGGAATCGCTGCGGGTCGAAGGCCTGTGGCAGGAGATGTATTCCGAATCCATCCTGCAGGGGCGCGCGGGCAGCGTGATGCGCGCGATCTCGATACTCGACACCGCGATCTGGGACCTCAACGCGCGCAGCGCCAAGCTGCCGCTGTATCAGTACCTGGGCGCGAGCGCGAAGGACCGCGTGCCGGCCTACGCCAGCGGCGGTTATTACCTCGACGGCAAGACGCCGAAGAAACTCGGTCAGGAAATGGCCGGCTACGTCAAAGAAGGTTTCAAGGCGGTGAAGATGAAAGTCGGCCGCCTGACGCCGAAGGAAGAAGAAGCGCGCGTGCGCGCCGCGCGCGAAGCAATCGGTCCCGAGGTGCACCTGATGCTCGACGCCAACAACGCGTGGAGCGACCTGCCGACCGCGATGCGTTACATGGACCGCTACGACAAATACGATCCGTACTGGATGGAAGAACCGTTCGGTCCGGATGAAATCGATCTGCACTCGCGCATGGCAGCGCTGACGCCGACCACCATCGCGACCGGCGAAATCGCCTGCGGCCGCTGGTACCACAAAGAGCTACTGGACAAGGGCGGCGCCGAGATTCTGCAGACGGATGCGGTGGTCTGCGGCGGCATCACCGAATGGAAACGCATCGCGGCGACGGCAGCCAGCTATGGCGTGACCATGTGCCCGCACTGGTTCCACGATCTGCACGTGCATCTGGTGGCGGCAACACCGAACGCGCGCTATGTCGAGTTTTTCATCGACGACCAGGTGCTGAATTTCCGCCGCCTGATCGACACGCAATTGAAATACAAGGACGGCGACCTGCTGCTGCCGCAGACGCCGGGCCTCGGTTTCAATTTCGACGAAAAAGCCGTGAAGAAATACGCGCTCGACAAACAGCACGTCTGGACCACGATCAAGTAGTTGTCGCAGCCTAGCCGGAAGGCGTGAAAAAATTCCGGGTTTGCTGCAGAGGGCAGTCCCGGAATACGCTGGGGTGATTCCGGGCTGCCGAACTCGCGCTTTTCAATTCGCCGCACCCGCCAACTCACGCAACTGGCGCAGCGTCGCCTCCGGCACCGCGATACCGCTTTCTTCTGCGTCTGCTACCAGCTTGCGGCGCCGGGCGCCGGGCAACCTCACACCGTCGTCAGCAAGCATTGCCGCGAGCAGGGTTTCGATGCGCTCGTAATAAATATCCGCGCCGCCCAGCGCCGCCGGATCAATCGCGACGATGGCGTGGCCGAGCGAAGCGGGTTGACCGGGTTCGAAAAACGAATCGTTTTCAAAGCCGAAACGCGCGCCACTCAGCGCAACGCACAGGAGTTCAACCAGCAAGGCCAGCATCACGCCTTTGACGCCGCCGATCGCGGCCATGCTGCCGGTCAGCGCGGCCTTGGCATCGGTGGTCGGGTTACCTGCCGCGTCGAACGCCCAACCCGGCGGAATCGGCTTGCCTTCTTTGGCCGCCAGCATGATCTTGCCCCGCGCCACTTCAGTCAGCGACAGATCGATCACCAGCGGCGCATCCGTTTTGCGCGGAAATGCCGCCGCAACCGGATTGGTGCCGAACAACGGTCGCCGGCCGCCCCAGGCATTGATCGCCGCCGGCGAGTTGGTGAAACCCAGCGCAACCAGCCCCGCTTCAGCGAGCGGCGTGAGGTGATAATCCATCGCGCCGCAATGATGGCTGTTGGTAACGCCGCAGAAGGCGGCGCCCTGAACACGCGCGCGTTGTTTCGCTTCGCGCACCGCGAGTTCCATCGCGAGGTAAGCCAGTCCGCCCTGCGCGTCGATCAGGCAGGCCGCGGGCTTCTCATGCGCGATGCGCGGCGCGGCACGGCCATTGGCGCGGCCGCTTTTCACATGTCCGGCGTACATCGCCACCCGCGACAAGCCGTGCCCGCCCTGCCCGGCCGCTTCCGCCGCCACCAGCGCACGCGCCGTTGCCGCGGCCATCGCCGGGGACGCGCCGGCATTTTCAAGCGCGCGCGCGACCAGCGCGATCAGTTCAGTCCGGGAAATGTTCAAATTCAAACAAGAAGCTTGTCAACCACAGCGGACGCAGAGATCTCCGAGAAAAGCAAAAAGAATTCAAAAGCAATGCTGTCATTGGCTTTCCATCTCCGTGAACTCTGTGTCCTCTGTGGCTGTTGGTTCTCAATCCAGCTTCGTTCCGGAGCGCCTGGCGACATCGCCCCACTTCGCCGCTTCGCTGCGGAAGAACGCGGCGAATTCCGCCGGGCTGCTGCCGACCGCTTCGGCGCCCTCGTCGGCGAGGCGCTGCTTGACTTCGCCGTTGGCGAGTGCGGCGACCGTCTCGCGATGCAGCTTGTCGATGATGGCACGCGGCGTCGCCGCCGGCGCAAACAGGCCGTTCCATTGCAGCGCGATGTGGCCCTGCACGCCGGCCTCTTCCATCGTCGGCACCTGCGGAATCACCGGCGCGCGCGTTTTCGCGGCGACGCCGAGTCCGCGCAAACGGTTGACGCGGATCTGCGCCTGCGCGACCGGCATTACCAGAAACGACACATGCGCCTCGCCCGACATCACCGCGATGCCGGCGGGTGCCGCGCCCTTGTACGGCAAGTGCGTCAGTTTGGTTTGGGTCAGCAACTGAAACAGTTCCATCGCGAAATGCGACATGGTGCCGGCGCCGGCGGTCGAGAAGGTCAGGACGCCGGGTCTCGCCTTGGCCATCGCGATCAGATCGCGCACGTTTTTTACCGGCAGCGAGGGGTGCGCCACCAGCACAAACGGATACGACGAAACCATCGAAACTGGCACGAGGTCCCTGACCGGATCGAAACTGAGTTTGGTGTAAACGGCGGGGCTGATCGACAGCGACGAATTGCCGAACAGCAGCGTGTAGCCGTCGGCCGGCGCCTTGGCAACGATCTCGGCGGCAATGTTGCCGCTGGCGCCGGCCCGGTTGTCGGCGACCATCGTTTGCCCGAGGGATACGGACAGGCGCTGCGCCAGCACGCGCGCGACAGTGTCGCTGCCACCGCCGGCCGGAAACGGCACCACCATGCGGATCGATTTCACCGGGTAGTCCTGCGCATACAGCAGAGACACCGCGCACAGGCATGCGGAGGCAGTGAGGGCGGTGCGAATGTTCATGCGGTTTCCCGGTCGAGCAGCGACTGGCCCGGCTTCACGCGCGTAAACGCAACCGGGCGTGTGGTGACCTCGAAGCGCTCGCCGCGCGCCCGCACGCAGGTGTAATGCGAGCGGTCGATATCGCGCGCCTCCGGAAAATCACTGCGAAAATGCGCGCCGCGCGAATCCTCGCGCGCGATCGCGGCCGCGCGGATCGAGCGGCTGACCAGGATCAGATTCTTCAGGTTGAGCCAGTCGTGCCAGGTCATGTTGAAGGCGCGGTTGCCGCCGTCGACGCCGATGCTGTCGATGCGCGCGGCAAGTTCTTCGAGTTTGCCGTCGGCGCGCGTGAGGCTCGCCGCATCGCGCACGATACCGACGTCGTCCCACATCAGATTGAAGAGTTCCTCGCGCACGGCATTCAGATCACCGGCCGGCTTGCCAAAGGGCGCGGTGCAGCGCGCCGCCGCCTCGGCCAGCGCCGCCGCATCGGGTTCGTTGAATGCGCCATGCCCGACGACCCAGCCCGGCATGACATCGCCGGCGATGCCGCCGAACACCGTCGAATTCGCTACACCGTTGCCGCCGAGGCGATTGGCGCCGTGCACGCCACCCGAATCCTCGCCGGCAACGAACAGACCCGCAAGTTCACTGCTGCAATCGGTCTTGAAAACGACCCCGCCCATCATGTAGTGCGCGGTCGGCACCACATCGACCAGCCCGGTGACCAGATCAAAGCCGCAATCGGCGCAGCGCTCGACCATGCCCTTGAATTCCTTCCTCACCATCACCGGGTCGAGATGACGCATGGTGATGTAAAGGCCGCCGCCGGGCCCGACGCGACCCGCGCGCATTTCCTCGTACATGCCGCGGCTGACGATATCGCGCGTGGCACGCTCGCCGCGCGGATCGTATTTGTGCATGAAACGCTCGCCGGCGCCATTGAGCAGGTAGCCCCCGGCCCCGCGCAGGCCCTCTTCGATGATAGTCCCGGTGATGCGCGTGTGCGCGCCGGCGATCAGTCCGGTCGGATGAAACTGCACCATCTCCATGTCGCGCAGCGTGAGCCCGGCGCGCAGCGCCATCGCCATGCCGTCGCAGGTTTTGTCCCCCGATGGCGTGTGGAACTTGTACATGGTCGGCCCGCCGCCGGTGGCGAGCAGCACGGCCTGCGCCTGCACGAAGACGAATTCGCCGTCGCGCATATTGATCATCAGCACACCGGCGATCGCATCACCGGCTTTGTTCCGGATGAACTCGACCGCGCGGTGCTCTTCGAGCCGGTCGATGCCGCGCGCCCACACCTGTTCGGCAAGGCGATTGATGATCTCGATGCCGGTGAGGTCACCCTTGTGCACGGTGCGGTCGAAGGTCTGGCCGGCGAATGCCTTCTGGTGCACGGTGCCGTCGGGGTTGCGGTCGAAAAAACAGCCGAGTTCGTTTTCGAGTTCGTGAATGCACTTCACCGCACCGTTGACCAGCAGCCATGCCAGATCCTGATCGGGCAGCCACTTGCCGCCTTCGATCGTATCCATGAAATGGCGCTCGACCGAATCAGCCTCGGCGAGCGCCACGTTGTAGCCGCCCTGGACCATGCGCGTGCAGCCGCATTTGCCGAGCAGCCCTTTTACCGCCACCGTGATCGACAGCTTCGGGTTGGCCTGGTGCGCATGCAGCGCGGCAAACAGGCCGGCGCCGCCGGAACCGAGAATCAGGATATCGGTCTTGATGGTTCGCACGCGGCGCCTAGGCCTTGACGCCCAGAGACGCCAGCACGCCGGCACGTTTGTCGCGCGCCGCCTTGTTCACGTCGGTATAAAGATTGCCACCGTGGCTGTCCATGGCCACCAGCAGCGGGCCGAAACCTTTGACGCGGAACTTCCACAGCGACTCGGGATTCAGATCGTCGAGATCGACGTCTTCGATCTGCTCGATCCAGGTCGTCTCCAGCGCGGCGGCGCCGCCGATGATGGCGAGGTAGGCGCCGCCCAAATCGCGAAACGCCGCCTGCGAAGCTGCGAACAATCCACCCTTGCCGATGGTGATGCGCACGCCGTACTGCTCCATCAGCGGCCGCGTGAAGCGCTCCATGCGCGCGCTCGTCGTCGTGCCGACGCAAACCGGCGCATAGCCGCAGGGATTGGCCGCGGTTTCTCCAGTCCACTTCACGTTAGGCGCGGTATGAATCACGGCGTGGCCGCGCAGGTCGAAACGCGTCTTGCGCCCGCGGTCGAACATGTGAATATAGGTGGCATCGCGAATGCCGAACAAGATACCGTTCAGCGTGACGGTGTCATTGACCCGCAACGCGCGCACCTCGGCTTCGCTGACGGGCATATTGAAATCGTAATGGGTCATCGTCCTCGGGTCCGTCTGCTGCGGAACTGGAATCCGGCCGCCTGAGCGGAATCGTCGTCACCGATTATAAAGGATTGCGTCGCCGGCACCGCGCGCGCCGCGCCCTGTCTCAACCCGAGCCCGCGGCGGCTGTCGCGTGATCGAAGAAATCCTCGAACTGGCGGACGGCGCTGCCGTCCTCATAGAGTGCTGCCGCGCGCGTCTGCTGCGTTTCGCGCAGATGCTGCGCCAGCGCACGGTCGTTTGCAATGCGCACAGCAAGAGCTGCGTATTCGTCAGCCGATTGCACCACCGTCTCGGTGAACCGCATCTTGCGGAAAAAGCCATAGGTATGCCGGCCGCGCTGCAAGGCCGAGGGCAGCGTCACCACCGGCGCGCCGGCGGTGATCGCCTCGAGGCTGGTGTTGCCGCCGCAATAATGCAGCGTGTCGAGCACCACGTTGCAGCCGCGCAGCCGCTGCAGGTAGCCTTCCGCAGTCGGCGTGCGCGGCAGAAAAACGAAACGGTCGTAGACGTCAGGCGCGGTTCTTTGCAGCCGCGCCTGCAGCGTGCGCAGACGGTGCGTGTCGTAAGCGCCGCGGTGCGCGATGACGATTTCGCCGCCACCATCGCGGCGCAGGATGTCGGCGAGTATCGCGTCGAAATCCGGGTGCAGCTTGAACAACATCTGCGGGCAGAAATAAACGCGGCGGCCGCGGTCGAAGCCGGGTGCCGGCTGCACTGCCGCGACACTGTCCGGGCGGCGCTCGTAATAGCCGGGGAACGCGACATCCTTCAGCCGCAGCAGGCGCTCGCTGTATTGATGGTCGCTGTCCGCGGTCTCGAAACTGTCGGTGGAAATAAAATAATCCAGCGTCGGCACGCCGGAGGTGACCGGATGCCCCCAGGTCGTGCATTGAACGGGGGCGAGCCGCGCAAACGACAGAAAATAAGTCAGCGGATCCATGCCGATGTCGGGATACAACAGCACGTCGAGTCGGGCATTGGCGATGGCTTCACGCGCTTTGCCATAATCGCGCGTCAGCACGGTCCACGCATCGGCCGCGTTCTGCATGGCGCGGTAGACCGCATCTTCGCGTGCGCCGAAGACGAAACCATGCACGGAGACCCGCGTGCGATCGAACTGCGTAAACAGGCCGCGCATCACACGGCCGATGCTGTGATCATGCAGAAAGGTCGATGCGATGCCGACGCGCAGCGGACCCGGCGTGCGCCCGTGCCAGCCGCCGCAATGCGGCGCAACAAAGCGCAGCCCCGGACAGGCCCGCACATGCAGCGCCGCGATGCGCTCGTGCAGATCGCGATCGTCCTCGCCCTGATAAGCCAGATTGAAGCTGGTGACACCGACCTCCGCCGCCGGATCGGCAACCGCCAGCGGACGACGGGAAAGCGCCTCGATTTCCTCGCGCAGGCGCGTGCGTACACGGCCGATTTGGTCGCGCGAGTCGAGCATGGACGGCAACGCCAGCGCGCGCACGATTGCGGCGCCATCGGCGGATTGCGCCGCACCGGCGTGGTCGGCAAGAGTTTTGCGCAGGGCCTCTTCGTCGCCCAGTTTGTACTGCACTGCGCACAGGTTTTGAAACGCGCCACCGTTGGCCGGGTCAAGCTGCAATGCCCGCTGCAAATGCCCGATTGCGTCGTATGGCCGGTCGAGATTCAGCAGCGCGAGTCCGGCGCCGGCGTGCGCCGCGGACGAAGCGGGCGCCAGGGCGAGCGCGCCCTCGAACAACGCGAGCGCGCCGGCGTTGTCACCACGACGCTGCACCGAGAAGCCGGCATTCACGCGCGGCTCCACCCACTCCGGCCGCTGATCGATGAGGCCGCGATAGACTCGTTCGGCCGCCGCATGGGCGTCGATACGCGCCAGCACGATCGCATAGTTGAAACGGACTTCGGGCGGCTGCGCCGCGAGCGCCAGCGCGCTTTCATAACAGCTTCGCGCTTCGGCATCGCGGCCGGCCTTGCGCAGCAATTCCGCCAGCATTACCGGCAGCACCGGCGCAGCGGGGTCGGCCGCCATGCCTTCGCGCAACAGGCGTTCCGCGGCGGCGGTATCGCCCGAGTTTTGCGCAGCGAGCGCCGCCTGCAAACAGCGGCCGGCGCCGTGCGCCGGGGCAGCGCGTACAGGCGAAGCTGCGAAGAGATTGCCGAGCAGGCGCTTGAGCATCTAGCTGCCGGCGGAGCCGCGCCGCCGCGCGAGCACGTTGAGACTGATCGGAATGCCGCCGCTGACGAGCGAGCTGTAATCGTCGAACAGCCCGAACTGATCGACGCGTTGGATATCGATAAATCCGGCCTCGCCGAGATAGTGTTCAAGAATTTCGAAATCGAAGCCGGCCTTGTGATAGTCATAGGCGTCGCGATGGGCGCCGAACAGCATCTTGACCACCGTAAAGCGGTCGTCGACGGTCAGCGCCGGATGCAGAATCAGGCGCGCCAGCGCGCCGAGATCCGGCACGCTGAGATAGATGCGCCCGCCCGGCGCCAGCACGCGGTGCCATTCGGCCAGCGCACGCGCGACTTCTTCGCGAAAGTCGAAGTGCTCGAGGCAATGCGAGGCATAGACCTCGATGAAGCTGCCGTCGGCAAAGCGGCGCAGATCCTGCGCGTCGCCGAGGTGATCGACCGCCGGGCCCGGCAGCGCATTGAACACCTCCCAGCCTTCTTTGCGCACCTGCCCGCCGATATGCAGGCGGCGCTCGGCGCCGGCGGCGCGGGCGGGTGCTTGCACACGCAATCCTTTCAGCATTGACCACAGCATGGCGGGATTATGCCGTTTTCGATTTTGTGCAGTGGCCGGCCGATGCCATGGCCGGCGCCGGTTCAATAGCCGTAGCTGACGCCCTGCGGCGTAAATGTGGCGCGGGCGCGCCGCGCGGAATGGCATTGCATGTTGACCGCGACCGGGTTGAGCGTAATGTGCGTCGCGGCGGTTTCGACATGCACTGCAAAGGCGGTCGAATCGCCGCCCAGACCCTGGGCGCCGACGCCGAGCTGGTTGACCACCGCGGACAGTTCGACCTCCAGTTTTGCCCCTTCAGGGTCGTCGCATTGCGTGCCGAGCGCGCGTGTCGCCGCCACCTTCGACAAATGCACGCAAAGATCGGCGGTGCCCCCGACGCCGACGCCGACAATGGTCGGCGGACAGGTCTTGCCGCCGGCATCGAGCACGCAGTCGATGACAAAGGTCTTGATCGCGTCGATGCCGTCGGCGGGGATCGCCATCTTCAGCCACGAATTGTTTTCGGAACCGCTGCCCTTTGGAATCATTTCGATCGACAGCGTATCGGGCGCCGCGCTGAACTCGACGTTGATCACCGGTATCTGGCGGCCACAGGAGGTCTGCGCATTCTCACGCGTCACCGGATGCACCACCGACGAACGGAACGGGTGCTCTTTGGTCGCCCGCTCGCAGCCCTTGATGATGGCCTGCTTGAGCGCATAACCGTCGAACTCGACGCCGCGGCCGATCACCACGTTGTAAATCGGGATGCCGGTATCCTGGCACAGCAGGTTGTCGGTATCTTCGGCGACCCTGATGTTGCGGATCATCGTGCCGAGCACCGACTTGCCGGTCGCATCCGTCTCTGCCTTGTCGAGGCGGCTGAAGCCCTGCTTGATGTCGGGCGGCAGCCGCTTCAAGGCGCGGATGTAGATTTCCTTGCTCGCATCTTCGACCTGTTTCAAATCAATTTTCATGCTCGGCTGCCGTTATTCCACCACAAGTTTGCGTTCACGCACGATCACTGCCCAGCGCGCGGTCTCGTCGCGTATCGCCTTCGCAAAATCGGCCGGGCTGTTGCCCACCGGCGCCATGCCAAGCCCATCAAAGCGGCTCCTGATATCGGGCGCCTCGAGTGCCTTCACCGTATCGCGATAGATTTTTTCGACAATTTCGCGCGGCGTGCCGGTCGCCACCATCAGTCCGAACCAGCCGATGTTTTCGAAACCGGGGTAGGTCTCGGCGATCGCCGGCACGTCGGGCAATTGCGCTGAGCGCTGTTTGCTGGTGACGCCGAGCGCGCGCAACCTGCCCTGTTTGATGAAGTTGATCGCCGCAGCCATGTTCGCGGTGGCGAACTGCACCTGACCGGCCATCACATCGGCAATTGCCGGCGCTTCGCCCTTGTAGGGAATATGAACGACATCGATACCCGTCAAGGCAATGAAGTTTTCCGCCGCCAGATGCGTCTGCGTGCTGAAGCCGGCCGAGCCGTAGGTGATCTCGCGCGGTCGCGCCTTGGCCAGCGCGACGAACTCCCTGACCGTCTTCGGCGGAAAACTCGGCGTCACCACCAGCACCTGCGGACCGCTGGCGACATTGGTAATGGCGGCCAGATCCTTCGCCGGATCGAAGGGCATCTTGCGGTAGATATGCTGGTTCGCCGTAACGATCGATCCGGTGGTCATGAACAACGTGTAACCATCCGGGGTCGCCTTTGCCGCCAGTTCGCCGCCGATATTGCCGCCGGCGCCGGCGCGATTGTCGACAACCACCTGCTGCCCCCAGGCTTCGCCGAGCTTCTGGCTGACCACGCGCGTGACGATATCGGCCGCGCCGCCGGCCACGAACGGCACAATGATGCGCACCGGCCTCGCCGGATAAGCCTGCGCAAACGCCATTGACGGCAGAACCGCCAACGCAAACGCCAGCCGGATCGATCGGTTCATGCGGCCTCCCGGAATGTCATGCGAAGCAGTGTAACAGCGTCAAACCACGTTGAGCGCGAAGGCCAGACCGATGACGACGCTGGCGCCGCCGGCGATGGCCAGCAACGATTTCTGATGGTCATGCCACGGCAGAAACTCGATGAGCAGCAAACGCAAGCCGCCGCAAAGATGCGCGCCCAGCAGCAGCACGAGGCCGCATTCGGCAAACTTTACCAGCGGCTGCTCGGTCCAGCGCAGGAAGCCGTCGAGCGATTCGGCGCCCTGCAGGGCCTGCGCCAGCGCCCAGAAATGCAGCGGCAGAAAGAACGCCAATAAAATTCCGCTTGCGCGGTGCACCGCGAATGCCCACCAGGCCGGATGATTGCGTGCGCGATAATCGTTTTTCATCGCCGGCTGCTCAAGCGAATACCGCCAGCACCGCGCGCAGACCCCACAGCGCAAGCGCCATGCCGATGGCCAGCATGCCGGCGTTCACCGGCGCGCCGCGCCAGCCGAGGGTTTCATGAATCACGCTGCGCAGGCCGATCGGTGCGTGCACCGCAACGGCCGCCACAAACAATGCGTAAAACGCGAACCAGCCGTAACTGCCGCGCGTGCGCGAGAGGATTTCCGCCGCGCTCAAGCCACCGCGCACGGCGTATACCATGGTCGCCAGATGCACGATCACGCACAGCGCGAGCACTGCGGCGCTGGCGCGCTGCGCCAGCCACAGCAGGGTCTGCGCACGCGCGCTCACTCAGAGCTCCCCGTCGAGCGCGGCGGCAGCGGCAGCGCGTTTAAGGCCGGCGATGCCGATGGTCGGCGCAATCTGTTTGGGGCAGCGTTCACTGCAACTCATGTGTGTGTGACAGGCGTGACAACCGGCGTCGCCGGCAACCGCCACCAGCCGTTCGACGCGCCGCGTATCGCGCACGTCGTTGTGCAGGGTCCACGCGCGGTTGAGCGCGGCGGGCCCGAGATAGTCGGGCTTCCACTGCACGACATCGCAGGCGCTGTAGCAGACGCCGCAGCCGATGCATTCGATGCCGGCATCGACATGGCGCCGCTGCGGCGAATCGGGCATTACGCGCGCGAAATCGTCGTCGCGCGTGCGCGCGCCGGTGAAACGCCCGCGGGCCTTCGCCCATTTGTCGAAGAACTGTTCCATGTTGGTGACCAGATCCTTGATCACCGGCAGGTTCGACAGCGGCGCAATTTCAAGCTGTCCGTCGGCGGCGACTTTTTCGACATGGGTGCGACAGGTCCAGCGCGCGCGGCCGTTGACGTTCATCGCGCAGGAACCGCAGACGCCGACGCGGCAGGCAAAGCGGTAGGCCAGCGAAGGATCGATCGCGCGTTGTATGTGCGTGACGACATCGAGCACCGTCTGGCTGGCCAGTCGCGGCACTTCGTACGTTTGAAAGCCGCCCTTCTCGGCACCGCGCCAGACCGCGACTTTCAGCATGGCCATCGTTAGCCGAAGAAACAGATTAAGCGACAGAGGACACCGAGTTCACCGAGAGAGTTTGTAAGTGTCACTCTGTTTTCTCCATGAACTCTGTGGCAGGGCCGTTTGATTTACGCGCTTTCGTAGAGACGGGTCAGCACGAATTCACGGTGCCCCAGCGCCTCGGCAGCAGTCAGGCGGCCGTTGCAGGTGCGCAGCATCACCTCGAGCAGTTCTTCGCCGGTCTCGTCGAGATTTTTCTGGCGCTGCAACAGTCCCGAGCAATCGTGATCGATATGTTCGGACATCGTGCGCACGGTGCGCGGATTGGCGCACAGCTTGATCACCGGCACGATCGGATTGCCGATGACATTGCCCTGCCCGGTCGGGAAGAAATGCACCACGTAGCCGGCGGCCGCGCACAGGGTCACCATTTCCGCCGCGGCGGACGACGAATCCATGAACCAGAGTCCGGGTTTGGTCGGCGTTTCCGCCTTGTCGAGACAACCGATCACCTTGCACTTCTTGCCGATCTTCTGGATATTGCCGAGCGCCTTTTCCTCGATCGTGGTCAGGCCGCCGGCGATATTGCCCTTGGTCGGCTGCGAATCCGACAGATCGCTGGTTTTGTGCCGCTCGACCACTTCCTGATAACGGTTGAACATCGCCATGAAATGATCGCGCACCTGCGGCGTCGCGCAGCGCGCGGCGACGATATGCTCGCCACCGGTGATCTCGGTGGTTTCACCGAACACCATGGTGACGCCGAGCGGTTCGAGTTTGTCGAAGGCATTGCCGACGGTCGGATTGGCGCCGCAGCCCGAGGTGGTGTCGGACTCGCCGCACTTGGTCGACACCCACAGATCGCTGATCGGGCACTCGACGCGCTGCAGTTCCGAAGCCCACTGCACGTATTCCTTCGCCACCTTGGACGCGCGCATGATGGTGTCGTGATCGCCGTGCAGCTCGATGCCGAAGCCGGTTACCGGTTTGCCGGTCCTGGCGATGCCATCGACGACTTTTTTTGTCCACTCGGACTCGATGCCGATGACGACCACCGCGGCGACATTCGGGTTGGCGCCGGTGCCGATGATAGTGCGGAAATGCAGATCGAGATCGGCGCCAAACTGCAGACGACCGTAGGGATGGGGGATCGCCAGCGTGCCCTTGATATTGTTGGCGACGCCTTCGCAGGCCGCATTGGCCAGATCGTCGACCGGCAGGATGATGACGTGATTGCGCACGCCGACGCGGCCGTTTTCGCGGCGATAGCCCCAGAATGTCGTATTGCTGGAAATCATGATTTCTCCAAATTGTTATCGTCGCGACTGCGGCGCACGTTTACCAGCGTTTGGTTTTTATATTGTGCACATGCGCGTGCGCGCCGGCCTTGATATCGGCGATCGATTTGCCGATGTCGATGCCGTACTTGATGATGGTTTCACCGCTCTTGATGTCCTTGAGGGCGAGCTTGTGGCCGATCGGAATGTCCTGCTCCGCCTTGAGCGCGATCGTGCGATCTTCGTCCATAATCCAGCCGGTCAGCTCCTGCCCGGCCTTGACGCCCTCGACCACCACCACGGCGACGGTGTCCTTCGGGTCATGCAATACGAAATGAATCATGCCTGCTCCTGATCGATACCTTTGAATTCCCCACGCGGGGCGGATTGCGGAATATGACTGCGGCCGATACTACACGCCTGCTGAAATAAGCGTCAACCGCTCGCGGCGTCTAGAGTTTCTGTATTTCGCGACGGATCGCGTCGAGCTTCTCCGGATCCTTGATGTTTTTAAGCAGCCAGTTGAATTGCGTGCGCGCGTCGTCCTTCATGCCGGCACGACCGAGATTGGCCGCCGCGGCGATACGCGCGTTGATCGACAGGAGGTCTGGCGGGCGCGCATCCATCATCAGCGCCGCCTCGAGAAACTGGTCGGCAGCGCGCGGAAAATCGTAATTCGCCTCGGCAATCCGCGCAATGCCATAAAGAATGTCGCGGCGTTCGCGCAGGGCTGCCAGCGGCAGCAATGCGCGGTAGAGTTCATCGGCTGTCTTGTAATGCCCGGCGTCCTGCATCTCGACAATCACTGCAATGGCGCGCCGCATCAATTCCGCCGGCAGGGATTTTTTGTCACCGACGAGCGCGCGCAATGCTTCGCTGCCGGCGCTGACGGCGCCCGCGCGCACCAGGGACTGGGCGAGCCGCAGATTCCAGTCATCGGCATCCAGATCAGGCGGCGCATTTAAGCCGATCCACCAGCGCGCCGCCGGCTCCTGCAGGTTGTTGTCGGCCGCCATGCCGCCAAGCAGAAAGCGCGCCTGCGGATCGAGTTGGGTCGATGGAAACCGTGCGGCATCGCCGAACAGGCGCACCGCCGTCAGCGGCAGCCTCGAACCCTGCAGCGAATAAACGAGCTGCAATTGCGCGCTCAGACGCGTCGCGCGCACCTTGCTGTTGATCGCCAAATAAGCAAAAAACGCGCGGCTGGCCGTCGCGCTGGTAGCGGCGCGCCGCGCGCCGAAATCGGCCCAGTTGCTCTCGTCACCGACCAGCAGCTGCTCCTGGTTGGCGATTTCCTGCGCCGCCGCCGCATACGCCTTCCAGAGTTCGGCAGCCATCGCGGCAGTGCGTTCGGGCACCTTGTCCGCGGCCAGCTGCAACAGGTTTTCCATCGCCTCGACATTGAGGATGGTGTTGCGCTGCGCGGCGGCCGCATATTGCAGCACAATCCAGTACGGTACCGCCGCGGCATTTTTCGCGAGCCCCGCGCGCGCCTGCGTGATCGCGGCTTCCGGCGTAACGAGATTGGTCTGCAGACGCAGCAACAACTTCACCGGACTGGCTTCGTCGAGCTGGGCGAACCAGTTGATCGCCTCCTTCTCCATGCCGCTGGCAAGCAGCGCATCGACAAACCGTGCAGCGGTGTCGCGATCGACCGGTTTGTAGTCCTGCTGATAACGCAACATCAGGGCGTACGCCTCGCGCGGCTTGTTTTCAGCGAGGTAGCTTTCGATCACCAGCAAACGCGCCTGGCGCAATTCTTCGGCAGAGGTTTCGTTCTGCCACAAAAGACGCGCCAGCAGATCGCGGCCGGCCGCGCCCTGGCCGACGGCAATCGCCGCGCGCGCGCCCTGCATGAGGCAAAAGCGCGCGACGTTTTGCGGCACGGTGTTCGGCAAGGTGGCGATGCGTTTCGCCAGTTCCTGATGGCGGTTGAGGCGGTACATCAGCGTGCAGCGCAATTGCTCCCAATCGCCCCAGCGCGGCGCCGACACCGCAGCGGGTTGCTGCTGATCGACTCGGGCAAGCGCGGCCTGCCATGCGCCGGCATCGGCAAAACGCTGCGCGATGTCGAGCGGATCGGACACGCCCTGCGCAGGCGCGGCGAGAGACAGCATAAGAAGCAGGAACAGGTACAGGAGGCGCATCGCGCTATTGTAGTTTTGTTGGTCGCGAATACCCAAGCGCCGCGGCACGCGGACAATAAAAAAGGCGGCCTGCGCCGCCTTTTTTATTGCGATGGAAATATTACTTGGCTTCCGCCGCTGCCTGCTGAGGCTGCTCTTCCACCGGCGGCAGAATCTCGCGCTCGACGGTTTCAAGACGCTCCTTGATACGCGCGGCCTTGCCCGAACGCTGGCGCAGGTAATAGAGCTTGGAGCGGCGCACATCGCCCTTGCGCTTGACCTCGATCGAGGCAATCAGCGGCGAATAGGTCTGGAAGGTGCGTTCGACGCCTTCGCCCGACGAAACCTTGCGCACCGTGAACGCGGAATTGAGACCGCGATTGCGCCGAGCGATGACGACGCCCTCGAAAGCCTGCACGCGCTTGCGGTCGCCTTCGACCACGTTGACGTTTACGATCACAGTGTCGCCCGCCTTGAATACCGGCACCTTCTTGGCCAGACGCGCGACTTCTTCGTTTTCCAGTGTTTGTATCAGGTCCATGCTCACGCTCCACTCAATTCCTGCTTGAATTCTTCGAGCAATTTCTGCTCGTCCACACTCATCGTTCGCCGTTCCAGCAACTCGGGCCGGCGTTGCCACGTCCGTCCCAGCGCCTGCTTCAACCGCCAGCGGCCGATATCGGCATGGTTGCCCGACATCAACACCGGCGGCACCGCCAGTCCTTCATACAGTTCGGGCCGCGTGTACTGCGGGCAATCCAGCAACCCGTCCACAAACGACTCCTGGTGCGCCGATTCGGCATCACCCAAAGCCCCGGGCAGCTGCCGCACAATGCAATCGATCAACACCATTGCTGCCAGTTCGCCGCCGGACAACACGTAGTCGCCGATCGACACTTCATCATCAACGTTGCGCGCAATCACGCGCTCATCGACGCCTTCGTAACGCCCCGCCAGCAGAACCAGTCCCTGCTCCGCCGACAATTCCATCACCAGCGCATGGTTCAGCACACGGCCTTGCGGCGACAGGTAGATGACGCGCGGTTTCTGCACGCCTGCACTCGCCTGCCGCTGCCGCGCCGCGGAAACTGCACGTTCCAGCGGCTCTGCCATCATCACCATGCCCGGACCACCGCCATACGGCCGGTCGTCCACAGTTCGGTAGGCGTTGCGCGCAAAATCGCGCGGATTCCACGCCACCAACCCGTACAACCCGCGGTCACGCGCCCGGCCGGTGATTCCGGCCTCGGTCACCGCCTCGTACATCGGCGGAAACAGCGTCACCACATCGAACTGAAGCATCAGTAATCCTCGCCCCAGTCCACTTCAATCTCGCCCGCCGCCACCCGCACGGCTTTGATGACGCCGGCGATAAACGGAATCAGCGTTTCGCGCTCCCCGCCTTTCACAACCAATACGTCGTTGGCGCCGGTCTGCAGAATCCGTTCAACCCGACCGAAATCGTAACGCGCCGCATTCACCACTTTCAGGCCGATCAAATCAGCCCAGTAAAACTCGCCTTCTTCGGCTGCCGGCAATTCGCTGCGCGGCACCGCCACATCAGAACCCCTGAGCGCCGCCGCCGCCTCGCGGTCGACAACGCCATCCAGCTGCGCGACCAGCACATTGCCCTGCAGCCTGCTGGAGAGAACGCGCACCTCGCGCCAGCTGCCGTTGCGTCCCAAACGCCAAACCGGGTAATCGCACAGGCTTTCCGGGTCCGCGGCGAGGGTGTGAATCTTGACCCAGCCCCTGACGCCGAATGGAACGGTCACCCGCCCCATCACCACCAGATCGTCAGGCAGCTTGCTTGGCGCCGAATTGCTTGACGAGACGCGCTGCGGTGTCGCTGATTTGCGCACCCTTGCCCTGCCAGTAAGTCAGCCGATCGGCCTGATAGCGGAACGATTCCTGACCTTCCGGCGCTTTCGGATTGTAAAAACCGATGCGCTCGATGAAACGGCCGTCGCGGGCGCGTTTGGAATCGGCTACCACCAGATTAAAAAACGGCCGCTTTTTGGCGCCGCCGCGTGCCAGTCTAATCACAACCATGTTACCGACCCCGAAAATGCGGAAAGGGCGTGATTTTACGCTAGTTTTTGCCGTCGGCGCAAGAACAAACCAACGCCTGCGCCGGCGCGTTGCCGGTGCAGGCTTTTGCGGCCAAGCTATTGACCATAAAGACCTAAGCGGCTTGCGACGGGATATTCAGGCCGCCGCCATCAGCGCATGCCGGGCAGCATGCCCTTCATTGATCGCATCATTTTGGCCATTCCGCCCTTGGCCATCATTTTCATCATCTTCTGCGTTTGTTCGAATTGCGCCAGCAGGCGATTGACCTCCTGCACGCTGACGCCCGAGCCGGCAGCAATGCGACGCTTGCGCGAGGCCTTGAGCAATTCCGGTTTGCTGCGCTCCTGCGGCGTCATCGAATTGATGATGCCTTCGATACGACGCAACTGCCGGTCATCCACCTGGGCATTGCCCGCAGCCTGCGCAAGTTGTCCCGGCAGTTTGTCGACCAGCGCGGCGACGCCGCCCATTTTCTTCATCTGGGCGATCTGCTGCTTGAAGTCCTCGAGATCAAAGCCCTTGCCGGATTTGAGCTTGCGCGCGAATTTCTCCGCCTCGTCGCGATCGACCGAACGCTGCGCGTCCTCGATCAGCGACAGCACGTCGCCCATGCCGAGAATGCGCGAAGCCATGCGCTCGGGGTGAAAGGTTTCAAGGCCGTCGAGTTTTTCGCCGACGCCGGCGAATTTGATCGGCGCGCCGGTGACCTGACGCACCGACAGCGCGGCGCCGCCGCGGGCATCGCCGTCAAGTTTGGTCAGCACCACCCCGGTCAACGGCAACGCGTCGGCAAACGCCTTAGCCACATTGACTGCGTCCTGCCCCTGCATCGCGTCGACCACGAACAGCGTTTCGACCGGATGCAATGCAGCGTGCAACGCACGAATCTCCTGCATCATCGCCTCGTCGATGGCGAGCCGACCCGCCGTGTCGACAATCAACACGTCGTGATAATGCTTGCGCGCGTAGTCGACGGCGGCGAGCGCGATTTTTTCGGGTTGCTCGCCGACTTGAGACGGAAAAAAATCGACCTCGACCTGCGCCGCAAGCGTTTTCAACTGCTCGATTGCCGCCGGGCGATAAACGTCGCAACTGACCAGCAAAACTTTTTTCTTGTGCTGCTCGTGCAGCATTTTCGCAAGCTTGCCGCTGGTGGTCGTTTTGCCCGAGCCCTGCAAACCGGCCATCAGGATCACCGCCGGCGGCGTGGTGGCGAGATTGAGCCCGCTCGCGGCCTCGCCCATCAGCATCACCAGTTCGCGGTGCACCACGCCGACCAGCGCCTGACCGGGCGTGAGGCTGCCGGCGACTTCCTGTCCCAATGCACGTTCGCGCACGCGGGCGACAAAGTCGCGCACCACCGGCAGCGCGACGTCGGCCTCGAGCAGCGCCACGCGCACTTCGCGCAAGGCGTCCTGAATGTTGGATTCGGTCAGCCGCGCTTCGCCGCGCAGCGTCTTGACCACCTGCGACAGGCGGCCGGTCAGATTTTCGAACATGCGGAGACTCCGGTTTGCACGGCGGGTGCGCGGCGAATCCACTGGTGTAAACTGCCGCAGGATGAACGCATCCAGTCCGACATTTTATCTGATCGCCTCCCTGCTGTATGCGGCGCTCGCTGTCTACTTCTGGCGCACGCGCTGGCACGCGCAGGCACCGGTGGCCGCCGACGGGCGCTCGATCATCGAACACACAGTGGTGCTGGTGCCGCTGTGCCTGCACGGCCTGCTGCTGTTTACGACGGTGTTTGCCGTCGATGGCATCCATCTCGGCGTCGGCGATGCGGTTTCCGCTATCGTCTGGCTGACCGTCGCGATTTACTGGTTCGGCAGTTTTTTCTACCGTATCGAAGGGCTGCAGGCGCTGGTGCTGCCGGTGGCTGCGGTCTGCGCATTCCTGCCGGCACTGCTGCCGCCGTCACATGCGCTGCCGAACACGCAGCTGCCTGCATTTCAGGTGCACTTGACCATTGCGCTCCTCGCCTACAGCCTGTTTACCATCGCTTCGTTGCATGTGCTGTTGATGGCGGTGATCGAAAACCGGTTGCACAGCGGCGGCCTGCCGGCGGCCTTGCAGCGCCTGCCCGCCCTGCTGACGATGGAAACGCTGCTGTTTCGCATCATCCTCGCCGGCTTTGTGTTGCTGACGCTGACGCTCGCCACCGGCATCGTGTATTCGGAAGAGCTTTTCGGCAAGGCGCTGCGCTTCAATCACAAGACCATATTCGGCATTCTGTCCTGGCTGATCTTCGCCGCCCTGCTTGGCGGCAGACAGCTCTACGGCTGGCGCGGGCGCGTCGCCGTGCGCTGGACGCTGACCGGCTTTCTGATGCTGGTGCTCGCCTATGTCGGCAGCAAATTCGTGCTTGAAGTGATATTGGGCAGAGGCTGACCCGCGGGTTTGAACAGCGGGGATTCGGGATCGGGTCATCAAATCCTGAACAGCCTGTTGCGTCGATCTTCAATCTCCGACCCTCAACGCTGACCGCGCATGGACGACTTCCCTTTATCCGCACAATTCGCTCTCCTCGGCCTGCTGCTGCTGTTGTCGGGATTTTTCTCGATCGCCGAAACGAGCATGATGGCGATCAACCGCTATCGCCTGAAGGCGCTGGTGCGCGCCGGCCATCGCGGCGCGCGCATCGCCACCGAACTGCTCGCCAAGACGGACCGCCTGCTCGGCGTGATTCTGCTGGGCAACAATCTGGTCAACGCGGCGGCGGCGGTCCTGGTCAGCGTCATCACGGTTCGTCTGTTTGGCGACGACGAGATTTTTCTCGCCTTGGGCACGCTGGCCGTGACATTTCTCATTCTGGTTTTTTCCGAGATCACGCCCAAAGTCATCGGCGCCGCGTATGCCGAATCGATTGCGCCGCCGCTTGCCTTTGTACTCAAACCGCTGCTCGGCGTGCTCTATCCGGTGGTCTGGTTCGTCAATTTGTTCGTGCAGTCGCTGCTGTGGCTGCTGCGCCTCAAACCCAGCCACGCCGCCGAAACCAAATTGACCCCGGAAGAATTGCGCACACTGGTGCTCGAAGCCGGCAATTACATCCCGAAAAAACACCAGAGCATCCTGCTCAACCTGTTTGACCTTGAGCAGATCACGGTTGACGACGTGATGACGCCGCGCAGCCAGATCGAGGCGATCGACATCGATGCGCCGCCGGCGACCCTGCGCACGCAGATTGCCACCGCCTATCACCGTCGGCTCGCCATCTACCAGGAGCAGCCCGACAACATCATCGGCGTCATTCTGGTGCGCAAGGCGCTGAGCCTCAGCCAGGACGATGAAATCAGCCCCGAACAGCTGCGCGCGCTGATGCGCGAACCGTACTTCGCGCCCTCGGGCACGCCGCTGTTCACCCAGCTCCAGCAGTTTCAGGAACATCAGGACCGGCTGTGTTTTGTTGTCGATGAATACGGCGAGCTGATGGGCCTGTTGACCCTCGAAGATATCGTCGAGGAACTGATCGGCGAATTCGCCACCCATTCGCCGTTGCAGCCCGGCGGTTTTTACCCGCAGGCCGACGGCAGCTATCTGGTCGAGGGCGGCAGCCTGCTACGCGAACTGAACCGCAAGCTGGGCTACCGTTTTCCACTCGACGGCCCGAAAACCCTCAACGGTCTCGTCCTCGAGCATCTGCGCGAGATTCCGGAGCCCGGAACCCGCCTTGAAATCAACGGCCACCACATGCAGGTGGTGCAGACCCAGGATCGCATCATCAAGGCGATCAGCCTGGCCCCGCCCGGCGCCGTTGCCAGCGGCCTTCCCGTCTGAAGGTGACGAACTGCGCTTTACAAAGCGGTTCCGCGCGGGCATGATTAGCCTAACTCTAATTTAACCAATAAGTTAGCGAGCTATTTGAAAACGCTACCGGAGAACCGCCATGGCAACCGCTACCGCTAAAAAAGACGTCAAGGAATTCGTCTACGCGTGGACCGGCACCGACAAGGCCGGTAAAACGATGCGCGGCGAGATGAAGGCGGGCGGCGAAGCCGTCGTCAACGCGCAGTTGCGTCGCCAGGGCATCAAGGTCGTCAAACTCAAAAAGGTTTCGACCGGCGGCGGCAAATCCATTTCCGACAAAGACATCACGCTGTTCACGCGCCAGCTCGCAACGATGCTCAAATCCGGCGTGCCGCTGCTGCAGGCCTTCGATATCGTCGGCAAAGGCCACAGCAACGCGTCGGTGCAAAAACTGCTGATGTCGATCAAGACCGATGTCGAAACCGGCTCCAGCCTGAAACAGGCGTTCGAAAAATTCCCGCTCTATTTCGATGCCCTGTTCTGCAACCTTGTCGGCGCCGGCGAACAGGCTGGTATTCTCGACAGCCTGCTCGACCGCCTTGCCACCTACAAGGAAAAAACGCAGGCGATCAAGGGCAAAATCAAATCGGCGTTGTTCTATCCGATCGCGATTATCGCGGTCGCCTTTATCATCACCGCCGTGATCATGATCTTCGTGATCCCGGCGTTCAAAACGGTGTTCGCCAGTTTCGGCGCCGACCTGCCGGGACCGACGCTGGTGGTGATGGCGATCTCGGATTTCTTCGTCAAATTCTGGTACCTGATATTCAGCATTATCGGCGGCGCGGTCTACGGTTTTCTCTATTCGTGGAAACGCTCGAAGGCGGTGCAGATCGTGATGGACAAGATCATGCTGCGCATGCCGATTTTCGGCGACCTCGTGCGCAAAGCGACCATCGCGCGCTGGACGCGCACGCTGGCCACGATGTTTGCCGCCGGCGTGCCGCTGGTCGAGGCGCTCGATTCGGTAGCCGGCGCGGCGGGCAACCACGAATACTGGGTCGGCACCAAGAAGATCCAGAGCGAAGTCGCAACCGGCTCCAGCCTGACGGTATCGATGCAGAACGTCGAACTCTTCCCCAATATGGTTTTGCAGATGGTCGCGATCGGCGAGGAAGCCGGCTCGCTTGACGGCATGCTCTCCAAGGTCGCCGACTTCTTCGAGGCCGAGGTGGATGACGCGGTCGAAGCGCT
The DNA here is from genome assembly GCA_903889565.1 of uncultured beta proteobacterium. Taxonomy (GTDB): domain Bacteria; phylum Pseudomonadota; class Gammaproteobacteria; order Burkholderiales; family SG8-41; genus PALSA-1004. The sequence continues at coordinate 114,186 of CAISYC010000045.1, forward strand.
GTCGAGCCTGATGGAACCGATCATCATGGTGGTGCTCGGCACACTGATCGGCGGCATGGTCGTCGCCATGTACCTGCCGATCTTCAAGATGGGTTCGGCAGTCTGAAAAAAGTCAACGCGCGGAACACGTCGCAAGGCGGGGCGCCGCGCGACTTGCCGGCTCCGGCATACACCCACCTAGGGCGCAAACACCAATGTCATTGCTGCAAGCGTTGCAAATCAATCCAGCGCTGTTCGTTGCGTTCGTCGCGCTCGCCTCGCTCGCCATCGGCAGTTTTCTGAACGTCGTGATTCACCGCATGCCGAAAATCATCGAGCGGCAGTGGCGCGCCGAAATGGCCGACGCCAACGGCCAGACGCTGCCCGAAGAGCCGCGCTACAACCTGATGGTGCCGCGCTCGCAATGCCCGGCCTGCGGCCACGCCATCAGCGCGCTGGAAAACATTCCGGTCATCAGTTATCTGGTGCTGCGCGGCAAGTGCGCCGGCTGCAAGGCGCCGATATCGCCGCGCTATCCGCTGGTCGAAGCAGCGACCGCCGTCATTTCGGGATTCATCGCCTGGCATTTCGGGTTCAACTGGACCACTGCCGCGGCGTTGTTGTTTGTGTGGTCGATGATCGCGCTCGCACTGATCGATCTTGATACTTTTTTCCTGCCGGACGACATCACGCTGCCGCTGCTGTGGGCCGGCTTGCTCATCAACATGGGCGGCGTATTTGTCGATCTGCAATCGGCGGTCATCGGCGCCGTCGCCGGCTACCTGTCGTTATGGCTGGTTTACTGGGGCTTCAAGCTTGCCACCGGCAAGGAAGGCATGGGCTACGGCGATTTCAAGCTGCTTGCCGCAATCGGTGCCTGGCTGGGCTGGAAAATGCTGCCGCTCGTGATCCTGCTGTCGTCGTTCGTCGGCGCGCTCATCGGCGTCGGTCTGATCGTATTCGCCCGTCATGAACGCAACAATCCGATTCCTTTCGGCCCCTACCTGGTGATTGCCGGCGTGATCGCATTGCTGTGGGGCGAGGCGATGACCCGCTATTACCTGCAAAGTCTGTAAACGTGCCGTTCGTGATTGCGCTCACCGGCGGCATCGGCAGCGGCAAGAGCAGTGTGGCCGATGTCTTTGCCGAGCTGGGCGCGACAGTCATTGACACCGATGCGATCGCCCACCGCCTGACCGCGCCGGGAAACCCGGGCGCGCGCGTCATTGCCGAGCAATTCGGTGCGGCCTACCTGCGCGCCGACGGCGCACTCGACCGCGACCGCATGCGGGAACTCGTTTTTAACGACGCTGCTGCGAAAAAAAAGCTCGAAGGCCTGCTGCACCCTTTGATCCGCGCCGAAGTCGAAGTTGCAGTGCGCGCCGCGCAGGCGGCCTATGTGGTCATCGTCGTGCCGCTGCTCGTTGAAACCGGCGCCTATCGCGAACTCGCGCAACGCACCCTGGTGGTCGATTGCGACGAACAACAACAAATCGCGCGCGTCCGCCGGCGCAGCGGCCTCACCGAGGAAAGCATCCGGAAAATCATGGCCGCCCAAGCGAGCCGCGCCGAGCGTGTGGCCCGCGCCGACGATGTCATCGTCAATGATGCCGACCTCGCCACGCTGCGGCAGCGCAGCAACGCCCTTCACCAGCGCTATCTGGAACTCGCAGCGAACGCCCGAAAAAGCTGAGGCCGGGTTAAAAAACCCCACTGAAGTCTTTATTTTTGGGCGGTTTTGTAGAACAATTGGCCGCATTAATCACTTTCCGATAGTCCGCACTCGCCGTGATCAGTTACGAATACCCGTTGAGCGAGCGGATACGCACCCTGTTGCGGCTCGAGGACTTGTACGAGCGGGTCCAATACTTCGCCGCCAAAGCGGACGCGCAGGAGCACCACGTCGCGCTACTATGCATTTTCGAAATTCTCGAGGTTGCTGGCCGCGCCGATTTGAAATCCGATCTGCTACAGGAACTCGAACGCCAGAAGCACACGCTCGAAGCGCTGCGCGACAACCCGGAAATTTCGCAGGAGGCGCTCGATGGCATTTTGTGGGAAATCGATCGCGTGTCCTCGCGACTGTTCCAGATGTCGGGCAAGATCGGTCAGGAACTTCGCGAAAACGAATGGCTTATGAGCATCAAGCAGCGCACCAATATTCCGGGCGGCGTGTGTGAGTTCGACGTGCCCTCGTATCACTACTGGCTGCATCAAAGCGCCGAACAACACCGCCACGATCTCGACGGCTGGCTGGCGCCCTTTCTGCCGATTCGCGACGGCATTGCAATCATGCTGCGGCTGTTGCGCGAAAGCGGCAAACTTTCCAACCAGACCGCAGTGCAGGGCGTCTACCAGCAAATGATGGCCGGCCGCGTCGCGCAGATGCTGCGCATCCGGTTGAGCCGCGATTACCCCTGCGTGCCCGAGATCAGCGCGAACAAGTACGCGCTGAACATCCGCTTTACCCTGCACGAAGGCGGCCAGCGCCCGCGGGTCATCGAATCGGATGTCGATTTCGAATTGACCTTCTGCAACCTCTGAAGCGGCGGCGCGGATGACGGTGCGCGTGGTCAATTGTCCGCAATGCGGCAAACCCGCGCGCTGGGATCCGACCAATTCTTTCCGCCCGTTTTGCTCGGAACGCTGCCGGCTGATCGATCTCGGTGCATGGGCGAACGAAAACTACCGCATACCGGTTTCAGACCCGGTCGAGGAAAGCGAACAGGACATTCCGGCGGATGATCGACCGCTGAACTAGGCGGCTGCCTTCAGATTGTCGCTGCGCCCCAGGCGCCGCGCATCATCGCAATGCCATGCGCGCCATGGCGCCGGGCGGCGTCAACATCGGCGGGCCGCATTCCGCCCAATGCAAATACCGGCAACGGGTAATCGCGGATCAAATCGGCAAATCGGTTCCAGCCCAAGGTCGCCGCCCCCGGATGACTCGGCGTCGGCGCAAGCGGACCCAGCACCACGAAATCCATGCCGAGTTCGCGTGCGCGCTGAAGTTCTGCGGCGTTGTGACAAGAGGCGGCGCACCAGGCCAGCGCAGGTCGTTCGACCGATGACATCAACTGCGCAGCAGTCAGATGCACGCCGTCCGCGCCAACCGCTGTCGCGACATTGGCGTTGCCATTGACCAGCACCTTCGCAGCGTGACGGTGGGCTATCGCGACCACTAATCCGGCAAATTCAAGAAGTGCATCGTCCGTCATCGTTTTTTTGCGAATCTGGATCAACCGCAGACCGCCCTGCAATGCCGATTCAAGGCGCGGCAGAAAGTTGTCGGTGCCGACTTCCGCCGCATTGGTAATGCCATAGACCCCGGGCAATTCGAGCCCGCGCAGAATCGGACCGTTTGCCGGCAACACCGGCGCGACATTGATGCGGGCGACGGTCTGCCATGCGAATTGCTGCTGCTCGCGCCCCTGCGGCTCGCCGCGCCATTGATAGACGCGAAAAAATCGAAGGCGCACCGAGGCGTGTTCGTAATCGTGATCGCGGGTGATCCATGGATACACCGTATCGACCTCTAGACCGAGTTCCTCGTGCAATTCGCGCTTGAGGGCATCGGCGGCCGATTCGCCGGGCTCGACCTTGCCGCCGGGAAATTCCCAATAGCCGGCATAGACCTTGCCGGCGGGGCGTTGTGCGAGCAGAAACTCGCCGTTGGCGTTGAAGATGACCGCCGCAGCCACTTCGACGCGCTTGACCGACGTCATGCCGCGCGTCGGATGTCGTTACTTGCCGCGCGCGGCGTGGGCGCGACCCGCCCAATCGCGCGCGAACTGCCACGCGACGCGACCGCTGCGCGACCCGCGCTGCAAGGCCCATTGCAATGCGGCGTGCCGCACCGGCTCGCTGGTGGCGCCGGTGATTTTGAAATAACCGAGCCACTGCGCGACGATCTCGAGATATTCGTCCTGATCGAACGGGTAGAACGACACCCACACGCCGAAGCGCTCCGACAGGGAAATCTTTTCTTCCACCGTCTCGCCGGGATGAATATCGTCGCCGACCGGCTTCGCCTCCAGATTGTCCGACATGTAGTCGGGCATCAGGTGGCGCCGGTTGGAGGTTGCATAGATCAGGCAGTTTTCGGAGGCCGCAGCCACCGAGCCGTCGAGCACGACTTTCAAAGCCTTGTAACCGGGTTCGTCGGCCTCAAAAGAAAGATCATCGCAATACAGGATGAAGCGTTCGGGCCGCGCCGCGATCTGTTCGACGATTTCCGGCAGATCGACCAGATCCGCCTTCTCGACTTCGATTACGCGCAATCCGCGCGCGGCGAATTTATTCAGCAGCGCCTTGATCAGCGACGACTTGCCGGTGCCGCGCGAACCGGTCAGCAGCACGTTGTTGGCCGGGTAGCCCTCAACGAACTGGCGCGTGTTCTGCTCAACGATTTTTTTCTGGCGATCGATGCCGCGCAGATCGGCAAGGCTGATCTTGTGCACATGATTGACCGCCTGAATGGCGCCCTGGCCGTTGCGCTTGCGCCAGCGAAAGGCGATCGATTTTTTCCAGTCGGTCGGCGCCGCTTCACCGGGCAGCAACTTTTCAAGGCGCGCAAGCACGCCCTCGGCGCGTTCGAATAATTTGTCGGTTGGGTTCATGGCCGGGATTTTAACCGTCCCGGACTCAGGACCGGTAGTCGGCGTTGATGCTGACGTAATCGTGCGACAGGTCGCAGGTCCACATTGTCACCGCATGGGCACCGCGGTTTAGCACGACGCGCACTGTGATTTCGCTTTGCTTCATTACGCGCTGCCCGTCCGCCTCCTGATACGCAGGATTGCGACCGCCGCCGCGCGCGACCAGCACGTCATCGAGATAGAGATCAAGCCTGGAAACATCGAGGTCATCGATTCCGGCATAGCCGATGGCAGCAAGTATGCGGCCCAGATTCGGGTCGGATGCAAAAAACGCGGTCTTCACAAGCGGCGAGTGGCCGATCGCGAAGCCGACCTTGCGGCATTCGCCTTCGCTGGCGCCGCCGTCGATTTGCAGCGTGATGAATTTGGTTGCGCCCTCGCCGTCGCGCACGATGGCGCACGCGAGTTCACCGGCCACCTCGGCAACCGCATCGCGCAGGGCAGTGTATTGGGGACTTCCGCCATCGACGATTTCGGGCATCGGCGCAGCACCGCTGGCGATCAACATGAAGCTGTCGTTGGTCGAAGTGTCGCCATCGACGGTGATCGCATTGAACGATTTATTGGCTGCGTGGGCGACCATTGTCTGCAGCAGGGGCAGGCTGACCACCGCATCGGTGGCGATATAGCCGAGCATGGTCGCCATGTTGGGATGTATCATTCCCGCGCCCTTGGCGATGCCGGTGATAGTGATTTTGTGCGTGCCGATCATGACCTGACGCGAAGCGGCTTTCGGCAGCGTATCGGTGGTCATGATGGCAAGCGCCGCGTTCAACCAGTTGTTGGCGCGCAGATCGGCGAGACAGGCGGGCAGGCCGGCACTGATGCGTTCGACCGGCAGCGGCTCCATGATGACACCGGTCGAGAACGGCAGGATCTGCGCCGGATCGCATTTAAGCAAAGTCGCCAGATCGGCGCAGGTACGGCGGGCATCGGCCATGCCGGCGTCGCCGGTGCCGGCGTTGGCATTGCCCGTATTCACCACCAGAGCGCGCACCTTGCCGTCTGCCGACAGTGCGAGGTGTTCGCGGGTGACGATGACCGGGGCCGCGCACATGCGGTTTTGCGTGAAAACGCCGGCGACGCGCCCGCCCGCCCGCAGCCTGATGACCAGCAGATCCTTGCGCTGCGATTTACGGATGCCGGCCTCGGCGATGCCGAGTTCAACGCCGGCCACCGGCGCCAGTGCGCCGGCTTCGGGTACTGTGAGATTTACCGCCATGCCGCGTCCTCAGCGGGTCGAGAGTGCCGGTTCACCGCCGGCTCAAACCAGTTTACCGTGGCAATACTTGTATTTCTTGCCGGAACCGCAGGGACAGGCATCATTGCGGCCGACTTTCTGGCCGCGCCGCACGAAGGTCTGCGCCGCGTCGGGCGCGGTTTCGCCCTCGGCATTCGCCTGTTCCAGCGCGACATCGTGATCGGCATGATGGAACTGCACGTTGGTCGGCGCCTGCGGTTCCTCGACCTTCTGCAACTCGGCCTCGCTGCGGAACTGCACCGTCATCAGCAGCCGCGTCACCTCGGTGTTGATCATTTCCAGCATCAGGCCGAACAGTTCGAAGGCTTCCTTCTTGTATTCCTGGGACGGGGTCTTCTGCGCATAGCTGCGCAGGTGGATGCCCTGGCGCAGATGATCGAGCGCAGCGAGATGCTCGCGCCAGTGCGAGTCGATACTCTGCAGCATGAGTGCGCGCTCGAACTGGCGGATTGCCGCGGCGTCGAGCCCGCCGACCTTGTCGGCGTACTTGCGGTCGGCGAATTCGACAATGCGTTCGCGCAGTTTTTCCTCGTCGAGATTGCTGTCGTCGGCGAGCCACTGTTTGATCGGCAGTTCGAGCTGCAATTCCGCAACGAGCGTTTTCTCAAGACCGGGGATGTCCCACTGCTCTTCGAGGCTTTCGGGCACCACATGCTGCGAAATGAATGAATTGAGCACCTCGTGCCGGATCGAGGTAATGCGCTCCGAGATGTCGGTCGATTCGAGCAACTGATTGCGCGATTCGTAGATCGCCTTGCGCTGGTCGTTGGCGACGTCGTCGTATTCTAGGAGGTGCTTGCGCATGTCGAAGTTGCGCGCTTCGACCTTGCGCTGCGCGTTTTCGATTGCGCGCGTTACCCAAGGATGCTCGATCGCCTCGCCCTCGGGCATCTTCAGCCGCTGCATGATCGACGCCACGCGGTCAGAGGCAAAAATGCGCAGCAGCGGATCTTCGAGCGACAAATAAAAGCGCGAGGAACCCGGATCGCCCTGGCGACCGGAGCGGCCGCGCAGCTGATTGTCGATACGGCGTGATTCGTGGCGTTCGGTCGCGATGATGTGCAGTCCGCCGGCAGCCACCACCTGATTGTGCAGCGCCTGCCAGTCATGCCGGATCTGCTCGACGCGCTTCTGTTTCGCCGCCTCGTCAAGGCCCGCGTCCGCCAGCACCTTGGTGATTTCGGGCTCCGGATTACCGCCCAGCACGATGTCGGTGCCGCGACCCGCCATGTTGGTGGCGATGGTGATCGTCTTCGGCCGCCCGGCCTGCACCACGATCTCCGCCTCGCGCGCGTGCTGCTTGGCGTTCAAGACGTTGTGCGGCAGTTTTTCTTTCTCCAGCATTTTCGAGACCAGCTCGGAATTTTCGATCGAGGTGGTACCGACCAGCACCGGCTGGTTGCGCGCATAGCAATCCTTGATGTCCTTGATCACCGCAGTGTATTTCTCCTGCGCGGTCTGGTAGACCTGATCCATGCGGTCGTCGCGCACCATCGGATGGTGGGTCGGTATCACCACCGTCTCGAGGTTGTAAATCTGCTGGAATTCGTAAGCCTCGGTATCCGCGGTACCGGTCATACCGGCCAGCTTGTTGTACATGCGGAAATAGTTCTGGAACGTGATCGACGCGAGCGTCTGGTTTTCGCGCTGGATCGATACCCCCTCTTTCGCCTCGACCGCCTGGTGCAAGCCGTCGGACCAGCGCCGCCCCGGCATCAGTCGTCCGGTGAATTCGTCGACAATGATGACTTCGTCATCCTGCACCACGTAATTCTGGTCGCGGTGATAGAGCGAGGTTGCGCGCAATGCAGCGTAGAGGTGATGCATCAGGTTGATGTTGGACGGATCGTAGAGACTGCCGCCGTGGGGCAGCAATCCGGCCTCCGCGAGCAGCGCCTCGGCCCGCTCGTGTCCGGCCTCCGACAGCAGAACCTGGTGCTGCTTTTCGTCGACGCTGTAATCGCCGGGGCTTTCCTCATCCTTCTGGCGCGTCAGACGCGGCGCGATTTCATTCATGCGGTAATACAGTTCGGTCGTGTCTTCGGCCTGACCGGAGATGATCAGCGGTGTGCGCGCCTCGTCGATCAGGATCGAATCGACTTCGTCGACGATGGCGTAATTGAGGGCGCGCTGGAACCGCTCGGAAGCCGCTGCCGCCATGTTGTCGCGCAGATAATCGAAGCCGAATTCGTTGTTGGTGCCGTAGGTGATATCGGCCGCGTAGGCGCCTTGTTTGTCGGCGTGGTCCATTTGCGAAAGAATCACGCCGACGGTCAACCCCAGAAACCCGTAGACACGCCCCATCCACTCGGAGTCGCGTTTAGCCAGATAGTCGTTGACGGTGACGACATGCACGCCCTTGCCGGACAGCGCGTTAAGATAAGCCGGCAGCGTTGCCACCAGCGTCTTGCCCTCGCCTGTGCGCATTTCGCCGATCTTGCCTTCGTGCAGCGCGATCCCGCCGATCATCTGCACGTCGAAATGGCGCATCTTCAGCACACGCTTGCCGGCTTCGCGGACCACCGCAAAGGCTTCCGGCAGCATGCTGTCTAGCGTTTCGCCGTTGCCGTAACGCTGCTTGAACTCGGCGGTTTTGGCTTTCAACTCATCGTCCGTGAGCTTCGAAATTTCCGGCTCCAGGGCGTTGATCGCACGCACCGATTGCGAGTACTGCCGCAGCAGCCTGTCATTGCGGCTGCCGAAAAGCTTTTTAAGCAAACCTGTAACCATCGTTATTCAGTCAAATTAGGCGCAGCCGCCACGCCGCGAATCGAAGCCAGCAAACCCTCAAACAAAAAGGGGTGGGGAAACACCCCACCCCCTTCTGCGTCGTGTTCGAATTCGTCAGCCGGGCAACCGCAGGAATCGCACCGGGTTGAGCGGAGCCCCGTTTTCCCTTACTTCAAAATGCAGATGGGGCCCGGTCGAGCGCCCGGTAGAGCCAACCGCCCCGACCACGCCGCCGCTCAATACCACGTCGCCGTTCTTGACCAAGCGTTTGGACAGATGCGCATAGCGCGTTATCAGTCCGTTGCCGTGATCAATCTCGACCATATTACCATATTGGGAGTGCAAATCAGAGTAGATGACCATGCCGCCCGCAGCCGCGTGCGCCGGCGTACCCGTCTCGGCCATGAAATCCATGCCTTCATGAAATGCGCGCACGCCGGTGATCGGATCAATGCGCCAGCCGAAGTTCGACGAATACCAACCGCCCTCGATCGGCAGGACCGAAGGCAGCAGTTTTTTCTTGGCGCTGTCGACAATCATCAACGAATCGAGAATGCCGAGCTTCTCGGTGCGGTCATCCATCTGCTTGGTCAGCAGATTGATCTGCTGGGTCAGTTCACCCATCGACAAATCGTAGGTGGGCAGACTTGAAACGGCACCGCCGCGGCCCGGCGCCTGGTCAAACATGAATTCCTGCGGCTTGAACCCGGCGGTCTTCGCCAGTCGCTCGCCCAAGGTGTCGAGGCGCAGAAGTTGCGCCTGCATCTGGCCGAGTTTGGCAGCCATCGCATTGAGGTTCTCTCGCAGATAGCTCTGTACTTTTTCGTTCTGCTCGTGCTGAACGCTTAGAATAAGCGAGTTGAGCAACGGGCTGTTCAGGTTGGGCGCATAGCGCAAAACGACCCACTGGATACAGAATGCCACCACCAGCACGGACACTGCTGCGGCCAGCACGCCTGCCACCAAATGGTGCACGGTAAGCGTAATGGTGCGCGCCTTCGAGAGTTTTCCGGAAACTAGAATAATGTTCATGGTTGCACCACAATCCCCATCCAATGCCGGCGCGTAAACTCGACTTCTATTTCAGCTCAACTGAACCGTTGCGCAATCTCGCTCAAGCGGCGCGACAACTCGATGATTTGCAGAAGATTTTCGCAAACATCGCGCCGTCAGCGCTGGCGCAAGCCTGTTGCGTCAAACAATTCAGTGCCGGAGTCCTCTGCCTGTTGGCGAACAATGCGGCCGTAGCCACCCAACTCAAGCAACTTTCCCCCAGGCTGCTCGCCGGCTACCAGAAACAGGGGAGGCAGGTTACTTCAATACGAATTGAAGTGCAAGTTACGAACCCCGCCCCCCGAGCTGCGACCCAAGCCGAAAAAAAGGCCTTAAGCCTTGATTCTATTAAAAATATAAAAGATCTTGCCGAACAACTCGAGGCGTCGCCGCTGAAGGAGGCCCTGCTCCGGCTGGCCGGCCGGCGTGATGCCGGCCCTTAAATCCGCTCAGCCGATCAGACTGCCATCATGAGGCGTTCGAGCAACATGAAGGCAAGCACGATACATGCCATTACCAGCCCGTATTTGAGAACCTGCCAGGCGAAGGTAAGGTAGCGACGATTGCGCGTGAGGAGGTAGGTCACCAGGGAACCGCCGATGGTGATCAAGAGCAGGAAACCTACAATGCGCATTACCAGCATGGCATCCCCGTATTCAATGCCCCCGGCGCCGGCGGTGGCGCCGCGTCATCAGGCCAGCGCGGGTTGAATTGTGGCGACGCAGGCCGGCGCGTCTTCGGCGCGGTCGAAGGTGACAAACTCCCATGCGCCTTCCGTCTCAAGCAGCCGGCGCAGCAGCGCGTTGTTGAGCGCGTGGCCGGACTTGTGCGCGACAAATGTGCCGACCACCGGATGCCCCAGCAGATAAAGGTCGCCGATGGCGTCGAGCACCTTATGCTTGACGAACTCGTCGTCGTAGCGCAACCCGTCGCTGTTGAGCACGCGATATTCATCCAGCACGATCGCATTGTCGAGCGAGCCGCCGAGCGCCAGGCCACGACCGCGCATCCACTCGACTTCGTGCATGAAGCCGAAGGTGCGGGCGCGGCTGACTTCCTTGATATAGGAGGTGGTCGCAAAATCGACTGCCACGGTGTTGGCGGAACTCTCGAACACGGGGTGATTGAAATCGATGCTGAATTCGACGCGAAAGCCGTTGTGCGGCACGAAACGCGCCGACTTGTCACCGTCGCTGACCTCGACTTTTTTCAGGATGCGGATGAATTTCTTCGCCACCGGCTGGTCTTCGACGCCGGCCGACTGCAGCAAAAACACAAATGGTCCCGCGCTGCCGTCCATGATCGGCACCTCAGGCGCCGACACATCGACATAGAGATTGTCGATGCCGAGTCCCGCCAGCGCCGACATCAGGTGCTCGACGGTTGATACCCGCGCGCCGTTCTGCTCAAGACAGGTCGACAGCCGGGTGTCGCCGACATGATAGGCATCGGCTTTGATCTCGACCGGTTGCGGCAGATCCACGCGCGTGAACACAATACCGGTGTTCGGCGCAGCCGGACGCAGGGTCAAATAGACCTTTTCGCCGGTGTGCAGACCAACGCCGGTCGCGCGGATCACATTTTTCAGGGTGCGCTGATGAATCACTTGATTTGTCTTCGTTTTTACCGCGGGTTTGGCGCGATTTTAGCATGGCGTCGGTCGTGCGCACGGTGACCGGCGCCCTCACCGCCGGTCTGCCCACGCCACCCTGACCATTGCCCGCCCGTTTTGTCGGTCGCTCTAATCGGCCTGTTTGCGCAAAAAAGCCGGAATATCGAGCGTTTCGACGCCGGATTTTTGCATCGCTTCCACCGTCTGACTGCGATTGCGACGCATCACAGCCGGCGAATCGAGTTCCTCGTAATTGACATTGCCCGGCGCCATCGGACCGTCGGTGCCGGTCGCCTGCACCACTTGCAGCGGTTTCGGTTGCACGCGGCCAGTGGTCTTGCCGAGTCCCGTGGCGACGATGGTTACGCGCAACTCGTCTTCCAGCGCATCGTCGTAAACAGTGCCAATAATATTGGTCGCCGTGTCGGACGCGAACGCCTTGATGACATCCATGACATCGTACATTTCCTGCAACTGGAACAACGATTTGCTGGCCGAAATATTTACCAGCACGCCGCGCGCGTCGGCAATATCGATGTCTTCGAGCAGCGGACAGGCCACCGCCTGTTCGGCCGCCATCCGCGCGCGGTCGGTGCCGGCAGCCTTGGCCGAGCCCATCATTGCCATGCCGGACTCCGACATCACGGTTTTGACGTCGGCAAAGTCAACATTGATCATGCCCGGGCTGGAGATGATTTCAGCGATCCCCGCGACTGCGCCGTGCAACACGTCATTGGCGGCACGGAAGGCTTCATCCAGCGTGACCTGGTTGCCGAGCACCTGCATCAGTTTGTCGTTCGGAATGATGATCAGCGAATTGACGTGCTGGGCGAGCGCATCGAGCCCCTCCTGCGCGGTGCGCTGGCGCTTGCCTTCGAACGCGAACGGTTTGGTCACCACCGCGACGGTGAGGATACCGAGTTCACGCGCGATCTCCGCCACCACCGGCGCCGCGCCGGTGCCGGTGCCGCCGCCCATGCCGGCGGTGATGAACAGCATGTCGGTGCCGCGGATCAGATCGATGATGCGATCGCGATCTTCGAGCGCGGCCTGCCGGCCCATCTCCGGATTCGCGCCCGCGCCCAGACCCTTGGTAATGTTGGTGCCGAGTTGCAGCTGCGTGCGCGCCTGGGTGCGACGCAAAGCCTGCACGTCGGTGTTTGCGCACACAAACTCGACGCCCTTCACCCCGTTGGCGATCATGTGGTCGACTGCGTTGCCGCCGCAGCCGCCGACGCCGATGACCTTGATGACCGCTTCCTGCGACGGAACTTCCATGATTTCAAACATAGTTGCCTCCTGTGACTAAAGTTAAAACCAAAACCCGCAAATTGACCGATAGACCGATGACGCCGCGCCCTGCTGCCGGCGCCCTGCCGACTCCTAAAAATTTCCCTTGAACCAGTTCTTCATGCGTTCGAGCAGACCGCCGAATGAGGTGATCTGCGCCTGCGTAATATCGTGCTGACGGCGCTCCTGCAGACCCAGCAGGAGCAGACCGACCGCGGTGGCGTGGCGCGGGTTGCGCACTACTTCGGACAAGCCGCCGTGGTACTGCGGCTGGCCGATGCGCACCGGCATATGAAAAATTTCTTCGCCGAGTTCGACCATGCCTTCCATCGAGCTCGAGCCGCCGGTAATGACGATGCCGGACGACAGCAGGTCCTCGTAACCGGAGCGGCGCAGTTCCGACTGCACCAGCGAATACAGCTCTTCGATGCGCGGTTCGATCACCTCGGCCAGCGTCTGCCGCGACAGCTGGCGCGCGCCGCGCTCGCCGATGCCCGGAACCTCAACCATCTGCTGCGGATCGGCGAGCTGCCTTAACGCGCAGCCGTAGCGCTGCTTGATATCCTCGGCATCCTTGGTCGGCGTGCGCAGCGCCATCGCGATGTCGTTGGTGATCTGGTCGCCGGCGATCGGGATCACGCCGGTGTGCCGGATTGCGCCTTGGGTAAAGATCGCAATGTCGGTGGTGCCGCCGCCGATATCGACCAGACAAACGCCGAGTTCCTTTTCGTCCTCCGACAGCACCGCGGTGGCCGACGCCAGCGGCTGCAGAATCAGGTCGCGCACCTCGAGTCCGCAGCGCCGCACGCACTTGATGATGTTCTGCGCCGCCGACACCGCGCCGGTGACGATATGCACATTGACCTCAAGCCGTACCCCGCTCATGCCGAGCGGCTCGCGCACATCGCCCTGGCCGTCGACGATAAATTCCTGATTCAGGATGTGCAGCACCTGCTGGTCGGTCGGAATCGGAATCGCCTTCGCCGTTTCGATCACGCGCTCGACATCCTGCTGCGTGACTTCGCGGTCCTTGATCGGCACCATGCCGCGCGAGTTGAGGCTCTTGATATGGCTGCCGGCGATCCCCGTGTAAACCTCGGTGATCTTGCAGTCCGCCATCAATTCGGCCTCTTCGAGCGCGCGCTGAATCGCGCTGACGGTCGCCTCGATGTTGACCACCACTCCCTTTTTGAGACCCTTCGAGGGATGGGTGCCCATGCCGATCACCTCATAACCGCCGGGTCTCGCCTCGGCGACAATGGCGACGATCTTCGACGTGCCGATGTCGAGCCCGATGATCAGATTGCGTTCTTCCTTGGCCTTGCTCATCCTTTTTTCTCCAGCTTCGCCGCACCACGCGGCGCACGGCCGCCCGTATCGCGCGTCTCGGCGTGTAATTCCGCAATACGCACCGCAAATCCGTTCGGATAGCGCAGGTCCGCGCGCTCGATGCGGCGCTGCAGCTTGCCGATCGTGCGCGGATAGGCGCCGATAAACCGTTCCAGGCGCGGCTCGATGTCCTCGCGCCCGAGGTCGATGGTCAGCCCGCTGTCCGCACGCACCTGCCAGGCGCGGCGCGGCGACAACTGAATCTGTACCGGCACGAGCCCCACCTGCGCCAGATTGCGGCGAAAGAACTCGTACTGGATGGTGATTTCCTTGACGCTCTCGCGCGCGCCGACAAAGGTCATCAGCTTGCCGTCATAGGCCGCGGTGAACACTTCGCCATGCGTATTGACGAGAGCATCGGAGCCCCAGCGCGCCAGCGGCAGGTGTTCCTCAAGCACGATTTCAAGCCGGTCCGGCCACTGCCGGCGCACCTCGACCTTGCGCACCCACGGCAGGCGCTCGAACGCCGAACGCACGCGCGGCAGATTGACGGTGAAAAAATTGCCGTCGATTTCGCCGCGCACAATCGCTTCGATCTGCTCGGGCGTCACGTGTTGCAGCGATTCGCTGACCCGCACTTCGCGCAAAGGAAACACCGGCAGGCGGACTGCAAAATGAATCGTCATATAAACGGCCATCATCAGCGCAGCGGCAAACAACGCATTGGCGACGCCGTTAAGCATGTCCGGTCTATCCCACATGGGCGAGCTCCAGAATGCGCAGCGCCAGGTCGTCGAACGCAATGCCGGCGGCACGCGCGGCCATCGGCACCAGCGAATGCCCGGTCATGCCGGGAATTGTGTTCATCTCGAGCAGAAAGGGACTGCCGTCATCGCGCAAAATCAGATCGGCACGCCCCCATCCGCTGCAACCAAGCGCAGCGACGGCGCGCATCACCAGCGCCTGTATTGCGGCTTCCTGCGCAGCCGGCAATCCGCTCGGGCAGTGATATTTGGTGTCATCGTTGAAATACTTGTTCTGGTAATCGTAGTTGCCCGCCGGCGCCTCGATGCGCACCAGCGGCAGCGCGCGATCGCCCAGAAACGCCGCCGTCAATTCGCGGCCGGCGATGAACTCTTCGGCGATCACCAGGCTGTCGTGTTCGGCCGCGAGCGCATAGGCCGGCGCGATCTTTTCAACCGAGGTCACCTTGGTAATACCAATGCTGGACCCCTCGCGCGCGGGTTTGACGACCAGCGGCAGTCCGAGCCGCTGCGCCAGGGCCGTCCAGTCCGTCGCCGCCGTAATCGTTTCGCCGCGCGGCGTCGGTATTCCGCTCGCCTGCCAGACGAGTTTGGTGCGCAGCTTGTCGAGACAGAGGGCCGAGGCCATCACACCGCTGCCGGTATACGGAATCTCCATCAACTCGAGTGCGCCCTGCACCGTGCCGTCCTCGCCGTAACGACCATGCAAGGCGATAAAGGCGCGACCGACGCCGTCGCGCACGAGTTCGAATATTGAGCGCTCGGCGGGGTCGAAGCGCTGCGCGTCGATGCCTTTGCGGTGCAATGCCTCAAGTACGTTGCTGCCAGTCATCAGCGAAATTTCGCGCTCGCCACTGCGGCCGCCCATGAGCACAGCGACTTTGCCGAAGTCAGCCATGTGCAGCCCTCCTGCACGCACCGGTTAGGCGGCCCTGAACGCCTTCGCGGTCGCATCCCCGCACGGCGCGGCCCCTGCTCAACGCTACGGCGCACCCGCCCATTAGTACGGCCACTTTGCCGAAGTCAGCCATGCGCGGCCTCCTTCGCGACCGGCGCGTCGCCGATAATGCGCACTTCGCGCTCGAGTTCGATGCCGTATTTTTCGCGCACGCGCAGCGCCGCAAGATCGATCAGCGCCTCGATATCGGCCGCGCTGGCGTTGCGCCGGTTAACGATGAAATTGGCGTGCTTGTCGGAAATCATCGCGCCGCCGATCGCATGGCCCTTGAGGCCGCAGGCCTCGATCAGGCGCGCCGCGTGATCGCCGGGCGGATTGCGGAACACCGATCCGGCGTTGGGTTGGCCAAGAGGTTGCGCGGCGATGCGCTGCTCGAGCAGCTGGCGGATAATCGAACGCGATTTGCCGCCGTCGGCCTTCGCCAGCTTGAAGCGCGCCGCGAGAAACCATTCTTCGCCGTCATCCTGCAATACGACATGACGGTAGCCGATCTCGTAATTCGCGCGCGTGCGCTGGCGCAGTTGCCCCTTGCGATCGACCGTGGTCACGCTCTCGACGATGTTCCACGTTTCGCCGCCGTAGCAGCCGGCGTTCATCGCCAATGCGCCGCCGATGGTGCCGGGAATGCCGGCCATGAATTCGGCACCGGCGCGCGCTTGATTGGCGGCAAAGCGCGCGAGCTTGGGGCTCGGCACGCCGGCCTCGGCATAGATCGCGCGCCCCTCGAGCCGGATCTGTTTGAGCGCGCCGTGCGTGAATATCACGGTGCCGCGCAATCCGCCGTCGCGCACCAGCAAATTGCTGCCGAGACCGACCAATATCAGCGGCTCGCTCGCCGGCCCCGCCGCGATGAAGGCGCACAAATCGTCAAAATCCACGGGGAAATAAGCACGCGCGACGCTGCCGCCGGCACGCCAGCTGACGTGGCGCGCCATCGGCTCGTCGCAGCGCAATTCGCCGCGCCAGGCACCGGCGGCGGGATTGCGGGCGCCGGCTTTGGTCGGTTCGCTCATGTCCATGACGATTCCGTAAACCGTTGCATCAAGCTGCTCATGCCGCCCCCCTGGCGAGCGCTGCCGCCAGCGTCCCGATCGAACCGGCGCCCATGGTCAGCACGACGTCGCCGTCTTTGACTACAGCCTGCAGCGCCGCCGGAAAATCCGTCGTCTGCTCGACGAAGATTGGTTCCACCCTGCCGCTCACGCGCACTGCGCGGACCAGTGCACGACCGTCGGCGGCAACGATCGGCGCCTCGCCCGCCGCATAGACTTCCGTCAACAGCAATGCATCGACGGTCGACAACACTTTGACGAAGTCCTCGAAACAGTCGCGCGTGCGCGTGTAACGGTGCGGCTGAAACGCCAGCACCACGCGACGTCCGGGGAAGGCGCCGCGCGCCGCCGCCAGCGTCGCCGCCATTTCAGCGGGGTGATGGCCGTAATCGTCGATCAGCGTGTAATGCCCGCCGGCCGCGATCGGGATGTCGCCAAAACGCTGGAAACGGCGGCCGACGCCGCGAAAATCGGCCAGCGCCTTGATGATCGCCGCGTCCGGCGCGCCAACTTCCATGCCGACGGCGATCGCCGCCAATGCGTTGAGCACGTTATGTGTGCCGGCAAGATTCAATACCACATTGAGATCGGCGAGCGGCTTGCCCTGCGCATCCTTGCGCACGACGCGAAAACGCATGCGACCGCCGTCGGCCTTCACGTCGACCGCGCGAATCTGCGCCGCCTCCGACAAGCCGTAGGTCGTCACCGGCTTGGTCACCGCCGGCAGGATTTCCCGCACGTTCGGGTCGTCGATGCACAACACCGCGGTACCGTAAAACGGCAGGTGCTGCACGAAATCAAGGAAGGCCTGGCGCAGCCGGCCGAAGTAGTGGCCGTAGGTTTCCATGTGATCGGCGTCGATATTGGTGACCACCGCCAGCACCGGCGCCAGATACAAAAAGGACGCGTCGGATTCATCGGCCTCGACGACGATGAATTCGCCGCTGCCGAGTTTGGCATGCGAGCCCGCCGCTTCGAGGCGTCCGCCGATGACGAAGGTCGGATCCATGCCGGCCTCGGCGAGCACACTGGCAACCAGACTCGTCGTCGTTGTTTTGCCGTGGGTGCCCGCAACCGCGATGCCCTGCTTCAGACGCATCAACTCGGCCAGCATCATCGCACGCGGAACCACCGGGATCTTGTGCGCGCGCGCCGCCATCACTTCCGGATTGTCCTCCTTGACCGCGCTCGAAATCACCACCGCATCGACAGATGCAACATTCCCGGCGGCGTGACCCTTGGCGACCTTGGCGCCCAGACTCTTCAGACGCTGGGTCGCCGCGCCTTCATTTAAATCGGAGCCGCTGACTTCGAAGCCCAGATTGAGCAGCACCTCGGCAATGCCGCTCATGCCGGAGCCGCCGATACCCACGAAATGCACTTTTTTGACTTTGTGCTTCATGCGTTCCTGCCCGACTTCATCGCTGCGGCGGCCGACGGCACTCGCGGACGCTCGCATCCCGCGCACAGCGCGGGCCCCTGCTCGCTGCTCGCGCCGGTCCCG
>CAISYC010000046.1 GCA_903889565.1 uncultured beta proteobacterium
CACCGAACCGCCGGAAATGCGACCCGCCGTGGTGACCGTAAGGCCGACGCCCGCGCTGCCGAGTGTGGCATCGGTGGTGGCTTTTTCAGCGACGGTGGTTTTGAAACCGCTCGCCGCCAGCACCAGTTCCGAAACACGCGCACGAATGGTGTAGTCCTGGTATGCCGGCAACGCGACCGCCGCCAGAATGCCGATGATCGCCACCACGATCATCAATTCGATCAGGGTAAAACCCCGTTGGATACGTTTCATTAAAACTCCTTTAGTAATTTGCAAGCGGGAAACCCCCGTTGAAAGGCTTGCTTGTTACCATTAAGCAATTGCCGTGCCCTATCGACAAAGCCCGCGATGGCGCGGATTTTTGCCGGTTAATTCGTTTTGGCGGGCGTTTATGACGTCTTTTCACGGAACTTGTCCATTGAAACGCGTGTTCTGCGGCATTTGGTTGCATTGGCCCTTGGCGGCGCCGATTCGCGGTCAGGTGGATTCGCAGCACATTTGCGGCACATCAGGCTTTAAATGGGCATTTGCCATGGTTTCGGTTTGACACGCCCTCTGCGATCACTGACACTTGTTCGCAACAACTAAATGCGTGATGCGGTTCTCTATCGCGCGACATAAGCAGCGGTTGAATCAACCGCCGCGCTAACTGGAGAGGCGGAGGTCATGAAAAAACTCACGGGGCACCTTTACTTTTGGGTGCTGCTGGCGATTCTTGCCGGCGGCACGCTCGGCTACTTCGATCCGAAGACCGGGGCCAGCCTCAAACCGCTCGGCGACGGCTTCATCGCGCTGGTCAAGATGCTGATCAGCCCGGTTATCTTCTGCACGGTGGTGCTCGGCATCGCCGGCTCGGGAGACATGAAAAAAGTCGGCCGCGTCGGCGGCAAGGCGCTGCTCTATTTCGAAGTGGTGTCCACCATTGCGCTCGGCATCGGACTCGTCGTCATGCACGTCATCCAGCCGGGACAGGGTTTCAACATCGATCCGGCCACGCTCGACGCCAAGGCGGTGGCGAATTATGCCAAGGCCGCCTCCGAACAGAGCACGATCGATTTTATTCTGCACATCATTCCGAAGACCTTTGCCGACGCCTTCACCGGCTCGGGCGATCTGTTGCAGGTGCTGTTGCTGGCGATCCTGTTCGGCTACGCGATGATGAAGATGGGCAAGGTCGGCGACATGGTGCATCGTTTCATTGAAGAGGCCTCGCATATTTTTTTCGCCATGATGAATACGATCATGAAACTCGCTCCGCTCGGCGCCGGCGGCGCGATGGCCTTCACCATCGGCAAATACGGCATCGGTGCCCTGAAACCGCTCGCCGCGCTGATGGGCAGTTTTTACCTGACCTGCGCGCTGTTCGTGCTGATCGTGCTGGGCACGATCGCCGCGCTGACCGGTTTCAGCATCGTCCGCTTCATCATCTATATCAAGGACGAACTGCTGACCGTGCTCGGCACCTCGTCGTCGGAATCGGCGCTGGTGCCGCTGATGGAAAAGCTCGAACGCATGGGCTGCTCGAAGTCGGTGGTCGGCCTCGTCGTGCCCTCGGGTTATTCGTTCAACCTCGACGGCACCAATATTTATCTGACAATGGCGGCGCTGTTCGTCGCGCAGGCGCTCAACATCGATCTCTCGCTCGGCCAGGAACTCTCCATCCTCGGCGTTGCCATGCTGACTTCCAAGGGCGCCTCGGGCGTCACCGGCGCAGGTTTCATCACGCTGGCGGCGACGCTGGCAGTGGTGCCGACAATTCCCGTCGCCGGTCTTGCGCTGATACTCGGCATTGACCGTTTCATGTCGGAGGCGCGCGCGCTGACCAACTTCGTCGGCAACGGTGTCGCCACTGTGGTGGTGTCGCACTGGGAGAAGGAACTCGACCGCGAAAAAATGCGCATCGCGATGAGCGGCGGTTGAGCGCGCGGGCCTGCCGGCCCGCCTCTGAGTATGTCGAATCGATCGCCGCTTGCGCGCGGCCGCAGCGCTTGATTGCGCCATTGCCGTCACCGCAATCGGCTCAGCTTACGTCAAGTTTACCGCGCATCGCACCTTTAAGCGTCTTGCCCAAGCGCTTGTAACGCATCGCTAATCTGCGCCTGCCGCGCTGGCGGGAGCGGTGCTACGGCGCGGCATTCGCGCCGCCGTTACAAAGTCTTACAGTTTGCGCCTGACGAACGTGCAATTATTCCTCCTGCATCGTGTGCGCTCGTCGTTATTGTATGAGCGCATCTGCCCAAACGGGAAGGGCGCATGGACACTGTGGCGATCGAAGCGGCAGCACAAGGCGGAGCAGGCTACGGCGAGCGTGTTTACCATTCGCTGTCGATCACATTTCTGTCCGTGTTGCTGATATATCTTGCAGTGTGTGCCGGGGTATGGGCATGGCAATCGCATTTGATATTCGAACCCGAGCGCCGGCTGCACAATACGCCCGCCGATTACAAATTTCCGATCGAAGACGTTGCGATTCCGCTCCCCGACGCCAGCGCAACGCCGCAGTTTTTGCACGGTTGGTGGATACCCTCGCCGCAGCCGCGCGCGAAAACCATTCTTTATTTGCACGGCAATGACGGCAACGTCAGCACCAACATGCCGGGCGCCGAGCCCCTGCGCCGCCTGGGTTATGCTGTTTTCATGATCGATTACCGCGGCTTCGGTGAAAGCGGCGGCGGTTTTCCCAGTGAATCAGGCGTCTACCATGACGCGCAGGCGGCGTGGGATTACCTTGTGCATGCGCGCGGCATCGCACCGTCGGACATCCTGATTTACGGGCATTCGCTGGGCGGCGCCATCGCGATCGATCTGGCGACGCGGCACGCCGACGCCGCGGGACTGGTGGTGGAGAGCAGTTTCACCTCGATCCGCGACATGGCCGGACTGGATCGCGAATACTCGCTGCTGCCGCTCGATCTCATGATCAACCAGCGCTTCGATTCGATCGACAAAGTCGGCATCCTGCGCCTGCCGGTGCTCTACTTGCACGGCACCGGCGACGAACTGGTGCCTTTCGACATGGGGCGCAGACTTTTTCGCGCCACGCCGTCGGCGGTCGATTTTGTCGCCGTGACTGGCGCCGGACACGAGGGCAGCGCGGCGCAGGGTAACGTTCAGTTGAGCGCCGCCATCGATCAAATGCTCAGTCACAATCTGCCCGCGCCGGCCACACTCGCCGTCACCCGCGTCTCGCACGGCCATACCTGAGCGGCGACGGGCCGCCGGCATTTAAGCAATTGCGCTTGCTTCAGACGGGTGTGACGCTGCGCAGAAACGCATCGTACGCCGCAATAAATTCAGCGGGCACTTCAAAAAACGGCAGGGCGCCGGTTTCAAATACGCTGAAACGCCAGTTCGGGCGCGCCGCAACGATACTCTTGCCGCGATAGTCGGTGAAATCGCCGCGCACGCCGTGCGACATCCATACCGGCAGCGCCAGCGTTTCATAGATGGTGTGAATGTCGGCGCTGAACAGATAGGCAGACAGAAAATGCAGCGGCGCGTGCTCCGCACCGGGCTGCCGCGTGGTCACCACGTCGTACTGCCACAACGCCTCGTCGATGGTTTGCGAGCCCCAGGTGCGGCGCAGGAAATAGCGGATCACGTTCGGCCGCGTCAGCGCGCGGAACAGTGCGTCGCCCCAGCCGGGGCCGCGCAGCACGCGGTACAGCCATGACATGCCACGCGTGCTGCCGGGCGCGCTGCGCAACGCGCCGCGCCCGCGGAATCCGGTCGGGCTGACCAGCGCGACGCTGCGAAACGCTGACGGCGCCTCGGCTGCCGCGCGGGCGAGAAATTCGCAGGACAGCGACACCGCCAGCGCATCGACCGGCGCATTGCCGCAGCGCGCCTGAATCTGCGCGAGCGTGTCGTGCAGCGCATCGGTCATCAGCCGCGGCGTGTAAGCACGGTCGCTGCGTTCGGAAAAGCCGTAGCCCGGCAAATCAATCGAAAACACACGGTGCGATGCGCGGTAATGCTCATGCAGAGGCTTCACCTCGGCGGCCGAGGCCGCGGCATTGACGCTGTGCACCAGCAGCAAGGGCGGCCCTTCGCCGGCGACATAGACTGCAAGCCGGCCGGCGCGACCGGTAAATTCAAAACGTTCGCCGCTGACGGCGGGGGGCAGTATTGCGGTCATGACTTCATCGGCAGGCCGGCGTTATTGCGGTGCCCTATTGTCAGGCAAAGAAGCCCCGCCTTGTGGCAAAAGTTTCAATCGCAGACGGGCTCTGGCGTCAACCGCAATTGACGCGCGCTGCGTGCCGGTTGTTTCGACGCGCGAATCCCGCATGGCCATTGCCAATTGCCGACAGCGGGGCTATTCTTGTTGTAGATCAATTTCCCGCCGACGGCACCGCCGCGTCAAATGCGGCGCGTCAGTTATGGGCGGTCCGCAAGCAACAGCGTGAAAGCACCTCAATCGGGAGGGCGCTCCAATGCGTGGCATTTCGATCGGATCGGCGGCGCGTCCGGCTGGCGCGATCTGCGCCGGATGCGGGTGGTGCGACTGGTTCGCGCCGGCGTTGACGGATACGCAGGCGACGGTCGAGATGCAATGCGCGGTCGAGCATCGTCATGCCGTCCGTCGCGGATGCCCGCTGCTGCGCGCCGGCGAACCGCTGCAGATGATTTATGCCCTGACCCGCGGTTTGCTCAAAACCAGCTTGGCCGACCTCGAGGGCCGTGTGCAGGTCACCGGCTTCTCGCTGCCCGGCGAACTGGTCGGCATCGAGGCGATCGCCGGCGGCAGTTATCCGTGCAACGTGACGGCGGTCGAGGACAGTGTCTGCTGCGGTATCCGTTACGCCGATCTCGATCGCTTGAGTCACGGCAACGGGGCCTTGCAAAATCATCTGCATCGGGCGATGAGCCGCGAAATCAATCGCGATCACGAGCTGATGTTCCTGCTCGGCAATATGTCGGCCGACGAGCGCGTCGCGCAATTTCTGCTCAATCTGTCGGCGCGCTATGCGGCGCTCGGCCGGTCCGCCGCCTGCTTCCGCCTGTCCATGTCGAGGCGTGAAATCGCGAGTTACCTCGGCCTCAAGGTCGAGACCATCAGCCGCGTTATGACTCGACTGAATGGCCGCCGGATCATCGCCGTCAGAGGCAAGGACATCGAAGTCCGCAGTTTCGAGGGGCTGCAGCAGATCGTCGGCGACGACGGTAAACGCGATGTCGCGGTGCGTGCAATAGTGCCGCATTAACCATCTTCAAGATGTGGCTGAAGTCCGTGTTGGCGTGGCGCATACTGAAATCCATACCTGTCGTGTCAGAACAAAACGGGCGCTGGCAATTGCATTCCCGATTGATCGCAGTATCCACAGGGGGCATTCATGGCGTCGAAACATCAGGTCATTCGCTTAGTCGCGCAGAACGATAATCCGCCGCCGCCGAAACGGCGAGATTCGGGCGGCAGTCAAGGTCCGCAGATACTCAGTTGCGAAGCGCGTTTTCAGACGCTGATCGACAGCGTGGTCGATTATGCGATCTACATGCTCGATCCGGCCGGCATCGTGCGCAGCTGGAACGCCGGCGCCGAGCGCATCAAGGGTTACACCGCTGAGGAAATCCTCGGTCAGCATTTTTCGCGGTTTTATCCGCAGGCCGATATCGAACGCGGCAAGCCCCGCTATCAACTCGAAGTCGCAGCCAATGTCGGCCGTTGCGAAGACGAAGGCTACCGCGTGCGCAAGGACGGCTCCCAGTTCTGGGCCGACGTGGTGCTGACCGCCGTGCGCGATGCCGATGGCGCGTTGACCGGTTTTGCCAAGATCACGCGCGACCTCACCGAGCGCAGAAAAACCGAGCAGACGCTGCGCGAAAGCGAAGAGCGTTTCCGCCTGCTGGTCGAGGGCGTGGTCGATTACGGCATTTTCATGCTCAACCCGGCCGGCGTGGTGACAAGCTGGAACACGGGCGCCGAGCGCATCATGGGTTACGGCGCCGGCGAAATCATCGGACGATCCTTCGATTGTTTTTTTCTCGCTGAGGATGTGCAGGCGGGGCGTTCGCGCAACGAGCTCGATGTCGCCGCATCCGCCGGCCGATTCGAAGGCCAGGGCTGGCGCCAGCGCAAGGACGGCACGCGGTTCTGGGCCGATTTCACGGTCTCGGCATTGCGCGACGCCGACGGACGCCTGATCGGATTTGCCAAGGTCACGCGCGATCTGACGTCGCGCCGCGCCGCCGAGGAGCAGATCGAACATCTGCGGCTCGATTTGCAGCACCGCAACGAAAATCTGGCTGCCGCCAACGCCGACCTTGAGGCATTCTCGCGTTCGATGGCGCACGATCTGAAGGCGCCGGTGCGGCATATTCTTGCCTACGCCGACATGCTGTTGCGCGACTTCAAGGACAGCATGCCGGCCGAGGCGCTCGATCATGTTTCCCATATCAAAAAAAGCGCCGTGCGCATGTCCGATCTGGTGCGCGATCTGCTCGGCTGGTTCAGCATTGCGCGTCGCCCGGTGAAAGCGCACACGGTTGCGTTGCAGCCGCTGGTGAAATCGGTGATCGCCGAATTTGCAGTCGAAACGCTCAACCGCAACGTCGAGTGGCGGGTCAGCGAACTGTTTGAAGCCGAGTGCGATCGCGGGCTGGTGCTTTTGCTGCTGCAGAACCTGATCGGCAATGCCCTCAAGTTCACGCGCACGCGCGAACGCGCGGTGATTGAAATCGGGCATGTCGTCACCGAGGACGATCGCGTCGTATTGGTGCGCGACAACGGCGTCGGCTTCAACATGGACTACGTCGGCAAACTGTTTCACGCTTTCGAGCGACTGCACCCGGCGTCCGATTTCGAGGGTACCGGCATCGGCCTGACGATTGCCGCGCGCATCGTGCAGAAACACGGCGGTCGCATCTGGGCCGACGCCGCGCCCGACAAGGGCGCGACCTTTCATTTCACGCTGGACGGTCGCGCGGCGCCGTCGTTGTCGAAACAGGCGCGGCGACATACACTTCGGCCATCGTAACCGTGCCGCAAACCGCGTCGCCGGCCGCAGCCGCGGCAGCGGGATGCCGATCGCATGCTGTCAAAACTGATCAAATCCCTGTCAGGCGGCGCCGTTGCGCAGGCGGACGGCGTCTATGTCTGCCTGATGGGCGGGCTTGGCAACCAGTTGTTTCAGCTCGCCTGCGCCCGCTTTCTCGTTGCGCAGGGCATTGCCGTCAGCGGGCTGCTCACCAATCTGTTTGAAAGCGACGGTTATGCGCGCCGGCCGCTGGTCGATGCGCTGTCGTCGATCCCGGTAACAGCGCTGCCGAAAGCGTCGCTCGCGTCGTTCACGGTGCTGGCCGAAGAAAACGGCATGACCCTGCTCGATGCGCTGCGCCAACGCACCTCCGGCGGAACGGTCTGTCGCGGTTACTGGCAGGAGACGACCTTTGCCGACGCCTGCGCGAGTGAACTGGTTGCCGCATTTACACGCCACGGCGGCGACGCGCGCGCCGGCAGTGCGGACGACTGTGTTGTGCACGTTCGCCGCGGCGATTACGGTCATCACGGCCTGCTGCCGCTGGCCTACTATCAGGCAGCGCTCGAATCTGCCGGCTGGCCGCGGTTTAGCGTGGTGACCGACGAGCCGAATTACTGCGAGCATGTTTTTTCGCGCGTTCGCGGTTATGCCGGCGTAATTCGCGGTGCAAACGCCGATCCGTGGAGCGATTTTTACCGCATGTCGCGGGCGCGCCTGCAGATTGTCGCCAACTCGTCGTATTCGTGGTGGGCGGCATGGCTGGGCACCAACACCGCTGCGACCGCGCGCGTGATCGCGCCGGCGGAATGGTCGCTGCTGGCGGCGTCCAATCCCTGTCCGCCGGCATGGCACCGCGTCGATACGAAATTATTGCGACCGTGAGCAGACGGCGCTGCAGGCGCGCATGAGCACGACACCGCTGCTGTCGGTTTTTATTCCCGCTTTCAACGCCGCTGCGCATATCCGCGAGGCGGTGGAATCGGTGCTTGAGAGCGGTTTTGCCGATTTCGAACTGGTGGTGGTCGATGACGGCTCGACCGATCACACCGCTGAAGTGGTCGCCGCGATCCGTCATCCGGCGCTGCGCTTGATCCGCCAGCCGGCAAATCGCGGCGTCGGCGCCACGCGGCGCGACGGCATCGCCGCGCTGCGCGGCCGTTATCTCGGTCTGCTCGACGCCGACGATATCGCCGTGCGCGGCCGCTTCGAGCGGCAGGTCGCGCAGCTCGAGGCGGCCGGCGGCCCCGACATCATCGGTGGCGCGATCGAGTATTTCGGCGACGTCGGCGGCGTCATCGCATTTCCCGCGGCGGATGCGGCGATCCGCGCGGGCCTGCTGTTTCACGATCTGCCGCTGGCCAACCCGGCCGTCTGCTTGAAGCTCGCGCCGCTGCGCGCGGGCCGCATCGCCTACGCGGCGGCGGCCGGCGCAGAAGACTATGCGTTGTGGGTCGATGCCATGATCGCCGGCCTGCGGTTTGCCAATCTGCCGGAAGTCGTTACCCGCATGCGCCGGCACGGCGCATCGCTGACGCGCAGCGCGGCGGCGGCGGTTTCCGAACAGGCGCGGCTGGTGCGGCGGCGGCTCGCCGGTTATCTGTTTCCGCAAATGAACGACAACGAATGCGCGGCGCTGGTCAACGCCCTGTCGGTCAATCTTGGCGGCGGCCAGCGCTGGATCGACGGCGCCTGCGCACTGGCACGCGCCGCCGCGCTGGCGCCGGCAGTGGCCGGCATCGATGGCGCGAGGCTGCGCGAATTGCTGCGGCGGAATTTTCTGCGCATGTTGCGACACGCGGCCGGCAACGGCTCGATCGATAACGAAGTGCTCGAAATGATGACCGAAACCAATGCGTATTTTGAACGCTGGCGCATGGACGACGGCGGGTCGCTGGATGCGGAAATCATGGCGCTGCTCGCGGCCGGCAGCTAGTCGCGCGCCGTAGCGGTTTGCACGGTGGAATGCGCTAGACTGCGCGCAGACGGAGACGAAATCCGTTGCGGTTCGAGAAAATCAATAATTCGAGGGAGGGGACGATGAAATCGATCTTGATCGCGATATCGCGCTGGAGTTGCCTTCTGGCGGTGCTGATGTTGGCGGGTTGCGCAGGCAGCGGCGGCGGCAACGGCAAGCCCGCCGGCGTCGAACGCCTGTATGTGATGTATTGCGGCGAGGGCAGCGCACCGGACAAATCGCGCTGGACGCCGGGGGTGGCCGCCAACGAAAAAAAACCGATCACGCTCTCCAACAGCTGCTACCTGATCAAGCATGCGAAGGGCTGGATGTTGTGGGAGACCGGGTTTAACGAGGCCTTGCTCGGCATGATGCCCAAGGGTTACCCGACGCCGGTTCTGCACTGGGTGTGGAAAGGGCAGAAGACGCTGACGCAACAACTGGCGGATCTCGGTCTCAAACCCGCCGACATCAATTATGTCGGGTTCTCCCACGCGCATCCCGATCACATCGGCAACGGCAGCCTGTTTACCAATGCCACGCTCTACATTCAGCAGGCCGAGTACGATTTTTATCTTGACCCGAAAAGCAAGCCGCCATCGCCGCCTGCCAACTGGGAAAAGCTGCGCGCGAATACCACGGTCAAACTGCAGGGCGATTACGATGTGTTCGGCGACGGTTCGGTGACCATTCTTGCTTCCAGAGGGCACACGCCCGGTCACCAGTCGCTGCTGGTGCGGCTCGCCAATACCGGTCCGGTGCTGCTGACCGGCGACGCCGTGCATTTCCGCGACAACTGGGAAACGCCGCGCGCGCCGGTGCAGAACTTCGACAAGGAGGCAACCATCCAGTCGGTGGAAAAATTGAAGGCAATCGCCGCTGCGAACAAGGCGCAGGTGTGGATCAATCACGATGCCGCGCAAACAGCGACCCTGAAAATGTCGCCCGCGTATTATGATTGACGCGCCGGCTCATTGACTCCATCGACGGGGCCGGCAGCAGCCGGCCCTTTTTATTTCGCTGTTGATCCCGCGGTCATTGATTGCCGAAACCGATGTGGCGCACACTGTTTAACGGACTCTTCGGCCGCGCGGCCGCTACGCCGGCATCGCGCGATGTCGTCGTGCTGACGCAGGACGGCGACCGGCATGCGCGTGAAGGGCGCTTGCACGCCGCGCTCGCCGCTTATCGCGCCGCGCTCGCGCTCGACCCCGCCGCGCTCGACGCGCAACTCGGTCTCGGCAACGTGCTGCTCGATCTGTGGATGCCGGGCGATGCGGTGGCCGCCTATGAACGCGCGCTCGAACTCGCGCCGCACTCGACAGGCATTCGTTCGGCGCTGCTGTTTCACCGTCATTATCTGCCGCGCATAGACGCGCAGGCATTGTTCGAGGCGCACCGGCAGGCCGGTGCGCAGCTGATGGCGAAGGCGGGCGGCGCGGCGCCGCTGCGGCCGCAACCGCAGGCGCTGAACGGGAGGCGGCTGCGCATCGGTTATGTTTCACCCAACTTCTCGCGCCATTCGGTCGGCTATTTCATCGAGCCGGTGATCCGCCACCACGACCGCGAAAGATTCGAAGTCTTCTGTTATTACGCGCACGACAAATCCGACGACACCACCGCGCGCCTGCGCGAGCGAGCCGACCACTGGCGCGACATTCCGCAAACGGACGGCGCCGCATTTGCCGAAATGGTGCGCGCCGACGGCATCGACGTGCTGGTCGATCTGGCGGGCCACTCGAAATCAAACCGGCTCGCCGGTTTTGCATACCGGCCGGCGCCCCTGCAGATCACCTGGCTCGGCTATCCCGATACCAGCGGGTTGCCGGTGATGGAAGCGCGCATCAGCGACGCGATTGCCGACCCGGCGCCGCAGGCGGATGCGTTCAATACCGAACGCGTATGGCGCATCGACGGCGGCTTTCTGTGTTACCAGCCGCCGGCCGACAGTCCGCCGGTCGGCACACAGATCAATGCGCCGTCAGCCGTGGTATTCGGTTCGTTCAACAATATCGCCAAACTCACCGCCGGCACGCTGCGCCTGTGGTGCGCGATTCTCGAAGCGGTGCCCGGATCGCGCCTGGTGCTCAAATCCGCCTCGCTCAATTTCAGCGAGACCGCCGACCGCGTGATCGAAGCCTTCGAGCAGTTCGGCATCGCCGGCGGGCGCATCGAAACACGCGGCTGGATCGCGCGCCGCGAGCAGCATCTTGCCCAGTACGATGGAATCGACATCGCACTCGACACCTATCCGTACAACGGCACCACCACCACCTGCGAAGCGCTGTGGATGGGCGTGCCGGTGGTGACGCGTACCGGCGACACCCACATGTCGCGCGTCGGCGCTTCGCTGCTGCATGCCGCGGGGCTCGACGATCTGGTGACGCGCGACGGCACCGACTACGTCGAAACCGCAGTGGCGCTGGCCGGCGACAATGCGCGCCGGCGCGAACTGCGCGGCATTCTGCGGTCGCGCCTTGAAGCGTCGCCGCTGCTCGATCATGCGGGGTTTACCCGCAGACTCGAGCGTATTTATCGCGACGCGCTGGCCGAGGTTACTTCGAAGGAATGACCGGCAACAGAATATACGAGGGCTTGTCGCCGCCGGCGTAGATCGTGTTGGTGGCACCCGCGTTGTATTCGGCGTGGTAATGCGTATAGGGCGCGCTGCCCACACCGTCGCGCGGCTGAATATCGACGCGCAGCTTGTGACCCTTCTTGATGACGATGGAGGTCGGCCAGATTTCGATGTCGCATTCGACCGGCTCGTTTTTCTGCAGCCACCAGCGTTCGTTGTGCGCGTGATAGGGGCGGTACGGCAGCGACTTCGCCGAATCGAGTTTGCGGTGCGAGGCGCGCAGCCAGCCCTTGGTAATGCAGGGCACGGGTTGGCCGTGCTGGCCGACTTCGCAGACGTCCTCATTGTCCGGCCCGATGTTGCGCAGAGTGACGAAGATGTCCATGTCTTCGGAAGTGCTCGATACCCACAGTTTCATTGCGAGCGGGCCGGTGAGTTCCATGTCTTCCGTCATCACAGCGGTTTCGAACGAGACGCCGCTCCTGCCGACGTTGCCATGCGTGGTCGATAGCGAGGAGCCGGAGGCGACGCCGGCCTTGGTCACGCCGCTGGCGCTGTAGCTGAGTTTTACCGCTTTGGCCGGCGGTGTTGTTGCAAACGTGCCTTCGCTGGCGTGCGCGTCGCTCGACGGCTCGCGTTCGATCTGCAGGTAATATTTTGTCCACTGCGTGCGCGCCAGCGGCCATTCGTTCTCGCTGCGGAACGGATAGCGCTCGGGGCTGCCGCCGGTGCGGATTTCGAGTTTCACCGGCGGTTCTTCCATCAGGCCGGTATCGATGCCTTTCAGCCAGTGATCGAACCAGCGCAACTGGTCCATGCGGCCTTCTTCGCAATGAAAGGGATGGAAGTGGGTGCCGGTGTGGATGCGCAGCTTCTTGTTTTTCGACGCCGCGTTCATGAAGCCCTCGGTGTTGCCGCGGAGATGCATCGAGAAACCGCCCCAGTTGCCGACGCTGTAGATCGGCAGCGTCATGTTGTTCCACTGCGCCCCGCTTTGCTGCCACCAGCCGGAGTCGAGGTCGTGGCTCATGTACTGCCACATCATGTCGTTGTGGAAGGCATCCGGGTTGTACGAGCGCGGATTGCCGAGCAGATGGTGGGCGGTGTGCGTCAGCCACCAGTTGCCGATGAAGCCCAATGCGAAAATGCCGCCGTGATAGGCCTGATCGCGGTACTGGTCGGCACGGCCCTCCCACGGCATGATGCATTTAAGCGACGGCGGCTGTGTGTTGGCGGCGCGCCACTGCGAACTGGCGTGGTAGGAAATGCCGAGCATGCCGACGTTGCCCGAGCACCAGTCGCGTTTGGCGATCCATTCGATCGCGTCGTAACTGTCGAGTGATTCCTGATATGAACTCGGTTCCGAACGCCCCGGCGATTTGCCGGCACCGCGCGAATCGACACGCACGCAGGCGTAACCGCGCGGACACCACCATTCCGGATTGACCGTTTCCCAGTTCATGTAGGGATTGGCTTTTTCTTCAAGGTCGGCCGGCGGCACCCACAGCTTGTCCTTCTGGTAGACGCTGGTGTTGAGGATCACCGGCACCTTGTCGGTGGTGTCCGGTCGGAACACATCGGCGTAGAGCAAAGTGCCGTCGCGCAGCGGAATCTTGACGTCCTTTTCGACGATGAATTTAGGATATTTCGGTTGCGATACCTGGGCGGCTGCGGACATGCGAATCTCCAAACGTTCGGTCGGTCGTGGCGGGATGGAAAACCGGCGGCAGGGGCTGCGCCGATCATGATTATTTTGACCTGTTATAAGGCAGACGCCCGCATGGCGTCAATGCGCCAGCAATGCGGCGGCGGGGGCGATTGCCGGATCGCTCCGCGAACCCTGCGCAGCGCTACAATGAGCGCCGCGGCATTTTTCACCCACAGTCGATTAACGATTTACGGAGAACGGCAATGGCACATGCAATCCGCATCAGCGAATTCGGCGGCACCGACAAACTGCGCTGGGAAGAAGTCATCGTCGGCGAACCCGGCCCCGGCGAAGTGCGCGTGAAGAGCACCGCGATCGGGCTCAACTTCATCGACACCTACCACCGCACCGGCCTGTATCCGAACCAGCTGCCGCTGACGCTCGGCATGGAGGGCGCCGGCATTGTCGAAAAAGTCGGCCCCAAGGTCAAGGATTTCAAGGTCGGCGATCGTGTGGCGTGGGCGAATCCGATCGGCGCCTACGCCGACGTGCTGCTGCGTCCGGCCGCGCGGCTGGTCAAGATTCCCGCCGGCGTTGACGACAAGATCGCCGCCTCCATCATGTTGAAGGGCATGACCGCGTGGTATTTGCTCAAGCGCACCTTCAAGGTCAAAAAGGGCGACACCATCCTCGTGCACGCCGCGGCCGGCGGTGTCGGCCAGATCCTCTGCCAGTGGGCGAAGGCGCTGGGCGCCACCGTGATCGGCACCGTCGGCAGCGACGCCAAGGCGGCGATCGCGAAGAAGTGCGGCTGCAAGCATGTGATCGTGACTTCGCGGGAGAATCTCGTCGCCCGCGTCAAGGAGATCACCAAGGGCAAGGGCGTGCCGGTGGTCTATGACGGCGTCGGCAAGGACACCTTCGAAGCCTCGCTCGACTGCCTGTCCCCGCGCGGCTATATGGTGAGTTTCGGCAACGCCTCGGGTCCGGTCACGCAGTTCAACCCCGGCGTGCTGGCGGCGAAAGGTTCGCTGTTTCTGACGCGGCCGACGCTGTTCAATTACACCGCGACGCGCGAAGACCTGGTGGCGGCGGCACGCGATCTGTTTGCGGTGATCAAAAGCAAAAAAGTGAAAATCTCGATTAACCAGACCTATCCGCTGCGCGACGCCGCGCAGGCACAGGCGGATCTGGAGTCGCGCAAGACCACCGGCTCGACGGTGCTGATTCCGTAAACGCAATGCACCACCCCGATGCGCCGCGCACTGCAAACGGTCGCGCGCCGTGTCGGTAGTTGCTGAAAGCTCGCAGCGCCGCACATTGCCTGCTTGGCTTGTTTTTTGCGTATTGCCGTCTAATCGAAATCACCGGAGATCGGCTATGAGCAAAACCCGTCCAGTCATCGCTACGATCATTGCCGGCGTCGCCGCCGGCAGTGCGGCCTTCGCGCAGGACTATCCAACCAAACCGGTGCGGCTGGTGGTCGGCTTCACCGCCGGCGGCATTTCCGATGTATTGGCGCGCGCGATCGGCGCCAAACTGTCGGCCGGACTCGGTCAGCAGGTGGTGGTCGATAACCGTGCGGGTGCGGGCACCACTATCGCGTCGGATATCGTCGCCAAAGCGCCGGCCGACGGCTACACGCTGTTCATGCAGGACATCACCACGCACGCGATCAATGCCACGCTCTACAAAAAGCTGCCCTACGATACGGTGAAAGACTTCACGCCGGTTTCGCTGGTGGCGTCGAGTCCGCTGCTGCTGCTGGTGCATCCGTCGCTGCCGGTAAAGTCGGTGAAGGAACTCATTGCGCTGGCGAAATCAAAACCGGGCCAGATTGTCTACGCATCGTCCGGCAACGGCACCATACTGCATCTCGCCGCCGAAACGATGAAGTCGATGGCGGGCATCGACATGGTGCACGTGCCGTACAAGGGCAGTTCGCAGGCCGTGCAGGGTTTGCTCGGTGGTGAAGTGGCGGTGTCGTTTTCGACCATGCCGCCGGCGCTGCCGCAGGTGAAAAGCGGCCGCTTGCGCGCGCTGGGTGTGACCACGCCGAAACGCAATGCCGCGGCCCCCGATGTGCCGACGATCGATGAGGCCGGTCTCAAGGGCTTCGACATCGTGCTCTACAGCGGCGTGCTGGGGCCGGCGAAGCTGCCGCCGGCCATCGTGGCGAAACTCAACAGCGAGCTCGCCAGGGTCGTCAATAGTCCTGAGGTAAAAACCACCTATGCCAGCCTCGGCGTCGATCCGCTCACCGATACGCCCGAGCATTTCGCGGCGCACATCCTGTCCGATATCGAAAAACTCGGCAAGGCGGTGCGCGCGGCGGGGGCACACGTCGATTAATTTTGTTGAAGGCTGATTGCATGTCCAACGTAAAACTGCCGCGTCACACGCGCTACGATTATTCGCCGATTACCGAACGCAAGGACTATTCGTGGCCCGGCGGCAAGCGTCTCGCGTTGTGCGTGACCACCAACATCGAGTGCTTCGCCTTCGGCAAGGGCCGCGGTCACGACAGCGCGAAACACGGCGAGCCGCAGACGCAGCGCAATTATTCCTGGCGCGACTACGGCAACCGGGTCGGCATCTGGCGCTTCTTCGACCTGTTCGATGAACTGAAAATGCCGGCGGCGCACAACACCAACAGCCTGCTCTACGATTACGCGCCGCAGATATTCGATGCGATTCGCCGCCGCGGCGACGAAATCGTTGCGCACGGCCGCACCAACTCGGAGAACCTGCACGACTTTCGCTGGGAGGCCGACGAGCTGGCGGCGATCCGCGATGTGACTGAAACTTTTACGAAGAACGAAGGCAAGGCACCGACCGGCTGGATGGGCGCGGGCGCCTATGAAAACTCGACCACGCCCGATCTGCTGAAGGAACTCGGTTATAAATATTCGATGGACTGGCCGGCCGATGACCAACCGTTCTGGATGCGCACGCGGAGCGGCCCGCTGCTGAGCGTGCCGTATCCGGTGGAAATCAACGATTCACCGGCGGTGGTGCACCGCCAGCACAGCGCACGCGAATTCTGCGAAATGGTGGTCGACCAGTTCGACTGGATGATCGAAGAGTGCGTGCAGCGGCCGCTGGTCTACAACATCTCGATCCATCCCTACGTGATGGGCCAGCCCTTCCGCATGACGCCGCTGGTGGCGGCGTTCAAACACTGCGTCAATCACCAGTTCAAGGATCGCGTATGGCTGTGCACGCCGGGCGAGATTGCGGATTACTGTTATACCTTGCCTAAGGGGATGATACCCGGTGGCTAGTCAATAGCCGTGTTCCGGTCGCGGAATGCGAAGTAACTTCATATTTCTTTCAATCGCTACACATCATGAAATGAGAGTTGGCGACTTGTATCGACGTTTTTTGAGCGAACGCAATTTATTTATTCCGTGGATGACGGTGGTTTTTTCTATTGTGTTCACGGGATTTTTTATCTGGCTGCTCAATGCGAACGGAATGTCTTTGGTATTCGTCGCGCTTGTATCTCTAGGTGGTGGATGGCTGCTCGCATATTACATGTGGGAAATTAACAATGCGGCAGCAACAGCATGGGATTCTTGGGTCAAGCCCAATGGAGAAAATAATACGGATCGCGAAAGTTAGTTCGTAGGGCGGATGGGCGTAGCGTAATCCGCCGCATGGGGATCAACAGGTCTTGCATCCGGCGGAAGGCGCTGCGCTTTCCCGCCCTACAAAAACGCAGCCATGTCCGGCCGCGTTGCTTTCCCGAGCACTGCTTCCACCGCTGCCGCCAGCGACAACAGTTTGGCGTCTTCGAGTCCATTGCAGGCAATTTGCAATCCCACCGGCAACCCGGTTGCGGTCTGCAAGGGCAGCGACACACCGCATTGCTCGAATACATTGCCGATGCGCGTGTTCCGGAGTGCGCGCTTGTTCCACTCGAGCGCCGGCATCAGCGTGGTGTGATCGGCCAGCGGGCCCGGCACCATGGGCGTGGTCGGCGCCAGCCAGCCGTCGAGGCCGGCCATTTTGGCGCGCACCAGATCGCGCAGCTCGGCCTGACGGTTTTTCGCATCCGCAAGACGTTGCGGCGGATATTTGGTGGCGGCGATCACGCGCGACTGCGCGATCGCATCGAAGAGGTCGTGACTCTTTTCAATGCGCTCACGACCGAGAATCTCCACGAGTTCGCCGGGCACGATGCCGCCGAACACCGGATCGAACTCGGCGATTTCCGGCACACTGACATCCGCGATCTGCGCGCCGGCCTTTTTCAATGCATCGAGTGCGGCAGCAATGCGTGCGGCGACTTCGGCATCGAGATCGTCGAAAAACACTTCCTGCGGTTTGCCGAACTTGAGTTGTTTGGGCGACGGCGCCGCCGGCACTTTTTTGCCGGTCAGCGTGTTGAAGATCAGCGCCGAATCGGCGATCGACAGGGTGAACGTGCCGACGCTGTCGAGCGTCGGCGACAGCGGAAAGATGCCGTCAAGCGAAAAACCGCGGCTCGAAAACTTGTGGCCGACCACGCCGCACAAGGCGGCCGGCAGGCGCACCGAACCGCCGGTGTCGGTGCCGGCCGAAAACGCGCAGAGGCCGGCCGCCATCGCCACCGCCGAGCCGTGGCTGGAACCGCCGGGCATGCGATGGACTTTCGCATCGCAGGGATTCCACGGCACCGGATGCTTGAAATTGATGCCTCCCAGCGCGAATTCGCTGGTGCGCGTTTTGCCGAGGATGATGCAGCCGCTGCGCTTCAGGGCTTTGACGAAACTGCCCTCTGGCGGCGTGATGTCGCGCACATCAAGGCTGGAGCCGGCGTTGGTCGGCATGCCATCGACGACGTAGAGGTCCTTGACCGCGACCGGCACGCCCATCAGCGGGCCGAGGTCGGTGCCTTCCTTCAACTGGCGGTCTATTTCACGCGCCGCGGCGAGCGCGGCGGCGCGCGCGACAAAGTGGAAAGCATTGAGCTTCGGATTCAACAGATCGATGCGGTCGAGCAACGCCGTGGTCGCGGACTCGGCGCTGATCTCGCGCTTGCGCAGGCGCGCGCCGTATTCGGCGAGCGAGAGTTTGGCGAAGGGATTGGGCGGCAGTGATTTCATGATGGCGGTCAATGTTGGATTGAATTGTCTGCAGCGGTTGCTGACGCGCAGCGCCAGCGAAGATACCATAGCGGCTGCTCAATTCAGCGGGAACACGTCATGGCAGAAGTCGAATTCAAAATGTCGCCGATCGGCACCGTCAAATGCGCGGTCAACACCATGTCCGAGGGTGGCTGGGGCAAGATAGCTTCCGAAATCCATCTCGATCCGAAATACGCGCCAGGCCTGCAGGGGCTGGCAGGCTTCTCGCACATTCTCGTGCTGTTCCTGCTCGACCGTTCGCAGGATTTTGACATCAACAAGCAGTTGCTGCGCCGCCCGCGCGGCATGGAAGATCTCGATCCGGTCGGTGTCTTCGCGCAGCGCACGAAATATCGCCCGAATCCGCTGGCGGTGACGGCGGTGAAGTTGCACGGTATTGAGGGCAATGTAGTGAAGGTGCAGGCTCTTGATGCGCTCGACGGCACGCCTGTACTCGATATCAAACCCTATATGCCGCCGTTCGATCGAATGGAGGATGTGACGATGCCGCCATGGGTGTCGCATTTTATTGAAGGATATTTTTAGATACGCGGTGTCCGTTGCGCTTTTGTGGCGCAGGCGCCTCGCCTGCGAGGGGCGCTGGCAAACTTGATGACAAGTTTAAGTTCGCCGGGGGCGGCCCGGCGGCCGGTCATTTTCTTTGAACGGCCAAAGAAAGTAACCCAAGAAAGCCGCTCCAGGTTCGCCGGCCCTGCGGGCTGCCCTGCGCTGCTCGCGACGCGGGGCGGCTGCGGAACTCGCCCTCGCGAGCGAGGGCTCAGACAGTCCTCGCCGACTACCCCCGACACGACTGTGCTGCTCGGCGGCTCTCATGGGGAAGCGCAAACCGAACGATGTGCAGACTTTTCTGGAAAATACTCCCGTTCCATAGTTCAGGCCAAATGCATCCCGCCTGCGCAGTCCCTTGTGAGGCGCCGAGTAACGCAAACGCGACGGGAGGGGTCGGTGAGGACTGTCTGAGTCCTTGCCGCGCAGCGGCAAGGGCGAGTTCCGCAGCCGCCCGGCGCGTTGAGTAACGCAGGGAACCCCCGCAGGGGGCGTCTCACCAGGGGCAGCTGTGACCCGTTAGCCGCAGGCCCGTTTGCGGGAACAGCTGCCAGCGCCCTGTTCAACATCTGTATTCACAGCTGCGGCGCCCCTCCCGCACCGGCGCTTCGCGATACCGCGTCGGGGCGCTCCTTCTCTTTGCTTACTTTCTCTTGGGCGCCCAAGAGAAAGTAAGTAGCCGCCGGGCTACCCCTGGCGATCTTAAACAACTTTCATAAAAACGGATCGCTCGCAGGCGAGGCGCCTGCGCCACAAAACCCTAACGCGCGGGTGCGACCACCGCCGTGCCGTCAATATCGCGGAATTGCACCAGCGGCTCCGCAATCACCGACAGGCTGATCGCGGTGTAGAGCACCATCAGCACCGTCAGCGGCAGCGAGGCGATCACGGCCTGCCGCGGCGAGCCGTATTCGCGCAGGGCGATGCGGTGCGCGAGCCACACCGAAATCACATGGCCGGTGACGATGGCGCCGATCGCCACATACCAGGTCAGCCGCGCGTCGATGATGCCGATGTCCGGTTCGAAGCCCGCGGTGCCGAACAGATTCCAATGGCGCCCGAACGGGTCGGAAATCAGCGCAATCAGCAACTGGCCCTGCACCAGCAGGTTGGCGAAGTTGTGGGCGATCAGATAGGCGACGGCGATCGGCACCAGTGTCAACACGTATAGCCGCGCGATCGTCGCCAGCGCGCGGCCGCCGACGAGGCGCCGCGTAATTTCGCAGCTCAACAGATAGGCGGC
This sequence comes from uncultured beta proteobacterium, assembly GCA_903889565.1. Lineage (GTDB taxonomy): Bacteria > Pseudomonadota > Gammaproteobacteria > Burkholderiales > SG8-41 > PALSA-1004. The sequence goes on from CAISYC010000046.1 coordinate 20,082, forward strand.
AAGAAAAATCAGCCACACCAGCGCAAGCCCGATGCTGCCGGTGAGGTAACCGCCGTCGTCGGCCCATGGCGCGAGCGAACGGGCGAGCGCGCGTTGCACCGACCACCAGACTTCGCCTCCGAGCAGGCCGTCGAAGAGTACCGTCGACAGCATGGCGATGACGAAACCGACCATGCCGGCCGGCAGTTCTTCGCCGGCGGTCAGTCCGCGGCCCCATGGCCGCAGAGCGAGGCTGCCGTCGCGCGCGGCGAGCGGGCCGAAGCGGCCGAGGGTTGCGAAGTAAACGGCGAACACATCGGCATTGCGCTGCCAGACATCGCGGCCGAACAGCAGCATGCCGGCCAGTGTCACCGGGGTCCACGCGAGGCCGACGGCGGCGATGTGGGATGGCATCGCGGCGTTGAGATCAATCAGCTCGAACCACGAAAACGCGAGCAGCAGCAGCGTTGCCGGCCACGCGCCCAGCGCCGGAGGATAACGCCAGTCGAGCGCGAGTCCGCGCCGGCGACCGCAGCGGCGCGCGAGCGCGTCCGCGAGATCGAACAGCGTGCGCCACGGATCGAACGCCGGCCACAGGTTGCCGACGCAGGCGATGGCGAGCGACAGGCCGACCCACCAGATGATCCACACCAGCGTCGGCGCCAGATTCGATTCCGCATTGCGCGTGCCGGCGAGCCCGGCCACCAGCGTGAGGATGAACAGCAGCAAGCCGCACGCGCGGGTCGCCGCCAGCAGCGCCGGTTGCAGCGGCAATGCGATGACGAAGGAATGCGCACCGCTGCGCGTACGATCGGCGCGCGCGATCAGTGCCGCGGCAACCAGCGACAGCGCGACCACCGCCGTTGCGCCGGCGATAAAATACGACAGCGGTGCGGGCAGGTCGTAGCGTTCGCCGAAGGCGTGCGCGGCGGCAAGCCCGGGCAGCGTGGCGAGCGCCGCGCCGATCAACCGCGGCAGCGCGCCGCGCCGGTTCATTTCGGCATGACTTCGAGTGTCGCCAGCGGCGGGCCGTGATGACCGCCGTCCTTCGCCGCGCCGTTGTCCGGATGCCATTCGAACCGGAAGCGGCCGGTTGCCCGCGCGTTGAATGAGAGTTCCGCCGGTGCGCCGGGCGCGACATGCGCTTCGAGCTTGTAGGCATGCAGATGGAGGTTGCCCGGCGTGTCGCTGCTGACGCGCAGTTTTACCGTGGCGCCCTTGTCGACGCGGATCAGGCTTTGCGACTTCGCCACCTGACCGCCGCTCAGTGCAAGCTCGAAGGTCTGTGCCGGCGCGTCCGCGGCAATCGATAATGCGGCAGATGCCAATAACAACAGTACGGCGAAAATTCCGAACGGCCGTATGCCTTGCATAGGTATCCTCCCTGCGCTGCCGATTATTTTTCGGGGTCGAAGCGCGTAATCAGATCGAAGCCCATGGCGCCGCGCGACACTTCCATTTTAACCGTGGTGCGGTTTTGCAGCGCCGCCGCGGCGTCTTTTTTGATCTGATAGCGCTGGAACGTGCCGTCCGGATGTTTGACCCACAGCTGCCAGCGGTCGTCCTTCACTTCGCGCAGAGAATCGATGGTGGCAACGATGCTGCGCCCGCTCGGTGTGGCGAAGCTGCGATTGAGCCACGAGCCGGCGACAGTGAACACCAGTGCCAGCGCAAAGGCGGCGATCCACGGCTGGCGGTGCGCCGGCTTCAGGCTCAACGTCGGCACGATGTGAAAGGTCTGCGTCCAGAACAGAAAGCCGATCAGCGCGCCGCTGAAAAACGCGGTGTTGAAAAGGCGCCAGCCCTCGATCACGTTGTCGTATTGCGGGCCTTCGCGCATCAGCGCGATGGCGGCGAGGATGATCGTTCCAAGCAGCAGCGCGGTGAGCACCTTTTCGTCGGCGCGCGGTGCGGCCTCGCTCATGCGACTTCCTTCAGTTTGGCGAAGCCGCGCTCAAGGTCCGCAATCAGATCGTCGGCGTCTTCGAGCCCGATATGCAAACGCAGCAGCGGCCCGCCTGAACTCCATTTCGTCGCTGTGCGGATCGCGTTGACGTCGGTGCGGATGGCGAGGCTTTCGTAACCGCCCCAGCTCGAGCCGATGCCGAAGAGGTTGAGCGCGTCGATCATTGCGCCGGCCGCCTCCCATGCCACTGGTTTCAATACCACGCCGAACAACGACGCCGCGCCGCGGAAATCGCGTTTCCAGATGGCATGGCCCGGGTCTGATTCGAGCGCCGGATACAGCACGCGCAGCACCTCGGGGCGTTGTTCCAGCCAGCGCGCGATTTTCAACGCGCTCTGCTGCTGTTGGCGCATGCGCACGCCGATCGTGCGCAGTCCGCGCAGCGCGAGGTAGCAATCATCGGGACTGACGCTGAAGCCGTAATCAGCGACCGCGCGGCGTACCGGCAGCCAGTACTTTTCAGTGGTGACGATGAGTCCCAGCAGCACGTCGGAATGGCCGCCGATGTATTTGGTGCCGGCGTGAATGGATACATCGACGCCGTGTTCGAAGGCGCTGAAAAAATACGGCGTGCCCCAGGTGTTGTCGGCGAGCACCGGGATGTTTTGCGCGTGCGCGGCGGCGGCGATCGCGGGGATATCCTGCATCTCGAAGGTGAGCGAGCCCGGCGCTTCGCAATAAACCAGCGTGGTGTTCGGCCGCAGCAGCTTCGCGATGCCGGCGCCGATCAGCGGATCATAGTATTCGACCTCGACGCCGTACGGCGCCAGGCGCCGCTTGCAGAAGGTGCGCGTCGGCCCGTAAGTAGTGTCGACCATCAGAATGTGATCGCCGGCTTTGGTAAAGGCAGCCAGCGCGGCGGTGATGGCGGCCAGTCCTGACGGCAGTGCGACGGCCTTGTCGCCGCCCTCGAGTTGCGCGACCGCTTCTTCGAGCGCAAAGGTGGTCGGCGTGCCGTAGATGCCGTAGCGCATCACTTTGTAATCGTTGGGGTCGCGCCCCTCGTACGTCGCGACGTCGTCGAACAACACCGTCGAGCCGCGATAGACCGGCATGTTGACGAGGCCGGCGTGCTTTTGCGGGTCGCGTCCGGCGTGGCTGGTCAGCGTGTCGCGCCGCAGTTTTTTCTTGTCGATCACGGGAGGTTTGCCAAGGTAACGGAGCCGCTATTCTGAGGGAGGCGATGCGGGCACGCAACCGCGTTGCCGCTCTGCGCGCGCTGTGACATCATCGAAGCGAATTGACCGGAGCCGCAATGCAATTGTGCCGAGTACTGCCGATACTGCTGCTGGCCGCCTGCGGCCCCGCATCGGCGCAGTCGTGGCCGGTCAAGCCGGTTCGCGTGGTGATGGGTTTCCCCGCCGGCACCACCGTCGATGTATTGATGCGTCCGCTGGCGCAGCGCCTGACCGAAACGCTGGGCCAGCCGTGGGTGCTCGACAACCGCCCCGGCGCCACCGGCATGATTGCCAACGAGCTGGTGGTGCGCGCGCCGCCCGATGGTTACACGCTGCTCGCGACGCCCGGCTCGGCGCTCACCAGCAGTCCGCATATGCACGCGAAAATGACTTTCGACGCGTTGCGCGACCTGAAGCCGGTGGTGCAGCTCGGCGCATTTGCCTATGTGCTGATCGCGCACCCGGGCGTGCCGGCGAAAACGGTAAAGGAGTTGATCGCGCTGGCGCGCGCCAGACCCGGTGTGCTTACCTACGGCTCGACCGGTCTCGGCAGCGGCTTTCATCTCGCCGGCGAATTGTTCAAATCGATGGCCGCGATCGATCTGACGCATGTGCCGTACAAGGGCGGGCCGGCGGCGGTAACCGACATGCTGGGCGGCCGCATCGATCTCATGTTCTATTCGCTCGCGGTGGTGCAGCCGCAGATACGCGCCGGCCGCCTGCGCGCGATCGCCGTTACCGGACTCACGCGCGATCCGCTGCTGCCGGAGGTGCCGACAATGGCGGAGGCCGGCGTGCCCCGCTACGAAATCGGCGGCTGGCACGGGCTGTTCGCCCCGGCGGCGACGCCGCTAACGATCGTCGAACAATTGAATGCGGCGGTTTCAAGGCTGCTGCTGACGCCGGAAATTCAGGACCTGTGGAAGTCGCAGGGCATGGGCGTGGCCGGCGGCAGCCCCGATGCATTTGCCGCATTGGTGCGCAGCGATTATGAAAAATACGGACGCCTGATACGGGACGCGGGGATCAAGCCGGAGTAGTTTTTACGCTCACTCCCCATCCCTGCCTTACGCCACTAGAGGAGGAAGGGGATCGCGCCGGCGGAGTGCAATGAAATCAAAAAAGGGCTCATCAGGAAATCGAGTGGGCGAAAAGGGCATTAAAAATGCCTGAAAGTCTTATGGGCACTGGGTTGCAGGGGTTTCGTAAGGGCTTTGAATTGGGCATCATGTTTGGATGGCCAATTCAACGAAGCGACAGCGACGG
>CAISYC010000047.1 GCA_903889565.1 uncultured beta proteobacterium
CACGGAGATGGTGATGCCTGGGGACAACATTTCGATCACGGTGACGCTGATCCAGCCGATTGCGATGGAAGAGGGGCTGCGCTTTGCGATTCGCGAAGGCGGCCGCACCGTCGGCGCCGGCGTCGTCGCCAAAGTGATCGAGTAAATAGACCGGACGCCGGCAACGGAAATCCGGATCGTTTTGGCGCAGAGGCTGAAACGGTTCGGATCCAGCGTGCCGGCATCCGATTCCGGAACAACAGGCCAGTAGCTCAATTGGCAGAGCGTCGGTCTCCAAAACCGAAGGTTGGGGGTTCGATTCCCTCCTGGCCTGCCAAGCTTGGGTTGCAGGTCATCCGCAAGTGAAGAAATGGCAGACAAGATAAAAATAGCACTCGCGGTAGCGCTCGTAATAGCCGGCCTGGCCGGGTATTACCTGCTGGATCAGAGTCCGTTGATCGCGCGCGTCGGCGCAGTGATCGCCGGCAGCGTGGCGGGCGTGGTGGTGTTCTGGACTTCGCTGGTCGGCAAGGAGTTTTTCGCGTATGCGCGCGAGTCGATCGACGAGGCGAAGCGGGTGGTGTGGCCGACCCGCAAGGAAACCCTGCAGACCACCGCGGTGGTGTTTGGATTTGTCTTGATCATGGCGGTATTTCTCTGGCTGATTGACGCGTCGTTGTTGTGGGCGGTGCGCTTACTGATGGGGCAGGGCGATTCATGAGCAAGAAATGGTACGTGGTCCATGCTTACTCGGGTTTCGAAAAGACCGTGCAGCGTACGTTGACCGAGCGGATCACGCGCGCCGGCATGCAGGACCAGTTCGGCCGCATCCTGGTGCCGGTTGAAGAAGTGGTCGAGATGAAGAGCGGTCAGAAAAACATCTCCGAGCGCAAATTCTTCCCGGGCTATGTGCTGGTCGAGATGGACATGACCGACGAGTCGTGGCATCTGGTCAAGAGCACGCCTAAGGTGACCGGTTTCATTGGCGGCACCTCGACGCGGCCGACCCCGATTTCGGAAAAGGAAGTGCAGAACATTCTGCACCAGATCCAGGAGGGCGTTGAAAAACCGCGCCCGAAGGTGTTGTTCGAAATCGGCGAGATGGTGCGGGTCAAGGAAGGCCCCTTCACCGACTTCAACGGCACGGTGGACGACGTCAATTACGACAAGAGCAAGATTCGCGTGGCGGTGACGATTTTCGGCCGCTCGACCCCGGTGGAACTGGATTTCGGCCAGGTTGAAAAGGCCTGACGCGGGGAGTCGATCGGGTATTGAGGATTGAGTGGTAGAGCAGTTGTTTTTTAACGGGGAGGACGGCGTCGAATCGCAGTCCGCTTGCACCCAAACACAGGAGTGCCACCATGGCAAAGAAGATCGTCGGTTTCATCAAGTTGCAGTGCCCGGCGGGCAAGGCAAATCCCAGCCCACCCATCGGCCCGGCGCTGGGTCAGCGCGGTTTGAATATCATGGAATTCTGCAAAGCGTTCAACGCGCAGACGCAGAAAATGGAGGCCGGCCTGATGCTGCCGGTGGTGATTACCGCCTACCAGGACAAGAGCTTCACCTTCATTATCAAGACGGCACCGGCTTCGGTTCTGATCAAGAAGGCGCTCAAGCTCGATAAGGGCAGTAAGACGCCGCATACCGACAAGGTCGGCAAGCTGACGCGTGCCCAGGCCGAGGAAATCGCCAAGACCAAGATGGCCGATCTGACGGCTTCCGATCTGGAAGCCGCGGTGAAAACCATTGCCGGCAGCGCTCGCAGCATGGGCGTCGAAGTGGAGGGACTGTAAATGGCCAAGATCTCAAAACGCTACAAGGCGCTGTCGACCAAGGTCGATCGCAACAAGCTGTATCCGCTCGGCGATGCGTTGAAGATGGTCAAGGAAAATGCGACCGCCAAGTTCAACGAATCGATCGACGTCGCGATCAACCTCGGCATCGATGCGAAAAAATCCGACCAGACAGTGCGCGGCTCCGTGGTGCTGCCCGCCGGCACCGGCAAGACCGTGCGCGTGGCCGTGTTTGCGCAGGGTGACCGTGCCAAGGCTGCGACTGAAGCCGGCGCCGATATCGTCGGCATGGACGATCTCGCCGCAGACATCAAGGCCGGCAAGATGGATTTCGATGTCGTCATTGCGACACCCGACACCATGCGCGTGGTCGGTACGCTTGGCCAGATTTTGGGCCCGCGCGGATTGATGCCGAACCCGAAGGTCGGCACCGTGACGCAGGATGTCGCCGCCGCCGTGAAGAACGCCAAGGCTGGTCAGGTGCAATACCGCGCCGACAAGACCGGCATCGTGCAATGCACGATCGGCCGCGCCTCGTTCGAAGTCGATGCTTTGGTGGAAAACATGAAGGCGCTGGTTGAAGCGGTGAACAAATCGCGTCCGACCGGCATCAAAGGCATCTACCTGAAGAAATTGTCGGTATCCAGCACGATGGGAGTCGGTGTGCGCATCGACCAGTCGAGCTTGCAGGCGTAAGTATTGGGTGGGAAGGCTTTGGGCCGCGGGTGAAGCGCAGTCTGGCTTTGCCGGCGGGTTGTCAAAGACCGTAGGGGCAAGTGCAGTACAGAGGTTTCAGGATCGGGGATCGAGTTTTACCCCGTGATGATTCCAAATGCTGCATTGGCTTAATTGAAGGCGAAGGCGGCCGCCGATCCGGACAGAAATGCCGGATTAAGGCTGATGGAACCTGAACTCTACGCAGACGGCGTGTCCCTGGGAATCAGGTTGTTGCAATACCTGGCGCTAAGGTCGCCGTTGGTTGAACGATGAGCGAGGCGACGTGGAAGACGGTTTGTTCGGAATTCTGCGTCGCATGCGGGTCGTTCTTTAACAGAATGGAGGTAGACCTTGGGTCTTAATCTGGAACAGAAACAGGCGGTCGTGGCCGAAGTCAGCGCGCAGGTCAAGCTGGCGCAAGCCATCGTTGTCGCCGAGTACCGCGGCCTTGAGGTCAAAGAGATGACCGACCTGCGCAAAAAAGCGCGCACGTCGGGCATTTATCTGCGAGTCCTCAAGAATACGCTCGTGCGCCGCGCCGTCGCCGATACCCCGTTTGCAGGACTGGCCGAAAAAATGGTTGGTCCGCTGGCCTACGGGATTTCGAGCGATCCGGTGAAGGTGGCGAAAGTATTGCAGGAGTTTTCCAAAGGCAACGACAAGTTCGTCATCAAGGCAGGTGCGATGGCCAATCTGGTCATGTCCCCCAAGGACGTGGCGAGCCTGGCCTCGATGCCGAGCCGCGAGGAACTGCTGGCGAAGCTGATGGGAACCATGCAGGCGCCGATCGCAACGTTTGTCCGCACACTCAACGAAGTGCCGGGCAAATTCGTGCGCACCGTCGCCGCCGTGCGGGACCAGAAGGAAAAACAGGCCGCCTGAGGGCGGGATTGCAGCAATTAGACAGATTCAACGGATATTCTTGATTGGAGATCAACATGGCCCTGGCCAAAGCAGAAATACTTGACGCAATTTCCCAGATGACCGTGCTCGAACTTTCGGGCCTCATCAAGGACATGGAAGAGAAGTTCGGCGTATCGGCCGCAGCGGCAACCGTCGCGGCCGCCGCGCCGGCCGCCGGTGGCGCCGCCGCCGCTGCGGAAGAGAAGACTGAGTTCACCGTTAACCTGACCGGCGCGGGCGCCAACAAGGTCAACGTGATCAAGGTCGTGCGCGCGGTCACCCAGCTGGGTCTGAAGGAAGCCAAGGACCTCGTGGATGCCGCTCCGAAAGCAGTGAAGGAAGGCGTCTCGAAGGCCGATGCCGAGGCGATCCTGAAGCAGTTGCTCGAAGCCGGCGCGACGGCTGAAATCAAGTAACACTTGCAGTTGACAACAGGGCCGGCGGGCAGCCGCCGGCCTGTTGTGCTTTTGGTTTTTTGCAGCAGACAGATCAGAGCCGAGTGCATCCGCCGGGTGTGCTGGGTCCTGATCCGACTTTAATGTTGAGGAGCCTCAATGAGCTACTCGTTCACTGAAAAGAAGCGCATTCGCAAGAGCTTTGCCAAACGGTCGAGCGTTTTGCCCGTCCCGTATCTGCTGGCAACACAGCTCGATTCCTACGCGGCATTCCTGCAGGAGCACACGCCGCCGGACACGCGCAAGAGCGAAGGCCTGCAGGCCGCGTTCCAGAGCGTGTTTCCGATCGAGAGTCACTCGAAGAATGCGCGCCTTGAGTTTGTCAGCTTCGTGCTCGGCAAGCCGCCTTTTGACGTCAAGGAATGTCAGCAGCGCGGCCTGACCTTTGCCGCGCCGCTGCGCGCCAAAGTGCGCCTGACGATCATGGACAAGGAAGCGTCCAAACCGACGATCAAGGAAGTGAAGGAGCAGGAAGTCTACATGGGCGAAATTCCGCTCATGACCGGCACCGGCTCGTTTGTGATCAACGGCACCGAGCGCGTGATTGTTTCGCAGCTGCACCGTTCGCCCGGCGTTTTTTTCGAGCACGATCGCGGCAAAACCCACTCGTCGGGCAAACTGCTGTTCTCGGCGCGCATCATTCCGTACCGCGGCTCGTGGCTCGACTTCGAGTACGATCCCAAGGACTACCTCTATTTCCGCGTCGACCGCCGTCGCAAGATGCCGGTCACCATTCTGCTCAAGGCGCTGGGTTACACGCCGGAACAGATTCTGAGTGAATTCTTCATTTTCGACAGCTTCCATCTGAGCAAGACGGAAATCGAATTTGAACTGGTGCCCGAGCGGCTGCGCGGCGAAATCGCGCGGTTCGATTTCACCACCAAGACCGGCAAGCTGATCGTCGCCAAGGACAAGCGCATCACGCAGCGCCACGTGCGCGAAATGACCGAAGCGCATCTGACCAAAATCACGGTGCCGCAGGATTATCTGCTCGGCCGCGTGCTCGCACACAACGTGGTCGACAAGGACAGCGGCGAGGTGATTGCCAACGCCAACGACGAATTCACCGAAGAGCTGCTGCAGAAGCTGACCGACGCCAAGGTCGGCAAGGTGCAGACCATCTACACCAATGACCTCGACCAGGGCCCGTTCATCTCGCAGACGCTGCGCATCGACGAAACCGTCGACCAGATGGCTGCGATGGTAGCGATCTACCGCATGATGCGCCCCGGCGAACCGCCGACCGAAGATGCTGTGAAGACGCTGTTCAACGGCTTGTTCTTCTCGGAGGACCGCTACGACCTGTCCGCGGTCGGTCGCATGAAGTTCAACCGTCGCGTTGGTCGTTCGGAGTTGACCGGCGCCGGCACGCTGTCGAAGGAAGACATCGTTTCGGTGATCCGCATCCTCGTCGAGCTGCGTAACGGCAAGGGCGAAATCGACGACATCGACCACCTCGGCAATCGCCGCGTGCGTTCGGTCGGCGAACTGGCGGAAAACCAGTTCCGCGCCGGCCTCGTGCGCGTCGAACGCGCAGTGCGTGAACGTCTGAGCCAGGCGGAATCCGAAAACCTGATGCCGCACGACCTGATCAACGCGAAGCCGGTGTCGGCCGCGATTCGCGAGTTTTTCGGTTCGTCGCAGCTGTCGCAGTTCATGGACCAGACCAATCCGCTGTCGGAGATCACCCACAAGCGCCGCGTTTCGGCGCTCGGACCGGGCGGCCTGACGCGCGAACGCGCCGGCTTCGAAGTGCGCGACGTGCACCCGACGCATTACGGCCGTGTCTGCCCGATCGAAACACCGGAAGGCCCGAACATCGGCCTGATCAACTCGCTGGCGCTGTTTGCACGCACCAACGAGTACGGCTTCCTTGAAACCCCGTACCGCGTGGTCAAGGACGGGCATGTCACCGACGAAATTCATTACCTGTCGGCGATCGAGGAAAGCAAGTACGTGATCGCACAGGCGAATGCCGAGCTCGACAAGAAAAACAAGTTCACCGATGAGCTGGTGTCCTGCCGCAGCAAGAACGAGTTCACGCTGGCAACGCCGGATCGCATCGAGTACATGGACGTGGCGCCGTCGCAGATCGTGTCGGTTGCGGCTTCGCTGATTCCCTTCCTCGAGCACGATGACGCGAACCGCGCCTTGATGGGCTCGAACATGCAGCGCCAGGCGGTGCCCTGCCTGCGCGCCGAGAAGCCGCTGGTCGGCACCGGTCTCGAGCGCACGGTGGCGGTCGACTCCGGCACCGCAGTGCGTGCCGAACGCGGCGGTCTCGTCGATTATGTCGATGCCAGCCGCATCGTCGTGCGCGTGCACGACGAAGAAGCGACCGCCGGCGAAGTCGGTGTGGACATCTACAACCTCGTCAAATACACGCGTTCGAACCAGAACACCAACATCAACCAGCGTCCGCTGGTGAAAGTTGGCGATGTGATTGCCAGGGGCGATGTGGTGGCCGACGGTGCGTCGACCGACATGGGCGAACTGGCGCTGGGTCAGAACATGCTCGTCGCGTTCATGCCGTGGAACGGTTACAACTACGAGGACTCGATCCTGATCTCGGAGCGTGTCGTGGCCGACGATCGCTATACCTCGATTCACATTGAAGAGCTGTCGGTGGTCGCTCGCGACACCAAGTTGGGGCCGGAAGAAATTACGCGAGATATTTCGAATCTGTCGGAAACGCAGCTCGGCAATCTAGATGAGTCCGGCATCATCTACATCGGCGCCGAAGTGCAGGCCGGTGACGTGCTGGTCGGCAAGGTAACACCGAAGGGCGAAACCCAGCTGACACCCGAAGAAAAGCTGTTACGCGCGATCTTCGGCGAGAAGGCCTCGGACGTCAAAGACACCAGTCTGCGCGTACCGTCCGGCATGTCGGGCACTGTAATCGAAGTGCAGGTGTTCACGCGCGAAGGCATCGAGCGCGACAAGCGCGCCCAGCAGATCATCGATGACGAATTGAAGCGCTACAAGACCGACCTCGCCGACCAGATGCGCATCGTTGAAGACGACGCCTTCGGTCGCCTCGAGCGCCTGCTGATCGGCAAGACTGCCAACAAGGGTCCGAACAAGCTCGTCAAGGGCGCGAAGATAACCAAAGCCTACCTCTCCGAAGTGGAACGTCATCGCTGGTTCGACGTCGATATTGCCAATGACAAGCTCGGCCGCCAGATGGAGCAGCTGCAGGAAAGCATGGCGCAGAAGCGCATCGAGTTTGATCGCGCGTTCGAAGAGAAGAAAAAGAAACTCACCAGCGGCGACGAACTGCCGCCGGGCGTGCAGAAGATGGTCAAGGTTTACGTTGCCATCAAGCGTCGCCTGCAACCGGGTGACAAGATGGCCGGCCGTCACGGCAACAAGGGCGTGATCTCGAAAATCACGCCGGTCGAGGACATGCCGCATATGGAAGACGGCACGCCGGTCGACGTCGTGTTGAATCCGCTGGGCGTGCCTTCGCGCATGAACGTCGGTCAGATTCTCGAAACCCATCTGGGCTGGGCGGCCAAGGGACTTGGCTTGCGCATCGGCGAGATGCTCAAGGCACAGGCGAAGATTGCCGAAGTGCGCAAGTTCATCGACAAGATCTACAACTCGAGCGGCAAGCAGGAAGATATCGAAAGTCTGACGGATGCCGAGGTGCTGGATCTGGCGACCAACCTGCAAAAAGGCGTGCCGTTCGCGACGCCGGTGTTCGACGGCGCCACCGAAGCCGAGATCAAGGCGATGCTGGAACTCGCCGGCCTGCCGCAATCGGGCCAGATCAAACTGTTCGACGGTCGCACGGGCGAGGCGTTTGATCGTTCGGTCACCGTCGGTTACATGCAGATGCTGAAACTGCATCACCTGGTGGACGACAAGATGCACGCGCGTTCGACCGGACCGTACAGCCTCGTTACCCAGCAGCCGCTTGGCGGCAAGGCACAGTTCGGCGGGCAGCGTTTCGGCGAAATGGAAGTGTGGGCGCTCGAAGCCTACGGCGCTTCCTACACGTTGCAGGAAATGCTTACCGTCAAGTCGGACGATACCGAGGGCCGCCGCAAGGTCTACGAGTCGATCGTCAAGGGCGAGCACAAGATCGAGGCCGGCATGCCGGAATCGTTCAACGTGCTGGTCAAGGAAATCCGCTCGCTGGCGATCGACATCGATCTCGATCACGAGCGCTATTGAGCTGACTCTTGTACAACGACCGAATCGAAATTTTGATTTTGTGCATCACGCCAACCTGGAGTGAAACATGAAGGCACTACTGGATCTGTTCAAACAGGTAACGCCTGAAGAAGAGTTTGACGCAATCAAGATCGGCCTCGCGTCGCCGGAGAAAATCCGCTCGTGGTCGTACGGCGAGGTCAAGAAGCCGGAAACCATCAACTACCGCACGTTCAAACCTGAACGCGATGGCCTGTTCTGCGCAAAGATATTCGGGCCGGTCAAGGACTACGAGTGCCTGTGCGGCAAGTACAAGCGTCTCAAACACCGCGGCGTGATCTGCGAAAAGTGCGGCGTCGAAGTCACTTTGTCGAAGGTGCGCCGCGAGCGCATGGGTCACATCGAGCTCGCCTCGGTGGTTGCTCATATCTGGTTCCTGAAATCGCTGCCGTCGCGTCTGGGCATGGTGCTCGACATGACGCTGCGCGATATCGAACGCGTGCTGTATTTTGAAGCCTACGTGGTGACCGATCCGGGCATGACCCCGCTGAAGCGTTGCCAGCTGCTGTCGGAAGACGATTACCTCGCCAAGGTCGAGGAATTCGGCGATGATTTCACCGCCATCATGGGCGCCGAAGGCGTGCGCGAACTGCTGCGCGGCATCGATCTCAAGGAGGAAATCGAAACGCTGCGTACCGACCTGGCGGCGACGACCTCCGACACCAAGATCAAGAAGATCGCCAAGCGCCTGAAAGTGCTTGAGGCCTTCCACAAGTCGGGCATCAAGCCTGACTGGATGGTGATGGAAGTGCTGCCGGTGCTGCCGCCGGAACTGCGTCCGCTGGTGCCGCTGGATGGCGGCCGCTTCGCGACCTCGGACCTGAACGACCTGTATCGCCGCGTGATCAACCGCAACAACCGTCTCAAGCGCCTGCTTGAACTGAAGGCGCCGGACATCATCGTGCGCAACGAAAAGCGCATGCTGCAGGAAGCGGTCGATTCGCTGCTCGACAATGGCCGTCGCGGCAAAGCGATGACGGGGGCGAACAAGCGTCCGTTGAAATCGCTGGCCGACATGATCAAGGGCAAGGGCGGCCGTTTCCGCCAGAACCTGCTGGGCAAACGCGTCGACTACTCGGGCCGTTCGGTCATTGTCGTCGGTCCGCAACTGAAATTGCACCAGTGCGGCCTGCCGAAGAAGATGGCGCTCGAATTGTTCAAGCCCTATATCTTCAACAAGCTCGAAACGCTGGGCCTGGCCACCACCATCAAGGCGGCCAAGCGCCTCGTTGAGCAGGAAGTACCGGAAGTCTGGGACATCCTTGAAGAGGTCATTCGCGAGCATCCGGTCATGCTGAACCGCGCGCCGACGCTGCACCGTCTGGGCATCCAGGCGTTCGAGCCGGTCCTGATCGAAGGCAAGGCAATCCAGTTGCATCCGCTGGTCTGCGCAGCGTTCAACGCCGACTTCGACGGTGACCAGATGGCGGTGCACGTGCCGTTGTCGCTCGAGGCGCAGTTGGAAGCGCGCACGCTGATGCTGTCGACCAACAATATCCTGTCGCCCGCCAACGGCGAGCCGATTATCGTGCCGTCGCAGGATATCGTGCTGGGCCTCTACTACATCACGCGCGAAAAGATGGGTGCGAAGGGAGAGGGCATGCACTTCATGAACGTCGGCGAGGTGTCGCGCGCGTATGAATCGCGCAACATCGAGGTCAATGCCGCGATCGTGGTGCGCCTCAAGGAATTCGACGTTGATGCCGCCGGCGAGAAGACCGAAAAAATCACGCGGTACAAGACCACGGTTGGCCGCGCGTTGCTGTCGGAAATCCTGCCGCCAGGGCTGCCGTTCGAGTTGATCAACAAGGCGCTCAAGAAAAAGGAAATCTCGAAGCTGATCAACCACTCGTTCCGCCGCTGCGGTTTGCGCGAGACGGTGATTTTTGCCGACAAGCTGATGTACAACGGCTTTACCATGGCGACCCGCGCCGGCATTTCGATCGCGGTCGACGACATGCTGGTACCGACGCAGAAGAACGACATCATTTCCGCGGCGGAAAAGGAAGTACAGGAAATCGAGTCGCAATACACCTCGGGTCTGGTCACGCAAGGCGAGCGCTACAATAAGGTGGTGGACATCTGGGGCCGTGCCGGCGACGTCGTCGCCAAGGCGATGATGGACCAGCTCGGCACGCAGGAAGTGTCGGCGTGGAACTACACGACCAAGACCTACCAGCCGCTGAAGGACAAGAAGTCGAATCCGGTCACCCAGGAATCGTTCAATTCGATCTACATGATGGCCGACTCGGGCGCGCGCGGATCGGCGGCGCAGATTCGCCAGCTGGCCGGTATGCGCGGCCTGATGGCGAAGCCGGATGGCTCGATCATCGAGACGCCGATCACGGCGAATTTCCGCGAAGGTCTCAACGTGCTGCAGTACTTCATTTCGACGCACGGCGCCCGCAAAGGTCTGGCCGATACCGCGTTGAAGACGGCGAACTCGGGTTACCTGACACGCCGTCTGGTCGACGTCACCCAGGATCTGGTGGTGATCGAGGACGATTGCGGCACGGCGAACGGTGTGGCGATGAAGGCGTTGATCGAGGGCGGCGAAGTGGTCGAGTCATTGCGCGAGCGCATTTTAGGACGCGTGGCGACCAACGAAATCGTCAATCCCGAAAACGGCCAGGTCATGTATCCGGTCAATTCGCTGCTCGACGAAGATGCTGTCGATGCGATCGAAGCGGTCGGTCTTGATGAGGTCAAGGTCCGCACGCCGCTCACCTGCGATACCCGTTACGGCCTGTGCGCCAAGTGCTATGGCCGCGATCTCGGCCGCGGCTCGCTGGTCAACGTCGGCGAGGCGGTCGGCGTGATCGCGGCGCAGTCGATCGGCGAACCGGGCACGCAGCTGACGATGCGCACCTTCCACATCGGCGGCGCGGCATCGCGTACCGCCGTGGTCAGCCAGGTCGAAAGCAAATCGGCCGGGGTCGTCCGTTACTCGCCGGGCATGCGTTATGTCACCAATGCGCGCAACGAACTGATTGCAATTTCACGCAGCGGAGAAGTGCTGATTCACGACGAACACGGTCGCGAGCGCGAACGTCATAAAGTCGTTTACGGCGCGACGCTGCTGGCGCGCGACGGCGAAATGGTCAAGGCCGGTCAGGTGCTCGCGACCTGGGATCCGCATACCCGTCCGATCATCACGGAATACGCCGGCAAGGTGCGTTTCGAGAACGTCGAGGAAGGCGTTACCGTCGCCAAGCAGACTGACGAGGTTACCGGTCTGTCGACCTTGGTGGTGGTCGATCCGAAGCGCCGCGGCACCGCACAGGCCAAGGGTTTGCGTCCGCAGGTCAAATTGCTGGATACGACAGGACACGAGGTCAAGATTGCCGGCACCGAATTGCCCGTCAACATCACCTTCCAGATCGGTTGCATCATCACCGTCAAAGATGGCCAGGATGTGTCGGTCGGCGAGGTGTTGGCGCGGATTCCGCAGGAAACCTCGAAAACCCGCGACATTACCGGCGGTCTGCCGCGCGTGGCCGAGTTGTTCGAGGCGCGTTCGCCCAAAGACGCCGGCCTGCTGGCGGAAATTACCGGCACCGTGTCGTTCGGCAAGGACACCAAGGGTAAGCAGCGTCTGGTCATTACCGACCTTGATGGCGTGGCGCATGAATACCTGATTCCGAAAGACAAGCACGTCATGGCGCACGATGGCCAGGTGGTCAACAAGGGCGAGGTCATTGTCGACGGTCCGGCCGATCCGCATGACATCCTGCGTTTGAAGGGGGTCGAGGAACTGGCGCGCTACATCTCGAACGAGGTGCAGGACGTCTACCGTCTGCAGGGCGTAAAGATCAACGACAAGCATATTGAGGTGATCGTGCGTCAGATGTTGCGCCGCGTCACCATCGTTGATCCGGGCGAAACCCGCTTTATCGTCGGTGAACAGCTCGAAAGGGCGGAGATCCTCGACGAAAACGACAAGGTGGTTGCGGACGGCAAAAAGCCGGCGACCTACGAATACCAACTGCTTGGTATTACCAAGGCTTCGCTGTCCACCGATTCGTTCATTTCGGCGGCGTCGTTCCAGGAGACCACCCGCGTGTTGACGGAGGCCGCAATCATGGGCAAACGCGACGAGCTGCGTGGTTTGAAGGAAAACGTCATCGTTGGCCGCCTGATTCCGGCCGGTACCGGCCTCGCCTACCACAACAGCCGCAAACGCCAGACCGAGGCTGCGGAACGTTTGGCGGCCGCCGAGCCGGTGTCGGAAGAGGCGCCTACCGACGAATCAAGGGAGCAGGTTGCTTGACAGGGGTGACGTAACCCCATAAAATTTACAGTCTTTTTAGCTTGAAATTCCCGCCGGATGCGTCCGGAAATGGGTAAAAAAAACGGGCACGGGACGGCTTTTTGGCCGTCCCCGCCTTTTTCAGGACCGGAAATTCATCTGATCGCCGTGATAGCGGCGGTTTTAATTAGGATAAAAGAGGACGCTCGCTCAGTATGCCAACGATCAATCAACTCGTACGCAAGCCGCGCGTATCGCCGCAGGTCAAGAGCAAGGTGCCGGCCCTGAAGAATTCGCCGCAAAAGCGTGGCGTTTGCACGCGCGTGTATACGACGACCCCGAAAAAGCCGAACTCGGCGCTGCGCAAGGTTGCGCGGGTGCGCCTGACCAACGGGTTCGAAGTCACCAGCTACATCGGCGGTGAGGGGCACAATCTGCAGGAGCACTCGGTTGTGCTGATTCGTGGCGGCCGTGTCAAGGATTTGCCGGGCGTGCGTTACCACATTGTGCGCGGCAGTCTGGACACCGCGGGCGTCAAGGATCGCAAGCAGAGCCGCTCGAAGTACGGCGCCAAGCGGCCGAAGGCTGCGTAAGCAACTATTGCCACCCAAGCAAAAAGATAGAGACCGAATATGCCACGTCGCAGAGAAGTTCCCAAACGCGAAGTATTGCCGGACCCGAAATTTTCGAGTGTCGACATCGCGAAGTTCGTCAACGTGTTGATGAAGGCGGGCAAGAAGTCCGTCGCCGAGCGCATCATTTATGGCGCGCTTGAGCAGATCAAAAAGAAGACGAGCAAGGACCCGCTCGAAGTTTTCACGCTGGCGCTGAATAATGTCAAGCCGGTGGTCGAAGTGAAGAGCCGTCGCGTTGGCGGTGCCAACTACCAGGTGCCGGTCGAGGTGCGTCCGATTCGCCGCGTCGCGCTGGCGATGCGCTGGATTCGCGATGCCGCGCGCGGACGCGGAGAGAAGTCGATGGGTGCGCGTCTTGCCGGCGAGATCGCCGAAGCGGCCGAAGGCCGCGGTGGCGCGATGAAGAAGCGCGAAGAAGTTCACCGCATGGCGGAGGCCAACAAGGCTTTCTCCCATTACCGTTTTTAGCAGAACACAGAATCCAAGGTTTGATCAGTGCCTCGTAAAACCCCCATCGAACGCTACCGGAACATCGGGATCAGCGCGCACATTGATGCGGGTAAGACCACGACCACCGAGCGCGTGCTGTTCTACACCGGCGTTTCGCACAAGATCGGCGAAGTGCATGACGGCACCGCAGTGATGGACTGGATGGAGCAGGAGCAGGAGCGCGGCATTACCATTACGTCCGCGGCGACGACCTGTTTCTGGAAGGGGATGGATAACAACTATCCCGAGCACCGCATCAACATTATTGATACCCCGGGGCATGTCGATTTCACCATTGAGGTTGAGCGCAGCCTGCGCGTGCTGGACGGCGCCTGCATGGTGTATTGCGCGGTCGGCGGCGTGCAGCCGCAGTCCGAGACGGTCTGGCGTCAGGCCGTGAAGTACGGCGTGCCGCGACTAGCCTTCGTCAACAAGATGGACCGCCAGGGCGCCGACTTCTTCAAGGTCTACGAGCAGATGAAGGCGCGGCTCAAGGCCAACCCGGTGCCGATCCAGATTCCGATCGGTTGCGAAGAGAAATTCGAGGGTGTGATTGATCTCGTCCGCATGAAAGCGATTTACTGGGACGACGCGACGCAGGGCATGAAGTACGAATTGCGCGAGATCCCCGCTGGATTACTTGCCCAGGCCGGGGAGTGGCACGACAAGATGGTCGAAAGCGCCGCTGAGGCCAGTGACGATCTCATGAACAAATACCTCGAGGCCGGCGCGCTGTCGGTTGAGGAGGTCAAGCGCGGCCTGCGCACACGCACGATCCAGAACGAGATCGTGCCCATGCTGTGCGGCTCGGCATTCAAGAACAAGGGCGTGCAGGCGATGCTCGACGGCGTCATCGATTACCTGCCGGCGCCGGTCGATATTCCGCCGGTCAAGGGCGTCGACGATGCTGACGGGCCGGTGCAGCGCACTGCCAGCGACGAAGAGCCGTTTGCCGGCCTTGCCTTCAAAATCGCGACTGACCCTTATGTCGGCCAGCTTATTTTCTTCCGCGTCTATTCCGGCGTGGTGAATTCGGGCGACACGATTTACAACCCGGTCAAGGGGCGCAAGGAACGCATCGGGCGTCTGTTGCAGATGCATGCCAACACGCGCGAGGAAATCAAGGAAGTTCGCGCCGGCGACATCGCCGCAGCGGTAGGCCTCAAGGAGGCCACTACCGGCGAAACGCTGTGCGATCCGCAGAAGATCATCATTCTCGAGAAGATGATTTTCCCGGAACCCGTTATTTCTCAGGCGGTCGAGCCGAAGACCAAGGCCGATCAGGAGAAGATGGGTATGGCGCTCAATCGTCTGGCGCAGGAGGATCCGTCGTTCCGCGTGCGTTCCGACGAAGAATCCGGCCAGACCATCATCGCCGGCATGGGCGAATTGCATCTTGAAATCATCGTCGACCGCATGAAGCGCGAATTTGGCGTTGAGGCGTCGGTCGGCAAGCCCCAGGTTGCCTATCGCGAGACGATCAAAAAATCCTGCGACAAGGTCGAAGGCAAGTTCATCAAGCAATCGGGCGGTCGCGGTCAATACGGCCACGTCGTGCTCAAGGTCGAGCCGCAGGAAGCGGGCAAGGGGTTTCAGTTCGTCGATGCGATCAAGGGCGGCTCGGTGCCGCGCGAATACATCCCGGCTGTCGAGAAGGGGCTCATCGATACGCTGCCGAACGGCGTGCTGGCCGGCTTCCCGGTGGTGGATGTAAAAGTGACGTTGTTTGACGGTTCCTTCCATGAGGTCGACTCGAACGAAAATGCCTTCAAGATGGCGGCGTCGATGGCTTTCAAAGAGGGTATGCGCCGGGCCAGTCCGTCGCTGTTGGAGCCGATGATGGCGGTCGAAGTTGAAACGCCACCGGACTTCATGGGCAACGTGGTCGGCGATTTATCGTCGCGCCGCGGCATTATTCAAGGCATGGACGAGGTCACCGGCATCAAGGTGATCAAGGCCGAGGTGCCGCTGGCGGAGATGTTCGGTTATTCGACCGCGCTGCGCTCGGCGACGCAGGGCCGTGCAACTTATACGATGGAATTCAAGCATTACGCGGAAGCGCCGAAGAATGTCGCTGAAGCGATCATCAATAGGAAAGACTGAGGAACGATTATGGCCAAGGGCAAATTTGAGCGTACGAAGCCCCACGTGAACGTCGGCACGATTGGACACGTGGACCACGGTAAGACGACGTTGACGGCGGCGATCACGACGGTGCTGTCATCGAAGTTTGGCGGTGAGGCGAAAGCCTACGATCAGATCGACGCGGCGCCGGAAGAGAAGGCGCGCGGGATCACGATCAACACCGCGCACGTGGAGTATGAGACGTCCAAGCGCCACTACGCGCACGTGGACTGCCCGGGTCACGCGGACTATGTGAAGAACATGATTACGGGTGCGGCGCAGATGGACGGCGCGATTCTGGTGGTGTCGGCCGCTGACGGCCCGATGCCGCAGACGCGCGAGCACATTCTGCTGGCGCGCCAGGTGGGTGTTCCGTATATCGTCGTGTTCATGAACAAAGCGGACATGGTCGACGACAAGGAGCTGCTGGATCTGGTCGAAATGGAAGTGCGCGAGCTGCTCTCGAAGTATGAATTCCCGGGCGATGACACCCCGATCGTGATCGGTTCGGCGTTAAAGGCGCTCGAGGGCGACAAGGGCGAACTGGGCGAGCAGGCGATCATGAAGCTCGCTGACGCGTTGGACAGCTACATTCCGGAGCCGAAGCGTGCGCTGGACGGTCCGTTCCTGATGCCGGTGGAAGACGTGTTCTCGATCTCGGGTCGCGGCACGGTGGTGACCGGGCGGGTGGAGCGCGGGATCGTCAAGGTTGGTGAAGAAATCGAGATTGTGGGTCTGAAGCCGACGCTGAAGACGGTGTGCACGGGCGTTGAAATGTTCAGGAAGCTGCTGGACCAGGGTCAGGCGGGCGACAACGTGGGCGTGCTGTTGCGCGGCACGAAGCGCGAGGAAGTGGAGCGCGGTCAGGTGCTGGCGAAGCCGGGCTCGATCACGCCGCACACGAAGTTCACGGCGGAGATTTACGTGCTCTCGAAGGATGAGGGCGGTCGTCACACGCCGTTCTTCAAGGGCTACCGTCCGCAGTTTTACTTCCGCACGACGGACGTGACGGGGTCGATCGAGTTGCCGGACGGCACGGAGATGGTGATGCCTGGGGACAACATTTCGATCACGGTGACGCTGATCCAGCCGATTGCGATGGAAGAGGGGCTGCGCTTTGCGATTCGCGAAGGCGGCCGCACCGTCGGCGCCGGCGTCGTCGCCAAAGTGATCGA
>CAISYC010000048.1 GCA_903889565.1 uncultured beta proteobacterium
AGGTATTGCTGCCGCGCAGGCCATCACGCGACTGTACGGCGCCTCGCGTCTGTTCGTGAACTTCTTCCAGCCCTCCTTCAAGCTCGCGGAAAAGCACCGCGAGGGCGCTCACGTGTCCAAGCGCTACCATCCGCCACAAACCCCCTGCGAACGGCTGCTGCTGGCTGAGAGTCTTCCAGACGCCGCTAAAGCCAAGCTGCGCGACGTGGCAAGCGCCTTGGATCCACTGAAGCTTCTGGAGGAGATACGTGCCGTTCAGGCACATCTGGTAATGCTCGCCGATGGCGAAACGCCTCCCCGCGTAATGGCCGAACCCCCCGATCTCTCGGCCTTTATTTCCGGCCTTTCGAGCGCCTGGCGGGCCGGCGAGATCCGTCCAACGTTTTCCGTCGACGCCAAACCGCGCTACTTGCGCAGTCTGCAAACTGTGGTTCAGCAAGATTTCGCACAGGCGAGTTCGAGGAACGTCGCGGCGCTTGCGGCCGTTACGCAGCCAGGTGCGCAGACTCCGCCCGCTATCACCGCCGAGAAGACACCAGAACGACCGCAGCTGATCTATGCCGAACCCGGTACGCGTGCATTTCACGCGCTGACGATGGTTTGGCCACTGGTTTGTCGCCGCCTCGAGGGATTTCCGAACATCACTTCCACGCAACTGTTCGAGGAGCTCTGCATTCAGTTCCCGGGACGCTTTCATCCGTGGCAGGTGAGACGCCTGATGAAACGCGTGAAAGTCTGGCGTCGGGATGCACGTGCTCGAGGCGTCGTGATCGACCGACTCAAATATCGCTGCGTAAGCAAAAAGCCGCGCGGACGCGGCCCCGGTCCTCAGCGTTTCGTGGATCACTGGCCGGAGATGCTTCGATGCCTGGAAGCGCAGCCGGATCTGACCGCTGCAGAACTCCTGACAGAATTCCAAGCGCGTTATCCCGGATTCTACAAAGCTAGCCATCTGCGAACGCTGCGGCGTCGTGTGCAGGTCTGGCGCCGCCAAGCCATTCAGCGGTTGATCAGCCAGATGCAGGACCATACCCAAGACGTCGGCTCCGGAGCGACAGCGTGATGACCATTACAAACCCAAGCCAGGCTTCTGCCGCCTTCGGCGTCAGACTGGGCTTCGTCTTTCGATTCAAAGGAACGCTCGAAACCCACATGAGCGAGCCATGCGGGTAACATCGCTGGTGAGGCATCCGGTAACAAAATTACGTGAGGCAATACGGGGGTTACGCCACATTCCGCAGTGGCGTTCTGGTTAATATGGCCGATCGCGACCTTGTACCTTTCTACCACATCGCAATCAATACAGATTCTGAACTGCAATCCTCCAGTTCTCGTCAGCTTGACTGTTTGGTTTGGCGTCATTAAATCGGAGAGGCGACTCGAATTACCGGGATTGGCCTAGACTCGAGTAGTGCCTAGCGGAGCAAAATCTCCGAGGTTGACGATCGAAGCAGGTACACACGCATTTGCTACGACTGCGCTTATATCTTTGCCGTGGTCGGAAGCGAATGAAGAAAAAGCAAAGGTATTGAGCGCAAAACTCGCTGAATTTTTAAAACTGGAAGACAAGGGTTATCCGTTTGGAACACCAACCGCAAAATTAGACCAGGCAGTAACGGGTAAAGCTATAGGTTGGCTTTTCCTGGTAATTCCGACGCTAATTAGCGCATTTCTTCTCATTTTTATGAAAAACGTAAGCAATACCTTCGGATTGATTGCGATAATTTTTGGTATTTTCACTCCGGTTGCGCTGCTATTCATTGCCTTTGGACGCCAAGAGGAAAAACGTGCTCTTCGGAAAAAGGATGATGCGCTACCGCGGTAGATATACACCCGAAGAAAATTTTGCCTTGCGATTCCGTTGACTCTTTTTCCAATGAATTACATGAATTAGAAAACATTGACACCAACGAGCCGTAATTCAAAGCGGCGAGATGCCGCTTATTGATTGGATAATTACGCTGGTCCCATTTACCCTGTGAGCCGCTGATGCGACTGCCAAAGATTGTAGCGGCCTAACCACCCGGCGTGTCGTACCAATGACGCGTGCGATTGACAATCGCCACCACCGACAGCATGACCGGCACCTCGATCAGCACGCCAACCACGGTCGCCAGGGCGGCGCCCGATTCGAAACCAAACAGGCTGATCGCCGCGGCGACCGCCAGCTCGAAAAAATTACTGGCGCCGATTAGCGCTGACGGACAGGCCACATTGTGCGCGACGCCGCAGCGGCGGTTCAACCAGTAGGCCAGCGCCGAATTGAAATACACCTGAATCAGGATCGGCACCGCCAGCATCGCAATCACCAGCGGCTGCTTGATGATGGCATCACCCTGAAAACCGAATAGCAGCACCAGCGTCGCCAACAGGGCCAGCAGCGACAGCGGATGCAGCGCTTCTAGCGTGCGCTCAAGCGCTACGTTGCCGCCACCCGCCAGCAACAGGCGTCGCCAGATCTGCGCGATCACGACCGGCACCACGATATAGAGCACCACCGAGATCAACAAGGTATTCCATGGCACCGTAATCGATGCCAGACCCAGCAGCAAAGCAACGATCGGCCCGAAGGCAAACACCATGATGACATCGTTCAACGCGACCTGGCTGAGGGTAAAGTATGGGTCACCACCCGATAATCGGCTCCAGACGAACACCATCGCGGTGCACGGCGCTGCGGCGAGCAATATCAAGCCGGCAAAATAGCTGTCGATCTGCGCCGCCGGCAGATAAGGTGCAAACAGGTGGCGGATAAAAATCCAGCCCAGCAACGCCATCGAAAACGGTTTCACCGCCCAGTTGATGAACAGCGTAACGGCGATGCCGCGCCATTGCGCGCGCACCTGCGATAGCGCGCCGAAATCGATTTTCAGCAGCATCGGAATGATCATGATCCAGATCAACGCGCCGACCGGCAGGTTGACGCGGGCGATCTCGATGCCGCCGATCGCTTGAAACACCGTCGGCAGCCACTGACCGAGCACGACACCGGCGATAATGCACAGAAACACCCACAGCGTCAGCCAGCGCTCGAATAAACCCATCGCCGGCGGCGCTTCGTTTCGCACGGCTGCTGTCGTCATGACTTGCCGATCTCGTCGAGTTTCTTCTTGATACTGAGACGGTCAAGTTTATCGATAGGCAGGCTCGCGAACAGCCCGATACGAAGCGCAAGAATCCGGTAAGTATCGGCAAATGCGCGGCGCTTCTGCTCGTCGTCGCCTTCCACATTGGATGGATCCGGCACGCCCCAGTGCGCCGTCATGGGTTGCCCCGGCCATACCGGACAGACTTCGTTCGCCGCGTTGTCGCACACGGTGAACACGAAATCGAGTTGCGGCGCTCCGGGCAGGGTAAATTCGTTCCAATCCTTGCTGCGGATGCCCTCGATCGGCAGCCCTGCGCGCTGGATCTGATCGAGCGCAAACGGATTCGGGCGGCCCGATGGATGGCTGCCCGCACTATAGCCCTTGAACCGGCCGCGACTTACAGCAAGGTTGTTCATGCAGGCTTCAGCCATCAGGCTGCGCGCCGAATTGTGCGTGCACAAAAAGAGCACGTTATAGGGTCTTTCGGTATTCATAGTGATCCTTCCTTGACTAAACTTTGGCCCGCGTTGCGCGCGTTGCCGGTTTGCATACGATTGCCGGTGTGCAGGGATTACCCCCGCAGCAATTCGCGGTGAGGAAGCTCACCAACTCGTTCATGCGATCGAAGCGCGCCGAATAATAAATAAAGCGGCTCTCGGTGCGCGCAGCGAGCAGGCCTGACGCACTCAGCTCCTTGAGATGGAAGGACAGCGTCGCCGGCAGAATGTCGAGTGCCTCTGCAATTTTGCCGGCAGTGAGCCCCTGCGGGCCGTGCTCGATCAGCAGGCGAAAGATCGACAGACGCGTTTCCTGCGCCAGCGCGCCGAGGGCTTTGACCGCATCGTTTGTTTTCATATTTCGAATAATATCAAAATAATGTTACAACGAAAAGACACGCCCACCTGAAGCGGTGTTTATCCTGCCGTTTGGATCGCGGCCGTGCGCTGCAGCAGCTTCAGCATGGCGTCGGCCTTGTCGAAGGTTTCCTGGTATTCCTCATCGAGCTGCGAATCGGCGACAATGCCGCCGCCGGCCCAGAAGCGCACGCTGCCGCCGGCACAGACCAGCGTACGGATCGCGATGTTGAGATCCATGTTGCCGTCGAAGCCGATGTAACCGATGGCGCCGCAATACACGCCGCGGCGCTGCGGCTCCAGTTCCTCGATGATCTGCATCGCGCGATGTTTGGGTGCGCCGGTGATCGAGCCGCCGGGAAAGCAGCCGCGCAAGAGGTCAAGCGCATCGCGATCGCGGCGCAGCCTGCCGGTCACCGTGCTCACCAGATGATGCACGGTGGCGAAGCTCTCGACCTCGAACAACCGCGGCACTTTCACCGAACCCGTTTCGCAAGTCTTCGACAGATCGTTGCGCAGGAGGTCGACGATCATCACGTTTTCCGCGCGATCCTTGGCGCTGGCCTGCAGTTCGGCGACGCGCTCGGCATCGAGCCGCGGATGACCGGCACGCGGCCGCGTGCCCTTGATCGGTTTGGTTTCGACCGCGCCGTCGCGCACTTTCAGAAAACGCTCGGGCGACGCCGACAGCACGCTGCCGTACGGCGTGCGCAGATAGGCCGCATACGGCGCCGGATTCAGTATGCGCAGCGACTGATAAGCCGACCAGGGGTCGCCCGCCGCGGGCGCCGCGAAACGCTGCGCCAGATTGATCTGATAGCAGTCGCCGGCCCGAATGAAATCGATCACGCGCCGGAACTTGCGCGCATAGGACTCGCGCGTAAGATTCGAACTCAACGGCCCGGTAATGCGAAACGGCTGACGTGCGCGTTCGGTAGCCGGCACACTGAATTGCGCGACGAGCCGGTCCCATTTCCAGTCGGTCTCGGGGTCGCGGCCCTGCGCCACCAGCCAAGTCCGCTGCTCATGATGATCGACCACCACCGCCCAGTCGTAGAGACCGACCGCCATCTCCGGCATTTTCTCGTCATTACGCGCATGTACCGGCAAGGCATCGAAGCGGCGCCCGAGATCGTACGAAAAATAACCCAGCGCGCCGCCGCAAAACGGCAGCTCGCAGCCGGCCGCCGCATCGAAGGCAAGATGCCGGCGCAGCAGCACCAGCGGATCTTCGCGCGAGAGTTCCGCGTCCTCGCCGCGCACCTCGGTCAGATTGCCGCGCGTCACCAGCGTGACGTATGGCTCGGCGGCGATGATGTCGTAGCGCGACTGCGTCAGGTGATGCCTGCCGCTGTCGAGGAACACCGCCCACGGCCGGTCGGCGACCGCCTCGAACAAGGCGGCGCTGTCTTCGAGATAAGGCAGCTCGGTGCGTAACAAGGCGGTCATGTGGTGCGTATTCTGCAATACGGCGCCCTACCACGCCACCGGCGGTTGCGCATCTTCTTAGAAAGAGGATCCCGGCTGCGACAGAAACTCGATTTCTTCCGGCGTCGAAACGCGGCCAAGGATTTCATTGCGGTGCGGAAAGCGCCCGAAGCGCGCGATCACCGCCTGATGCCGGCGCGCGTAATCGATCACGTCGCCGAGTTCCGGCGCAGCGGCGATGCGGTCGAACAGCTCAAGTGCGCGCGCCTGCATCGCCGCATCCTCGGCATGTTCGAACGGCAGATAGACGAACATGCGCTCGACCGGCGACAAGCCTTGATCCCAGCCCGCTGCAACCATGCGCTGCGCCGCGGCCAGCGCCCGCGCATCGGTGGCGAATGCGCGCGCATTACCGCGAAACATGTTGCGTGGAAACTGGTCGAGCACGACGATCAAGGCGAGCAGACTGCGCGGTTCCATCTCCCATGACGTCAGATCGCCGGCGGCAGCCCGTTCGACCGTCGCGAGAAACCGCTCGCGCACCATGGCATCGAAGGCGTCCGATTTGCGAAACCATTCGGAGCGCCGGCAACCGTGCGCCGGCGAACCGGCTGCGCCGAACCAGAAATCGAGGACGTCCTTTGCAGTCGTCAGAACACCACCACACTGCGGATAGCCTCGCCCGAGTGCATCAGATCGAAGCCCTTGTTGATATCGTCGAGCGCGAGCTTGTGCGTGATCAGATCATCGATGTTGATCTTGCCGTCCATGTACCAATCGACGATTTTCGGCACATCGCGGCGGCCCTTGGCGCCGCCGAACGCGGTGCCCTTCCATACGCGGCCCGTCACCAGTTGGAACGGCCGCGTCTTGATCTCCTGCCCCGCGCCCGCCACCCCGATGATCACCGACACGCCCCAGCCCTTGTGACAGCACTCCAGCGCCTGCCGCATCACCTCGACGTTGCCGATGCATTCGAAGCTGTAATCGGCGCCGCCCTTGGTCAGGTTGACCAGATAAGCAACCAGATCGCCGCCCGCCTCTTTCGGATTGACGAAATGGGTCATGCCGAATTTTTCGGCGAGCGCCTTGCGCGCCGGATTGAGATCGACACCGACAATCATGTTCGCCCCCGCCATCCGCGCGCCCTGAATCACGTTAAGCCCGATACCACCCAACCCGAACACCACCACGTTCGCGCCCGGCTCGACTTTCGCGGTGTTGATCACCGCGCCGATTCCGGTGGTGACGCCGCAGCCTATGTAGCAGACCTTGTCGAAGGGCGCGTCCTCGCGGATTTTTGCCAGCGCGATCTCGGGCACCACCGTGTAGTTCGAAAACGTCGAGGTGCCCATGTAATGAAAAATCTTTTTGCCGCCAATCGAAAAGCGGCTCGAGCCGTCGGGCATCACGCCCTGCCCCTGCGTCGTGCGGATCGCCTGACAGAGGTTGGTCTTGCCGGAGAGGCAGTATTCGCACTGGCGGCATTCCGGCGTGTAAAGCGGAATGACGTGATCGCCCTTCTTGAGACTGGTGACGCCGGCGCCGATATCGACCACTACACCCGCGCCCTCGTGACCGAGAATCGCCGGAAACAGGCCTTCAGGGTCGGCGCCCGAACGCGTGAATTCATCGGTATGGCAAATGCCGGTCGCCTTGATTTCGACCAGCACCTCGCCGGCCTTCGGACCTTCAAGATCAACCGTGTCGATCACCAGCGGCGCGCCGGCCTTGTGTGCGATTGCGGCTTTGACTTTCATTGCTGCTCCATCGTGATAATTTGAAGGCGATGGCTATACTATCAAATATGACTTCCACGCATTTCACCGCGCCGCTGTCTGCGCATTCGCCTGAATACCGCGGCCGCTTTGCCCCATCACCGACCGGTCCGCTGCACTTCGGCTCGCTGATCGCGGCGGTCGCGAGTTACGCCGACGCGCGCCATCACGGCGGCGCATGGCTGCTGCGCATCGAGGATGTCGATACGCCGCGCTGTGTGAACGGCGCCACCGAAGAGATATTGCGCACGCTCGCCGCCTGCGGCATGCAGATCGACGGCAAAGTTATTTATCAAAGCCGCCGCAACGATGCCTATCATGCGGCGCTCGATCGATTGCGCCGGCAACAACAGGTCTATGCCTGCGCCTGCAGCCGGCGCGAAATTGCCGACTCCGGATTGCGCGGCATCGAAGGCCCGGTCTATCCGGGCACCTGCCGCGACGGTATCGGCGACAAGGCCGCGCGCGCCTGGCGCATCGATACGCGCGGCGCCGTGATTGCGCTTGATGACGCCGTGCAGGGACGTATCACGCAAAATATCGAACACGACATCGGCGACTTCGTGCTTTATCGCGCCGATCAGATATATGCCTACCAGCTCGCCGTGGTCGTCGATGACGCCGAGCAGGGGATTACGGACGTCGTGCGCGGCGCCGATCTGCTCGACTCAACACCGCGGCAGATCTATCTGCAGCAGCAGCTTGGCCTGCCGACGCCGCGTTATCTGCACGTCCCGGTCGCCGTCAATGCCGCCGGCGAAAAACTGAGCAAGCAGACGCGCGCTCAAGCCGTCGATGCGCAACACACCTTGCCGGCGCTGACGGCAGCACTGGGTTTTCTTGGCCAGCAGCCGCCGGCTTTTGCCTCGGTCTCCGAGCTGTGGACCTGGGCCATTGCGCACTGGAATCGCGGTCGCATTCCAAAGACGCGTGCGCTGCCCGCTGCGGCATAATGCCGCCATGGAAATCGACGCCGCCGAACATCCGGAACTGACCTTCGCGCGGCGACTCCATGCGGCGACGCCGCGCGTCATGGTAACGCCGGCGCTGATCGCGCTCAATGTGATTGTCTTCATCGTCATGCTGGCGATGGGCGTGGGCATTTTCGGCGGGCACGCCGACGACTACCTCAAATTCGGCGCCAACTTTGGTCCGCTCACCACCGGCGGAGAATGGTGGCGCCTTGTTACCTGCACATTCGTCCACGCCGGCATTTTGCATCTCGCCTTCAACATGTGGGCCTTGTGGGACAGCGGATATCTGACCGAGCGCCTGTTCGGCAATGCGTGGTTCGCCGCCATCTACCTGTTCGCGGGAGTTGCCGGCAGCTTCGCCAGCATGTTGTGGCACGCCGAGACCATCAGCGTCGGCGCCTCAGGCGCCATTTTCGGCGTATTCGGCGCGCTGCTCGCCTATACCATCCGCCAGCACCGCTCGATTCCGCCGGAAATCACCAACCGTCTGCGCATCAGCACCTCGATTTTCGTAACCTATTCGCTGTTCTACGGCTTTGCCGCCTCGGGCATCGATAACGCCGCACACTTTGGCGGCCTCGCCGGCGGCTTGATCATGGGCTGCATCGCCGCACGCCCGCTGGAAGCGAATGCGCGCGCGGCCGGTCACCTCAAGCGCATTGCCCTGGCGCTGCTGATTGCCGCCATCGCGCTGCCGTTGGCGGCGCACTTCGTGCCCGATTCGTCGCGCGTCTACCGCGAAGCCATGGCGCTAGAAAAAGCGGTGAAAGTATTTGCCGACGAAGACCGCCGGCTCGCCGGCATGTATGACGAAGTGGTGCGGCGCGCGCGCGACGGCCGGCTCGACGACCGTCTGGCCGCCAGCGAACTGCGCAACACCCTGCTGCCGGCATGGGACCGCGCGATTGCCGGGCTGAGCGGCGTGGAGATCGATGCCGCGGCGCCGCTGCGCAAGGATTATGAATTATTGTTGCGCTATGCCAATGCCCGGCGCGAGATGAGCGCGGCGCTGGCGGACTTTCTCGACGCCGCCACGCCGTCCAACCGCGACCGGTTCAGCGAAAAACGTCTCGAAGCCGAAACCGCGTTGAAGGAATACAGCGCGCGACAGTCGCACAAAGACTAACGCGCCGCCAGCACCGGCATGCGCGCGCGTTCGGCATCGGCGATCCGCGCAAGTATCGACGGCACCGCGGCGCGACCGGCGGCCTCGCCGGCGGCGATGCTTTCGAGTTTCGCCGAGAAATCAAGCGAGCGCGTGCGCGGTGTAGCGGGACGGATTGCCACGTCGGCCTGCTCAACTTCGCTGCTGCCGCGCCACGACACATCGACCGCGATCACCACATCGGCGCCCATGCGCCGCGCCACCGCCACCGGCACGCGGCTGGTGAGTCCGCCATCGACATATTCGGTGCCCGCGATCAGCACCGGCCAGAACAGGTCGGGAATGCTGGCCGAAGCGCGCACCGCCAGCCCCACATTGCCGCGATTGAACACCGTCATTTGTTTATCGGCGCGCGTGGTCGCCACCACCGCGAAGGGCCGCGCCAGCTGCTCGATCGAACGATTGCCGAGCACGCGGTTGACATAGTTTTGCAATGCCTCGCCCTGCACCCGCCCCGGTCCGAACAACGTCGGGTCAATCAGATCGCGATCGGCGACTTCGAGCGCAAGCTTCTCCAGTTGCGCGGCATCGTTGCCGCCCGCATACAGAGCCGCTACCACGGCGCCGGCGCTGCTGCCGACCACGATGTCCACCCGCACGCCAGCCTCCTTCAGCGCCTTGATCACGCCGATATGCGCGAAGCCGCGCGAACCGCCCGCACCGAGCACCAGCGCGACCAGCGGACGCTCCGCCCGAAGCGGTTCGATCGTCTCTGCACGCGGCGGCGCCAGTTCCGGATACTCGCGCGGCGTAAGCGCGCAGCCCGCTAACAAGAGTGCGGCAAGGATACTTGTAAGCGCTGTTTTGATCATTTCAATTCGTTTCGGACTTCGCAACGGCAGCCAATCCACAGTAACGGTCACCCGGTGCGCGATGATACTGCACAACGTACGGAATCTATTGCTGCGAATAGTTTCAGGGTTTTGCACCGCAACGGATAAACATGGACAATTCGGGTTGCGCAAAACGGCTTGAACCGATCCGCGCCGTTTGCCATCGCCCAGGCCTCAGGAGTCAATCAGAATGAATGGCACAGCAATCCATGTCGGCATCATCGGCCTCGGCCGCTGGGCCAAGGTTTTAACGCGCGCCGCCAAACAATCCGACCGGATCAAAATCGTCGCCGCCTTCAGCCGTTCCGAAGAAAAACGCAACGCCTTCGCACAGGAATTCGGCGTGCCGGCGGTGGCCAGCATGGAAGCCATGCTCGCCGACCCGGCTATTCAGGGCTGCATCCTGACGGTGCCGAACGAACAGCATCTGCCGGTCGCGCTGGAAGTTGCCAAGGCGAAAAAACACATCTACACCGAGAAGCCGATCGCCAACACGCTGGAGAACGGTCTCAGAATCGCCGCGCTCGAAAAAGAATACGGCGTCTCCGTCACCGTCGGCCACAGCGCGCGCCTGATGGCGGGCCTGCGCGAAATCAAAAAACGCATCGATGCCGGCGAACTCGGCCGCGTCGCCTTTATCGAAGCCAACTTCTCAAACGAGCGCGCGCTCGAACTCACGCCTTCGACCTGGCGCTGGTACAAGGACAAGGCGCCCGGCGGCCCGCTGTCGCAACTGGCGATCCACCAGTTCGACGTCGTGCATTACCTTGGCGGCGAAATCGCCGAAGTCAGCGCGATGTCGTCGAAGCTCTCACCGGTCGGCGCCGAAGTCGATGACCAGTCGATGACGCTCCTGAAATTCACCGACGGCAAGATCGCCTACGTCGGCGCCTGCTGGACCTCGCCCGGCATCTACTCGGTGCGCGTGTTCGGCTCGAAGGGACTCATGCATTTCGAAATCGATTTCGGCACCTGGGACACGCCGGACAAGATCCACGAATCGGCGATTCTCTACATCCAGCGCGGCAAGGACGGCTACGCCAAACGCGAAGAGCTGACCATCGCGAAGAGCGACATGTTTCGCGCCGAACTTGAAATGTTCGCCGACAGCATTGCCGCCAACAAGCCGGCCGAGCTGTCGGCCGACAACGGCAATGTCGCGCTCGCCGTCGTTTATGCCGCGCTGCGCTCGCTGGAGCAGAACGGCCAGGCGGTTAAGATCGCTGATATCATCGCCGAACATAAATCGCGCATTTAGATACCGAACTGAGCCGGAGAACACATGCTCCCGACCCGCAATTTCATTGATCTAACCCAACCCGAGATCGCACAGCAGCTGAAAAAAAATCCGCTGGTGATTCTGCCGGCCGGCAGCGTCGAGCAGCACGGCCCGCATCTGCCAACCGGCACCGACATCTACGCCAGCCAGGTCATTGGCCACGCCGTCGCCGAACGCATGGATGGCCTGCTGCTGCCGTCGACGCCATTCGGCGTCACACCGATGCACATGCCGTTCGAAGGCACCATTACGTTATCGCCCGACACCTATCAGCGCGTGGTGGTTGAAACCTGCGTGTCCACCGCCAAGCACGGCGCCAAGTACCTGCTGCTGATCAACTGGCACGAAGGCAACATCCCGTCGCTGGCGATCGCCGCCGAGGCATTGCATCGCGAGCACGGCATGAACGTGCTGACGGTGCAGGCCTGTTACGTCGCCGCCGAACTCTACGGCCACGACTGCGGCGGTCTTACCCACGGTGGCGAAATCGAAGCGCTCGCAGTGCTGGCCTGCCGGCCCGACCTCGTGCATCTCGACCGCATCGATTATTCATCGGATCACAATCATGGTCGCAAATGGGACAAGCTGCGCCGCACGCGCAGTTATCAACCGGTGCTGACCGACATCCGCACCATCTGCGAAACCGGCTGGTACGGCGCGCCGGAACACGCCACCGTTGATAAAGCGAAGAAAATGCTGAAAGACATCGCTGATGCGATCGCCAAAGAAGCGACCGAGATTTTCAAAATGCTTGATGAGGCGCAGGGCGGCACGGCGGAAATCAAACATCTGAAGGTGGCCGGCTGATGGCACAGGTATTGACGCAGGCGGCAGCGAAACAACTCGGCCTCGCCGGCCGCAAATCACTTGAAATCGTTTCCGGCGAAAAAGGCGCACATGCGGTGACGCTGCGCCTGGTCGAAATTCCGGTGCCGCAACCGGGTGAAAAACTGCGCGGCCCGCATTTTCACAACGGCTTCGAGGAATGCATCTACGTCATGTCAGGTGAAGGCTGCATGGAAGCCGACAGCGGCAATTATCCGGTAAAGGCCGGCGACACCCTGCTGGTGCCGCCCGGCGAAAAACACGTCACGCGCAACACCGGCGCCGAAACGCTGGTGCTGCTGTGCTTCTTTCCCGTCGCGGAAATCGCCAAACGCACGCAAGACGTAGCCGCCAAATAACCGAAAGTTACCCATGTCCTGCGATGTCATCTGCCTGCGCCCCGAGGTTGACTTCACGCGCGCCGGCGTCTCGCCGCCGGCTTCGCTGAAGATCGCGTACCGCGCGCCCGATGCAGCCGATTTGCCCGCATTGATGAAGACGGCGCGTGCGCTGCTGATTCCCGCCGTCGGGCCCAAGCTGCCGGCATCCCTGTTCGAAAACAGCGCCGTCACCTTCGTGCAGATCA
This sequence comes from uncultured beta proteobacterium, assembly GCA_903889565.1. Lineage (GTDB taxonomy): Bacteria > Pseudomonadota > Gammaproteobacteria > Burkholderiales > SG8-41 > PALSA-1004. The sequence continues at coordinate 12,812 of CAISYC010000048.1, forward strand.
CCGGCGCCGGCGTCGATCGCCTCGATGCCGACGCGATGAAAAAACTCGGTATCGCGGTGGCCAACGTGCCCGGCGGCAGCAATGCTGCAGTCTCCGAATACGCCGTGACCACCGCCGCCACGCTGACGCGCCGCTTTGCGTGGAGCGACCGCGAGATCAAAGCGGGCAACTACGCTGCGTTTCGCGCGCGCATGGTCGCCGATAATCTGGCCGGGCTCGACGGCCTGACCGTCGGCGTGGTGGGTGCCGGCATCGTTGGCACAGCGGTGGCGCAGGCTTTTCACCGCGCCGGCGCACGCATTGCGTACTTCGATCCGTCGCCGCGCGATGCGGCTGCGCTGGCCGCGATCCATGCCCGCTCGCTGTCGCTCGACGAACTGCTCACCGCCAGCGATGTCGTGACCCTGCACGTGCCGCTGCTGCCGGCGACGCAAAATCTGCTCGACGCCAAACGCCTCGCGCGGATGAAACCGACCGCCATTCTGATCAATGCGTCGCGCGGCGGTGTCGTCGATGAAGCCGCACTGGTGGCGCAACTCGCGTCGGGCAAACTCGGCGCTGCTGCAGTCGACGTGTTTTCAACCGAACCGCCCGCCGCCGACAATCCGCTGTTCACCGCGCCGCCCGCCGCCGCCGAGCGCCTGCTGCTGACGCCGCATATCGCCGGCGTCACGCGTCAGGCCTCGACCTTTCTGTTCCGGATGGCCTGCGACAATATCCACCGCGTTGTCGCCGACGGACAAGCACCGCTCAATCGCGTGTATTGAACACACAACCGGCGACACGCACGTAAGACTGGCGTAAGCAGGCTCGCCCATACTCTTTCCAACCAATGTCGCGCGGCCATCCCGCGATGCTGTCAGGAGAGTCGAATGGGCAAGGTTGAAAACGGCAAGACGGGTTTCGACGCGCCCAAGCCGCCCGCCAAGACCGGTCGAGTACGCCGTATCGGCCGCATGGTTCTATGCGTGCTCAGCATGGGCATGATCTTTCCGAACGCCTTTACCGAAGGCGTCGATCTGCAGGATTACGAAACGCGCGGCAACCAGACGCCAAAGAAGTAGGCGCCGGCGCCGTTCAGCCCGGCGGCCACGTCAGCGCGCGGCCGGCCAGTATGTGCAGATGCAGATGGAATACCGATTGCCCGGCGTCGGCGCCGTTGTTGACGGCAAGGCGAAAGGCGTTTTCGATTTTCAACTCCCGCGTGATCGTGCCGACCGCCAGCATCAGGTGGCCGAGCAGCGCCTGATCCTCCGCCTGCGCATTCGACAAACGGTCGATCGGCTTTTTCGGGATCAGCAGCAGGTGCACCGGCGCCTGCGGATTGATATCCCTGATCGCGAAACAATGCTCGTCTTCGTAAACAATGTCGGCCGGAATCTGCCGGTTGATGATTTTCGTGAACAGCGTTTCGCTCATTTCGGGTCTCCTGCCGCGCGCAGGCGGCGCGGGCTACTTTTTGTCCTGTGCGATGGCCGTCGCGGTCCATACGACGACCGCATCGACGAGTTCGCCGCCGGCGGCTGAAAGCGCGCGCACGCCGCCGGCCGCATCCATGCCGGTCGCGTTGCGCTCGACGGCGAAATTCTTCTGCGCGACCAGTGTGCGTCTGGCCGTGTTGACGAGGCTGGCACGCGCGATGACCACGCCGCGGCTGCGGTCGGCTGCATCGAACACCTGACTGAACTCGTCGAGGTCGATGCGCAGCGCGTAGTCGGCGCGCGCGCCGTCGGCCGCGCTGAGCACGCCGCCTTCGCTGGCGGCGGCGAGCCGCGTGCGCAACCGCTGCGTCAGCAACGCCGCCGGCGCCGTCGCCCAGCGGCTGGTCGCATAGACATTGTGGCGCGCCGCGTCCTGATACACGAGACGGTAAACAATCGCAGGCGTATCCAGCCAGGCCGGCGCGGCGACGCCGTTGAGCAACAGGCTGGCGCGGATCGTTTTGGCAGTCGTCGCCTCGTCGCGCTGAGGCCCGAAATCGTAGACGGCCGGCGCATCGCGATTAAGCGGTCCGGCCGCACAACCGGCCAGCAACAGTCCAAACAACATGCAGGCTGCGATTTTCATTGTGCCCCCTTGGCGGCGAATCCGGCTTCGCCGGGTCCGGGCGGCACCGGATTGCGGCCGAAAATAAGACTGTGCGGCTGTTCATTGAGATCGTTGAGCGTGCGCTCGAGACCGCGCGCAGTGCGTTGCAGGTCGTCGGTCAGCAGATTGAGCCGCGGCACTGTGTCTGAGAGCATGGCGTCGCTCAAAGCAGTACCGCTGTCGCCGAGACGTTCCGCGCTTTTCGCGGCGCGTTCGAAGGTTTCGACGCGCTGATTCAGATTTGCGATCAGCGTATCGGCGCGCTTGAGCACGATGCCGGCATCGGCGGTGAGCGCCGGCAGCGCGCGTGCCGTCGGCTCCAGGGCACCGGCGAGTGTAGCGATGCGGCCCGACATCTGATCGAGATTGCGCACCGCGCTGACCAGATGCTTCTGGTTGTCATCGCTCAGCAGCGTGTTCAGCCGCTTGGCCACCGCATCGAGATTCTCGATCAGTTCCTGCCCTGAATTGCTGACCGCATCAATGAACGAGGGTTTGACATTGATGCGCGCGAGCAGCCCGCCCTCGGCGACCAGCTTGCCCGGGCGCTTGCCGTCGTCATCAAGTATCACGTACGAGAGGCCGGTCACGCCCTGCGAACCCAGTTGCGCGTAGGTGCCCTGCGTCAGGGGCGTATCGCCGCGCACGGAAATCTCGACCAGGATGATGCGCGGATCGAGCGGATTGAAATCGATGCTGATGACCTTGCCGACGGTGACGCCGCGAAAGCGCACCGGCGCCTGCGCGTTGAGCCCCGACACCGGCTGGCTGGACACCAGCTGGTAATTCACCATCTCCACGGTATCGCCGCTGAACCACGCGGCGGTCGCTATCACGCCGATCCCCAGCAGCAGGGTAAATAGTCCGGCTGCCAGCGCATGCGCCCTGTTTTCCATTGCTGCTCCCCTTGTGAAACCGCAGTCGCCTCAGGTCATCGACATGATGTCGCGAACCGCCTTCACCGCCTCGAGCGCGCGGCGTCCGCGCTCGCCCATGAAAAAATTGCGGATGAACGGATGCGGATTGGCGACGACTTCGTCCAGCGTGCCGATGATTTCAACGCGCTGGTCGCACAATACCGCAACCCGGTCCGACAGCGCCACCAGCGTGTCGAGATCGTGCGTCACCATCACCACCGTCAGATTGAGCTCACGATGCAGTTCGCGGATCAGCGTGACGAAGCTCTCGCTGCGGTCCGGGTCGAGACCGGCGGTCGGCTCGTCGAGAAAAATCAGCTCCGGCTCCAGTGCGAGCGCCCGCGCCAACGCGATGCGCTTGATCATGCCGCCAGACAATTCGGCCGGCATTTTGGTGGCGTGGCGCGGTTCGATGCCGACCATTTCGAGCTTGACCATGACGAGGTCGCGGATCATGTCCTCGCCGACCGCGCGCAACTCGCGCAGCGGCAGCGCGATGTTGTCGTAGACCGAAAGCGCGCTGAACAGCGCGCCCTCCTGAAACAACACGCCCCAGCGGTTGCGCAAATGGCGCAGCGCCGTCGCGTCGCTGCCGTGCAGCGAGGTGCCGAACACGCGCACTTCGCCGCGCGCCGGCCGTTCGAGGCCGAGCATCTGCCGCAGCATGGTGGTCTTGCCGCTGCCGGAGCCGCCGACCAGCGACAGGATCTCGCCGTAACGCACGTCGAGGTCGATGCCGCGATGGACCACGAAATCGCCGAACTGCGTCCATAACCCGCGGATCTCGATGATGTTCTGCGCCGTCATGAAATGCCGATATCCTTGAACAGAATGGCGAACACCGCATCGACCAGAATCACCACGGTGATCGCGGTGACCACCGAATTGGTGGTGCCGATGCCGAGGCTTTCGGTATTGGGTTCGATGCGCAAACCGAAATGACAGGCAACGAGCGCGATCATGCCGCCGAATACCGCGCCCTTGCCCAGGCCAAGCCATAAATTTGCGATTGGCACCGCATCGGGCAGGCTGCTCAGAAAATAGACGTAACCGATGCCGAGTTCGAGGCGCGCCGCGACCATGCCGCCCAGCAATGCGACCGCGTCGGTCCACAACACCACCAGCGGCATCGCAATCGCCAGCGCGAGCATTTTCGGCAGGATCAGGCGCAGCGAATGCGAAATCCCCATCACTGCCATCGCGTCGAGTTCCTGCGTCACGCGCATCACGCCGAGCGCTGCGGTTATCGCCGACCCCGAACGTCCAGCGATCAGGATCGCCGCCAGCACCGGGCCGAGTTCGCGCACCACGCTGACGCCCAGAATATTGATGATGAAGGCGTCGGCACCGAACAATTTAAGCTGTTGCGAAGACAGATAACTCAACACGACGCCGATCAGAAAGCCGACCAGCGCAGTGATGCCGAGCGCCTGCGTGCCGGTGCGATAGACGTTGGCCGACAGTTCGCGCCACGGTATGCGTTGGGGATGGCGCAGGAGGCCAACGGTTTCGATCACCGCCTGCCCGAGGACCAAAACCATATGCACAAGATGATCGATGGTGCGCAAAATCTTGCCGCCGAGGTAGACCAGCGCGAACAGCGGATCGAAGTGTTGCGTCACCGGCAGCGCAGCCGATGACGACTCCATGCGCTTGAACAATTGAACCTGCTCAGGTTTTAATTCGAGCCGTGCCACGCGCCGGCGCCCCCACGCGCGCCAGATCAGCATCGCACCGGCGTTATCGATCACATCAACGCCGCGCAAATCCCACCCGCAATCGGCATCCGCCGCAATCCGCGCCAGTTCATGTTCGAACTCCACCAGCCGGCGCTCCAGGGAGCGCAGATTCCAGGCGCCGGTCAGCACGCAGCGGTCGCCCGCCCCGTCGCTCACCCTGCGCAGGGCTGGCGGGTTGCCAAAGTGGGGGGCGGCTTCAGCCATCGGGATTGGATCGGGTTCGCATGGACGGCTAAGTTAACCGCGTAGATGACTGATTATGAAACATTTTTATTCCACCCGTCCAGCCCTCAGGGAATAAAAATTGCAATGCGCCATAACAAAATGGTGCGCTGCAATAAATATTTGGCTAAACCCCTTGACTTCGCCTTTCAGGTCACTATAATTTGAATTGTGCAATGCAACAATTTCAACGAATAAAAAACAGAATTTTCCGATTACTTGTTTGTTTTGCAATAACTTTTTAAGGAGATTGCAATGTATCAAACCCCTGAACAACTGGTTGCCCTGAACAAAGCCGGCCTCGAAACCGCCGTCCGTTTTGCCGGTATCGCCCTTGAAGGCGCCGAACGCTTTTTCGAAGTGCAGATGAAAGCCGCCAAAGGCGCGTTCGCCGACGGCGTGCAACAAGCCAAAGCGTTTGCCGAAATCAAGGATCCGCAGGAGTTCGCGCAAATCAAGAGCACGCTGATGCAGCCGAACATGGAAAAAACCGCCAGCTACGTCAAGAGCGTTTACGACGTCGCCTCCTCGACCCAGGCCGAAATCAACAAGCTGGTCGAAGAGCAAGTGTCGGAATTCAACAAGCAGGTCGTGACCACCCTCGACAAGATGGTGAAAACGGCGCCGGCGGGTTCGGATGTGGCGGTTGCCGCGCTGAAATCGGCGATCTCGGGCATCAATGCAACCTACGAGAACATCGCCAAGTCGGCCAAGCAGTTCGTCGATCTGACCCAGGCCAACGTCGAAGCCGCGACTTCGCAGGCCATCAGCGCGACCAAGAAAAAAGCCGCCTAACCGATCTGATCGGCGGCAGCAGAAAAAGCCCGGCTCAGGCCGGGTTTTTTTCGTCCGCAATCCTGCCCGCTACCGCCCCTCCTCAACCGTCTTCGCCCAGCGAAAGCCGAGCGCGGTCACGCCGTCCTTGAGTTCGACCATCGCCGCCGCAATGCGCGCGGCATCGCCGCGCACACCGAGTTCGACATAGCGATCGTTGTCGCTCATATGCGGCAGACTGAACACCTTGAGACCGGGAAATTTTTCCAGGCAACGGTTCATGAGGTCGATCAGCATGCTCTCGCCGGCGCCGCGCACGATGATTGCGTCCTCGCCCGTGCTGCCGGCCGCATGCTGTTCGCGATACAGATTGTCGAGCACCCACGCCATCATCGGCCACGCCATCTGCGGAAAGCCCGGCAGAAAATGATGATGCCCGAGGCTGAAGCCCGGAATGCGGTTGTACGGATTCGGAATGATGCGGCTGCCAATCGGAAACTCGCCCATCTTCAAACGTTGCGGCGTGATTTCTCCACCGAAGCGCGCGCGGATCTCGGCCTCCGCATCCGGATGCAATTGCAGCGCAACACCGGCCGCATCGGCGGCGCACTGGCGAGTGTGATCGTCGGGCGTGGCGCCGATGCCGCCGAAACTGAAAACCACGTCGGGCTCAGCCAGTGTGCGCCTGAGGGTGCTCGTGATCAGCGCCGGCTCGTCGGCCAGATACTGGCACCACGCCAACTCGAGGCCGCGTTCGCGCAACGTCGAGATGACCGTCGCCATGTGCTTGTCCTGGCGTTTGCCGGACATGATTTCATCGCCGATGATGATGGCGCCGAATTGCATGATGAACAACACTCCCGTGTGAAGACGCCGGCGTGCATGGCCGGCGCCGGATGAATCAACTGTGAATGTACGATTCCAACTGCTCGATGGTCGACTTCTGCTCGGCGATCACCTCCTTGACCAGATCGCCGATCGAAAGCACGCCGATCAGTTTACCGCCTTCGAGCACCGGCAGATGACGGATGCGCTTTTCAGTCATCAGCGCCATGCATTCCTCGACTGTGCGCTGCGGCGACACGCAAATCACCCGCGTCGTCATGATCTCGCGCACCGGCGTGTCGCGCGATGATTTGCCCAGCAGCATCACCTTGCGCGCGTAATCGCGTTCGGACAGGATGCCGGCAAGCTTCTCGCCGTTGACCACGACCAGCGCGCCGATTTCGCGCTCGGCCATCAGGCGCAATGCATCGATCACCGGCGCCTCCGGACCAATCAAACAGACTCCGGCGGCCTTGCCCTGCAACAACTGTTTGACAGTCTTCATGGCTTCCTCCGTTAAGTGATGTCGCAGTCGTTTTCATTGTGGTGCGCGTGCATGCCAGCGGCGACGGTTCAGTGTATTCCTATCCGGCGACCGCGCAAATACCGCTTGAATCGGGCTATCATGCCGGCGCCCAACCCCAACCAACCGGCGCGGCGCCGTCGCGGAGTTTGTCATGTCGAGCAAAAACAGGCGTTTCATCAGTGAGTTCTGGGCGCTGACGCGGCCCTATTGGTATTCCGGCGAGAAATGGGCGGCGCGCGGGCTGCTCGGTGCGGTGATTGCGCTGAACCTCGGCCTGGTCTACCTCGAGGTGATGCTGAGTTACTGGCAGAACGACTTCTACAACACCCTGCAGGCCAGCAACCAGAGCGCTTTTTTCCATGACCTCGCGCGGTTCTGCTGGCTGGCGGCAGCGTTCATCGTGCTCGCCGTCTACGAGCAGTACCTCAACCAGATGCTGCAGATCCGGTGGCGCCAGTGGCTGACCGATCATCTCATGACGCAATGGATCGCCGGGCGCAATTACTATCGCATGCAACTCGCCGCGCATGGCGCGGACAACCCCGACCAGCGCATCGCCGAGGATCTCGCGCTGTTCTGCGAAAAAACGCTCGCTCTTTCCATCGGTCTGATGTCGGCGGTGATCACGCTGCTGTCCTTTTTGACAATCCTGTGGACGCTCTCCGGCACGCTCGATTTCGAAGTCGCCGGTCAGGCGGTCTCGATCCCCGGCTATATGGTGTGGGTGGCGCTGGTCTATTCGATCGCCGGTACCGTGCTCGCGCACCGCATCGGACGGCCGCTGGTCGGGCTCAACTTCGACAAACAGAAGGTCGAGGCCGATTTTCGCTTTGCGCTGGTGCGCTTCCGCGAACACGCCGAGGCGATCGCGCTCTATCACGGCGAGGCCGATGAAAAGCGCCAGCTGCGCGAACGCTTCTCGGGTGTGGCCGCCAACTGGTGGGGCATCATGCGACGGACCAAGAAACTCACCTGGTTCAGCGCAGGCTACGGCCAGGTCGCGGTCGTGTTTCCCTTCCTGGTTGCGGCACCGCGTTTCTTCGCCGGCAAAATCCAGCTCGGCGACCTGATGCAGACGGCAAGCGCGTTCAACAAGGTACAGTCGTCACTGAGCTGGTTCGTCGATGCCTATACGCAGGTCGCATCGTGGAAGGCGACGGTCGACCGGCTGACCGGCTTTCAGGCCGCGATCGCCGGCGCAACCCGGGAAGGCGAAGGCATCGTTGCACACCATGCCGATCAGAAAAACTACGCACTGCAGGCGGCGCGCGTCGATCTGCCGGGCGGGCGCACGCTGCTCGGCCCCGGCGATCTCGCCCTGAATTCCGGCGAACGCGTGCTGGTCAGCGGGCCGTCGGGCAGCGGCAAGAGCACGCTGTTCAGGGCCCTTGCCGGCATCTGGCCGTTCGGCGCCGGCGCCGTGCTGCGCCCGAAGGACGCGCGCGTCCTCTTTCTTCCGCAGAAACCCTATCTGTCGATCGGCACGCTGCGCGAGCAGCTCTGTTATCCGTCGGCGCCGGACGCCTTCGACGATGAAGCCCTGAAGGCGGTGCTGGGCGACTGCGGCCTCGCCAATCTGCAACCGCAACTCGACGAAACGCGACACTGGGCGCAGCAACTCTCCGGCGGCGAACAGCAGCGTATCGCATTTGCGCGCGCGCTGCTGCAGAAACCCGACTGGATATTCTTGGACGAGGCGAGCGCATCGCTCGATGCCGCCAGCGAATCGGTACTCTACGAGTTGCTGATCCAGCGTCTGCCGGCGGCGGCCATCATCAGCATCGCGCATCGCGAAAGCCTGCGCCGGTTTCATCCGCGCCACCTCGACATCAAACCCGCCGCTGACGCCGGCGGCCTTGCGTGGATCAAATGACCTGACGCGGCGGTGCCGCCAGGCACACCGCGAGCGCGGCGGCATCGCAGGGCGCGCCGAAACGGAAGCCCTGCATTTCATCGCAGTCGTGGTCGCGCAGGAACTTGACCTGCGCGGCAGTCTCGACGCCCTCGGCCGTCACCTTAAGGCGCAGACTGTGCGCCATCGCGATCACGGCGCGCGTGATCGCGGCGTCATCCGAATTGCGCGCCACATCGGCAATGAACGAACGGTCGATCTTCACGCTATCGACCGGAAAGCGCTTGAGATAACCGAGCGAGGAAAAACCGGTACCGAAATCGTCGAGCGCCACGCGCACGCCCATCGCGCGCAGCCGGTCGAGCACCAGCGCGGCGCGTTCGGCATTGTCCATCACCGCGCTTTCGGTGATTTCCAGTTCCAGCTGTGCGGCGGCAAGGCCGCTGTCGCGCAGGACCTCGGCGACGGCATCGACAAGTCCGTCGCGACCGAACTGGCGTGCCGACAGATTGACGGCGACCGGAACCGCGTTGCCGGCCGCCCCCCAGGCCTGCGCATCGCGGCAGGCGGTGCGGATCACCCAGTCGCCGATGGCGATGATGAGTCCGGTCTCTTCTGCGAGCCCGATCAATTCCGCCGGGGCGATCGCGCCGCGCGTCGGATGCTGCCAGCGCAACAGCGCCTCGACGCCGGTCACGCAACCGCTGCGGCTGTCGATCTTCGGCTGGTAATGCAGATGCAGTTCCTGCCGCTCGAGCGCGCGCCGCAGATCGGTTTCGAGCGCGAGCCGTTCGAGCGAATGCCGGTTGGCCTGCGCCGAATAGAACTGGAAATTGTTCTTGCCGGTCTCCTTGGCGCGGTACATCGCGATGTCGGCGTTTTTCAGCAGCGCCTGCATGTCGGAGCCGTCCTCCGGATACACGCTGACGCCGATGCTGGCGGTGACGTGATAATCCTGTCCGGACAGCTCGTAGGGCTCGGCCACCGCATCGAGAATTTTCTGCGCCACGCCGGCCGCCTGCGCGGTTCCGTTCATGTCCTCGACCAGGACCACGAATTCGTCGCCGCCCTGGCGCGCAATCGTGTCGGATTCGCGCAGGCAGTTGCGCAGCCGTGTCGCCACCTCCTGCAACAGGCGGTCGCCGGCGTCGTGACCCAGCGTGTCATTGATGATCTTGAAGCGGTCGAGATCAAGAAACATCACGGCGACTTTGCGGCCGTTGCGCTGCGCGCGGGCGAGTGCCTGCGCCAGGCGCTCGCCGAACATCGCGCGGTTGGGCAGCCCGGTCAGCGCGTCGTGGTTGGCGAAAAACGTCAGATTGAGTTCGGCCTCCTTGCGCGCAATGAACTGGCCGACCTGACTGCCGATCGAGCGCGCCACGCGCAGCAACCCGTCGTCGCGCGGCCGCCGCTCGGCAGCAAAAAACTCGATTACGCCGTAAAACTTGCCGAGTATCAGGATCGGGAACGCCATCGCCGCGTGCAGTCCCGCGCGCGCCGCTTCGGCGCCGCGGTTGAAGCTCGCCTCGGCGGCGACATCCTCCATCCACACCGGTTCGCCGGTCGCCCACACGCCGCGCAGCAAGCCGCCGCTGTGCGGCTGGAAATCGCGCCGCACCGTATGGTTGAATTCCGCAAACGCCTTCGCCGCCGGCGTATCGACCTGCCACGACTCGATGCAGTTGAGCTGCTGGTCGGCGGTATTGAGCACCCAGCGCGCACCGTAAGCCCAGCCGGCGGTGGTGCAGAATTTTTCCAGCACCGCTTGCATCGCTTCCTCGATGCCCTGCGATTCGGACAGCACGCGCGTCACTGCATGTTCCAGCTGCTGCAGTTGTTCGCTGCGGCGCCGCTCGCTGATGTCGGCGAGTATCATCACGCTGCCGTCGGCCACGCCGTCGGCATTGCGCAGCGGCGCCGCCGACAGGCTCACCGCGATGCGCGTGGCGTCGCTGCGCTGGCGTTCGGTCTCGACATTGAGAAATTCCTCGCCGCGTCGAATGCGATCCAGAAACTGCGCCTTCTCCGCCAGCTTGTCCGGCGGCACCGACGGTGACTGCCGCCCCAGCACTTCGCGCTCGCTCCAGCCGAAAATCCGCTCGGCAGCGCGGTTCCAGCGGTTGACGACGCCGTCTTCGCTCTGCACCACGATCGCCAGCGGCGAGGCATCGATCAGCGCATCCAGACGCGCCGAAGAGCGCTGCAGTTGCGTCTCGGTCAGGCGTTGCGCCTCGATGCGTTCGCTCAGCGCCTGGTTCGCCAGCGACAGACTGGCAACCAGTGTTGCGTTGTCGAAACGCGTGCGCAACAGGTCGAGATGCGTGCGATGCATGATCGGCGCCAGCGCGCCCATCACGCCTGCAAACACCAGCAGCAGCATGCCGGAATACAGCGACAGCGGCGTGTTTTGCGCAAAAATGGCGACGATCAGCGGCAGCAGCGCAGTCACCGCAAAGCCGTAGAACGCCAGCCGCACCGGCGTCAGCACCACCAGCGCCGAGGCGACCATGCCGCAGACGGCAAACATCACCAGCAACTCGTAGAGAAACTGCCCGGCCGGCAACAGCAAAGAACCGAGCAATCCCCAGGTCGCACCCATCGCGGTTGCACCCGCGATGAAACGGTGCCGCCATAGCGCCAGTTCGCCGTGACCGGGCGCCTGCGCCATGAAGCGCCGGTAGAGCGCAAAGCGCGCGGCGGTCACCGCAACCACCAGAACCAGCCAAACGAGCAGTTCGGACAGCGGCTCGATCAGGAACAAGGCGAGCGCAATTACCGCCGCGTTGAGCAGCGTACCGAAGTAACCCGGTCGGGACAGGCGATAGAGCAGGCGGACGCGCTCGGCCTCGACTGCGGCATCGGCGCTCGCCAGCGCGGCCGGCTCCGGCGGAACCTGCGAACTCATGGCGCGCTGCCGTTCATGCGGACTTTGCCGGGCCCGCGGATCAGTGCGCGGCGCCGGCGATGGCGTCGGCCTTGCGCAGGATGCTTTGCGCCATGCGGATGTTGGCGATATCGATCATGCGGCCGTCCAACTGCGCCGCGCCGCGGCCTTCGCGCGCGGCCTGCGCCATCGCTTCGACAATTGCGCGCGCGCGCGCAAGGTCGCCGGCGGTCGGACTGAACTCGGCGTTGACGATATCGATCTGCGCCGGGTGTATCACCATGCGACCCTCGAAACCAAGCGCCGCCGAACGCTTGCTCGACGCGGTGAGGCCGTCCTTGTCGTTGAAATCGCTGTAGGGCCCGTCGAGCGGCCGCAGACCGTAAGCGCGGCAGGCGGCGACGATGCGCGCCTGCGCCGCATGCCAGGGGTCGAGCTGGAAAAACGCGCGCCGGCCGTCTTTGTCCGCATCGGCGAGCACGCCATAATCCGCATTGAGGCCGCCGATCGTGGTGGTGCGCGCGCCGGTCGAGGCGGCGAAGTCGCCGGAGCCGAAGCACATCGCCTCCAGCCGTTTGCTCGATTGCGCGATCGATTCGACATTGCACAAGCCGAGCGCGGTCTCGATCATGATTTCAAAACCGATGCGCTTGCTGCGGCCATGCGCGTTTTCGATCTGCGTCACCAGCACATCGAGCGCATAAACGTCGGCCGCGACGCCGACCTTCGGCAGAAAAAGCATGTCCACGCGCGGACACGCCTCGACGACCTCGATGACATCTCGGTAGGTGTACGGCGTATCCAAACCGTTGATGCGCACATTCACCGTGCGTGTGCCCCAATCGAGATCGTTCAGCGCGGCGATGATGTTCTTGCGCGCGCGCGGCTTGTCGTCCGGCGCGACTGAATCCTCAAGGTCGAAAAAAATCACGTCGGCGGCGCTGCGGCTCGCCTTCTCGATCATTTTCGGATTGGAGGCGGGCACCGCCAGTTCGGAACGGTGCAGGCGCGGCGTGGCCGGCTCGTAAACAGTCAAACTCATGCTGATCCCCGTGTCTACCGCCGGCAAGGCGTGCCGGCGGACTTTGCATCGAGTCTACCGCAGTGCGGGCGCCTTTCGCGCGCCGGCGATCATTTGCCGCCGGCGCGCTCCAGCACTTCGATCATGCGCGAAAAATCCGAATACGCGCCGCCGCTGCCGACCAGGGCATTGATCTGCTGCAGGGTCACCGCGGCGGCCGGCGACGGCAGGCCGAGCTCATGCGTGAGGCCGAGCACGATATTGAGATCCTTATGATAGAAGCGCGCATCGACGCCGTTGTCGAAATTGCGCTCGACCATGCGCAGGCCGAACAGTTCGAGCACGCGGCTGGCGGCAAATCCGCCGAGCATCGCTTCGCGCACGCGCGCCGGCTCGACCCCGCAACGCGCGGCCAGATTCATCGCCTCGGCCACCCCCTGCAGCGTGACCGTCAGGCTCAATTGATTGCAGGCCTTGGTCACCTGCCCGGCGCCATGCTCGCCCATGTGCAGTATGGTTTTACCCATGCAAGCGAACAGCGGTTTTACCCGCTCGAATACCTCGGGCTTGCCGCCGGCCATGATGGACAGCGTGCCGTCGCGCGCGCCCATCGGCCCGCCGGACACCGGCGCATCGATGTGCTCGATGCCGCGCGCTTCGAGCGCCGCCGCAATGCGGCGGGCCGCCAGCGGCGAAATCGTCGCCATGTCGATGACGACTGCCCCCGCCGCCGCGCCTTCGATAATGCCCTGCGCGCCCAGCGTCACTTCTTCGCAGTCCGCCGCCGTCGTCACCATCGTAATGATGACGGCGGACGCGCGCGCCACCTCGGCAGGCGAAGCGGCCAGCTGCGCGCCGGCCTTGACGAGATTGGCCGCCGCCTGCGCACGCCGCGCATACACGGTCAGCGCGTAACCCGCTTTGAGCAGATTGAGCGCCATCGGCCGCCCCATCGCGCCGATGCCGATGAACCCGAGTGCCGGCAGGCCGCTCATGGCTTGCACGCCAGAATCGGTTTCACGTTCGGATTGCTGCTCCAGTCGCGCTCGATATGGCGCCGCAGATGGCCCAGTGTCGCATAGCGCAAGGGCTTCACGCCGACCATCGCTTCGATCCGCACGTTGCCGCCGACGGTCGTCGGCACCCGATGAACGCGATAGACCTGCCAGTCGGCAATCGCGGTCGCATCCTCAAAGCTTGACGTGCGGCTGTCCTGGCGCCAGATACCGGCCAGCGTCATGTCGCTGCGCTTGCCGTCCGCACCGCCGGCGTATCCGAACACGATATCGAAGCTGATATCACCGTTGGCCTCGCGCTTCAAGTGCCCGCGGGCCTGCCACGGCGCCTCGAAATCGCGTCTCGCCTCGCCCCCGCGACCAACGCGAATCGCGTTTTTCGCATCATCAAGATTGAACGCCTTGCCGGCATCCAGCGCCGCCGGGCCCTCGGGCGCCGCGCGCGCCAGCAGGCGCAGCAGCAACTGCAATTGCAACACCGGCTCGTCGAGTTCGCGCATTTCATGCAGGCGCTCGGGCGTGATGCCCTTGATCAGCAGCGCCGCGTCGTCGCACACCGTCATCACCGCGCCGTCGATTACGACGCCGCCGCGGCGCTCTTCACGGATGACGCGGTTGTCGCCGTTGTCCGCGCGATCGAATTGCCAGGCCGCGGTAAAATCGCGCGCCGGTTCAGCCAGGCGCAGACTGACGCTGCCGGCACGGTACCACTGCGCCGCCGGCGAAGGATTCTGCGCGTGCGCAAGCGCGGTCGTTACGCACAGCGCGGCGATCTGCCAAAATTTTTGCATGCCCTGCTCCTCCAGCCTTGCATCTTAAGCGCGCCCGCGCCGCCGTGCGACAGCCGCCGACCGGCGGCTGATGGCGCACGACCGGCGGACCCGCTGCTTCAGTGAATCAATCCGAGCGCCAGCGTCAACGGCAGCGTCAACCAGAACAGAATTGTACTCCAGCCGATCAACAGCGCCGCCGCAGCAGAGTCGAGGCGAAAACGTTCGGCCAGCAGCAGCACCGTCATCATCGCCGGCGTGGTGGCCTCGATCGACGCTGCGTAATGCGCTTCATTGAGCGGCGCAAACAGCAGGCGCGCGGCAATTGCCACCAGCAGCGGCGCGAACAGCAGCTTGATGCCGGCCACGGCGAGAATTTCCGGGCGCGGCGTCAGATTGCGCCAGGGGATCGTCATGCCGAGCACGAACAGCACGAGCGGTATGGTGGCCTGCCCGATCATGTGCGCGGCATTCACCAGCGGCGCGTAGGCGAGCCCCGTGTATTGCAGCACGAGCCCCAGCAAAAAGGCCCACAGCAACGGGATCGACAGCACCACGCGCCATACCGACGGATAGGAATCGACGCTGCCATGGGAACCCAGGCGCGTCGCGATCCACACGCCGAGCGTCCACACGAAGGGCATGGTCATCAGCATGTCGTTGAACACCGCATAACGCACCGCGTCGCGGCCGAAGAAGAACATCAGCACCGGCGCGCCGAGGTTGAAGGTATTGCCCCACATGCCGCCGATCATCAGCGCCGCCCGCGTCGGATCGGCGAGACCGCGACCAAGCGGCGACACATAAAGCAACAGAAAGAGCACGACGCCGGAACCCAGCATGCCGAGTCCGACCAGCAGCGGCACCGCCAGCAAATCGCCGGTGATGCGCGTACTGGCGCCGACGGCGAACAGGATGCAGGGAAAAAACAGATAGAGCACGAGACGATTCAACTGCGAACGCAGCGCCTCCGCGTCGGTGTCCGGAAACAGCAGCGGCCACACCGCGCCGGCGCCAACCAGCAGCGACAGCGGCAGCATGACCTCGACCATCAGGTTGAATAACTGGATCATTTAAATTCGAACCACGCCGCAGATTCAGGTGCGAACGGCACACGCAAACGCGAGCACGGACCGGACCGCCAATAGGACCGGACGAGTTGCGATGGATTACTCGGTATTCTCTGTGAACGCTGTGGCGAACGCTTTCAGGCCTTGACCTCGGGATTCACCAGATTCGGCGGCCGCTGCCCGGCGAGCGTGGCGACGGCATTGGCGGCGGCCGTCATCGCCATCGCGCGGCGCGTCGCCTCGGTCGAACTGCCGATGTGCGGCGAGAGCACGACGTTTTTCAGCGCCAGGAAACCGGGATTGAGTTTGGGTTCATTTTCGAACACATCAAGACCGGCGGCGCGAATGGTGCCGGCCTGCAGCGCAGCGATCAGCGCCGCATCGTCAACCACGCCGCCGCGCGTCGAGTTGATGAGGATTGCGGTCGACTTCATTTTTGCGAGTTCATACGCGCCGATCAGATGATGCGTTTCTTTCGAATACGGCATTTGCAGGATCACAAAGTCGGCCTGCGCCAGCAGTTCGTCCTGCGTTACCCAGGTTGCATTGAGGCGCTGCTCGAGATCGACGGCGAGCCGTTTGCGATTGTGATAAATCACCCGCATGTCGAAGCCGCCGGCGCGTTTGGCGATGGCCTGACCGATGCGTCCCATGCCGATGATGCCGAGCGTCGCGTGATGCACATCGACGCCCAGCCATTGCTTGAGCCGCCAGCCGGTCCACTCACCATCGCGAATGTACGACTCGACCTCGGTCAGGCGCCGCGCGGTGGCCAGCATCAGCGTCCACGCAAGATCGGCGGTGCTGTCGTCGAGCACGCCCGGCGTGTTGGTCACCATGATCCCGCGCGCGGTGCACGCCGCCACGTCGATGTTGTTGTAGCCGACCGCAATGTTCGCCACCACTTTCAGATCCGGGCATTGCGCGATCAAATCGGCATCGACCTTGTCGGTCAGCGAGCACATCAGCGCCTGCGCCGGTTTGAGGCGCCGCCCGATCGCGTCGGCGGTCAGCGTCACATCGGCCTGATTGGCATCGACATCG
Source organism: uncultured beta proteobacterium (assembly GCA_903889565.1). Taxonomy (GTDB): domain Bacteria; phylum Pseudomonadota; class Gammaproteobacteria; order Burkholderiales; family SG8-41; genus PALSA-1004. Next base: position 29,560 of record CAISYC010000048.1, read on the forward strand.
CAATGCGCCGCCAGAAAAGCGATGGTTTCGTCGAATACTTCGCGCGTCACCAGAATACGGGGTTTGCTCATGGCATATCTCTTTACGGTTCGAACAGTCGTCTCGATTATCGCATGCGGCGGCGGCTCAGCCGCGCGGCCCCCCGCCCGGCGTCCAGACGTTGCGGCAGCGCGTTTCGGTGAGGCGCGTCGCGCCGATCACCGCGATCAGCGTCCACGCCACGATTACGCCAATGCCCGCGCGGTAGGCGTCGCCGCTGCCGGCGCCGTGATCGACTACCCAGCCGACCAGCGGCTGCAGGATACCGGAGGCGGCGAATCCGCCGATGTTGACCACGGCGATCGCCATGCCGGCGCACTGCGGCGGATTGACCTCTTTCGCCACCGACCACGCCAGCGTGAAGCCGGGACCGGCAAGTCCGAACAGGATGGCCGCGCAGACGAAGCCCGCCGTATTGCCGCTCGGGATCAGCAGCCACAGCAGGCCGCTCGCAAAAAACACGATGCTGCTGGCGATTGTGATCGACCGCCTTGCGCGCACGCGGTCCGACCACCAGCCGACGAAGGAAACCGAAAACGCAAAGGCGACCAGCGTGATCGCCGGAAAAACGCCGGCTTCGATCTGCCGCATGCCGTGCGCGTGCACCAGATAGGGCACTGCCCACAGGCTGACGAAGGTCATGAAAGCGCCGGACATGCTGAAGGTCAGCCAGAACGGCGGCCATGTCGCTTTGTTGAGCAGCACCGATTTGAGCGCGCGGCGCCATTGCCCCGGCGCGACGCGGCTTTGCGCGCGCCCCGGCGCATCGCGCACCAGCATTGCAATCGCCGCCGCGAGCACAATTGAAAACACCCCGATCGCGCTGAACACATGGCGCCACGACAGCTGCGTGACCAGCCAGGCCAGCGGTGCAGTGCCGGCGAGCGCGCCCATGATGCCCGACACGTTGGACACGCCGACCGCGGTGGCGAAACGCTGCTCGCTGAACCAGTTGGCGTGCAGCTTCAGCATACAGACGAACACGCCCGAGACGCCGAAACCGATCAAACCGCGTGCCGCGGCGGCAGCGCCGAAACTTTGCGCCATACCGTAGGCGAGCGAACCGATGCCGGCCACACCCAAGCCGGCAACCAGAATGATGCGCGGACCGATGGTGTCGATCAGCACGCCGAGCGGAATCTGCGTCAGGCCGTAGACGTAGAAGTAGGTGGCGCCGAGCGTGCCGAGCGCGGCGGCGCCAATGCCGAATTCCTGCTGCAGGTCGGCGGCGATCGCACCGGTGCAGACGCGGTGAAAGAACGACAGGAAAAACGCCGCGCAACTGAGGAAGAAGGCGCTCCAGCGCCACCACGATGCCGCGTCCACCGGCGCGCCAGCGGCGCCCGCTTTCATGCGGGCGGGCCGCTCAAAAACACAGAGCAACGCGCGGCTGCCCTGTGCGTGCAACGATGCGGTTCAGACGCAATCCGCCTCAACCTCCGGAGCCGTACAGATAATTCGGCAGCCACAGGGTCATGCCCGGCCAGATATACATGATGACCATGCACAGGATCACGATCAGCATGTACGGCATCATGCCGGCGAAAATCTGATTGAGCGTAACATGCGGCGGCGACACGCCTTTGAGGTAGAACGCCGACATCGCCACCGGCGGGCTCAAAAAGGCGGCCTGCAGATTGACGAAAACCAGCGTGCCCCACAGGATCGGGTCGATGCTAAAGTGCTTGAGCAGCGGCAGGAAAATCGGCACGAAAATGACGATGATCTCGGTCCATTCGAGCGGCCAGCCAAGCACGAAAATGATCGCCTGCGAGAGAACCATGAACTGCACCGGCGTCAGGTTCAGCGACAGCACCCAGTGCTCGACCAGCTGCTGGCCGCCAAGTATCGCGAACACCGCCGAAAACAGCGCCGAGCCGACGAACAGCCAGCACACCATTGCGGTCGTCTTCGCCGTCAGAAACACCGACTGCTTGACGCGCTCCCAGTCGAGCGTGCGCGCGTGCAGCGCGAGGATGAAGGCCCCAGCCGCGCCGATGCCCGCCGACTCCGTCGCCGTGGTAATGCCGAACAAAATCACCGCCAGCACGACGAGGGTCAGAATACCCAGCGGCATCACCGATTCGACCAGCAGCTTGAGAATCTGGAACTGCTCGGCGCGCAGGCTCCAGTAGTAATACAGCAGCAGCAAGGCGGTCACTGCGACGGCAATCCAGAAATACGTATAGAACTCCGGCGGCGGCCCGCTCGCCGACGGCGCTGCGTTGCCCTCCGACAGTTCCGGCGTGCCCATTTCCTGCAGGCCCTCAGGTTCCTTGGCATCGGATTCCGGCGTCGCCGTTGCATTCGAACCGAGTTCCTGCGGCATCTCTTCGCTGGCGGCCGCCGGCGCCGCAGGCGCAGGCGCGGCCGCCACCGGTTCGCTCTGCTTTTGCGCAAGGCTCACCGCGGGCTTCGCCGGCGGCACATCGGCCTGCTGGTGAATCACCACGTACCACCAGATGCCCCAGCAGGTGACAACCGCCAGCAACAGCGGGAACAGCGCAGCCAGCAGGTTGCGCAGCACCGTCAGATAGGTGAATTTCAGGCCTTCGGCATCAAGCTGCAAGGCGCGGCCCGGACGCACTGCGGCGGCCAGCAGCGACATCAGCATGTTGCGCGAATAGGCCTGCTGCATCTGCGGCACCCACGCCGGAATCGGCACCTGATTCTCGCTCTCGGGCAGGCGCGGCGCGATCTTCGGATTGATCAGCGCCCAGCCGATGATGTAGACGAGATACAGGAAGGACAGGAAAAACCCCGGGAACATTGCCGACGCATAGAGCTTGACCACCGACTGCCCCGCCACCGCGGCATACACGATGATCATCACCGACGGCGGGATCAGTATGCCCAGCGTGCCGCCGGCGGTGATCACGCCCGAGGCGAGCCGCACGTCGTAACCGGCCTTCAGCATCGGATTGAATGCGATCACACCCATCAGCACCACCACCGCGCCGACCAGACCGCTGGCAATGCCCCAGAAAGTGCAAACGATCAGTGTCGCCACCGCCAGCGATGCCGGCAGCCGGCGGAACGCGAGCTGGATGCTGTAGAACATCTTGTCCACCAGCGCGCCGCGTTCCATCACGTAGCCCATCAGCACGAACAATGGTATCGACAGCAGCGTGTCGTTGGTCATCGCGCCGTACGTGCGTTCGACCATGAGGTCGAAGATGCGGTTGTCGAGAAAGGCCCGCGACGGATCGTGAAAGGCGATGAAGCCGAAAAACATGCCGAGCCCCATCAGCGTGAACGCCGTCGGGAAGCCCAGCATGATCACGACCACGATGAGGCTGAGCATCAGAAGGCCGAGTGCGGGGTCGCTCATCGCTGCTCTCCCGGCGGGTGTCGGCCGACTTCCTCGGCGGCGCGTTCACCGAGGCCGCGCTGATGCGCCGCCTCGTCGATTTCATGCACGTTTTCGATCGCCCGCTTGCGCGACTCGTCATCGACGTGCGTGCTTTTCGCAAGCTGCTGCTCGACGACGTCGATTTCCTCGGCGTCCTTCAGGCGCGCGGGCCACTCGCCGGTTTTGAGACAGACCACGCAGCGCACGATTTCCGCTACGCCCTGCAGCATGACCAGCGCGCCGGCAATCGGAATGAATGTCTTGAATTGATAGACCGGCGGCCCCTCGGCCGTGATACTCGAATGTTCGCGGATGATCCACGAGGTGTGGGCAAAATCGGCGCCGGCGTAACACAGCGCGGCGATGCCCGGAATGAAGAAAACGATATAGAGAATCAGATCGAGGCTGGCCTGCGTGCGCGGCTTCATCGAACCGTACAGGAAGTCGCCACGCACATGGCCGTCCTGCGCCAGCGTGTAGGCGCCGCACATCATGAAGGTGGCGCCGTACATCATGGTCGTGATGTCGAGAAACCATGCCGAGGGATCGTTCAGAAAATAGCGCTTGATCACCTCGGCGGTGACCACCAGCATCAGCACCCCGATCAGCCAGGCAAAGGCCTTGCCGCACCAGGTGCTGACGCTGTCGACCCAGAACAGAAACCGCTGAACCTGCATGAAATCCCCCGTCCGCGCGCTGCGCGCCGGTTTCGTCGCGCTAAAAAAAACCACCCTGCAGCCGTGAACTGCAGGGTGGCGATGGCTTCAGACTTCCGCTCAGGCCTTCTTCGAAAAATAATGCCTGGCGGCGACCTTGAAGTCGATGTTGGTGTCGTTCTGCCATTTGGTCGCGCGCTCCGCGAACTTTTTCTGCGACGCGATGACCTTGGCGAACATCGGGTTCTCGGCGGACTTCTTCTCGACGATGCCGTCCCACACCTTGAGCTGCTCGGCCAGTATGGAGTCAGGCGTCTTGTAAAACTTGACCTTGTCCTTCGACTGCAGCTCGATATAGTCCTGCGAGTAGCGTTCGATCGCCTTCCACGACATGTCGGCCGAGGCCGATTCGACCGCGTAGCCGAGAATGGCTTTAAGGTCGGGCGGCAGCGAATCGTATTTCTTCTTGTTCCACAGAATCTCGAACTGCTCGCCCGACTGGTGCCAGCTTTGCAGCATGCAGACCTTGGAGACGTCGGCAAAACCCAGCGCGCGGTCGGACGAGGTGTTGTTGAACTCGGCCGCATCGAGCAGACCGCGGTCCATCGCCGAGACGATTTCGCCGCCGGGCAGCGCGTTCACCGCCGCGCCGAGTCCGGTGAAAATATCGATCGACAGGCCGACGGTGCGGTACTTGAGGCCCTTGAAATCCTCCTTCTTGGTGACCGGCTTCTTGAACCAGCCGAGCGGCTGCGTCGGCATCGGGCCATAGAGAAAGGACACCACGTCGAGATTGAGGTTCTTGTAGATTTCCTCGAGCATCGCCTTGCCGCCGCCATAGTAGTGCCATGCCAGCACCATGTTGGCGTCCATGCCGAAGGCCGGGCCCGAGCCCCAGATCGCCATCGCGGAATTTTTACCATACCAGTAGGCCAGCACGCCGTGACCGCCGTCGAGCGTGCCCTTGGACACCGCATCGATCAGGTCGAAGGCCTTGACGACCGCGCCCGCCGGCAGCACCTCGATGCGCAGACGGCCGCCCGACATGTCGTTGACCTTTTTCGCGTAGTCGAGCGCGTATTCGTGGAAGATATCCTTGGTCGGCCAGGTCGACTGCCAGCGCATGGTAATCGGCGACTGCGCGACCGAAATCATCGGGAAACCGGTGATCGCCGCACCGGTCGTTGCGACCGCGGCGCCGGTCAGAAATTTGCGGCGCGAAGCGGCAGGCGTGGCTTGCACATCCTTTTTCTGATCCTTACTGACCATCATGACCTCCTGGGTGGTGAAACATTCAGTTTCGAATAACGCGTCTGTGCGCGTATTTTTGTTCTGCGTTCGCCGCGCATCACCCCGGCGCCGGCATGCAATCACCGACAACGGAAATGCGCAGGCGAAAATGCCGGTCAATGCTATACCCCGCCCTACGCGAAATCAAGCTTGCAACCGCCGCCCTGACAAGGGAACCGGACTCGACGGCGCCACCGAATTTTCCATGACGCGCTGGTGCGCTGCGTGCGGCTGCCAGCCCAGCATGGCGAGCAACACCGCAAAGCCGGCGACATAGGCCAGCGCAACATGCCAGCCATGGCGTAACCACAGTCCGACCGACTTCGCCTCCGGATACAGATTCGACAACGCGACACCGGCCGACGAACCGAACCAGATCATCGACCCGCCGAAACCGACCGCATAGGCGAGAAAACCCCAATCGTAGCCGCCCTGCTGCAGGGCCAGCGCAGTGAGCGGAATGTTGTCGAACACGGCGGACAGAAATCCGAGCCCCAGCGCCGACGGCCACGATGCAGCCGGCAGATGCTCAACCGGCATCAGCGAGGCGCACAGCACCAGTGCCAGCAGAAACACGCTGCCGCGCGCCGCCGCCGGCACGATCTCCCAGTCGGCGCGACGCACCCCCGCGCTCGCCAGTATCGCGACCCACACCGCCACGCCGATGAACGGAAAACGGTCGGCCGATTCAGCGACATGCAGATTGACGATGACGTTGGTGGCAATCGCAGTCAAAAGAATGAAGGCGACCACGCCCAGCCGCGGCCAGTCGATACGAATATGCTGATGCGCGTGTTTCAGGATCGGCGAATAGCGCTGCTGCTGCAACGACGCCGGAATGCCGAACACAACCAGCGCCACTGTTGCAGCCACATAGGCATGCAGCACGTTGAGCGGATCGACGCCGTCGAGCCACATCATGGTCGTCGTGGTGTCGCCGACCACGCTGCCGGCACCGCCGGCATTGGCGGCGGCAACGATTGCCGCCAGATATCCGATATGCACCTTCGCGCGAAACAGCGTATGTGCCATCGCACCGCCGATCATCGCCGCCGCGATGTTATCGAGAAACGCCGACAGCAGGAAGACGATGACGAGCATGATGAAGCCGCCCTTCCAGTCGTGCGGCAGAAAACGCGGCAGCGCCGCCGGCGCGTGGCTTTTCTCGAAATGCCGAGCCAGCAGCGCAAAGCCCGTCAGCAGTCCCAATAGATTCGCCAGCAGCGCCCATTCATGCGCAAGATGCGTAACAAGTCCGGCGATGCCGGCGCCGGACTTGAATCCGGTGAACGCGAGTTTGTAGCCGACAATGACGGCGAGACCGACCAGCGCAGCTTGCAGCGTATGGCGATGCAACAGGGCGACCGCCAGCAACGTGGCGGCAAACAGCAGAAATTCGACCGGCACGCCGGCTACCGTCATGCCGCGATGATCACGAGGTGCACGCGGTACGGCCCGTGCGCGCCGAGCACCAGCGTCTGTTCGATATCTGCAGTGCGCGACGGACCGGAGATGAAATTCACCGCGCGCGGCATCGCATCGGCGCCGCACTCCGCGCGCTGCAAAGCCCACGCATCCTCCATGCCGCGCACGATGCGCGACCGCGGCAGCACCGCGATATGCGTTTCCGGCAACAGGCTGGTGGCCCCCGGCGTGTCGGCGCCGGACAACAGCATCAGCGTGCCGGTCTCGGCAATCGCGCAGAAGGCGCCAGTGATGCCGACAAGATCGTTGCCATGGGTTTCGCGCGCCTCGATCTGCAATCCGGCGGAGGTCCAATCGAGTGCCGCAAGTTCCGCCCAGCACACAGCATTCAGCGGCAGTTGATTGTTTCGCAGATAACGCGCCACCGCCGCAGGCACCGCGGCGAGATCAGCGACTTCATCGAGCGTCGTCGTCAGCGACAGCGCGCGTTCGCGCAGACGTTGGAGCGGATCCCAGTCTGACGGCGGACGCGGTCCTGACGGATGCGCCGCGATATAGGTTGCAACGGCGGCGGTTTCCGGCGCCGACGGCGCCCCCGCCCGACCCTGCGCGGCGCGAATCCGGGATAGTATGGCGTCGCGGGAATTCAAGATTTGAACCGCGCCACAGAGTTCACAGAGAAGAAATCGGTCAAAGGCATCGCGCTTTAACTCTGTGCACTCTGTGGCAAAAGCATTTAACCCAGCGTCGGCATGTTAAAACCCTGCGGCACTGCGTTCGCATCCGGCCAGCGCGTGCTGATGACCTTGGCGCGCGTGTAGAAGCGCACGCCTTCCATGCCGTGCACATGCTGGTCGCCGAACAGCGAATTGCGCCAGCCGCCGAACGAGTAGAACGCCACCGGCACCGGAATCGGCACGTTGACGCCGACCATGCCGACTTCGATTTCGCGCTCGAACTTGCGCGCGGCGCCGCCGGAACGCGTAAAGATCGCGGTGCCGTTGGCGTAGGGGTTTGAGTTGATCAGCTTGATCGCGTCTTCGAGCGTATCGACGCGCACCACCACCAGCACCGGCCCGAAAATTTCTTCCTTGTAGACACTCATGTCGGTGCGCACCTTGTCGAGCAGCGTGGCGCCGAGGAAGAAGCCTTCTTCGTAACCCTTGACCTTGTAGCCGCGGCCGTCGAGCACCATCACCGCGCCTTCGGCCGCGCCCTTGTCCACGTACGACGCGACCTTGTCGCGATGCACCTTGGTGACCAGCGGCCCCATGTCCATTTCCTTGCCATCGACCTTGCTGTCGCCGGGGCCGATCTTGAGCGCAGCGGCTTTTTCTTTCAGCTTCGCCACCAGCGGATCGGCTGCGGCGCCGACTGCCACCACCGCCGAGATCGACATGCAACGCTCGCCGGCCGAACCGTAGGCCGCGCCCATCAGCGCATCGGCGGTGAATTCGAGGTCGCTCGGGTTTGTAGTCATGTCGGGCAGGATGACGGCATGGTTTTTGGCGCCGCCCAGCGCCTGCACGCGCTTGCCGTTCTTCGACGCGGTTTCGTAAATGTATTTGGCGATCGGCGTCGAGCCGACGAAAGAAATGCCCTTGATCCCCGGATGATTGAGCAGCGCGTCGACCGCCTCTTTGTCACCGTGCACGACGTTGAATACACCGTCGGGCAGCCCCGCCTGCTTCAGCAGTTCTGCCATCAGCATCGAGGCCGACGGCACTTTTTCCGACGGCTTGAGGATGAAGGTGTTGCCGCAGGCCAGCGCCACCGGGAACATCCACAGCGGCACCATCACCGGAAAGTTGAACGGCGTAATGCCGGCGCAGACGCCGATCGGCTGGCGGATCGAATGGCAATCGACACCGGTGCCGATCTCTTCGCTGTATTCGCCCTTGATCAGGTGCGGAATGCCCATCGCGAATTCCACCACCTCGATACCGCGCTGCACCGAGCCGCCGGCATCGGCCAGCGTCTTGCCGTGTTCCTGCGTCACCAGTTGCGCGAGTTCGGCACGATTGGCTTCGAGCAGCTCGCGGAATTTCATCAGCACGCGCGCGCGGCGCAGCACCGGCGCATCGCGCCACGCCGGCAGTGCTTTGGTCGCCGCCTGCACCGCGGCATCGATATCGGCGGCGTTGCTGAACGGTATTGTTTTAGTGACCTTGCCGGTCGCCGGATTGGTGATCTCGCCGGCGCGCGAGCCGCTGGCGGCGCGCGGCTTGCCGTCGATCCATAACGGCACGGCAGGTAATTGCTGCAAATCGGCTGGCTTGTTCATCGGCTCCCCTGGAATATTGGTGCGGAAAAAGGGTCGATTCTATCAGCCGCGCGCGCCCGTCGCGGCGAACTCGGGCTTTGCGCGCCGCGCGTACAACTCCCGAAACGTTTTCCCCGCCGGCGCCGGCATGTCGCGCCCGCCGGTCCAGCCGCTGGCAAACGGCAGGCGATGAATCAGGCGAGCGTTGCCCCCCATCAGCTTCAGTAAGCGCGCGGCGAGCCGCGTCAGCCGGGCATACAACACAGGTCGCTCCGCGGCATACCGCCACAACCGCAGCCCCGCGCGTTCGCTCCACGGCCTCAGCCCTTTAACGAACTGGCGTTCGCGCAGTTTGCGCATCAATTCCGGCAATGGAATCTTCACCGGGCATACCACGCCGCATTGATTGCACAGCGTTGATGCCTGCGGCAAGTCGAGTGCGTTCTCCATGCCGCCGAGCGTGGACGTCAGGATCGAACCCATCGGCCCCGGATAAACCCAGCCGTAGGCGTGACCGCCGACGCTTTGATAGACCGGGCAGTGGTTCATGCAGGCACCGCAGCGGATGCAGCGCAACATCGGCTGCATGTCGGTGCCGAGCAGTTTGCTGCGCCCGCCGTCGAGCAGAATGATGTGAAAATGCTGCGGCCCCGCCTCGCCCGCCTGCGCGGGACCGGTGGTCACCGACACATAATTCGAAATCGTCTGCCCGGTCGCCGAGCGCGGCAGCAGGCGCAGCAGCGTGGTCAGGTCTTCGCGCGTCGCCACCACCTTCTCGATGCCGGTGATCGCGACATGCACACGCGGCAGTGTGGTCACCATGCGGCCGTTGCCCTCGTTGGTGACAATCACCGTCGAGCCCGTTTCGGCGACCACGAAGTTGGCGCCGCTGATGCCCATGTCCGCCGACAGAAAATGGCCGCGCAGTTGTTCGCGCGCCTCGCGCGTCAGCAACGCCGGATCGCTCTGGCGCGGCAAGTGGTGCTTCTCCGCAAACAGATCGGCGATCTCTTCGCGGCCCTTGTGAATCACCGGCGCGATGATGTGCGACGGCGGCTCTTTCGCGAGTTGCAGAATGTATTCGCCGAGATCGGTTTCGACCACCTGCACGCCGGCGCCTTCGAGCGCATCATTGAGAGCGCACTCCTCGCTCACCATTGATTTCGACTTGATGACCTTCGTTACGCCGTAAATACCGGCAAGTTCGCAGACGATGCGGTTGACGTCGTCGATAGTCTCCGCCCAATGCACCACCGCGCCGCGCGAAGTCGCATTGCGCTCGAAGGTCTGCAGATAGGTGTCGAGATTGGCCAGCGTGCGATCGCGGATCGCCGCCGCCGCGCTGCGGATCTCTTCGAAGTTGTCGAGCTCGAGCATGCGCTCGGCGCGGCCCTTGACGAAGTTGCCCTGCAGCTTCCTGAGCGCGGCCTGCAGTTTGACGTCGGCCAGCTTGCCGCCGGCGCGCGCCTTGAAATGCATGGAGGCAATTTGCATGGCGTGATGCTACACGATTCGCCGCGCCGGTTCCGCGCGACAGCCGCCTAGCGCAAGTTGAGCTTCATTGCGGCGGCCACCACAGGCTTTGCCCAGTCCGGCGCGTGAGGCAGATCGCGCGGATTCATGATGTGACCTCGCTTCATGTGCAGCAGCAGTTGCGGCAGCGGCGTTTTGCCGGCGGCGGGGTCGGCATCGGCGCTGTTGTCGTAAACGCGCAGCGCGGTCAGCACCGGCATCAACTGAATCAAATTGAGGCGACTGTGCTCGAAGCGCCGGCGAATCGCCTGTTCCGGAATGGCGTGACCGCCGCGCGCCACGCGGGCGCGTACGCGTGCAATATGCAACGCGGCAGTCGCCAGCCCGGCATACCAGACGCGCACTTCGATCCCCTGCGTCGCCGCCTGCGCCAGCAGGCGCGGAATCGTGCTCGCCCCCAGCGTGGTTTCAAATGCGAAATCGAGTCTTCCGGCAATCGCCTGCTCCAGCATCGCGAGTCCCGCTCGCCAGGCGCGGCTGTTGGCTTCGGTTTGCTGGAGGCCGGAATTGGCTGCGATCAGTTTGCGCGCCGCTTCGTCCGGGTTGTAGTAGTCGCCGCCGAAGGCGCGAAACGCCGCGCCGCCGATCGTGCTCTTGCCGGCACCGTTGACACCGGCCAGCACGTAGATGCAACTCATCGTGCTGCAGTGGCCGCGATCAGCGGCGCTTGCGAAGTGTGCGCGCCGCCTTCACTGCGGCGCGCCCGAGTTCCGCCGGCGTGGCATCGAAGGCCGCGGCCATGCCGCGCTTCGCCGCTGGCGTTTGCAGACGCGCGAGCAGCACATCGTATTCGGCACTGAGATCGTTGAGGCTGGGCGCGCGCTCGCGCACCAGCGCCTGGAATTCTTCGTAAGACACCAGCACTGCGCGCGGCGTTTCGTGCCGGGTGATGACGACCGCGCCGCCGCGCACCGCCTCGTCGAGCACGGCACCGCACTCGCTCTTCAAACGCGTCGCCGCGACTGCCGGCAGATCGACCAGCTCGCCGTGGCTGTTGCGAAACACTAGGTTGGCGGCTTTGGGCATGGCGACTTTCCAGATTGTTTTGACCATTATAGCCAATTCATCTGTTTTGTCCATTTCGCCGATCACACAGGAAAACAGTACGCCGGAGCAACCAGCAATGCGCCAGCTACTGCTCGCTCCATGCCCCCGCACAGCGCTGAAGACGAGACCGCCCGACGGCGGGATTATTTCTTCGCGCCGCCCGCTTGCAGCGCCAGCACATCCCACACCGCGCGGTTGCACGGCGTCGGCACGCCGACCTTGGCGCCGAGCTTGACGACCCCGCCCGACAACCATTCGACTTCGAGTGAGTTGCCGTGCTCAAGATCGTGATGTAACGACGAGGTCATCTCCGGCGACAGCGTATCGGCGAAGACGAGACGCTGATCAGCGTAATCGGCCGGCAGGTTTACTCCGAGTGCGCGTCCGACGGCGACGGTTTCGCGCATCAGATCGAGCAGGAAGGCGCGCGTCTGCGCATTCGAACGCACCGGACCCAGCGTTGTGCGCATGCTTGCAGTCGTGCCCGAAAGCCCGACGAGGAAGACGTATTTTTCCCACAGCGTGCGCCGGATGTCGGATGACAGTTCGGCATCGATACCGGTGCGTTTAAATGCATCGAGCAAGGCCTCGGCGCGCAACGAGCGACTGCCGTCGTATTCGCCGAACACCATGCGCTGAATGCCGCCGGTTTGTTTGATCACACCAAGCCGTGCGACGTGCGTGCTGACGTAGGCGACACCGCCCATCACCGCCCCGTCACCGAAATGAGCACGCAGAATATCGTCCTTGATCACGCCGTTCTGCAGGGACAGCACCGCAGTGTCGGGGCCGACCATTGGCTTGATGCTGCGCGCAACGCTGTCGAGATCCCACAACTTGACCGCAATGATGACGAGATCCGCAATACCGAGCCGCGCCGGATCGTCGCTGGCGCGCACCTTCGGCAGGTGAATCGCCGGATGCGTATCGCTTTCGATCGTCAGACCATTGGCGAGCATGGCCTCGAGATGTTTGCCGCGCGCGACAAAGCCAACGTCGCAGCCCGCGTGCGCCAGATGGCCGCCGTAAAAACCGCCGACCCCGCCCGAACCCATCACCGCAATCTTCATGGTGTTTCCGGGCCGGCCAGCACCTCGGCCACGTGCAGCACTTTCGTTTGATCGCCGCGCCGCCGCAGGCGGCCTTCGATATTGAGCATGCAGCCGAGATCGCCGAGCACGATCGCCTTGGCGCCGACAGCGCAGGCGTTGTCGCATTTGCGATCGACAATGTGGGTGGAAATCTCGCCGAACTTGACCGCAAACATGCCGCCGAAGCCGCAGCAGGCTTCGGCCTCGTTCATTTCCTCGATGGTCAATCCGGCAACCTTATCAAGCAGCGCGCGCGGTTGCTGCTTGACGCCGAGTTCGCGCAGCCCGGAGCATGAATCATGATACGTGACCGCGCCATCGAAACGGCCAGGCACCTGTTCGACCTTCAGCACATTGACCAGAAAATCGCACAGCTCCCAGGTTTTCGCCGAGAGCGCCGCCGCGCGCGGCGCATCGGCTTCACCGGCGAACAATTCCGGGTAATGCGTCCTGATCATGCCGGCGCAGGAACCCGAGGGCGCGACCACGTAATCATAGCCGTCGAATTCATTGATGAGCTTGCGCGCCAGCGCCAGTGCAGAAGTTCGATCGCCGGCGTTGTAGCCGGGCTGGCCGCAACAGGTTTGCGTTGAAGGCACGCCGACCTCGCAGCCGCTGCTTTCGAGCAGGCGCAGCGCCGCCATGCCGATTGACGGCCGCATCAGATCGACGAGACAGGTCACGAAGAGAGCGACGCGCATCGGCCGGCTCAGCGTTGCTTCGATTTGCAAGGATTCGTCATCACCGCCTCTTCCGCAATGCGCGGCCGTCATTTTGCCACAGCCACCACCGCGGTTGATGCCGCGCGGAGGCTGGCCTAGAATGCACCGACGGCTCCGCCACCGACGTCGACGTTCCGCTTATCGTGACTGAATATCTCGCCAAGTCCTCGATCCAGGTCATTGACCGCATGCTCAACCTGCTCGACGCGCTCGAGCGTCACAGCGCGCCGGTCAATCTGAAACAACTCGCCAGCGAAACCGCTTTGCATCCGTCCACCGCGCACCGCATACTCAACGCGATGGTCATCAACCGCATGGTCGACCGAGTCGAGCCCGGCGTTTACCGCCTCGGGTCGCGGCTGGTCGAACTCGGCCGCGCGGCGCAGGCGACTTCGCGTGCCGATTAATTCCGCCGTGTTCGATCGACCGCTCGTTTTTCTCGATCTCGAAACCACCGGCGCCACCGCCACCCACGACCGCATCACCGAGATCGGGCTGATCGAAGTCGAGAACGGCGAGTACGCGGGCGAATGGAGCACGCTGATCAATCCGCAGGCGCGCATTCCGCCCTTCATCGAATCGCTGACCGGCATCAGCAACGAAATGGTGGCCGGCGCACCGACCTTCGAAGACGTCGCCACCGGACTCAAAGCGCGCCTCGACGGCAAACTGCTGATCGCGCACAACGCGCGCTTCGACTACGGTTTTCTGAAAAACGAATTTGCGCGGCTGGACATGCGCTACTCGTCCGACCTGCTGTGCACCGTCAAGCTCTCGCGCAAACTCTATCCGGGCCACACCAAACACAATCTCGACACGCTGATGGAACGCCACGCGGTCAATTGCGAAGCGCGGCACCGCGCGCTCGGCGACGCGCGCGTGCTGTGGGATCTCTTGCAAATCTGGCGCGCTGATGCCGGCGACGACGCGCTCAATGCCGCCGTCGCTGCGCAACTCAAAAAGCCGTCGCTGCCGGCGCACCTGCAGGATTTTCTGATCGAGGACGTTCCGGCCGCGCCCGGCGTCTATCTGTTCTACGGTGAAAACGATCTGCCGATCTACATCGGCAAGAGCGTCAACCTGCGCTCGCGCGTGCAGGCACATTTCTCCGGCGACCACCGGCTGTCGAAGGACATGAACATCACGCAGCAGATCCGCCGCGTCGAATGGAAACAGACCGCCGGCGAACTCGGCGCGCTGCTCGAAGAAGCGCGTCTGGTAAAAGACATGCTGCCGACGCTGAACCGGCAACTGCGCCGCAACAACGATCTGCACGCCTGGCAGTGGGATGCTGAGGTCGGCGGTGCGCCGGTATTGGCGCATGCAGCCGATATTGATTTCAGCGCGGGTGGCGCAGTCTACGGCGTATTTCGCAGCAAACGCGCCGCGGTCGATGCGTTGCGCGGACTCGCCCAGGTGCACGAGCTGTGCCCGATCGCGATCGGACTTGAAAAAGGCAAAGGGCCCTGCTTCGCGTATCAATTGCAGCGCTGCCGCGGCGTCTGCGTCGGCGCCGAGCCGCCGGCGCAACACGAACTGCGCCTGATCGAAGCGCTGGCCGAACTCAAGCTGCAAAGCTGGCCCTTCGCCGGCCGCATCGGCATCCGCGAAAGCAACGGCCGCGACAGCGTTCTTCACGTGCTCGATCACTGGTGTTATCTCGGCACCGTCAGCAATGACGAGGAACTCGCAGAACTCGATCAACGGCCCGCCTTCGATCTCGACACCTACAAAATACTCAAGCGCTTTCTGACCGACCGGCGCAGCCGTCTGGAGATCGTGCCGCTCGCGGCGTAAACTGCGCGCTCGGCATTGCCGCGTTGCCGCTCTGGAGGAACCATGCAAAACGACAACAATACCCGGAAAAATATTCGTCATTCCCGCGCAGGCGGGTATCCACGGGCTCCCGCCTGCGCGGGAGCGACGGCGTGCGCAATGATGCTGCTCGCCGCGTTGCCGGCACTGGCGCAAACCTATCCGATAAAGCCGGTGCGCTTCATCGTCAATTTCCCGCCCGGCGGCCCGACCGACATCATGGGGCGGCTCGCCGCCGATCACCTGTCGAGAGCCTGGGGTGTGCAGGTGGTAGCCGACAACCGCGGCGGCGCCGGCGGCAATATCGGCTTCGAGCAATGCGCGAAGGCGCCATCCGACGGATACACGATCTGCATGATGACCATCGCGCAGAGCATCGCGCCGTCGATCTATGCCAAGGTCGGCTTCGACCTAAACAAGGATTATTCGTATGTGACGCTGATGGCCGTGCTGCCGAGCCTGCTGATGGTGCATCCATCGATCCCGGCGAAGAATGTGCGCGAACTCGTCGCGCTGGCGAAGGCGCGGCCGGGTGCGCTGACCTATGCTTCGACCGGCATCGGCACCAGCCCGCACATGATGATGGAAATGTTCAAATCGATGGCCGGCATCAACATCGTCCACGTGCCGTACAAGGGTGCAGCGCCGGCGATGATCGACCAGATTTCGGGCCAGATCGACGTTGCCTTCAGCACCGCGATCGCTGCACTCCCCTTCGTGCAGCAGGGCAAGGTGCGCGCAATCGCAGTCTCGACGCAACAGCGCTTTCCGACGCTGCCGGATCTGCCGACGGTCGATCAATCCGGCATCAAGGGTTTCGACGGCAGTTCATGGAACGGCGTGGTGATGCCGGCCGGCACACCGCGCGAAATCGTCGGCAAGGTCAATGCAGAACTGGTGAAAATGCTCAAGGCGCCTGAGATGAAGGACAAGATTCTGCAGCAGGGCGGCCTCGCCGGCGGCACCACACCGGACGAATTCGCGGCCTACGTCAAAGCCGAGGCCGACAAGTGGGCGCGCGTGGCGAAAGCCGCGCAGGTGCGCCCTGAATAAGCCCGCTGCGTGAGCGGCCGCCACATCGGCAGTTGCGTCGTCCTTGAAGACGGCGCCGCGCTAATTGTGCATTGTCCGGCGCTGCGCAGTGCCGGCGCGGCGCTGATGCTGGCCATGTTCGGCGCCGCCTGCAGCGTGATCGCGATCGCCGCCACCATCGGCCTTCTCGGCGCCGGCAGCGATACACTGTCGAATCTTCTTGCACTGGCGTTTGCCGGTGTGCTGGTGGTGCCGCTGTTCGCGATCGGCACGCTGTTTTGCGCTGTCGCATTGTGGAGCGCCTTCAATTCACGCACCGCGGCGGCGGCGGCGCACGGCGTGCGCATCGAGCGGCGCTGGTGCGGCATCCCGCTGTCACGGCAGACGCTGGCGACCGATTCGATCACGGCGCTCGAGAGCCGGCGCGAAGCGCGCTTCACCGGCATCTTCAGCGACACGCGGCATTACCGCCTGGTCGCGCGCTACGCGGCGGGCGCGACGGTGCTCGCCGACCATCTGGCCGGCGGTGCACAAACCGAAGAAATGAAAAAATTATTGCTGAGCGCGTTGGCGCGGCCGGAACTGGCCGACGACGGGCGCAGCGATCACGTCACCGATAATCGCGCCGCGGCCGATGCCTGACAGCCGGAAAACTTTCCGTCGCGCCTGCGAAGGCGTGAGCCCCGGAGGCTGGGCCGATTGTTAAAACGGAAACTTCCCGCAATACCGCCGGCGCGATCAGATCGCGCTTAGTGCACGACCATCGGAAAATTGATCAGCACACCGAAGCTGGAGAGAAATTCGTCAACGTGATCCGGCGACGGATCCTCGCCGAGGGCGCCGATCATGGACGCGCGAAACTTTTCCGCGACATCGCCCTGAAAATAGGTGCCGCGGCTGGTCTGCTTGTCCACTACTTCGTAGCCGTGCTGCACGGGATACTCGACCACGTAGTAGTTTTCGCTGTTATAGACGATGTTCATGATCTTATTAACGGCCGACTCGGCGTTTGGTTGATAGCGTAGTCCGGAAGTTGCGGGTCACGCGCCATAACTGGGGCCTAAGCCCGTGTTTTCAAGCAGCTAGCGCACGCCGGGCTGCAGTCAGCGCCGCCGGCTGACGGCAATTCCGAACAAAATCAGGGCCAGACCGGCGAAGGCGCGCGGCCCCGGCTGCTCGCCGAGCAGCAGCACGCCGGCGGCCAGCGCGATCACCGGCGACAGATAATTGACCAGCGACATGAAAGTCGGCCCGGCGGTCGCAATCAGCTGAAAATAGAGGATGGTGGCCAGCGCGGTCGGCCCGATGCCGAGCCAGACGATGGCGGCGACCGACTCCGCACTCGGCGTCAGCGTCCACGGTTGATCGAACCACAGCGCCAGCGGCAGCACCAGCACGGTGCCGGCGATCAACACCGCCGTCGAGGCCACCAGAAAATCCGCGCTGATCAGGCGGCGCGCCAGCACACTGTTAGCGGCGTAACAAACCGCACCCGCCAGCACGGCGAGTTCGGCGACGAGATCGGCATCCAGCCCGGCCAGCGCCGACGGCCCCATCAACACGACAATGCCGCCGAAGCCGATCGTAAAGCCGGCGATGCGCCACGCGGTAATACGATCGCCGGCGACATAAAAATGCGCCAGCAGCAGCGTCGTCAGCGGCATGATCGCCATCAGGATCCCGGCCAGCGCGCTGGTGATCGTTTGCTGGCCCCAGCTGATCAGATAAAACGGCGCCGCGTTGCCGACTACCGCAAGCACCGCGTAGGGCCACCAGTCGCGCCCCAACCGCGGCAGACGCAAACCGCGCCAGCACAGCGCGGCGTACAGAATGATCGCGCCGAGTGCCAGCCGCCCCGCCACCAGCGTCGCCGGCGGCACCGTGGCCACACCCAGCTTGATAAAAAGAAACGCGCTGCCCCACATCGCCGACAGCGCGAACAGCAGGAGCCAGTCGCCGGCACTGCGCGATGACATCGGAAATCCGGATAAAAAAGCGTTCGCTATGATGCCCGTAATCGCGCGCCGATGTATATAGCGGCGCCATTACCGAACCTAATCCGATGACGCGCGGCGCGTGTTAAGATTTTTTCGGACACACGGCACACGCGGAGGAGAACGCCATGCTGAAGACCACGGTCGCACTGCTTGCCGGTTGCCTGTCTGCCTGCGTCGCATCGGCACAACCTTTCCCCAATCGCCCGATCCGCGTCGTCGTGCCCTTCCCGGCCGGCGGCAATGTTGATACCTACATCCGCCAGCTCGCACTGCAGATGGAAATCTCGATGGGCCAGCCGCTGGTGATCGACAACCGCGGCGGCGCCAACGGCATCCTCGGCTGCGACATCGTCGCCAAATCGGCACCCGACGGCTACACCGTGCTCGCGACTTCGGTCGCCTTCGCCGTCAATCCGTCGATGTACAAGCGACTGCCGTACGACAGCGAAAAGCACTTCACGCCGATCACCAATTACGCCAACGGACTCGGCTACGTGTTGGTCGCGCATCCGTCGGTGCCGGCAAACAACATCCGGGAGTTGATCGAAATCGGCAAAAAGCAAATCCTGCGCTACAGCTCGGCCGGCATCGGCAACGGCCAGCATCTGGCGGGCGAACTGCTGGCGCAAAAAGCCGGCATCACGCTGCAACACATCCCGTACAAGGGCGGCGGACCGGCGCTCACCGCGGTGTTGAGCAGCGAAGTGCATCTGCATTTTCCGGGCGCCAGCGTGGCAGTGCCGCATCTGAAGGCCGGACGGCTGCGCGGCATCGGCTTCACCGGCGACAAACGCATCTCGTCGCTGCCCGATCTGCCGACCATCGCCGAGAGCGGATTGCCCGGCTACAGTTTCGACACCGGCTGGCACGCCATGTTCGCGCCGCCGAAGACGCCGGCTGCCATCGTCAACCGCTTTCAGATAGAAGTTAAGAAGGCGTTCGAAAACGCCGCGCTGCGCGAGGCCTTCTCCAGCACCGGCTATGAACCGGCTGCCGCGCCGCCGGCGGAATTCGCCAAACTCTTCAAGGCGGATTTGACGCGCTTCGCGGAAATCATGAAAGCGGCAAAGATCGAACCGCAGTGAAGCTGAAAACGGCGAAGATCGACCCGCACTGGTTCGCGCACAACCGGGCCGCAGCGGCAGCATCTGTATAATGCCGCCTTCCCATCACAACAACCGGTCCATTTCCGATGCTGCTCTACGCTTGTACCATTTTCACAAGCGCTTTCCTGCTGTTCCTCGTTCAGCCGATCATCGCCAAACAAATCCTGCCGTGGTTCGGCGGCTCCGCCGCGGTGTGGACGACCTGCCTTGTGTTTTTTCAGCTGGCACTGCTTGCCGGCTACGCCTACACCGACTTCACCACGCGCAAACTGAAACCGCGCACGCAGGTGATCCTGCATATCGCGCTGCTGCTGGCGAGTCTGGCGGTGCTGCCGATCGTCGCCGACGTGAGCTGGAAGCCCGCCGGCAACGAAGACCCGGGCGCGCGCATCATCGGCCTCCTGTTCGCCACCATCGGCCTGCCCTATCTGCTGCTCTCGACCACCGGCCCGCTGGTGCAGGCTTGGTTCGCGCGCAGTTTCCCGCAGAGCACTGTTTATCGTTTGTTCGCACTGTCGAACCTCGCTTCGATGCTGGCGCTGATTTCGTACCCCTTCGTGTTCGAAACGTGGATCGCCACCGCCACCCAGGCCTATGCATGGTCGGCGGGCTATGGCCTGTTCGCCGTGCTGTGTGCGACTTCGGCGATCTACAGCCTGCGCACGAATGCGATCACTGATATCCCGCTCGCCAGCGCTGCTGCAACAGCGGCCGCGGAGTCGCCCGCCCCGGGCAAACTCGATCTGTTCCTGTGGCTCGCGCTCTCGGCGATGGGTTCGTGGCTGCTCTTGGCGATCACCAATCACATCACGCAGAACATCGCCTCCATCCCCTTCCTGTGGCTGGCGCCGCTGACCCTGTATCTGCTCACCTTCATTCTCTGTTTCGATAGCGACCGCTGGTACCGCCGCGCATGGATGCTGGGGCCGATCGCGATCATCGTCGGCTTCTGCGCGTGGGGCCTGAAGCCCGACAGCGACGTCACGCTCAACATCAGGATCGCGATTCCGCTGTATCTCGCCGGCCTGTTCGCCAGCTGCATGTTCTTCCACGGCGAACTTGCCCAGATGCGGCCCGCGCCGCGTTATCTGACGCGCTTTTATCTGATGGTGTCGCTGGGCGGCGCGATCGGCGGCATGTTCGTCGGCCTGATTGCGCCGCGCATTTTTGTGTCGTACTCCGAACTCGGACTCGGTTTCGTCGTTGCCGCGATTCTCGCCGCGATCACGCTGCGCCGGATGCCCATCCTCGTCTGGTTGACCGCGATCGGTGTCGCCGGCCTGTGCGGATTTTTCTGGAACAAGCAGCTCGTGCAGTTGCAGGAGGACACGCGGGTGATGAAGCGCGACTTCTACGGCACGCTGCGCACCAAGGACACCGGACCCGAGACCAGCGACACCGCGATGCGCCGCCTGATTCACGGCGTGATCCTGCACGGCGAGCAATACCTGAAACCTGAAAAGCGCACCGAACCGACCACCTACTACGGGCCCGATTCGGGCGTCGGCATTCTGATCAAGATCGACAACCCGCAGAACCAGAAAGTCGGCGTCATCGGGCTCGGCACGGGCACGCTCGCGGCCTGGGGCAAACCCGGCGACACCTACCGCTTCTACGACATCAACCCCCAGGTGATCGAGGTCGCGAAAACCGAATTCAGTTTCCTCGGCGACAGCAAGGCCAACATCGAAACCGTGCTTGGCGACGCGCGCCTCTCGCTGGAACGCGACGAGCCGCAGAATTTCGATGTGCTGGTGGTCGATGCCTTCTCCAGCGATGCGATTCCGGTGCACCTGATCACGCGCGAGGCGGTGGCGACCTATCTCAGGCATCTGAAACCATCCGGCGGCATTGCCTTCCACGTCACCAACCGCTTCCTGCAGCTGGCGCCGGTAGTCAAGCAGATCGCCGACACGCTGGGGCTCTATACGGCGCTGGTGGTCGATGATGCGGACAATACGGATTTTTCGAAAACCGACTGGGTGATCGTCACGCGCGACAAGACGCTGCTCGACAACCCGGCGCTCGCCGGCAAGACCACGCCGATCGATGAGATCAAGGGTCTCAAGCTGTGGACCGACGATTTCAGCAGCCTGTATCAGATTCTGAAGTAAGCGCATGAATCCGCGTTTCCCCTGAACACGGGGAGACGGTCGGATTGAGGGGGTAATGATGTTGAACAGGCCTTTCAAGATTGCCTACATCGGCGCTGCAGCACTACTCAGCCCCGCAGTCACACTCGCCGCCGCCGTCGATACCTTTCCGCAAAAACCGGTGCGCTTTCTCGTGCCCTTCGTGCCCGGCGCCGGCACCGACATCACCACGCGCGCGCTGGCGCGCAAACTCACCGAAATGTGGGGCCAGCAGGTGGTCGCCGACAACCGCGCCGGCGCCGGCGGCGCGATTGCCGTCGACCTCACCGCGCACGCCGATCCCGACGGTTATACGATTTGCCTGATCTCGGCCGGCCATTCCGTGCTGTCGGCCAGCGGCAATCCGATTCCTTATGATCTCGAAAAAGATTTGCAGGCGATCGCGCAGGTGACGAGTCTGTTCTATGTGCTGACCGTGCATCCGTCGCTGCCGGCCAAATCGGTCGCAGAACTGATCGCCTACGCGCGCGCCAATCCGGGCAAGCTCAATCAGGGTTCGTCGGGCACCGGCGCGCTGCAACACCTTGCCGGTGAAATGCTCGCCTACAAGGCCGGCGTCAAGTTCACGCATATCCCGTACAAGGGCGGCGCGGCGGCGCTGACGGCCACGCTCGCCGGTGAAGTGGAAATGAGCTTCACCACATTGTTGAGCGCGCGGCCCTACATGCAAAGCAACCGCCTGCGCATCCTCGGCATCACTGCCGGCAAGCGCTCGCCCGCCGCGCCCGAACTGCCGACCATCGCCGAAGGCGGCGTGCCCGGCTATGAAGCCAATCAATGGTACGGCGTCATCACCTCGGCCAAAGTGCCGAAAGACATCGTCAACAAACTCTCGCTCGCGCTCAACGCGGCGGTCAACGCCCCCGACGTCGCCGAGCGCCTGATGAAAGACGGCTCCACCCCGCACGGCACCACGCCGGCGCAATTCCAGGCGCATATCCACTCCGAAATCGCGAAGTGGCGGGAGTTGATCAAGGTCGCGGGCATCAGGCTCAACTGAAACGCCGGGCCACGGCGTAATCGTCGTTCGCGCCGACGGGCCACGCATTATCAATTGAACTTCCGGCTGGTTGCCTACGGGCTCACGCGTCTGATTCAGTCACGACGTATGGACGTCAAGCAAACACCGCACGCCCGATTTACACGCCGCCCCTATGCTAGACTAGTCGCGCGTTTTCCTCTCGGAAATTACAAAAAATCATGCCGGAAAAAATCACGCTGATCGTCAACGGCGCTGCGCATACCGTCACCGCCGAACCCGACACGCCGCTGCTCTACATCCTGCGCAACGATCTGAAGCTAAAGGGCGCCAAGTTCGGATGCGGCCTCGGCCAGTGCGGCGCCTGCATGGTGCTGATGGACGGCCACAACGTGATGTCCTGCGAAGTGCCGCTGTGGTCGGCGGTCGGCAAATCGATCACCACCATCGAAGGCCTCGGCACCCTGCAATCGCCGCACGCCCTGCAGCGCGCCTTTATCGGCGAGCAGGCCGCGCAGTGCGGCTACTGCCTCTCGGGTGTGATCATGTCGTCCGCCGCATTGCTGGCGGCCAATCCGGAACCGACGCTGGACGACATCAAACAGGCGCTCACGCGCAACCTCTGCCGCTGCGGCACCCACACGCGCATGATCAAGGCGGTGCAGCGCGCCGCCGCCGATCTGAAGGCCGCGAAATGAATGCGCCGGTCAAACTGCCGGGCAGTCTCGATGCCAACCGCCAGCTCGACCAGTGGCTGAAGTTCGAAGCCGACGGCACGCTTACGGTCTTTACCGGCAAAGTCGAGATCGGTCAAGGTGTGGTCACCGCGATGGCGCAGATCGCCGCCGAGGAACTCGATATTTCGCTGGCGAAGGTGCGTATGGTCTCCGGCGACACCGTGCTGACCCCCGACGAAGGCCACACCTCGGGCAGCCGCTCGATCGACGAAGGCGGCACTGCGCTCCGTTACGCCAGCGCCGAGGCACGCGACCTCTTGCTGCGCGAGGCGGCCAAACGCCTCGACATACCGCTCGATAAACTGACCATTGAAGACGGCGTTGTCAGCGGCTTCGATCGCATTCGCCGCGTTTCGTACTGGGAACTGCCGCACACCGCGCTGCTGGCGAGGGAAGCCACCGCGTCGGTCAAACCCAAAGCGGCGTCCAAGCACAGCATCGTCGGTACCGCAGTCGACCGCCTCGACATTCCATTCAAGGCCACCGGCACGCCGCGTTACGTGCAGGACATCGAGTTGCCTGGCATGCTGTTCGGCCGCGTGGTGCGACCGCCCTCGTACGATGCGCAACTCACCGCCTTCGACGCCGACGCCATCCGCAAGCTGCCCGGCGTGGTAGCGGTGCTGCGCGACGGCAATTTCATCGGCGTGGTTGCCGAACGCGAAGAACAGGCGGTGAAGGCGCGTACTGCCGCACTCAAGGCCGCGCAGTGGAAGGAAGTTCCGATCGCTGCCGACGAAGCCGGCATGCACGAATATCTGCGCACGCGCCCCGACAACAAGGAAACGCTGATTTCAGAACGCGTCGATGCCACGGCAAAGGCGCGAGGCACGCGCAAACTCGATGCGCGTTACACCAAACCCTATATCGCCCACGCCTCGATCGGCCCCTCCTGCGCGCTCGCGCGTATCGACGGCGAGCGCATCGAAGTGTGGTCGCACAGCCAGGGCGTGTATCAACTGCGCTACGACCTCGCCACCGTGCTGCAGATGGACCTTGAAAAAATTATCGTCCATCACGGCGAAGGTTCGGGTTGTTACGGCCACAACGGCGCCGATGATGTCGCGCTCGATGCGGTGCTGCTATCGCGCGCCGCCGGCGGCCGCCCGGTGCAGGTGCAATGGATGCGCGACGACGAGTTCGCGTGGGAACCCTACAGCCCGGCGATGACCACCGACGTGCATGCCGCCCTCGACGACGCCGGCAATATCGTCGACTGGTCGGTCGAGGTCTGGAGCAACGGCCACAGCCAGCGGCCGGTATCGATCAAGACGCCGTCGCCGGTGTCGTCGCTGCTGTCGGCTTGGTATCTCGAACAGCCGGTGACGCGACGCACGCAGGCCGATCCGCCGATGGCGGGCGGCGGCGGCATGGCGCGCAATGCACCGGTGATTTACGCGCTTCCGAACGAGCGCGTGGTCGCGCACCGCGTCGAGGTGCAGCCGCTGCGCGCGTCTGCCTTGCGCGGGCTCGGCGCCATCAGCAATGTATTCGCAATCGAATCGTTCATGGACGAACTCGCCGCCGCAGCGAACTGCGACCCGATTGAATTCCGTCTTCGCCACATGAAAGATGCGCGCGCACGCGCCGTGATCGAACTCGCCGCCGAGAAAGCCGGCTGGAAACCCGGCACGCAAAGCGACGGCACGAGCGGCCGCGGCTTTGCGTTCTCGCAATACAAGAACGGCTACGGCTATATGGCGGTGGTGATCGATCTTTCGCTGGAACCGGATCCGCATGTCACGCGCGCGGTGGCCGCAGTCGATGTCGGCCAGGTCATCAATCCGGACGGCGTGATCAATCAGTCCGAAGGCGGCATCGTGCAGGCGATCAGCTGGGCGCTGAAGGAACAGGTGCGCCACGACCGCGAGCGCGTGCTGTCGCGCGACTGGGAAACCTACCCGATCCTCACCTTCGCGGAAATTCCGGCGATCGAAATCCATCTGATCGACCGGCCGGAAGAAAAACCATTGGGCGCCGGCGAGATCGCCGCCGGCCCGGTGCCGGCCGCAGTCGCCAATGCGTTGTATCACGCGCTGGGTGTGCGCCTGCGCGATCTGCCGCTGACGCGCGAGAAAATTGCGGCGGCGCTGGTTTAAATTCGGCCCGTACGGGTTAACGCAAGAAACCCCTTCCCCCCTTGAGGGGGAAGTGTAGGGATGGGGGGGGAACGGTGAAAGATAAATCCCCCCACCCTAACCCTCCCCCCGCGAGGGGGGAGGGAATGAAACAATAGAAGCGGGCCCCGGAATGCGCTGCTCTCCTTCCGGCTACGAATTAATAAAGTGAATCAAGAGGCGAGGCAATGAAAGTCAAAACCAACAGCATCGAAATCAATTACGAAATCGCAGGCGACGGCCCGTGGATCACGCTGTCGCACTCGCTCGCCTGCAATCTGCACATGTGGGACGAGCAGATGGAGCTGCTGACCAAACGCTTCAAGGTGCTGCGCTTCGACACGCGCGGACACGGCCACAGCACGGCGCCCGAAGGCGACTACACGCTGGAACAGATGGCCGACGACGTGCATGGCCTGTTCGCGCATCTGGGCATCAAGCAGACGCACTGGATCGGCCTCTCGATGGGCGGCATGATCGGCCAGACCTATGCGCTCAAATATCCGGGCGTGTTCACGTCGCTGGTGCTGGCCGACACCACCAGCCGGCGCCCGCCGAACGCGGCGCAGATGTGGGGCGACCGTATCAAGATGGCGCGCGAGAAAGGCATGGATGCGCTGGTCGAGAGCACGCTGGCGCGCTGGTTCACCGCGCCCTACATCCAGTCGCGCAAGGATGTGATGGCGCGCATCGCCAATGACATCCGCAACACACCGGTGGCCGGCTTCTGCGGCGCCTGCGCGGCGATCGCCAAGGTCGACACCCTAGACCGCCTGAAAGAAATCAAATGCCCGGTGTTCATCACAGTCGGCGATCAGGATCACGGCACGCCGCCCGAGATGGCGCGCGCGATTCACGCCAACCTGCCGGGATCATCGCTCGCCATCATCGAATCGGCGGCGCATATCTCGAACATCGAGCAGCAGGAAGTCTTCAATAGAAATCTGATCAACTTCCTCGACAGCGTGAAATAGAACGACATTTGTAGCCGGAAGGAGCAAAGCAAGAAACTCCTTTCCCCCTTGAGGGGGAAGGCGGGGATGGGGGGGTTAGTTGATACCCCCCACCCTGCCCCCCCTCAAGGGGGGAGGGAACGCAAGAGTGTAAGCAGAATCCCGGAATGCGCTGCGCTTCTTCCGGGCTACGAATCGGGATTGATAGGGGAACGACAATATGAAGGTCAAAGCAAACTGTATCGAAATCAATTATGAAATCGAAGGCGACGGCCCGTGGCTGACGCTTTCGCACTCGCTGTGCTGCGATCTGCACATGTGGGACGAGCAGATGCCGGCGCTGACCAAAAAGTTCAAAGTGCTGCGTTTCGATACGCGCGGCCACGGCGGCAGCAGCGCGCCGGCCGAGGCCTATACGCTCGAACAGATGGCGGACGACGTGCGCGGCTTGTTCGATGCCCTCGGCATCAAGCAAACGCACTGGTGCGGCCTGTCGATGGGCGGCATGATCGGCCAGACCTTCGCGCTGCGTCATCCGGGCTACTTCAAGACCTTGACGCTCGCCGACACCACCAGCTATTACCCGCCGGAAACGCAGGGTCCCTGGGGCGACCGGATCAAGCTCGCGCAGGAAAAAGGCATGGCGCCGTTCGGCGAGATGATGGTTTCGCGCTGGTTCACCGAGGGTTATGTGAAAAGCGGCGCGCCGGCGCTGACGCGCATCGCCGCTTCAGTGCGCGCAACAAAGGCTGAGGGCTTCATCGGCTGCTGCCATGCAATTCCGAAAATTAACGTGACCAGTCGGCTCAAGGAAATCAAATGCCCGACGCTGGTGATCGTTGGCGAACAGGACCCGGGCACGCCGGTGGCGATGGCGCAACTGATTCACGACAACCTGCCGGGCTCCGAACTGGTGATCATTCCGAATGCCGCGCATCTCTCGAATATCGAACAGACCGTGGCCTTCGACGCCGCACTGCTCGGTTTCATTGCGCGCCATGCGTAATCACGCGACGCTGCTGCTCGCCGGCGCCATCGCTGCGGGGCTGCCGCCAACGACACCGGCACAGAATTATCCATCCAAGCCACTGCGCCTGATCGTGCCCTTCCCGCCCGGCGGCGGTAACGATATTCTGGGCCGCACGGTTGCGCAGCAACTGTCGCAGATCAACGGCCAGCAGGTTATCGTCGATAACCGCGGCGGCGCCGGCGGCCTGATCGGCGCCGATCTCGCGGCGCATGCGGTGCCCGACGGTTATACGATATTTCTCGCCAGCATCGGCAACCTGGCATTCACCCCCGCGCTAAATGCAAAACTGCCCTACGATCCGGTAAGGGATTTTGCGCCGGTGACACGATTGGCAACCTCGGCCTTTCTATTGGTGGTCAATCCGGCGGTGCCTGCCAAATCGGTGAAGGAACTGATCGCGCTGGCGAAGGCCAAACCTGGTTCGCTCAACTACGCCTCGGCCGGACAGGGCTCATCGCTGCATCTGACCAGCGAGATTTTCAAACTCGCCACCGGCACCGACCTCGTGCACGTTGCCTACAAGGGCAGCGCGCCGGCGCTGACCGATCTGATCGCGGGCCAGGTGCAGCTGATGTTCGGCAC
Source organism: uncultured beta proteobacterium (assembly GCA_903889565.1). Classification (GTDB taxonomy): domain Bacteria; phylum Pseudomonadota; class Gammaproteobacteria; order Burkholderiales; family SG8-41; genus PALSA-1004. The sequence continues at coordinate 57,479 of CAISYC010000048.1, forward strand.
CATGCCGGCCACACTGCCGATGGCGAAGTCCGGCAAGCTGCGCGCGCTCGGCGTGTCGGGCGCCAAACGCGCCGCCGCCGCGCCCGAGGTGCCGACGATCGCCGAGGCCGGCGTGCCGGGCTTCGAAGTATTGAACTGGTACGGCATCGCGCTGCCCGCCAACACGCCGCAGGCCATTGTGCGCAAGCTCAACAGCGATCTGCGCAGCGCGCTGGCGGCGCCGCCGATGACGGAAGCACTGTTCGGTCAGGGCCTGGAGCCGGCTGGCGGCACGCCGGCGGAATTCGGCGACTTCATCAAATCCGAAATCGCCAAATACAGCAAGGTCGTGAAAGCGGCGAACATCCGCCTCGAGTAGCGCGGCTAGTCGAGCCCGAGCAGAAAAACCGCGAACTGGTCGCCGGCATCGGCCCAGCACTTTAGCGTCGCATAACCGGCGTCGCGCGCGAGCTGCTCGAATCCGGCAATCGAATACTTGCAGGAAATTTCCGTCAGCATCGATTCGCCGGCGGCGAATTCGATGCGCCGCGCTCCCATGGTCACGGTCTGCGCGCGCGTGGCTTCGAGATGCATTTCAATGCGCCCCGCCGCCGCATCGTAAAACGCGCGATGCCTGAACGCGTCGCAATCAAAGTCGGCGCCCAACTCGCGATTGAAACGCGTGAGCAGATTGAGATTGAATGCGGCGGTGACGCCCGCGGCGTCGTTGTAGGCCGCATCAAGACGCGCCGCATCCTTGATCAGATCGACGCCGATCAGCGCGCGGCCGCCGGCGCCCAGCAGCGGCGCCCAGTGCGCGAGAAAATCGCGCGCAGCCGCGGGCGTGAAATTGCCGATGGTCGAGCCGGGAAAATACAGCACGCGCCGCTGTGCCGCCGGCAGACACGCCGCGGCGAGATCGACCGCCTGCTCGAAATCGGCGCGCAGCGCGATCGTCTGCATGCGCGGAAACCCGCGCGACAGGGCATCGCAGGAGGCTCTGAGCTGCTCTTCGGCGATATCGACGGCGACAAAGGCTTTCGGCTGCAGCGCTTCGAGCAGGCGCTGCGACTTGGCGCTGTTGCCGCAACCGATTTCGATCAGCGCGCAATCGCCGGCGAGGGCCGCGGCCATCGCCGGCGCCTGCGCCGTCATGATCGCCAGCTCGGTGCGCGTCGGATAATACTCGGGCAGCGCGCAGATGGCGTCGAAGAGCTCGCAGCCGCGCGCATCGTAAAAGTATTTCGGCGCAACACGCTTCGGCGTCCGCGCGAGTCCGGCGAGCACATCGTCGAGCATGGCGGCCTGCGGCGGCAACAGATCGTGGTACGCGTAGCGCGTCATCAGCGGCGGAGCATTCACATCGAACCGCGCGCAACATCAGCCCGCGCGGCGCAGGGATCAGCCGAGCGGTGTGCGGCCGAGGCGGCTTTCCAGCCACTTCTTGATGCGGTTGGCATCGCCCATGCGCGTGTTCTTGCCCCAGGAATCAAGCAGCACGATCACCACCGGTCGCGCGGCGATTTTCGCCTGCATGACGAGACAGCGACCGGCTTCGCTGATGTAACCGGTCTTGGACAGGCCGATTTCCCACGACGGATTTTTCACCAGCCCGTTCGAATTGCGGAATTGCAGGCTGCGCCCGCGCGCGGTTTCGACATCGTGCGCTGCGGTGGTGGTGAACTCGCGGATCAGCGGATATTCGTAGGCGGCCTTCACGATCTTGACAAGATCCTGCGCGGTGGACACGTTTTCGCTCGACAGGCCGGTCGGATCGACATAACGCGTGTTGAACATGCCGAGCTCGACGGCCTTGCGGTTCATCGCAGCAACGAAGGCCTCGCGCCCGCCGGGATAGGCGCGGCTCAGGGAGGCGGCCGCGCGGTTCTCCGAGGACATCAGGGCGAGGCGCAGCATGTCGGCGCGCGACAGGCCGGTGCCGACGTTAAGGCGCGAGCTGGTGTGCTTCAATTGGTCGACATCGGCGTGGTCGATGACGATGGTTTCATCGAGCGGCAGGCCGGCCTCCAGCGTGACCACTGCGGTCATCAGCTTGGTGATCGATGCGATCGGCGTGACGTGCTCGACGTTCTTGCCGTAGATGACCTGGCCGTCGGCCATGTCGACAACCAGCGCAATGGTGGATTTCAGGCTTGGCAGACCGGCGGCAGCCAAGCCGGCGTGGGTGGCGCCCTTCAGATCGGATTTGCCCGGCGCGACTTTTGCCGCGGTTTCGCCGGCTGCGCTGCCCGGCAGTGGCGCCGCCAGCCATCCGATTGCAGCGGCCACCACGGCTACTCGACGCCAGTTTCGCGCTTTGCGCACCATCGTATTCTCCCGACCGGCCGCCCCGAAGCGCGGCGGATTCCGTTGCGTGGCTGCCTCGCGCGGCTCCAGTACGGTCCGCGGAAACAGCATTCAAAAATATCGAGTTACGCTGCGATCTTAACAGAAACTCTGGACAAAATCCGCAAATCGGAGAGGGTCTTCAGCGATGCTCGCCGATCGCCTTGATCGCCCACATCACGCACTCCTGCAACCTCACCACGGCGTGCTCGCGCGCAGCCGACGGTGGCGCCATGTCGATCGAATCATAGAGTTCCTCGGCCAGCTTGATCACACGATCGACGATTTCACTTTCATTGGAACTCAGCTGCAATGGTTCCCTGCGAAATTTGACGGCCATGGATCCTCCTGAGTTGGTAACCGGCGGGTAAAACTAGACCAAAGGCTGTTCCGAGGCAGTGATGCGGCGCTGTTCCGAGAATACCGGGAACAGCAAGGGCAGCAGCAGCAAGGTGAACAAGGTCGCCGACACGATGCCGCCGACAATAACCACGGCGAACGGGCGCTGCGTTTCGGAACCGATACCGTGTGACAGCGCCGCCGGCAACAAGCCGATACCAGCCATCAACGCGGTCATGATGATCGGCCGCAGGCGCGACACCGCCCCCTCGAGCACCGCCTCGGCGAGCCCCTTGCCATTGCGCATGTATTCCATGAACTGCTCGACCATGATGACGCCGTTCTGCACCGAGATACCGGCCACTGCGATAAAGCCCACCGCCGACGACACCGAAAGATGCAGCCCGGCGATGGCGAGACCGGCGAGACCGCCGACCAGCGTAAACGGCACCATCAGCAGCACCAGGATCGCGCGGCGAACCGAACCGAAGACCCAGAACAGCAGGACGAATATCGAAAACACCGATAACGGGATGATCACCTTCAGGCGCGCGATCGCACGCTGCTGATTCTCGAACTGGCCGCCCCAGGTCATGTAATAACCCTCCGGTAGCCTGACCGTGGCGGCGACTTTTTTCATTGCCTCGGCGACGAAACTGCCCTGATCGCGTCCGAGCAGGTTGGCCTTGATCGCCACATTGCGGCCGCCGGCCTCGCGCGAAACCCGGCCGGCGCCCTGCCTGACTGCGATATCGGCAATCATGCCCAGCGGAATCGTGCCGCCGCCGCTGGGCAGCGCAATCGGCAAGTCGTCGACATCATCGACCGCGTCGCGAAACTCGCCGCCTATCCGTATTGTTACGTCGAAGCGCCGGTCCCCCTCGTAAAAAGTGTTGACCACGGCACCTGCAAACGCCGACTGTACGGTTGCGTTGACGTCATTGACATTGATGCCGTAGCGCGCCATGCGCGTGCGGTCCAGCGTCACAGTCAACTCGGTCTGGCCGCCGATCTTGAACACGCCGACATCGGCAGCGCCGTTGATCGAATTAAGGACGTCGGCGATCTGCCCGCTCTTGTCCTCGAGAATCTGCAGGTCGGGGCCGAACACCTTGACGACGATTTCGCCACGCGCGCCGGAAATCGCCTCGTTCAAATTGTCTTCGATGACCTGCGAGAAGTTGGTCTGGATGCCGGGCATGACGCGGATCTTCTTCGTCATGTCCTCGATCATCGCGTCCTTGGTCGCAAAACGCCAGGTTTCGCGCGGCTTCAGGTCAGCCTTGATTTCCAGGTTGTACGGCCCTTTCGGATCGGTGCCGTCGTCGGGGCGGCCGATCTGCGTCACCACGCTGGCGACTTCCGGGTAATCGAGCAGCACCTTGCGCACCTGTTTCTCGACATCCTTGGTGCGCTGGATGTTGGCCGACGGCGGCAGCGTGATCACCAGCCAGATATTGCCTTCATCGAGCTTGGGCAGAAACTCGCTGCCGAGTTTGGGCGCCAGCAGCAACGCTGCGGCGAGTATGCAGACGCAGACCGCCACGATCGACTTGCGGCGCGTCTCGGCGCGCAACAGCATGCCGCGGTACCACTGCTGCAGGCGGTGCATCCATTCGCTGTGCTTCTCGGCAAGACTGCCCTTGTGCAACGAATAACTGAGCAGCGTCGGCACCAGCGTCAGCGTCAGCAGAATGGCGCCGAGGAGCGCGAACGACAGCGTATAGGCCATCGGCGAAAATATTTTGCCTTCGACACGCTGGAAAGTGAAAATCGGCAGGAAGGCGAGAATGATGATCGCCTTCGAAAACAGGATCGGTCGCCCGAGATCGACGGCGGTCGCTTTCAGCGTGTGCATGCGCCAGCCGTAACCAGTGTGAAGCGGATTGCCTTCCGTCGCGCCGACCGCCAGCCGCACCATCAACGCTTCGACCAGCACCACCGCGCTGTCGATAATGATGCCGAAATCGACCGCGCCCAGCGATATCAGATTGGCGCCGACGCCGCGCGCGTCCATCAGGACAAAGGCGAACAGCAGCGACAGCGGAATCACCGTTGCCACCGTCAGCGCGGCCTGCCAGTTGCGCAGAAAAATCAGCAGTATCACCACCACGAGCGAGGCACCGATCGCGAGGTTTTCCGTCACGGTGTGCACGGTATGCTCAACCAGTTCGGTGCGGTCGTAATGCGGATGCAGACTGACACCGGGCGGCAGCCGCGGCGCGAGCTTGGCGATTTCAACCTTCAGATCCTCGACCACCTTGGTCGCGTTCTGGCCCTTGGTCATCTGCACGATGCCCTGCACCACGTCTTCGCGATCGTTGAATCCGACCAGCCCGGATAACGGCCGCGCGCCGATGCGCACCACCGCCAGATCGCCGACCTGAATCGGGCGCCCGTTGCGGGAGGCAACGACCACGCGCGCGATGTCGTCCAGATTGCGGTATAGACCAATGCCGCGAATAACCAGCGCTTCGTCGCCGCGCGGCAGGATGCCGCCGCCGGTGTTGGCGCTGTTCGAGGTGACTGCCTGTGCAACCTGATCGATCGTAATGCCGAACTTGCGCAGCATGAACGGATTGACCCGCACCTGGTATTCCTTGACGCGACCGCCGAAACTGACAATATCGGCCACGCCCTGCGTGCGGCGCAGCGCCGGTTTGATCACCCAGTCCTGCAGGGCGCGCACTTCGTATAGCGGCATATCGGCCGGCGCATCAACGATGTAGCGGTAGATTTCACCGACTGCGTTGGTCAACGGCGCCACCGTCGCCTGAATGCCCGTCGGCAGGTTCACATCGACCAGGCGCTCGAGCACCTGCTGGCGGGCAAAGTAATCGTTGGTGCCGTCGGAGAACGTCAGCGTCACCACCGACAAACCGGTGATCGAGACCGAACGCAGATTGGTCATGCGCGGCACGCCGCTCATCTGCAGTTCGATCGGCAGGGTGACCGAGCGTTCGACCTCTTCGGGCGCCTGCCCCGGCGCCTGCGTGATGATCTGCACCTGCACGTCCTGCACGTCGGGGAAGGCCTCGACCGGCAGGTTCTTCCACGCATACCAGCCCGAAATCGCCACCGCCAGCGACACGGCCAGCACGAATACGCGCTCCTGCAGCGCAAAGGTGATCAGGCGGTCGAGCATGATGCGCCGCGCCGGCTAGTCGACACCGGCAAGTTCTGAATTGAGCAGCAGCGCGCCGCCGGTGACCACGCGATCGCCTTCACCAAGGCCGCTCTTGACGTAGCTGACACTGCGCCCCTCCAGCCCGAGTTCAACGCGTTTGCGTTCGAAGGTGCCGGGCGACTTTTCTACGAAGACGAAACTGTAGAGACCCTCGGTGATCAGCGCAGAATTCGCAATCCGCGGCAGCAGGTTCTGCGTGCCGGCGAGCGGCGTAACCCGCGCATACATCTCCGGTTTGAGCAGGCGCTTCGGATTATCCAGCACGCAACGCACCTGCACCCGGCGGGTCGATGGATCGAGCACTTCGCCGATCGATGCCACTTTGGCTGCAAAGCGCTCTTCGGGATAGGCATCGACCTCAACCACCACGTCCTGTTTGACCTTGATCGCGCGGAGATTGGGCTCGGGCAAATCGATGATTACCCACAGGTGCAACGGATCGGTAATGACGAACAGCGGGTTGGGCAGATCGGGCCGCACCTCGACGCCCGGATTGATCGATCGTTCGGCCACGATACCGGCAATCGGCGCGCGCAGTTCATAGCCGCCGGGCGCATTGCGGACGTTGCCGTGATCGAGATTGCGCAGGCGCAGTTTGGCGCGCGTGTTTTCCGCTTCCGACTGGCGCAGGTCGCTTTCGGCCGCTTCGTGATCCTTGCGCGCGATGACGCCGGCCGCGAACAACTCGTCGGCACGACCGAAAGCACGCTGTTTCAATTGCAGATCCGCGGCCGATTTGTCGACGTCGGCGACTGCGGCGGCAAAATCCGGCGCGTCGATCACCACCAGCAACTGGCCGGCTGCGACGCGGTCGCCGGGCTGCACCAATATTCGAGTGACGCGGCCGGCGATTGGCGAGCTCACGCGCGCGGTGTGATCCTCGTCGTAGGCGACACGCGCGCTCAGCGGATCGAGCAGGGGCTCCGGCAGCAGCACCACGGGTTCGACCTTGATGAAATTGAGCTGGGTCGATCCGGCAGGGAAGCTCAGTTCGTTCTTGCGCGGCGAAGTCGGCCCTTTGACCTCCTCGGTGTGATCGCCGAATTGCGCAACCAGCCAGGGGTAACCCCAGTGCACCGCGACACCAACCAGGGTGAGCCCCAGCATGCCGATAACGATTTGACGGGTTTTCACTTTTGATTATCTGGGCGGCGGAAAAAACGGCGTATTCTGGCAGTCCAATGTATACGCGTAAACCATTTGTTAACGTAGCGACACGCTAACACGCGGCAGTAAGTATTATTTCGTACGTACCGTTGTCGCTGCATAACTAGCCTCACGGTTGCGACCCGGCTTCCGCGGTTCCAAGTTCAGCGGCCGCAATCGCCGCCTGCCAGGACGCCAGCGATTTGGCGTAATCGGCCTGCGTGCCCGCAGCCTCCAGTCGCGTCGCATACAACTGGCGCTGCGAATCGAGCAGATCCATCACGCCGATTGCGCCGCGGCTGTACGCGAATTCAGCGGCATCGGCGGCACGCTGCGCCTCTTTCAGCAGCGCGCCTTCGAAACGCTGCACACGCTCGCGCGCGGCATCGAGGTCGGCGCGGCGGGCAACGATTTCACCGAGCGCCAGCGCGCGCACGCGTTCGTAGTTCTCGCGCGCCAACGACAGATCAACTTCGGCGCGGCGAATCTCGCCTTCGTAGTAGTAATTGGTGAACAGCGGAATACTGACGCCGACGCCGAAGGTGTTGTTGCTGAAGTCCCCGGGGAAATGTTCGAACTGCACCGCCCCCGTGACGTCGCGCGTGCGCAACGCGCGCGCCAGTTCGCGGTTCTTCTCGGCCGCCGTCACGCGCGCCTGCGCCGCCAGCACGTCGGCGCGTCCGGCCAGCGCCTTGTCGATCTCGGCCTCGGCGGGATCCACCCCGGCGACCGGCCAGCCATCGGTCGCCTTGATGCGCACCGCATCGCGTTCGGCGCCGATCACGTAAGCGAGCTGGGTCTGCGCCTTGGCACGCTCGGCGACGGCGGTGCGCGCGTCGTTCTGCGCGCGCAACGCGTCCACGCGAATGCGCGCGACATCGGCGGCGGAAATGTCACCCGCCTTCAGGCGACGCTCGACCGCATTCAGGGTTTTCTGAAACGACGCGGCCGTTTCGGCGGCGATGCGGACGCGCTCCTGCGCCGCCACCAGATCGTAATAAGCCGCATACAGGGCGACTTTCTGCTGACGCCGGATTTCGGCGAAGTCGCCGCGGTTGGCCTGGATCACCGAATCGGCAATGTCCATGCGCAATTCGCGCTTGTTGCCGCGCTCGAACAACTGCTGGACGCCGAACACAGTATCCATCTGCTTGTCGCGCAAGTCGCCGTTGTAGCTGCCCTGGCGTGAATTGAATTTGCCGGTATTGGCGAAGACGTTCGGATTGGGTCGCGCCGAGGCGCTTAAGCGATCGGCCTCGGCGCCTTCAACGAGGCGGCGACCGAACTGCAGTTCGCGGTTGCGCGCGGCAAAAAAAATCTCCGCCTGGCGCAGCGTTAACTGTTCCAGGTCGGAGCTTAATGAGGCCTGTGCTGCCGGCGGTTCGGCCGCAACCGCCGCAACAGACATACCCCCTAGGAGGAAAGCACAAACAAGACTGCGCAAGCCAAGCTGCATCACGCCCCGGCAACCACGCAAACGACCCACGAGCAACCGTCTGCCACCGCGACCTGACGTTTGAACAGTAGCAATCATTTCTTTCTTTGACCTTACGCTGGTGGATTATTTTTCAACCTGGCAGCCCGCAATCGGGGCGTTCACGGCCCGCCGGCCGTGTATCTATCCACGCGAAGACGCCAAATCTACCATGTCCCGCGACCTTTGCCAGCAGGGTAAACTGCTATTTTTTCAGGCGTCCCCGTCAGAAAGGCGCTGCAACGGCGAACTCGACGCCGGGGCAACGTGGAAAATCATGCGCATATTGATAGTCGAAGACGATCCGGTACTCGCCGACGGGCTGGTGAAATCCCTGCGCGGCGCCGATTTTGCAGTCGACGTCGCCCACGACGGCGAGCAGGCTGACAGCATCCTGGCGGTCGAGAATTACGATCTGGTGATTCTTGATCTCGGCCTGCCGCGCATCGACGGCTTCGAGGTGATCAAGCGGCTCCGCCGCCGCGGCGGCACCGCGCCGGTGCTGATTCTGACTGCACGCGACGCACTGGCCGACCGCGTCAAGGGGCTCGACTTGGGCGCCGACGACTATCTGAGCAAGCCGTTCGAACTGCCCGAACTCGAGGCACGCGTGCGCGCCCTGATCCGGCGCGGACAAACCGGCAGCAGTTCGGTTCTGACCCACGGCCCGCTCACGCTCGATCTGGGCGGCCGCCGCGCCACGCTCGACGGCGCGCCGATCGAACTGTCGGCGCGCGAGCTCGGCGTGCTCGAAATCCTGATGCTGCGCAGCGGTCGTGTCGTCAACAAGGAACAGTTCGCCGAGCAGCTCTACGGGCACGACGAAGAAGTCGGCGCGAACGCCATCGAGGTCTATGTGCACCGCCTGCGCAAGAAGCTCGAACCCGCGGGCGTTGTCATTCGCACCATCCGCGGCCTCGGCTACCTGCTCGAGAAAAAGTCTTGAACATAGCGGGCCGCGGCTCACGGTTGCGCCTGCCCGAGAACGCATCGCTGCGCGAACAGCTGCTGGTGCGGCTGCTCGTGCCGGTGCTGCTGGTGACCGTCATCAGCGCAGTCATCTCGTATTACTACGCGTTCAATTTCGCCACGCTCGCGTACGATTACTCGCTCTACGACTCGGCACTCGACATCAGCCGCCAGGCAGTTGTGGTCAACGGACAGGTGCGGGTCGAATTGCCGCAGGCCGCGCTCGACATGCTGGAGTCGGACAAGCACGACAGCGTCTATTACATGGTCAAGGATGCGCAGGACCGCTTTGTCACAGGCTACGGCGGCCTGCCGGCGCCGGTGAACGCCCCCGCTTCGGGCAAGCCGTTTTATTACGACGGCGTCTACGGTGAAAACCCGATCCGCGTCGCCGCCCTGTCGGTGCCGATCGCCGGCCTGCCCGCGGACCAGGATCACGTGCTGATCGTGGTGGCCGAAACGCTCAACAAGCGGCACACGCTGGCGAGCGAAATCCTGCTCGGCATGCTGCTGCCGGAAATCCTGCTGGTCGGCCTGATCGGCCTGTTGATCTGGCACGGCGTCGCGCGCGGCCTGCGCCCGCTGGTCGAACTGCAGGCCGAAATCGCCAACCGCTCGTATCGCGATCTCGGTCCGCTGCCGGTGCAAAATGCGCCGGGCGAAGTGCGCGCGCTGGTCGGCGCCATGAACGATCTGCTGGGGCGGCTGTCGGCGGCATTGTCGGCACAGCAGCGCTTCATCGCCGACGCCGCGCACCAGTTGCGCACGCCGCTCGCGGGCCTGCGTACGCAGACCGAACTCGCCCTGCGTCAGGACGACCCTGACGAAGTGCGTCGCACGCTGCGTCAGATCGATACGGCGACGGTGCGCACGACCCACCTTGTCAACCAGCTGCTGTCGCTGGCGCGCGCCGAGCCAGGCGCCAACCGCATTAACACGACCGCATCGCTGGACCTCGCGGAACTGGCGCGCGCCACCACTACCGAATGGGTACCGCGCGCGCTGGCGCGCAATATTGATCTCGGCTTTGACGGAGCCACCGGGGCAATAATCGAAGGTGACCGCGTGCTGCTGACCGAAATGCTGAGCAACCTGCTCGACAACGCGATCCGCTATACCCAGACCGGCGGCCAGGTTACGGTGCGCGTCGGCACTACCGAGGCCGGCGTACAGCTCTGCGTCGAGGACAATGGCCCGGGCATACCGGTTGAAGAACGCGAACGCGTATTCGAACGCTTTCACCGCCTGCTCGGTAACGGCGCCGACGGCTGCGGACTCGGGCTCGCCATCGTGCGCGAAATCGCACAAGGCCACGGCGCCCGTGTGCGGCTTGAGCCGGGCGCCGGCGGCGGCACCCGCGTCACCGTTGAATTTCGACCGTCCCCGCCGGCATGAACACAGCGCGCGGCGTCACCTACGCCGCACCCGCGATCGTCCTGCACTGGCTGGTGTTCGCGTTGATCTGCGGCGGCTTCGCACTCGGCCTCACCATGACCGACCTGCCGTTTTCGCCGCTCAAACTGAAATATTATTCTTGGCACAAATGGACCGGCGTCAGTATATTCCTGCTCGCGGTGGCGCGCGCGGCCTGGCGCCTCGGACATCCGGCGCCGCCGCTGCCCGCCACGATGCCCGTGTGGCAACGACGCGCGGCCGCCGTCTCGCATGCACTGCTCTATGCGCTGATCCTTGTCATCCCCTTGTCCGGCTGGCTCTACAGTTCCGCCGCCGGCGTGACCACGGTGTATTTCGGCGTGCTGCCGCTGCCGGACCTGCTCGGTCGCGACAAGGCGCTGGCCGAAACACTGAAAAGCGTGCACATCACGCTGAACTACACGCTGCTCGTGCTGGTCGTAGTGCATGCCGCCGCCGCGCTCAAACACCATTTTGGCGATCACGACGACGTGCTGGTCCGCATGCTGCCGTTTGTTAAACTGCGCGAAAAGTGAGTCCGTCATGAAAATTGCCACCACCATCGGTCTTACCATCGCCCTGCTCGCCGCCGGCGCCGCTGGCGCCCATAGCGTGGTTTATGACAAAAGCCGCATCACCTGCGTGTCGCGCCAGATGAACGTGCCGGTCGAGGCGGTGTTTCGCAGATTCAGCGCGCAGATCGCCTTCGATCCGGCAAAACCGGAAACCGCCAGGGCGCAGATCGAAATCGATGTCGCCAGCTTCGATCTCGACAACGCCGAGGCCAATGACGAAGCGCGCGACAAGCCGTGGTTTGATGTGCGCACCTATCCGAAGGCGACTTTCGTCGCCACTGCCATACGCGCGCTGGGCGGCGGCAAATTCGAGGCGCGCGGTCCACTGACCATCAAGGGCAAGACGCTCGACGTTGTTACACCCTTCACCTACCGCGATGAGCCGGTTGGCGGCACGGTCGATGGCGCCTTCACCGTCAAACGCCTCCAATACAATATCGGCGAAGGCGCCTGGAAGGACACCGATACGGTGGCCGACGAGGTGCAGATCCGATACCACATCGTTCTCGCCGGCAAGCCGGCGGCGAAAAAATAATCGCGGCGGCCTGATGCGAGTCATTCTGCTTTTCGCCCTGTTGCCCGCCGCTGTGGCGCTGGCCGCGCCGGAAACCTACGTGGTCGACTCCAACCATACATTCCCGAGTTTCGAGGTGTCGCACGCCGGCGGCTTCACCACCACGCGCGGCATGTTTCTCAAAACCACCGGCAAAGTCGTGATCGACCGTGCGGCGAAATCCGGCAGCATCGAAATCGTTGTCGATACCGCCTCGCTGACCACCGGCCATGCGCGGCGCGACGACATCGTGCGCGAATCGTTTAGGACCGCCGAGTTTCCGCAGATGATCTACCGCGCCGAGCGGCTGCAGTTCAACGGCGACACGCTGAGCGGTGCCGACGGCGAACTGACGCTGCTCGGCGTGACCAAACCCGTCGCGCTGATGGTGACCTCGTTCAAATGCCGGCCGCATCCGGTAAACAAGAAGGACCAGTGCGGCGCCGATGGCAGCGCGCTGATCAGACGCAGCGACTTCGGTCTCAAGTCCACCGGCGGCACCGGCGACGAAGTGAAAATACTGTTCCAGATCGAAACCTACAAGGAATAACCGGCATGCGGCTGGTCCTGCCTGCAGTCCTTGCTGCGGGTCTGCCGCTGTGGCTCACCGGCTGCACCTTGACCACCGAAGGCGGCGCGGTGCATGCCGAACGCAGGCAACTGCTGCTGGTGTCCGCGCAGGAACTCGACCAGGCAGCCGCCCAGGGCTATGCAAAACTGCGCGCCGATGCGGCGAAAAAGGGCGCGCTCAACGCCGAGCCCGCGCTGACGCGCCGCGTGCGCGCCATCGCCGCCCGCATCGAACCGGTGACCGGCGTGTTTCGCCGCGATGCGCCGGGGTGGAACTGGGAAGTCAACGTCATCAGCAGCGACGAACTCAATGCGTTCTGCATGCCCGGGGGCAAGATCGCGTTTTACTCGGGCCTGATCAGGCAACTCAGTCTGAGCGATGACGAAATCGCCATCGTCATGGCCCACGAAATTTCGCATGCGCTGCGCGAACATTCGCGCGAGCAGGTCTCTGAAGCAATGGCCGCGCAGACCGCGATCGGCGTCGGCGTCGCTCTGCTCGGTCTCGGCGACGCCTCGACCAGTGTCGCCGGCAGCCTGTACGAAGCGCTGCTCGCAACCAAATTCAGCCGCGTGCACGAAGCCGAGGCCGACCGCATCGGCCTGGAACTAACCGCGCGCGCCGGCTACAACCCGCAGGCCGGCGTGACGCTGTGGCAGAAGATGATCAGGGCCAACAGCGGCGGGCACCCGCCACAGTTTCTCAGCACCCATCCGGCCGAACAGGAACGCGTCGAACAGATCCGCGCGCTGCTGCCCACGGTCCAGCCGCTCTACGAGGCAACCCGCCGGCGAGAAGAAAATCCCTGATGAGGTTACGGCGCCAACGCCAGCGCCGGCGCGGCGGGTGCCGCTTCCTCCTGCTGCTGCAGCGCCCACATCTCGGCATAGGCGCCCGCGCGTTCGAGCAGTTGACGATGCGTGCCGCGCTCGATGATGCGGCCGGCATCCATCACCAGAATCTGATCGGCATCCATCACCGTCGATAAACGGTGCGCGATGACCAGCGTGGTGCGGCCCTCGGCGATGCGCGTCAGTTCGGTCTGGATCGCCTGCTCGGTGGCCGAATCGAGCGCCGAGGTCGCCTCGTCGAAAATCATGATGCGCGGATTTTTCAGGATTGCACGCGCAATCGCCACCCGCTGCTTTTCGCCGCCGGACAGTTTCAGACCGCGTTCGCCGACGCGCGTCTCGTAGCCTTCGGGCAGCTTCAGCACGAATTCGTGGATATGCGCGGCTTGCGCGGCGGCGATCACCTCATCATGCGAGGCGTCGGTGCGGCCGTACTGGATGTTGTAGTAAATCGAATCGTTGAACAGCACGGTGTCCTGCGGCACGATACCGATGGCCCCGCGCAGGCTGGTCTGGCGCAGATCGCGAATGTCAGCCCCGTTGATGGTGATGCGTCCGCCGCCAACGTCATAGAACCGGTAAAGCAGACGCGCCAGCGTCGATTTGCCCGAGCCGCTGTGACCGACCACCGCGACCTTGGCGCCGGCCGGAATCTCGAAGCTCACCGCGTGCAGAATCTGCCGCTTCGGGTCGTAGCTGAAATCGACCTGCTCGAAGCGCACGGTGGCCGCCGTGCCGGCCAGCGGCGCCGCCCCGGGCTTGTCCTCGATCTCGCGGTTTTGCGCGAGCAGTTTGAACATGCGCTCCATGTCGGTCAGCGCCTGCTTGATTTCGCGATACACCATGCCGAGAAAATTAAGCGGTATGTAGAGCTGGATCAGAAGCCCGTTGATCAGCACCAGGTCGCCCAGCGTCAGGCTCTTGTCGACCACGCCCTGCGCGGCAAGAATCATCAGCAAGGTCACAGCGATAGCGATGATGCAGCTCTGCCCGATGTTGAGCATGCCGAGCGAAGCTTCGTTCTTCACCGCCGCCGCCTCGTAGCTTTGCAGGTTCTCGTCGTAGCGCCGCGCCTCGAACTCCTCGTTATTGAAATACTTCACCGTCTCGTAGTTGAGCAGGCTGTCAATCGCGCGCGTGGTCGCCCGCGAATCGAGTTCATTGGCCTGGCGCCGGATATTGATGCGCCATTCCGAGACCGAGAAAGTGAAGCCGATGTAAACCGCCACCGCGATGAAGGTTATGGCAGCAAAGCGCCAGTCGAATTTCGTCAGCAGCACCGCCGCCACCAGGCCGAATTCGAGCACTACCGGGATGATCGAGAACAGCATGTAGTTCATCAGCGTGCCGATGCCGCGGGTGCCGCGCTCGATGTCGCGCGTCATGCCGCCGGTCTGGCGGTCGAGATGAAAGCGCAGGCTCAGGCTGTGCAGATGGCGGAACACCGTCAGCGCGATGCGCCGGATCGCGCGCTGCGCCACGCGCACGAAAACGATGTCGCGCAATTCGGCGAACAGGGTGTTCGACAGGCGCAGCGCGCCGTAGCTGAGCAGCAGCATCAGCGGCAGCAGCGGCAGCGCCTGCTTTGCATCCAGTGCATCGACGATTTCCTTCATCACCAAAGGCACGCCGACGTTGGCGAATTTCGCTGCCACCAGAAAGATCAATGCCAGCAGCACGCGACCGCGGTATTCCCACAGATAGGGCAACACCATGGCGGCGGCGCGCCATTCGTTGCGCCGTGCGGCCGGCGCGGGTTGCACGCGCGCGCGGTCTTGCGTTGCAGTCGAAGAATGCGGATTCATGGTGTCCGGTCTGCGCCGGCGGCAGGCGCCGCGGCCTCGGGGTCAGGGGTAATCGCCGTAACGGCCGCTATCCTAACACGCGCCGCTCATGCGCCCGCGCGGACAAGCGCCTGCTCGACCGCCCGCCGCACCGCCAACGCATCGACGCGGTAATCCGAATTGACATTGACCTCAGCCGCCGGCACCGCGTAGTCATCCGAACGAATGGTGATCACGCTGTGGCCGGTGGACAGCGACAGCTTGCGAAAAAGATTCATGTGCTCGATCGCGCCGCTGGTGATTTCGACGATGACTGCGCCGGGCGGCGTGAATACCATGTTGGTGAGGCCGGCGCCGTGTGCAGCGACGATCACGCGCGCCGAAGAAAACGCCGCAATCTGTGCGGCCACCGTCATTTCGCCCGGCACCACGCGCTCGAATCCGAGGGGCGCGAGCATTCCGAACAGTTGTTCTTCGTTGAGCAGGCGGCGGCGGCCGTTGTCGCGCCGCGACAGGAACAGCCGGCGCATCGCCTGCGCCGGCGGCGTGCTGACCGCCGCCATGCGCCCGCGCAGCCACTCGACGCCCTGCATGACGGCGCGCGTGCTCACATGCAGCGCCGGCACCAGCAGGCGCGAACAGCGAATCACGGTGTTGCGTTCGACCCTGATGGTCTGCGCCGGATCGTGGCCGAGCAACTGCAGGTATTCGAGCTGATAACCGCGCAGATCGGTGTTAACCAGCCACGGATAACGATGCAGCAGGCCGGCGTGATCGAGCGTCGAGAGCTTGAGCATGTTGCGGAACAGCCAGTGACTGTAATTGTCGTCGCCGCCCACCAGAATGCATTCCTGATCAATTGCCATCTGCGGCGCCGGCAGCGTGGCCAGCACCATTGCACCGTCGGCGCTGACGCGACCGCGAACGAAGGGGCTGGTCGAAAGATTCTTGGCGTGCACGTCATCGTTGTAAATCACGCCGTCCTTGACGATGCTCCAGTAGGCAGTGTCGACACGCACGTCGTTGAGCCAGCGACAGTAAGTTTCACCGATCCGCGCGCGTTCGATGTCGAGGTGCCGTTTGACCAGCACTTCCGGGTCGGCGCTCGCCGCGCCGTCGAGGCGGTCGAGGCGACCGAAACAGGCCGCCGCTTCTGCGCCACGCCCTGCGTCGAGCAGCAAAAAGGCCAGGCGTCCCAGTGCGTCGCGGTCGTCCGCCGCGACCACAAGGCGGCTGCGGCACAGTCGCTCGGCCGCGGCGACCCCACCCGCCGCCAGCAGGCGGTCGAGCACATCGTGAAAAGCAACCGCCCCGCCGCCCCGCCGCAACAGCGCCAGCCGGCCGAGGGCGGCGGCCAATCCGGGCCAGCCGGCGGCGGCCAAACGGCAGGCGGTGTTCTGCAGAAATTCAGTCACGGTCAAACCATAACACGACGGCAGCCACGGTGAGCGCACAGGCGAACAGCTTGCGATCAATCGACAGCGCCGGCGCATGTGCGACGGCAATTCTGCGCACGCTTTTTTACCGGAACTCGCGGGCGCGGCCGTACGACGACCAGCCGCTCAGAAAACGCACCAGTTCGTAGCACACCCAGGTCATCAGGCGCATCGGCAGCGAATGGGACTGACGCTGCCAGCGCGCCGCCTGCACCGGCTGCCCGCCGAGTTCGATCGCCTCGCCGAGACTTGCGCGCAGTTCGCGCGCGAACGCGGCGTCGTCGATCAGCACATTCGCCTCGCGCGCCAGCAGCAGGCTCATCGGGTCGATGTTCGACGAACCCACCGTCGCCCAGCGGTTGTCGATCACCGCGACCTTGGCATGCAGAAAACTGCGGTGATACTCGACGATCTCTACGCCGGCGTTGAGAAAATGCAGATAGAGCGCGCGCGAGGCGTAATGCAGCAGCATGTATTCGACGCGCCCCTGCAGCAGCAGCACCACGCGCACGCCGCGCGTTGCCGCGTCGATCAGTGCGCGGCGAAAGGTACGGCCAGGAAAAAAATATGCGCAGGCGATGACGATTTCGTTGCGCGCGCCGGCGATCGCCTCAAGATAGGCGTTCTCGATGTCGTTGCGATGACGCAGGTTGTCGCGAATCACAAACGCCGCGCGCTGCCCGCCGCGCGGCTCGACACAGGGCGGCAGCGGCCGCTTGTGCGGCGCGCGCTCGTGCATTTGAGTCCAGCTGACCAGCTGCCACAGCGCGGTCGCCGAGTGGTGGATTGGCGCCAGCAACGGACCCTCGATGCGCACCGCGTAGTCAAAACGCGGCGGCACCTGCCGCGGCGTGTGCATGTCGTCGATCACATTGATGCCGCCGACGAACGCGATACTCGCATCGATCACCGCGATCTTGCGGTGCAGGCGCCGCAGGCGCTGGCGCTTGAGTGTCCACGGCGAGATATCGGGCCGGTACTTGAGCATGTGAACGCCGGCAGCGCGCAATTCGTCAATCAGTGCCGCGGCAAGTTCCTTCGAGCCGAAGCCGTCGATCAGCAAACGGGTTGGCACGCCGCGCCGCGCCGCGCGCATCAGGGCGGCGGCCACGCGACGGCCGGTTTCGTCGTCTGAAAATATATAGGTCTCAAGATGAATCTCGATGGCCGCCGCGTCAAGCGCTTCGATCAGCGCCGGAAAATACTCGCTGCCGGTGCGCAGCAGCCGTATCAGGTTGCCGCCGCAGAAGGTGTTCATGCGCAACT
This sequence comes from uncultured beta proteobacterium, assembly GCA_903889565.1. Taxonomy (GTDB): domain Bacteria; phylum Pseudomonadota; class Gammaproteobacteria; order Burkholderiales; family SG8-41; genus PALSA-1004. The sequence continues at coordinate 75,368 of CAISYC010000048.1, forward strand.
CACAGGCGGCGCAGCGTCGAGGACAATGCCGCGTGATCGGAAATGCGCGCCCATGGCTGGCCGTGATGCACGCGCGCCTGCCGCACCTCGAATCCGCGCACGTAGATGCGGTCGAGTTGCAGCACCGGCAGCGCCGCCGGGAAACTGCGCGCCGGCCGGCCGTGCGCCGACTCGAAGGCCTCACGCAGATTGAGCGCGCGGGCGAGCCCGTCCTGGGCGTTGCGTGTCCAGTCGTTGAAATCGCCGGCGATGATCAGCGGCGCCGAAGGCGGCACCAGTTGTTCGATGCGCGTCTGCAGCGTGCGCATCTGGACGTTGCGATGACCGGCGCTGAGCGCCAGATGCACGCACACGCAATGCAGCAGTTGCGGCCAGCCCGGCACCGCGATTTCGCAGTGCAAAAGACCGCGGCTCTCGAAACGGTGGCCGGAGATATCCTGATTGTCCCAGCGCTGGATCGGAAAGCGGCTGAGGATCGCGTTGCCGTGATGACCGTCGTCGTAAACCGCGTTGCGGCCGTAGGCGAAGTCGGGCCATACCGAATCGGCGAGAAATTCGTATTGGGGTTGCGTCGGCCAGTTGTGAAAATGCCGCGCATGCCGCGCGTGAACGCCCTGCACTTCCTGCAGAAACACGAGGTCGGCATCAAGCAGGCGCAGATTCTCGCGCACATCGTGAATCACCATGCGCCGGCGGAAAAACGAAAAGCCCTTGTGAATGTTGTAGGTGGCGACCTCCAGCGCATCGCTCATTTGGGCGGCTCCGCACAGGGCTGGACGGCGGACTGACGCCGCTCGATTTCGCGCACGACGCCCGCGATCTGGCTGGCGATATCGCGGCGCAGTACGAGCGGACCGATCACCGGCGGCACCCAGAACGCCGGCGCCAGTTCGGCCTCGTACAACAGCAGAATGCCGTGCGCGGCGGGCTCAATGCGCCATTCGCCCTGCATGCGCCGCATGTTGCCGCGGGTCGCGCGAAACGCGAGGCGTTGCGGCGGCGTCTCGGCGATCGCGAGTTCGACATCGATAACGAACTTGAAAAGCAGAAAACCCGCCTCGCCCTGCTGCTCGATGCGCCGCGCTTCGCCGGGCGCGCTCACCACGCGGCTCACCCGCATGTCAGGCACAAAATCGGCGAGCCTGTTGTAATCGCTGAGCACCTGCCAGGCCACCGCGGTGTCTGCCGCAATCGCGCTTTCGACCCTCACGAGGTAGGCGTCATCCTGGCGCACGACCTTGACCAGCGGTTCCGCGCGCAACGCCAGCGGCAGCAACAGCGCAGAAACGAAGACGAAATTCTGCAGACACCCGCGCACGACGGGCGCCGGATTGAGCCGGAACTGCTGAAGAGATGCGGCGACGGTGCTCAGACGACTTCGAGCATGCGCTTGAGCGCGGCGCGCGCGAGTTCGGCTTCGCGAGCCGGCACCCGGATCGGATTGACGACCCTGCCCTCGACCAGATTTTCCAGCGTCCAGGCGAGATGCTGCGGATCGATGCGCGCCATGGTCGAGCACATGCAGACCGTCGGCGCCATGAACTGAATAACCTTGCCCTCGGGCTTCAACTGTTCGGCGAGGCGATTGACGAGGTTCAGTTCGGTGCCGACCAGCCAGCGCGTGCCCGGCTTCGCCTCCTGCAGCGTCTTCAGGATGAAATCGGTCGAACCGACGTAATCGGACAGCTTGCACACCTCGAAATTGCATTCCGGGTGCGCGATCACCATGCCGTCAGGATACTGATTGCGGAAGTTGAGGATGTGCTGGGCCTGGAACATCTGGTGTACCGAGCAATGCCCCTTCCACAACAGGATTTTCGCACGCCGGATCTGCTCGGGCGTGAGCCCGCCCAGCGGCTCGTCGAAATCCCACACCAGCATTTCGTCGGGCTTGATGCCATTCATGTAACCGCTCCAGCGGCCCAGATGCTGGTCGGGAAAGAACAGCACCTTTTCACGGCGCGCGAACGCCCAGTCGAGTATCGCCTGCGCGTTGCTCGAGGTGCAGACGATGCCGCCGTGTTCGCCGCAGAACGCCTTCAGGTCGGCGGCCGAATTGATGTAGGTGATCGGCGTCACATACTCGTCCGCATCGAGCACCGTGCCGATTTCGCGCCAGACGCGCTCGACCTTGGCGAGATTCGCCATGTCGGCCATCGAGCAGCCGGCGTTCATGTCGGGCAGGATCGCGGTCTGCTCCGGCTTCGACAGGATGTCGGCGACTTCGGCCATGAAATGCACGCCGCAAAACACGATGTATTCGGCATCGGTCTTCGTCGCCAGCCGCGACAGGCCGAGCGAGTCGCCGCTCAAATCGGCATGCTTGTAGACATCGGCGCGCTGGTAATGATGGCCGAGTATGACCGCGCGCCTGCCGAGCGCGGCCTTGGCGGCGACGATGCGGCTTTCGCACGCGTCGTCGCGCAACGGTTTGAAACGGTCAAATGCAATGGCTGCGGTCTGCATTACGGCCCACCTTTTGGCCTGACAACGGACGGGAACTTAAAACATTACCACAATATGACAGAAAATCCAGCCGAAGATTCAATCGGCAAAACATGCGGCTGATGTGGATTTAACGCGCGCCTCTGGCGCGCGACGGCAGTTCGCGGATCGCTTCGGCATTGCTCCACGAAAAAACCTTGTCTGCCGCATCACGCCACGGCAGCCACGCGTATTGCAGGTGCTCGCGCGGCGCCAGCGTCACCGGCCGTTTTGACGGCAGGCAGAGGCTGAATACATGCTCGGTGTTGTGCGTCACACCGGGCGCATAGCGGGCGCGCCAGTGCTGATAGATTTCGTATTGATTCTGCTTGTGCCAGTCAAGCAGCGCGAAATGCGCAGCGTCGAGCCCGGTCTCTTCCAGCACTTCGCGGCGCGCGGTGTCGATCGGCGCCTCGCCCGGATCCTGGCTGCCGGTCACCGATTGCCAGAATCCGGGACGGTCGGCGCGTTCGATCAGCAGCACTTCGAGTTCCGCGGTGTGAATCACCACGAGTACCGAAACCGGAAGCTTGTACTGCGGCGTCATCCTCGTCAGAGCGGCGGCAGCGGGTGACCGCCGCGGCTGGGCGCATCGAGCAATACCAGCAGCAGGCGCGAACGCTCCTGCCAGTAATTCGCTGCGGCGGTAAAAATTTCCAGCGCAGTGGACAGATCGTTGCGTGCGCGCCGCGCGAATTCGCCGCCGCCGCGCCAATGCAGAATGACACCGGCCTCCGGCTGCCAAGACAAATCTTCGACATAATCGGCAAGCGCATCCCAGTTCTGACCGAAGTCATCGGGAAACTTCAGCGCGGCGGCGCAGCGCGCGAGAAACTCGCGATTGGCCGTCACGCCGGTGAGGTCAAGTTCGCACCAGGCGACGCCGGCTGCTGCTGCGGCGGCGCGCAAAGCGTCGAGCGCATGCGGCGCGACATAGACGCCGCTGGCGGCCGCCGTCAAATCATATTCGGTCGATTTATTCATTCGTTCACCCGCCGGAAACTCCGATAGTGGTCAGCCGTGTAATAAAACTCGCCCTCGCCGCCGGCGATGATGCGGCGCGCGCCGCGGTTGGCGGCACCCGGCGTCGGCACCGTGAATTCGTGATAATACCCGCGCGGATGCGACGGCAGGCGGCGTTCGTAATTGCCGAAGACGACGCCGTCGCGCTGATAGGGATAAGGCCCGCCGCGCTTGATGAGTTCGACGGTGTGGCGGGCTTCGGCGGGCAATGCCGACAACGCAATGGTGCCAACGGCCGCCGGTGCGTCACTACGCCCCGCCGCGCTGAACGGCAGCCACAGGCCGGCCAGCAACAGGAGCAGCAACGCGGAGGTGCGCAACATTCAGGCTCGAGAGGACAGGCGCGGCGGGATTTGGCTCAAGCCGCCGGTTCCGTGCGGCGCAGCCGGATGTGCAGTTCGCGCAACTGCTGCTCGGTGACGGCACTCGGCGCATTGACCATCAGATCCTGACCGCGCTGCGTCTTCGGGAAGGCAATGACTTCGCGGATCGAATCGGCGCCGGTCATCAGCGTCACCATGCGATCGAGTCCGAAGGCGATGCCGCCGTGCGGCGGCGCGCCGTACTGCAGCGCGTCGAGCAGGAAGCCGAACTTCGCGCGCGCATCCTCGGGAGAAATGCCCAGCACCTCGAAAATCTTCGCCTGCACTTCGGCGCGGTGAATCCGCACCGAACCGCCGCCGATTTCCCAGCCGTTCAATGCGACATCGTAGGCCTTGGCCTGCACCCGGCCCGGATCGGTCGAGAGCAATTCGATGTGTTCGTCTTTCGGCGAGGTAAACGGATGGTGCGCGGCGTTCCAGCGTTTCGCTTCTTCGTCGTATTCGAAGGCCGGAAAATCCACCACCCAGACCGGGCGCCAGCCGGCTTCGGCATGGCCTTTCTCGTGGCCGATCTTGACGCGCAAGGCGCCCAGCGCGTCGTTAACCACCTTCGCGCGGTCGGCGCCGAAGAAAATCAGGTCGCCGTTGACCGCCCCGGTCAGGCGCAGAATTTCGCCCAGCACTTCCGGCGTCATGAACTTGACGATCGGCGATTGCAGCCCGGTCTCATTAAGTTGGCTCGCGTCGTTGACCTTGATGTAGGCAAGGCCCTTTGCACCGTAGATGGCGACAAAGGCCGTGTAATCGTCGATTTCCTTGCGCGACAATGCGGCGCCGCCCGGAATGCGCAGCGCGGCGACACGGCCGTCCTTCAGCGCGGCGGCCTGCTTGAAGACCTTGAAGTCGACCGCCTTCATCAGCGCGGTGAGTTCAGTCAGCTCGAGCTTTACGCGCAGATCGGGCTTGTCGGAACCATAACGCGCCATCGCCTCGGCATAGGCGATGCGCGGAAATTCACCGAGATCCACATCGAGCGCCGCCTTGAACATGTGGCGCACGAGGCCTTCCATGATGTCCTGAATCTCGCGCTCGTTCAGAAACGAGGTTTCGATATCGATCTGCGTGAATTCCGGCTGGCGGTCGGAACGCAGATCTTCGTCGCGGAAACATTTGACGATCTGGTAGTAGCGGTCGAGACCGGAAATCATCAGCAGCTGCTTAAACAGCTGCGGCGACTGCGGCAGCGCGTAAAAAAAGCCGTCGTGGATGCGCGAAGGCACCAGAAACTCGCGCGCGCCCTCCGGCGTCGATTTGTACAGCATCGGCGTCTCGACATCGATGAAGCCCAGCTTGTCGAGATATTCACGCGCCGACATCGCGGCACGGTGGCGCAGCTGCAGGTTGCGCTGCATCTGCGGCCGCCGCAGGTCGAGAAAGCGGTATTCGAGTCGGATGTTTTCCGAAATCTGCTCGTCGTCCATCATGAACGGCGGCGTCAGCGACGGATTCAGGATTTCGATTTCACCGGCGAGCACTTCGATTTCGCCGCTGACCAGATTCTTGTTGACGGTACCCTCGGGACGCAACCGCACCTTGCCGCTGATGCGGACGACGAATTCGTTGCGCAGCGATTCAGCGGTCTTGAAGGTCTCCGCGTTGTCCGGATCGCACACCACCTGCAAAAGGCCGGCGCGGTCGCGCAGGTCGATGAAAATTACGCCGCCATGATCGCGCCGGCGATGCACCCAGCCGAAGACGGTGACGGTTTGCTGCAGATGGGCGCGGTTGATCGAACCGCAATAGTCGCTACGCATAGTGGACCGAACCTTGAAAAATTGAATGTGCCGGCGGCGCGAAGGTTACTGGTTGACCGCCTGCTTCTGCGCCGCGCCGGCTTTGGGAACTGCACGGCCGGTTGCCGGCGCAACCACGCCCATCGAGATGATGTACTTCAGGGCCTCATCGACGCTCATGTCAAGCACGATCACATCCTTCTGCGGCATCATCAGAAAAAATCCCGAGGTCGGGTTCGGCGTCGTCGGCACGTAGACGCTGACGTATTCGCCCTGCAGATGATTGACGACATCGCCGCCGGGACGGCCGGTCATGAAGGCGATGGTCCACGAACCCTCGCGCGGATACTGTACGAGCAGCGCCTGGCGAAAGGCGTGACCGTTCGACGAGAACAGCGTGTCCGAAACCTGCTTGACGCTGTTGTAGATCGATTTCACCACCGGGATTCGGCCAAGCAGCGACTCCCAGAATTGGAGCAGGCGCTGGCCGATGAAATTGGCCGTGATCAATCCGGTCGCGAACAGAATCAGCAGCGACAGCAGCACGCCCATGCCCGGAATATGCACGCCGAACAGGTTTTCGGTCTGATAGCGTTCCGGCAGCAGCAGCAGTGACTGGTCCATCGTGGTGACGAGCAGGTCCAGCACCCACAGCGTGATGCCGAGGGGAACCCATACCAGCAGACCCGTAATGAAATACTTCTTCAACTCGTCCTCGTCAGTTCAACGCCATGCGCCGCGGGCTACGCGCGCGATCAGCTGCCGCTCGTGCTCGTGGTGCTGCTGGAGGCGCTGCTGGACGGCGCGGATTCCACTTTCTTCGCGGGCGCCTCGGCAGCCGGCGCGCTGGCGGCAGCGGAACTGTCCGCTTTGCTTTCGGCCTTGGCTTCGGATTTGCCGTCGACTTTGGCCGCGCCTTTGGCAACACCGTCGGCCGCGGGCTTCGAGCCCTGCCTGAAATCGGTCACATACCAGCCGCTGCCCTTGAGCTGAAAACCCGCCGCGGTCACCATTTTGCTGAAGCTGGCATTGCCGCATTCCGGGCAATCGGTCAGCGGCGCGTCGCTCATTTTCTGCAGATACTCTTTCTGGAACCCGCAGGCGGCGCAACGGTACTCGTAAATCGGCATAACACGCCCCCAGTTTTAGAGGGCGGAATTATAGCGGAAAGAGGGAGTTACAGCGAGGCTTGCGGGTGGACATGCTGCCGCCGGGCACCCGGCGGCAGCTCGCGAATCGGCTAAAACGGGATATCGTCATCCATGTCGTCGAACGACGCGCCGCCGCCCTTCTTGGCTGCAGGTTTCGCCCCGCCGCCCGCCGCGGCAGCCGCCGGCGCCCGCGCCTCGCGGGGCTCGCCACGCGCCATCGGCTCGCCGCCGCCGCTGCGCGAACCGAGCATCTGCATGCGGTCGGCGACGATTTCGGTGGTGTAACGGTCGTGGCCTTCCTTGTCCTGCCATTTACGGGTCTGCAACCGGCCTTCGATGTAGACCTGCGAGCCCTTCTTCAGATACTCGCCGCAGATTTCGGCGAGCTTGGCGAATGTCGACACGCGGTGCCACTCGGTGCGCTCCTGCTGCTCGCCGGTCTTGTCTTTCCATTTGTCGGTGGTCGCCACGCTGAAATTGCAGACCGCGCCGCCGTCGGGCAGATAGCGCGATTCGGGATCCTTGCCGAGATTGCCGACCAAAATCACCTTGTTGACTGATGCCATGGATGCCTCCGAAATAAAGTCTGTTTAACGTTGAATCGTATCACGTTGCCGGCCGAAAACCGTCTGTGATGGAAGTGCCGATTGGCCGGTTAGGCCGGTGCCGCGCGCAGCGTCCGCGGTGCCTGCATGGTGAGCGCCAGCGACAGCCACGCCAAAAGTAATAGACCGCCAAAGGCGATGCTGCCGACGGCGCCGTAACGATGGTAGAGAAAACCGCCGCAGGCGGCCCCGACGAAGGTGCCGAGAAACTGGATACTGCTGAAAATTCCGGCCGCCGCGCCCTTTGCCTCCGGCGGCGCCATGCGCGAAGTGAGCGACGGCAGGATCGCCTCCAGCACGTTGAAGGCGCTGAAAAAAACCAGCAGGAAGCCGACGATGGATGCGGTGCTGCCGAGCAGCCAGGACATTGCCATCTGCGCGACCAGCAGGGTGCCGACGGCGCCGATCAGCACCGCCTTCACGCGCCCCTTGCGCTCAGCCATGATCAGCGCCGGCCACATCGGCAAAAACGCAAACAGCATCACCGGCAGGTAAATCTGCCAGTGGTGATCGACGGCGAGCCCGTCGTCGCGCAGCGCCAGCGGCACGACTATGAACAGGGCCATCAGTACCGCATGCATGGTGAATATTCCAAGATTTAGCCGCGCGAGTTGCGGATTCAATGCCAGCCGCAGCAGGCTCGACGACCCGCCGGCGACGCGCACCGGCAACGGCGGCGCCGCCGGCACCACGGAGTGGACGAATGCGATCGCCATCAGGGCGAGCACGCCGGTGAGCGCAAAAATACCCGGCACGCCGATCAGATGGTTGAGCCACGGGCTCACCACCAGCGACAACGCAAAGGTGAGGCCGATGGTCGAACCGATCAACGCCATCGCCTTGGTGCGGTTACGGTCGCTCGTGAGATCGGCGGTCAGCGCGATCACCGCCGAGGAGATTGCGCCGGCGCCCTGCAGCATGCGGCCGACGATCACGCCATGAATCGAATCGGCCGCCGCCGCATAGAAACTGCCGGCGGCAAACAATAGCAGGCCGCAATAGATCACGGGTTTGCGCCCGTAGCGGTCCGACAGCCAGCCGAACGGGATTTGCAGCACCGCCTGCGTCAGACCGTAGGCGCCGATCGCAATCCCGACCATCGTCACATCGTCGCCGCCGCGCAGTTGCTGGGCATAAATGGCGAATACCGGCAGGATCACAAACATGCCGAACATGCGCAGGCCGTAGACCGCGGCGAGCGCGATGGTGGCGCGAACTTCCGGCGGGCTCATGCGGTCAGCAGAGGACATTGCACAACGGCATGGGAAAAGGCATGGAGGACGCGTATATTAGCAGGTTTGGCCGCGCCAACAGCGCCACAGGAAACACCATGCCGATGCAAAGCCCCACCGTCGTCCGCTTGCAGCCGCCGGCACCTGCCTACAACAACGAGTGGATCCGCGTGCGCGGTGCGCGCACGCACAATCTGAAGAACATCAATCTCGATCTGCCGCGCCAGCGTTTGATCGTCATCACCGGTTTGTCGGGCTCGGGTAAATCCTCGCTCGCCTTCGACACGCTGTATGCCGAGGGCCAGCGCCGCTACGTCGAATCGCTGTCGGCCTACGCGCGCCAGTTCCTGCAGCTGATGGAGAAACCCGACGTCGACCTGATCGAAGGCCTGTCGCCGGCGATTTCGATCGAACAGAAGGCGACCAGCCACAACCCGCGCTCGACCGTCGGCACCGTGACCGAAATCCACGATTACCTGCGCCTGCTGTTCGCGCGCGCCGGCGAACCGCACTGCCCCGAACACGGCATCGTGCTGCAGGCGCAAAGTGTGGCGCAGATGGTCGATCACGTGCTGCAACTGCCGGAAGACACGCGGCTGATGATCCTCTCGCCGTTGATCGTCGGCCGCAAGGGCGAGCAGGTCAATCTGCTCGACGAACTGCGCGCGCAGGGCTTCGTGCGCGTGCGCATCGACGGCAGCGTGCACGAAATCGACGCGCTGCCGAAATTGAAGAAAAACATCAAGCACACCGTCGAGGTGGTGGTCGACCGCCTCAAGGTGCGCGCCGAGATCAAGCAGCGGCTGGCCGAGTCGTTCGAAACCGCGTTGCGCCACGCCGACGGCCGCGCCCTCGCGGTTGAAATGGACAGCGGAAAAGAACACCTGTTCTCGGCCAAATTCGCCTGCCCGGTGTGCAGCTATTCGCTGCCCGAACTGGAACCGCGTCTTTTTTCATTCAACAACCCGATGGGCGCCTGTCCGCGCTGCGACGGCCTCGGACAAATCAGCTTCTTCGATCAGAAACGCGTGGTCGCGCATCCGGAATTGTCGCTGGCCGCCGGCGCCATCCGCGGCTGGGATCACCGCAACCAGTTTTATTTCCAGATGCTGAAGAATCTGGGCAGCCATTACGGCTTCGAACTCGATACGCCGTACGAGCAGCTGCCGGCGGAAACACAGGAAGTCGTGCTCAACGGTTCGGGCGAGGAAAAAATCCGCTTCAACTACCTCGGCGAAAAAGGCAACAAGGTGGTGCGCGAGCATGCCTTCGAAGGCATCATTCCCAATCTCGACCGTCGCTACAAGGAAACCGATTCAGTGGCGGTGCGCGAGGAACTCGCCAAATACCTCAACAACCAGTCCTGCCCCGAATGCAAGGGCACGCGCCTGCGCCGCGAGGCACGCAGCGTGCGCGTCGGCGGCCGCACCATTTACGAAGTCAGCGCGCTGCCTCTTCGCAAAGCCACCGAATTCTTTTCCTCGATCAGCCTCACCGGCGCCAAGCTCGCAATCGCCGACCGCATCGTCAAGGAAATCGGCAACCGGCTGGCTTTTCTCAACGACGTCGGCCTCGAATATCTTTCGCTCGACCGCTCGGCCGACACGCTGTCGGGCGGCGAAGCGCAGCGCATCCGGCTCGCCAGTCAGATCGGCTCGGGTCTGACCGGCGTGATGTACGTGCTCGATGAGCCCTCCATCGGCCTGCATCAGCGCGACAACTCGCGCCTGCTCGACACCCTGAAACGCCTGCGCGACATCGGCAACACGGTGATCGTGGTCGAACACGACGAAGACGCGATCGAAGCGGCCGACTATGTTGTCGATATCGGTCTCGGTGCCGGCGTGCACGGCGGCAGCGTGATCGCCCAGGGCACCCCCGCGGAAATTCGGGCCAATGCCGATTCGCTGACCGGCCAGTACCTCGCCGGCCGCCGCCGCATCGAAGTGCCGGGCCTCAGACACAAGCCCGATCCGCGCCGCGTGCTGAAAATCATCGGTGCGCACGGCAACAATCTGAAGAACGTTGAACTCGTGCTGCCGGTCGGACTCTTCGTCTGCATCACCGGCGTCTCCGGTTCCGGCAAATCGACGCTGATCAACGACACGCTCTACACCGCCGCCGCGCAGCACCTCTACGGCAGCACCGAGGAACCGGCCGCGCACGAGGCGATCGAGGGGCTCGAACATTTCGACAAGGTGGTCAACGTCGATCAAAGCCCGATCGGCCGCACGCCGCGCTCGAATCCGGCCACCTACACCGGGCTCTTCACGCCGATCCGCGAAATGTTCGCCAGTGTCACCACGGCGCGCGAGCGCGGCTATGGCCCGGGGCGCTTCTCGTTCAACGTCAAGGGCGGGCGCTGCGAAGCCTGTCAGGGCGACGGCATGATCAAAGTCGAAATGCACTTTCTGCCCGACATCTATGTGCCCTGCGACGTCTGTCACGGCATGCGCTACAACCGCGAAACGCTGGAGATTCAATACAAGGGCAAGAACATCAACGAAGTGCTCGACATGACGGTCGAACACGCCGCCGAATTTTTTTCGGCGGTGCCGATCATCGCGCGCAAACTGCACACCCTGCTCGATGTCGGCCTTGGCTACATCACGCTCGGCCAGAGTGCGACCACGCTGTCGGGCGGCGAAGCGCAGCGCGTCAAACTGTCGCTGGAGCTCTCGAAACGCGACACCGGGCGCACGCTCTATATTCTGGACGAACCGACCACGGGCCTGCATTTCCACGACATCGATCTGTTGTTGCGTGTGCTGCACCGCCTGCGCGACCACGGCAACACGGTGGTCGTCATCGAGCACAATCTCGACGTCATCAAGACGGCCGACTGGATCATCGACTTGGGCCCCGAAGGCGGCGACGGCGGCGGTGAGATTATTGCCACCGGCGCGCCCGAGGACATCGTCAAAATCGAACAAAGCTACACCGGTCGCTACCTTGCCAAGGTGCTGGTCTAGAACGACGGCCGGCCACAGAGGTCACGGAGAACACAGAGCAATGCAAAAAGCACGCTCCGGCTATTTCTGCGCTTTCCTCTGTGTCCTCTGTGGCGAGTATCTTTCGCTTTTATGAATCCCCGCGAATTGCTGCTCGGCAGTTTTCACGCGGCGGTGGCGGCCGCCGATCCCTTGCGGATCGTGCCGCCGCAATTGCCGACGCCGCCGCGCGGCCGCACTCTGGTGATCGGCGCCGGCAAAGCGGCCGCCGCAATGGCACTCGCGGTCGAACAGCACTGGCCGGCCGACGCGCCGCTCGCCGGCACCGTGATCACGCGTTACGGCCACGGCCTGCCGACCACGCGCATCAGGGTGATCGAAGCCGGTCATCCGGTGCCGGACGCCGCCGGCGAAGCGACCGCGCGGGAAATCTTCAATGCCGTCCAACAACTCACGCCGGACGATCTGTTGCTGGCCCTGGTGTCGGGCGGCGGCTCCAGCCTGTTGTCGCTGCCGGTCGCTTCGATCAAGATGGCCGATCTGAAAGCCGTCACGCAGGCGCTGCTTCATTGCGGCGCGGCGATTCAGGAAATCAATTCGGTGCGCAAACATCTGTCGGCGATTCAGGGCGGTCGCCTTGCCGCAGCCTGTGCAGCGACGATACACGCGCTGGTGATTTCGGATGTCACCGGCGACGATCCGACGCATATCGCCTCCGGTCCCTGCGCGCCGGACCCGACTTCCTACGCGGATGCGCTGGAGATCCTTGCGCGTTATCACTGCGCGGCACCCGCAGCCGTGATGGATACTCTGCAGCGCGGCGCGCGCGGTGAATTGCCCGAAACGCCGAAACCCGGCGACGCATTGTTTGCGCGCACGGAGAACCGCGTCATCGCCACTGCGCAGCAGTCATTGCGCGCCGCCGCGGATTTTTTTGAACGCAACGGCATTCCCGCCGTCGTGCTAGGCCACAGCGTGACCGGCGAAGCGCGCGAGATCGCCACGCTGCACGCCGCGCTCGCGCGCGAAATCAAATCGCGCGGCCTGCCCTGGCGCGCCCCGCTGGCGCTGATCTCCGGCGGCGAGTGCACGGTGACCGTCAAAGGCAAGGGCCGCGGCGGACGCTGCGCCGAATATCTGCTCGCGCTGACGAAAGAACTGGCCGGCCTTGAACACGTGCACGCGCTCGCCGCCGACACCGACGGCATCGACGGCAGCGAAGACAACGCCGGCGCGATCACCGCACCCGACACGCTGGCGCGCGCCGCCGCGCTCAATCTCGATGCTGCCGCGCATCTCGCCGACAACAATGGTTACGGATTTTTTGCCGACCTCGACGACCTCGTCGTCACCGGCCCGACGCGCACCAACGTCAACGACTACCGTGCGATGCTGATCGGCGCCTGATCAGGGCAGCGGCGAGAGCAACGGCTCGCCCGCAAAATGCGCGCGCAGATTCTCCAACACCATGCGCTTGCGCCCTTCGCGGATTTCAATCGTGGTCGAGCCGACATGCGGCGTCATCACCACGTTGTCCAGCGCGCGCAATGCGGCGGGCACCTGCGGCTCGTCGCGAAACACGTCGAGCCCGGCGCCGGCAATGCGTTTTTCCGTCAGCGTGGCAATCAAGGCGTCTTCGTCGAGGATCGGCCCGCGCGCGACATTGACGAGAAAACCATCGGCACCAAGCGCATCAAGCACCTTTGCATCAATCAGATTGCGCGTCGCCGGCGTCAGCGGACAGGTCACCACGAGGCAATCGCTGGCCTGCGCCAAACTCGGCACATCTGCGTGATACGGCCAGGCGACACCGGCCTTGGGCCGCGGCCCTTGCCAGCGGATGCTCATGCCGCAGGCCACCGCGCGCTGCGCCACCGCGACGCCAATACGGCCAAGGCCGACGATGCCGCAAACCTTGCCGCGCACCTCGCGGCCGACCGGCGGCACGCTGGTCGGCCATGCGCCCGAGCGCACGAAGCGGTCGCATTCACCGATGCGCCGCATCGCCGCGATCATAAGCCCGAGCGCAAGATCGGCCACACCCTCGGAAATCGAATCCGGCGTATTGGTGACCGCAATGCCGCGTTCGCGCGCGGGCGAGAGATCCAGCGTCTTGTTGCTGCCGAAGAGCGCGACGATTTCGAGTTTGGGCAGCGCATCGAGCTGCTCGCGCGTAAAGCCGATGATGCCGGGCGTAACGAGCGCGCGGATGCGCGGCGCAAGCTCGCGCAGAAATTGCGCGGGGTCCACGGCCTGCCACAGCTTGTGCACGACATAATCGCGTTCGAGTTCCGCCACGGCCGGCGCATAAATTGCGCGAGTCAACAGAATTTCAGGTTTCGACATGGTTCCAGATTTCAATCGGTTGGTGACACTGCGCCCTCACCCTCTATCCCTCTCCCCAGGGGAGAGGGAAGAAAAGTGTTCGCGACCTTGTTTCGGCTGGGTCATTCGCCCTTGATACCGGCTTCCTTGATGACCTTGCCGAAACGCGCCGCTTCGCTCTGAATGAAGCGGCCGAATTCGTCCGGCGTGCTGGACAGCGGCTCGACGCCGGCCTGCGCATAACGCGCTTTCATGTCCGGCGCATGCACTGCTTTCACCAGTTCGGCGTTGAGCCGGTTGATGATGTCGCGCGGCGTGCCTGCCGGCGCCAGCATGCCGTACCAGACGCTGATTTCGAAATTGGCGTAGCCCTGCTCCTTGGTCGTCGCAACGCCCGGATAATCGGCCAGCCGCTCCGGCGAAAGCACGGCGATCGCGCGCACGCGCTTCGATTGAACCTGACTCAGCGCCACCGATGCGGCGACCACTTCCATATCGACCTGCCCGCTGGCAAGACCGATCAGCGCGAGGCCGGAACCCTTGTAAGGCACATGCAGAATGTCGAGCTTTTCGAGACTCTTGAACAATTCGGGCGCGAGGTGGGTGGTGGTGCCGATGCCGCCCGAACCGTAGCTGAGGCTGCCGGGTTGCTTGCGCGCAATCGCGATCAATTCCTTGAGATTGTTTGCCGGCACCGAGGGATGCACGACCAGCACGTTGCGAATGGCGCCGACCAGCGCGATCGGCGCGAGATCCTTCCACGGATCGTAATTGAGCTTGCCGTAGAGCAGCGGACTCAGGGCGATGACCGGCGAACTCAGGACGATGGTGTAGCCGTCGGCCGGCGCCTTCGAAGCAATCTCCAGTCCGACGTTGCCGCTCGCCCCCGGCCGGCTGTCGGCCACCACCGACTGACCAATCTGCTCCGAGAGTTTCTGCGCGACGAGGCGGCCCACGACATCGGTCGGCCCGCCCGGCGGAAACGGCATCACCATGCGGATCGGCTTGGTCGGGTAGGTCTGTGCAAAGACGACACCACCGCAAAGCGACACCAACACGACCGCAACAGAAACTCGCACCCATCGCGCACTCAACATCACAATCTCCTCACCGCTTATTTGGACTTATGCAACTCAGCGACAAAAAACCGCCGTCTCCGCGAAGGCGAGGACCCGGCCTTCTTGTTCTGAATTCCCGCCTTCGCGGGAATGACGACAATGAGAAGATCAGCCTGCAATTGGAATATTCTGCACGAGTCGTCAGCCCGCTTGCTTACAAAAGTCTAGTAATGTGACTTGAAGCTGATCGCCTCGCGATAGGCGAGATCCTCGAGATCGATATAGGAACGCTTGGTCGTCTTGTCCACCGTGTACTGGATCTTGCGGTTGGTTTCGTTGGTCGCCCGGATGTCGAGCAGTTCGAGGTATTCCTTGACCTCCCACTCGTGCGCGCCGGCGATGCCGGGCGGCGCGTATATCATCGAGCCCGGCCCGACCTCGAATTCCTTGCCGTTGAAATCGCGTACCGTCGCGTGTCCGGCGATCACGTAGTAACAGGCCTCGATCGGATGCCAGTGCAGTTGTTCGTAGGTGCCCGGTTTGTAAGTCGCGCGCCCGAGGCGCACGCGGTCGGTCTGATTGACCTCCGGCCAGCCGATCAGGCGCTGATAGGTCTGCCCGTCGGTGACGCCGCGGCGCCCCGGACAATCGGCCTGATTGATCACCTGCAACGTCGATTTCACTTCCATTGCCGCCTCCTCGGTTGTTTGGATCCCGCATTCGCATAAGCGCATGCGGGCTGACCTCACCCTCTCCCTCGGGGAGAGGTCATAAGCTCACTGCAGCCTGCACACTCATGAATTTTTCAAGTCAGAGTGTAATCAATTCGGGCGCGAAGCGTGCGGCGCTTGGGCGCCACCTTGAAGTTGCGGCATAATCGCACGCGGCGCATCGCGCAGACGCGCCACCCCGAACAAACGATCAACCGGCTGCCGTCCGCGGCGCCGCCGACCCAGGACCCCCAAGCATGATACCGACGTTAAGCGCGCACGGCGCGACCATTCCAAGCATCGGCTTCGGCACCTCGCAGCTCGGCGATTGCGCCGACGAAGTCGCCACCGCGCTGAAACTCGGCTACCGCCATATCGACACTGCGTGGAAATACGGCTCCGAACAGGGCGTCGGCGACGGCATCAAAAAATCCGGCGTCGCACGCAAGGATATTTTCCTGACTACCAAGGTCTCGCACGAATACCTGCGCGCCGCCGACTTCGCCCGCTCGGTCGAGGAGAGTCTCACGCGCCTGCAAACCGA
This sequence comes from uncultured beta proteobacterium, assembly GCA_903889565.1. GTDB lineage: Bacteria > Pseudomonadota > Gammaproteobacteria > Burkholderiales > SG8-41 > PALSA-1004. Next base: position 91,567 of record CAISYC010000048.1, read on the forward strand.
TTACGTCGATCTCCTGCTGGTGCACTGGCCGACCATCGACAACATTCCGCTCGAAGAAACCATGGGCGCGCTGGCCAAAGCCAGACAACAGGGCAAGACCCGTTTCGTCGGCGTTGCCAACTTCAATATAGCGCTGCTCGACGAGGCGATGCGCCTGTGCCCCGAACAGTTTTCGGTGCTGCAGGCCGAATATCATCCCTACCTTGACCAGAGCAAAATGCTCGCGCACTGCCGCGAAAAAGGGCTGATTTTCATGGCCTACTGCCCGCTTGCGCGCGGCGGTGTATTCAAGGATCCGGTGTTGGGTGAGATCGCGAAAAAACGCGGCAAGACCATCGCGCAGATCGCGCTGCGCTGGCTGCTGCAGCAGGAAATCGTCGCCCCCATTCCGCGCTCGGCGAATCCGCAGCACATGGCAGAAAGCCTCGACGTCTTTGACTTCATGCTCGATACCGACGAAATGAAACGCATCCACGCGCTGAAGCGCGCCGACGGCCGCATCGCCAATCCGAAGGGCCGCGCACCGGCGTGGGATTGATTGTTGATTGACCGATCGTGCGACAACCTTAACCCCCTCCCCTGCGCATGCAATGCGCGGGGGAGGGTTGGGGTGGGGGCAAGCAGTCGCTGCAATGCCAAGGAGACCTGCATGAATAAGATCTGCATTCCAGCAACCTTCGTCCTCCTGTCGGGCCTGTTCGCCGCGACTTTGGCAAGTGCCCAACCGGCCTTTCCGACGCGCAATGTGCAGTTGATCGTACCCTATCCGCCCGGCGGCTCGATCGACGTCTTCTCGCGCGCAGTGGCGCAACGCCTGACCGAATTGTGGGGCCGCAACGTGGTAGTGGACAACCGCGCGGGTGCGAGCGGCATGATCGGCACCGAAATCGCGTTGCGCGCGGAAGCCGACGGTTACACGCTGCTCGGCCACACGTCATCGTACCCGGCCACCGCCGCGGTGCGCGACAAGCTTTCATTCGACCCGGCACGCGCGATCGTGCCGGTGGCAATGTTTGCGCGCGCGCCGATGATACTGGCGATTCACCCCTCGGTGCCGGTGAAGAGCGTAAAGGAACTGGTCGCGCTGGCGAAAAAAAATCCCGGCACGCTCAACTATTCTTCATCGGGCACCGGCGGTAACAATCATTTCTCCGGCGCGCTGTTCGCCGCCGCCGCCGGCATCAAGCTCGTGCACATTCCGTACAAGGGCGTGGCGCCGGCCGTCACCGCGCTCGCGGCAGGCGAAGTCGAACTGATCATCGCCAGCGCCGTCTCGCTCAATCCGCAATTGAAAGCCAACCGCATCCGCGCGCTCGCGGTCACCAGCGCGGAGCCGACGCCGCTGCTGCCGGGCCTGCCGGCGATCGCGCAATCGGGCGTGCCGGGCTACACCTATGAATTGTGGTGGGGCATGTTCGCCCCGGCCGGCATTCCGGCCGAACGCGCTGGCGTCATCAATGCCGCCGTCAACAAGGTGCTGGCCCTGCCCGACATGAAAAAATTTCTCGACGGCGAAAGCGCCGAGGCGTGGATGCTGCCGCTGGCGCAGGCCGGCGACTTGCTGCCGAAGGAAATCGAGCGTTACCGGAAGGCGGCGAAGCTGGCGGGCGTGACGGCACAGTAACCGACCAAACCCAACGAACGAATGAACGCTGCCTGTCAGGAGACAGTTTAGAAGCTTGATAACGCTTTGGCTACGATCTCTGGTTTTACCGGGGAATGTAAGTGAGAAAGAGACGGTGCGTATGAAATCGGCATTTATCCCTCCACTACTACTTGCAGCACTGTCTCTCTCCGCCTGTTCCACAGAACGCCTCTACGACACGGCTCAGGCATACCAACAGAACCAGTGTGCCCGCATTATTGATAAATCCGAATATGATCGCTGCGTAGGCAACGCAAACACGAGCTATGACTCGTATAAGCGACAGACGGAACTGGCGCAGAAACCAACTCAATAACCAGAGACCCAAAAAAAATGCCGCCCCTCAGGGCGGCATTGAATTGACAGCAATAACGTTTCAGACGTACTTGGCGTTCTTCAGCGGCTCTGCGCGCACCGGCTTGCCGGTCGCCGCAAAAATCGCGTTCATCACCGCCGGCCGCACCACGCAAATGGTCGGTTCGCCGATGCCGCCCCAGAAATCGAAGGTCGGCACGATCACCGTTTCGATCTTCGGCATTTGCGCCAGCCGCATGACGGGATAAGCATGGAAGTTATCCTGCTTGATGCGGCCGTTTTCGACCGTCAGTTCCTCGAACATCAGCGCACTCAGGCCCATGACTGCACCGCCCTCGATCTGCGCCGCGATCTGGTGCGGATTGACCGCATGACCGGGGTTGACGCCGAGCACCATGCGGTGGACTTTCACCTCGCCCGTCGGGCTCACCGAGACTTCGGCGGTCGCCGCCGAATAGCTGCCGTAGCCCATGAACTGCGCGATGCCGCGGAACACGCCCGGCGGCAGCGGTTTGCCCCAGTCGCCCTTTTCGGCAACCGCATTGAGCACGCCCAGATGCTTGGGGAACTTGGCCATCATGCCGCGGCGGAACTCGAGCGAATCAACCCCCGCGGCGCGCGCCACCTCTTCGATGAAGCACTCCATGTAGAGGCCGTTCTGGTTGGTGTTGACACCGCGCCAGGCGCCGACCGGCACATGCGTGTTGCGCATCGCGTATTCGATGCGCAGATTGGGCACGCTGTAACCGAGTTGCGCGTCGCCGGGTTTGTAATCCCAGCCCTGCAACTGGCGGTCGTCCTTGTAGCCGTCGGGAATCGCCGAGGGATTGACCCAGGCGTTGATCGACTGCCCCGACACGCGCACATGCAGGCCAACGAGCTTGTTGTCGGCATCGAGACCGGCGGTGAGTTTGCACTGCGAGATCGGCCGGTAGAAATCGTGCGTCATGTCCTCTTCGCGGCTCCAGATCATCTTCACCGGAATGCCGGGGAACTGCTTGGCGATATCGACTGCCTGGCGCACGTAATCCTGCGGACCGCCGCGACGCCCGAAGCCGCCGCCCAGCACATGCTTGTAGACCTCGCACTTGTCGAGCGGCAGACCGGATTGCTCCGACAGCGCCGCCAGCGAAGCCTCGGCGTTCTGCGTTGCCACCCACACCTCGGCCTTGTCGGCGGTGATGCGCGCGGTGCAGTTCATCGGCTCCATCGTGATGTGCGGCACGAACGGCGTGGTGTAGACCGCCTCGACTTTTTTCGCCGCGCCCTCGATCGCCTTGGGCGCATCGCCCTCGTTGCGGAAGGCAAACACGTTGGTGGTTGCGGTAAGGCCTTCTTTCAAACGCTCGGCGATGGTCGCGCTCGATTGGCTTGCATTGGGGCCCTCGTCCCACACCATTTTCAGCGCTTCAAGGCCCTTCTTCGCATGCCACCAGGTGTCGGCGACCACCGCGACGGTGTAGTCGTTGACGCGCACCGCGCGCTTGATGCCGGGCATCTTCGCGATCGAGCTCTCGTCGAAACTGACGAGTTTGCCGCCGAACACCGGGCAGGCCTTGATTGCCGCATTCAACATGCCCGGCAGCTTGAGGTCGATGGCGTAGACCAGCGAACCATCGAGACGCGTCGGCGTGCCGATGCGCTTGATCGGCTGGCCGGCCACCGTCCAGGTGCGCGGGTCCTTGAGTTTGATGCTCTTCGCATCCGGCGGCGTCAGCTTCGCCGCCGCGGCGGCGACCTTGCCGTAGGTGGTCGAGCGCTTGGAAGCCGCATGCGTAATCACGCCGTCGGCCACCGTCAGTTCGCCGACCGGCACTTTCCATTCATCGGCCGCCGCCTGCAACAGCATCAGGCGCGCGATGGCGCCGCCACGGCGCACGTAATCTTCCGAAGTACGGATGCCGCGGCTGCCGCCGGTGCCCATCTCGCCCCACACGCGCTTGCGCGCGAGGTTATTGCCCGGCGTGACGAATTCGGTGCGCACGTTTTTCCAGCCGCACTCGAGCTCTTCCGCCACCAGCTGGGCAAGGCCGGTTTCGGTGCCCTGGCCCATTTCCGAACGCGCGATGCGGATCACGCAGGTGTTGTCGGGATTGATCACCACCCATGCATTGACTTCGGCGCCCGGCGCCGCGGCCTTGGTCGCCGCGTTGGCGAAGGGCAGATTAAAACCGACGGCGAGTCCGCCGCCGGCGGCCGCGGTGCTGATGATGAATTTACGGCGCGAGGCGTTGGCCGGCGCTGCTTGTTTGCGATTTTTCATGTTGTATCCTCCCCGGCCTAGGCTTTGGCTTTGGCCATATCGGCCGCCATGTGCACGGCGGCACGAATGCGCTGGTAGGTACCGCAGCGGCAGATGTTGGTCATCGCTTCGTCGATGTCCTTGTCGCTGGGGTTCGGATTCTTCTTCAGCAGCGCGGCGGCGGCCATCAACTGACCGGACTGGCAGTAACCGCATTGCGGCACGTCCACTTCGAGCCACGCCTTCTGCACCGGATGCGAGCTGTTGCGCGAGAGGCCTTCGATGGTGACGATTTTGTCGGTCGGCTTGACCGTCGATACTGGCACCGAGCAGGAACGCCGGACTTCGCCGTTGATGTGCACGGAACAAGCGCCGCACTGGGCAACGCCGCAACCGTATTTGGTGCCGGTCAGGCCGACCTGCTCGCGAATCGCCCACAACAGCGGCGTATCGGCCTCGACGTTGACGTCACGCGTTCTGCCGTTGATATTGAGTTTTGCCATGAAGACCTCCTGAATTCCGCCTGGGGCGGGCATTATTTGCATTATTTGTTTAGATGCCGCTCACGCAACATGGGCTACACCGTCCGGCCGCCACTGTGCGGAATCCGACCGTGTACCGCAGAGAATCATAGCGCATCCGCTGCCGCGTGTGCGGCCGCCGGAAAACCCGCTATTCCGCTCTTCCGCTATGCCGCCAGCACGGCGGCGAGGTCGGCGACGTCACCGAGGGCCCCAAGATTCTCGATCATGGCCCGCGCCTGTTCCACCCGCGCCGCATCGAGCACCAGCCCCGCGCACTCGCGGAATTTGCCGACCACCTCGGCGTCGCTGAGCGGCCGCTCGCCGGCGCCGCGGAAATACTCGACCCGCGTCGAAAGCGTGCGGCCGTCGCGCAGACGGATTTCCATGGTCGCAGGGGCTGCCAACGCGTTGACCTTGCCGCGCAGCGCCTCACGGCTCAATTCCGGCGGCACCACGGTTTTCACGCGCGGCATCAGCGCGCGCACCGCCGGATCCTGCACCTTTTCGTCGGTGAACTGGGCGAGCCCCATCTTGCGGTCGATGATGGCGCGCGCCACGCAATACGGAATGCTGGTGCGCCCCTGCAAGCCGGTCTGCGGATTGACGTGAAACACGGTTTCCGGAATCAGGTAATGCACGCCGCAACTGATTTCGACGATGTCCTCGGGTTTGAGATCGTGCGCGTTGGCGAGCTCGATCGCGCAATCGATCGGCCGCTGCAGCGGAAAACCGCAGGGATAAAGCTTCAGCAGCAGATTGGGGCCGAGCAGCGCAAAATGGCGGCCAAGCCCGGCCACTGCCGCATCGAGTTTGGCAGTGCCGACGCCGTAGAGATTGCAGAATCCCATGCGCGCTTCGAGGATCGCCGGATCGGCGGTGAAACCGCGCTGTGCGAGCAGCGCAGCGGTGACGCCGTTGCGTGCCGCCACGCCCGAATGGAATGCCTGCATCATGGCGCCGAAATTCTGCCGCGAGCCGGCCGCCAGCGAGGTCGCGATGCCGAGCGCCATGCGCACGCGCTCTTCATCCAGCCCGAGCAGGCGGCAGGCCGCGGCGGTAGCGCCCATGGTGCCGACGGTCGCCGTCGCATGCCAGCCGCGTTCGTAATGATCGGGCGCAATTGCCGGCCCCAGCGCCGCCTCGATTTCGAAACCGACGATGTAGGCTTCGAGCATCGCCTGCCCGGAGAGATGACGCGATTCGCCGAGCGCCAGCAACACCGGCAGCAATGTCGCCGTCGCATGGCCCGGCATGATCAAACAGGTGTCTTCGTAGAGCAGCGCCGACGACAGCATGCCGTTGGCGAGCGCGGCGTCGGGCGCCGAGGTGCGAAGCCCGGTGCCGACCACCGTTGCCTGCGGCGCGCCGCCGCAATCGCGGATGAAATCGAGCAGCATTGCGCTCGAGGCAAAACGCGCGCCGGCGACCGCGCAACCGATGCAGTCAAGCAGCGCGATGCGCGCGCGCCGCAATGCCTCCGCAGGTATTTCGTGTGCCGCCAGCGTCGTTACAAACCGCGCCACCGTTTCGGTCGCGCCTGCCGGCGCCACGCTGATCTCCCCCATTGCCATCCCCGCATCGATTGTTCGCGGATAAACCGCCAGCCGCGCACGCCGCGGTGAACATCACCCGCGCGCCGACGGCGAAGCATAGCCTATCCGGCCGGAAGCCGGATTCGGGCGAACAACAACGCGGCGCGCCGCAGGTTGCCGGCGAAGGGGCGACGGATGAACTGGCGTCCACCCGTCGCAATCCACGCGCGATTACGCTTCGGGGCTGCTTTGCTTCTTTTTCTTTTCGTTGCGCCACACCATGAACAGGAAGCCGCCGCTCAAGCCGAAAAAAATCACGGCAAATATGATGATGGCGCCCCAGTTCATGGTTTCCGGAATCGGCGCATCGTGAACCTCGGCCGCAGCCGCCACAAAGCACCACAAGAAAGGCAATGCACCTGCGATCATTTTTGACACAGCAAATTCTCCTCTACGGCTTGGCGTCGACCACAAGTCGAAACGAATGATGGAACCTTCAGCGCCGCGATGGGAATGCAGTTCGACGGCTCGACGTGACGCATGATGGCCCCTAATGCTTACGGATGCCTTACGTGTCAACCTGCATTGCGCAAACGTTTGATCTGGCTCATGCCGCCGCCACAATCGTGCCGCGGCACTCGCCGAATCCGATCGCGACGCACCCGTCGCGGCGCGCATGCGCGCGCAGCAGCAATTCGTCGCCATCTTCGAGAAACGCACGCCGCTCACCCGAAACCAGCGTCAACGGCTGCATGCCCTCGGAACTCAGCTCGGCGAAACTGCCGTAGCCGCTGCGATCAGGACCGGAAATGGTGCCGCTGCCGAACAGATCGCCCGCCGCCAGATTGCAGCCGCCGCAAGTGTGATGCGCGACCATTTGCGCCACCGTCCAGTACAGGTGGCGCGTGTTGGACAGCGCGAGTCTCTGCGGCGACAGCTTTTTTTCGCGCAGTCCCGGCGTCATGATCAGCGCTTCGAGCTCGATGTCGAATGCACCGCTGCGTTGATCCGCCTCATCGAACAGATAGTCGAGCGGCGCCGGATCGCCGGCCGGACGCGGCGGCTGCGCGATGCGAAACGGCGCCAGCGCTTCGGCAGTGATGATCCAACCTGACACGGTGGTGGTGAAATTCTTCGCCAGAAACGGACCCAGCGGCTGCGACTCCCAGCGCTGCACGTCGCGCGCCGACCAGTCGTTGAGCAGGCACAGGCCGGCGACCCGTTCGCCGGCGCGCGCGATCGGCACCGGCTCGCCAAGCGCGTTGCCCGGCCCGATCCAGACACCGAGTTCCAATTCAAAATCGAGTTTCACCGACGGCCCGAAACTCGGCGTCGTATCCGTGCCGAGCAGCCGCTGCCCGTGCGGACGCCGCACCGGCGCGCCCGACACCAGCACGCTGGAAGCGCGGCTGTGATACGCCACCGGCACGTATTTGTAGTTGGGTGTGAGCGGCGGATCCTTCTTCTGGCGCTTGCCGGCATTTTCGGCGTGGTAGATGCCGGCAAAAAAATCGGTGTAAGCGCCGATTGCCGCCGGCAGATGGAGCGTGCAGTCGGCGGCATCATGCAGAATCTTGTTTGCCAGCGCTTCGAGCTTCGCGCGTTCCGCACCTGCGGCGTCGAGCAATGCCGAGACGCGACGGCGCAAGGCGCGCCGCGGCGTGCTGCCGAGTGCGAGTAGCGGATTAAGCGTCGCACCCGCTGCGGCCTGCGCGGCCCGCTCGGCCTCGCCGCTGAACAAGCCCGCATCGAGCGCTGCCTTCAAGTCGAAAATTGAATTGCCGATCGCGATGCCGCCGCGCGGTGTGCCGCCGGCTGGACTGAAAATGCCCAGCGGCAGATTCTGAATCGGAAATTCGCCGTGCCCCTGCGCGGAGGCGACCCAGCTCGTGCGTGCGGGATCATGCGTTTCGTCGATCGCGTTGTTCATGCCGACTCCTTTTTTGGGCCGCGGCGCGGCGTGCCGCGCGCCTTGCGGATACGCGCCATGCGCGCGTGCATTTCCATCACATTGGCCTTGCGCGTGTCGCTGCTGAATTCGCGGTAAAGCGTGGCGACATTGACAATCACGCGCTCGCCGTCGATCCAGTCGCGAAATTCGCTCATCACGATGTCCTGCGCCGCCGCTTCGTCGCTCATGCCGGCGTCGTAACGTTTGCGCGCCTCGGCGGTGAGGTATTCGAAATACTGTTTGACCGCGCGCACGCCCGCCTTGCCGGTGACCGGGCCGTGTCCGGGCACGATGGTCTCGACGTCCCAGCCGAGGATGCGCTCACAGGCGGCGATCCAGTTCGAGATCGGCCCGTCCCAGGAAATCGGATGCCCGCCGATGAACAGAATGTCACCGGTGAACACCGTGCGCTCGGCGGGCACATGCACCAGCACATCACCGCGAGTGTGCGCCGGGCCGACCATGGTCAGCCGCACTTCTTTCGCGCCGACGCGCAAGGTCATCGCATCGTCGAAAACCTCGGTCGGCGGCGTGTAAACAAGTCCCGAAAAATCGAACACGCCGTCGTAGAGTTCAAACCACGCCGCGCCGCCCTCGCCGTAGTTGCGCCAGTTTTTCATCATGGCGACACGCTCCTCCGGGCGGCGCTGCGCCATCTCCTCGGCGCAGGCGCGGCTGGCGATCATGCGTGCGCCGGCCAGCAACTGGTTGCCGTAGGTGTGGTCGCCGTTGGCATGCGTATTGACCAGCGTGCCGATGTTTGCCGCCGCGGGCACCGCCGTGCGATAACCGCCGAGCATTTCGCGCGTGTGCGTGAGGTCCATCAGGGTATCGACCAGCAGCGTTTCGCCGCCGTCGGCAACCAGACCCGAATTGCTGTATCCCCAGCCGCCGTCCGGTTGCAGCCATGCATAACAACCGTTGCCCAGATCATGCAAGCCCCTGCGATAGTGCCGTTCCGCCACGCGCCGCTCCGCCAACCGGTTAAAAGGCTGGCAGCATAGCGCATTCGCGCATTTGCGCATTTGCGCCGGCGCGCCCGGCGTCGCGACGCGCGCACTTTGACGCCGATCAATCCAGCGGCGGCGCGACACCGGATCGGGCAGCGTATTGCGTTCGTCGCGGTTGTTCTTAATAATCACAACGTCATCCGGATCCAAAGCAACGTTATGAACTCTTTCCGCGCGCCATGACCGGCAAACACCTGCTCGTGGTATTGCTCGCCCTTTTCATCGCCAGCGGCGTGTATTGGAACTACCGTTCCAGCCAGGCCGCGAACGAAGCGCGGCTGCTCGAGGAAAAAGCGCGCGCGGCAAAAATGGAAGCGGAAATCGAGCGACTCAAAAATGAAGTAAATGCGCGCGACGACGTCGCCCGCGCGCGCATGCTCGAACAGCAGCAGGACGCGACGGCGGCACAGCAGGCGCGCGAACTCGAACACAACCGCGCGCTGGCGGAACAGGTGACGGGCCGCAACGCGGCCGAGCAGGCACGCTTCGAACGCCAGCAGGAACTGGAACGCCAGCGCCTCGAAGCACAACGCCGCGCCGAAGACGCGCAGGCGCGCCGCCAGGCGCTGGACAGCGAGGCCGACGCCAAACGCCGCGCCGCGCAGGATGCGCAGGCGGTGCAGGCGCTCGAAAACGAACGGCTCAATGCGCGGCGACTACAGGAGCAGGACGCCCTGCGCCAGCAACAACAGGCGCAACAGGACGCGCAACGCCGCCTGCAACAACAGCAGATCGACGACCAGCGGCGGCGCGCGCAGCAGGGTGGCTTTTAAAAATTACCGAATTCATTACATGCCGTAACCAAATTCAACGTTGCGCCCTCATCCCCACCCTTCTCCTCGGGGAAGAAACGCTTTTCTGCCCTCTTGAGGGATTGAGGGCAAGGGCGCATCATTTTCTTTCCTCTCCCTTGGGGAGAAGGATTGAGGATGAGGGCGCACTGTTATCCGACACGTAGTGCTCAATACCCGCCCGGCGGGCGGTCGAGAAAGCGCGGTCCGCAGTGAACGCGCATTGGCGCGGCACCGCCGCTGCGCCTACAATGCAACGCGACGCCCGCGACGACGGGCGCAATCACCGGAGGAGCCTCGAGATGACCACAGTCCGCGATCCGTTTGCGCAATACAGTCTTGACCCGCAACGCCGGCGCCTGCTCGCCGCACTCGGCGGCGCCGGTGTCACCGCCGCGTTCGGCGGTTGCGCCACGCCGTCAGGCAATGATAGCGCGGGGCTTGCCCGCGCCACCGCCGTCAATCATCTGTCCTATGCGGTGACCGATTACGCGCGCACGCGCGATTTTTATGTCGATCTGCTCGGCATGAAGGTGGCCTGGGACAACGGCAAGATGTGCGGACTCGAATTCGGCGATCCGGCGCGCCCCGAAGGCATCTACATCGTGCCGGCCAAAGCCGGTGAAAAAGCCGCGGTCACCCACATCGGTTATTCGATCGACGATTTCGTCGGCAACAAGGCGCGCATCGCCGCCGAACTCACGCGCCAGCAGCTCAAATTCAAGGCCGATACCGAGTGGGGCTGGACGCTCGACGATCGCGCCGGCTACATGATTCACTTCATTTCCGAAACCGGCATCTTTCCGGGCGCCAGCGAGCCCTGCATGGTGATCAACTCCGACAAATGCAGGACGGCAAACGCCGCGGGCCTGAAAAATCTGGCGAGCGCGCCGCGACCCGGCGGCCGCGGCTTCACGGCCACCGCCTTCAGCCACATCGTGCTGTGCGTAGATGACATCGTGAAAACACGCGACTGGTACCAGCAGATGTTCGGCATGCGGCCGATCTATTACAAGGCCGACGAACCGAACGCGCAGGCGATGCTGCGCTTCGGCAACGACACGCTTTATCTGCGCAACAGCAAGCGCGCCGGCGGCAAGCCATACGTCGATCACTTCGCGTTTGAAATCGAGAATTACGAACAGAACCGCGTCGAGACCGAACTCAAACGCCGCGGGTATAACCCGCTGCCGGATTCGAAACTCGGCTGGACCATACAGGACCCGGAAGGCATGCGCATCGAAATCGCCGGCAAGGGTCTGCCCGAATACATTGCCACTCAATGCAAAGGGCGCGCGCCCGATTGCCCGGGCGGCGCGCGCGGCTGAAGCAGCAACGCCGTTTCAGGCGGCAGCGCGCAGCGCGCCACCGCGCAACTGCAGACGCTCGATCACCGCCTGCAACTGGGCGAGACAGTACGGCTTGGACAGGTATTCATCCATGCCCGACGCCTTGCAGAGTTCGCCGTCGCCGGCCAGCGCGCTGGCGGTCAATGCCACCACCGGCAGGCGCGGCCGCCGCGATTCGCGCTCGCGTTCGCGCAAGCGGCGCGTCGCCTCGTAACCGTCCATCTGCGGCATCATGCAATCCATCAACACGAGGTCATAGCGCGTGCGCTCGATCGCGGCCAGCGCCTCGACGCCGTTTCCGGCGAGATCGAAGCTGCAGCCGATTTTTTTCAGCAGTGCCTGCGCCAGCAATTGATTGGCCGGGTTGTCCTCGACCAGCAACACATGCAACGCGCGATCCGGCGACGCGGCATCGACCGATGCAGCAGACGGCGCGGCATCAACTGCATCGGCGCCGCGCAGCGCCGGAAACTCCGCTTCAAACCAGAATTCGGCGCCCTCGCCGGGCGCGCTGTCGATGCCGATGCTGCCGTGCATTTCTTCGACCAGCCGCTTGCAGATCGCCAGCCCGAGGCCGGTGCCGCCGAAACGCCGGGTGATCGAACCGTCGGCCTGCGTGAACGGGCGGAACAGGCGCGCCTGGGTCTGCGCCGATATGCCGATGCCGGTATCGCGCACCGCGAAACGCAGGCGCACGCAGTCGTCGCGATACCCCTGCGCGGGCAGTTGCGCGAGGCTGACCGTGACGCCGCCGCTGGCGGTGAACTTGATCGCGTTGCTGACGAAGTTCGACAGAATCTGGCGCAGCCGCACCGGGTCGCCGATCACCCGTTCGGCGACCACCGGCGCGAATACCGTGGTGATCGAAAGCCCCTTGGTCTTCGCGTTCTGCTCGAACAATCGCGCGACGTTGCGCGCGAGTTCGCGCGGATCGAGCGGCAGCAATTCGAGGCGCATCCGGCCGGCCTCGATGCGTGAAAAATCGAGAATGTCGTTGATGATATCGAGCAGCGCCTTGCCGGATTCGTGCAAGGTCTGCGCGAAGTCCTGCTGCTCGGCGGTCAATCCGCTGTCGAGGAGCACCTCCGACATCCCCAGAATGCCGTTCATCGGCGTGCGGATTTCGTGACTCATGGTGGCCAGAAATTCGGACTTCGCGAGATTGGCCGCCTCGGCATCGTTCTTCAATTGCAGCGTCAGTTGCATGTCCTCTTCGCGCCGCCGCAGCAGGCGCACCAGCGCGACAAACGCCAGCACCAGAATGACGATGCTGCCGGCGGTGATCGCGGCGATGGTCCACGCGGCGCGCCGCCAGCCGGCGAGAAACAGATTGCTGCTCGCCGAAATCGCCACCACAACCGGATACTTGTCGACCGCGCGCGCGGCAATCATGCGAAATTCCCTGTCATTCGGATTGGACGCGCGCGGCACGGTGGTTTCGATCACACCCTCCCGCAATCCCATGTCATGCACAATCTGATAGGCGCCGCCGTGAAAGGTTGTGCCGATCAACGGATCGCTGTTGGGCGAACGCGCCAGCAGCACGTAATCGCTGCGGATCAGCGACAGTGTCGAGCCCTCGCCGAGCCCGATTGAATTGTAGAAATCCGAAAAGAATTCGCTCGACAGGCCGACCAGCACCAGACCCATGAAGCGGCCGTCCGGCGCGTCGAGCCGGCGGCTCATATAAAAGGTCCATTTGTTGTTGCCGCGGTTGCGCACCGGCACGCTGATAAAGGTGCGCAATTTGGGATCGGCCGCCTGCGCCTTGAAATAGTCGCGGTCGGCGAGATTGATCGCCGGCGCCGGAAACGACCGCGTGAAGTTCACCACATCGCCATTGCCGGCGACGATGGTGACGACGTCGATGAAGGGCGAACTGGCGGCGCGATCCTTCATCATCTGATGGAATTCCGCGCTGCGCGTTTTGGCGCGCAACATCGCGTCGCTGCGAATGCCATCAAGTTCGATGCGCTGCGCGATACCGTCGAGCACCAGGCTCGCCGAGGCGAAAGTCTGTGTTGCGTGCGCGGCCAGCACCAGCGTGTAATTGCGCATCTGTCCGCGCCATTCTTCGGTCGCCTGCGCGCGCAGCATCCAGGCCGCAATGCCGCCGGCGAGACCAATCACCATTACGATCGCCAATCCGAGCAAGGCCGCAGTCCTGCTGGCCGACATGCCGAATACCCTGCGCATCATCACTGTCTCCGTCGCCGCCCGTCTCGCCGCAAACCGCCGCATGCAATAGCGGCGCAGAGGGCCGCGGCAAAACAACGGTCCCCTGCGCGATTAACGGCAGCCCGGTGGCCCGACTTGAATTTCGGTCGCGGCCGCCCATCGCGCCTCTGTAATAGAGGCTAAAATCCGGCAAAACAATTTTGTCGCGCCCTGAGGAGAAAATCGATGCGCCCCGTTCCGTCCGCCGCCGCGCTGCTTGTTGGCATCGCCGCCTGCTGTTCGTCGTTTGCGCAGAACTATCCGTCGAAACCGGTGCGCGTCATCGTCCCGTTCGCCGCCGGCGGCGGCCTCGACATCGTGCTGCGTCCGCTGCTGCAGAAAATGAGCGAAAGCATGCACCAGCAGTTCGTCATCGACGTGCGTGCCGGCGCCAACGGCATCATCGGCACCGAAATCGGCGCCAAGGCGCCGGCTGACGGCTATACGCTGATCGGCGCCACCACCGGTTCGATCACCATCAATCCCAGCGTCTATCCGAAGCTGCCTTTCGACGTAAACCGCGATCTGGTGGCAGTGAGCAACGTCGGCGCCACCTCGTTCGTGATGGTGGTGCATCCCTCGCTCAATGTGCAGAACGTGCGCGAGTTCATCGCGCTGGCGAAAAAACATCCCGGAGAGCTGACCTACGGTTCGCCGGGCATCGGCGGCACCAATCACCTCGCTGCGGAATATTTTCTCCAGCAGACGGGCACGACGATGGTCCACGTGCCCTACAAGGGCAGCCAGCCGCTGATCGCCGACCTGATCGGCGGCCACGTCATCATGGGCTTCGATTCGATGATGGCAACCATGCCGCAGGTGCGCGCCGGACGCCTGCGCGCAATGGGTGTGGCCGCGGCCAGGCGCTCGCCGGTGGCCCCCGAAGTACCAACGCTGGCCGAGGCCGGCGGTCCTGCGCTCGTCATCGGATCGTGGTACGGCCTGCTCGCACCAGCCGGCACGCCGCGCGAAATCATCGCAAAACTGAATGCCGAAATCACCAAGGCGCTGGCGATTCCGGAACTGCGCGAACGCTATCAATCGACCGGACTTGAACCGATCGGCAATTCATCGGAACAGTTCGCCGTCGAAATCCGCGACGACACCGCGCGCTGGGGCAAGGTCGCGCGTACCGCCAACGTGCGCGCGGAATAAACACCGGGCTATTTCGCTTCGTTGTCTTTTTCAGCGCGCTGCTGCATCTGCTGCATGGCGTCTTCGACCTTGGCCTGGGTGCGCTCCATGGTCTTCTTGCCTTCTTCGATTTCCTGCTTCTTGATCACCGCGCCAGTGGCGGCGGTGGTCGCGGTTTCGACGCCGCAGGCGGCCAGCGACAACAACGATACGACGGCAATGGCGGTTTTCATCGGCATGCTCCGCAAACTGGGCCGCGCCAATGGCGGCCGGTCAAACAGTGTAACGCTCAATCCGCTTCGATGCGCGCGGCCCTGACCAGGCGGCGCCATTTCGCGAGCACGACCGCGAAGCACAGTAGCCGCACGGAAAACCCCGCCATCTCGCCAACGTCACGGTTACCGCAGGCGGGCTGGTATCGATTGCAATAACCGGCATGCGCTCATCGGTCCACCCCCGCGCCTATTCGACCTTGAGTTTCAACGAACGCACGATGCGGCCGTTTTTCTGCATTTCGCTGCGGATGAATGCATCGAACTCCGCCGGCGTCATCGCCCCCGCGGTGAGACCGATGCGCAACAGCGCTTCGTTGACCTCGGGCAGTTGCAGCGCGCGGCCGATTTCGACGCTGAGTTTATCGACCGCCGGCTTCGGCGTGCCGGCGCGCACCACCGCGCCGAACCAGTTGGTGGCATCGAAGCCCGCATAGCCGGATTCCGCCACCGTCGGCACCTGCGGCACCGCGGCCGAACGCGCCAGCGAAGTCACCGCGATCGCGCGCACGCGCCCCGAGGCCAGATACGGCGAACATTCGAGCACGTTGCCGACCATCATGCTGGTGTGACCGCCGAGCAGCGCGACGGTCGCCGGACCGCCGCCGCCGTACGGCACGTTGATCAATTCAATGCCGGCGGCTTCGCGAAACAATTCGCCGGCGATGCGCCCGCCACCGAGGATGCTGGCCACCCCCCACGTCAGCTGGCGCGGCCGCGCGCGGGCGAGTGCGACGAGCTCGCGCACCGTGCGCACCGGCAGCGACGGATGCACGCAGATGATGAGCGGGTTGTAGGCGACGCGGCTGACACCCGCAAAATCGTTCAGCGAATCGTACGGCAAGCCCGCATGCGCCGACGGATTGACGGTGAAACTGGTCGCCATCAGCAACAGCGTATTGCCGTCGGGCGCAGCGCGCGCGACCGCCTCGCTGCCGATCACCGTATTTGCGCCGGGCCGGTTGTCGATGACGAAATTCTGGCCCAGGCCGCGGCTCATCGGCGCCGACAGCGCGCGCGCCAGCGTATCGACCGCGCCGCCCGGCGGAAACGGCACCACCACGCGCAGGGCTCTCACCGCATCCTGTGCGCCGGCCGGCGTCACACAGCATGCCGGCGCGATGAGCAGCAAAATTCCCGCGATACTATGCAGGCGTTTCATCGCGGCTCAATCCGCTTTTGCACCCGCGGCTTTCAACACCTTGCCGCGGATCGCGATTTCATTGCGCACCATCGCATCGAATTCGGCCGGTGTGGTCGGCCGCGCGGTGGCGCCGAGGCTGGCCAGTTTTTCGGTGATGTCGGGCAGGCGCAGGATGCGGCCGACCTCCTGCGCGAGTTGATCGATCACCGCCCGCGGCGTGCGCACGGGCGCGATCAGGCCGTACCAGCCGTCGTAATGAAATCCCGGCAGCGCGGCCTCCGCCACCGTCGGCACTTCGGGCAGCGCGGGCAGGCGCTCGCGCGTGGTGATCGCCAGCGCCTGCAGGCGGCCGCTCCTGACCAGCGGGATCGCCGGCACCACCGAGGTGACGACAAACTGGATGCGGCCGGCGATGGCGTCGTTGAGCGCCTCGGGCGTGCCTTTGTACGGCACGTGCACAATCTCGATGTGCGCCGCCAGTTTGAAAAACTCGCCGCCGACATGCGTGCCGCTGCCGATACCCGAGGAACCGAAATTGATCTGCCCGGGCTTCTGCTGCGCCAGCGCAATCAACTCGCGCAGCGTTTTGATACCGAGTGCGGGCGACGTTGCGATCAGCATCGGCGTGCTGCCGATCTGGGTGACGCCGGCAAAATCCTTCAGCGTGTCGTACGGCAAATTCGGATACAGCGCGGCGCTGCCGGCAAACACCGAGGAGGCCAGCATCAGCGTGTGGCCGTCGGGCGGCGAGCCGGCGACGATGGCGCCGGCGACGGTGCCGCCGGCGCTCGCCCGGTTGTCGATCACCACCGGCTGCTTCCAGCTATCAACCAGTTTCGGCGCGAGCATGCGCGCAATCACATCGGTCGCGCTGCCCGGCGTGAACGGCACCACCATGCGAATCGGCTTGTTCGGGTAGCCGGCAACGGCCGGCAAGGGCGACAACAACAATGCGACCGCCGCCGCAACCAAAAAATTCCCTCGCATCAATCCCCCATGGAGCGGTTGCCATCCGCGCAATCGTTCGCTTCAACCGGTGTTTTTTGCCTAGCTTACGCCCGGGGCGCCGGCGGCGTCCATGTTCGCGCGTGGTGCACGCCACGACGCACAGGCATACACTTGAACCCCGTCCGCATGATGATTGCGGACAAACGCAAGGGGGCGCGAATGAAAACAATTGCCATGTTCTCCAGCAGCGTATTGGCCCTGACCCTGGCGACAGGCCTCAATGCCGCGAACAGCCGCGATGACGCCGCGGCCGGCGGTGTGAACTGGGCCTGCAATCAGGAGCACGACGCCTATTTCCATGTCTCCTGCGTGCCGCAGCGCACACGCGCGGACACCGCGACGGCGCCGGCCGATACACTGCGCGAGCGCGATGCCGCGCCGGTTGCGCATGGTCATGACATGCGACCGGTCACCTTGCGCGGCGAGGCCGAAGTATTTTCCACGCGCGCGTGGCGCATACCGCTGTATTCGCAACCGGCGAGCGCAGCCTCGGCAGCCGGCCTGCTCGAAACCGTGCTGTGCGGCGGCGCTGCAGACTGCCGTGTTGATTATGCGGACGATGGACGCACCAGCGCATCGCCCCGGGCTCAGTAGCTGCGTCCGTTGTGCGACTCGCCGTGACAGTTGAGATAGCACTTTCTGGCGACCGTATCGACATACAGCTTGGCGGCAGCACCGGTGCCGACCGGCGTGTTATCGGTGGTTGAAAGATTGATCAGCCGGCTGTTGTAAGTCGTATTGCCCTGTGTGCTGCTGATGCCGTGCGGGTCGTGGCAGGCCTTGCAGCCGTAGCGCAGGTGCTCCGAGCGGTTGTGCGGCGATTCGCGCGTGACCACCGTCTGGCTGTGGCATTTGTAGCAGATGTCGCCCGCCGTCGGCGCGGCGGTCAGCGCATGCGGCCTTTCGAGCAACGCAAAATTGGTCGAACCATGCGGACCGTTCGGTCCGGTGCCGCCGGCGCCCGGCCCCGCATTGTTGTTGTGGCAATCGCTGCACTTGATCACGCTGGCCGTATTCCACGGCGCGACCAGGCTCGGCACATTGGCGCTGCGGCCGGGCCCGGCCACCGGGTGAAATGAAGGATTGAGCGTGTCGAATTCGAGCCGCGTATTGGTCTGCGCGAGCTGGCGCGTCGTGTATGGCGCCGGCTTGCCGTTACTGTCGGCGTGACAACGCAGGCAGATCTGGTACTCGGCGGTCGCCGGATTGATTTCGCTGCCGGCGATGTTGACGCCGCGCACGCCCGCCAGCGAACCGGCCAGCACGCCGCCGCTCGCATTGCTGGCATGCGGATTGTGGCAATCGACACATTCGACATGGCGCGACTGCACCACCGCGGGTTCGACCGGATCATGCACGCCGGTGGTCGATGCTACCGGATGGAGCGACGACTTGGCGAATTCGGACTGTATGTTTTTCGCGGCAACATTGCCGTTGTGACAGGAATAGCAGTTGTTTTCCTCGGCAGCGTAGTTGAGATTCCATTTTTTGCCGCCCGCGGTGTGCGGCCGGTGGCAGTTCTCGCAGGCGTTGACCGCCACGGTGGTGCCGCTGGTGTGCGGCCACGGATTGGTGCCGGCACCGTTCCACGTCTTGCCCGACAGCCGGTGATCGCTCAGGCTCCAGTAGTTCTTGACGTGACAGGTCTGGCACAACGCTGAGGCCTGATTGGGGATCACCAGAAATTTTCCGTTGCTGTCGTCGTGGGCGTCGTGACAACTCGTGCACTGCAATTGCCCCGATGCGTCGAGCCTGACGCGTCCGGTCAGCGTCGATGGCGCCACCAGTTCGCCGCGGGTCGCCGCCAGCGCCGCGGTATAGGGGATCGAAACCGGATGATCGCCTGAAAGGTCGGTGCCCAGATTGCTCGCCGAACCGGCCGGCATGGTCGTCACGCCGCCGGCCATGGTAATGGTCGAGGCGCGGTTCAAGACATCACCGAGCGCAATGGTGCCGTCGTGGCAACTCAGACACAACAGCGAAGCCCCGGTGGGCTGGCCGGCGTTGGCCTTCGCGGTCGAACTGCTGTACGGCACATAGCTGCCGCCCGGCGTGCGACGATTCCACAACGGCGCGGTCGGACTGCTGTTGTGCGGCGCATGACAGAAAATGCAGACCTGCGCCTCGCCCGCCGCCTTGACCGTGCCCGGACCGCTCGCCGAAAGATTGTGTTTGCTGGTGGCGAGCGCCGCCAGCGCGCCGCCGGCGCCGCACCACGCTGACAACAGGAGCAAACCGGCAAGCCAATTACGCCACCTCATCCGGCACCGCCGACATAACGAAATACCTGCACCCGGCGGTTGAACGAATCGGCGACATAGATGGTGTCGTCGTCGCCGATAAAAATGCCGGCAGGCAGCCAGAATTCGCCGCGTTCGTGTCCGAGCGCGCCAACCGACAGCAGCAGTCGCCCCTGCTCGTCGAACACCTGCATGGCGTTAAACAGGGCGTCGATGACGTAGATATGGCCGGCGCGATCTGCCGCCACTCCCTTCTGTCGCAACTGGTCTCCCGCGCCGTCGCCGCTCTGTCCAAACTTGCCGACAAAGCGGCCCTGCGGATCGAACATCTGAATGCGAAAATTCAGCGAGTCGGTGACATACAGGCGCCCCTGCGCATTGCACCACAGCAGCGTCGGAAAATTGAATTCGCCGTCGCCGGCGCCGCGCGTACCGATCCGTTCAAGCAGTTCGCCGCTGCGGTCGAACATCAGCAGTTGATGCGCGGCGGTGTCAACGACATACAGCCCGCCCGTGGCCCGATCCACCGCAATGCCGGTGGGCTGCTTTAATGTCGCGCGCAACGCGATGCGTTCCGCCGCCCTGGCGCCGCGCTTGATGACGAACACCGCCGCCAGCACGGAATCGGTAACATAGACCTCGCCTGCCGCGCCGGCCGCCAGCCCGACCGGCGACGGCAATGCGCCGCCATCGACCGCATGCAGCAACGCGTAGTCGCCGCTGGCGCGATCGAATCGATGCACGCCTTTGGCCCCCGGATCGGCGACGTAGATCACGCCCTCGGCCACGACCACCGCCATCGGCCGCTGCAGCCGCGATTCGCTGCCACCGAACAGAGCATCGGCGATGCGCTGGAAAAAACCGCGCTGGATGCCGAGATCGGCGGGTTGCGCAAAACTCATGACATGGGCGATACGCGGCGGGTCCGGCGCCGGCGGCCACAACAGCGGCGCTTCGGCCACCGGCCTCGGCACAACCTCGGCGCAGGCCGCGAGCAACAGCGCAAACAGAAGCAATGCGATCCGCGCAGTGAATCCACACATGCTCAGAATTCCCGCCGTGCCAGAATCTGCACCAGCGTGCGCGAGCGGTCGAGCGCCGCCTGCGTTTCCCGCGTATGCCCCAGATCGAATGTGAGGCTGGCCTTGCGGTAACGCCATTGCGCCTTCAGCGAAGCGGTCACGCGGCTGCGCTCGACCGGCGTGCCGGTATCGACTTCGTAGCCGGCATCGGCCGAAACATCGAGACCGAACCAGTGGCGCGACCAGTAACGGAAATCGTAACCGGTCAGATTGATGTTCTGGATCGAATTCTCGTAGTCGACCCGCAGCCGGCGCGTCGAAAAACGCAGCGTGCCGGAACTGAACAGCGGTTCTTCCGTCTGCACATAGGCGTCCTCGGCAATGCGCCGGTATGGCGAGATCGTCTCACGCCGGTCTTCCAGTTCCCAGCCGCCGCCCACCATCAGCTCGAATGATTTCGCCAGCGGCAGATCGGTGCGCGCGCCGAACAGATTGCTGCGTATCGTGTTGAGCTGGAAAGTCGGCGCGCCGGAAGTCAGTTGCGATGCCGAATCGTAGAGCCGGTAGTAGAGATTGAGATAGCTGCGCAGGTTCCAGCCGAGATTCATTGTTTGATCGGTCTGCGTGTAGGCATAGGTGCCGCCGACGTCGTAGCTGTAATCGACCAGCACGTCCTGTCCATCGAGAATGTTGCCGCCGATCAAACGCTGCACGCGCGTCTCGAGGCCGACCACCGTCAGCGTGTAGTCATGGCCCTCGATGAAGGTCTGCGTGCGCGTCAGATTGCTCAGCGTCACGCTGCCGGCGGTCACATGCTGGTGCGCCAGCGCGCTGTAGGTGGTGCCCGTCAGCGTGATGCGTTCGCCGAGCACCGGCGTCTGACTGGCCACCGCGTGCTGATCGTGCAGGTCGTAGCGCACGCCGTAACTGGCCTGCGCGGTGCCGCCGGCCAATGCGTGCTGGTAGCGCGCGGAGCCGTCGACGCCGTAGAGCTGCGCCGAAAACTGGTTGGTCTGGTTGTCCTCGCCGCGCACGCCCAGCGTGGTGGTCAGATCCTTAGCGATCGTATAACTCAATCCGGCCGAGGCCGCATTCAGCGCCGACACAATTTCGCCCTGACTGCTGGCGCTGTAGCTGTAGTTGCCGAAGGTCTGCAGGCTTTCCGACAGCCGGCCGCGCAGATCGAACAGCACGCGCAGATCCCGGCGATCCGGAATTGCTCCCTGTTCCAGCGCATAACTCTGCGTGTTGTAGTTGAGCAGGTTGACGAGGTCGTACTGGCGTGCGCCGCCGAACTGGAAGCGTGAATCGAGACTGAAGCCCTGGCTGGCGGCGGCGCTCGACTGGATCGGTATATTGGGGCTGCCGCTCATCGACTCCTGATGCGTGTTCTGGTACTGGAACTGGGTCGAACCGAGCGCGCCGAAGGAACGGGTCGCGCGCAGGCCGACGCGGTCGACCTGATCGTCGATCACGCGGTCGGCGCCGCGGCCCTGAAAATGCGAACGCGTGGCGTCGATGTAGAGCGGCACCGGCGTTACCGGCGCAAGCAGGGCGAAATCAAAACCGTAGCGGGTATTCTGCTGAGTCAACACCTGCCCCGGCGACACGCTGACGGTCGGATTCAGATGATCATAGAAGACCGATCCGCGATACGGTTTGTCGCGCAGAAAATTTGCGCGGCCGGTAAAGTTGTAGAGTGCCCCCTGCGACTGCGCATCGCCCGAATCGGCGGTGAAACTCTGCCGCTGCAGGATCGGCCCGCCGCCGATGTCGAGGCTGACGAAGCCCGGGTGATAGGCGTAACTGTGGGTCATGAAAAACACCTCCTGACGCAGATCGGATTGCATCTGCCGCGATGGCGCGCCGCCGGGTTGCGCGGTCACGATCTCGTCGCGCAGAAACCGTGTGGTGGCCGAGCCTTCCACACCGGTAAGCCGGAATGGCGCGATCTCCTCCGCCGCGTTGCCGCCACCGGCGCCCAGCGAGAAAAGAACTGCACCGGCGATACGCCGGACCACGTTACCGAAGTAACCGGCGCGCGACATTCGCCGTGCCGCGCGAGCAGACGCGGCAGGTTGCCGATTCGTTTGCTCCATATCACTCGACGATCCGGCGGCGATGCGCAAAGGCGCGCCATTGCAATTCGCCGGCGCTCAATGGCCACCCCGCGTCGGGGCGGTCGCCCGCGCATCCGGCGCGTAATCCATGCCGCGCATTTTTCCGAAACCGAACACGTCGATCTTGTTGGGCCCGAACTGGCTCGCCACCAGAATCAGGTATTCGATCGAAAATCCCGGATCGGCATAGCGGCGGAACAACTCGACGTTGTCGTAATCGATGCTGACGCCGGCCGGCAGATTGAGCCCCTCGGCGCGATCGCCGGGCTGACCAAAGTAGAGCAGCAGCTTGCCGCTGTTGTCGAATATCTGCACGTTTTCGAATGCCGAGTCGCCGACATAAAGCCGACCGGCGCGATCCACCGCGATGCCCTTCGGTCTGCTGAAGGTGCCAAACTCGGCGCCGACCTCGCCGTAAACACGCACCGGCTTGCCCTCGGCGGTAAAGCGCTGCACGCGGTAATTGCTGGTTTCGACGACATAGATGTCGCCGTCCGGGCCGATCGCGATATTGGTCGGGTGAAACAATTCGCCGGGCGCGGAGCCGGGCTCGCCGAAGCGGAACAGCAGGCGCCCGCTGCGTTTGTCGAGCACCTGCACCTGATGATGCTTGATATCGACAACATAGAGGCGCTCGCCGGCGATCGCCGTATCGACGGGCTTGAACTGGCCTTCGGCGCCGAAAGCACCGACGAAACGTTCGTTACGGTCGAAGATCAGCACCTGGTCGCGTCCGGTATCGGTGACGTACTTGGTGCCGTCGGCATCGATGGTGACATTGATCGGCCGCTTCATGCGCCCGTTGCCGGAACCGGATACCAGCGTAAAACTGCGCTGGTTCAGATCGAATACAGCGAGGCCGGGCGCGCGGCTGTCGGCGACGTAAATCTTGCCGTCGAACACGGCGACGCCGTACGGCTGGCGCAGGCGCTGCGCATTCGGATCGTCGCCAACGATGAATTTGGCGAAGCCGCTGGCCGGCGCGCTGATGTCGCGATCGCTGGCGATGGTGGTCAGGTGCTGGATGCGCGGGGCATTCGGCAGCGGCGGATAAAACACGCCCGCCGCCGGCAGCGGCGACTTGGCGCCTGGTGCCGCGCACGCGCCCAGCAGCATCGCCGCCAGAACCGGCATCAGCTGTATTGCAAGTCGTTGGAATGGATTCATTGCGATCTCCGGAAGTTTGTGCGGAATGCGCTGCGTCATGCCTGCGCCAATTTGCACGCGGCAATAAATTTGCGGCCGGTCTGCTCATCGACGCGATGCAGGCTCGAACGCGGCTTCCACACGCCCACCCTTACCTCCTGCCAGATGTAGTACGACTTGCCGGGCTCCGCATCGAGCGTCAAGGCCGAGGCATCCTCGGCGTGGGAACTGATCTGGTGGCGGCCCGGCTCGACTTCCCACATGACGTAGGTCTGCGCGACAGTGCGGCCACCGGTGTACCCGTCGAGCTTGACCGTGATCGGCACTGCAAAGCCGAGCGATTCATGGCGATATACGAAGATCTGCGCCTTGCCCGGCCTCACGGCGGCGGTCTTTGCACGCCAGTCATCCTGCGGCGAACCCAGCGACACCGGCGACGATTGACAACCCGCAAGGCAAAACGCCGACATGAGCACGATGCATAAGCCGATTCTTTTGATGCAATTCATTGTTGCCTCCTCAGGAGCACGGCAGACTGTGGCCGCTGGCATTCGGGAAATAGCAGGCGCGTTCAAGCCAGGCCGGCAGCCGCGGCGGGACTGCGTTTCCCGCCACCTGCACATCGGACTCGCGCAACGCCGGCGGCGGGGTCGATACCACAGTGAGGATCGCCTCGTCGTCATCCTTCCCTGCGAAGGCGACATTGCGTATCACGCCCACCGTACTGCCGCCCATCACAGCGCCATTCGCATAACCGCCCACCACCGTGCTTGCCATTGACAGCGCAAGCAATTGCGGCGCCGAAAAAACGCCGCAGCCCGGCAACAACGCCGTCAGCAGCAACATTATCGGCACCCGCCGCAAACCACTCTTCCATTTCATCGTTCGCTCGCTTTCAGACGACGCCGTGCCTGCCCGCGCCGGTATCGCGGCGCATGCACTGCGTCTGGGTTAAATGGATCGTCGGTCGACGGCGGCCGCACACAACCGGAACCGCTGAGCACATTGCGGATTCAGTCGTGATGCCCTCGCGGAGGCCGCCTGCCATGGCCGTCCGCCCCGCCTCACAGCCGCCGGCGATCTTCGCTGCAGCGCCCCGCCGGCGCGCTATTTGTTGTGACAGGAAAGGCAGATCTGGCTGCCCGCCTCCGGCAACTTGACCAGGTGACTGGTGCCGACGGTAAACGTGTTGTGCACGTCATGACAGGACGAGCATTCGAGTTTGCCGTTGAACAGCAGCAGTGAGGCGATGGTGCCGGATTTGGTCTGGCTGCCTGAGCCGATCGTCACCGCCTTGGTCGACGGATCGAACAACGCGCCGTCGGCGGTGGCGAGCGCCGTGTTGTAAATAAAACCGATCGGATGATCGTCGGCGAGCGAGGTGCCGAGGTTATTGACCGCCGAAATCTGCGTGGTACCGGTCATGCCGCCGAAGCTGTCGACCGCGACCGTCCCGTCGTGACAGGACATGCAGAGCTTCGACAGGCCGCTTGGCTGCGCCAGCGGCCCAGCGTTCAGCGTCGGGCTGCTGTAGAGCGTATAGGTCTGCGTGGAATTCGTGTGACTCCACAGCGGCGCGTCGGTGACGCTGGTATCGGACTTGTGCGCCACATGGCAGGCAATGCAGATACGGCCGCCGGACCAGTTTTTGCTCGTGAAGTCGTGCAGCGAACCGGTGATGGTCCCCGCCAGCAGCGATTGCGCAGCCAACAGCAGCAGCGCTCCCAATGACAATCGTATAGGCGTACGTAGTGAGCTCATGAGTCCCTCTCATTCGTCATTGCTATGCAAACAATGCCCCTCTCTCCAAGGACACTTGTGCACAAGGCATAACTCCTGTGCAAAGCGCTTGTAGTGTTGTCCGCATTTCAAAACGAGGTCACGTGCAAAAATCACGCTTGCGAAATTTATTTCGCATGAACTGTGTGTTTGTTCACGCCTGCATCCATGATTTCGTCATTACTCATCAGTACGTAATTTATTTTTATGCATGATGACAATTATATTTTGTCACACGTAATGACATTTGCATTACATAAAAAAGCACTCTACGGACACGCCGTATGCATGCGGCCACACCGGCGAGTCGCCGAATACAATCACTGCGAACGGAGAAACGTGCGAAATGTCATAACGCGATTGGCCACAGAACATTATTCTTCCGCATCATCAGAACGGCCCGCGCGCCGCGCGTTCCTTATCACCATCGGCGACCATGAGCCAGCAAGCGACAATCAAACCGACGACAGCCGCACTCAACTTTGCCGCACCGGCACGTCGCACCATCGTCTATGCCGCCTGCCTTGCTTTGCTCCTTCTGGTCTGGCGCGTCGTCATCGGCAGCCCGTACTCATCCGGCGCGGGTATCGGCTACCTGATGGGAATCGCCGGCGGTTCGCTGATGCTGATCCTGCTGCTCTATCCGCTGCGCAAACGCATCCGGTTGATGCAGAACTGGGGCGCCCTCAAACACTGGTTTCGCCTGCACATGATCGGCGGCGTCGCCGGCCCGCTGCTCGTGCTGTTTCATTCGACTTTTCGCGTGGGCTCGCTGAATGCCGCAGTGGCGCTCGGCTCGATGCTGCTGGTGGTCGCCAGCGGCTTGATCGGAAGATTTCTCTATCGCAAGATTCACCGCGGGCTTTACGGCAGCGAGCTGACGCTCAAGGAATTGCAGCAGACACTGCAGCGGGACCTGCAGACGCTGGCGCCGCATCTGCGCGCACTGCCGGATGTCCACGCCGAAATCGACCGCTTTGTCGCCCTCGTTGCCGCACCGCCGCCGGGCTGGCAACAGCGTACGACGCATTTTCTTTCGCTCGGCTGGAAGCGCTGGCAGGTTCACCGCCGGGTGCGGCGCGCGCTGGCCGCAACGGCGTCGCCTGCCGGCGGCCACGCGGATTCAACCCGCGCCGGCTTGCAGGCGCTGCTGCGCACCATCGATGCTGTTCTGCGCGCCGCGCAGCAGGCCGCGCAGTTCTCGACCTACGAGCGCCTGTTCTCGCTCTGGCACGTCGTGCATCTGCCGTTTCTGTGCATGCTCGTCATCACCGCGATCATTCATGTCGTGGCTGTACACGTTTACTAGACGCCCGCTTGCGGCGGCGGTTCTTGTCACAGCTTTCATGTTCTCGATGCCGGCGCACGCTGCACAGAATCTCGAAACGGCGATCATGCCCGGGCGCCTGATCGAGGGTCACGCCAAACTGGAGGTTGATTGCGCGAACTGCCACGTGCGGATGGACCGCGCCGCACAACCCCGGCTGTGCATGGACTGCCACAAACCGGTGGCTGCGGACGTGCGCAGTGGCAGCGGTTATCACGGCCGCATGCGGCCGCAGGAATGCAGAACCTGCCACACCGAACACAAGGGGCGTGAGGCGAAAATTGCCGCGTTTGATCAAAACCGCTTCGATCACGCCATGACCGACTTCGCGCTGCGCGGCAAACACGCGGCGGTGACCTGCGCCGCCTGTCACCGGCCGCGCGTCAAGCACAGCGAAACACCAGCCGCCTGCGTCAACTGCCATCGCAAGGACGACCGGCACAAGGGCGGCCTCGGCGAAAAATGCACGGGTTGCCATGACGAGCGCGGCTGGAAGGAGGCGCGCTTCGATCACGCGACCACGCACTTCCCACTGCTGTCCGGCCACCTGCGCGTCAAATGCGAGGAATGCCATATCAACCAGCGTTACGCCGGCACGCCGGCCGAATGCGTAAGCTGCCATCGCAAGGACGATGCGCACAAGGGCCAGTTCGGGGGACGCTGCGAAACCTGTCACGACAGCGGCAAATGGAAAGCCCCGACCTTCAGTCACGATATCGACACGCGGTTTGCCCTGCGTTACCGGCATCGCAGCGTGAAGTGCGAAAGCTGCCACCGCAGACCGCCGCTGCAGGAGAAACTCGCGACCACGTGCGCGAGCTGTCATCGCAAGGACGACGTGCACAAGGGTGCGCTTGGCGACAAATGCGAGAGCTGCCACGCGGAGCGCGGGTGGAAAGGCAGCCTGTTCGACCATAACCGCGACGCGCGCTTTGCCCTGCGCGGCAAACATCGCGACACGAAATGCGCGAGCTGCCACAAGGACAGCGGTTTCCGCGATCCGCCGCCGATGACCTGCGCCGCCTGTCACGACAGCGATGACCGCGAAAAGGGACACCGGGGACAATTGGGCAAACAATGCGAAAACTGCCACAACGAACGCGGCTGGCGCGGCACCAGCTTCGATCACAAACAATCTGAATTTCCGCTGCTCGGGCGCCACGCCCAGGCGCAATGCCGGCAATGCCACACCGACAACCGCTTCAAGGATGCGTCACGGGATTGCAGTTCCTGTCACACCAAGGACGACCAGCATAAGGAAAAACTCGGCCCGCGCTGCGCTGACTGCCACGACGCGCGCGGCTGGAAACCGGGCCGCTTCGACCATGACAAAACCGGTTTCAGGCTCGATGGCAGCCACGCAAAGGCGACCTGCCTGTCCTGCCATACGGTGCCGGTGAAGGACAAATTTACGCTTACCGCCGATTGCGGCAGCTGCCATGCCAAGGACGACCCGCACCGCGCGCGCTTCGGCGGGCGCTGCGAAAACTGCCATGATTCCCGTTCGTGGAAGTTGCCCGTGTTTGACCACAACCAGCGCAGCCGTTTCAAACTCGATGGTGCGCACAGCAAGGTCGGCTGTTATGCCTGCCACAGCACGGCGGTCACCGACAAGCCTGTACTGGCGGTCGAGTGCGCGAGTTGCCACGCAAAAAAGGATGATGTGCACTTTGGCAGCTACGGCAACCAGTGCGAACGCTGCCATGTCGCCGAGGGCTGGCGCAAAATCATCGATGGCCAGCGCAATCCACAGCCTGCGCGCGCAGCGGGTAGCGGGGCACGCCAGCCATGAGTGAATTTCCACTCTGGGCGATTTATGCGCTGCCGCTGGCATGCATCCTGTGCCTTTATCTGCTCGCGCGCCGACGCCGCGAAATTCGCGCACGCGACACCATGCGACGCGCAGAGGCCGCCGGCCTGACCGACCCGCCCAGCCTGCATCCGGTCGTCGATCACACGCTCTGCATGGGGTCCGGCGCATGCGCGCGCGCCTGTCCGGAAGGCACCATCGGCGTGGTCAACGGCAAGGCGCACCTGATCAATCCGACCGTGTGCATCGGCCACGGCGCCTGTGCCGCCGCCTGCCCGGTTGAGGCGATCAAACTGGTATTCGGCACCGAACGACGCGGTGTTGATATCCCTTTGGTCAAACCGAGCTTTGAAACCAATGTCGCCGGCGTTTATATCGCCGGCGAACTCGGCGGCATGGGACTGATCCGCAAGGCCGCCGAACAGGGCCGTCAGGCCATGGAGTCGATCAGCAAGACACCCGGCACGCACGACCAGCTCGACGTATTGATTGTCGGCGCCGGACCGGCGGGGCTCGCGGCGACGCTGGCGGCAATGGAAAAGAAATTGCGCTTTGTCACCATCGAGCAGGAAGATTCGCTCGGCGGCACCGTCTATCACTATCCGCGCAACAAAATCGTCATGAGCCAGCCGGTTACGCTGCCGCTGGTCGGCAAAGTGAAGCTGGGAGAAATTTCCAAGGAATCGCTGCTCGCGTTCTGGCAGGATATTGTCGATCGCGTCGGCATGCCGATCCGCTATGGCGAGCGCCTCGAAAAAATCGTATTGATCGACGACGGATTTGCAGTCAGAACCGCAGGCGCCGATTACCGCACGCGCAATGTGCTGCTTGCGATCGGCCGGCGCGGCACTCCGCGCAAGCTTGCCGTGCCGGGTGAAGACCTGCCGAAGGTCGTTTACCGTTTGGTCGATCCGGAACAGTACCGCGGCAAGCGCGTGCTGGTGGTCGGCGGCGGCGACAGCGCCATCGAGGCTGCGGTTGCCATCGCCGGCGAAACAGGCGCACACGCCACGCTCTCCTATCGCGGTAATGCCTTCGGTCGCGTCAAACCACAGAACCGCGAGCGGCTGGCCGGCGCCGAGAAAAGCGGCAAGCTCAAGGTCATGTTCGAATCAAGCGCAGTCAGCATCGACCAGGGGCACGCCGTGCTTGAACACAATGGCGGCACCGTCACGATCGACAACGATGCCGTCATCGTCTGTGCGGGCGGCATACTTCCGACACCGATGCTGAAGGACATTGGCGTCATCGTCGAAACCAAGTACGGCACCGCTTAGGGCGCCACGCCACGCTCAGGCAATGCGCAATTTGGCGAGCAGCGCAGGATCGGGCTCGACGCCAAGCCCGGGGCCCTGCGGTATTGCGATGCGGCCGTCGGCACCGGGGTTGATTGCATCGTGCAGCGGATTCTCGGCGAAATCGGCGTCGTAACACTCGACCAGGGTTTCCTTCGCCATCGCGGCAATGCAATGAATCGACGCCAGCAGGCCCGGCCCGTAATACGCGGAGTGCGGCACCACATCGACGCCGAAGGCCTCGGCCAGCGCGATCACTTTGCGCATTTGCGTAATGCCGCCGACCTTGGTCACGCTCGGCTGCGCATAGGCGATCGCGGCGCGCTCGAACATGCTTTTGAATTCCGGCAGCATCGCATTTTCGCCGGCCGCCGTGGGTATGCCGCCGGCCGTTCGCACGCGGGCGAGGCCGCGGTGATCCTCCGGCGGCCAGATCGGTTCTTCCAGCCATTTCAAATTCAGCGGCGCGAGTTTGTGCGCCATCGCAATCGCCTCGTCAACGGTCCACGGGCAGTTGCAATCGACCATGATCGGAATGTCCGCGCCGGCGACCTCGCGCGCCGCCGTGATAGGCGCCGCAGTGATTTCGTGCAGCTTGATGTGCTTGTAGCCGCGTTTCAATGCGCGCTCGGCGTAATGGATAACGGCACGCGCCTCGCCGTAACGCAGCAGGCTGGCATAGGCCGGCAAATCGCGCCGCGGCGAGCCGCCGAGCAGGCGGTAGAGCGGCTGGCCTGCAATCTTGCCGGCGATATCCCATAGCGCGATGTCGATCGCCGACAGCGCATACATCGCCGGCCCGTTGCGGCCGACGCCGCCGAGATTGCGCTGCAGCTCATCGACCAGCACGCTGATCTCGGTCGGATCGCGGCCGATACACATCGGCGCGATGAATGAATCGAGCGCGGCTTTGGTCGCCGTGTAAATGCGATGACCGAAGCCCTCGCCCCAGCCGGTAATGCCGTCGTCGGTATCGACACGCACGAACAGCGTATCCATGCGTGTGCGCGTAACACCGCTCGCCTTCGGCAGCACGTCGCCCTCGATCAGCATCGGCATGCCGACGACGATGGTTTCGATTTTTGTGATTTTCATCGGGGTTCGCCTGTGGATACGCGGAAATTGAAAGGCGCAGCCTATCACGCGGCGGTATCCGCTTAGCACCGGCAGCGGCACCGCGCCCGCATGGCTGTCGTCGCTTGATCCAGGTCACCCTCTGCTCAAATAAGATGCACGGCCGGCTGCGGCAGCAGTAGACTTTTCGCATGGACAAGCCATTTTCCGCGGAACCGGGCACGGCTGATTTCGGCACGGTGATCTCGAATTGGGCCGGACAGGCAGCCAAGCTCGACAAGTCGATTGATCCGTTCGGCGTCGCCAAGTCCTTCGGCAAAGTGGCCGAGGGCTGGCTGACCCACCCTGCCGATTCGGCGCTGGCGGTGGCGGACCTCGTGCGCGAACTGCAAAGCCTGCAGCTTCACGCGTGGCTGACCGCGACCGGGCTGCAACCCGCACCGTCAGTCAAAATCCACGCCGACGACGCGCGCTTCGCCGATCCGCTGTGGAGCCAGCTGCCGGCGGCGTCGATGCTCAAGCAATATTACCTGCTGTATACGCACTGGCTGCAGGAAACGCTGTTTGAAACGCCCGGCGTGCCGGCCAGGGAACGGCGCCGCGCCTCGTTCTGGGCGCGGCAATGGCTGAATGCGGTAGCGCCGACGAATTGCCTGTTCACCAATCCGGTGGCACTGCGCAAGCTATGGGAGTCCGGCGGTCAGAGTCTCGCCAACGGGCTGAAGCTGTGGCTGGACGATCTGCGTACCGGCGACGTGCAGATGGTCGACCGCTCGGCCTTTCATGTCGGCCAGAACCTCGCCACCACGCCGGGCGCGGTGGTCTATCGCAACGAATTGATGGAACTCATTCAGTACGCCCCGACCACCGCTTCGGTGCGCACGATGCCGCTCGTCGTCATCCCGCCATGGATCAACAAGTTTTACATACTCGACCTCACCGAAAAGAAAAGCCTGCTGCGCCATCTGGTGAGCGAGGGTTACACCGTCTTTGTTGTGAGCTGGAAGAACCCCGCGGCCGGACAGGCCGACACGACGTTCGACGACTATATGATCAAGGGCATGCGCCAGGCGATCGACGTCGCGCGCGCGATCTGCGCGGTGCCGCAGGTGCACGCGGTCGGCTACTGCATCGGCGGCAGCGGGCTTGCCGCGCTGATGGCCTGGCTCAACCGCGAGCATGGCGACGCCGCGGCGATGCCGGTCGCGCACTGGACGCTGCTGGCAACACTGGTCGATTTCTCCCGTCCCGGCGGCATCGAGGTATTCATCGACGAGGATACGGTCAATACCATCGATCAGATGATGGCGCAGCAGGGCTATCTCGACGGCCGCGAAATGAGCCGCGCATTTCGCATGCTGCGCTCGAACAGCCTGATCTGGCATTACTTCGTGCATAACTATCTGTACGGTGAAACGCCGCCGTCATTCGACGTGCTCTACTGGAACACCGACGTCACGCGGATGCCGCGCGCGATGCACAGCTTTTATTTGCGCGAGTTTTACCTCAACAACAAACTGATCCGCAAAAACGGCCTCACCCTCGCCGGTCATCCGATCGATATCGGCGCCATCGTGCAGCCGCTCTACGCGGTGGGTTGCGAGGAAGATCATATCGCCCCGTGGAAAGCGACTTTTCACATTGCCCGCCATGTTGCCGCGCCGGTGAGCTACACGCTGTCGTCCTCAGGGCACATTCTGGGCATCATCAATCCGCCGGTTGACCCGCCCAAGCGCAGCTACTGGAACGGCGAAGCGAAGCACGATACGCCCGAGGAGTGGCTCAAGCACCAGCGCAAGGTCGAGGGCAGCTGGTGGGAAAACTGGACCGCCTGGCTGGCCCGGCGCTGCGGACCGAAAATTGCCGCCCGCCCGCTCGGTAGTGCCGACCACCCGGTACAGAGCACGGCGCCCGGCAGCTACGTGCACGAACATTGATTTGCGGCGCCCCCCGCGGGTGTGCGCTGAGCGCAGCGCGCAGACGGCGTGCCGCCATGGGCCCTATTTGCCCGGCGCCGGTTCGTTCAGACCAAGACCGAGCTGCACGCAGGCGTCATAGACCAGCCCGCCGTCGGGCAGCAGGCGCGCGCCTTCACTCAGGGCATGACGGCGCACGTCATTCAGATCGATCAGGTGCCGGATCTCCGCGCCGGCCAGCATCAGGGCGTCGGCGATGAAGGCGCGATGGCAATGGCGAGGTTCGCGCTCGGCGCACATCAGGGCAAGCGGGGCATCGGCGGCAAGTTTGAGAATGCGCGCGACTGCCTGCCGAAACGAGTTGTCCGCCATGTGGTCGGCGAAACCGCGGAAAGCCGGATCGTTGAGCGCGGTATGCAGCGATGCGTCGAGCGGACGGCGCATGCCGCCGAGCGCCTCGCCCTCCCACAGGTAACGGATACCGGCGCCGCGCAAAGCGGTCTCGAGCGCCATTCGCGTGTATTGCGGGTGCCGCTTGGAGGCCGGATAGGCACGCACATCGACCACACAGCGCACGCCTGCAGCGGTGAGTTGGGAAAGAAACTCGGTGACACCGCGATTGCCGTGGCCGATCGAGTGGATGACCGGGTTGCCGGTCGTGCTGTCGTTCATTGCGGGCGATAAAAAAGCCGGCACGCGGCCGGCTTTTGAAGTTTACCTGTTATTGTTTTACGCCGCTTTGGCCGGCGCTTTGCCGTCCTCGGCCTGTTCCGGGCGATCGAGCAGTTCAACCAGCGCCATCGGCGCATTGTCGCCCTTGCGGAAACCGTATTTGAGTATGCGCAGGTAACCGCCGTTGCGTTTGGAATAGCGCGGGCCGAGATCGCCGAACAGCTTGGTCACGATGTCGCGGTCGCGCAGGCGGTTGAAGGCGATGCGGCGGTTGGCCAGCGACGGCTTCTTGCCGAGCGTGATGATCGGCTCGACGACGCGGCGCAATTCCTTGGCCTTCGGCAGGGTGGTCTTGATCACTTCGTGCCGCAGCAGCGAAACGGTCATGTTGCGCAGCATCGCGAGGCGGTGGCTGCTGGTACGGTTGAGTTTCCGTAATCCGAGACGATGACGCATGATTTCCTCTTAGGCTTTCTCAAGACCGGCCGGCGGCCAGTTCTCAAGGCGCATGCCGAGCGTGAGAGCGCGCGAGGCGAGCACTTCCTTGATTTCGTTAAGCGACTTGCGGCCGAGATTCGGCGTTTTCAGCAGTTCGGTTTCGGTGCGCTGAATCAGGTCGCCGATGTAGTAGATGTTTTCCGCTTTGAGGCAGTTGGCCGAACGCACGGTCAGTTCCAGATCGTCAACCGGACGCATCAGGATCGGATCGATCTGCTGCGCCTTCGGCACTTCGGCCTGCGCCGGCGTGCCCTTGAGATCGGCAAACACCACCAGCTGGTCGACGAGGATGCGCGCCGCGTAACGGATCGCCTCTTCCGGCTCGATCGCGCCGTTGGTTTCGATGTCGACGATCAGCTTGTCGAGGTCGGTGCGCTGTTCGACGCGTGCCGAATCGACCTGGTAGCTGACGCGGCGCACCGGGCTGAACGAGGCGTCGAGCACGATGTTGCCAACCGCGCGCGAGGTGGTCGCTTCGAGCAACGGATCGCCGCGGTTGGTGCGCACGGTGCCCGGCACGTAGCCGCGGCCGTGTTCGACCTTGATCTGCATGTCGAGCTTGCCGCCGGCCGACAGATGGGCGATGACGTGATCGGGATTGACGATCTCGACATCGTGCAACTGTTCGATATCCTTGGCGGTGACAATGCCCTCGCCGTCCTTCTTCAGGGTCAGCGTGACTTCGTCGCGGTTGTGCAGTTTCAGCACGATGCCCTTGAGGTTGAGCAGCAGATCGACGACATCTTCCTGCACGCCGTCGATGGTCGAGTACTCATGCAGCACGCCGCTGATCTTGACTTCGGTCGGCGCGTAGCCGGGCATCGAAGAGAGCAACACGCGACGCAGCGCGTTGCCGAGCGTGTGGCCGTAGCCGCGCTCGAAGGGCTCCATCGTCACCTTCGCGTGAAACGGCGATATGTTCTGCACATCGATAATGCGAGGCTTGAGAAAAGTGCTGCTTTGCATGGCCTGTTCCTCTGACAATTAGGCGGTCATCGATAACCTGATCGAACAACCCTGCCGCAAATGCGGTGCGCGGAAAATATTGCCTCCCGCGCCTCCCATCGCTATTTCGAATAAAGTTCGATCACCAGCGATTCATTGATCGTCGACGGCAAATCGCTGCGCTGCGGCAGGCTCTTCAGCGTGCCCTTGAGGGCGGCGCTGTCAACCTCGAGCCAGTCCGGGAAACCGCGACCGGCGCCGGCTTCCGAGGCGGCCTTGATGCGCAGATGCGCCTTGGCTTTCGCCGCCACCTCGACCACGTCGCCGGCGCGCAGCTGATACGACGGAATATTCACGCGCTTGCCGTTGACCAGGATGCCGTTGTGACGGACGATCTGGCGCGCTTCGTTACGCGATGCCCCGAAGCCCATTTTGAACGTGATGTTGTCGAGCCGCGACTCGAGCGCTTGCAGCAGGTTTTCGCCCGCGTTGCCCTTTTGCTGGTCGGCTTTCTTGTAAACCGTGCGGAACTGGCGCTCGAGCAGGCCGTAGATACGGCGCAGCTTCTGCTTTTCGCGCAGCTGCACGCCGTAGCCGGACAGGCGGCTGTTCTTCTGGCCGTGCTGGCCCGGCGGATAGTTGCGGCGCTCAATCGCGCATTTGTCGGTAAAGCACTTGTCGCCCTTGAGGAACAATTTCTCGCCCTCGCGGCGGCACTGGCGGCACTTTGGATCTAGATTTCTGGCCACAGCCGGTTCTCCTTAGATGCGGCGCCGCTTCGGCGGGCGGCAACCGTTATGCGGGACGGGCGTCACGTCGGCGATACTGGTGATCTTGAAACCAAGCGCGTTCAACGCGCGCATGGCTGACTCGCGACCGGGACCAGGCCCCTTGATGCGCACTTCGAGATTTTTCACGCCGCACTCCTGCGCAAGCTTGCCGGCATGCTCGCCGGCGATCTGCGCTGCAAACGGCGTCGATTTACGCGAGCCCTTGAA
The DNA here is from genome assembly GCA_903889565.1 of uncultured beta proteobacterium. Lineage (GTDB taxonomy): Bacteria > Pseudomonadota > Gammaproteobacteria > Burkholderiales > SG8-41 > PALSA-1004. The sequence goes on from CAISYC010000048.1 coordinate 127,543, forward strand.
ACCGCCCGAGCCCGACGTCGCCCACGACAGGGCATTGCCCTGGCGGTCGGTGATGGTGATGATGGTGTTGTTGAAGGAAGCGTGAATGTGGGCGATACCTTCGGCCACATTCTTCTTGACCTTCTTGCGAACCCGCGTGTTTGCCTTTGCCATGTTTTTCCGCTTTCCGCTCTCAGCGCTGCATTACGCTGTGACTGCTTTCATGAGTTTCACCGCCGCCTTGCGCGGTCCCTTGCGTGTACGCGCGTTGGTGCGGGTACGCTGACCGCGCACCGGCAGACCGCGACGGTGACGCAGACCGCGCCAGGTGCCGAGATCCATCAGACGCTTGATATTCATTGACACTTCGCGGCGCAGATCGCCTTCGGTCGCAAACTTGCCTACCTGCTCGCGCAGCTTGTCCATTTCAGAATCGGACAGATCCTTGACCTTGGTCACCGTCTTGATGCCGGCGGCTGCGCAGATCAAACGGGCGCGGCTGCGGCCAACGCCATAGATCGCGGTCAGCGCGACTTCAACGTGCTGGTGATTGGGAATATTTACGCCACCGATACGTGCCATGTTCGTCTACCTTCCTGCGTGCGGCGCAACCGAAAACGCGCCAAAAAAACGAAAGCCTGAAATTATAACCTGTTAATTTGATTCGGCATATACCGAACCTGCAATCAACCCTGGCGCTGCTTGTGACGCGGGTCCTTGCAAATGATGCGCACGACACCCTTGCGACGGATGACCTTGCAATTGCGGCATACTTTTTTTACCGAGGTGCGTACTTTCATGATCTGCTCCTTGCTGTTCCGTCATTCTCATTTCGCGCGGAAGGTGATCCGGCAGCGCGTCAAATCGTAGGGTGAAACGTCAACCGTCACCTTGTCGCCGGGCAGGATGCGGATGTAATGCATGCGCATCTTGCCGGAAATGTGGCCGAGAACCGTGTGGCCATTTTCCAGCTTGACCCGGAATGTTGCGTTGGGCAGGGTTTCCACGATTTCCCCCGCCATTTGTATCGTTTCCTCTTTTGCCATCTAGCGCGCCGGAAATATGCCGCCGGCCTTGAAGTTCGCCTTCTTCAGCAGGCTCTCGTACTGGTGGCTCATGATGTAGTTCATGACCTGCGAACGGAAATCCATGGTGACCACAACAATGATCAGCAGACTGGTGCCACCGAAGTAGAACGGCACCTGTTTCCACACGATCAGGAATTCGGGCAGCAGACAGACCAGCGTAACGTAGACCGAACCGACGAGGGTCAGGCGCAGCATGATCTTCTCGATATAGCGCGCGGTCTGTTCGCCGGGACGGATGCCGGGCACGAAGGCGCCGCTTTTCTTCAGATTGTCAGCGGTCTCTTTCGGGCTGAACATCAGCGCCGCGTAAAAGAAGCAGAAGAACACGATGGCCGCGGAATACAGGAACACGTAGATCGGCTCGCCGGGACGCAGCGTGCTGGCGATATCCGACAGCCAGCGCATCTCGTGACCGCTGCCGAACCAACTGCCGAGGGTCGCCGGGAACAGAATGATGCTGGAGGCGAAGATCGGCGGAATCACGCCCGACATGTTGAGTTTCAGCGGCAGATGCGAGGCCTGCCCGCCGTAGATCTTGCGGCCGACCTGGCGCTTCGCGTAGTTGATCAGGATGCGCCGTTGGCCGCTCTCGACGAAGCAGACCAGCGCGGTGACGCCGACCACCAGGAAGGCGATGACAAAAATGAACAGGATCGAAAACGCACCAGTGCGTTGCAATTCAAGCGTGCCGGCGACGGCATGCGGCAGGCCGGCGGCGATGCCGCCAAAAATGATCAGCGAAATGCCGTTGCCGAGACCGCGCTCGGTAATCTGTTCGCCTAGCCACATCAGGAACATGGTGCCGGTGACCAGCGTAATCATGGTCGTCAGCCGGAAGGCAAGGCCGGGTTCCAGCACGAGGCCGCGCTGCGATTCGAGCGCAATGGCAATGCCGAGGCCCTGGAAGGTGGCCAGCGCGGTTGTGCCGTAGCGTGTGTACTGGGTAATCTTGCGGCGGCCCGATTCGCCTTCTTTTTTCAGCGCTTCGAGCGCCGGCGACACCACGGTCATCAACTGCATGATGATCGAGGCCGAGATATACGGCATGATGCCGAGCGCGAGTATGGTGAAACGCGACAACGCACCGCCCGAGAACATGTTGAACATGTCGAGGATGCCGCCCTTCTGGGACTTGAACAGTTCGGCGAGCGCGACCGGATCGATACCGGGCACCGGGATATGTGCCCCGATGCGGTAAACGATCAGCGCGCCAAGCAGGAAAAACAGGCGACGCTTGAGGTCGCCCAATTTGCCCTGCATGCCGAACATGGAGTCCTGGGTTGCCAACTCGATCAGGCCTTCTTGGTCTTCTTGCCGGCGCCGTCCTTGGCGCCCTTGGCCGGCTTGGCGGCAGGTTGCGCGTCAGCCGCCGGCTTGGCTTTTTTGACTTTCGGCTTGGCTTCGGCGGCAGCGTCCGCAGCAGCAGCAGTCTTCGCGTTTTCGGCGGCGATCGACGCCGAATTGGTGGCGGCGCGCGTCTCGGCCTTGGCAATCGCCGCGACCTTGGCCGCAGCCTTCTTGCCCTTGCCCTTCGGCGCTTCAGCGGTCGCTGCCACTTCGACAGTGCCGCCGGCGGCTTCAACTGCGGCCTTGGCACCCTTTGAAGTCAGCAACCCCGACAGCGTGATCTTGCGCTTGAGTTCACCGGTCACGATGACTTTCGCGGTCAGGGCGTGAATCGGCACCAGACCCGATGCTTTGAGAACGAGGATATCGATCACGTCCGCCTTCAGGCGATTCAGATCGCCCAGACGCACTTCGGCGGTATCGCCGCGCATCTGCGAAACGAAACCGCGCTTCGGCAGACGGCGCTGCAGCGGCATCTGGCCGCCTTCGAATCCGACCTTGTGAAAACCGCCGGCCCGCGCATGCTGGCCCTTGTGTCCGCGCCCCGCCGTCTTGCCGGTACCGCTGCCGATGCCGCGGCCGAGACGTTTTTTGGCGTGCTTGGCGCCGGCAGCCGGCTTGATTGTGTTCAGGAACATTTAGCCCTCACATTTCACGAGGTAGTCGACGCGCTTGATCATGCCGCGGACCGCCGGCGTATCGATCAGCTCGACCGTGTGATTAATCCGGCGCAGGCCCAGACCACGCATGGTGGCGCGGTGCGAACCGATGGTGCCGATGATGCTTTTGATCTGGGTAACCTTGATGGTTTTCCCGGACGCCTTGGTTTTGGCCATGATTACCCCGTTACCTCTTCAACCGTCTTGCCGCGCTTGGCGGCGATTTCGGCCGGCGAGTTCATCGCCTGCAGACCGTTGAGCGTCGCCCGCACGACGTTGTACGGGTTGGTCGAACCGATGATCTTGGCAAGCACGTTGGTGACGCCCACCACCTCGAAAACCGCGCGCATCGGGCCGCCGGCGATGATGCCGGTGCCGTCGGAGGCCGGCTGCATGTAAACACGCGCCGAACCGTGACGACCGACCACCGCATGCTGCAGCGTGCCGTTCTTCAAATTGATCTTGACGAGTTTGCGACGCGCTTCGTCCATCGCCTTCTGCACGGAGACCGGCACTTCGCGCGCCTTGCCCTTGCCCATGCCGACGCGGCCGTCGCCGTCGCCCACCACCACCAGCGCGGCGAAGCCCATCACGCGGCCGCCCTTGACCACCTTGGTGACGCGGTTGATCGCGACCATCTTCTCGCGCAGACCGTCGGTGCGCTGGTCACCACCGGTCGACATCTTGTTTGCCTGGAGTTTCGCCATATTGTTTCCTGACTAGAACTTGAGTCCGTGTTCGCGGGCGGCCTCGGCCAGCGCCTTGACGCGACCGTGATAACGATAACCGCTGCGATCGAAGGCAACCGTCTCGACGCCGGCCTGTTTGGCCTTTTCGGCGATGCGTTTGCCGATCTCGGCGGCGGCCTGCACATTGCCGCCGTTCTTGATGCTTTTGCGCACTTCCGGCTCCACGGTCGATGCGCTCGCCAGCACCTTCGAACCGGTGGCGTCGATGACCTGCGCGTAAATGTGGCCGTTCGAGCGATGCACGGTCAGACGCACCGCCTGCACCTGCTTGATCTGGTGACGGGTCCGGCGCGAGCGCCGCAGACGCGATTCGTTCTTGTCTTTCATGACAACCCCTATTTCTTCTTGGTCTCTTTAAGGACCACGGTCTCGTCCGAGTAGCGAACGCCCTTGCCCTTGTACGGTTCCGGACTGCGGTAGGCGCGCACCTCGGCGGCGATCTGCCCGACCACCTGCTTGTCGATGCCCTTGATCACGATTTCAGTCTGCGTCGGCGTCTCCACCTTGATGCCGGCCGGCATCTGGTGCACCACCGGATGCGAAAAGCCAAGCGTCAGATTGAGCTTGTCGCCGGCGGCCTGCGCGCGGTAACCGACACCGACCAGCAGCAGCTTCTTCTCGTAGCCCTTGGTCACGCCCTGCACCATGTTGGCGAGCAGCGCGCGGGTGGTGCCTGACATCGCATCGGCGGCGTGACTGTCGCCGACCGGCGCGATGCGCAATTCGTTTTCGACCTTCTGCACGGTGACATGCGCGGACAGCGCGCGTTTGAGCGTGCCGAGCGGGCCCTTCACCGAAATCTCGCTGTTGGCCAGTTGCACTTCCACGCCCTTCGGAAGATCAACCGGCGCTTTACCTATTCTTGACATTGCAATTCCTCGCTGGCCGTCTTATGCAACGATGCACAGTACTTCGCCGCCGATGCCGAGACCGCGCGCCTTGCGGTCGGTCATCACGCCCTTGGAAGTCGACACGATGGCGACCCCCAGTCCGTTCATGACCTTCGGGATGCTGTCGCACGGCTTGTAGATGCGCAGGCCGGGACGGCTCACGCGCTCAAGCTTCTCGATGACCGGGCGACCGGCGTAGTATTTGAGCCCCACTTCGAGGGTCGGCTTGCCATCGGACGCACGCAATGCGAAGTCGTCGATATAGCCCTCTTCCTTGAGGACTTTGGCAATCGCCGCCTTGACCTTGCTGGCGGGGATGGATACAGAAACTTTTTCCGACATCTGCGCATTGCGAATGCGCGTCAACATGTCGGCGATCGGATCACTCATGCTCATGGTATGTGCCTCTCCTGCGCCTTACCAACTGGCCTTGATCACACCGGGAACCTCGCCGCGCATTACCGTCTCGCGCAGCTTGGTACGACCGAGGCCGAACTTGCTGTAAACACCGCGCGGGCGGCCGGTGATCGCGCAACGATTGCGCAAACGGACCGGGCTTGCATTGCGCGGCAGCTTCTGCAGCCGCAGGCGCGCTTCGTAGCGGTCTTCCGGGCTCAGTTTCTGGTCGTTGATCAGCGCCATCAGTTCGGCGCGCTTGGCGCTGAATTTCTTGACGGTCTTGCGGCGATTCTGGTCGCGCAGCTTCAATGCAAGTTTGGACATGGCTCAGTTCCTGAACGGAAATTTGAATGCCGCCAGCAGCGCCCTGCCTTCGTCGTCGCTCTTGGCGCTGGTGGTGATGGTGATATTCATGCCGCGCAGGGCATCGATCTTGTCGTACTCGATTTCCGGGAAAATGATCTGTTCCTTGATCCCGAAATTGAAATTGCCGCGGCCGTCGAACGATTTGGCCGAAATGCCGCGGAAGTCACGGATCCGCGGGATCGCCACCGTCACCAGGCGGTCGAGGAATTCATACATCCGGGTGCCGCGCAGCGTGACCTTGCAGCCGATCGGGTAGTTGTCGCGGATCTTGAAAGTCGCGATCGATTTGCGCGACTTCGTGACCAGCGGCTTCTGGCCGGCGATCTTCGCCATGTCGCCGACCGCGTTGTCGAGTATCTTTTTGTCCGCGACCGCTTCGCCCACGCCCATGTTGAGCGTAATCTTTTCGATGCGCGGAACCTGCATCACCGACTTGTAGCCGAATTGCTTGGTCAGTTGCGGCACCACGCTGTCTTTGTAGTGCACATGAAGCCGGGCGCTGCCAGCCGGCTTTGCTGCTTTCGCCGTCGTACTCATGCGTCGATCACTTCGCCGTTGGATTTGAAAAAGCGCACGCGCCGGCCGTCGTCAAGCACCTTGATGCCGACGCGGTCGGCCTTCTTGGTCGCCGGATTGAAGATGGCCACGTTCGACACGTGCAGCGGCATGTCCTTCTCAACGATGCCGCCCTGAAGGTTTTTCTGCGGATTCGGCCGCTGGTGCTTCTTCACGCGGTTCACGCCGTCCACCAGAACATGCTCCAGATCGACAACGCGCGATACTGCGCCGCGTTTGCCCTTGTCCCTGCCGGTAATGACGATGACCTCGTCACCCTTTTTGATTTTGCGCATACGAATAGTCCCGTTTGTTCTTCGCGCTTACAGCACTTCCGGCGCGAGCGACACGATTTTCATGAAGCGCTCGTTCCGCAGTTCGCGCGTGACCGGTCCGAAAATACGGGTGCCGATCGGTTCGAGCTTCGCGTTCAACAACACCGCCGCGTTGCCGTCGAATTTGATGACGGAGCCGTCGGCGCGGCGAATGCCTTTGGCGGTACGCACCACCACGGCGTTGTAGACCTCGCCCTTTTTTACGCGGCCGCGCGGCGCCGCGTCCTTGATGCTGACCTTGATGACGTCGCCGATGCCGGCGTAGCGCCGTTTGGAACCGCCGAGGACCTTGATGCACATCACCGCGCGCGCGCCGGTGTTGTCAGCAACATCCAGAATGGATTGCATCTGTATCATTTTGTTCTCGCTTTAAAACTGCACCTGCTTCCAACTTGATCCGCTCTGCGTTGCCTGCGGTCAGTCTTGGAACCCGTCCGGGTTTGGTTGGTTTCTCCGGCGCCTTTGAGGCATCGGAAAAGTCCGCGATTCTACTGCGGATTTGCCGCGGCAGCAACACCCTTTGAAACTATTTTCAAGGGGCGGCGAATATGCTTCGCCGCCACCCCGGCAAACCTAGATGACACGCGCCTTTTCGACCAGCTTGGCGACGCGCCAGGCCTTAGTCTTGGAAATCGGCCGGCATTCCTCTATGGTGACGACGTCGCCCATCTTGAATTCGCCTTTTTCGTCGTGCGCGTGGTATTTCTGGGAACGCGTCATGATCTTGCCGTAGAGCGGATGCTTGACGCGACGCTCGACCAGCACGGTCACGGTCTTGTTCATCTTGTCGCTGACGACGCGGCCGGTCAGCGTGCGCTTGTTCGCGGTGGTTTCGGTCATGACTGGCGCGCCTTCTCGTTGAGCAGGGTGCGTACGCGCGCGATATCACGGCGCACTTTCCTGATCTGGCTGGTATTGGTCAACTGCTGGGTCGCAACCTGCATGCGCAGGCTGAATTGCGCCTTCAGGAGTTCATTGAGCTCCTGCTGCAGTTCGGCCGGGTTCTTCTCTCTCAATTCGCTTGCTTTCATGGTTTAACCTCCGACCATGCGGTGTACAAACGTCGTGCGCAGCGGCAGTTTTGCCGAGGCCAGACGAAACGCCTCGCGGGCCTCCGCCTCGGCCACGCCGTCCATCTCGTAGAGCACCTTGCCTGGCACGATTTCGGCGACCCAGTATTCCGGATTGCCCTTGCCGTTGCCCATACGGACTTCGGCGGGTTTCTGCGAGATCGGCTTGTCCGGGAAAATCCGGATCCAGATGCGTCCGCCGCGCTTGATGTGGCGCGTCATGGCACGACGCGCCGCCTCGATCTGGCGGGCAGTCAGACGCCCGCGCGTGAGCGCCTTCAGCCCGAATTCGCCGAAGCTCACCTTGTTGCCGCGGGTCGCAACGCCTTTGTTGCGGCCCTTCTGTTCCTTGCGGTACTTCCTTCTAGCTGGCTGCAGCATTTTTCGCTCCTGAGGTCCTTCTCTTGCGCGGCGCGGCCTTCGGCGGCGCTTCCGGTGCCGGAGTCGCATCGGCAACGCCGATCGGCGCTGCTACCGGCTGTTCGTGTTTGGTCAGAATTTCACCCTTGAATACCCAGACCTTGATGCCGATCACGCCATAGGTGGTCTTCGCCTCCGAGGTGCCGTAATCGATGTCCGCGCGCAGCGTGTGCAACGGCACGCGGCCTTCGCGATACCACTCGGTGCGCGCGATTTCGATGCCGTTCAAACGGCCGGCACTCATGATCTTGATGCCCTGGGCACCGAGACGCATGGCATTGGTGATCGCGCGTTTCATGGCGCGACGGAACATGATGCGCTTCTGCAGCTGCTGGGCGATCGAATCGGCAATCAACTGCGCATCGAGTTCGGGCTTGCGCACTTCCTCGATGTTGATATGAACCGGCACCTTCAGCAGTTTCTGCAGCTGGGCTTTCAGCGACTCGATGTCCTCGCCCTTCTTGCCGATGACGACGCCTGGGCGCGCGCTGAAAATGGTGATCTTCGCGTTTTTGGCCGGGCGCTCGATGATGATCTTGCTGACCGCGGCATGCGCGAGCTTCTGCTTGAGGAACTCGCGAACCTTGATGTCCTCCTGCAGCATGCCGGGGAACGCCTTGCTGTTGGCATACCACTTCGAAGACCAGTTGCGCAAGACCGAAAGCCGGAACCCGGTCGGATGTATTTTCTGACCCATAGTTATTTCCTTCCGTCGCCGACGGTGAGGTGGATGTGGCAGCTGTGCTTGAGCACGCGCACGCCGCGGCCTTTGGCGCGGGCATGAAAGCGCTTGAGCACCGGGCCTTTTTCCACGTAGATGCGGGTAATCTTCAACTCGTCGATATCGGCGCCGTCGTTGTGCTCGGCGTTGGCGATCGCGGACTCCAGCACCTTGCGGATGATGACCGCGCCCTTCTTCGGACTGAAGGCGAGAACATTGAGCGCCTTGTCCACAGGCAGGCCGCGGATCTGGTCAGCGACCAGACGGCCCTTCTGCGCCGACAGACGCACACCGCTCAGTATTGCTTTGGTTTCCATAGTGGCTCCCCGTTATTTCTTGGGCCCGGCTGCAGCAGCCGGCGCAACAGTGGATTTCTTGTCGGACGAAACGCTGCCGGCTTTCGAGTGCCCCTTGAACGTGCGGGTATGCGAAAACTCGCCGAGTTTGTGGCCGACCATGTTTTCCGAAACATAGACCGGGATGTGCTGCTTGCCGTTGTGCACCGCGATCGTCAGACCGACAAAGTCGGGCAGTATGGTCGAGCGGCGCGACCAGGTCTTGATCGGGCGCTTGTCGTTGGATGCGCGCGCCGCCTCCACCTTGGCCATCAGGTGGTAATCGACGAACGGGCCTTTTTTAATCGAACGTGCCATATATTTTTACCTCGCTATGCCGCGCTGGACTTGGCGTGCCGGCGACGCACGATCATGCTGTTGGTACGCTTGTTCTTGCGCGTACGATAGCCCTTGGTCAGCGTGCCCCACGGGCTCACCGGATGACGGCCGGCTGCGGTTTTGCCTTCACCGCCGCCGTGCGGATGGTCGATCGGGTTCATGGCGACACCGCGCACCGTCGGGCGAATGCCGCGCCAGCGTTGCGCGCCGGCCTTGCCGATCGAACGCAGGCTGTTCTCCTCGTTGCCGACCTCGCCGATGGTGGCACGGCAGTTGACGTGAACCTTGCGGATCTCGCCCGAACGCAAACGCAGCTGTGCGTAGTCGCCTTCGCGCGCCAGCAACTGCGCCGAACCGCCGGCTGCGCGAACCAGCTGCGCACCCTTGCCCGGCATCATTTCGATGCAATGGATGGTGGTGCCGACCGGAATATTGCGCAACGGCAACGCATTGCCCGTCTTGATCGGCGCTTCGGCACCGTTCTGCAACTGCATGCCGACCACCAAGCCCTTCGGCGAGATGATGTAGCGGCGCTCGCCATCGGCGTAGCACAGCAGGGCAATGTTCGCGCTGCGGTTCGGATCATGCTCGATAGTCTCGACGCGGGCGACGATACCGTCCTTGTTGCGGCGAAAATCGATGATCCGGTAGTTCTTCTTGTGTCCGCCGCCCTGGTGACGGGTGGTGATGTGCCCCAGGTTATTGCGGCCGGCCTTGCGGTTTTTGCTTTCAACCAGCGCGGCATGCGGACGCCCCTTGTGCAGCTCCGGATTGACAACCTTGACGACCGCACGGCGGCCGGGCGAGGTCGGTTTGACTTTAATGAGTGCCATTACTTAGCCTCCCCTGCCACAAAGTTGATTTCCTGGCCCGGCTTCAGGCGGACGTAGGCTTTTTTCCAGTCCTTGCGGCGGCCGATAAAGCGGCCAAAACGCTTTTCCTTGCCGAGGACGTTGGACACCTGCACAGACACGACCTCGATCTTCTTGTCCTTGGTGCTGAACATGAGCTCGACCGCAGCCTTGATTTCCGGCTTGGTCGCGTCGGTGACGACGCGGAACAGGTACTGGTTGTTCTTTTCGCCGACGAAGGTGCCTTTTTCGGACACCACCGGCGCCAGCAGCACCTTCATCAGCCGCTCGGTATTGCGGATAACGGTAGCGGCGGTCATTTCAGCAGCTCCTCGAATTTCGCCACCGCATTCTTGGTCAGCAGCACGTTGGCATGGCGGATCAGGCTGACCGGATCGGCGTGCGTGGCGGTGACGACGTTGACATTGGGCAGATTGCGCGACGACAACTCGAGATTCTCGTCGACGGCATCGGTCACGATCAGCACGTTTTCAAAGCCCATGCTCTTGATTTTCTGCGCCAGCAGCTTGGTCTTCGGCGCGTCGAGCGTGAACTGGTCCACCACCGACAGGCGCCCTTCACGCGCCAGCTGCGACAAGATCGAGCACACGCCTGCGCGGTACATTTTTTTGTTCAGCTTGTGCGAGAAGTTCTCATCGGGGCGGTTCGGGAAGATCTTGCCCCCGCCGCGCCACAACGGGCTCGAGGTCATGCCGGCGCGGGCGCGACCGGTCCCCTTTTGCTTGAACGGCTTTTTCGTCGAGTGCTTGACCTCGCCGCGATCCTTCTGCGCGCGCGTGCCGCGCCGCCCGTTCGCCATGTAGGCGGTGACGACCTGGTGGATCAGCGACTCGTTGAATTCGCGGCCGAACACCTCGTCGGTCGCCGAGACATTGGCGCTTGACTTGCCGGCCTGATCAATCAGTTTAAGTTCCATCATTTACCTGCCTTAGCTGCCGCCGGTTTCGCCGCCGGTTTGCCGGTCTTGCCGGCCTTCACCGCGGGATAAACCGTGACGTCGCCGTTCTTGGAGCCCGGAATCGCACCGCGCACAAGCAGCAACTGGCGCTCGGCGTCGATGCGGACAATCACGAGGTTCTGGGTGGTGCGCTTGACGTCGCCCAGGTGACCGGTCATTTTCTTGCCCGGAAAGACGCGGCCCGGATCCTGCGCCATGCCGATCGAACCGGGCACGTTGTGGGAACGCGAGTTGCCGTGCGTCGCGCGGTTCGACGAAAAGTGGTGGCGCTTGATAACACCGGCGTAACCCTTGCCGATCGAGGTGCCGGCAACGTCGACCTTCTGGCCGACCTGAAAGACATCCACGCCGACGACGGCGCCGACCTTCAGATTTGCCAGTTGCGCGGGGGTGACGCGGAATTCCTTCAGCACAGAACCGGCTTCGACTGCGGCCTTGGCAAAGTGCCCGGCCGCCGCCTTGTTGACGCGCTTGGCGCGGCGGGTTCCATATGCAACCTGGATCGCGCAATAGCCGTCGGTTTCGGCTGTCTTGATCTGCGTGATGCGGTTGTTCGACACGTCCAGCACGGTGACCGGGATGGAATCGCCATCGTCAGTAAACACGCGGGTCATGCCGATCTTGCGACCGACTAATCCTAGACTCATGTTAATCACCTTTTCTTTAGCCTGTCCCCGACATCAAGGCCGGGAACGGGTGCCGACTGCAATTGGCCGGCCATTCACTTTAAGACCGGACAAATCAAACCCGGCCCCTGTTTCTACGACAATTTCTACAGCTTGATCTCGACGTCCACGCCTGCGGGCAAATCGAGCTTCATCAACGCATCGACCGTCTTATCGGTCGGATCGATGATGTCCATCAAACGCAGATGGGTGCGGATTTCGAACTGGTCGCGCGAGGTCTTGTTCGCGTGCGGCGAACGCAGCACGTCAAAACGTTCCTTGCGCGTCGGCAACGGCACCGGGCCCTTGACGACTGCGCCGGTGCGTTTCGCGGTATCCACGATTTCGAGCGCCGACTGGTCGATCAAACGATAATCGAACGCCTTCAGGCGGATGCGAATCTTCTGGCTTTTCACGGCGGCCATGATTATTCGATCACTTTGGCGACGACGCCGGCGCCGACGGTGCGGCCGCCTTCGCGAATCGCAAAGCGCAGCCCCTCTTCCATCGCAATCGGCTGGATCAGCGTCACCGTGATCGAAATGTTGTCCCCAGGCATCACCATCTCCGTG